>NZ_JBHXAQ010000006.1:174724-405206 GCF_042728755.1 Nocardia sp. NPDC060249
ACCTTCCGCGTGCCTCGGCTCGCGACACGGCCGCCGCTAACTTGTGGGCTGTTGTGGCCACGGGGGTGGGCGGGTTACCGTAACCGCCCCCGCCCGACGCCGTTTTGTGGGCCTGTAATGGGCGACCGGCAGTGGACAGCGGGGTTGGGTAGAGTGCGCAAGGTGAGTCTGGGGCGGCGCGCAAGGTGGCGCGCGATGGTGCTGGCGATGATTGCCTCGACGGCGGTCGTGGCCGGTTGCACGGCGAATCCGCCACCGCCGATCGAGTCCTCCGACTCGCCCAAGACCACCCAGGCCAAGCCGGGCAAGAACACCGTCGTCGTCGCGATCGACGACATCGGGATCGGGTTCAACCCGCATCTGCGCTCGGATCAGTCGCCGGTGACCAGCGCGGTGAGTTCGATGGTGCTGCCCAGCCCGTTCCGCGCCGCGCCGAGTCCCGTGCATCCGGGTCTGGTCGACTGGGTGCCCGATACCTCGCTGATCGTGTCGGCCGATGTGACGGCCCAGGAGCCGTTCACCATCACCTACACCCTGCGCAATCAGGCCAATTGGTCCGATGGCGCTCCGATCGCCGCCGAGGACTTCCGGTTCCTCTGGCAGCAGATGATCAGCCAGCCCGGCGTGGTTGACCCGGCCGGCTACCGGCTCATCTCCGATGTGGCGTCCTCGGGTGGCGGCAAGACGGTCACGGTCACCATGACCCAGCCCTATCCGGCCTGGCGTGAACTGTTCTCGAATCTGCTGCCCTCACACCTGGTGAAGGACTCGCCGGGTGGGTTCACCAGCGGGCTGGTCGACAAGATCCCGGTCTCCGGCGGCAATTTCACCATCAAATCGGTCGATCGCGGACGCGACGAGATTCTGCTCGAACGCAACGACCGTTTCTGGGGCACGCCCGCGTCCCCGGATCAGATCCAGTTCCGTCGTGGCGGTACGCCCTCGCAGCTGGCCGAATCGCTGCGCACCGGTGACGCGCAGATGGCGCTCGTGCACGGCGGGGTGGCGACCCAGGCACAACTGGCCGCGATCCCGTCGGTGCGGACCACCATCATGCCGCAGGCTCGGGAACTGCAACTCGCGCTCAACGGCCGCTCCGGCGACCTCGCCGATGGCCGGGTCCGCAAGGCGGTGCTCGCGCTGCTCGACCCCGCGCTGCTGGCGACCGTCGGCGCGCAGACCGGCGGCTGGGTGGAACCCGCTCGCGCCCAAGTGCTTTCGCCGTCGAGTCCGGGCTATGTGCCCACCGCGCCGCCGCGGATGACCTCCGAGGAAGCCTTCGCCCTGCTGGCCGAAGCCGGTTACGGCCGTGCGCCGGAGACACCGCAGACCGGCTCGCCCACCTCGCCCGCGCCGCGCCCGCGCTCGGTGGCGCGCAACGGCAAGGGACTGTCGGTACGGATCGGCGCTGTCACCGAGGACGCGTCGGCGCTGGCCGTCGCCAATACCGCCGCCGACCAATTGCGCAGTGCCGGTATCGATGCCACCGTTCGCGGGCTGGCCGCCGATGAGCTGTACGGCAAGGAACTCACCGAATCCTCGATCGACGCCATCGTCGGCTGGGAGCTCGCGGGCGGGGACCCCGCCACCGCGCTCGCCTCACGCTACGGCTGTCCGCCCGTCGAACCGGCAGGCGCCGAGGGGCCCGCGTTGGCCGCGGCCGAGATGTATCGCAAGGCGCCGAGCAATATCGGCGGTGTGTGCGATCCGGCCCTGCAACCGTCGATCGACGAAGCGCTGCGGGGATTCGAGGTGCCCCGGATCCTGGCCGAATCCGAGCCACGGCTGTGGGAACTGGCGACCGTGTTGCCGATCGTGCAGGACAACGTCGTCGCGGCGGCCGGTCCGCGCGTGGACGGTGTGTCGCTGTCGGGCGCCATCCAGGTCGGCATCTTCGGTGATACAGCGCAGTGGCGGAGGATCCCGTGACCGAGATCGGCGGCCTGCTCCTCGTCCACGCGCATCCCGATGACGAAACCCTCACTACGGGCGGCACTATCGCGCACTACCGCCGCCGTGGTGTCCCGGTGACCGTGGTGACCTGCACGCTCGGCGAGGAGGGCGAGGTCATCGGCGAACGGTGGTCGCGCCTGATCGCCGCCGAAGCCGACCAGCTCGGCGGTTACCGCATCGGCGAACTCACCGCCGCGCTGTCGGCCCTCGACGCGGGCGAGCCGTGGTTTCTCGGCGGCCCCGGCCGGTGGCGCGACTCCGGCATGGCGGGCACGCCGTCGGCGGCGAACCCACGGGCCTTCGTGAATTCCGGTGACGCCGCCGTCGACGCGCTCGTCGCGGTGATCCTCGAACTGCGGCCCCGGGTCGTCGTCACCTACGACCCGCGCGGCGGTTACGGCCATCCCGACCACATCCGCGCGCACGAGATCACCACCGCGGCGGTCGCGGCCGCCGCCGAGCAGGGCTGGGACGTCCCCAAGTTCTACTGGACCGTCACCGACGGCGATCTGCTGCGCCAGCACACCGCCGCGCTGGCTCGCCGCACCGTCGACGAGCTGCCCGGTGCGCTGCCGGCGGGCTGGCGCCTGCCGGTCGAGGCGGAACTGGCCGCCATGTCGACGAGCGGGGTCACCACCGTGGTCGACGTCTCCGACGCGGTCTCGGCCAAGCGCGCCGCCATGCGCGCGCACGCCACCCAGGTCACCGTCGCGCCGAGTGGCCGGGAATTCGCTCTGTCGAACAATATCGCGCTGCCGGTGCTGCCGGAGGAACACTTCAGGCTGGTGCGCGGCACCAGTGGCCAGGTGGGTGCCGACGGATTCGAGCACGACCTGTTCGCCGGTCTCGATTGAGTCGCTAGCCACAGGGTTGCCATCGCGGCTCGGGCGCTTGCCGGTACCGTTCCGGTGTCCGCGTTCTCGGGTGCTCTCACACGATGGGTGGCGTGTCATGACCGCTGTGGGTGATCGATCGGAGCTCGACGCCGAGGACGCCGGGTATCACAAATCCCTGGGCAGACGCCAGCTGATGATGATCGCGATCGGCGGCGCGATCGGCACCGGCCTCTTCCTGAGTTCCGGCGGCAGGCTGGCCAGCGCGGGGCCCATGCTGTGGGTCGTCTACGCGGTCTGCGGCGTGTTCGTGTTCTTCATCCTGCGGGCGCTGGGCGAGCTGGTGCTGCACCGCCCGACATCCGGTTCGTTCGTCTCCTACGCGCGCGAATTCCTCGGGGAGAAAGCCGCTTTCGTCGCGGGCTGGATGTACTTCCTGAACTGGTCGATGACCGGCATCGCCGACTCCACCGCCATCGCGCTGTACTTCCACTACTGGCAGCCGATGACCGCGGTGCCGCAGTGGGCGCTGGCGCTGATCGCCTTGGTGATCGTGCTGATCGTGAATCTGGTGAGCGTCAAAGCATTCGGTGAGCTGGAGTTCTGGGCCGCGCTGGTGAAGGTGACCGCGCTGTGTGCCTTCCTGGTGATCGGCACGGTGTTCCTGCTGGGGCGCTTCACCATTCGGGGCGAACAGACCGGGCCGTCGATGATCTCCGAGCACGGTGGCATGTTCCCGACCGGCATCCTGCCGCTGGTGCTCGTCACCTCGGGCGTGGTCTTCGCCTATGCCGCCGTCGAATTGGTCGGTACGGCGGCGGGGGAGACCAAGGATCCCGAGAAGCTGATGCCGCGGGCGATCAACTCGGTGATCGTGCGGATCGCGGTGTTCTACGTCGGATCGCTGCTGTTGCTCGGACTTCTGCTGCCCTACACGTCCTATCACGCGGGGGAGAGCCCGTTCGTCACGTTCTTCGCCGCGCTCGGCGTGCCCGGCATCGGCTCGCTGATGAACATCGTCGTGCTCACCGCGGCGTTCTCCAGTCTCAACGCGGGCCTGTATTCGACCGGGCGCATTCTGCGTTCGATGTCGATGCGCGGCAGCGCCCCTCGGTTCACCGCGGTGATGAGCAGCCACGGCGTGCCCTACGGCGGGATCCTGCTCACCTTCGGCATCGCGCTGCTCGGGGTGGTGCTCAACGGGTTCGTTCCGGATCAGGCCTTCGAGATCGTCTTGAATATGGCCTCGCTCGGCATCCTGGCGTCGTGGGCCACCATCGTGCTGTGTCAGCTGCGGATGTGGCACCTGTGGAAGCGGGGGCAGATCGAGCGGCCCGCGTTCCGGATGATGGGCGCGCCGTACACCGGCTGGGCCACGCTGGCCTTCCTGTGCACGGTGCTGGTCCTGATGGCGATCGATCGCCCGGTCGGGACCTGGACGGTGGCGAGTCTGCTGGTGATCGTGCCCGCGCTGCTGATCGGCTGGCGGTTCTCCCAGGCGCGCGCGGCACAGCAGACCGCTTCGGCCGAATAGACTCACGCGTATGGTCACCGATCGCGATCAGCCCACCGCCGTGCTGCGGTCCGCACGCATCTCCGGCGTGGCGGATCCGCTGATCTCGGGACTCATCGTCGTGTTGCTGCTCGTCGACGCGCTGATCACGCTGGCCGTCGAAGTGCTGTTCCTGCCCTTGTACATCGGCTCGCTGGCGTTTCCGGTGGTGGCGCTGTTCGCCGCACCGATCAACATCGCGCTGGTCTACGGCATGGAATCGGTGACCGACCGGATCGGCTTCACCTTCGCCCCGATCGTGGTGTGGGTCTTCGGGTTCCTGGTCTGCGCCTCGCGCGGGCCCGGCGGTGACATCATGCTCGGCAGCGACGGCCGCACCCTGTTGCTGTTCGCCTGCGGTGTGCTCGCGCCCGCGGGGTACCTGTACTACCGCTCCCAGCTCAGCCGGTAGGTTTCGGGGTCTGCCACGGCCAGTGCCCGGTCAGCTCGAGTTCCAGCGAATAGCTGAGGAACGTCCGCACCAGCACGATCAACGCGAGTACGCCGACGCTGGTGAAAGTCGGTGAGATGGCGACCGTTCGGATGATGTCGGCCGCCACCAGGAATTCCAGCCCGAGCAGGATCGCCCGGCCGAGCCCGCGCCGATAGGTGCTGTAGGCGAGCTCGAACTGCTCGCGCCCGGCCAGCTGTCGCAGGAAGCGGACCGTGCCGACGAACGCGCCGATGACGATGGCCGCGACGCCCGCGGCGTCCAGCACTTTGCCCGCGTTCTCGATAACCTCGGTGAAATGCACGAATCACCCCTAGCGTCAGCGGCACGGCGATCGAATCGAACGCTACGCCGCGTCGCTGTCGTCCGCGCTGCTATCGGGCTCGGCGGGTCTTCCCGGACCTCTCAGCGTGTGCCGAGTCCGCCCGGGGTCACTTCTTCGATCAGCGCCGCGACCTGATCGATCGGGATGTCGACCACCAGGTAGGACTTCTTGCCCGCGGCGGTGGCCGCGACGACGGTAGCGAGTCCGGCACGGCGTTGCCAGAAGGTCTGCCGCACAGTCCACCCGATGATGCCCGGCGCTTCGAGACAGTCCCGATTGCGATCGAGGCTGCCGCGGCGGGTGATCAGCCAGGTCGGGCCCGTGGTGCCGGGGAGCACGCGGTGACCGAGGCCGCGATAGCGGTCCTCGGCGAGCAGGGCCATGACGACGGCGAAGACCACCGGGAAGGTCCAGGCCCACGGCGGCAGGTGGCCACCCGTGAGCACGATGGCGAGCAGGGCGAGGACGACGATACCGACGGGCCACGCGGCGCGGGTGTAGCGGCGACGGCGGGCGGCGGGCCCGTGCATGCGCAACTCGACGGTGCCGAGGGCGGAACCGGTGATCGGTTGTGGTGCGGCCGAATCCGGTGTGGGCGATGCTTCGGCGCGCGGGCCCCTGCGGCTGCGGAGTAGTTCGTCGAGGGTGCGTTCGACGGCCACCCTCGGCGCCTGGGGAAGGATCTTCTGGCGAGGGTTCTCCCCGGTCATGATCATTTCCAGCTGGGCGGCGCGGGCGGCGCGCAGCAGGAGCGGTTCGTTGAGCGTGGCGCCGCGGAAGCGGGCCAGGTCGAGGGTGATCTGGCGGGTGGTGAACAGTCCGTGGCGCAGGTGCAGGGTGGTGCCGTTGTCGAGCACGCGCAGGCCGAACCAGGTGGCGAGGTACTGGGCGCACGCGGCGAGATTCACCAGCGCCAACGTCAGCACGGTCAACCCGGCGATGGTGATCGCGACGATCGCCGCGGTGTCGTCGTCGAGATGTTGTACGACAGCGCTTTTCGACAGCACGTCGATCACCCCGTACTGCGCGCCGAGCCCCGCGATCGGTGCTACGACAGCCAGCCCGGTCAGCGACAGCGGCGCGTAGCGGACCCACGCCGCCCGCCAGTGCCCGATCTCCACCCCGGACTCGGCGAGCGCGTCGGGGTGCGAAACACGCGCCGCCCCGGCCTCGTCGACGTGCTCGGGCGCGTGTTGCCCGGTGTGCGAGAGCAATTCGGCCCGCAACGCCGGGATCTGACTCGTGTCGAGGGCGTCGAGCTTGAACTCCTCGCCCTTGTCGGTCTGCTTCCCGGTCCCGATCGCCAGCACCGCCAGCCCCAGTACCCGGTGCAGCAGATCGGCTTCCACATCCACCGACCGGATGCGCGGCCTCGGCACCGACAATGTCCGGCGCGCCACGATCCCGCTGCGCAGCTGCACGTGATCGGCGTCGATCCGATACGACGTCGTGAACCAGCGCGCGATGCCGAACGCCGCGACCAGCACCACCGGGATGAGACTCCACAGCGGATTGCCGCTCGTCGTGCCGACGATGATCGAACCGAGCAGCACCGGTATGTACTTCATGATCTCGTTGACCGGATACACCAGCAGCATGCGCGGATCGAGGCGCTGCCATTCGACGGGCTGGATCACGTGGCGTCCCCGCGGTGCTGCGCGGCGATCGCGGTGAGTCGCAGCACCGTCTCCTCGGCCACCGGCAGGTCGAGCGCGCTGATCTTCACCGCCCCCGCCGACGACGCGGTGGTCACCGTGACCGTCGCCAGCCCCAGGATCCGTTCCAGCGGCCCGCGCTCGGTGTCCACGGTCTGCACCCGCGAGATCGGCGCGACCCGTGACTCCTGATCCAGCCACCCCACCCGCGTGTACACGGCCTCGTCGGTGACCTCCCACCGATGCACCGCGTACCGCCACACCGGGATCACCACGACGGCGAGCGCCGCGAGCACCACGAGCGCCAGCCCGGCGAGCACCTGCCAGCCACGACGGTCCTCGTCGAGCACCACCCACACCACCAGCGCGATGAACGACACCGCCACCCCGATCGCGTTCTCCAGCGCCCACAGCAGCTTGGCCTTGGAACTCGGACGCCAGGCCGGTTCGGCCAGGATGGTAGAACGCGGTAGTGACATGCTGCCCATGGTTCCATGCGCGTGCGACGAGTTCACCTCGTCGGGAATACGCGTGGTCACGGCGGAGGTTGTCGTCGGACAAGGACGACCACGCCGCGCCCGCCGTGGGCCCGTGACCTCACCGACCACACGTCCGGGGAAGAAGTAGCGCATGATCGACGGGGTGACCGATCTTCCGAAGCCGAGCGTTCCGATGTCGCCGCCGAGTCCCGCCGCGATGCGACGGGCCCTGCGCCGAGCCCGCGACGGCGTCACGTTGAACGTCGACGAGGCCACCGTCCTGCTGCATGCCACCGGCGACGACCTGGTCGACCTGTGCGCCAGCGCCGCCAGAGTCCGCGACGCGGGCCTGGAATCGGCGGGCAGGCCCCGCACGATCAGCTATTCGCGCAATGTGTTCATCCCGCTCACCAAGCTGTGCCGGGACAAGTGTCACTACTGCACGTTCGTCACCGTGCCCGGCAAGCTGCGCGCCGAGGGCAAGGGCATGTTCCTCGAACCCGACGAGGTGCTCGAGATCGCCCGCCAGGGTGCCGCGCTGGGCTGCAAGGAAGCGCTGTTCACCCTCGGTGACCGGCCCGAGGACCGCTGGCCCGAGGCCGCGCAGTGGCTCGACGAACGCGGCTACGACTCCACCCTCGACTATCTGCGCGCCGTCTCCATCCTCGTGCTCGAGGAGACCGGCCTGCTGCCGCACCTGAACCCGGGCGTGATGAGCTGGAACGAGATCTCCCGCCTCAAGCCCGTCGCCCAGTCCATGGGCATGATGCTCGAAACCACCGCCACCAGGCTGTTCACCGACAAGGGCGAATGCCACTACGGCAGCCCCGACAAGGATCCCGCGGTCCGGCTGCGGTCGATCACCGACGCGGGCAGGCTCTCGGTGCCCTACACCACCGGCATCCTGGTGGGCATCGGCGAGAATCTCACCGAGCGCGCCGAGTCGATCATGGCGATTCGCAAGCAGCACAGGGAGTTCGGGCACATCCAGGAAGTGATCGTGCAGAACTTCCGCGCCAAGGACGACACCGCCATGCGCGATGTTCCCGACGCGGGCGTCGCGGAGTTCCTGGCGACTGTCGCGGTGACGAGGTTGCTGCTCGGCCCGGATGTTCCGGTGCAGGCACCGCCGAACCTGGTGTCGCACAGTGATTGCCGGGCCCTGATCGACGCAGGCATCGACGACTGGGGTGGCGTGTCGCCGGTGACGGTCGACCACGTCAACCCCGAACGCCCGTGGCCGAATCTGGACACTCTGCGCGAGATCACCGAGGCGGCCGGGTTCACCCTCGTCGAGCGCACCTCCGCGCACCCGAAATACGTGCGCGCGGGCCATCCGTGGATCGACCCGCGCATCGGCGCGCACGTCGACGCGCTCACCGACCCCGCGACGGGCCTGGCCAGGCCCGATGCCATGCCGGTCGGCCTGCCGTGGCAGGAGCCCGACGAGTCGTGGGATTCGGTCGGCCGCGTCGACCTGAACACCGCCATCGACACCGAGGGACGCAACACCGACAGCCGCAGCGATTCCGGGCTCGGTCAGGAAGTCGTCGGCGCGTTCGGCGACTGGGAGACGATCCGCGAACACGCCCGCGACCTGGCCGTCGTCGCGCCCGAGCGGCTCGATTCCGAGGTGCTCGACGCCCTGCGCGCCGCTGAGCAGGACCCGGCCGGTCTCACCGACGATCAATACCTGGCCCTGGCCACCGCCGACGGTGCGAATATGGAAGCCGTTGCCGCACTGGCCGACTCGCTGCGCCGCGAGGTCTCCGGCGACGAGGTCACCTACGTGGTGAACCGCAATATCAACTTCACCAATATCTGCTACACCGGCTGCCGCTTCTGCGCCTTCGCCCAGCGCAAGGGCGATGCGGACGCCTTCACTCTCAGCACCGACGAGGTCGCCGACCGCGCGTGGGAAGCCCACGTCGACGGCGCCACCGAAGTCTGCATGCAGGGCGGCATCGACCCCGAACTCCCCGTCACCGGCTATGCCGACCTGGTCCGCGCCATCAAGGCGCGGGTGCCCTCGATGCACGTCCACGCGTTCAGCCCGATGGAGATCGTCAACGGCGCGTCGCGCGGGGGCCAGAGCATCCACGACTGGCTGTCGGCGCTGAAGGAAGCCGGATTGGGCTCGATCCCCGGAACGGCCGCCGAAATCCTCGACGACGAGGTCCGCTGGGTGCTCACCAAGGGCAAACTCCCCACCTCGGCCTGGATCGAGGTCATCACCACCGCGCACAAGCTGGGCATCCCGTCGAGCTCCACGATGATGTACGGGCACGTGGACAACCCGAAGCACTGGGTGGGCCACCTGCGGGTCCTGCGCGGCATCCAGGACGAGACGGGCGGCTTCACCGAGTTCGTCCCGCTGCCGTTCGTCCACCAGAGCGCGCCGCTCTATCTCGCGGGCGCGGCCAGGCCGGGCCCCACCAACCGCGACAACCGCGCGGTCCACGCCCTGGCCCGGATCATGCTGCACGGCCGCATCCACAACATCCAGACCAGCTGGGTGAAATTGGGCACCCTGGGCACCCAGGCCATGCTCACCGGTGGCGCCAACGATCTGGGTGGCACGCTGATGGAGGAGACCATCTCCCGGATGGCCGGTTCCCAGCACGGTTCCGCCAAAACCGTCGCCGAGCTCACCGAGATCGCGGCGGGTATCGCGCGCCCGGTGCGCGAACGCACCACGGTCTACGGCCGGGTGGAACCCAAACCGGCGCCGCTGCCGCTCTCGATCGGCTGAGTCAGGATTCCAGCCGGGCCCGAACGGTGACCAGCCGCTCCTGTAGTTCTCGCTCATCGATGATGCCGCGCGTCACGAGGGAATGCGCCAGGGCGACGAGCTGGTTCTCGGGGTAGGGCAGGCTGGAATAGACGGTCGCCGACAGCGAGTCCTCCTCGGCGCGCCGGCTCCGGAAATCCGGGATCGGCGCGGCGCAGCGCGCGTGGTCGAGCGCGTCGCACAGACCGTCGAGGCTGGTCTTCCACGGTGGCACGAGATTGCTCACCCCGTACGCGGCGGCCATCCGCGGCCACACCTGGTCGCGTTCGACGATGGCTCGCAGCGCGGCGATCTCGGGTGTACTCATCGTTGTCCGCGCTCCGTCAGGTGGCCGGGTGGACGGCGGGCCGGGTGTGGGTGACCGCATTCGTGGTCACACCCGGGGTGGGCAGCGCGACGCCGATCAAGCAATCGCGGGTGATGATCTCGGCGAGCTGGTCCTCGTTCCAGCCGTCGGTGCCCGCGGGGCGTAGGGGCATCACCATGAATCGGTGCTTCTGGTTCGAATCCTGCACGCGCACCGCGACATCCGCGGGGAGCTCGAGCCCGAACTCGGAGAGCACCTGGCGTGGCCAGCGCACCATCCGCCGCCGGTAGTTCGGTGTGCGATACCACTCGGGGGAGTTACCGAGAATCGGTCGCGGATAGCACGAACACAACGCGCAGACGATCACGTTGTGCAGCGTCGGGGTGTCTTCGAGGATGGAGAAGGCGGTGAAGTCGCTCGGTGTGCCGAAACCGGTCGGCTCCAGCCAATCCACCCCCACCTCTTTGCTCGCGGTCATCGGTTCGGCGAGGGCGAGCGCCTTGAAATCGGGATCGAGCCACGCCCTGGCCACGAGGTGCACCGCGGGAGCCGGACCGATCTGTTCGGCGAATTCGGTGAACCGCCGGTGTTCCTCGGCGGTGAAGATCCCCTTCTCGATACACAGCTCGCGCAGCGCGATCTCGAGCACTTCGAAATCGGTGATCTCGTCGACCATCGGGGCCACCGTGCGTTCGTGGTCGTGATCGTGGTCGTGCCCGGTCATGGAATCCCTTTCTGGGCAAGATGTTCGGTCTGGGCGGATGGCTCCAGCCAGCGTTCGGGGATCTCCGTGCGCAACAGGTCGGCGCTGTTGCCGGTGTAGCCGTGCCACAGTGTGGCGAGGTCGAACTCGACGACGTAGAACCACTCGGGCTGCGCGTCCGGCCGATCCCACGTCTCGTCCTCCGGTGCCGAACTCTCGTAGGCGAGGGCCGCGATCCGCCCGACCGCGCCGCGCACGTACTCCGGGGTGCGGGTGTAGAACAGCGCGGGCAGTTCCCGCACCCGCACGGCGGCACCGACCGCGAATCGCGCCTCGCCCGCCCGACCGGCGAACACCTGCGGATCGCCCTTGCCGACCGCCTCGAGGTGATGACGATTGCGCGCGACCTGGGTGCCGTCGCCTTCGAACTTCGGCTCGGCGGTCATGGTCTTGCCGGCCAGACCGCCCTTGTAGCGTGCCGTGACCTCGACCATTCGTTCGCTCAGTTCGGTCAGGCCGATGTGGTGTTTCTCGGCCAGCACGCGCGCGACGGCGAGCAGCCATCTGCCGTAGTACGGAAGACCCAGATACATCGCGCGCCCGAGATCGACATTGCCGATCCGGCGCCGCTCCTCGGAGAGCCAGATCCCACGCCAGGCGAGCACCTCACAGATCACATACGTGTGGTGCTCCCACAGCTCGTACTGCTTGTTCTCGTAGGTGATCGGGGCGTCGGGCTCACCCCCCACATCGTGGTCGGTTTTCAAATAGGCCCATAGGCGGTCGTGATCGAGCTGATCCGGGGCAGGCGCGTTCGGCAACTCGGGATAGGACGACTTCAGCCGGGCTACCAGCTCCAGCGCGGCCGCGCGTTCTTGCGCTGTACTCATAGCGGTTCCCTTCGTCGCGCGGCTCCGTGACGCGAGGGGGATCCGCTGTGTGCAACGATTTCCAAGGACAAATCTAAGCCTGCGCGTGACACAGGTAAAGGGTGAAACCCGGTCCCCGGCGCTGACAATCGGTTGACCGGGCGAACCGGTCGGGTCGGCGGCGTCGCAGGCGCCTCGACTGGGGCAGTTAGGGCAGGCTGACCTGCGCCGAGGGGCAGGATCAAGCTAGGGTTGCGTGGGCGGAGTAACCCCGCAGGTGAGGACAGACTAGGAGAACGGCAGTGCCGTACATCATCGCTGAACCGTGCGTTGACGTGAAGGACAAGGCGTGCATCGAGGAATGCCCCGTGGATTGCATCTACGAGGGTGGTCGCATGCTCTACATCCAACCCGACGAGTGCGTGGACTGTGGTGCGTGTGAGCCGGTCTGCCCCGTGGAGGCGATCTTCTACGAGGACGACACTCCGGATCAGTGGAGCGGTTACATCAACGCCAACGTCGACTTCTTCAACGAGCTGGGATCCCCCGGCGGCGCGACCAAGGTCGGTGTGGTCGATTTCGACCCCGCCTTCATCAAGGCGCTGCCCCCGATGGCCGAGGAATGAGCGCAGGGGTGCCAACCCAGAGCCGGAAAGGCCGGGTCAGCGGTCTGCTGCCCGACTTTCCCTGGGACACCATCGCCGCGGTCAAGCAGAAGGCGGCCACCCATCCCGGTGGTCTCGTCGACCTGTCCGTCGGTACGCCGGTGGACCCGGTCGATCCGCTGATCCGCGCGGCCTTGGGCTCGGTGGCGGCTGTTCCCGGCTATCCGACCACACACGGCACCCCTGAGCTGCGCTCCGCCGCCGTGGCCGCGTTGGCGCGCCGGTTCGGCGTCACCGGCCTCGACCCGGCGGCGGTACTGCCGGTGCTTGGCACGAAAGAGCTCATCGCCGGGCTGCCGCGACTGCTCGGTATCGGCTCCGGCGACCTGGTGGTGATCCCCGAGATCGCCTATCCGACCTATGAGGTCGGCGCGCTGCTGGCGGGCGCGAAGCCTTGGCGCGCAGACGGTCTCACCCAGATCGGCCCGCAGAATCCGGCGCTGATCTTCGTGAACTCGCCCTCGAACCCCACCGGCAAGGTGCTGCCCGTCGAGCACCTGCGCAAGGTGGTGGCGTTCGCGCGCGAGCGCGGCGCGATCGTCGCCTCCGACGAGTGCTACCTGGGCCTGACCTGGGAGGGCGAGGCCGTGTCGATCCTCGACCCCCGCGTCTGCGACGGCGACCACACCGGCCTGCTGGCCATCCACTCCCTGTCCAAGACCTCGAACCTGGCCAGCTACCGCGCCGGTTTCCTCGCCGGCGACCCCGAACTGGTGGCCGAACTGCTCGAGGTACGCAAGCACTCCGGCATGATCATGCCGTTCCCGATCCAGGCCGCGATGACCGCCGCGCTCAGCGACGACATCCACGAGGCCGAGCAGCGCGAGCGTTACCGCGCCCGTCGCGAGATCCTGCGAAAAGCTCTGGTGCAGTCAGGTTTCCGCATCGACTTCTCCGAAGCCGGTCTGTACCTGTGGGTTACCCGCGGCGAACCCTGCCGCGTCACCCTGGACTGGCTCGCCGAACGCGGAATCCTCGCCGCCCCCGGCGATTTCTACGGCCCCCGCTCGCCCGAACACGTGCGCATCGCCCTCACCGCCACCGACGAGCGCATCGCCGAAGCGGCCGCACGCCTGTCCTGAACACCGGCTCCGGGCTGTCCGCGGCTGCCGATATCGTGTGCGGCACAGGGGCGGTAGCTGTCTGCACAAGATCGAGAGGCACAACGGAATGCACGGGGTGGAGTTCAGTGCAGGCACGGTCTTCGCGGGGTATCGGATCGACCGGCTGCTCGGCCGGGGTGGAATGGGCACCGTGTACCTCGCGGCGCATCCACGTCTGCCTCGGCAGGTGGCGCTGAAACTGCTGAACCGCGAACTGTCTTCCGACCACGAGGTTCGCGGCCGGTTCGAGCGCGAGGCCGATGTTTCCGCCCATCTCGATCATCCCGGCATCGTGTCGGTGCTCGACCGCGGTATCGAAGACGGTCTGATGTGGATCTCCATGCAGTACGTCGACGGCCGCGACGCCTCGGCCTTCCGCGGGGAGCCATTGGCTCCGGCGCGGGCGGTCGGCATCATCGCGCAGACCGCCGAAGCCCTCGACTACGCCCACGATCGCGGCGTGCTGCACCGAGATGTGAAGCCCGCCAACATCTTGCTGGGCCCCAGCCGTTCCGGTGACCGCGTGCTGCTCACCGACTTCGGCATCGCCCGGCTCCGCGGCGATGCCCGCCAGCTCACCCGCACCGGCGCTTTCCTCGCGACCCTGGCCTACGCCTCCCCTGAACAACTCTCGGGCGCACCGGTCGATCACCGCTCCGACCAGTACTCGCTCGGCTGCACATTGTTCACTCTGCTCACCGGCGAAAGTCCCTTTCCCGCCGACAATCCCGGCGCGGTGGTCGCCGCCCACCTGACCAAGCCGGTACCTCGCGCCTCGGCGGTGGTCGGCGACCTGCTGTCCGGAATCGACGCGGTCATCGCCAGGGCGATGGCGAAAACGCCGGACGAAAGATTCGACAGCTGCGAGGAATTCGCGCGCGCGGCGACTGCGGCCTTGCTCGACGCGGGTTGTGCCTCGCCGGGCCCAGGTGGTTCCCCGCCGCCCCCCGACTGGGAGGCCGCCCGTGTGGCGAGTAGGTCGGCCGATTCGGCTGGGGCGTCTTTCGGCCGTGCACACCTGCCGGCGAATCCCGGCGTGAGTTCGCTGAACCCGACCCTGGTGAGTTCGCCGTCGTCCTCTGGTCCGCGGCCGGCCGCAGTGCACGGTGGTCGAAGGGAAGCGGCCGGCGCCGTGTCGATTCCGCGTCCCGGATACACACCGGTGGGTGCCCATGGGGCCGGGCAGCGCGCTCCCTCGGGTGAATCATCTGGACGACGACCGCAGCGGGCGGTTTCGTCGCGGTGGCGGGTACTCGCGGTGAGTCTGATCGTGCTCGCGCTGGTCGCCGGGGCCGGCGTCATCGGCGTCGGGGCGATCTACTGGAAGTTCGTGCGGCCCAACCGGGTTCCACCGCCGCCTACCTGGGGGGCACATGATTCGGTGGCCTCGGGGTTCACCGACTTGATCCCGTCGGGGCCGACCGGGCGCGGCTGGCGCGAGGCGAATTGTTCGGCGACCCCCTCACTGGTCGTGCTGCCGGGTGACCCGGCGCCGCTGCGGCAGATCAGCTGCACCGATTCCGACGGACTGATCGCCTGGTACACCGAGTACCCCACCGCGGCCGACGCCGACGCGTATCTGCTGCGCCACACCACCGAGGACACCACGCGCGAGCTGCACCACACCAGTCTCGCCGCCTACCGCCCTCGCGACCCGGCCGCGCCGTTCACGCTCGCGGCCAGGGAACGCGGCAATGTGTTCAGCGCGAACTCGGTCGTCGAGGTGTCGTGGCCGGGCCACACCTTCGAGCAGACCCGCGACAACTGGTGGCAGCAAGCCCCGTTCTGACGCGGGCGGTTCCCGCACCACGGGACTGCTGTCAGTACGCCCCGGCCAGGCGCAGGATCAGCGCGGGCACGGCATCGAGCACATCGGTGGACTGGTCGGCGGGGGTGCCGTAAGTGTGCGCGGCGACCGAGAAGCTGGGCCCGAAGGATGCCGAAGCCACCTCGGGGGCACCCACATCCGACCATCCCCACTTGCTGCCCTGCACGCCGGGGAGCTGGGCGGTGCCCCAGTTCTGGGGAGTGCCGTCGGCGGCGGTATTGCTCGCACCCGCCATCCACTCGAAGATCGGCGACCCGGCGTCGGTGCGCTGCTTGGCGGCCAGGAAGTCGGTGATGTCGGCGGTGCTGGTGCTCGACCTGCCCCAGTCGTCGGTGCCGTGCGTCGAGCGCAATCCGTATTCGCCCGCGGTCGCCTCGATCGCTTGCGGATATTTGCCGGCGAGCTGGGTGGCGGCGGCGTCGTCGGAGTCACGGATCATCCGTTCCGACAGCGCGCGATCCTCCGGCGAGCCGTCGCCGTGACGCAGCGCGTAATCGGCGATGTAGAGCTTGGACATCGACAGCGCCGATCGCGCTTCGTGTTCGTTGGCTGTGCCCCAGGCGAATCCGCCCGGCATCCGCAGCGAAATCGCGGTTCGTGGCGGCACCGTCGCCGGGTCCTCGTCGGCCCGGGCGGCGGGCGCGGCCACCGTGAGGCCGGCAGCGACCACCGCCGTACACCATGTCACTGTTCGAATGCTCACGAGCGTCCTCCGATTCCGCGCGACGGGCGTTGCGATCGTGGGGAATGAAACCCGAACGCCGCAGGTCGGCGCGGGAGGCGCGCGGGAAGGCCGGTCAGATCAGCGGCTTGCCGAGCCGGTGGCGGCGGCGCATGTCGATGAGGGTGACATTGAAGGGGAAGTTGCGGACGGGACGTGGCATGCGGCCCGTCACCGTGCCGGTGGTGCGCATCAGGCGGTTGAGTTTGCGCTCGTCGGCGGGGGTCCAGGACAGGCCGAGCTCGTCGCGCAGATGCTGGGGGAGCAGGCCGGTGGTGAACCAGCGGTGGAAGCGGGCGAAGGGCAGGCGCAGGAGCGGGCTGACCATCTTCAGATCGAGCAGGGCGTCGAAGTAGGCCTTGATCGTGGCGTCGACGCTGGTGAGCGGCAGGTGCTCGGACCAGTAGGCATCGAACGCGGCGCGATCGGCGGGCCACATCTCGCGGGGCACCTGGAGAGTGGTGCCGAGGTAGTGGGCGTAGTCGTAGAAGGTGTCGGCGACGGCCTCGTCGACGGGGCCGTAGAGGCGATGCATCACGTCGACCGAGCCCCAGTACAGGCACGCGGCCACCCACAGCTGCAGGTTCTTGTCGAAGGCGTTGTACGGCACGGGGCTGTCGGCGGTGGAGCGGACGTGGCGGTGGGCGCCGTTGACGGCGGTGCGGAAGGCCTCGCGGTCCGCGTCGGTGCCCATCAGCGCCACCGACAGGTAGGTGAGTGTGGTTCGGGTGCGCTTGACCGGGTGCTTCATGATGCTGCCGCTGTGCACCGTGGATTCGGCGACGCCGTGGCCGACGGGGGCCAGGCTGAGCTGCATGATCACATTGGCGGTCGCGCCGTAGAAGGCAGCGGAGCCGTCGACGTAGTCACGGATGTCGAAGGGCGCAGGTTCGGACCGCTGCGAACGCGAGCGCGACAGGATGGTCATCGTTGACCCCGTTTTTCATCGAAGAGAGCATGAGAGAGTTGTGCATTTAATGTCTCACCATGTTGCCGGGGTGTCAACGACAGCGGCGGCGGCACACGCCGAACCGCGTCGCGTTAGCGTTGACGGATGCCCTATGGTCCGCCGCTGCTGCTCGCTTCGCTGAATCCGGCCGCCGTCGCCGCCGGGGATGACATTCCCGACGCCGTCACCATCGATTCTGCCACCGTCTCGCGCAGCGATCTGCTGGGTTCGGCAACATCGGTCGCCGAACGCATCGCCCGCGCCGACCGCGTCGCGGTACTGGCCGAACCGACCTTGCGCACCGTGATCGCCGTGGTCGGCTGCCTGATCGCGGGCGTGACCGTGGTTCCGGTGCCGCCGGACTCCGGTGCCTCCGAACGTGAGCACATTCTCCGCGATTCGGGCGCGCAGGCCTGGCTCGGCCCGGCGCCGGAGGGCACGGACCTGCCGGTGGTGCCGGTGCGGCTGCACGCGCGGTCGTGGCACACCTACCCCGAACCCGATCCGGCCGCGATCGCCTTCATCCTCTACACCTCGGGAACCACCGGGCCGCCCAAGGGCGTGATGCTCAGCCGCGGTGCCATCGCCGCCGGGCTCGACGCGCTGGCCGAGGCGTGGGCGTGGACGTGGAAAGACACACTGGTGCACGGGCTTCCGCTGTTCCACGTGCACGGGCTGATCCTCGGGCTGCTCGGGCCGTTGCGGGTCGGCAGTCCGGTGATCCACACCGGCAAGCCGACGCCGCAGGCCTACGCGGCCGCGGGCGGCAGCCTGTACTTCGGCGTGCCGACGGTGTGGTCACGCGTGGTCGAGCAACCCGAACTGGCCAAGGAACTGAGTAAGGCGCGGCTGCTCGTCTCGGGCAGCGCGCCGCTGCCGGTGCCGGTGTTCGAGAAGCTGGCCGAGCTCACCGGACAGGCGCCGGTGGAGCGGTACGGCATGAGCGAAACCATGATCACGCTGTCCACCCGGGCCGACGGCGAGCGCAGGCCCGGCTGGGTCGGCACCCCGGTGCGCGGGGTGGAGACCAGACTGCGCGACGAAGCGGGCGAACCTGTTCCGCACGACGGCGCGAGCATCGGTGGACTGCAGGTTCGTGGACCGATGCTGTTCGGCGGATATCTGAACCGGCCGGAGGCCACCGCGCGGGACTGGACCGAGGACGGATGGTTCCGCACCGGCGATGTGGCAGTCATCGATGCGGACGGGTTCCATCGCATCGTCGGGCGCGAGTCGATCGACCTCATCAAATCCGGCGGCTACCGCATCGGCGCGGGGGAGATCGAGACCGTGCTGCTCGGGCATCCGGCGGTCGGCGAGGTCGCCGTGGTCGGGCTGCCCGACGACGATCTCGGGCAGCGGATCGTGGCCTTCGTGGTCGCGCGTGACGGGAGTTCCGATGCGCTCGGCGTCGAGCTGACCGCCTATGTGGGCGAACAGCTTTCGGCCCACAAACGCCCACGGGAGGTGCGCTTCGTCGACTCGCTCCCGCGCAACGCGATGGGCAAGGTGCAGAAGAAGCTGCTGGACTGAGTCTGCCCGGCGCCGGGATTCACCCAGTTCGTTCGATGCTTCCGCGAGCGCTCATCCGGCGGATCGGCCCGATCAACGCGTGGTAGATCGGCCGAACCACCCGGCCGGGCAGGTAGCGATGGCGCTCTTCCTCCCAGACGCGCGCCCTGCGGTGCGCCGCGAGCGGTGACCACTTGTCCGGGTCGATGGGTTGCGTGCTGTGGAATTCGATGCGGCACAGGTGTTTCGTGTTGACGAACCCGTACTGGCGGGGACTCACCAGCCGGATCGGCGCGCCGTGGTCGCTGGTGAGTGGCTGTCCGTCGAGCCGGTCGGCGATGAGCACATCGTCGGCCAGCGCGTCCGCCAGTAGCGCGACCGACTGATACCCGTCGAGCCCTGTGAAGACGACGTGGCTGATAGAACTTCCCGGCGCGAGTACCGGTTCGACGCGTGTGCGATAGAACGTGGCGAATGGGACGCCCTCCCACCGCAGGTCGGTGGCCGACCAGCCGGCCACGCAGTGGAAGTCGGCCTTCACCTCCACGCGCGGTAGCTCGGCGAGGCCCGCCATGGTGAGCGTGAACGGTTCGGCCAGCTCCCCGCCGACCGCGATCACCGGGTCCGCCGGAATCGGCGGCGGTGGGTGATGCAGGTGGGTGCCGAAGCGAGGAAAGCCGTCGATCGCACGTTGACCAGGGGGAAGCGTCATGTCGAACCTCCAGTTATACGGTGCCGTATATCGCCAGTCTAGCGCGCACGGCACGAGGCTGGAACCGCCCAGGTGCGGCTGTGGCGGACGCGGCGCCTCGAGATCCCCGGCCTCATTCCGGAATTCGCACAGCGCTGAGCTTTTCGGGGTTGCGCATGGAGTAGATCGCCGTGACGCGGCCGTCGGTGACCTCGATGGACGTCACCTGATCGAGCACGCCGTCGACGGTCGCCAGGATCGAGGGCATCGCGTTGTAGACGCCGAGGTGCGCACCGAGGACACCGAGCCGCCTGCCCTTGGCGAGCAACCCGATGACCAGCCGGGCCACCTTGTCCTGGCCGCGCACGGGTCTGCGCACCGTGTTCACCACACCGCCACCGTCGCCGAGGAACACCACCTCGGGAGCGAGCACATCCATCAATGCCTGCACATCGCCGGTGGCGGCCGCGATCGAGAACTGCTCGGCCACCGACCTGGCCTCGGCGGGTGTGGCGACGGCGGTGTGGCGGGCCGCGTGCACCCGGCCGCGAGCGCGCTGGTTCAGTTGCCGCACAGCGGCTTCCGATTTGCCCACCGCCGCCGCGATCTCCGGGTAGTCGAACGCGAACACCTCGCGCAGCACGAACACCGCCCGCTGCACCGGTGTGAGCGTTTCCAGCACGAGCAGCATCGCGGTGGTCACGGCCTCACCGGTGAGGACGTGCTCGACCCCGCCGTCCGCCTCGGTGGCCAGCGGTTCGGGCAGCCACTGCCCGATGTACTCCTCGCGTCTGCGGGCGGTGGACCGCAGCACACCCAGCGCCTGCCGGGTGACGATCTGCGCGAGGTAGGCGCGCGGGTTGTCGATCAGCGTGCGGTCGACCTCGCGCCAGCGCAGGTAGCTGTCGTGCAGGACGTCCTCGGTGTCGACCACCGAGCCGAGGATCTCGTAGGCGATCGAGAACAGCAGCCGCCGGTTCTCGGTGAAGGTGTCCTCGTGTGCCCGGGTCACTGCTTCGGGCCGCTGATCCACACGCTGTTGCCGGTGCGCGAGGCGTAGGCGGCGTAGCGGGTGATGCGTTCCTTGGTGAACGCCGCGACAGGCCCGCTGACGTAGAGGCGCTGAGCGGTGTCTGCGCGGTCGGTCGTTTGCAGCACTCCGTCGCGCCTGCCCAGGCTCAGGCCCTGCCCGCCGTAGCCCATCGAAAACGGCCGCGGATCCCCTCCCTCGATCATCCTGGCCAGCGTATCGGCCGCGTGTGCGCCCTGCGGAGCCGCGGTGGCGCAGGCCATGCGCATGCCGGGGACGGCCGCGCAGTCGCCGACGACGAAGACGCGGGGGTCGGTGACGCTGCGCAAGGACGCGTCGACCAGGGCCCGGCCGTCGACGTCCACCGCGAGTCCGCTGCGGGCCGCCAATGCGGGCACCGCCGAGATGATCGCCCAGAGGGTGAGCCCGGAATCGAGTTCGGCGCCCGAGCCCAGTCGCAGGGTCGTCCCGTCGATCTCGGCGATCTGGCCGGCCACGATCTCCACGTTCAACCGAGCGAGGGTGGTGCGGATATGCCGCTGCGCACCGGGCGAGAGCGCGGCGCCGACGGTGTCGCTCACCAGTCGCACGCGCAGGTCGGGCCGGGCTTCGGCGACCTCGGCCGCGGTCTCGATCCCGGTCAGCCCACCGCCGATCACCGTGACGATCCCGCCGGCCGGCAGTGCCTCCAGCGCGATTCGGGCCTGTTCGGCGCCCTCCCATGTGCCGACCGGGATCGCGCCGGGTAGCGGGTTCGCGATGCTGCCCGCCGCGAGGATCGCGTGCTCGAAGTCGAGGTTGCGGCCGTCGTCCAGGGTGACGACACCGTCGCCGATCTTGTCCACGCTCGCGGTCTCGACCGCGATCCCGTCCCGGAGCATCTCGGTGAGCGGCCGGGCCGCGGTCCCGCTGCCCGCGAGCTGTTCGTGCAATCGCACCCGCTCGACGAACACCTCGCGCGGATTGACCACGGTGATCCGCGTATCGGGGGCCTTGCGCTTCAGCCGATTCGCCGCGACAGTACCCGCGTATCCCGCGCCGATAACCACGATGTTCATCTGTGCCTCCTGCCATGGGAACTGTGTGCTCAACCATGGGATGCGGCCCAGCCCTCGTTTGTGACAGTGATCCGCATCACAGCGAAAAGGCCCCGTACTCCGCAGAAGTACGAGGCCTTTCGCTATCGCGAGGTCAGATCAGGGCTGACCGGTCGCGAACGCGATCACGGCGTCCAGGAATTCCTGGCCACCCATCACGTAGCCGCCGATGACCATGCCGGCCGGGATGGTGAACAGCCACAGGAACGGGAAGAACGCGCCGATGACACCGCCGATGACGACGCCGGGCAGGTTCTTGTTGACCTGCGCCATGAGCCGGTCGTAGGAGCTGATGTCCTTCAGTTCCGCGATGTTGCTCAGCTTCGCGGAATCCTCGGGCGCCATGGTCGAGGTCAGCTTGACGGTGCGGCCGTCCTCGCTGATCTGCTGGTTCACGGCGATCGGCAGGCCCGCGACCTCGGAACGCAGCGGCGCCTGGTCGACGATCGCGCCGTCGGTGGCCTTCAGCAGCACCGAGGCGCCGTCGGCGGCGAGCTCGAACTTGCCGCTGTCGACCGCCCAGGTGACGGTCTTGTCAGCGGGCGAGACCGTGGTCTGGTAGTTGATTCCCTGCGTCACGCCAGAAGTCACGCCCCCCGAAGCCACTACAGCGGGCTGCTCGGTGGCCACCGCGGGCGCACCGTGAGCAGTGGCCGCGGTAATCCCCACCGCAGCGACTGCCATGAAAACAGCAGTAGTGATCTTTCCGAACTTCATTCTTCAATCCCTCCGCTTTTTCGCTGTCCTGATCGGACCAGCGAAACGAAGGTTAGCGTGCGAAATTGCTTGTCGCACATTCGGGTTCATTGTCATGAAACCGCAATATTTGCTGAATTGTTTCTGTGCCGGGAATTGCCGGGCCGCTCGGCCCGGCAATTCGCCGCCGATCAATCGTTGGCGTGCAATGCGGCGTTCAGTTCGACGCCGGTGCCCTTGCGCGGCACGACCTCGACCGCGCCGGTGGTGGAATTGCGGCGGAACAGCAGGTTGTCCTGACCCGACAGGCTCGCGGCCTTGACGACGGTGCCGTCGGGCCCGGTGACCTTGGTGCCCGCGGTGACGTAGAGGCCGGCCTCGATCACGCAATCGTTGCCGAGGGAGATGCCGACGCCCGCGTTGGCGCCGAGCAGTGAACGCTCGCCGACCGAGATGACCTGGGTGCCGCCGCCGGACAGGGTGCCCATGATGGAGGCGCCGCCGCCCACATCGGAGCCGTCGCCGACCACGACGCCGGCCGAGATACGACCCTCGACCATCGAGTTGCCGAGGGTGCCCGCGTTGAAGTTGACGAAGCCCTCGTGCATGACGGTGGTACCCGCGGCCAGGTGCGCGCCGAGCCGGACCCGGTCGGCGTCGCCGATGCGCACACCGGCGGGGACCACGTAGTCGACCAGGCGGGGGAACTTGTCGACGCTGAGCACCGTCACCGGGCCGCGGGCGCGCAGCTTCAGGCGGGTCTGCTCGAAGCCGTCGACCGCGCACGGGCCGTGGTTGGTCCACACGACATTGCTGAGCAGGCCGAACTGGCCGTCGAGGTTGAGCCCGTGCGGTCGCACGAGGCGGTGCGAGAGCAGGTGCAGGCGCAGGTAGACGTCGTGCGCGTCGACCGGGGCAGCCGACAGGTCCGCGATCGTGGTGCGCACCGCGATCACCTCGACCCCACGCGCCGCGTCCACGCCGAGGAGTTCGGCGAACTCGGGCACGTCGACGGCGTCGAGACGCTGGGAGCCGGTTTCGGTGAACTCGCCCAGCGCGGGGCTGGGGTACCAGGTATCGAGGACGGTCCCGTCCGAGGTCACATTGGCGATACCGACTGCAGTTGCTCCCTGAATACTCACGGACGCTATTTTGCCCGTTCCGGCTGTCGCGGTGTGCCGCGGGCCCTGTGCGTTCGACCACGCGGTCTGGTTCGCCCGGATCAGGGGTTCGAGGGCGAACCCGTACTACTGTCGAAGATGTGACTCTCGATTTGCGTGCCGATCCCATCAAGTTGACCGCCGCCCTCGTCGACGTGCCGAGTGTGTCGCGTGACGAGGCCAAGATCGCGGATCTGGTCGAGCAGGCGATCCGGGAGCAGACCACCGGGTTCGAAATTCTGCGGCACGGAAACGTGGTGCTGGCGCGCACGCGGCGCGGGCTGCCGACGCGGGTCATTCTGGCCGGCCATCTGGATACCGTGCCGATCGCGGACAATGTGCCGAGCCGGCCGGACGAAGTCGACGGTGAAGCGGTGCTGTTCGGTTGTGGCACAGTCGATATGAAGTCCGGCGACGCGGTATTCCTCCATCTGGCCGCCACGATCGCCGATCCGGCCCATGATCTGACGCTGATCTTCTACGACGGCGAGGAGATCGCCGCGGAGTTCAACGGCCTCGGGCGCATCGAGCGGGAATTGCCGGAATGGCTCGAAGGCGACTTGGCGATTCTCGGTGAGCCCTCGGCGGGTTGGATCGAGGCAGGCTGCCAGGGCACGCTGCGGGTGCGCTTGACCACTTCGGGCGTGCGCGCGCATTCGGCGCGAGCCTGGCTGGGGGAGAACGCGATTCATGGTCTCGCTCCCGTGCTGGCACGGTTGTCGGCCTACGAGGCGCGCGAGGTCGATATCGACGGTTGCGTGTATCGCGAGGGGCTGTCGGCCGTGCGGGTCTCGGGTGGGGTTGCGGGCAATGTGGTGCCCGACGTCGCCGAGGTGGATGTGAACTTCCGTTTCGCCCCCGATCGCAGCGTCGAGCAGGCCGTCGCGCACGTCCGCGAGGTCTTCGACGGGCTCGATGTCGCCTTCGAGGTCACCGATTCCTCGCCCGGCGCCCTCCCCGGCCTGACCGCACCGGCCGCTCGCACCCTCATCGACTCCGTCAACGCCCACGGCGGCGGCGGCGTGCGCGCCAAGTACGGCTGGACCGACGTCTCCCGCTTCGCCGCCCGCGGCATCCCCGCCGTCAACTTCGGCCCCGGCGATCCCAACCTCGCGCACAAACGCGACGAGCACGTCCCGCTCAGCCAGATCACCGCCGTCACCGCGATGCTGCGGACCTATCTCTCGAAGCCCTAGCGTCGGACAGGCGCTCAGCAACCGCCGGTGAACAAGGCGGCCGTGCCGTGGCCCGGTCGATCCACCAAGTGCGCGCCCGTGCCCGCAATCCCACACAGTAGGTTGGTTTCATGTCTACCGATTCCGCTGATGAACAGGTCAGGAAGGCCAAGCCGAAGTTCCGTGGGCCGGTGATGTTCCGCCGGGAGCGCAAGCCCGGCACGCGGACCGCCGACCGGAATCTGCTCGATACGCGGCAGGACAGCGAGTGGGTGCACACCGATCCGTGGCGGGTGCTGCGGATCCAGGCCGAGTTCGTCGAGGGGTTCGGCGCGCTCGCCGAGATTCCGCGCGCGGTGACGGTGTTCGGCTCCGCGCGAACGGGTCCCGACCATGCCGAGTACACCGCAGGCACGGCGATCGGCACCGCGCTCGCCGAGGCGGGCTTCGCGGTGATCACCGGCGGCGGCCCCGGCGCGATGGAAGCGGCCAACCGCGGCTGCTCGGAGGCGGGCGGCTATTCGATCGGGCTCGGCATCGAGCTGCCGTTCGAGCAGGGGCTCAACAACTGGGTGGATCTGGGGATCAACTTCCGGTACTTCTTCGTCCGCAAGACGATGTTCGTGAAGTACTCCCAGGCCTTCGTCTGCCTGCCCGGTGGCTTCGGCACCCTCGACGAATTGTTCGAGGCGCTCACCCTGGTGCAGACCCGCAAGATCACCCGGTTCCCGATCATCCTGTTCGGCGTCGACTACTGGTCGGGCCTGGTCGACTGGTTGCGCAGCTCGCTGGCGGGCTCGGGCAAGATCTCGCCCGAGGACCTCGATCTGATCCAGCTCACCGACAGCGTCGACGAGGTCGTGCGGATCATCCAGGGCGAGACCGGCGACCACGCGAACATCGAACGTCTCGGCACCGAGGATCAATGGTGAGCTATTCCGTCTGTGTCTACTGCTCCGCCAGCACCACCGATCCCGATCTGATCAGCCTCGCCGCGCGGGTCGGCACCGAAATCGCCCGGCGCGGGTGGCAATTGGTCTCCGGCGGTGGTCACGTGTCGATGATGGGCGCGGTAGCGACCGCGGCGCGGGCCGGTGGCGCGCACACCATCGGCGTGATCCCGAAACATCTGGTGCACAGGGAAGTCGCCGATGTCGACGCCGACGAACTGCTCGTCACCGACACCATGCGCCAGCGCAAACAGCTGATGGAAGCGCGCGCCGACGCGTTCCTCACCCTGCCGGGTGGCATCGGGACACTCGAGGAACTGTTCGAGACCTGGACCGGCGGCTACCTCGGCGAACACACCAAACCCGTGGTCCTGTTGAACGCGAACGGCTTCTACGACGGCCTGTTCCGCTGGATCGATGAACTGTCCGAACGCACCATCGTGCCGAGGCAGGCGCGTGAGCGCCTGATCGTGGCCACCGACCTGCCCACCGCGTTCGCCGCGCTCGAACCGGCCGCACCGTAGGAGAGATCGACGTGAGCACAGACGCCCGCGACACGGTAAGCGTGTTCGACCTGGCCAAAGCCCTGCCCGCAATGGCACTCGACGCCCCCGGCATGCTGCGCAACGCGCGCGGAATGCTGGTGGGGCCCAAGGACAAAGCCTCCATCGGCCTGTACTTCCAGCGCGTCGCGCACCGCCGGCCCGATCGCGTGTTCCTGCGTTTCGAAGGCCGCTCCTACACCTACCGTGCCGCCAACGGTGAGGTGAACCGGTACGCCGCGGTGCTGTCCGCGCGCGGGGTTTCGCGTGGTGATGTGGTCGGTGTGCTGATGACCAACCGGCCCGAGACCCTGTTCACGGTGCTGGCCGTGCTCAAACTGGGCGCCACGGTCGGTCTGCTCAACTACAACCAGCGCGATCAGGTCCTCGCCCACAGCATCGGCCTGCTCGGCAGCGTGCTCAACGTCGTCGGCGCGGAGTGCGCCGAGGCGCTGGAATCGCTGCCCGAGCCCGCGGCGAACGTGCTCACCGCCGAGGAACTGGCCGAATCCGCCCGCACCGCGGCCGATTCCGATCCCGCGGTGTGCGCGCGGGTGCGCGCGGGGGAGCGGGCGTTCCTGATCTTCACCTCCGGCACCACCGGCCTGCCCAAGGCCAGCGTGATGACCCATCAGCGCTGGACCAAGAGCATGTCCGGGCTCGGCGGGCTCGGTGTCCGGTTGCGCGCCGACGACGCCCTGTACTGCTGCCTGCCGCTCTATCACAACAACGCGCTCACGGTCGCGCTGTCGGCGGTGCTCGCGGGCGAATCGACCTATGTGCTCAGCCGCAAGTTCTCGGCGTCGGGGTTCTGGGACGAGATCGCGCGCGAACGGGCCACCGCGTTCATCTACATCGGTGAGCTGTGCCGGTACCTGATCAACCAGCCGGTGCGGCCCGCCGAGCAGGGCAACCGGGTCCGGCTGGCCGTCGGCAACGGGCTGCGGCCGGAATTGTGGGACGAGTTCCGTCGCCGGTTCGGGATCGGCCGGGTGGTCGAGTTCTACGGGTCGAGCGAGGCGCCGCTGGCGTTCGTCAACGCGTTCGGCGTCGACCGGACCGCCGGGCTGTGCCCGCTGCCGTACGCGGTGGTGGAGTACGACGACGAGACCGGCCGGGCCCGGCGCGGTCGTGACGGGAAGCTGCGCCGGGTGCGGTCCGGCGGGGTGGGGCTGCTGCTGGCGAAGGTGAACAACCGTCAGCCGTTCGACGGGTACACCGACAAGAAGGCGTCGGAGTCCAAGCTGGTGCGTGACGGCTTCAAGAAGGGCGACTGCTGGTTCGACACCGGCGACCTCGTCCGCGATCAGCACTTCTGGCACATCGCGTTCGTCGATCGGCTCGGCGACACCTTCCGCTGGAAGGGTGAGAACGTCGCGACCACCGAGGTCGAGGGCGCGCTCGGGCACCACGAGAGCATCGAACAGGCCGTCGTCTACGGCGTCGACATCCCCGGCACCGACGGAAAAGCGGGCATGGCCGCGATCACCCTCGCCGCCGAAGCCTCGTTCGACGGGAAGGCCCTGGCCGCCACCGCCTATGGACGCCTGCCGCTGTACGCGGTCCCGCTCTACGTGCGAGTGGTCGGGGAACTGGAACAGACCTCGACGTTCAAGAGCCGGAAGGTGGAACTGCGCAAGCAGGGCTACGCACCCGATCCGGACAGTCAGCTGTATGTGCTGTCCGGCCCGGCGGATGGCTACATCCCGGCCTACGACGAATACGCGGCTGACGTTGCCGTCGGCAAAGCCCCGAGGTAGCAAGGTAACGTCTGATTTCGCATGAACATGGGTAACTCACCAGGGACCGGCACACCGAGCCACCGCCTGTCCGCAGGTCGCCAACGCGAATCTCGACCACTCGAGTCCGGCCAGGAGTCGCGGAGGGGCGGAAAAGCACATGGGTAACTCGTCGGGTACGCCCGGACCCCGACCAGAGAACGAACCGCCTGCCCGCAACACAAGCAGTCGCGGTCCCGAGTTGTCGGCAGAAGTCCCGGGCAGGCGCGACGAGCGGACTTTGTGCGGGCGCGAGGTGGCCACGGATCGCGCGCTGGTGATGGCGATCGTGAATCGCACGCCGGACTCGTTCTACGACCGTGGTGCCACGTTCAGCGACGAGGCCGCGATGGACCGGGTCGCGCGCGCGGTCGACGAGGGCGCTGATCTGGTCGACATCGGCGGCGTGAAGGCCGGGCCGGGCGTCACCGTCGACGCGGCCGAGGAAACGCAGCGGGTGGTGCCGTTCGTCGCGGCGATCCGGGCCAAATATCCGGACCTGTTGATCAGTGTGGATACCTGGCGTGGTGACGTGGCGCGGGCGGCCGTCGGCGTGGGCGCCGACCTGATCAACGACACCTGGGCCGGAGCCGACCCCGATCTCGTGCACGTCGCCGCCCACACGGGCGCGGGGATCGTCTGCAGCCACACCGGCGGCGCGGTGCCGCGCACCCGTCCACACCGTGTTCGGTATGCCGATGTGGTGGCCGAGGTGACCGCGACAGTGGTCGCCGCGGCCGAGAACGCCGCGGCCGCGGGGGTGCGAGCCGACGGCATCGTGATCGATCCCACCCATGATTTCGGGAAGAACACCTATCACGGGCTCGAGTTGTTGCGCGGAATCGACGGTCTTGTAAAAACCGGATGGCCAGTCCTGATGGCACTGAGCAACAAGGATTTTATCGGGGAGACTCTAGGAGTAGGTCTTACCGAAAGGGTCGAGGGCACGTTGGCGGCAACCGCATGGTCGGCCGCCGCGGGTGCTCGGATCTTCCGGGTTCACGAAGTCGCCGAAACCCGGCGGGTCGTGGACATGATCGCCGCGATCCAGGGCATCCGGCCCCCCGCACGAACTCTGCGAGGTCTGGCATGAAAATCCAACACCGCGAGCCCGCCTGGGCCACTACCCACACATGGGACACCCCTGATTGGACGGTCGGCGAACTCGTCGCCGCCAAGGAGGGCCGCACCGTTTCGGTGGTGCTGCCCGCGCTGAACGAACAGGACACCGTCGCCGATGTCGTGGCCAGCATCCGGCCGCTGCTCGGCACCCTCGTCGACGAACTGATCGTGCTGGACTCCGGGTCCACCGACGCCACCGCCGAACGCGCACGCGCGGCGGGCGCCGAGGTGATCTCGCGCGAGGAGGCCGTTCCCGAACTCGACCCGGTCCCCGGCAAGGGCGAGGTGCTGTGGCGGTCGCTGGCGGCCACCACCGGCGACCTGATCGCGTTCGTCGACTCCGACCTGATCGATCCCGACCCAGCTTTCGTGCCCAAGCTCCTCGGCCCGCTGCTGATGATGCCGGGCACCCACCTGTCCAAGGCCTACTACCGCCGCCCGTTACGCCAGGGTGAGTCGGTGGACGCCAACGGCGGCGGCCGCGTCACCGAACTCGTCGCCCGCCCCCTGCTGGCCGCCCTTCGCCCCGAACTGGCCCAGGTCCTCCAGCCGCTCGGCGGCGAATACGCGGGCACCCGTGAACTCCTCACGTCGGTTCCCTTCGCCCCGGGTTACGGCGTCGAAATCGGTCTGCTCCTCGACACCTACGACACGATGGGCCTCGACGCCATCACCCAGGTGAACCTCGGCGTCCGCACCCACCGCAACCGCCCCCTCGCCGACCTGGGCGTCATGAGCCGCCAAATCCTCGGCACCGCCCTGCGCCGCAGCGGCGTGCCCGACTCCGGCGCCCCCCTCACCCAATTCCCGTTGATCGAAGGCGAATTCATCGCCCACGCCACCACGGTCTCCCTCGAAGACCGCCCCCCGATGAAAACCCTTCGCCCAGAACAAGTCGCGGCGTAGTTCGTCCACCTCGGGCGTCGCCTCGGTCGTCAGGCCGGTGCGGCGCCCGAGGTGTGTCAGTCCCGGTGACGCGCGCTGAGCGCGACAGCGACGGTCAGTAGCGCCAAGAGGATCACCGCGAGCAGTACCTGGGGATGCAGGCCGATGATCGTGATGCCGGCGAACTCCGGATCGTGCACAGCGGTGCCGGGAAACAGCATTGCCGCCAGCAAGCCGAGCCACGGCGTGGCCAGGATCGCGCAGGCCGTCCACAACCGTGTCCGGGTAGCGCCGTCGCGCCGCAGCAGCAGCGTCGACGCGAGCGCGCCGAGCAGGATCGACATAACGATGTACTGGGCATCGTGGAATTTCGCGTGCGGCGGCCACGCGTCGTTGCGCAGGTGCTGTGCCGCGCCCGCCGGAATGACGAAATCCGCCAGCAGAGCGCCGAAGACGGTGATGACCGCGACGAGCACGGCGAGAACGCGCGGGGCGGAGAGGTTTCTGGAGACGACGGTCGTCATGTCACGAGGTTCCTTGCTGATGTGGATGTTTCGGGGAGTGGAGGCGCAGGAAGTCGTCGAGGACATCACACACGTAATCGAGGTCGAAGGTGCGGTTGGCGACCAGACGACGGAAGAACAGCGGACCGTGCAACTGATCGACGGCGAGGTCGACATCGAGTTCGGCGGGTAGCTCGCCGCGGGCGACGGCCTCGGTCAAGGTCGTGCGCGCCGCCCGGGTTCCCGACCGGTACAGCGCCTGCTTGACCTCCGCGAATTTCGGGTCGACAGCGGCCCTTTCGATCATCACCCGCATGCCCTGCTCGGTCGCCGGTTCGTGCAGCATCGCGCGCGTGGCTGTGAGTTCGGTCAGCAGGTCGGCGCGCAGATCCCCGGTCGGTTCCGGCCGGGCGAGGGTGATGTGGCGGGTCAGGGTGGCGCGCACCAGATCGGTCGGCTCCGGCCAGAGCCGGTACAGCGTGGCCCGGCTGATCCCGCTACGTGCCGCGACGGCGCCGTGCGTGAGCCCGGCCAGTCCCTGCTCGACCAAGAGTTCGCGAGCCGATGCGAGCGCGGCATCGCGACTGCGCACCGTTCGTGGGTCGGGTGGTCGCACCGCACTCCTTCCGGACAATCTGTTTCATAACTTCGAAACAAACTGTATCGAACTTGTGCGCGGATGAACAGCTACCGGGTTCGTTCGTTTTTTCGAGGCGTGTCTAGTCCGGTCGGCGGTGGATGGGGCCGTCGAGGTTCGCCAGGGGTTGGGCCGTGGTGTTACCCCGGTCGGCGAGGATTTGGGCGAGGATGGAGACCGCGGTTTCCTCGGGGGTGTTGGCGGCCAGGTCGAGGCCGAGGGGGCTGCGGATGCGGGCTGTTTCGGCGGCGGTGAGGCCGGCGTCGCGGAGGCGGGCAGTGCGCTCGGCGTGTGCCCGGCGTGAGCCGAGCGCGCCGATGAATCCGACATCCGGCAGGCGCAGGGCCGAAGCCAGCAGGGGGACATCGAATTTCGGGTCGTGGGTGAGGACGCAGACCACCGTGCGGTCGTCGACGCGGCCCGCGTCCTGTTCCGCGTCGAGGTAGCGATGCGGCCAGTCGACGACCACCTCGTCGGCTGCCGGGAAACGGGTGGGGGTGGTGAAGGTTTCGCGGGCGTCGACGACGGTGACGTGGTAGCCGAGGTTCGTCGCGGCGACGGTCAGCGCCCGGGTGTAGTCGTTGGCGCCGGCCAGGATCATCCGGGCGGGCGAGCGGAAGACCTGCACGAAGGTGCGGGGGCGCTCGGCTTGGGCCGGGGTGCAGTCCTGGGCGCCGACGAGGCCGTTGTGGCCGGCGGTGAGGAGGGTGGCCGCATCGTGATCGAGGCCGCGCCATGGCGGGCAATCGCCGGGGTGCAGGAGTCTCCGGTCGGGGGCCGACTCGAGGGTGGTGGCGTAGGCGACCGGACGATGAGCTTCGAGCGCGGCGTGGAGGGCGCGCACGGTGGGCAGGTCGGTGTCGTCGAGGCGTTCGACGAAGACCTCGATCTCGCCACCGCACGGCAGGCCGACGCTGATTTCGTCGGCGGCGGCGAAACGCTCGAGGGTGGCGTGGCCGTCGAGGAGAACCCGGTGGGCAGTGGTGAGTACCGCCGATTCGACGCAGCCGCCCGACAGCGAGCCGAGTACCCGTCCGTCGCCGGTGACCACCATCGCGGCCCCGGTTTCGCGCGGCCCGGCACCGGTCCGGTCGACGATCCTGGCCAGCGCGAGGGCCTGGTCGGGGAGCAGTTCGAGCACCTGCCCGAGCAGATCACGCATTGCGCACCGGCCTCTCCACGATCACCGTCCGGGCGTTGTGACCGTGCTGACCAGCCTAGTTATCTCCGGGCATGCGCGCGCGGGGAGCGGCCGGAGAGTCGTCAGTCGAGGATCTCGCGCTGCTGGAGGCCGGCGGGCACCGCACCGGTGCGGAAGAAGTCGCGGAAGATCTCCACCGCGTTGTCGGCGGTGAACACCTCTTCCGGGTAGACGTAGGTGTCCTCGTCGCCGTGCGGGAGGTAGACCGTCGGCAGGCCGAGCCGTCCGCCGGGTAGGCCGAGGGTGAAGCGCCGGGTGACGTGATCGACCGTCCTGCGCAGCTGCAGCGCCATCGCGTCCGCCGAGCCGACGCAGCCGAGCGCGAGATCGCCGCGCGCCGAACTCACCGATGTGGTGACCTCGGTGGCGGGCACCGGTTCGGGCAGCACGGTCAGATCGAGCGCGTAGCGCTGATGACCGTCCATCCGGCGCAGGGGGCGCAGAAAGCTGTCCACGTCCTCGTGCGGGCCGAGGAAGACCTTCAGGCGGTCGCTGTAGGTGACGCGATGGGTGGTGACGATGACGTCGCCGGTGGCCGGCTCCGGGTCGAAGGGCGGAACTGGCTGCGGGTGGCCTGTCGCGTGCACGGGCAGAACCCGGCATGCGCCGGCCTCGGGAGACGAGAACATCTGATGCTCACCTACTCACACTCGGTTACTCGCTAGCAATCTAACCATCGCGGGCGACTTGTGATCCATAACAGTACAGTGATGCAGATCACCAAGTATGGCAAGTTTAATTCAGACTATGGACGAACCCGGGTCGTAGCCAACTTGGGGTCTGTTTCATGGCGGTATACCGGGGTGAGCAGATCCGCATCAACGGGTTCACCGGTCGCGCGGTCGTACCGGACCGCGATGAGCACCGAGAACAAATGGCTGCTCGCGCGTTCGTGCAGGGTCGCCAACCGAGTTGCCAGCAATCGGATCGCACCCAGCGAGCCGGGCGGATGCAGTCCGTCGATCAGCATGATGCTGCCGCGGCGGTCCGGTCTGGGCAGCCGGGCGAGGTAGGCGATGTCGTGGGGTTCGGTGCCGCCCGGCCGGTACACGCGCCGCGCCGCCCTGTCCTCGATGCCACGCCGGGTATCGCCGGCCCGGGTGACGGTGCGGCGCAGGCGGGGATCGGCCACCACCAGCTGACGCAGGCTGGGGGAGAGCTCGGGGCCGCCGAGGATCACCAGCCCGTCGCGATTGAGGTCGATCGGCCTGCCCGGCAGGAACGTCTCGACGTTCGCGGCGAAGCCGAGCTGTCGCAGGAGCTCGGCCAGGCGCTGGGCGGCTTGGGGGTCGGGCGCGCCGAGCAGCCTGCCCGAGCGGACCTCGGGGGCCAGCACGGTCAGCGTGCCGTGCCCGAAGAACAGCCCTTCGGGCACGGGGCCCTGGGTGCTCACCTGGTGGATGCGCGCACGCGACAATCCCGCGGCGGCACCGATCCGGGCGAACGTCCAGCCGTCGGCATGGAGTTCTCGGATCACGGCTCGCCGGATCCTCGTTAGTTCGTTGATGGTCTGCTGGGCAGCCGCCACCCCGTCGGTGGCTGCTTTGAGTCTCTCGACCTTGTCTTCGATCGCAAAGACTCGTGCCACGTCATCGGCCGACATGTGCGAAGTCTAGACAGCTCGACAGCGTTGTGTGTCTATATCGGTTGACATCGAACTGTCTTGCGAGACAACGATCTCGGACACCGATTGTCGGCAAATCACAGATGGGCGAGGTCGCCGCCGCAGTGGCCGATCGGCGCGACCTCGCAGCAAATGCCGACCGTGCGGTGTGTTCGGTGGTCAGGAGCGTGCTAGGTCGCGTCGTAATCGACCGGGGGGCGCTCGTTGCGCTCCAGCGACTTCTGCGGCTCGGGCTTCGACGGGGTGCCCGGCATCCCGCTGCTGGTGCCGAACAATTGCTGCTTGTCGGGTACCGCGCTCTCCAGATCGCGCAGCACCGAGTCGTCACCGCCCAGCAGGTGCTTGGTGACCACGGCCCGCGGGCTCATACCGCGCAGCTCGTTCAGCTCCGCGAGCGGCTTGCGCAGGTCGTCGAACTCCGGCCCGAGTTCCTGCTTCAGCTGAGAGGTGGCGCCGCTGGCGTAGTCGCGCGCCTGGCGCAGCGCGCCCGTGGTCCAGCGGACGGCACCGGGCAGGCGCTCCGGGCCGAGGATCACGAGGGCGGCGACGAGCAGGATCATCATCTCGCTCCACCCGATATTGCTGAACACGGATCTCAGACTACCGGTTGCCGGACGCCGGTACCGGAATGAGGTGATTGCGCCCAAACGAACAACGAATGCCAGGCGGCCTATCGACCACCTGGCATTCGGGTGAGAATACTCCTACGTGGGATACACCACGATCTTGCCGTGGTGCGGCCCGTTGTAGCAATATTCCTGACCGTCTGTCGCCACCGCCGTCTTCCCGCCGGTTTGCTGGCAGACGAACCAGTCGACGTACTGGTCGTTGGTTTCCGCCGCGGCCGGCGTTGCCAATGCTGCGGCAAGCGCGACCATCGCGATCGAAGATCCGATTGACAATTTTACGAGACGAAGCATCGTCACCCTCCCCAGGTAATTCCGAATCGAACGCTCCCGAGTCTATGTCGTACGACTACTGTTGCGCCAGAAAGAATTTCGGCAGGTCAATCGGACTCGAGGGTCACCGGAACATCCACTTTGCGGCCGTCCCGAATGAGTTGGACGATAACGGTCTGATTGATCTGATGCGACTGCTCGGCCACGGTGAACTCATCCGCGCTCGTGACCTCACGGTCGCCGACCCGGACGATCACGTCGCCCTCGCTGATTCCCGCCCGTCCGGCAGGGCCGTCAGGGGCGACGTCGGCGACTTGAGCGCCGCTGGTGACCTCGTTGGCGACCGTCTTCGTGCGGACCGCCAGGCGCATGGTCGGGTGGTGCATCTGGCCGTCGCGGATCAGGGTCTGGGTGACCGTGGTCATCACGTCGACCGGGATGGCGAAGCCCAGGCCCACCGAACCGCCGGTCTCGCTGCGGATGGCGGTGTTGATGCCCACCACGCGGCCCTGCATGTCGACCAGCGCGCCACCGGAGTTACCCGGGTTGATCGCGGCGTCGGTCTGGACGGCGTCGATCACCGCGTTGGTGTCGCTGCCCTCGCCAGCGAGCTTCACGGGGCGGTGCAGGGCGCTGACGATGCCGGAGGTGACGGTCTTGCTCAGACCCAGCGGCGAACCGACCGCCAGCACGTCGTCGCCGACCTGAACGTCGGCGGACTTGCCGAGATTGGCCACCGTGAGGTTCTTCGCCTCGACCTTGAGTACCGCGAGGTCGGTCTTGGGATCGCGGCCCACGATCTGCGCGGGCACCCGGGTGCCGTCGGAGAACTGCACCTGGATGGCGGCCCGATTGGACTTGTCGGTCGCGGCCATCGAGATCACGTGGTTGTTCGTGACGACGTACCCGCCGCCGTCGATCACCACGCCGGAACCGGTCGCGCCGTTGTCACCGACGGTGACCCGGATCGACACCACCGAGGGCAGAACGGCATTGGCGACGGCGGCGATCTGACTGTGCGGAGTCTCGACACCCGCGCTCTGATCGAGGGTCACCTTGCGTGAGGTGAGCGTGGACGCGGTCTCGGCGGTGATCCGGCCGACGAGCCCGCCGAACACGGCGATGCCGAGCGCCAGCGCGGCCAAGATGGCGAGCGCCTTGGGCGCCACCCGCGAACCGAACAGCACCTCGCGCGCGCTCAGCTTGTCGGCGACAGGCAGCCGGGCGGGCGGGGGAGTGTCGACGGCGGGCGAGCCGAGCCGGGCTGCCGCGTCGGGGTCACGCCACGGATCCACCGGACCCGCGATGACGGTCGTCGGCTCGTCGGCGCCGGGTTCACGCTGCAGCAGCTCCGAGGAGCCCTCGGGCCGGGCGAACGCCTCGGCGAGCACACCGTCCGGCGGGCGCTGGACGATCCCCTCGTCGGCGCCCTTTCCGCTCGCGCGCTGGGGGTCGTGCGGTGCGAACGAACCGGCTTGGCCGTTCGGGCGGCGGAACGCGCGCGCGGTGTGGCTGTCGATGTGCGGCCGGTAGACCGGGCGCGGCCCGAGGCTCGGCGCGTCGGAGGGGCGCAGGGTGCCGCGCGCGTCCTTGCGTGAATCCGCCCTGGGTGATTCAGCCCCCGAATCCGAGTGGTCGGCCGATCCGGAATTCGTCGATTCGCCTGTCACGTCGCAGACTCTACTTGCGCCGCCACGTTGTCCACCGGGTCGCGGTGAAGGAATCGGTGATGAATCCGAGAAATGCCTCGTTACGGCGTTGCGGTTCGGGTGCGTTGCCGGGGAGGTCGGCCAGCGGAATGCGCGAGAGGCTGTCGTGCAGGCTACGCGGAATCGCCACCTCGGCGGCCCGGCGCAGCGCGATCCGCGCCTGCTGCTGGGCATCGACCTCGGCGGCGCACTCGGGGCAGACCGAAAGATGCTGGGCGGCGCGCAGATACGCGTTCATGCGCAGTTCGCCGTCGACGAAGGCCGCGACAGCCTCACTGGCCAAGTGCTCGGTGGGCTGAAAGCGCGGTGGGCGACCTGCGGCACTGGGGTCCACACTCATGCGGAGTTCTTCCTTCCGACCGACATCACCTGAGCCACCGGGTGACGTCGCAACACCCGTCACACCGATGGGGCTTCAGCGGAGTACCGCTGCTCACTTCCATTATGCGCAAGGTACTCGCGCAGTGCCTGACGCCCGCGATGGATCCGGCTGCGCACGGTGCCGAGCTTCACCCCGAGCGTGGCGCCGATCTCCTCGTAGGACAGACCCTCGATGTCACACAGCACCACGGCGGCACGGAACTCCGGCGCCAGCGAGTCCAGCGCTTTCTGCAGGTCGGGGTCGAGGCGGGAGTCGTGGTAGGCGTCCTCGGGGGTCGGCCCTTCGGCGGGGACCCGGTCGTAGTCCTCGGGCAGCGCTTCCATGCGGATGCGGTTGCGGCGGCGGACCATGTCGAGGAACAGGTTGGTGGTGATGCGGTGCAGCCAGCCCTCGAAGGTGCCGGGCTGGTAGTTCTGCAGCGAGCGGAAGACCCGGATGAAGGTGTCCTGCGTGAGGTCCTCGGCGTCCTGGGCGTCGCCGGAGAGACGGTAGGCCAGGCGATAGACCCGGTCGGCGTGTTCGCGGACGAGTTCGTCCCAGGACGGCATGGCGGCGCGATCGCCGGTCGCGTCGAAAGCGGCGGTGCCGGTGAGTTCGGCGTCGAGTTCTTCGGATTCTGCCGCGATGAGATCAGCGGGCAGAGTCTGGTCGGTGGCGTCTTGACGCGCCGTGTCTACCATCGGGATGGGACACCTCCTACTCGGGACCGCTGGCACGAAACCTGGCCGGTCCGGGTCAGCGAACCTTGCTTATCGACAATCAACCAGCAACTGTGTGCGGTTGTTCCCGAGCTTCGTGCCCGCCGCGATCGGCTGGCCTTGCGTAGGGCAACTATTTCCTGCCCTGATATGGGTCAGGTGTGGAGATCCTGAGTGTGACCTGAGAATTCCGGTCGGACTCGAGCCTAGTCCCGCCGGCAACGGAGAACCAGCAGTTCGGAGCCTGTTGTGACCGATCCGCAAATCTTCGGCAATTGTCCGGGATCTGTGCGACACAGTGCCGGATCCGTCCCTTTGCTGAATACACAGACCCCTCCGGTGGCCTAGCCTCATAGCTGTGGCATCGAACGTGGAGCGGAACCTGGCCTATGTGGAGGAGTCCGTCGTCGAGGACGAGGTCCTGCTCGAAGCGCGTGAGCGCGCCACCGAATTGGGTGCCGCGCCGGTGCCCGCGGCGGTCGGCGCGCTGCTGAGCATGTACGCGCAGATGCTGGGCGCGCGCTCGGTGGTCGAGGTCGGTACCGGGGCGGGCGTCAGCGGGCTGTGGCTGCTCGACGGGATGCGCGAGGACGGGACCCTGACGACGATCGACTCCGAGCCCGAGCATCAGCGCGCAGCCAAGGAGGCGTTCCGGACCGCCGAGATCGCGCCCTCGCGCACGCGACTGATCAACGGGCGCGCGCTGGACGTGCTGCCCCGACTCGCCGATGGCTCCTACGACCTGGTGTTCATCGACGCGGCGCCGATGGAACACCCCCACTACGTCGAACAGGGCGTGCGGCTGCTGCGCGAGGGTGGCGCGTTCATCCTCAACAACGCGCTACTCGGCGGGCGGGTGCCCGATCAGGACCAGCGTGACCCGGCGACGCAGGCCGTGCGCGCGGCGACCAGGGCGATCGCCGAGAACCCCGAGCTCACCAGCGTGCTGATCCCGATCGGTGACGGCCTGCTCTGCGCCTCGCGGGGCTAACCGACCCAGATCCCCTTGCCGACGGTCACCACACCGCCGTTGCTGACCGCGAAACGCTCCCGGTCGCGGTCGAGGTCGAGGCCGATGATCTCGCCCTCGCCGACCACCACGTTCTTGTCCAGGATCGCGTGGCGCACCACCGCGCCGCGCCCGATCCGCACACCGGGCATCAACACACTGCCGTCGACCGTCGCGCCGTCCTCGATCACCACGTTCGAGCTCAGCACCGAATTGCGGACCGTGGCCGCCGACAGGATCGAGCCCGCCCCGACGATGGACTCCTGAGCGAGCCCGCCCTGCGCGAACTTCGCCGGCGGCAGGTTCTCCGCCGCGCCGCGGATCGGCCAGTGCTTGTTGTAGAGGTTGAAGACGGGGTGCACCGAGACCAGGTCCATGTGCGCCTCGTAGAAGGCGTCGATGGTGCCGACGTCGCGCCAGTAGCCGCGGTCGCGTTCGGTGGCGCCGGGGACATCGTTGTCGGCGAAGTCGTAGACGGCGGCCTTGCCGTCGGCGACCAGCTTCGGGATGATGTCGCCGCCCATGTCGTGGTCGGAATCGGAGTTCTCGGCGTCGGCGCGGATGGCGTCGACCAGCACGCGGGTGGTGAACACGTAGTTGCCCATCGACGCGAACGTCACGTTCGGGTCGTCGGGGGTACCGGGCGGGTGCGCGGGCTTCTCCAGGAACTGGGTGATCCGGCCGGACTCGTCGGTGTCGATGCAGCCGAACGCGCTGGCCTCGGCCCTCGGCACCCGGATCCCCGCGACGGTGACGCCCGCGCCCGAGGCGATATGGCTGGCCACCATCTGTTCCGGATCCATCCGGTACACGTGGTCGGCGCCGAACACCACGATGTAGTCGGGATCCTCGTCGTAGATCAGGTTGAGTGACTGCATGATCGCGTCGGCGCTGCCGGTGTACCAGCGCGGCCCGAGACGCTGCTGGGCAGGCACCGGGGTGATGTACTCCCCGGTGAAGCCCGACAGCCGCCAGGTCTGGGAGATGTGGCGATCGAGCGAGTGCGACTTGTACTGGGTGAGCACGCACAGGCGCAGGTATCCCGCGTTCACGAGGTTGCTCAACACGAAGTCGATGAGCCGGTAGGCGCCACCGAACGGAACCGCGGGCTTGGCGCGGTCGGCCGTGAGTGGAAACAGTCGTTTGCCCTCGCCACCGGCGAGCACGATCCCGAGTACGTGCGGCTGGCTCCTCACCCTGCTCAAAGTACAGGGCCAGCGAGGGAACGGTGGCCCATGTCGACCCGAGGGTCTAATTTGGACCGGTGAGTGATGGCACCGACAGCGAGCAGACTCCAGCGCAAGCGCTGCGAGTCGCGATGCTGACCCGGGAATATCCGCCCGAGGTGTACGGCGGCGCGGGAGTGCATGTCACCGAACTCACTGCCCGGTTGCGCGAGCTCTGCGACGTCACCGTGCACTGCATGGGCGCGCCGCGCAACGGTGCCGTGGTGCACCGGCCCGACCCGGAGCTGTACGCCGCCAACGCCGCGTTGCAGATGATGTCGGCGCAATTGCGGATGGCCGCGGCCACGGGCGGGGTGGACGTGGTGCATTCGCACACCTGGTACGCGGGGCTGGCCGGGCATCTGGCCGCCATGCTGTCCGGGATTCCGCACGTGCTCACGGCGCATTCGCTGGAACCGCGCAGGCCGTGGAAGGCCGAGCAGCTCGGTGGGGGATATCGGCTCTCGTCGTGGTCGGAGCGAAACGCGATGGAGCACGCCGACGCGGTGATCGCGGTGAGCGAAGGCATGCGTCACGACGTGCTCGACGCGTATCCCGCGATCGATCCTGGTCGAGTTCATGTGGTGCACAACGGTATCGACGCGAGCGTGTGGCACCCCGGCCCGCCCGCCGGTGACGAGGAGCCGGTGCTGGAGCGGCTCGGCGTACGCGCCGACCTGCCGATCGTGTCGTTCGTCGGGCGGATCACCCGGCAGAAGGGTGTCGGGCATCTACTCGCGGCAGCCGCCGGGTTCGACCCTGACATCCAGTTGGTTCTGTGCGCGGGCGCGGCCGATACCAAGGAACTCGAGGTGGAGGTCGCGGCCGCCGTCGACGGATTGCTGCAGCGGCGCGGCAACGTCTTCTGGGTGAAGGAGATGCTGCCCGCCGAGCAGGTCCGCCAGATCCTGTCCGCCTCCTCGGTTTTCGTGTGCCCGTCGGTGTACGAACCGCTCGGCATCGTGAACCTGGAGGCGATGGCCAGCGCGACCGCCGTCGTCGCCTCCGATGTGGGTGGGATTCCCGAGGTGGTCGTCGACGGGGTCACCGGCCGATTGGTGCACTACGACCCAGATGCGACGGGAGACTACGAGCGGGCGCTCGCGACCGCGGTGAACGAGGTCGCCGGGGATCCGGCGCTGGCCGTGCGCTACGGCGAGGCCGGGCGGGCGCGGGCGATCGCGGAGTTCGACTGGGCGCGGATCGCCGAGCGCACGGTCGAGGTGTATCGCGGCGTGCTCAGGTAGGTCGTCGGCATCACCGTTCGCATAGCCAGTCGCCCAGCCCGCCGGTAGCCTTGTCGCACAGGGTCTTCAGGACACATGGGGGGTGAGCATGACCAGGATCGAGCAGCTGGAACTGCCGGACGGCACCGAGGTGTTCGCCCGGATAGACGGGCTCGACGGGGAGGAAGACGACGCCGAGACACCGGGTGTCACCGATATCGCGCTCGGTTTCGGTAGCCGCCTGGAGAACCTCGGCCCGACCATTCGCGGTGTGGCCTCGTCGGTGCACGCGAGCGTCGCCGGTCTCTCGGCCGACTCGGTGTCGGTCGAATTCGGCATCGAATTGTCCATGGGCACAGGCGGGATCATCGCGGTGATCGCCTCCGGTGGCGCGAAGACCTCGGTCAAGGTCCGGCTGGACTGGGATCTGCGCGGTGACGATGACGCGGAGCAGTCGCAACCCTGACGGAAGACTGGCGATGGACGACGTCGACAACTTGGTGACCGCGGCGGCCTGCGTCATCTGGGTCCGCAACAAATCGGGACAGTGGAAGGCCAACGGTACCGGCTGCCGGATCGCGCCCGAATTCGTCGTGACCTGCGCGCATGTGGTGGTCGCGGCCGGTGGCCGGGTCGAGGTGGAATTCGGTGACGGTACGCGCTTCGGCGCGGACGTCGCCGCGAGCACCGACGCGGTGGGCGGATTCGACGACCTCGCGGTCCTGCGCCTCGACGGCGCGCCCGCCGCCGACGCGACCTGTGCGCTGATGGTCGAAGCGGTGATCGGCCGTGGAACTCGGCTGCAACTGTGCGCGTACAACGCCGACTACGCGGGCTTCCTCGAGCTCGGGGCGGCTACGGCACTGGAGTTCTCCACCCATGAGGCGGGGGAGGTCGGCGCCACCTACCTCAAGCTCACCGGCAACCAGCGACTGCTCGCCGGGATGTCCGGCGGCCCGGTGGTGCTGCCGGGTCAGGGCGTGATCGGGCTGGTCAAGCAGTACAACAACCGCAATCCGACCGGCGGCGCCGCCGTGCGGTTGCTCGCCGGGCTGCGCAGGCTGTGCGCGCCGGGGCTGTACCGGGAGGTCGTCGGCTCGCACGATCGATACCATCGGGCCGATATGCGCTGGTCGGATGTCGTCGGCGGCGAGGCCACGATCCGCCGCCTGCTCATCGACCTCAACGGTGTGTGCACCGGGCTGCCCACCGCGGTCCAGGACCAATTGCGGGCCGAGCTCACCGAGGTCATCCTCGCCAATCACCTCGACGTGCCGACCGATTGGCGGGTGATCCGCGATCTCGCCGAGTACGTGGCGATCGAGGCCCCCGGCGACGACGGTCTCAATCTGGCGCGTTGCGCCTGGCTGATCGGCAACCGCGCGGCCGCTGACCCGGATCGCGAGGCGATCGTGGCCATCGCCCGGCGCGCGGCCGGTCGGCGATTCGTGAATCTCGACCGCTCGATGCGCAACCGCTTCGGCAGGCTCGCGCCCAAGCCGCCGCGACCGGGTGGCGTGCCGATCACCCTGTTCGCCATCATCACCCCCGACGAAACGCCCGGTACCCCAGCGGGTTCCGAGCAGGGACATCGCTACGAGATTCATCGCCGCACCGGTGACGGCGACATCATCGGGGTACGGTCGGCCACATCGATGCCGAGTTTCACCGCGGCCAAGGCGGCCGTGAAAGTCGCGCTCGACGACCAGCTCCAGCACCTGGACGCCGACGGCGCCGAGATCGAGATCGTGGTCGCGCTGCCCGACGAGTACCTCACCGCCGACCTGCTGTGCCGGTGGCTGCGACCCGATGAGCGCCCCTTCCGCCAGTTCATGATGCGGTTGCGGCGCAGCGCGACCTGGGAGAAGCCGGCCGAGCAGATCCGCGAACTCGAGCAGCGCTGGAACCGGTTGCGCGCAGGCGGGGCGCTGGCCTGGCTCGCCTGCGCCGACGACCGGTCCGGTGATCTGCGCGCGCTGCACGCACTCGTCGAGGCCGACGGACTCGATGTCCCCGTCGACGCGCTCGGCATCGCCGAACCACCGACTCCGGCGGTGTTCGCCGCGGCGGGCGCCAACGCGCTGCCCGTGCTGATCTGGCGCGACGAGAGCTGCCCGGATCGGTCACCCGGTCACCTCGATTGCGGCGGTCCGCCTTTCGTCGACCGGCTCGTCACCGAGCTCGGTGACAGCGGCTGGATCGATGGGCATCCGGTGGTCTGGCGCGAGCAGTGTCGCTCGGCGAAGGCGCAGCGGGACAATGATTTCTGGCTGCGCGTCGGGTATGTCCTCGACATTCCGGGGCACAGCAGAAGGAAGCCACACCCGCTGGCGGGGCCGCCCGCGGTGTCAGGAGGATTTCGATGAACGCACCGAGCTGGCACGTGTTTCTCGGTGGGGGTGAACCGCGCCCCCAGGCGTGGGAGGCAGTGCCGAAACCCATGTCGGCGAGGGCCTTCGACGGCACGCCGCTCGACTACACCCCGGCCGGCGCCGTACCGCAGACCGAACGCAGGCTCGGCACCGAGGGCATCGGCGCGCATCAGCTCCGGCCCGCTGACCTCGACGTGATCAACGCGGCGATCCTGTGCAGGCGCCCGCTGCTCGTCACCGGCGCCCCCGGGCTCGGTAAGTCGTCGCTGGCCTATCTGATCGCCAGGGAACTCGCGCTCGGCCCGGTCCTGCACTGGCCCATCACCAGCCGCAGCATCCTCGGTGACGGGCTCTACACCTATGACGCGATGCGCCGCTTCGAGGAAGCACAGCTCACGCGACGGTGGTGGCGTGATCCGCGGGCCGGGGTCGCCGATTTCGTCACGCTCGGTCCGCTCGGTACGGCGCTGCTGCCGAGCCGCAGGCCACGGGTGCTGCTCATCGATGAGATCGACAAGGCCGACGCCGACCTGCCCAACGATCTGCTGCACGTGTTCGAGGACGGCGAGTACACGATCAACGAACTCCGCCGCATTCGCGCGTATCGGCCGCAGGTGTCGGTGGTCGCGCACGACGCGGGCAGGCAGGTGCCGATCACCGACGGCTTCGTGCGCTGTCACGCCTTCCCGATCGTCGTGATGACCAGCAACGGCGACCGCGAGTTCCCACCCGCGTTCCTGCGCCGCTGCCTGACGCTGAAACTCGAAGAGCCCGACCGTGATCAGCTCGAACGGCTGGTCGCCTCGCACTTCGGCAGCGAGGTGCCGCGTGAATACGACGACATCATCGCCACGTTCCTGCAGCGGCGAGCCGATCTGGGGGCTTTGCCCGCCGACCGCCTGCTCACCGCGTTGCATGTGCTGACCCACGCGGGTGGCGACGCCACGCTGGACCGGCAGAGCCTGGCGCGCACGCTGTTGCAGCCGATCGGGCCAGGAGACTGAAACATGTCCAAGCTGGGTGAGTTCGTGGCGGCTGTCGACGCGCTGGAGCTCGATGCGCCCGCGATGGCCGACGCGCTCTGGCTGGCCGCGCACATCACCGAGCAACAAGCAGATCCCGCCACATCGGGGCGGTACGCCGAACACCGCATCGACGCGGTCGCCCACCATGATCCGGCCGTCGCCGCCGAACGCGCGCCGGAGCGGGGCGTGCCGGTGGATGTGCACCGGCCCGCGCAGGCACCGAGTGCCGCCGCGCGCGGGGATCGTCCGGTCCGGCTCGTCGCGCCGCGGGCGCTGGCGGGATGGCGCACGGTGCTGCGCGAACTGCGCCCCGTCACCCGGCGGATTCCCGGTCGGCGGGAGAGCTTCGACGAGGTGGCCTCGGCGGAGCGCAGCGCGCGCATCGGCAGGCCGTGGGCGGTGACCGGGCCGCGGCCGGGCCGCGAACGCGACGCGGTCCTCGTCCTGGATCTGAACTCGGCGATGGTCGTGTGGAGCAGGCTGGCCGAGGAAGCGCGGGCGTTGCTGGAGTCGGCGGGATTCCGCACGTTCACCGTGCGATTCATGGCCGAGCGCTCCGACGGCGCGCTGCGGTTGTCCACCCGGCCGCAGCAGGAGCCGCGACAGCCGCTGAGCGACCTGCGTGACCCGTCGGGGCGCCGGGTCGTCTTCGTGCTCAGTGCCTGCCTCGGCGATACGTGGACGCGCGGGACCGGTGCCGCGCAACTGGCGGAGCTGGCCGAGTTCTCGCCGGTGGTGCTGTTGCAGCCGTTGCCGAACTTTCTGTGGCGGCGGACCGGTCTGGATTGGGAGAGGGGACGAATCGCTTCGGTGATCCAGGCACGCCCCTCGCCGCTGCGCGTCGTCGCGGGCACCGACCCCGCGCTGCACCCGATTCCGGTCCTCGAGCTCGGTCCTGGCTGGTTCGGGCCCTGGGCACAGGTGCTGGCGGGCGACCGGCTCTCGGCCGTGTATCCGCTGCTGCGTGCGCCGTCGGCGCACGCGCAGCCGCCGCCGCTGGGCAGGCGCCAAGACGACGAACTCGGCGCGAATCCCGTCGAACGGGTCCGCCGCTTCCGGGCCGGATCGTCGCCGGAGGCGTTCCGGCTCGCCGCCGGGCTCGCCCAATTTCCCTTGCGGTTGCCGATCATTCGGTTGGTCCAGCGGGTGCTGCTGCCGGGCAGCGGGTCGAGTGTGCTGGCCGAGGTGCTCGCGGGCGGGTTGATCCTGGATGCCGTGCCAGGCCTCGCTCCCTACGGCGTGCCGGAGGACAGTCGCGCGTTCGAGTTCCGGCCCGGCGTGGCCGATGTGCTGCGGGCGGCGATGCCGCGCAGCGAGGTGCTGCGAGTGCGGGCCGCCGTGTCCGACCACCTGTGCGCGCACTACGACGTGCCGGGCGTGGTGTTCCGGGCGACGCTGTCGTATTCCGGCGCGGGCGAGGGTTTCGCCTATCTGTCGCCGGAGGTCCTGCGCATGCTGGCTCCGCACTACGCGGCCGAGGACACGGCTGTCGATGTGGACGCCGGAGAGCGGCTGATCGAGGCGGCCACGGCGGCGGTGCGATCCGGCGACCGGGCGGCCGCGGTGTCGGCGCACCGGATCGCGCTGGCCGCCGTGCCCGTGCGGCACCCGTCGCGGATCTCGCTGCTCGACACCTTGAGTTCGCTGCTGGCCACCGACAGCGACAGTGCCGACGCGCTCGACGAGGCGATCGGGGTGGCGAAGCTGGCGATCGGCGAAGCGGGCACCGACGACCCGGCGCGCTTTGCCGCACTGGGCGACATACTGGTGCAACGGTATTCGCGGTTCGGCGGCCTCGACCATCTCGCCGACGCCGCCCGGCTGCTGCGGGCCGCCTATGAATCCGCTGACCCCGCCGACGAGGGATATGCCCGGCTGGTCGATCGGCTGGCCGAAGCGACCATCCTGCGCTGCCTCGCGACCGAGGAAGCGATCTTCGGCTGGGACGCGATCGACCTCTACGAGAGCGCGCTGGAGACAACCGATTCCGACGAGCGGCGTCGCACGATCCAGCTCGAGCTGGCCAAGGCTCAGCTGGTGACGGCGACCGTGTCGGCCTACCCGGATGCCGAGGTGCCCGAGCAGGTCACCGCGCTGTTCCTGGCCGCTACCACCGAATCCTCGGCGACGGTCACCGATCCGGCTTTCGAGATCGCGCTCCGCGCCGCGGTGGCCGCCGCGATCACCGCGATCGGCGCCGGGAAACTCGCACCGCGGCACGCGGATTCGCTGGTGTCGATCCTGGCGGACAGCGCGGTACCGGTACCGGCCGAGGTGATATCGCAGCTGCGCGCCGCCCGGCCGAGCGGCGCGCGGTGACAGCCGCCGCGGCACGGCCCCGGCTCCGCACCGCGCTGCATGTGCTGGTGGTGGCGGTCGGGGTCGCTGTCGCGGCGGGGTTGTCGGCCGCGGTGCTGAAGTGGCTGCTCGACGTGGCGACCGAGCTGATCTTGGAAAAGCTTGTCGCGCTGCCGATGTCGGCGTCGGCCTGGGCCGGGCCGATACCGCGGGGCAGTGGTTGGCTGCTGCCGGCGGTGGTCGCCGCCGGACTGTTGGCCACCGCGTGGGTCGGCCGGATCGGGCGCGGCACGATCAACGGCACCGACGGGGTGATCGCGGCGGTGAACAGCCGCGACCTGACCGGGCTCGATGCCCGCGGTGGCACAACCAAATTGGTGGGCACGGTGCTCACTCTCGGTACCGGCGGGTCCGCGGGCACCGAGGGGCCGGTCGCGCAGATCGCCGCCTCGGCGGGTGCGGTCGTCACGCGGTGGGCGCGGCTGCCCGAGTACTGGGCCGCCGTCCTGGTCGGCTGTGCCATGGGCGGCGGGGTGGCCGCGCTGTTCCAGACCCCGGTCGGCGGTGCGCTGTTCGCGGCGGAGATCCTGCGGCGGCGTGGTCTCTCGCCGCGCATGATCCTGCCCGCGGCGGTCTGCGCGCCGATCGCGTTCGCGGTGTTCGTCGCGATCCATGGCAGGCATCCGATGTTCGGCACGGTGACGTTGGGGCCGCTGTTGGATCCGGTGAGCACCGGTGTGCTCGCCGCCGTCGGTCTGCCCTGCGCGGTGCTGGCGTGGGTCTATGTGGCGGCCTTGCGGACGGGCAGTGCGGTGCGCGCCGCGCGGCCGGGTCGGATGGCACTCGTGGCGGTGTCGGCGGGCGCGGTGGTCGGGTTGATCGGGATCGTCGTTCCCGCGTCGCTGTCCACCGGGTATGCGGCGGCGGGCGCGACCCTGTCGGCGACAGTGGTACTGGCCGCACCGCTGTGGCTGCTCGCCCTCGCGCCGGTGGCCAAGATCGTGACGACGGCGGTGACGCTCAATACCGGCGGCGCCGGTGGTGTTTTCGGGCCCGCGATGGTAGCGGGCGCGTTCACCGGCGCCTTGGCGTGGCGGCTCGCGAGCGAAGCCGGTGTGCCCGTCGGAGCCCCCGCCGTATTCGTTGTCGCCGGGCTCGCGGCCTGTGTCGCAGCCGCGGCCAGGGTGCCGCTGACCGCGATCGCGCTCGCCACCGAATCGGTGGGCGCCACCGTACCGCCGGTCGGGCTCGTGCTGGCCGTCTTCGTGGCAACCCTGGTGACGCGCGGCGTGGTTCTGTTTCCGAGCCAGGCGAACGGTGGCGAACGAACCAGGCCGCCGCACCAGCGGATATCGGTACTGTGGAAACGAAAGAGCGGGAAGGGGGACCCGGGGGGAATGCGCGAATCGGGTTTCAGCGGACGGTCCGGAGCGGGCGTGAGCACAGCCATCGGCTGCGCGCGCCGAACCGAATCGCCGACGGTAGGTCAGGTCGCCGACCTGTCCGCCGTCGATCTCGCACAGCTCGCGCCACCCGATGATCCGGTGATGACCGCACTCATCGATCGCGCGGTCGAGCGCCGCGCGGCCGCCGGGATCGTCTTCGCCGGGCACAACAGCAACTCGGGGGCGTGATCGCCCGATGCCTGCCCCCGCCCGCTACCTCGGCATCTCGGCCGCCCAGCTGACCTCGCTGGCCCGCGGCCGCGATCACCCCGGCATCGCCTCGCTGCTGCGCCGGGCTTGGCTGAGCCGAAATCTGACCTTCTTCGCCGCGGTGTCCCCCGCACCGCAGGTCAGCGCGACCGGCACCGGACAATCGCCGCTGGACACCCTCATTCGCGCCCAGCAGGCCGATCGCGCGGCGGTCGACAGCGTGCTGACGCACCCGCGATTCGGTGCGTGGGCGGCCTACTGTGCCACGGCCGCACCCGGCCACGGGCAGTTCGCCGACCCGATCGGGTTCGCCGCCTCGTTCGCTGTCGCCGCCGCACTGCGCGCCGGTATCGAGTTCGCGCTGCCGATTCCGGTGGTCGGCGGCGTCGGCGTCGTCCCCGGCCTCGGCACTGTCAGCGGAGCCGACGGCGCCTACCTGCACGTCCGGGGCCACCACGGCAGGCTGGAACTCGACGGCGGGCAGACATGGAATCCCGTGCGCACCTGGCACTCCGGGGCATCGACGCTCGAATTCGACGACCTGCCACCCACTCCGGCGGCCTGGCCGGATCAGGTCGTCGCGCCACACTGGATGCCGATCGCCGACACCGACTATGACTGGTGGAAGGGGTGTTTCGAGACCGCGCGGCAGCTACTCGACGACACCGTTCCCGAACTGGCCCACCCGCTGGCACACGGCATGCGCGCCGTGGTGCCGCGCTCGCACGAGAACACGGGCTTCGTGAGTTCCACCCTGGTCGATGCCTTCGGCGCGGCCGCGATGATCACCCCGGTCGACGGTATGGGCCTGGCCACCGGATTGCTGCACGAATTCCAGCATTCGAAGCTGGGGATCGTGCTGGAACTGGTGCCGATGATCGCCTGCGACACCGAGGTATCGCTGCCGTCGCCGTGGCGTGCCGGGCCCCGCCCGCCCAGCGCGGTACTGCACGGGGTGTACGCGCACCTCGCGGTGGGACGCTTCACCCGCGGGCTCGCGAGGGCGAACGGGTCGGCCGAACTCGCCGAGCGCGCCGATACCGCGCACCGGCAGACCGTGAAAGCCTGTGCCACACTGCTGGATTCCGCCACATTGACCGAGATCGGGCGTACCTTCGTCACGGTGCTGCGCCGGACCGTCGATGACGATGCGCGCGCCGTCGCCGCGGCGGGGAAGGAGTGACTGTGCCCAGCACGCTCGTTCACGTCGCCAAGGACTCGGTGTGGGTACGTTGGCTGCGCCAGGAGTGGATCGACCGGCTCGCGGTCACCCGGATGGTGCCGGGCATCGACGTCGTCGACGTGGTGCCACCGGCGGGGGATCTGATCGTCATCGTCAGCGAGGTACTGCTGGGGGTGTGGAGCAGGGAATCGCCGAACTGGGCCGAGCTGGTCGCCGCGGTCGCCGATCGCGCGGTCACGGTGTGCCTGACGGGGATCGACGCGGCGGCGCTGCCCGCGGCGCTGGCGAGCCTGCCGCTGGTCGACTTGGCCGCGGACGAGGATCATGTCCGCGCACGGCTCGGACTGCCGCCCGCCACCGGCGCGCTGCCGCTGCGCGGGGACCGGGTCCGGTTCCCCGGGCCGACGGCGGGCGCGCCGAGGGTGGTGCCCGAGTCGCTCACCGAACCGCGCTGGTTCTACGGGCGCTACGGCGAACTGGACGCCATCCGGGCCGGACTGGCGACCACCGGGGCGGTGGTCCTGGTCGGTACCACCGCGTCGGGCAAGACCTCACTGGCCAAGACCTACCTCGACCGGAACCGCTCGCAGTACGACCTGATCGCCTGGGTGAACGCGGGGAATCCGACGACGCTGCGCCATGATCTCGTCCGTCTCGCCGGGCCGCTCGGCCTCGGGCAGGTCGTCGGAAACCAGGACGCGCATCGGCTGGTCGTGCAGCATCTCGTCGAGATGCCGCAGCGCTTCCTGCTCGTCTACGACGACGCGCGCCCCGACTCGGCAGGCGACCAGCAGGCGGTGGGGTCCAAGCCGGCGCCGCTGGCCGAAGTCGTCCCGTGGGGCGGCAACGGGCACATTCTGTTCACCTCGAAAGTTCAGCGCTGGCAGGGTCCCCACACCGTCACGGTCCCGCTGTTCACCGACGACGACGGCGCCCGATTCCTCAGCTATCACGTGCCCGAACTGGCCGAGGACCTGATCGAACTGGCGGTGGAGGAGTCGGCGGGCAGTCCGCTGCTGCTGCACACGATGGCGCGCCGCGGCCGTGAGGACGCGGCCCGTCTCGCCGCCGACCTCCGCGAGAAGGCCTTCACGGCACCCACATTCATGCTCGACAAAGCCGATGCCCGCGAATATCGCGCGGTCCAGCGGATACTCGGCAACTCGTTGCGCCGACTCATCGACGCACCCGCCGGATCCGACGAGCGCGCCGCGGGCTACCTGCTGCGGCTGCTCGCCTACTTCGCGCCGAACATGCCGATTCCGCTGGTCCTGCTCGAGGCAGAGCCCGACGGTGTGCCCGTTGCCGACACCGTCGATCCCGGCTGGCAGGCCACGATCCGCCGCAGCCTGCGTGACGAGGACCGGCGCGCACGGTTGCTCGAACTCATCCGCACCGAATCGCTCGCCGACACGCTCACCTTGACGACCCCGGTCGCTGTCGCGGCGACCGGGGTGGTGCTGCACTCGGTCATCACCATGGGCATCCAGGTCAATCTGTCCGACAGCCGCGTGCAGAGCATCCGGCACGAAGCCCATCGCATCCTGTGTGCCGCCGACCCGCGCCGCCCCGACCTCTCCGAACACTGGGAGCGCTACCACTGGCTGTGGCGCCAGCTCGATCCGAGCGGCGCGCTGGCCTGCGACCGGCTCGGCGATCCGCGGCACTCCTGCGGTGGCTTGCTCGGCATGACCGGCCACATCGTGCAGGCGTTGCGCAACCGCAGCGAGCTCACCGCGTCGGCCGCGCTGGGCGAACGCGCCACCGACGCGTGGGCACCGCATCTGGGCGCGGACCACATCGGGATCGTCCGGCTGCGCACCACCACCGGCAATGTGCTGTGGCAGATGGACCGCTGGGAACGCGCACACGAGATCGCGCGGCGAGCACTGGCGGGAGTGGCGCCGAATCGGGACCGATATCCCGAGGAATACACCGCTGCCTCGGACCTGATCGCGGCCTGCCTCCGCTCGTCCGGGGACTGGGCCGGATCGGTGGGCTACAACGAGGCCTCCTACGCGACGGTTCGCGCGGTCCTCGGGCCGCAACATCGCGAGACCCTGCGCGCTCAGCACAATTTCGCGGTCGCGGTACGCATGATGGGTCGCTTCGCCGAGGCGCTCGAGCTCGACAGCGCCGTCTACGCGAGCCGGCGCGACGACCCCGACGACGAGGACCAGATCTTCGCTCTGCACTCACGCAACAATGTCGCCCGCGATCTGCGCGAACTCGGCCGCTACACCGAATCGGTGCGGGTCCAGGAGGAGGTGGTGCGCGACATGCTCACCCTGCTCGGTGACCCGCGTCAGCAGCACGTGCTGCGGGCGGAGAAGAACCTGGCCGTCTCCTACCGCAAGGCGGGCAGCTTCGCCGACGGCTACCGGTTGCAGCTGCGTGCCCTCGACCACCACGTCGCGGTGTACGGGCCCGACCACCCCGAATCGGTGGCGGCGCGCACCAACCTGGCCAACGACTGCCGACTGCTCGACCGGCACGACGAGGCGCTCGAACTGGCCGAGGAGGCATATCAGCGGTGCGCCGCCGTGCGCCCCGCCCATCCCTATACCGCCGCCTGCGCGGTGAACTTCGCGGCAGCGCTGCGCACCGGCGGCGATGTCACCGATGCGCTCGACCTGGACCGGCAGGCCGTGCGGATCTTCACCGATCGCCTCGGCGCGGCCCATCCGTACACCCTCGCGGCCGGTAGCGGGGTCGCGGCCGATCTGGCCGGGCTCGGCGAGTACGCCGAGGCGGTGGAGATCGGCGCGGCGGTGCTGGCCCGGTCGACCGAGGCGCGCGGTGCCGACCACCCGTACACCCTGCAGGTGGCGATCAACTACGCGCTGGACCTGCGGGCGCTGGGCCGGGTCGCCGAAGCCGACGGCCTCGAAGCCGATGCGCTGGGTCGATATCGCGCGACGCTGGGGCTGGATCATCCGGACACGGCGCAGGCGGCACAGCGGCGGCGCGGCACCTGCGATATCGAACCGCCGCCGATGTAGCCGCTCAGGACATCGGTAGGTAGATCGACACGGTGACCGAGGCCGTCACTGCGGTGATCTCGGGTAGCGCCGCGATGCGTGGATCGTCGGCGGGGGTGCCGTGGAAGGCCGACGGGCCCATCGCGACGACGTGGGTGACGTCGGGGCGGGACAGCTTCATCGGGAACTCGACGAGGGTGTGCTCGGCGCGGGTGAAGGTGCCGGCCAGGGAGTCGGCCAGGCGGCGGTCTTTGTCCGGGTCGACGCTGACCATGCCGAGGGGGCCGATCAGCTCGCCCAGATGGCGAGCCGTGGGCGTGACGACGACGAAGCGTCCGCCCGGTGCGAGGACGCGGGCGACTTCGGCGGGGTTGCGCGGGGCGAAGACCGAGAGCACGCCGGTAGTGGCGTCGTCGCGCACCGGCAGGCCGCGCCAGGCGTCGGCCAGGACGGAGGCCATCCGGGGGTGCGCGCGGGCGGCTCGGCGGGCCGCGGGCTTGGCCACGTCCAAGGCGATGCCGAGAGCGCCGGGGTGCGCGTCGAGCACCTCGGCGAGGTAGTAGCCCGTGCCCGCGCCGATGTCGAGCACCGTGGGATCGGTATCGAAGGCGCGAGCGATCGCCGCGGCGATCGGGGCGAAATGGCCCGCACCCTGGAAAGCGGCGCGGGCGTCGAGCATGTCGGCGGTGTCGCCGGTCATTTTCGTCGATGCGCCGGTCAGCAGTCCGACATAACCCTGGCGGGCGATGTCGAAGCTGTGACCGGTACCGCATCGCAGCGCACGATCGTGCGGTTGCAGCTCGTCGCCGCACTCCGGGCAGGCCAGAAGTGCGGCGACCTCGGTCAGCGCACTCAGCTGGTGACGCTCTTCAATTCGTCACCGAGCGCCGCAGCCTCGTCCGGTGTGAGTTCGACGACCAGACGCCCGCCACCCTCGAGTGGAACCCGCATGACGATTCCACGACCTTCCTTGGTTGCTTCGAGGGGACCGTCCCCGGTACGGGGCTTCATGGCCGCCATCCTCTGCTCCCTCCAGATCTGCGCGGTGGTTCTGCGCACTGTTTTCTCGTCTGCCGGTTGTCGCCAACCAGCGGGCTCGCCGGGTGTTCGGCGGGCCACACTGGTCCTATTCTTCCCTATTGCCGTCGCGGGCGGACACCTGAGTGCGAAATGTGACTGCAGAGTCGGTTCCGTTCGGTACCGCTCCCACCCAGCAAACATCCAGGTGATCGTCCACCATGCCGGTTGCCTGCATGAGCGCATACGCCGTCGTCGGGCCGACGAAAGCGAACCCTCGGCGCTTCAATTCCTTTGCCAGAGCAATGGATTCGGGTGTGGTGGCGGGCACATTCGCGATCGAGGCGGGCCGTGGGCGTGGCGCGGGTGCGAACGACCACAGCAGCTCGTCCAGGCTCACCGGCAGGTCGCGAGCAACCCGGGCATTGTTGATCACCGCGTCGATCTTGGCGCGGTTGCGCACGATGCCCGCGTCGGCCAGCAGCCGCGCGCGGTCCCGATCATCGAACTCGGCGACCTTCGCGATCTCGAAACCGGCGAACGCGGCGCGAAAGGCGGGGCGTTTACGCAGGACGGTGATCCAGGCCAGGCCGGACTGGAAGGCCTCGAGGCAGAGCCGTTCGAACATGGCGTCGTCACCGTGCAGGGGCCGGCCCCATTCGGTGTCGTGGTAATCGCGGTACAGCTGCGAGCCCGTCGACCAGTCGCAGCGCACGAGGCCGTCGCCGGCGAGCTCGCTCACCCGCGATCCTGGCCCGCCGCCACCTGCGCCTGCCACTGCCGAGCCTGTGCCAGCTCGAACTCGAGCTCGTCGATCCGCTCGGCCAGCCTGCCCAGCGCCCAGTCGACCTCGCCGGCCTTGTACCCGCGCACCACCTGCTGGAATCGCAACGCCCGCACATCGGCCCCCGTGACGCCGTCGGCGGGCAGCACGGTAGCGGTGGTCCCCTCGGGCAAGGGCCCGAGCTCCTCGGACCGCCCGAATACCGCACTGGCGACGAGGAACAGCATCGCCGCGACCAACCCGACGATGAGCACGTATAGAAGCAGCGTCAGCATTACCCCAGCCTAGGCACAGCCACCGACAACCCCCGAATCACAGATGGCGGGTGGTATCGATTCCCAGTGACATGCCCGCGAGGCCCCGTTTGCGGACGGCGAGCTTGTCGGCGACACCGCGCAGGGCGACGGCGGCGGGGTTCTCCGGATCGGAGAGCACGATCGGGTGGCCCTCGTCGCCGCCTTCGCGCAGGGCCTGCTCGATCGGGATCTGGCCGAGCAGGGGCACATTCGAGCCGACGGCGCGGGTGAGGCTGTCGGCGACGACCTGGCCACCGCCGGAGCCGTAGAGCTCCATCCGGGAACCGTCGGGCAGGTCGAGCCAGGACATGTTCTCCACGACGCCGGCGATGCGCTGACGGGTCTGCAGGGCGATCGCGCCCGCGCGTTCGGCCACCTCGGCGGCGGCGATCTGCGGGGTGGTGACGACCAGGATCTCGGCGCTGGGGATGAGCTGGGCGATGGAGATAGCGACGTCGCCGGTGCCGGGCGGCAGGTCGAGCAGCAGCACGTCCAGGTCGCCCCAGAACACGTCGGCGAGGAACTGCTGCAGCGCGCGGTGCAGCATCGGTCCGCGCCACACCACGGGGGTATTGCCCTGGGTGAACTGCGCGATCGAGATCATCTTCACGTCGTGCGCGACGGGCGGCATGATCATTCGCTCGACCTGGGTCGGGCGGGCGTCGGTGCCGAGCATGCGCGGGATGGAGTGGCCGTAGATATCGGCGTCGAGCACACCGACCGACAGCCCGCGCTGAGCCAGCGCCACGGCGAGGTTGGCGGTGACGCTGGACTTGCCGACGCCACCCTTACCGGAAGCCACCGCGTACACGCGGGTCAGCGAACCGGGCTGGGCGAACGGGATGACCGGCTCGGCCGAATCGCCACGCAGCGACTTGCGCAGCTCGGTGCGCTGCTCGTCGCTCATCACATCGAGGTCGACGGTCACCGCCCCCGCCCCGTTGACGTCGGCGACGGCCTTGGTGACCCGCTGGATGATCTCGGTCCGCAACGGGCACCCGGAGGTGGTCAGGTAGACCTCGATGTGCACATCACCGCTGTCGGCGATGGCGATGGACTTGACCATCCCCAACTCGGTGATCGGTTTGCGGATCTCCGGGTCGTCGACCTTCGCGAGCGCCGCCCGCACATCCGCTTCCGTAATCACTGACATACCCCCGATGTTATGCGTCCCCGGATCGGCCGACGATCCGGGGACGACAGTGGATAGCCGGTGGGTCCGCTCCCTAGTGGATTCGGGGCAGGTCCTGGGGCTTGGGGGCGAGGCCGCTGGAGTAGGAACCCGACCAGGCCATCACGTTGGCGACGTAGGCCATCGAGTTGTTGTAGCGCAGGATCGCCTTGGACTGCTGGGAGAGGTCGCGCATGTTCAGGCCGCCGTCGCACAGGTAGCGGCCCGCGGTGAGGGCCGCGTCGAAGAGGTTCTGGGGGTCGGCGATGCCGTCGGCGTTGCCGTCGGCGGCGTAGCGGTGCCAGGTCTCGGGCAGGAACTGCATCGGGCCGATGGCGCGGTCGTAGCCGCCGAGGCCGTCGAGTTCGCCGTCGTCGCTGTCGTGGATGACATTGTTGCCGGAGAGGCTGCCGTCGAGGACGGGCCCGTAGACCGCCTTGATCGGATTGCCCTGCGCGTCGGCCTTGCCGTAGGCGTGGGTGGATTCGACGCGGCCGATGCCCGCCAGCAGCGACCAGGACATCCCGCAGTGCGGGTTCTCCACGGCCAGTTGCTCTTCGGCGGTCTGATAGGCGGCGACAGCGATGCCCGGAATGCCGAGCGGACCCGCGGGCAGATCGGCGGACGAGCGATCGTCCGGCAGGGCAACGGTTTTCACGACCGGCGCGGCCGAGGCCGACTGGCGCGCTTCCGCGTGGACGAGCTCGGCGATGTCGGCCTGGGGCGAGGAGACCAGATCGGCCGTGGCCTCCGGCTCGGCGCCGGGCAGCAGGTCGTGTTCGACAGCTGCGTTGGTTGCCGGGGTCGCCTCGGTGGCGGCCGCGGTCACGGCTACCAATCCAGCGGGGACCAATCCGGTCAGTGCGATGAGCGAGCTACGGCGAACCGTCGTAGCAGGCTGTTTCCGATGACGACCCACTGTGTGGTGCCCTCCTCAACCGTGTTGGATGAGAAGAGATTACCGCACCCGAGACCTTTTTGTTACCCCTCCGTGATCTGAGTTTCGGTTTGATTTCTACGGGGCTGGTGCGGGGGCGGGCGGCAGCGGGATGACGATGCCGAACGGCAGCGTGATGCCGGGCTGCTGGGTCGGCGCCACCGGCGCGGGCTCGGCGGGCGCGGGCTCCTCGGCCGGGGCGACACCCGGTTCCGGTGTCTTCTGCGGCGTGGTGGGTGGTGCGGGTGTCTCGGCGGGGGCGACGGCCTCCGGGGCGCACGCGGCGGGCTCGACCACCGGCTGCTCGGGCGCGGCCGGGTCCTTCGGCGCCGCAGCGCCGTAGGTCTGCTCGGCGGGCTTGTCGGCGGGCTGCTGCTCGGGTGCGAGCGGGTTCGGCATCCGCGCGGGCAGCGGCTCGCTCACGCATGTCTCGGGCGGTGCGACCGGCGCCGGGCAGAAGATCCCGCACGGGATCGGCGGCAGACCGGGCAGCGTGATCATCACCTGCGTCGGCGTGGTGACCTTCGGTGTCGACGGTGTGGGCGTGGTGGTGGGTGTGGGCGTGTTGGTCGAGGCCGCCAGCACATTGGGCGCCACCAGCGGACCGCTGCCCGGCGGGATGATCTCCGGCGAGATGGCCACCTGGCTCGGCGCGCCGCCGGTCCGGTACGCCGCCGACCAGCTCAGAACGTTGGCCGCGTAGGACATCGAGTTGTTGTAGCGCAGCACCGCCCGCAGCTCCTGGGCCGCCTCGCGCAGGTTCATGCCACCCGAGCAGAGGTACTTGCCCGCGGCCAGCGCGGCATCGAAGACATTGTGCGGGTCCGCGGCGCCGTCGCCGTTGCCGTCGGCGGCGTAGTGCACCCAGGTACTCGGCAGGAACTGCATCGGGCCGAGGGCCCGTACGAAACCGCCGTCGGCTTCCTTGATCACCTCGTTGCCGGGCAGGGTGCCGTCGAGCGCGGGGCCGAAGATCGGCGTCGTCGTGGTACCGGCGGGGTCGGTGCGGCCACTGCTGGCGTGCCCGGATTCGATCCGGCCGATGCCCGCGAGCAGGTTCCAGGTGAGCCCGCAGCCGGGCTGCGCGGATTCCATGGCCAGCTCGGCGTTGCGGTAGGCGGCGAGCACGATCTCCGGGATGCCGAGCGCGCCGCTGCCGGTGGGCAGCGAAATGCTGTGCAGTGGCACGGTTCCCGCGAAGGGCGCGGCGGTGTTGGCGTTGAGCGCGCGCAACCGGCGCGGCGCCTCCTGCGCGACCGGCAGCAGGCCGACGATCTCGGACGGATCGGTTTCGGGGGTGTCCTCGGCGGAGCTCGCCGTGGCGGCCAGCAGGGCCTCCGGGGCGGTCGGCGCGGTGCTCGGGTCGCTGGTGTGCACCCCGGACCCGGAGGCGACGAGACCTGCGACTACAAGGGCCGACATCGTTATCGGAGCAGAGATTCGCACGGCCACACCCTTTTCGTCGAAAAGCGGCGGGCCGCAGAGTCCCCCTCCGGCCCACCCGGAACAACGTGATCCAGGTTACCTACCGGTCAGGAAGTTGTTGAGCATTTCCGGTCACCCATCTGGAGCACCAGGCGAAATCGGGGCGGAAGAGGGCGTTTGACCGGAGGTTTTCTTGCGGACCGCTTTTCGCTTTTTGTCCTGCTTCGGCGCGCCGTCGGGCGTGGTGACCGCATCGATGCGGTCGAGCACGTCCTTGATCTCCTCCAGTTCGCGCCGCAGGTAGTCGCGGGTGGCGACCTCGCCCACCGCCAGCCGCAGTGACGCGAGTTCGCGGGCGAGGAACTCGGTATCGGCCTTGGTCTGCGCGGCCCGGGTCCGGTCCTCTTCGAGCGAGACCTTGTCCCTGTTGTCCTGGCGGTTCTGCGCCAGCAGGATCAGCGGCGCCGCGTAGGCGGCCTGGGTGGAGAAGGCCAGGTTGAGCAGGATGAACGGGTACGGGTCCCAGCGCAGCGCCACCGCGAACACATTGAGCAGGATCCACACGATGACGATCACCGTCTGGATCGCGAGGTAGCGCCCGGTGCCGAGGAACCGGGCGACGCGCTCGCTGGCCTGTGCGAAAGCGTCCGAATCCCAGTCGAAGCGGAAGCGCGAGCCGACCGGCGTCTCCAATCGTTGCCGCGCCGGATTCTTCTCACTCATGCCGTACTCCCGCTCGCCTCGACCTGCTGCAGCGCCGGGGGCTCTTCCTCGCGCCAATCCTCGGGCAGCAGATGATCGAGGACGTCGTCGACGGTCACCGCGCCGAGCAGGTGGTTCTCCGCGTCGACCACCGGCCCGCACACCAGGTTGTAGGTGGCGAAATAGCGGGTCACCGCCGAGAGCGGCAGGTCCGGTGACAGCGGCGCCAGATCACTGTCGACGATCCCGCCCACCAGGTGCGCGGGCGGTTCGCGCAGCAACTGCTGAATGTGCACACAGCCCAGGTAGCGGCCGGTCGGCGTGGCCGTGGGCGGTCGCACGACGAAGGCCATCGAGGCCAGCGCGGGCGTGAGGTCGGGGTCGCGGACCCGGGCCAGCGCCTCGGCGACGGTGGTCGCGGGACCGAGCACGATCGGTTTCGGCGTCATCAGACCGCCCGCGGTGTCGGGGGAGTGCGCGAGCAGCCGGCGCACCGGCTCGGATTCCTCGGGATCCATCAGGGCCAACAGCGATTCGGCTTCGCTCTCGGGCAGCTCGCCGAGCAGGTCGGCGGCGTCGTCGGGGTCCATCGCCTCGAGGACGTCGGCGGCGCGGCGCACCTCGAGATGGCCGAGCAGGTCGACCTGATCGTCGTCGGGCAGTTCCTGGACCACGTCGGCCAGGCGTTCGTCGTCGAGGGCGATCGCCACCTCGATGCGACGTTTCTCCGGCAGCTCGCGCAGCCGGTGCGCGACATCGGCCGCGCGCAGCCCCTCGAACTGGGTGAGCAGGGTGGTCACGTCCTGGCCGGGGCGGTCCACCTCGGCGGGGGTGAGCCCGTCGACCTGCGACCACTCGACGACGTGCACCGAACGCCTGCGCCCGATCCGCCGATGCCCGCGCACCGCGACCCGGCTGACGATCCAGTCTCTGGTCCTGGTCTGCTCGATCCCCAGATCGGCGACGAGCACGTCGATATCGGCCAGATCCGGCAGATCGGGGTCGTTCACCCGGACCGGTGAATCGAGAATCTGCGCCATGGCCAGGCGCTCGCCGGGCCGCTGAGCGAACCGGCGCAGGCTCACGGTGCCGGTATTGAGGGTGACCATGCCGGGTTCGATCGCGGTGACCCGCAGCATCGGCACGAAAATTCGGCGCCGGGTGAGCAATTCGACGACGAGCCCGTGCACGCGCGGCGGCTGGCGTCCGTGCCGGACGGCGACGACCACATCGCGGACCCGGCCGATAGACTCCCCGTCCGGACCCAGCACCGTCAGGCCGGCGAGCCGGGCGACGTACACCCTGGTGGTTGCCATGACCATCAGGCTATCGGTCGGGGACGGCCGCACCAGTCAGGAGGCACTCCTCATGAAGCCACGTCGTTCGGTGCTCGCTGTGCCGGGTAGCAACCCGAAAATGATCGCGAAGGCGAAAACTCTGCCGGTCGACGAGGTGTTCCTCGACCTGGAGGACGCGGTCGCCCCCGGCGCCAAGGCGGCCGCCCGCGCGAATATCGTCGCCGCCCTGAACGAGCCGGGCTGGGGTTCGCAGTTGCGGGTGGTGCGGGTCAACGACTGGTCGACCGAATGGACCTTCGCCGATGTGATCAGCGTGGTCGAGGGCGCGGGCAGTTGGCTCGACGCGATCCTGCTGCCCAAGGTCACCGACGCGGGTCAGGTCCGGGCTCTCGATCTGTTGCTCACCCAGGTGGAGAAGGCGAGCGGCCTCGAGGTCGGCCGGATCGGCATCGAACCGCAGATCGAGAACGCGTTGGGCCTGCGCAATATCGACGCCATCGCCACCGCGAGCCCGCGCGTGCAGACGCTGGTGTTCGGGCCCGCCGACTTCATGGCCAGTATCAATATGCGCACGCTGGTGGTGGGCGAGCAGCCGGAAGGCTACGACGTCGGCGACGCGTACCACCACATCCTGATGACGATCCTGCTCGCCGCCCGCGCGCACGGCCTGCAGGCGATCGATGGCCCCTACCTGCAGATTCGCGATGTCGACGGTTTCCGCCGGGCCGCGGGGCGAACGGCCGCACTGGGTTTCGACGGCAAGTGGGTGCTCCATCCCGGCCAGGTGGACGCGGCCAACGAGATCTTCAGTCCCCGTCAGGCCGACTACGACCGCGCCGAGTTGATCCTGGAGACCTACGCCTTTCACACCTCCGAGGCCGGCGGCGCGCGTGGCGCTGTGATGTTGGGGGATGAGATGATCGACGAAGCAAGCGCCAAGATGGCTCAGGTTGTGGCCGACAAGGGGCGTGCCGCGGGAATGACGAGAACTGACGCTTGATCCCGCTGGGGTGCACTGGCGCGTTTCGCTGCGGCACAGTCGGTCGACGAATAGCAGAATAGGACTATGACGAATCCCTTGGGCAACTCGAATCGCGGGCGGCAGGCGTTGCCGACGCCGCCGTCGGGCTGGCCGGTCGGCTCCTACCCGACCTACGCGGAGGCGCAGCGCGCGGTCGACTACCTGGCCGACGGGCAGTTCCCGGTGCAGGACGTGACCATCGTCGGTGTCGATCTGATGCAGGTCGAGCGGGTGCTCTACCGGCTCACCTGGGGCAAGGTCATCGGCGGCGGCGTGGTGTCGGGTGCCTGGCTCGGCCTGTTCCTCGGTCTGCTGCTGAGCCTGTTCACCACCACCGGCGGTGCGCTCGGACCGCTGGTCGTCGGTCTGCTCGGCGGCATCGTCTTCGGCGTCATCACCACCTCGATCCCGTACGCGGCCACCAAGGGCCAGCGCGACTTCGCCTCGACCATGCAGTTGGTCGCGGGGCGTTACGACGTGCTGTGTGATCCGAAGTCCGCCGAGCAAGCCCGCGACATGCTGGCCCGATTGGCCCTGTAGCGCGATGGATGTGGAGAACACGGTCCGCACCGCGGTGCTGGACCACTTCGGTGTCGAACGCGCGCAGGTCGATTCGGCGTCGCTGACCTTCCTCGGGCTCGAACCCGTCGAGATCCTGCGTATCCCGGGCGACGGCGCGATCCACTACGCGACGCTGGGCGGTTCCCGGCACCCGATGGGTGATCCGTCCGATCTGCTGGCCGACCCGGTGCGCGGACCGCGCGCGGAACTGGTTCTGACACTGTTGATGAGTGCCGACCCGCAGGTCGGGGTGGCCAAATCCCTCGGTGTGCTGGTCGCCTCGCCCGCGGTGGAAGGCGTGGTGCTGCAGGCCGACGCGCTACTCGATCTCGGAGAACCGTTGTGGCGCAACGCGAAGTTCACCGCGGTCGTGCTCGGCGAGAGCGACATTCCCGCGATCGCGCTGCCCGACCCGGCCGACCCGGTGCGCTATCTCAGCGTCACCCCGGTGACCGCGACCGAGGCCGCCTGGGTGCGGGTGCGCGGTGCTGCGGCGCTGCGCGAGGCCTGGGCCGAGGCCGGTATCGACGTGCGTGATCCCGAGCGCGGTGCGGTGAATCTCTAGAGCCACCCGTTGCGGCGGAAGCTGCGGAGCAGCACCGCGCACAGCACTCCCATCACGATCAGCACCACGGGATAGCCCCACACCTGATGCAGTTCCCACATGTGGTCGAAGTTCATTCCGTAGACGCCCGCGATCATCGTCGGTACCGCCGCCATCGCGGCATAGGCCGAGATCTTGCGCATATCGGTGTTCTGCTGAACGCTGATCTTGGCCAGCGCGGCATTGACCAACCCGCTGAGCGCCTCGTCGAAATAGCTGACGTGATCGGAGACGCTGGCCTGGTGGTCGGCGACGTCGCGCAGATAGCGACGGATCTCGGTCGGCACCGGTAGGTCGGTGTTGTTCACCAGCCGTTCCAGCGGAACCGCCAGTGGTGCGACCGCCCTTCGCAGTTCCACCACTTCGCGTTTGAGCTGGTAGATCGAGCCGATGCCGATCTTCGAGGTGGGTGTGAACACCGCCTCCTCCATCTCGTCGATATCGCTGCCGACGGATTCGGTGACGTCGACGTAGGTGTCCACGATGTGGTCGGCGACGGCGTGCAGCACCGAGGTCGGTCCGTATTTGAGCTGATCGGGTTGCTGTTCCAGCTCGTGGCGCACAGTGGACAGGTGGGTGTGTTCGCCGTGGCGCACCGTGACGGCGAAGCGTGGGCCGGTGAAGACCATGATGTCGCCGGTCTCCACGATCTCGCTGGTCGAGGCGATGTCGTGTTCGACGTAGCGGACCGTGCTCAGCACCAGGAACAGGGTGTCGCCGTAGCGCTCGAGCTTGGGGCGTTGCCGACCCTGCACCGCGTCCTCCACGGCCAGTGGGTGCAGGTCGAAGATCGAGGCGATGTCGTTCATCTGCCGCTCGTCCGGGTCGTGCAGGCCGATCCAGACGAATCCCGCGTCGGTCTTCTCCGCCTCGGTGAGCGCCTGTTGTGGCGTGAAATGTCCCGGCCGCCGCTCGCCGTCGACATAGACCCCACAGTCGACGATCGCTCGCGCGGTCGGCACCCGGACCTGCGGTCGCGGCGTTTTCGTCGCGCGATCGGGCCCGTGGAACGAGGGCATCGGCGGAAATGAGGGCACCGAGTGGATCCTACGGGCACCGTCCGCGTGCACCCGGGAATGCGCGAGACCCGACACCGCACTGTAAGACTGAAGTGTGCGCATCGACCTGCATACCCATTCCACCGCCTCCGACGGCACCGACACCCCCGCCGAACTGGTGCGGCACGCCGCGGCGGCCGGCCTCGACGTCGTCGCGATCACCGACCACGACACGACCGGTGGCTGGGCCGAGGCCGAGGCCGCCCGCCCCGCGGGGCTCACCCTGGTGCGTGGCATGGAGATGTCGTGCACGGGCATGGGGGAGGACGGTTACCCGGTGCCGGTGCACCTGCTGGCGTATCTGTTCGACCCCACCGATCGCGGTTTCGCCGAGGAACGCGAGCGGTTGCGCGCCGAGCGGGTGGCCAGGGTGCGGGCGATGGCCGAGAAGATGGCGGCCGACGGCCTGCCGATCGATCCCGTCGCGGTGATGGCGAGCGCGGGTCCGGCGGTGGGCAGGCCGCATCTGGCGCAGGCGCTGGTCGGGGCGGGAGTCGTCGAGAGCGTGAACGCCGCGTTCATCGATCTGCTCGCGCCGCACGGGCCGTACTACGCCGAGAAGGCCGACACTCCGTTGCCGAGGGCCGTGCGGTTGATCGCGGCCGCGGGCGGGGTCAGCGTGATCGCCCATGCTCGCGCACGGAAGCGGGGCAGGCTGCTGGCGCTCGACGACATCAGGGAGCTGGCCGGGCTCGGCCTGGGTGGGCTCGAGATCGACCACCCTGATCACAGCGAGGCCGATCGCCGTGTGCTGACCGGACTTTCGCGGGAATTGGGTCTGGTGCGCACCGGCTCGTCGGACTATCACGGCAGCAACAAGACCATCGCGATCGGCGCGTGTGGCACCGATCGCGATCAGTACGAAGCGCTCATCGACAAGGCGAGCGGGACGCCGGTGATCGCCCCGTGACGCTGGTGCGCGCGGTCAGCGGTGTTGTCGCGGGTGGGGTTCTCGTGCTCTTGTGCGTGGTCGTCGGCGCGGCGGTGATCGGCTCGCGCCGCGACTTTCCCGGGCCGGGCGCCGAATCGCTGGCGTGGCATGTCGTCGCCGCTGTCGTGGTGGTCGTGGCGCAGGTTTTCGCCGACCGCCGTCGCGGAATGTCCACCTTGTTCGGGTCGGTGACGGTCTTGGTCACGGCCGGTGTATTGCTTTGGACACAATGGTGGGGTTGACGGCCGCGTAATGGTTGCGGACGGGTGAATTGTGCCCGAATATTTCTCTTTGTGACCAGCATCGAAACGGATGTCTTGATCCTCGGCGGTGGACCCGCCGGGCTCTGGGCCGCCGTCTCGGCTGCGGCGACGGGTGCGCGGGTGGTGCTGGTCGACAAGAGCCGCTGCGGTTCCAGCGGTCCCACCGTGTACGGCACGACCGTGCTCTGGGATATTCCGCCCGGTCCCGGCCGCGCCGAGGCGGTCGAGCAGATGTTCGTCTCCGGCGGCGCGCTCGGTGATCGCGCCTGGCTGCACCGCGTGGTCGACGAGACCCACCGGCGATTGCAGACCTGGTCGGGGACCCGGCATCGCGTGCCCGATCCGAACGGCGACCCGGCCCACGCGCACTTCGACGGCGCGAGCTATCTGCGCCGGCTTCGGCGCGGCGCGCTCGAGGCGGGTGTGCGCATTCTCGATCATCATCCGGCGCTGCAATTGCTCGTCGACCCGGCGGGCACCGTGGTGGGCGCGGCGGGGGTCCAGCGCCACAACAAGTTTCGGCCGTGGGCCATCCGGGCGGGTGCGGTCGTGGTCGCCACCGGCGGTTGCGCGTTCCTGTCCGGCGGTGCGGGCACCGAGGTGAGCACCGGCGAGGGCTTGCTGATGGCGGCCGAGGCAGGCGCCGAACTGTGCGGGATGGAGTTCTCCAGTGCCTACGGGCTCGCGCCGGTGCTGTCGCGAGTGCATCCGCACCCGGCGGTCGCGCCCGGTCTGTCGGTGCATTTCGCGGCCCTCTACGACGAAGCGGGCGCCGAACTGCCCGACCGGTACCCGGCGGCGCTCACCGCCATCGCGGACGGGCGCCGGGTCTTCGCGGCTCTGAGCGAGGTGCCCGACACCGTCCGGCACTGGCTGAGCAGGCACGGCGCGGTCGACGCCGCGGGACGGGTTCCCGTGCGGGCGGTGCTGGAGGGAACCATCCGTGGCGCGGGCGGGCTGGCCCTCGCCGATGCCGATTGCTCCACGACGATCCGCGGCCTGTTCGGTGCGGGTGATGTGACCGGCCGCCAGATCGTCACCGGCGCGGCGGGCGCCTGCGGTGGCCTCAACGGTGCCTGGGCGCTGGCCTCGGGCAGCTGGGCGGGGCAGGGCGCCGCCGCGTTCGCGGTCGCCAACGAGCGGGCGAGCAGCGCGCGTCCGGTGCCCGGCGCGGGTCTCGGGCCGCACGCTCACATCGACCCGCGGTCGGTGATCGGCCTGGTGCAGGAGCACACGCTGCCGCTGCGCCGCAGCTACCGGCGTAGCGCGGGCAGCCTCGCCGACAGCATCGCCGAACTGGACGCGATGTGGCCCGGCGCCCAGTTCGAACTCGGTGGCCTCGGCGTGGGGCAGCTGCGGTCACGCCAGGCGGCTGCCCTGCTCGCTGTCGCCAGGTGGGCGGGCTACAGTGCGCTCGTTCGCGCCGAGAGCCGTGGTATCCACCGCCGCATCGACCACCCCGCCGCGCACTCGGACTGGTTGGTCCGGTTGCGCTGCGGTGGGCTCGACGACGTCTGGGTGCGCCGGGAGCAGTGGCCGCCGCCGCTCGGTGACGAGCTCACCGCGGCCACCCCCGCCACGGTGTGAGAGTTCACCGGATGTTCCCGCTGCGCTGCGAGTTTTCGCTTACTCCACGGCAATTCGACACGGCTACGCTCGACACATGACGCGGTTTGGCAATCAACGCATCGTGCTGGCAGAATGTTGCGGATTCCCTTCCCTTGCCACCGCCGGGTTCGGGGAAACATCGGTGACTTTCCGCCGTGCGACGCACCGTCGCAGCGTTGGTCGATCCGTTCTGCTCGCCCGGACACACCCGTCCGGTTCCGCTCGGCGGATCAGTGCCGCGCCACGTGTACCGGTTGCCACCGTGAAACGCGTGCGGACGCGCACCCGATGAGCGTCGTAGCGAACCAGCGTCGTAGCAATCCCGCGCCCCAGAAATTCGTAGTTCCGATATACCCGGCGGTAACCGTCCCCCGGTTGAGCCCGACTCGAGCAGGAGTGAAATCGTGTCACCTGTGACTGACGCACCGAATGCCACCGCGGCGCCCAAGGCCGATGACGCAGCGAGCCTCGCTGCGATCACCCAGGAGGAGATCTTCGCGGGTCACCTCGGTGGAAAGCTGTCTGTCGAGCTCAGCGCTCCCCTCGAGACCCAGCGCGATCTGTCCATCGCCTACACCCCCGGTGTCGCCCAGGTCAGCCGTGCGATCGCCGAGGATGCCGCGCTCACCAAGACCTACACCTGGACCGACCGGCTCGTGGTCGTGGTCAGCGACGGCACCGCCGTGCTCGGCCTCGGCGACATCGGCCCGCGCGCCTCGCTGCCCGTGATGGAGGGCAAGGCCGCGCTGTTCAAGAAGTTCGCCGGCCTGAACTCGATCCCGCTGGTGCTCGACACCACCGATCCCGACGAGATCGTCCAGACGCTGATCCACCTGCGTCCGAGCTTCGGCGCGGTGAACCTGGAAGATATCTCCGCCCCGCGCTGCTTCGAGATCGAGCGTCGCGTCATCGAGGCGCTGGACTGCCCGGTCATGCACGACGACCAGCACGGCACCGCCATCGTGGTGCTGGCCGCCCTCAAGGGTGCGGCCGCGGTGCAGGGCCGTGACATGTCCGGGCTGAAGGTTGTCGTCTCCGGCGCGGGCGCGGCCGGTGTGGCGTGCGCGAACATCCTGATCGCCGCCGGCGTGCCCGATGTGGTCGTGCTCGACTCGAAGGGCATCGTCAGTGCCGGTCGCGACGGCCTCAACGGTGTGAAGGCCGACCTGGCCGCCCGCTCCAACCCGCGTGGCCTGACCGGTGGCCCGGCCGACGCGCTCGCCGGCGCCGATGTGTTCCTGGGCCTGTCCGCGGGCACCATCCCCGAAGAGCTCATCGCCTCGATGGCGCCGGAGGCGATCGTGTTCGCCATGTCCAACCCGGACCCGGAGATCCACCCCGACGTGGCCGCCAAGTACGTGGCGATCGTGGCGACGGGCCGCAGCGACTTCCCGAACCAGATCAACAATGTGCTCGCCTTCCCCGGCGTGTTCAAGGGTGCGCTCGACGCCGGTGCCCGCCGGATCACCGAGGGCATGAAGGTCGCCGCCGCGGACGCCATCTTCGGCGTCGTCGCCGACGAGCTCGCCGTCGACAAGATCATCCCGAGCCCGCTCGATCCGCGTGTGGCTCCGGCGGTGGCCGAGGCCGTCGCGGAAGCCGCGCGCGCCGAGGGCGTCGCCTAGTTTCTCCCGGACAGCGCCCCCGTTCCGACCGGAACGGGGGCGCTGTCGCGTTGTCTGGGATCATCGAACGATGACCACCATCACCGTGCAGCTTCCCGACGAGGTCGCCGAGCAGCTCACGGCCGCCGCAGCGGCTACCGGCGTTTCGGTGAACGCGGCGATGGTGCAGGCCGCGCAGGAGTGGATTCACGCCACCGCTCAGCGGGCCAGGGAGCGTGCCAGGATGCAGCAGGTGCTGGCCGACGACCCGCACCTGCGGGCGCTACTCGGCGACGACTGAGATCTGGGGGTCGGTTCCGGTGCGAGTGAGCCTGCCGGTGCCCGGGGTGCTCGCCCACACCGCCACCGCGAGCAGCCCATCGAGCACCAGTGCCAGCACCGCCACCAGCAGCGCGCCGACCAGCACGAGGTCGTATCGGTAGAGCCCGATCCCGTCGAAGATGTAGCGGCCGAGCCCGCCCAGGTTGACATAGGCCGCGATGGTCGCGGTGGCGACGACTTGCAGAGTGGCGCTGCGCAACCCGCCGAGCAGCACCGGCATCGCGTTGGGCGCCTCCACCCGGAACAGGATCTGGCGCTCGGTCATCCCCATGGCCCGCGAGGCGTCGACCACGTCGGCGGGCACATTCGCGATCCCCGCGTAAGCCCCCGCCAGCAGGGGCGGGATGCCGACGGTGATCAGCGCCAGCAGCGGCGGGATCAGCCCGAGCCCGAGTCCGAGCACCAGAAAGGTGAGCAGACCCAGGGTCGGCAGCGCCCGCATGGCATTGGCGAAGCCGACCATCACCGCGCTGCCGCGGCGCGTGTGCCCGATGACGGCCCCGAGCGGCACCGCGATCACCGCCGACAGTGCCACCGCGAGGAAGCTGTACCACAGATGTTGCAGCAGACGATGTTCGATGCCGGTGGGTCCGCCCCAGTTCGCGCTGTCGCTCAGGTAGTGCCAGGCTTCGACGAAGAGGTTCACGAGCGTGTCCCTTTCACGCGCGCGTCGGCCCTGGTCCACGGGGTCGCGAGGGTGCCGAGCAGCAACACCAGCCGATCGAAGATCAGCGCGAGCACCAGGGTGACGATGATGCCCGCGACGATCTGGTCGGGGTAATCGCGCTGATAGCCCTGGGTGAACAGCTTCCCGAGCCCGCCGACGCCGATCAGCGCGCCGACCGACACCATGGCGATGTTGGTGACCACCACCACGCGCAACGAGGCGGTGAAAACCGGTAACGCGAGCGGCATATCGACGGTGACCGTGCGTCGCATCCGGCCGAATCCGATGGCGTCGGCGGCATCGATCACGCTGTCGGGCACCGTATCCAGCGCCATCGGCACCGCGATCAGCAGCAGCGCGGTCGAATACACGGTGAGCGCGATGATCACATTGAGCGGGTCGATCATCGAGATGCCGACCAGCGGCGGAATGATCACGAACAGCGCGAGCGAGGGGATGGTGTAGGCCAGGCTCGACGTGGTGGTGGTGATCCGCCGGGCCCAGCGGTTTCCGTGCGCCAGTGCGCCGACCGGGACCGCGATCGCCAAGCCGAGCAGCAGGGGGACCAGTGCCAGCACCAGGTGGGTGCGGGTGATCGCCATGATGCCGGCGAAGTTGTCGATCAGATATCTCACGCGGTGCCCTGGGCGAAGAACTCCTGATTGCGTTGGGAGTCTTCGGCTTCCCGTTGTTCGGCGAGTTGGGTCAGCACATCGGTGGCCAGCAGCCCGCCGCGCACCGCACCCGCCTCGTCGACGGCGACGCCGATGCCCGAGGGGGAGGAGATCGCCGCGTCCAGTGCCTGCCGGAGATCACCGTCCGGGGTGAACAGTGAACCACCGGCGGAAACACTGGAGGCCACGGGTTTTCCGGCTCGCACCCGTTCCGCGCCGGTGACATCGATCCAGCCGCCCGGTTTGCCGCGCTCGTCGACGACGAGTGCCCATTCGCCCTGAGCGAGCCGCAGTCCGGCGATGCCGTCCGGTTCGACCGTCCGAATCGGCGCCAGCGCAACAGCTTCGGCGCTGCGGAACGACAGTCCCCGATAGCCGCGATCCCTGCCGACGAACCCGGCGACGAAATCGGTTGCGGGCTGGGCCAGGACCTGTTCCGGGGTGTCGTACTGCTGGAGCACCCCGCCGAGCCCGAACACCGCGATCTTGTCGCCGAGCGTGATCGCCTCGTCGATATCGTGGGTGACGAACACGATCGTCTTGTGCAACTCGGACTGGAGCCGCCGCATCTCCGACTGTAGTTCCGCGCGCACCACCGGGTCGACCGCGCTGAACGGCTCGTCCATCAACAGCACCGGCGGATCGGCGGCCAGCGCCCGCGCCACCCCGACCCGCTGCTGCTGACCGCCGGACAGTTGCGCCGGATACCGCTGCGCCAGATCGCGATCCAACCCGACCCGGTCCATCACCTCCAGCGCGGCCGCGCGGGCCGCCTTGCGCGATTGCCCGAGCAGCATCGGCACGGTCGCCACGTTGTCGATCACCCGGCGGTTGGGCAGCAGCCCGCCGCTCTGGATCACGTAGCCGACACCGAGGCGCAGTTTCACCGGATCGACCGTGGCGATGTCGCGTCCGTCGACGGTGACCGCGCCCGCGGTGGGGTCGACCATGCGATTGATCATGCGCATCGAGGTGGTCTTGCCGCAGCCGGACGGCCCGACGAACACCGTGAACGAACCCGAGTCGATGTGCAGGTTCAGATCGCGCACCGCGTGTGTGCCGTTCGGATAGGTCTTGTCGATTCCGCGGAATTCGATGTCGGACACTGAATTTCTCCTCGGGGCGCAGCTGGCCCTAGCCGATGGGGGAGTTCAGCCCCTGGGCGGTGATCCAGGCGAGCGCGGCGGCCTTCGGTTCGATCTTGCTGTCGCCGGAGACGGCCGTGTTCAGCGAGATCAGTTCGGTGGTGGTGAGTTTGGCCGAGACCGCGTCGAGCACGGCGACGGCCTTGTCGGTCTTCTTCGCGGCGTTGAACAGCGGGACCACGTTCTGGGCCGCGAAATTGTGCTTCGGATCGGCCAGCACCACCAGGTCGTTCTGCGCGATCGCCGGCGACGTGGTGAAGATGTCGGCCGCGGTGACCTGGCCGTCGACCAGCGCGCGCACCGTCGCGGGGCCGCCGCCGTCGGCGATCGGCACGAAATTGGCGTCGGTGATGTCGAGGCCGTAGTTCTTCTTCAAGCCCGGCAGTCCGCCCGGGCGCTGGGCGAATTCGGCCATCCCGCCGAACTTCACCTCGGCCGAGTGCGGCGCGAGGTCGGCGATGGACTTCAGGTTCCACTTGTCGGCCGTGGCACGGGTGACGACCACCGCGTCCGAGTCCTCGCCGGGGGCGGGCGTCGCGATGGCGAGGTCGTCGCCGAGTGCCGTGGTGAGCGCGGCGTTCACGTCGGGCGCGGCGGTGGCCGTGGCGTCTTTGTCGAGGTATTGCAGCAGGTTGCCGGTGTATTCGGGGATGAGCGAGATCGCGCACTGGCGCAGTGCGGGGATGTAGGCCTCGCGCGAGCCGATGTCGAACTTGGTGTCGACCTTGAAGCCGTTGATCCGCAGCACCTCGGTGTAGATGTTGGCGACGGTCTCGGACTCGGGGAAGTTGGCCGACCCGATGATCAACGCGTCGCTGGTGCAATCACCCTTGGCGGCAAGGGGATCGTTGTTGCCGCAGGCGGAGGCGATCATGGCGGCGGCCAGCGCCACCGCGGCAACCAGTACCCGGCCCGCCCGCATCGCGAGGCGGCGTGCCGGTCGACGTTGTCCTGGCGAGGAGGAGGCGAAGTCGGTTTTCACTGGTGTCCTTCCGGCAAAGGCGGGCAGTGCGCTGTGCGTGCGACCCGGGGGCCACAGGTACATTCTGGTAGTTCATACTGCCCGCCGTCGGGCCGAATTGCGCGGGTTGACGGCAAATACGGAAAGTTGGTGTCGCCGGATGCACTCGGTCGCCGTGCGTCGAACCGCCGCCGCGATCCTCGCTGCCACCTGCGCTTTCGCCACCATTTCCTGCGCCGGGGACGACGCCGGTCCGGTGGTCGTGGTGGGTGGGGATTCGACCACGGAATCAGTTCTGCTCGCCGAGATCTATTCCCAAGCACTGGAACGCGCGGGCGTCGACTCGGCCGTCGCCACCGGATCGGCCACCCCCCTCACCGATCTCGACGCCGGTCGCATCGCGGTCCTGCCCGCCCGCAACGGCGCCCTCGTGGACCGCTGGAACCCCGCCTCCCCGGCGCGCACACCGGACGAAGTGGTCGCCGCGGTCAACTCGGCTCTCCCGCAGGGAATTTCGGTATCCGACGCTGCGGACGGCACAGACCCGCGCCCCCGCGTGACGGAGGGAGCGCCGGAGGGCGCCGCCCGCTCCCAGAGCATCGTCGCCCTCTACCGCAGCGGCATCTTCGACCGCCGACAGCTGAAGAAGCTCAACTACGTAGCCGGTGAACTGACCACCGATGACCTGATCGACCTCGTCCACCAGGTCGACACCGGCACCGACCCGGCACTGGCAGCCCGCGCCTGGCTCGACGCCCACGCTCTCTGAAGCGCGATCACCGGATCGTCGACCGGCTCGATCACAGAGCCCCAGCTGACTCGGCCGAGGTAGCCGAGCACGTCCGCCGCGATATCGCACAGCAGTTGGCCTGCCGTTTCTCGTAGGCGCTCGGCGTTGTCGCTGTCTTGCCAGGCACTACTCCACTCCGTATATTCCTAGTGGAATATTTTGCCGGGAACATTGATAGAGGTGGAGGTGGCGGCGTGGGGCAGACCGGGCGGGCTACGTTGACGCCGTTGGCTATCGCGGTGCTCGCGTTGCTCGACGAGCGACCCATGCATCCGTACGAGATGTATCAATTGCTGATCGCTCGGCGGGAGGATCTGCTGGTCAAGGTGCGGCCCGGGTCGCTGTATCACGTCGTGGCCCGGCTGGCCGACGACGAGATGGTGGCGGCGGAGGGGATCGGCCGGGCCGGTAACCGGCCCGAGCGGACCACCTATCGGATCACCGATTCCGGGCGTACCGCGCTGCGGGGGCGGATCGCCGAGCTGCTGCGGACGCCGGTGCAGGAATATCCGATCTTCCGGGTGGCGTTGGCCGAAGCGCACACCCTCCCGCGAGAGCAGGTCGTCGCGTTGCTCGATGAGCGCGTGGAGTACCTGACTCAGTCGCGAGCCGACATGGACGTGCTGCTCGACTGGACGCGCGGCCGTGCCATCCCGCGCCGCTATTTCGTTGTCCTGGAATACATTCGCGCCACCATCCACGCCGAACTCACGTGGATCGAAGCCTTCGCCGCCGAACTCGGCAGCGGTGCCGTGCCGTGGGAGCAGTTCGACCCCGGCACCGGCGAACGGATCACCGGCGAGCACCTCCACGAATGGCCGAGTGGGGATCACCCCGACGCCGCGCCCCGGCCCCGCTGGGCCGCCCGAAGCTGAATCCCTCTCCTCGATTGGAACGCATTCGATGACCACCCAACGTAATCCGTGGCTAGCGCTCTTCGCGCTGGTGGTCGGGTTCTTCATGATCCTGCTGGACATGACGATCGTCGCGGTCGCCAATCCGGCCATCATGACCGAGCTCAGCACCGACATCTCCAACGTCATCTGGGTGACCAGCGCCTACCTGCTCACCTACGCGGTGCCGCTGCTGGTCACCGGCCGGCTCGGTGACAAGTTCGGGCCGAAGAACATCTACCTGATCGGCCTCGCGGTCTTCACCGCCGCCTCGCTGTGGTGCGGCCTGTCCGGCAGCATCGGCATGCTGATCGCCGCCCGCGCCGCCCAGGGCATCGGCGCCGCGCTGATGACCCCGCAGACGATGGCCGTGATCACCCGCACCTTCGCGCCGGACAAACGCGGCGCCGCGATGGGCCTGTGGGGTGGCGTCGCCGGGCTGGCGACGCTGATCGGGCCCATTCTCGGTGGCGTGCTGGTCGACAACCTCGGCTGGGAATGGATCTTCTTCGTCAATGTGCCGGTGGGCATCATCGCGTTCGGCCTGGCCGTGTGGCTGGTGCCCGCGCTGCCGACCAGCGACCACAAGTTCGACATCGTCGGGGTGATCCTCAGCGGAGTCGGCATGCTCGCCCTGGTTTTCGGTATCCAGGAGGGCAATTCGCAGGACTGGTCGTTGCGGATCTGGCTGCTGATCGGCTTCGGCGTGGTGATGCTGGTGGTGTTCGTGATCAACCAGGCGCGCAACAAGGGCGAACCGCTGGTGCCGCTGAGCCTGTTCCGGGACCGCAATTTCGCGTTGTCGAACCTGGCGATCGCCGCGATGGGCGCCGCGGTCACCTCGATGATGGTGCCGTCGTACTTCTACCTGCAGGCGGTGCGCGAGATGACGCCGACCGTGTCGGCGCTGGTCTTCGCACCGATGGCGATCATCACCGGTTTCACCGCGCCGTTCATCGGCAAGGTGTCGGACAAACTGCCGCCCCGGTTGCTGCCGACGATCGGATTCGTGCTGTTCGCCGGTTCGGTGGCGTGCTTCGGCGCGCTGATGAGCCCGGACTCGTCGATCGTCTGGTTCCTGGTCGCCGCCGCCGTCGCGGGCCTGGCCAACGCCTGCATCTGGGCGCCGCTCGCCTCGACCGCCACCCACAATCTGCCGGTCGCGCAGGCCGGCGCGGGCGCCGGTGTGTACAACACCACCCGCCAGGTCGGTTCGGTTCTCGGTAGCGCCGCGATCAGCGCTCTGATCGCCGCCCGCCTCACCGCCAACGGCCTCGGTGGTGGCGGCCCGGTCGGCGAGGGCGCTGCCACCGGCCCGCTCCCACCGCAGATCATCGACGAATTCAGCACCGCGCTGGCCCAGTCGATGATCCTGCCCGCCGCGATTCTGGTGATCGGCATCATCGCCTCGGCACTGTTCGTCGGCCACGGCAAGTCCGCCGGCAAGGCACCCGATCGGGAGAAAGCCGACGCCGCGGCCTGACCGCGCTGTCGAATCGCCTGCCTGTCACGTGCGAACGTGGCGGGCAGGTTTCAGTTCACCTGGATGGTGAGGGTGGGGTAGCCGGTGGCGCCGTCGGGGACGACGTCTTGTTCGACGGGGGTCTGGGGGCTGCCCGTGGTGTCGGTGGTGCGGGCGCGCAGGGTGTGCTGGCCGGGGGTGGCTTCCCAGTCGTAGGTCCACTGGCGCCAGGTGTCGATGGTGACCTCGGTGGACAGGCGGGCCGGGCGCCAGTCGCCGTTGTCGACCTGCACCTCGACGCCGGTGACGCCGCGATGCTGGGCCCAGGCGACACCGGCGATCACGGTGCGGCCCTGCGGGATTCGGCCGCGCCCGCGTGGGGTGTCGATGCGGGTGCCGGTTTTGATCGGGCCCTGCGCCGACCAGCCGCGGCGGGTCCAGTAGGCGGTGGCCTTGTCGAAGCGGGTGATCTCGAGTTCGGTGACCCATTTGGTGGCGGAGACGTAGCCGTAGAGGCCGGGGACGACGAGGCGAGCGGGGTAGCCGTGCTGGACCGGGAGGGGTTCGCCGTTCATGCCGATGGCGAGCAGGGCGTCGCGGCCGTCGGTGAGGATCGAGAGGGGCGAACCCGCGGTCCAGCCGTCCTGGCTGTGCGACAGCACCATGTCGGCGCCGGGGTGCGGTCGTGCTTCGGCGAGGAGTTCGTCGAGGCGATAGCCGAGCCAGCGGGCGTTGCCGATCAGGTCGCCGTTGATCGGGTTGGAGACACATGCCAGGGTGACCAGGCGCTCGACCGGGGTGCGGCGAAGCAGGTCGTCCCAGGTGAGGGTGATCTCCTGGTCGACCATCCCGTGGATGCGCAGGGACCAGGAGTCTGTGGACACCTGGGGAACGATCAGCGCGGTGTCGATCCGGTAGAAGTCGCTGTTCGGGGTGAGGTACGAGGTGAGTCCGGGCACGCGGAGATCGGCATCCGGTGGGAGATCCGGCAACGGTGCTGTCGCCCTGGGCAATTCGACGGTCGCGCGCTCGGCCGTCACATCGTGGCGGGCACCGCCGAGTAGCCGGCCCGCGAGGCCGGCGCCGAGAGCGAGCACCCCGGTCGCCGCGAGGCCGCCGAGCACGCGCCGCCGCCCGGCCCCCGCACCCGATGCGCCGGTGCGGACCAGGCTTTTCTCGCCGCTCACGTCCGGCGTCGCGGTGGCCGCACCGAGGTGTGGCGCGGCGGGTTCCGGCGCCGATCGCAGCGAGTCGGCGGTGTCCTCGATCCGTCCGGTCAATCCTCGCAACGCGAGAATGCCGGCGGCGGTACCGATCAGCGCGGGCAGCGCCCCGGCGAACCCGCCGGCTCTCCCGGCGCCGATGACGGCAGCGACCACGCCGAACATCGCGAACGCGACCGATCCCACCGGTCGAGCCGTCCGTTCGAAGATCCCGGCGGCCCCGGCGACGGCGAGCGCCACCAGGCCCATGCACACGAACAGCACGGCCTTGTCGCTGGTTCCGAAGGTCGAGATCGCCCATTCCCTGACTCCGTCGGGGGTGTGGTCGACCACCGTCGCGCCGAGTGCGTACGCGGGTGCGCTCCCGGCCCCGGTGAACACCGCGATCAACTCCGCCACACCGAGTACCAGTGCCGCGGCCACGATCCCGGCCACCGCCCGCAACAACGCCATGTACAGAGCGTACGTCGGGCCCGGATCGTCCCGGTGGCCGATTTGTGACGGCCGAACACCTCCCGCGGATCGGCAATCAAAACTACACTGTGTAGTAGAAACGATCCCGCTCGGCAGGAGACATGATGACCGAGACAGCACCGGACTCGACACTGCGCGCCACGACGGCGGTCTTCGCCGTCGCCCTCCTGGTCCACGGCGCCGACCACCTACGCCGCGGCATGGACGCCACCTCACCGCTGGTGAACGCCCTCGGCACCCTGCAAATCCTCTTCGCCCTGTTCACTGTGTTCCTCGTGTTCCGGCGGCACCCGGCGGCCCCACGCGCCGCGGTGTTCATCGGTTTCGCGAGCGCGATCGGTTTCACGATCGTGCACCTGCTCCCGGACTGGTTCGGTCCGCTCAGCGACAGCTTCATCAACGCACCCGCCGCCGCCGGGGTCACCGGATTCTCCTGGTTCGCGGCACTGTTCGAGATCGCGGCCGATCTGGCGATCGGCGTCGCGGGTCTGCGGGTGCTGCGGTCCCGGGAGTTGAGCGTGGCCTGAACGACGGCACAGTGACCGGCCCGGCGGCGCGCCGGGCCGAGGCGAGGTAATGGTGAACGGTCGCGGTCGGTAGTCTGCGCGGCATGACAGCACGTTCCTTCTCGCGATTCGTGTCTGCAGTCTTCGTGGCAGCCGCGATTCCCCTGGTATCGCCCACCTATTCCGCTACCGCCGCGCCCTGTTCCGATGTCGAGGTGGTGTTCGCCCGCGGGACCGCCGAGCCGGGTGGTGAACTCGGCCTGACCGGTATCTCCTTCGTCGAAGCGCTACGCGCGAACGCGGGCGGACGCTCGGTCGGCTCCTACGGTGTCGACTACCCGGCGAGCAGCGACTTCGCCGACCGGCTCGCCTTCGCGCGCACCGTCGTTCAGGGGATCGGTGACGCCCAGCAGCGGGTCGAGTACCTCGCGGCGAACTGCCCCGGCACCCGGATCGTCCTCGGTGGATATTCCCAGGGCGCGGCGGTGGCCGGTTTCTCGACCGGTACCGGTGTGCCGGAGGGCGTGCTGCCGGAGTACGAGATGTACCTGCCCGCACCGATGGCGCCCGAGACGGCCGAGCACGTCGCGGCCGTCGTGCTGTTCGGCAAGCCGTCGGATCGGTTCATGCGCGACGCGGACGCACCCGCGATCTCGATCGGCGCGCCGTACCAGGACAAGACCATCGAGCTGTGTGTCCCCTCGGACAACATCTGCGACGGCTCCCCGCTCGCCCAGCCCACTACCGCGCACAGCCTCTACGGCATCAACGGAATGACCGTCACCGCGGCACAATTCGCGGCGCAACGGTTCTGAACAGCCGAAAGGCCGGTCGCGCGAACGCAACCGGCCTTTCGGAGGGTGGGATCAGGAGTAGATCTTGTCTACTTCGCCCGCGTACTGCTTCATGACGACGGCGCGCTTGAGCGACATCTTCGGGGTGAGCTCGCCACCCTCCTGGGTCCAGTCGACCGGGAGGATGCGGATCTTCTTGATCGCCTCGGCCTTGGAGACCTTCTTGTTGGTCTCGTCGATCGCGGCCTGCACCTCGGCGACCAGCGCCGGGTTCTCGATCAGGGTCTCGATCGCGGTGTCGGCGGCGACGCCGTTGCGATCCTTCCAGCCAGGCAGGGCCTCCGGGTCGAGGGTGATCAGCGCGCCGATGAAGGGCTGACCGTCACCGACGACCATGACCTGGCTGATCAGCGGGTGCGCGCGCAGGGAGTCCTCGAGGATCGCGGGGGAGACGTTCTTGCCGCCCGCGGTGACCAGGATTTCCTTCTTGCGGCCGGTGATGGTGACGAAGCCGTCGGCGTCGATGGCGCCCAGGTCGCCGGTCTTGAACCAGCCGTCCTCGAACGCCTCCTCGGTGGCCTCGGCGTTGCCCCAGTAACCGTCGAACACGACCGAGCCCTTGAGCAGCAGCTCGCCGTCCTCGGCGATCTTGGCCGCGTGGCCCTGGATCGGGCGACCGACCGAGCCGACCCGGATGAACGCGGGGGTGTTCACGGTGAACGCGGCGGTGGTCTCGGTCAGGCCGTAGCCCTCGTAGATCGTCACGCCGGCACCGCGGAAGAAGTGGCCGAGGCGCGCGCCCAGCGGGCCGCCACCGGAGACAGCGGCCAGGCACTGGCCACCGAGGGCCGCGCGCAGCTTGCTGTAGACCAGCTTGTCGAAGACGAAGTGCTTGACCTTGAGCAGCAGGTCGGGGCCGCCCTTGGTCTCGAGCGCCGTGCTGTAGGCGATGGCGGTCTCCGCGGCGGCGTCGAAGATCTTGCCCTTGCCGCCGTCGTGCGCCTTCTGCTTGGCGGAGTTGAACACCTTCTCGAACACACGCGGCACCGAGAGGATGAAGTCGGGCTTGAAGTCGCCGAACTGCTCGACCAGGGTGGTCCAGTCCGAGCTGTGGCGGATGGTCACCTTGGAGTCGAAGGCGATCAGCGCGACGGCGCGGGCGAACACGTGCGCCAGCGGCAGGAACAGCAGGGTCTTCTGACCCTCGGAGACGAACGCGCTGAGCTCGATGCCACCCGAACGCGATTCCGCCCACAGGTTCGCGTGGGTCAGCTGGACGCCCTTGGGGCGGCCGGTGGTGCCCGAGGTGTAGATCAGGGTCGCGGGGGAGGCCGCGCCGACCTGCTTGCGACGCTCGTGCACGACGGAGTCGTCCAGTTCGGCGCCGCGCTCGATGAGCGTGTCGATGGCGCCCTTGTCGATCTGCAGGGTCTCGGCCAGCGCGGGCAGCGAACCGGCTTCGATCTCGTCGATCGTGGCGCTGTGCTTGTCGTTCTCGACGACCAGCAGCTTGGTCTCGGAATCCTGCAGGATCCACTTGGCCTGCTCGGCGGCCGAGCTGTCGTAGATCGCGACGGTCACGCCACCGGCGGCCCAGATCGCGAAGTCGAGCAGCGACCACTCGTAGCGGGTGGCGGCCATGATCGCGACACGGTCGCCCAGCTCGATGCCCGCGGCGATCAGGCCCTTGGCCACGCCGATGACGGCCTTCTCGAACTGTGCCGCCGTGACGTCATTCCAGCCGCCGCTGCCGTTCGGGACGTTGAACAACACCGTGTTCGGCGTCTCCTGCGCGAAGCGGAAGACGTTGTCGGAATTGTTCGCATCGTCCGGGATGGTGTAGGAAGCCGGAACTTCGAACTCTCGCATCTGTGCCCTTCCAGTGGGTTCTACTCGCCAGTAATCTACGACACGTTCGGCCGGGTCGCGATATCGCCGCCCGAATTGCCCGTCACCAGGCTTTATCGTAAATCGTCTATCGACACCGGCTGAATTGCTTCTCGCAGGAATTCTGCGAGTTCGCTGAGAGCCAGCGCTGCCTCGGTGACCAGCGCGGCTTGCAGTTGCGCGACGTGCCAGAGGCCGCGGGTTTCGGTGAAGCGGACGTGCACGCCCGCTCCACGCAAGGCTGAGACGAGCTTGCGACACTGGTTGTGCAGGAGTTCGCTCACATCGACCTGCACATAGGTGGGCGGCAGGCCGATCAGGTTGCCCGACAGCGGGGCGTAGCCCGCTTCGGTTGCGGCGGCGTCGCCCAGGTAGTAGGCGGCGCACGCCTGCGACCACGCCCGGTTGATCACCAGGTCGCGGTCCTTGCCCGGTACCTCGGTGGGGTCGACCCACGGCGCGATGAGGCCGAGCGCCGCGGGGGTCAGCTGATGCCGTTCGATCAGGCGCTGGGCCAGTGCCATCGCCAGGCCGCCGCCCGCCGAGTCACCGGCCAGACAGATCTGATCGGGCCGGTAGCCGACGTTGCCGACCAGGTCGAGGAACGCGGCCTCGGCGTCGTCGAGACCGGCCGGGAACGGGTGTTCGGGCGCCAGCCGGTAGTCCAGCGAATACACCGCGCAGGAGGTCTCGCGCGCGAGACCGGCCACCAGCGAACGGTGCGTGGCGATCGAACCGACCACATAGCCGCCGCCGTGCAGGTACAGGATCGCGCCCGCGGCACGTTCGGGCGGGACCGCCCGGGTACGCGAACCCGGAATGGCGGTATCGGCGATCACGCGTTCGGCGGGGCGCCCGCCCAGCTGCAGGTGCTGCACGACGGAACCGTCGGGCACCAACTGCAGCCGGGAGACCGCGTCGAGCAGAAAGCGCTGTACCGCGACCGGTAGCCGCGCGTTGAGTGTCACCCGGAACACCGGGTCGAGCACCGTGCGGGCGATCGGCAGCGGAATCTTGAACTCGCGCATGGAGTTTCCTCGGATCTAGCGGAGCATCAGTGTGGCATGAAGCGGCCGTTGACCACGGCCGAGATCCGGCTGTAGCCGGAGGCGAGGAAGCGCACGCTCACGTCGAGCACCTTGGCCTCCCAGCCGATCAGCACGCGAGCCTGGCCCTTGCGCACGCCCTCGGTGATGGTCTGCGCGGCCATCTCCGGGCTGTGAATCGCCAGGTACTTGTCGAAGAGGGTGGCGGCGTTGGCGCCGTCCATGCCCTCGGCATAGGTGGCGTTGCGGGCGACCGCGGTCTTGATGCCACCGGGGTGCACACAGGTGACCTTGACGGGCGCCTTGGCGACCTTCATCTCCTGGAACAGCGCCTCGGTGAAGCCGCGCACCGCGAACTTGGCCGAGTTGTAGGCCGCCTGGCCGGGCACGGCGACCAGGCCGAAAAGGCTGGACACGTTGATCACGTGGCCGTCGCCGGACTCGATCAGCATCGGCAGGAACGCCTTGGTGCCGTTGACGACGCCCCAGAAGTCCACATCCATGATGCGTTCGATGTCTTTGAACTCGGTCTTGACCACGTCGCCGTGGTAGGCGATGCCGGCGTTGTTGTAGATCTGGTGCACGACGCCGAAGTGCGCCTTCACCTGATCGGCGTAGAGCAGGAACGCCTCACGCTCGGCCACGTTGAGCCGGTCGGACTTCACCTGCGCGCCCAGCTTCTCGCAGGACGCGACGGTCTGGGCCAGGCCCTCGACGTCGATATCGGACAGCGCGAGCTTGGCGCCCCGCGCGGCCAGGTTCTCGGCCAGCGCGCGACCGATGCCGGAGCCCGCTCCGGTGATCACGCATACCTTGTTCGTGAAGTAAGCATCTTTGCTCACTGTGCTGCCACCACTTCCCTATCGGCGTCTGCGGTTGTCGTAGTGTAGGCGGCGGCATCGAAATGCCGTGTGAGCCTACGGAATTCGAACGTGAAGTCCGGCCACAACGTGGTGTTGTTGCCGTGCTTGTCCAGGTACCAGCTGGCGCAGCCGCCAGTGTTCCAGACGGTCTTGCCCAGCTTTTCCTGCAGGTCGGCGTTGTAGGCCCGCTGCACGTTTTCGCGAACCTCGACTGTGCGCAGACCCTGCTTGTCGATCGTCGCCAGCGCGTCGCTGACGTAGTTGATCTGCGATTCGATCATGTACACCATCGAGGTGTGGCCGAGGCCGACGTTCGGGCCGACCAGGAAGAACATGTTGGGGAAGTTCGCGATGGCCGAGCCCTTGTAGGCCTGCTGGCCGATGTCGTCGAACACCTCGGCCAGCGTGCGCCCGTCGCGTCCGACCATCGAGTTGTAGGTCGGGGAGTCGGTGACGTGGAAGCCGGTGGCCACGATGAGCGCGTCGATCTCGCGTTCGGTGCCGTCCTTGGTGACGATCGAGCCCGGCTTCACCTCGGCGATGCCGTCGGTGATCACGTCGACATTGTCGCGATCCAGCGCGGGGTAGTACTCGTTGGAGATCAGCATGCGCTTGCAGCCGATCCGGTAGTTCGGGGTGACCTTCTTGCGCAGTGCGGGATCGCGGATCTCGATCTGCAGCTTGGCGCGCGAGAGGGCCTCGAAGGCCTTCATCAGCACGGGAAAGCGCGTCAGGCCGACGACCTGGGTTTCGCGGGCCGCGTAGATGGCCGCGCGCGAGAGGCGCTGCACGGCGGGGATGTGCTTGAACGCCAGCCGCTCGGGCAGCAGATACGGACGGTCCATGCGTGGCAGCAGCCACGGCGCGGTGCGCTGGTAGACGTCGAGCGTGGCGACCTTGCTCGCGATGGCGGGCACGATCTGGATCGAGGAGGCGCCGGTGCCGATCACCGCGACGCGCTTGCCGGTGAGGTCGGCGTCGTGGTTCCAGCGGGCGGAGTGGAAGATCTCGCCCTCGAAGTCGTTGATGCCCTTGATGTCGGGTAGCGACGGCTCGCACAGCGCGCCGACCGCGGAGACCACGGTGTCGGCGGTGAAGTCGCCCTTGGAGGAGCCGATCTCCCACCGCGCGTCCGCGTCGTTCCAGCGGATGCTCTGCACGTCGCAGTCGAAGATGTGCCGGTCGAGCACGTCGTGACGCTCGGCGACGCTTTTGATGTAGGACTGGATCTCGCCCTGCTTGGAGAACGAGCGGGTCCAGTCCGGGTTCGGGGCGAACGAGTACGAGTACAGGTGCGAAGGCACGTCGCAGGCAGCGCCGGGGTAGGTGTTGTCGCGCCAGGTGCCGCCGACTTCGCTGCCGCGCTCGAGCACGAGGAAGTCGTCGCGACCCTCCTGACTCAGGCGGATGGCCAGGCCGAGCCCGGCGAACCCGCTGCCGACGATGATCGTCTTCACGTGGCGGGTTTCGGCGACCCGGGGTTCGACAACATTGTCTGTAACCTTGCGACTCATGTATTGCAGACTACGGCCTTATTGAGACGGAGTCAACAGCTATTGAACCAGATTCAGTAGTGGCTAGGATGGCCGATGTGAGCATCAGGAGTGTGGGAGCGACGAAGCGTGTGCGGCTCAGCCCCGAGGAGCGTCGGCTACAGCTGATCACCCTCGGCGCCGAGATGCTGGTCGACCGGTCGCTCGAGGACGTCTCGGTCGACGACATCGCCAAGCAGGCGGGCATCTCGCGTGGCCTGCTGTTCCACTACTTCGCCTCCAAGCAGGAATTCCACGAGGCGATCGCCCGGCATGTGAGTACCGAGTTCTTCACCGCGATCATGCCCAACCGCGAGCTGTCGCTGTTCGACATGCTGCGTGACTCGATCGAACGGTTCGTCGATTACGCCACCGAGCACTCAGCGTCCTACCGTTCCGTGCTGCGCGGGCCCGCCAGCGTCACCCCCGACATGGCCGACTATGTCAACGAAACCCGCGGCGCCATCGCCGATCTCATCGTCAGCGAACTGCCGCTGCCGCCCGAGGATCCCGATCTGGCCCGCCTCACCTTGGCCATTCGCGGCTGGATCGCCTTCGTCGAGGAGACCATCCTCACCTGGATGATCGACAAGCCGATCAGTCGCGAGGCGCTGGTCGACCTGCTGGTCGAGTCATTGCCCGCGCTGGCGCTGAGTCCGGCGCTGATCGCCGCGCTGCGGGATTGAGGTTTCTGTTAACGGACCGACTGGCGCGTCGCGAACTTGTCATGAGATGTCCTGTTCGCAGGGGGTCCGCTGCCGCGTGGGATGAGGTGCTATATGTGCCAAATCTGTTGTGGCAGTTGATCTTCGGATGCCGAATCGTGACCGTGACGGCGGCTAACGGCAGGCCGGTTCGGTACGACGAAGTGGGTATGACTCTCACGAACAGCACGTTTCGCAAACTCTCGGCCGTGGTCGTTTCCACCGGCGCGGTCCTCGTCGGGCTCGGTGCGCCCGTCGGTGCGCTGCCCTCGGATCCGATCGCGGTGTTCACTCCGACGCTCAGCCGGACGCCCGGCGCCAACTGCGCGGCGATCATCAACGCCCAGACCGTCCCGCAGGCGCAGTCGGGCACCTTCGGCGTGCGGGTGGCGATCACCCAGACCGGGGACTTCTGCCAGCGCTACCAGGTGGCCGTGCGCTTCCGCAATCTCGACACCGGCTACAGCGACGGCCAGTCGCACCCCGTGGAGAACGGTCAGATCCTGCACGCGCCGGGCAATGTGATCGTCGGGTTCGGGACCGCGCCCGGCAAGGGCCGGGTGGAGGCCTGGATCGTGACCACCGACGAAACCCTGCCCCAGCATCAGGAACTGGAGCACATCGCGGGACGCGCGAGCTTCACGCTCGGCTGATTCTCGCTGGGCTGCGCCGGGGCGGGTGTGCGCACTCGCCCCGGCGTGGCCGCCTAGCCGGATGTGGGGCGGGCGCGCAGATGTGCGCGCTCGCCCTGCTTGCCGAACAGGCTGATGAATTCGACGGATTGTTCGTCGGCCGCGCCGAACCAGTGCGGGATGTGGGTGTCGAACTCCGCGGCTTCGCCGGGGGTGAGAATCAGATCGTTGTCGCCGAGGATCAGGCGCAGGCGTCCGTTGAGCACATAGAGCCACTCGTAGCCCTCGTGTACCTGCGGCGTCTGGGGTCGATCGCGGGCGCCGGGCGCGATGATCATCTTGAACGCCTGGATGCCGCCCGCGCGTTTGGTGAGCGGGAGCATGGTCATGCCGTGGCGGGTGACCGGGCGCAGGTGGATGCGCGGGTCGCCGGTGGGCGGGGCGTCGACGAGCTCGTCGAGGGTGACGCCGTGCGCCTTGGCCAAGGGGAGCAGCAGCTCCAGGGTGGGTTTGCGGTCGCCGGATTCCAGGCGCGACAGGGTGCTCACCGAGATGCCGGTTTCCTGAGCCAGGTCGGCGAGGGTGGTCTGGCGCTGTTTGCGCAGGTTACGCAGCCGAGGGCCGACCGAGTCGAGGGTTTGATCGAGGTCCTCCATGCTCACCATTTTGCCATACCGGCAAATAAGGTTGCCAGTATCGGTCTCTGGGACGCACTGTGGATGCTCGAAGGAGGTCGAGATGACACAGCTGGAAAATTCGTACGACGTGGTGGTGCTCGGCGGTGGAGCCGCCGGGCTGAACGCGGCGCTGATGCTGGCGCGTTCACGGCGCTCGGTGGCCGTGATCGACGCGGGGACGCCGCGCAACGCGCCTGCGCAGGGGGTGCACGGACTGCTCGGGCGCGAGGGGATGTCGCCGCTGGAGCTGCTCGAGCTCGGGCGAGCCGAGGTGCGTGGGTACGGCGGCGATGTGGTGGCGGGGCGGGTGGTGAACGTCGCGCGTGTGAGTCGCGCACCCGAGCCTGGAATCGTTGCGGACGAGCGTGATTCGGGGCAGGTCGGTCCGGGTGACGGCGCTGCGGCGGGGCCGTATGTCGAAGAATTCTTCGTGACCCTCGACGACGGCCGGACCGTACGGGCTCGGCGCGTTCTCGTCGCCACCGGACTCGCCGACGAGCTCCCCGACGTTCCCGGGCTGCGCGAGCACTGGGGCAACGACGTCCTGCACTGCCCCTACTGCCACGGCTGGGAGGTGCGCGATCAACGCATCGCCGTCCTGGCGAGCAGCCCGATGTCGGTGCACCAGGCGCTGCTGTTCAGTCAGCTCACCGACGACATTGTCTTCCTGTCGCACACGGCCGACCCCGTGAGTGCCGAAGACGCGGAAAAGCTGGTGGCACGCGGTATTCGGATCGTCGACGGCAAGGTGGTCGAGGTGCTCGGCGCCGACCGGCTGACGGGCGTCCGACTCGCCGACGGCACGGTCATCGAGCGTGATGCCCTGGTCGTGGCACCCCGCATGAACACCCGCGCCACCTTCCTCGCCGACCTCGGTCTGATTCCCGAGCCGCACCCCTCCGGCATAGGCGACCACATCCCCGCCGATCCCGTCGGCCGCACCTCGGTGCCCGGCGTCTGGATCGCGGGCAACGCCACCGACCCGTCCGCCCAGGTCGGCGCGGCCGCGGCGGCCGGGGCCATGGCGGGTGCGCAGATCAACGCGGAACTCGTCATGGAAGAAACCGCTGCCGCGGTGGCTGTACACCGAGCCGATCGCGCCGAATCCGCGTCCGTGTAGGCCCGATCGATACTCGGCTCGACACGAAGGACCCCGTCGAACGTGCTGACGGGGTCCTTCGCTGTCGGCTCAGTTATCGGTGGCCGGGCACACGGTGCTGCTGAACGGGCACGGCTTGAACAGCTCTTCGATGAGCATCACCAGCGTGCCGCTCCCGCTGGCCGCGTCAGCACTGCCGGTGCCCGCCTCGGCGACCGGCACCGTCGGCGCGGCCGCCGCGGTAGCGGGCACCACCGCACCGAGCGCCACCATCGCCGCGCCCGCCATCACGAATTTCCCGATCGACACGCAAACTCCCCATTTCGAAAGTGTTGTCACAGTTGACGACATGGATGCTGCCTTCTGAACCGACCGACCGGTAGCCCTCAAAACCGGGGCTGCGCTGCTTCAGTCGAGCGCCCCGCGCGGGCGAGAGCCCTGCGCGTCATCGATGGCCGCGCTCAGCAGGGCGCGCGCCTTGTCCGGCGCGAGTTGGCCGATGGTGACGTGGAGGGCCAGGCCGTCGAGCAACGCGAGGAGGGAATCGGCGGCGGCTGTCGGGTCGGGGTGATGGGTGATCATGGTGGCGACGTGGTCGCGAAAGCCACGTCCGTTCGTTGCCAGGGTTTCGGCGATCCGGGGGCGGACCGAGGCGAAGGCAAGATAGCCGATCAGGACGCGGGCGTCGGCGGCCGATTCGGGGTCGGTGGGGAGCAGTGCGGTGAGGAGCTGACGCAGGTCGGGATCGGGGCCCGCCGCGGAGATCCGGGTGGCGATCCGGTCGGCGATCGTGGAGGTGGCGAACTCCATCATCGCTTCCTTGCTGGGGAAGTAGTGCTGCACCTGGCCGGTGGACACGCCCGCCTCGGTGGCGACATGGCGCAGGCTGATCGACTCCAGGCCGTCTCGGGCGAGCAGGCGCATCACCGCGTCGCTGATCGTCGTGCGTCGAGAACTGTGATCCACCCGCTTCGGCATCGGTCCATCTTTTCACAATGCACTTGTATTGCCATGCTCGGCCTCTTTACAATGCGAGTGTATTGAAAAGGAGGGTCCCATGCGCCCGATCACCCAGCTCGCACGGTCTTTCGTTCGACTCGAAGTAGACATCTGGGTGAGCCTCGCGCGCGCCGTCACCCGCAGGCCGGACCTCGGGGGCGGCGCGCCGATGCGGTACGCGGGCGCGGTATCGGCCACCATCTGGGCCTTCATCGTGGTCAGCGCCGTGGAGATTCCCGCGGTTCACCTGCTCATTCCATGGCCCGCGGCGCGGATCGTCGCCTTGGGACTCGGCGCCTGGGGACTGGTGTGGATGGCCGGGATGCTGGCCGCGCACCACATGCACCCCCACGTACTCACCGATGACCTGCTGCGAGTCCGGTACCTGCGCCGCGTCGGCCTCGACATCCCGCTGTCCGGCATCCGAGCGGTCCGCCACGACCTGCGCGCCTACGACGGCGCGAAATCGCTGCAGCGCACCGGACCGGGTGACGAGACACTCGCCGTGATCATCGGCAGCTCAACGAACATCCGCGTCATCCTGACCGAGCCCCGGACCTTCCACACCCCGCAGGACGACTTCACCGTGAGCACCGTCGCCTTCTGGGCCGACGATCCGAAGGCCGCGGTCGCGTCGATCCGCGCCGCGGTAGGCGACCGTGCCGTCTGATGGTTCATGCCCAGTCGAGTGAGGCGCGTGATCGAGGCGCTTCAGTGAAAGGATTCGAGGCCGGTTACCCGGAGGAGGTCGAGGGCGGTGGCGGTGTGGGTGTGGGGGGCGGCGGAGTAGATGACGATGGTTTGGTCGGTGTCGGGGACGTGCACGGCATCGCAGTCGAGGGTGAGGGCGCCGAGGTCGGGGTGGGCGATGGTTTTGGTGAGGCTGTGCATGACGCTGGAGCGGCCTGCTTGCCAGTGCGCTTCGAATTCGGCGCTGCCGGTGCGTAGTTCGGTGAGCAGACGGGTCAGGCCGGGGTCGTCGGGGTAGGTCGCTGTGACCGCGCGCAGGCATCCGACGCAAGCGGCCGCGTTGCTGTCGGCCTCCTCGGGTGTCATCACGATCCGGCCCATGCCGGTGCCGAGGAAGCGCTGCCACATGATGTTGCGCCGGCCCACCGGGATCGCGGAGAAATCACCGAGCAGGGCCGCCGACAGGGGATTCCAGGCGAGGACATCGGATTTGGCCGAGAGCACGAGCACCGGCAGATCGGCCAGGCGATCCAGCAGCCGCAACACGCTGGGGCGGATCACCATCGGAATCCGCCCGGCCTGCGGCGGTTCCGACCCGGCGAGCCGGAAGACGAGATCGCGGTCGACCTCGGTGAGCCGCAGCGCCCTGGTCAGCGCGCCGAGCACCTGCTCGGACGGTTTCGGTCCGCGCCCCTGCTCCAGCCGCACGATGTAGTCGACGCTCACCCCGGCCAGGCTCGCCACCTCCTCGCGCCGCAGTCCGGGCACCTGCCTGCGGGAACCGCCCGGCAGGCCCGCGTCGGCGGGGGTCAGCCGGGAACGCGCGGTGCGCAATACTGTCGCCAATTCCGCTCTGTCCACCCCTCCCATGGTGCCGCAGGACCCACGCTCCGGGGTGGTACCGCCGGTCCTAGGCCGAACCGGCACTGGAGACCACGCCGCGGCGGCGGGAATCTGGACCGATGACGACAACGATTGCCCTGGTCACCGGGGCCAACAAGGGGCTGGGCCGCGAAACCGCGCGCAGGCTGGCCGGCAAGGGCTGGCAGGTGTTCCTCGGAGCGCGCGACGTGGCCCGAGGAGAGGCGGCGGTGGCCGACCTCGTCGCGGACGGACTCGACGTGCGGTTCGTGCCACTGGACGTGACGTCGGATGCATCCGTCGCCGCTGCCGCCGACACGGTCGAGGCCGTCGCAGGCCGCCTCGATGTGCTGATCAACAACGCCGGGATCGGCGGCCCGCGTACCGCGCCGGGCGGCACCCACCCCGACGATCTGCGAGAAGTGTTCGAGACCAACGTCTTCGGGCCGATCCGCGTGACGAACGCCTTCCTGCCCCTCTTGCGTGTCTCCGACCATCCCCGCATCGTGATGGTCTCCAGCGGCGTCGGTTCGATCGCCACGGTCACCGACCCGAAATGGCAGGGCCTGCTGCCGCCCGCTCTCGGCTATCCGAGCACCAAGGCGGCGCTGAACATGCTCACCGTCATGTACGCGAGCGAACTCGGCGAGATGAAGGTCAACGCGATCGATCCCGGCTACACCGCCACCGACCTCAACGGGCACAGTGGTTTCCAGACCGTCACCGAGGGCACCGACGCCGTCGTCGCGGTGGCGACGGCCGACCGCGACGGCCCGACCGGCGGATTCTTCGACCGAACGGGCGCCGCGCCGTGGTGAAAGCGGGCGCGCTGCTCGTGGCGGTGTTCGCCTGCCTGGGCGTCACCACCTACTTGATGAGAACGGAGAGCCCAGTGGCACAACCGAAGACGAGTACGGTGCTGTCGATCGGCCTGCACCCCGGCGCCGTCGACTACGCCCGCTACCCGCAGATCGACGAAGCCACCCTGACCGCCCGCATCGCCGCGGGCGAAACCGCCTTGCGTGAAGCGGGTTTCGACATCGTCTCCTGCCAGGTCCCGGCCGACCCCGACGCGGCCGAAGCGGTCCTGCGCGCATGCGCGGCGGGTGGGGAGTTCCGGGTCGCGATGATCGGCGCGGGGGTGCGGATGGCGCCCGAACACACGCTGCTGTTCGAGCGCCTGATCAATGTCGCCGCCGACCTCGCGCCCGGAATCCGCTTCTGTTTCAACACGTCACCGGAAACCACGATCGAGGCCCTGCGCCGCTGGGTCCAGCCCAGCTGATCGGACGCCTACTTGTGGCCGCCGCCGTGGTCGTGGCTGCACGTGTCTGTGCGCCGGCCGTCGGTGCTCGCCTGGCCCGCGCCGTGACCTTCGAGCGCCGCGAACGGACCGCACTGATGCGGGGCGATCCAGACGTGCACCATCGGGTTACCCGAGCCGGGATTGAGGGAGTTGGGCGGGCAATTGCCCTGGGCGTCGAGCACACCGGCGACCACGGGACCGTTGTCGCCCGCCTTCCAGCAGAGATTGTCGTGGACGTGCCACTGCATCAGGGAACCGCCGAAGTCGACCAGGCTCGGGTCGTCGATCTTCTTGCCGTTGGCGATGTACATCGCCGACACCAGGGTGCGGCCGGTTCCGTCGACCCGATAGACCAGCGACTCCGGGTGGGCGGGGTCGAGGAAGTTGTTGTCGCGGATGTAGCTCATGTTGATGTAGTGCTCGTACCCGGTGGCCGAGTCGCCGATCGAGCGGAAGCCAAGGGCACCAACGGTATTCACATCCGAGAAGGCGGGCAGGCCGTCGAGAGTGCTCCGCACCAGATTGGTCGCGCGCGACTGCTGCTCCGAGGTCACCCCGGCGACACCCGACAGGTCGATCGGCTTCGCCGGATCCCACGGGCGAGGCCAGTTCGCCTCGGCGCCGTGGTCCTCGCCCGCGCCGTGCGCGTGGCCGCCGCCCGCGGCATGCGCGTGATCGCCGGTGTCCCCGTGACTGTGGACGTGCCCGACACCGTCGAGCATCGCCGACAGCGCCAGCACACCCACGGCCGTGGCCGCGATGCCCGACCGCACCGGCGGCAAGCTCACGGTGGGCAGGAGCAGGCCCATGCCCGCGGCGAGGGCGGCCAGCGCACCCAACCCCGCGCACACGGTGTCCGTCAGCTGCGGTGACTCGGCGGTCAACCCGGCGATCCACGCCACATCCGCGAACCGGGTGAACGCCCACACCGCGGCGGCGAAGGCATTCACCGCCAGCATCGAGCTCACGACGGCCCTGCGCTCGCTGAGCAACACCGCCAGCCCGGTCGCGCACTGGATCGCGGCGAGCACCACCATCAGCCGCGCCAGCGTGGCGTGCTCGGTGTGCATGCCCGCCGCCATGAAATGCACGGCGCCCGCCCCCACCGACGCGATCCCGCCCACAAGCAGGTATCCATTACGTCCGTTCCCCATGCCACGCTCCTGCTGTGTTCGTCAGAGCGCTGGTGCGCTCGAGCGGGGCCCTTCGGGCCCCTGATCTTCCCTCCCTCCGGGCACTCCTTCGTCGCACCCTCCACTCAGTCCAGATCAGGGCGGGCCCCTTGGGGGATTTCGTCGGACACTACCGGGATTCACTAAGGCGCCGGTGCTGCCTGGATAAGAGAACTCTGTGACCCATCTCTCGCCCACAACGGCGAACGCCGGGTGGATCGCGATGATCCACCCGGCGTTCGCCGTTGTGCGAGAAGAACTTACGTGGTCGGCTCGAACGCCTCGCTGATGATCTCGGCCTGCTCCACGGCATGCACCTTCGACGAACCCGAGGACGGGGCCGACATGGCGCGACGCGAGATGCGGCGCAGACGACCGAGACGCTCGGGCAGCACCTCGGGGAGGTTGAGGCCGAAGAAGGGCCAGGCGCCCTGGTTGGCCGGCTCTTCCTGGACCCAGGCGATGTCGGTCGCGTTCGGGTACTTGGCCAGCGCCTCGTTGAGGCGGTACGTCGGGATCGGGTAGAGCTGTTCGATCCGGACGATGGCCACGTCTTCGCGCTTGTGCTTGGCCTTCTCCGCGGCCAGCTCGTAGTAGAGCTTGCCCGAGGTCAGCAGGATGCGCTTGACCTTGGCGGTGTCGCCGATGCCCTGTTCGTAGGTGGGCTCGTCGAACACCGAACGGAACTTCGACTCGGTGAAGTCCTTGACGTCGGACACCACGGCCTTGTTGCGCAGCATCGACTTCGGGGTGAAGACGATGAGCGGACGACGGATCCCGTCGAGCGCGTGGCGACGCAGCAGGTGGAAGTAGTTCGCCGGGGTGGACGGCACCGCCACGGTCATCGAGCCTTCAGCGCACAGCTGCAGGAACCGCTCGATCCGACCGGAGGTGTGGTCGGGACCCTGACCCTCGTGGCCGTGCGGCAGCAGCAGCACCACGTCGGAGAGCTGGCCCCACTTGGCCTCACCGGAGGAGATGAACTCGTCGATGATCGACTGCGCGCCGTTGACGAAGTCACCGAACTGCGCCTCCCACAACACGAGTGCGTTGGGATTGCCCAGGGAGTATCCGTACTCGAAACCGACAGCGGCGTACTCGCTCAGCGCCGAGTCGTGCACCGCGAACCAACCCGGCTTCTCCGAGCCGATGTTGTGCAGCGGGGTGTACTCGACAGCGTTGATCCGGTCGATGATCACCGAGTGGCGCTGGGTGAACGTGCCGCGACGCGAATCCTGACCGGTCAGGCGCACATCGTGGCCCTGGTCGATCAGCGAACCGAAGGCCAGCAGCTCGGCGAAGGCCCAGTCGACCTTGCCCTCGTAGGCCATCTCGCGACGCTTCTCCAGCACCGGCTTCACGCGCGGGTGCACATTGAAACCGTCGGGAGTGTTCAGGAACGCGTCACCGATGCGCTGCAGCACCGACTTGTCGACCGCGGTGATCACGGTGGCGGGCACCTTCTGGTCGTCCTCGACGGACTCCGAGGGCTCCGGAACGTACTTCTCCAGCTCGCGGACCTCGTTGAACACCCGCTCCAGCTGACCCTGGTAGTCGCGCAGCGCGTCCTCGGCCTCTTTCATGGAGATGTCGCCACGGCCGATCAGCGATTCGGTGTACGCCTTACGCACCGAACGCTTGGTGTCGATGATGTCGTACATCTCCGGCTGGGTCATCGAGGGATCGTCGCCCTCGTTGTGCCCGCGGCGGCGGTAGCAGACGAGGTCGATGACGACGTCCTTGCGGAACTTCTGCCGGAAGTCGACCGCGAGGCGCGCGACCCAGTCGCAGGCCTCCGGGTCGTCACCGTTGACGTGGAAGATCGGCGCGCCGATGAACTTCGCGATATCGGTGGAGTACTCGGTGGAGCGGCTGTTCTCCGGCGCCGTGGTGAAGCCGATCTGGTTGTTCACCACGATGTGGATCGTGCCGCCCACGCGGTAACCACGCAGACCCGACAGGTTCAGCGTCTCGGCGACCACGCCCTGACCGGCGAACGCGGCGTCGCCGTGCAGCATCAGCGGCATCACCGAGAAGCCGTCGGGGCCGTCGCCCTTGTCGAGCAGGTCCTGCTTGGCGCGCACGAGGCCCTCGAGGACGGGGTCGACCGCCTCCAGGTGCGAGGGGTTCGCGGTGAGCGAGACCTCGATCTCGTTGTCGCCGAACATCTGCAGGTACTGGCCGTGCGCACCGAGGTGGTACTTCACGTCGCCGGAGCCGTGAGTGGCCGCCGGGTTCATGTTGCCCTCGAACTCGGTGAAGATCTTCGAGTACGGCTTGCCGACGATGTTGGCCAGCACATTGAGGCGACCGCGGTGCGGCATGCCGATGATGACCTCGTCCATGCCGTATTCGGCGCACTGGTCGATGGTGGCGTCCATCATCGGGATGACGGCTTCGGCGCCTTCGAGCGAGAAACGCTTCTGGCCGACGTACTTGGTCTGCAGGAAGGTCTCGAACGCCTCCGCGGCGTTGAGCCGGTTCAGGATGTACTTCTGCTGCGCGACCGTCGGTTTGACGTGCTTCTGCTCGACCCGCTCCTGCATCCACTCGAGCTGATCGGTCTCGAGGATGTGGGTGTACTCCACGCCGACGTGGCGGCAGTACGCGTCGCGCAGGATCGAGAGCACATCGCGCAGCTTCATCCGGTCCTGGCCGTGGAAACCGCCCACGTCGAAGGTGCGGTCGAGGTCCCAGAGGGTGAGGCCGTGCTGAGTGACGTCGAGGTCGGGGTGGCTGCGGAACTTGTCCTTGACCAGGCGCAGCGGATCGGTGTCGGCCATCAGGTGACCGCGGTTGCGGTAGGCGGCGATCATCTCGAGCACGCGAGCGCTCTTGTCGACACCGCGTGCGCTGATGTCCTTGCGCCAGCGGATCGGCTCGTACGGCACGCCGAGGCCGTGGAAGATCTCGTCGTAGAACTCGTCGGAGATCAGCAGGTTGTGGATGGTGCGCAGGAAATCGCCCGACTCGGCACCCTGGATGATGCGGTGGTCGTAGGTCGAGGTGAGCGTCATCAGCTTGCCGACGCCGATATCGGCGATCCGCTCGTCGCTCATGCCCTGGAACTCGGCGGGGTACTCCATCGCACCGGCACCGATGATCGCGCCCTGGCCCGGCATGAGGCGCGGCACCGAGTGGACGGTGCCGATGGTGCCGGGGTTGGTCAGCGAGATGGTGACGCCGGAGAAGTCGTCGGCACCGAGCTTGCCCTCACGTGCGCGGCGCACGATGTCCTCGTAGGCCGCGTGGAACTGACCGAAGCTCATGTCTTCGGTTTCCTTGATGGCGGCCACGACCAGCGATCGGCTGCCGTCCTTGCCCGCGAGGTCGATCGCCAGGCCCAGGTTGGTGTGGGCCGGGGTCACCGAGTTCGGCTTGCCGTCGATCTCGGCGAAGTGGCGGTTCATGTTCGGGAACGGCTTGATCGCCTGCACGATCGCGTAACCCAGCAGGTGGGTGAACGAGATCTTGCCGCCGCGGGTGCGCGCGAGGTGGTTGTTGATCACCAGGCGGTTGTCGATCATCAGCTTGGCCGGGATCGCGCGCACCGACGTCGCGGTGGGGATCGTCAGCGAGGCCGACATGTTCTTGGCGATCGCGGCGGCGGGGCCGCGCAGCACCTTGTTCTCCGGTCCGGCGGCGGCGGCCGCGGCGGCCTTCGGCGCGGTGGTGGCCGGTGCGTTCGACACCGGTGCAGGTGTGGTCTGCGGAGCGCGCACGGTCTTGGCGGCCGGAGCCGGAGCCGCAACGGCGGCCGGAGCCGGAGCGGCCGGAGCCGGAGCGGCCGGAGCCGGAGCCGGAGCGGGCTTCGGTGGTGCGGGCGCTACCACGGCTTTGGGAGCCGGGGTCTGCGCGGCGGCGGCCTTGGGTGCCGCGGCTGCCGAGGGAGCGGAGGAGGCGACCGGTGCCTGGCTGTTACCGGATTCGGTGGCTTCCGGCGTGTAATCCGCGAGGAACTCGTGCCAACTCGCGTCGACCGAGGACGGGTCCTGTTTGAACTTCTGATACATCTCGTCGACTAGCCACTGGTTCTGTCCGAACTGGGAAGTTGAGCTGCTCACAGCTGGTGTTCGCCTCATTTCGTTCTTCGCGCTGCGACGTTTGTGACGTGCCCGGCAGGGGAATCAGCGGATGGCTGCCGATGCGCCCTCACCGAGCATATGCCCAGCGGTTGACAGGCGTCGCTACCGGTCTTCGGTCGACACTATGCCCTCTGCCTCGAGCCCCGCCGCCCAGAGTCGGGAGTAATGGCCGTTACTGGCGAGTAGGTCTGACGGTGCGCCGAATTCCACGATACGGCCGTGTTCGACCACCGCAACCAGATCGGCGCGCGCCGCGGTCGCGAGCCGATGCGCGACCACCACGGTGGTCCGTCCTCGCGTCAGCGATCGGCTCGCTACCAGCACCGATGCCTCGGTTTCCGGGTCGAGGGTGGAGGTGGCCTCGTCGAGCAGCAGCAGGTCGGGATCGACCAGTTCGGCCCTGGCCAGGGCGATCAGCTGGCGCTGTCCGGCCGACAGCCCGCGACCGCGTTCACCGACCGGATGACGCATTTGCCGAGGTAAACCACCGATCATTGCCGACGCCCCGACGGTGTCGGCCGCGATCGCGATGTCCACCGATGTGGCAAATGTTTGCCCGAATGCAATGTTGCTCGCCACGTCGCCGGTGAACAAGTGAACTTCCTGGGGCACAATTCCCAGCCGCCGCCTGTACTCGGTGAGCACAAATTTACGCAGATCCACACCGTCGACCCGGATCGTGCCCGCGGCCGGGTCGGGTGGAAGGTCGTAGAGACGGGCGAGCAGCTTCACGATCGTCGACTTGCCCGCGCCGGTCGGGCCGACCAGCGCCAGCGTCGCGCCGGGCGCGACAGTGAAGGTGACGCCGTCGAGAGCGGGGGCGCTCGCGCCGGGGTAGCGGAAGTGAACGTCGTCGAAGGCGATCTCACCGCGCAGGCGATCGACCGAGATCGCGTCGGGTGGGTCGGCGGCGATCGACGACGTGGTGCGCAGCAGCTCGCCGATGCGCCGGAGTCCGACTCTGGCCTGCTGGTAACCGTCGAAGACCTGGGACAGATCCTGGATCGGACTGAACAGCAGACCGAGGTAGAGCACGAACGCCACGAGCGTTCCGGTGCTCGTGCGTCCGTCGGCGACCGCGTTGGCGCCGAGGTACACCACCACGGCCAAGGCCACGTCGGCCCAGGCCAGGCCGAAGGAGAAGTAGGCCGCGATCGCGCGCTGGGCGCGGATCCTGGCATCGCGATAGCGGTGGGAGTATTCGGCGAAGCGTCGCGCGGCGGCAGGTTCGTAGCGGGCGGCCTGGACGGCGCGCAGGCCCGCGATGTTCTCCTGGAAACCGGCGTTGACCACCGAGACCCGTTCGCGCGAGACGGTGTAGGCGACCGAGGACACCCGCCGGAAAGCGAGAGTGGCCAGCAGCATCGGCGTGACGGTGATCAGCACGACCACGGCCAGCCCGGCATCGATGAAGAACAACCCGAGGGCCACGCCGATCAGGGTGATCAGCGCGACCAGCCCGGTGGCGACCCCGGTCTGCAGGAACGTCGACAGCGCGTCGACGTCGGTGGTCATCCTGGTCATGATGCGGCCGGACAGTTCACGCTCGTAGAAGTCGAGGCCGAGCCGCTGCAACTGGGCGTAGCTGCGCACCCGCAGACCGAACAGCACACGCTCGCCCGTGCGCGCGGTGAGAACGGTGACTACCGCGCCGACCACCAGACCGGCCAGGACCAGACCGATCCCGATCACCGCCGAAACGAGCAGCGCGGTGTCGTCACCCGCGGTGACACCGGTGTCGATGGCATAGCGGACCAGCGGCGGAAAGGCGATCCCGACCAGCGCGTCGACGATGAGCAGCAGCACGACCACGCACACCAGGCCGCGAACCGGGCGCAGCAGTGCGCGCAGGCCGAAACCGGGTTGGGGTGCGCGCAGGTCGCCGGGCAGGGCGGGGTCTTCGGTGGCCGGTGGCAGTGCGTCGACCGCGGCGCGCAGTTCCGGCGTTTCGCTGAGGTCGGTCGATGCCGACGACATCGACCGCGGTGCGCCCGCGTCGTCGCGAGGGGTGGCCAGGCCGGCGGCCGCCGGCGCCATCGAACCGGTGGGTGCGGGCAACCGGATGACGCGGTCGGCCTGGGCCAGCGTCGATTCGCGGTGCGCCAGGATCAGCGTGGTCCGCCCGCCCGGATCGGGCAGGCGGCGGAAGATCTCGGCTTCGGTGACGGCGTCCACCGCGGAGGTGGCGTCGTCGAGCACCAGCACGCGGGGACGGGTGAGCAGCACCCTGGCCAGGGCGATGCGCTGGCGCTGCCCGCCCGAGAGCGTCAGCCCGCGCTCACCGATGACGGTGTCGTAGCCCTCCGGCAGCGCGGCGATGAATTCGTCCGCGGCGGCGGCCGTCGCGGCGGCGGCGATCTCGGCGTCGGTGGCGTCGGGCCTGCCGAGCGCGATGTTGGCCGCGATGGTGTCGGAGAACAGGAACGGATCGTCGAAGACGACACCGACCGCGCCGCGCAGCTCGTCGGCGCGCAGTTCGGCCAGGTCGACGCGGGTGCCGTCGGCGCCGACGAGGTTGATCCGGCCCGTATCGGGTGCGTAGAAGCGGGGGAGCAGCAGCGAGAGGGTGGACTTGCCCGAGCCCGCCGGGCCGATCACCGCGACCGTCTCGCCGGGGCGCACGCTGAGATCGAGTTCCTGCAACACCGGTTGATCCGGCTCGAAACCGAAACCGACAGCGTCGAATTCGATCCCGAGCGGTCCCGGCGGCAGCTCGGCGGGGTCCGCCGGATCGACCAGTACCGGCGCCGCGTCGATCACCCCGAAGACCCGGTCGACGGCGGCCTTGGTGAGTTGACCCATGATCACCACCGAGGTGATCGTGCGGGCCGAGGACGTCATCGTGGCGAGGTAGGCGGTGAACGCGAGGAAGGTGCCGATGCCGATCGTGCCGTGCGAGGCGAGCACCCCGCCCACGATGATCACCGCGACCAGCCCGGCCTGCGGCAGCGCCGATACCACCGGCGCGAACCCGGCGTTGATCCGCGCGGCGCGCATCCGCTCGGCGAACAGCAGCCGGCCGTGGTCTTCGAGGATGTCGACCATCCGGGATTCCTGCCCGAAGCCCTTCACCACCCGGACTCCGGTCACCGTCTGCTCGACGTGTTCGGCCAGGTCGGCCGCGCGCTGCTGGGCCGACCAGGTCGCCGCGTAGAGCCGGGGCCGCATCCGCAACACGATCAGGGCCATCGCGGGCGCGACCAGCAGCGCGGCCAGCGCCAGCGGCGGACTCAGCCACACCATCACCACCGCCGACAGCACGAACTGCAGCACGGCCAGTCCCGACCACGGCACCATCGCCAGCAGTCCCTGCACCAGTTGCAGATCGGTGATGGACCGCGACACGACCTGCCCGGTGCGGATCGCGTCCTGCCCCGCGCCGTCGAGCCGCTGGAGGGCGGCCAGCAGTGAAATCCGTAGGCCGTGTTGCACTTCCAGCGACAGCTTGCCCGCCCAGAGCCTGCGCGCGAACGTGACGACGAAACGGGTCACCGCCAGCCCGGCGAGCAGGGCGGCGGCGCTGCCGATCACCGCGGTGTCGCCCACCTGCGCGGCGTCGACCGCGCGCTTGGTGGCCAGCGGTGCGGCGATCGCCACGGCCGCACCCCCCAGCACCGAGATCGCGATGCCCGCCAGCAGCCGGGGATGTGCCAGGCACAGGCGCCAGAGCCTGCGGATCCAGCCCGGCGGCGGACCCGCGGTCGCGGGCACTACAGGTCTCGGTTGCGCAGGTCCCACCACCCCGCGGCGCCGACCGCTGCGGTCCACAGCAGCAGCACCACCAGTGCCGCCGGTGTCGGCGCGAAGATCTCGGCCTCGTCGAACGAGCCCGCGCTCACCCCGGCCACCGTGGCCGAGACGGGCAGCAGCGCGGCGAATCCGCCCGCGCCGAAACCCTTGGCCACCACCCAGATCAGCGGTTCGAGCGCGAAAGCCCATCCGAGCACCAGCCACACCGCGCCGCTGAAGGTGCGCAGCAGCAGCCCGATTCCGGCGCCGAGCACCGCCCAGCACATGGCTACCAGCAGCCCGGCGGCGAGCACCTCGATCAGCTGCCAGCCGAGGACGAATTTTCCGCGCGCCGCGGCAAGCAGCACCAGAAAGCTCACCAGCTCGGCGGCCAGTGCGACAGCGAAGGCGAACGCGGCGGTGGCGAGGTATTTCACGATGACCAGCCGGTCGCGATCGGGCGCGAACAGCACGCTCAGCGCCATGGTCTTGTGCCGGTATTCACCGCCGGTGGAGGCGATGCCGAGCAGTGCGGCGACCACGAAGACCGCGATCATCCCGAGGTAGAGCCCGACCGTGGCGGCGCCGGTCGCGGGCTGCCCCTTCGGATCGGCAGGCCCGGACATGATCGCGGTGATCAGCGTCCCGACCAGCGCCAGCGCGATCGGCGCGGCCAGCAGAAACCGGGTCTGCCGCAGTGCGACGACCTTGCGCGCCTCGGTGTCGATACCGGGAACGAGATCGGCGGGCAGCACGGAGGTGGTCATCGTGGCATCCCATACGAGGTCGGCGCCGGGGCGTACGCGGCGGGATTCGGCGTGGGCACGGTGTGCCGGTGACGGCGGGGTTTGGTGAGCGAGGCGAGCACCCGATCGGGGTGGATGGGATCGGCCACGATGCTGCCGATCCGGACCTGCGCGAGCTCCGCGATGGCACGGATGGTCGCCTCGTCGGCCTCGGCGACGGCGAGCCTGCCGTCGGGACGCATGACCGCGTCGGTGAATCCCCGGCCCGCCAGTGCGGTCGCCAGTGCGATGGACGGGGACGCGGCGACGACCAGCCGGTCGGGATGGCCGCGGCGCAGTTTGGCCGGTGCGCCCTGCCAGACGACCGTGCCTTCGCTCAGCACCACGAGTTGATCGGCGCTGGCCACCACATCGGCCAGCGCGTCCGAGCTCACCAGCACGGTGCCGCCGCGGTGCACGTGGCGGCGCAGCAGCTCGTGCAGCCAGCCGCGTTCGATGCCGTTCGAACCCGCGAACAGATCGTCGAGCACCAGCAGTGGCGGATCGGCCAGCAACGCCATGGCCAGGGCCAGGCGTGTCTGCTGGCCCGGATGTAGCTGCGCCACCGTGGTTTCGGCGACGGTGGTGAGCCCGGTCTCGTCGAGCACCGCGGCGACCCGGCGACGGGACGCGCCCGCGACCGGCGCGTAGCACCGCAGCTGCTCGCGCACGGTGCGTGCCGGGTGCAGCCCGCGAGGGTTCAGTACCGCCCCGACCGCGGCGGGACCGTGGTCGGGGCCCTCGATACTGCCGGTGGTCGGCTGCTGGAGACCCAGCACCATCCGCAGCACCGTCGACTTGCCTGCCCCGGCGGGACCGACGAGCGCGGTGACCGACCCGGTCGGGACGGCGAAGTCGATCTCGTGGACCGCGCTCACCGGACCGAACTGTTTGCCGGCGCCACGCACCAGCACGGCATCACCGCCGCGGCTGCTGCTCACTTCTTGTTCACCTTGCGGGTGCCGATCGCGGGCAGCGGATCGGCGTCGATCACGTTGTGCAGCGGGGTGGGCCACCTCGCGGGCGCGGGCCCGAAAGCCTTGTGCGCGTTCTCGATGGTGACCTTGCCCAGCGCCCGGTTACCCGCACCACCGATGGCGGCGCCGATGCCGGCGGGCAGCACTTTGCCCGCCATCAGCGCGGCGCGCTTGGTGATGAAGCGCTTCATGAACTGTTGCAGCAGTTTGCTGTTGATTCCGCCGAGGCCGGGGACCTTGCCTGCCAGCGCGCCCGCCCAGTTCTTCGACTGGGTGCTGAGCCCCTTCTGCACGATCGCCATTCCGGCGTCACCGAGCACGACCGCGAGCACCAGCGCGCGCCGGGCCTCCTTGTTCTCGGGCTCGATGCCGTGCACCGCGGCCTGGGCCAGGGTGAACACGGCCGAGGCTTCCATGAAGAACACGGTCTCGGCGCTCACGGCCCCGAGCGCGGCGATCGTGCCGACGCCGGGCACCGCCGCGGTGGCGCCGACCGCGGCGCCGCTGCCGGTGACGGCGAGCAGATACTGCTTCTCCAGCCGGGTCACGATCTGGGCCGGACTCTCCCCGGGATGGCGCTCACGCAGGAACTCGACGTAGCGGCGTACGGCCGGCGCCTGCAGCTTCGACCCGGTGTCGAGCACATCGACCACGGCTTTTTCGATCGCGTTCTTGAACACGGCGTCGTCCTCCTCTTCGCCCCAACGAGTCGAACTGTAGGGCACTTCCGTACCCAGAGCTCATCATGCCAACGAGCACCGACAGCCCGCGGTTCCGTGACCTACGCGACCGATTCCGGCAGGCCGGTCCGACTGGCTCTGTCGGCCGCGGGGGCCCGGGTTCTACGCTGACCCGATGAGTGAAACCCAGCCGACCCGACTCATCCGCGATTTCACCGAAGCCGGTGGCGAGTTCGCGACGATCACCATCGACCACCCGCCGCTGAACCTGTTCGATCGCGCACTCATCGCGTCGCTGATCGCCGATATCGCCGCCGTGCGGCGGCTGCCGCCACGGGCGTTGCTGATCAGGGCCGAAGGCAAGGTCGTCTCGGGCGGGGTGGACGTGAACATCTTCGACGGCCGGACCGTCGAGGAGGGCGCGCAGTTGTGGCGTGAGCTGTTCGAGCAGATCATCCACCCCCTGGAAGCGCTGCCGTGCCCGGTGGTGTTCGCCGCGCACGGGCTCACGCTGACCGCCGCCTTCGAGATCTCGCTCGCCTGCGACATCATCCTGGCCGCGCCGAAGGCGAAGTTCGGGCTGGTGGAGACCGTGGTGGGACTCACGCCGTCGATGGGCGGACCGCAGCGGCTCGCCGAGCGGGCGGGTTCGGGGCGCGCCCGCGAGTTCGTGATGACCGGCGATCTCTACCCCGCGGCGACGATGGCCGAGTGGGGCGTGGTCAACGGGATCCACGAAGACCTGGAGACCGCGGCTCGCGCGCTGGTCACCCGTCTGGCCGACGGCCCCACCCGCGCGCACGCGGCGACCAAACAGATCATCGAGGCGTGGCGTTCCGGCGGTGTGGCACATGCCGATTCGGTGACCCCGAAGGTCTCGGGCGAGCTGTTCGGCACCGCGGACCTGCGCGGCGCGGTCCGCAGTTTCCTCGATATCGGACCGGGTAAGGCGAGCTATCGCGGCGAATGAGCGCGCCGAGTGCCTGACAGCGGTGTGATCCACGTCATATAGTCACAGGTGCGGCTGTATCGACGTACGGAGGTCCGGATGGGTCATGGCGAGCACGAACCGGGCGCGGCCGTCTTCGAGTTCCCCGCCACCAGTGCGGCAACGCAGCTGCGGCGGGGCTCTGACGGCGTGCTGCGCTACGGCGACCTCAGCCCCGCCCTCACCGAACTGCTGGACCTGCGGGTGCACTCGTTCACGAATCGGGAGGCGATCGTCGAGGTCGGCGGGCCGCGGCTGACCTACCGCGAACTCTGGCACAGCGCCGCGCGGATCGCCGGCGGCCTGCAGGGCCACGGCATCGGCTACGGCGATCGGGTGGCGGTGCACATGCCGACCAGCGCGCGCTGGGTGCAGGCGTTTCTCGGCGCCTTGCTCTCGGGCGCGGTGCCGGTGCTGGTGCCCGACGCCCTGCCCGACGCGATCGCCGACCGTGTGATCGCCGACAGCAGAGCCGATTTCGTCCTCGGCCCCGACGGGCCGCTGCCCGACAGCACCGCCTATATCGATGACGGTGCGGCCCTGGATGATCCGGCGCTGCTCTGCTACACCGGCACCCGGCGGTCGATGCCCGCGGGCGTGGAGCTGTCCAACGAGAACCTGCTGTCGGCGGTGTCGTCGGTGGTCGGCGCGCTCGGGCTGCCCGCCGACGGGTTGCGCAACCTGGTGTTGCTGCCGCTCGCCCATGCCAGCGGGTGCGTCGACCAGCTGCTGCCCACCTTCGCCGTGGGCGGCACGGTCGTGCTTGCGCCGGGTGCGCGGAGTCTGGCCGACGTGCTGGTGCGGGAGCGGATCGACACCGTCTCGGGAACGCCGCGGATCCTCGCCGGGCTGGTACCCGAACTCGTCGCCCGCCGTGCCGGCGCCGGTGTGCGCCGGATCAGCAAGGCTTGTCACCGCTCCGAACGCGCCGCCGCGGCGGCCCCGGCCACCCTCACCGCCGCACTGCGCGGGCTGTTCCCCGCGGCCAAGCAGTGGTCGGTGTGGGGGGCCACCGAGACCAGCGGAATCGGCCTGATGGTCGACGACACCGAGCGCGCCGACGCCGGGTCCGCCCTCGGATTCGCCTTTGGCGGCACCGAATTGGCACTGTCGGGACCCCAGGCCAGTGGCGGCCACGGCGAATTGCTGTGTCGTGGACCGAATGTCAGCCGCCGCTACTGGAACAACCCCGGCGCCTCGGCCGCCCGCTTCAGCGGAAGCTGGTTCCACACGGGCGATTTCGTGAGCATCGATGCCGACGGGCTGGTTCGGGTGGACCCGAGCCGCCGCGTCAGCGGGCTCTGATCCGGGCCGGTCAGAGCAGGCGCGCCCGCAGAGCGTCGCGGAGTTCGCCGGTGAGGCCGACCGTGGTGAGGTAGGTCTCGATATCGCCGTGGGTCGCGCGGACGCTGGCATCGGCGGTCCGCAGGTATTCCTCGCGGACGCCGAGGAGGTCGTCGGAGAGCGCGTCGCCGTTGCCGATCTTCGGTTCCAGCAGCCTGCGCAGCGGTTCGACCGCCGCGTTGCTGGCCAGGAAGTCGGTGTACACGTCCTCCTCGGTGACGCCGATCGCGCGCAGCAGCGTGGCCACGGCCCAGCCGGTGCGGTCCTTGCCCGCCGCGCAGTGCACCAGCACCGCGCCGTCGCCGCGCACGACCGAGCCGGCCAGCTCGGCGATCGCGGTGTGCGCCTCGGGCAGCGTCGGGAAGGCGCGGTAGACCTCGACCATGTGCGCGAAGGCCGAGATGGTCTTCGCCTCGTGTGGCGGCGCCTCTTCCATCCGCGAATCGAACGGCGTCACGTGCAGGCGCACGTGGCCGGGCAGGGTGTCGTGGCCGATGTGGTCGATCTCGACGATGCCGCGCAGATCGTGCACATCGGTGACCCGCAATGCACGCAGGGTGTCGTGCCCCTTGTCGTCGAGACCGCTCAGCTGGGCCGATCGCAGGAGTACACCGGGGCGAACGGTGGTGCCGTCGGCGGTGCGAAGGCCGCCCACATCGCGGAAATTGAAGGTGCCGCTGAGAGCGAACTGATCGGCAGGAGGCGAGAGAGTCACCTGACCAGGTTATCGGCGACTCCGCCGCCGCCGCGTCGAGTTCGCGGATCGGTCACCGGATGTGTTACGTCCGTTCCGACGGGTGCCATTGTGTCGTCGCCCACATCTTTGGAGCGTCGTCGCACACACCTACGGAGCTGACCAGGGCCGACTTGTACAATCGACCAGGTGCGCGGATTCCGGCGCGGGGGTGTCGGATATCCAGGAATGCGACAAATTGAGGCCGTATGGTCGGTTTTACAAAAGGTCGCATTCGGATAACAAAACAATCTTTCAGTCTGAAAAGGATGGCTGAACCAGTTCGTGAATCCTGAAAACCTTCTAAGATCGAGCTCGGTGACCACCAAGCTCGCATCGCCGCGGGCAGCGATATTTGTTGCCGAGGAGTCGTCGTTGAGCGCCAGCCGTGAACTAACTGAAATTTCGCTACGGCCCGCCGTATGTGAGGCCGTCGAACAAGCCGCCGCCAGTTCGGACGCCACCGGCGTTCGGGCGCTGAGGGTGTTCCTGCATGCCGGGCTCAGCACCTACTGGCCGTTGGTGAAGGCCGCGCCCGCCCGGCGAATAGCCGCCTACGAAGCCGCGTTGCAAACGCTGCGTCTGCGGTGGGCGCCCGCCGGTGAGACCATCGGTGACCCGAGCGCCGTCGCGATGTTCCGCGAGATGGACGACGAGGCCGCGGACTTCCTCGGGATGTGCGCGCGCCTGTCCGGCACGCAATGGCTGGAGCCGGTCGACTCGGTGGCGGGTTACCTCGTCTCGGTGTTCCACGGCGCGGTCCTGCGCTGGCTCGCCGACGGCAACGACGAGACGATCCTCGTGGTGATCGACGACCTGGTCGGCTGCCTGACGCTGAAAGCGGTCGAAAGCTGACCCGCAATGCTGGACGACTGACCAAATAGGTGGTTCAGTAGTCGTGTGACCTCGACGACATCGCTGCCCCACCTGCACGCGGCGACCGCGGAGCTCGACCCGCCGCTGGCCGCCGTCGACCTGACCGCGCTGGACCGCAACGCCGCCGACCTGGTCCGGCGCGCGAACGGCATCGCGGTGCGGGTGGCGAGCAAGTCCGTGCGCTGCCGGGCGGTGCTCGAGCGGGTGCTCGGCGACGGGCTGACCGCCCGCGAGGGCTTCGCCGGGATCATGGCGTACTCGTTGCGTGAGGCCATCTGGCTGGTCCGCCTCGGCGCCCGCGACGTGCTGCTCGGCTACCCGGTTCTCGACCGCGCCGCGCTGGCCGAACTGGCCGCCGCCCCGGCCCTGCTCGAGGCGATCACGCTGATGATCGACGATGTCGCCCAGCTCGAACTCACGCGCGCCGCGCTCGGCACCGACCTGGTCCACCCCCGCGTCTGCCTCGACGTCGACGCCGCCTTGCGGATCGGCCCGCTGCACCTGGGTGCCCGGCGCTCGCCCGTGCGCAGCCCCGAGGAGGCCGCCGAGCTGGCCGCCGAAGCGCTGCGGCGCGGGTTCGCTGTGGTCGGTGTGATGACCTACGAGTCGCAGATCGCCGGACTGCCCGACAGCAACCCCGCAGTGCGCGTGGTGAAACGCCTGTCCGCGCTCGAGATCGGGCGCCGACGTACCCGGGTGCTCGACGCTGTCCGCTCGGTGACCGGCCCGCTGGAGATCGTCAACAGCGGTGGCACCGGTTCGATCGAAGTCTCGATCACCGATCCCGATGTCACCGAGGTGACCGCCGGTTCCGGCCTCTACGTGCCGACCCTGTTCGATCACTACCGCTCGTTCACGCCCCGCCCCGCCCTGTTCTTCGCCACCCCGGTCCTGCGCAAACCCGCCCCGGCCATCGCGACCGTCTTCGCCGGCGGCTACATCGCATCGGGCCCCGCGGGCCCGAGCCGCGTCCCGGTCCCGGTCTGGCCCGCGGGCCTGAAGCTGCTCGGCTCCGAAGGCGCGGGCGAAGTCCAGACGCCACTGGCCGGTGGCGCCGAACTCGAGATCGGTGATCGCGTCTGGTTCCGTCATGCCAAGGCGGGCGAACTGTGCGAACGCTTCGCCGAGATCCACCTGGTCGACGAGGCGGGCACCCGCACGACGGTTCCCACCTATCGCGGCGAAGGTCAGTGCTTCGGCTGAGCTCGACCGGCGCCTCAGCCCAGCAGCGCGATGACCTCGTCGTCGTCGAGCTGGTGAAAGTCGCTGTACGCCATGCCGACTCCGCCCAGGTCCGCGGGCGTCCACAGACAGACGAACTCGTCGCATTCGCGCTCGACCCGGCGCGCCGCGTCGGGCGCGGACACCGGCACGGCCACCACCAGCCGATCGGGCCGCTGCGCCCGCGCCACCCGGCACGCGGCTACCACCGTGGCCCCGGTCGCCATCCCGTCGTCGACGATCACCACCGTGCGCCGCGCCAGGGGAATCGGTTCGCCGACCCGCAGGATCGCCTGCCGGCGGCGCAGTTCGGCCCGCTCGGCCAGTTCCACCTCGTCGAACGCCTCGGCGCTCACCCGGCTGTGGTCGACGACGTCGCGATTGAGGACCAGCAGCCCGCTCTCCCCGAGCGCCCCCATCGCCAGCTCCGGCTGCCACGGCAGCCCCAGCTTGCGGACCAGCAGGACATCGAGTTCCCCGCCGATCGCCGCGCTCACCGCCGCCGCCACCGGCACACCCCCGCGTGGCAACCCGAGCACCAGCGGGCGGGTGGCTCGCAGGTGTTCGAGGGCCGTGCCGAGGGCGCGGCCCGCCGCTGCGCGATCCGGGTACACCATCGTCTCGAACGCTACTCCGCTCCCGACTCCTCGGAAATGGTGAAACGTCGCAGCGAGAGGCTGGGATTGGCGGTGCGCACCCTGGCCAGATGCGCGGTGTCGACCGTTGCCGTGGCCACGCCCGGTTCATCGCCCAGTTCGGCCAGCACCGTGCCCGCCGGGTCGACGATCATCGACGATCCCGCCCCGCGCGGCGCGCACTGATCGGCCGCCGCCACGTAGACCGTGTTCTCGATGGCGCGCGCCCGCAGCAGCGTCGTCCACTGGTCGACTTTGGCCGGTCCCGGAATCCACTGCGCGGGCAGCAGCAACACGTGTGCGCCCGCCGCCGCGACACGCCGACACCCCTCCGGAAATCGCAGATCGAAACAGGTCTGCATGCCGAATACCACACCGTCGACGGCGAAAGTCGCAGGCGCGACGAGCGGTCCCGCTGCCACCACATCCGATTCCAGATGCCCGAACGCGTCGTAGAGATGCACTTTGCGATACACCGCGACGCGGGCACCGTCGGGCCCGTGCGCGACGAGGGTATTGCTGATCCGGGTCGCCCCCGGTGACGGCAACTCCACCACACCGGCTACCAGGAATACGCCGAATTCGGCGGCGAGCGCCGCGAGTCCACTGGTGAACGGACCGTCGAGCGGTTGTGCGATCGCCACCACCCGCTCATCGAGACGAGTCACAGCGAACATCGAGTATTCGGGCGCGAGCACCACCCGGGCACCCGCCGCGGCCGCCGTCCGCACGTGTTCGCGCAGTCTCGACAGATTGGTTTCGGGGTCGGTTTCGGGGGCGAATTGGATCACCGCGATCCCTACCTCCACCGGCTGAAGTTCCTGATGTGCTGACCCGTCGCGCAGTTGCATAGGTCTCACCGTATTCACCTGGTGGTTGGGGCAGCTACTGCCAGGCAGTAAACTCGTGGTCAATGAGTACAAATGAGGTCGACAGCGTTCCTGCCGACAACGACAGGAACGACACCGGCCCGACTTTCGCCGATCTCGGGATCGATGACCGCGTGCTGCGGGCCATCGCCGATGTGGGCTACGAGTCGCCGTCTCCCATTCAGGCGGCGACGATTCCGCCGCTGCTCTCCGGCGCCGACGTGGTCGGCCTCGCGCAGACGGGTACCGGCAAAACCGCGGCATTCGCGATCCCGATCCTGATGAACCTGGACACCACGCAGCGCAAGCCGAGTGCCCTGGTGCTCGCGCCGACGCGTGAGCTCGCGATCCAGGTCGCCGAGGCGTTCGGTAAATACTCCTCGCACATCCCGGGTCTGCACGTGCTGCCGATCTACGGCGGGCAGAGCTACGGCGTGCAGCTGTCGGGTCTGCGCCGTGGCGCGCACGTCGTGGTCGGCACGCCCGGCCGGGTGATCGATCACCTGGAGAAGGGCACGCTGGACCTTTCGCAGCTGCGCTACCTGGTGCTCGACGAGGCCGACGAGATGCTCAAGATGGGCTTCCAGGAAGACGTCGAGCGCATCCTGCGTGACACCCCCAAGGACAAGCAGGTCGCGCTGTTCTCGGCCACCATGCCGGGCGTGATCCGCAAGATCTCCAAGCAGTACCTCAACGATCCGGTCGAGATCACGGTCAAGTCCACGACTCAGACCAGCTCCAACATCACCCAGCGCTATGTGCAGGTGTCGCATCAGCGCAAGCTCGATGCCCTCACTCGCGTGCTCGAAGTCGAAACCTTCGAGGCGATGATCATCTTCGTGCGCACCAAGCAGGCCACCGAAGAGCTGGCCGAGAAGCTGCGCTCGCGTGGTTTCTCCGCCGCCGCGATCAATGGTGACATCGCGCAGAACCAGCGTGAACGCACCATCGGCCAGCTGAAGTCGGGTGGCATCGATATCCTGGTCGCCACCGACGTCGCCGCGCGTGGCCTCGACGTGGACCGCATCTCCCATGTCGTCAACTACGACATCCCGCACGACACCGAGTCCTACGTGCACCGCATCGGCCGCACCGGCCGGGCCGGCCGTTCGGGTGAGGCCCTGCTGTTCGTGGCCCCGCGCGAACGTCACCTGCTCAAGTCGATCGAGCGGGCCACCAAGAGCGCGCTCACCGAGATGCAGTTGCCGAGTGTCGACGACGTGAACGCGACGCGTGCCTCCAAGTTCGGTGACTCGATCACCGAGAACCTGTCCTCGGACAACATCGCGCTGTTCCGCAAGCTGATCGAGGACTACGAGGCCGAGCACAACACCCCGCTCGCCGACATCGCCGCGGCCTTGGCCGTGGGTGGCTACGACGGCGACAACTTCTTCATGTCGCCCGAGCCGGAGCCCGCCCCGCGTCGCGAGCGTGACTACGACCGCGACCGTGAGCGCGCACCGCGCCGCTACGACGACGAGGACCGTCCGCGTCCGCCGTCGTTCAACCGGGAGAACGGCGAAGAACTCGCCACCTACCGGATCAGTGTCGGCAAGCGGCATCGCGTGGTGCCGGGCGCGATCGTCGGCGCCATCGCCAACGAGGGCGGCCTGCGTCGCAGCGACTTCGGTCACATCAGCATCCGGCCCGACTACAGCCTCGTCGAGCTGCCTGCCAACCTGCCCAACGAAACGCTGGAAGCCTTGCGGCGCACCAGGATCAGCGGTGTGCTGATCCAGCTGACGCCCGACCAGGGCGCACCGGCACAGCGTTTGAACGCTCGTGGCCCGCGCCGCGATCGCGAGGCCAGGCCGCGCACCGAACGGCGTAAGCCGCGCACCTAGGCCCGCTCGTGCGCGCCGGTGCCGAGGTCAGGCGCGTTCGTCCTGTCCGTGGGTAGTGCGCTGGTGGCTCGCAACGCTGGTTAAGGTGATGGGCGTCGGGTGTGCGTGAACACAGGAGGGCCGCGCTTGTTCGTGTCCGGTGATCGGGTGGTCGGTGCCGTCGGCGATCTCGCGCGCGCGGCGAACTGTGAGTTCGCGGTGCTGCGTGGCATCGACGCCGCCCTCGGCAACCTGCCCGGCGTTCCCGACACGACGGCGCCCCTGATGCGCACGGCCGAGCCGTCCGCCGAACTGGTCGCCCACTTCGGTGACAGGCTGGTCCGGATCCCGTCACCTGAGGTGGTCGGCGGGGACGCCGACGCCCGGATCGCGGCGCTGACCTCCGCCGCGCAGCACACCGCGCGAGCGCTGGGCTCGGACGCCGAGGCGATCTACGGCGCGGTGTTCTTCGACGGTCGATTCGCCTGCGGTGCCGACCTTCTGGTCCGTGGTCGCGCCGGTTACACCGTGCACAGTGCTCTCGGTGAGTATTCGGTCGGCATTCCCGGTGCGCCGCATCACGGTCGCGGCACCGCACCGTCGCGGTCGGCGTGGTCGCACGTCGAGGGCGATGCGGTGTCGACCGGTCCGGCGGGAACGCCGCTGGTGGCAAACGATGTTTCGGCGTCGTCGGACGAGGAGTTCAGCGGTTTCGCCGGATCCGCTGCGGTATCTCCTGCCGACAGCCGGGTGCTGCGACGCGAATTGGCCGCGGGCCGGACGCCTTTCGAGCGCGTCGCGGCGTCGGTGCAGGCGGTCAAGGTCGATCCGGCTCGCGAATTGCTGAGTGCGCGCCTCGAATTCGCGGCGTGCGCGCAGGCACTCGCCGACGCGGGAATCGGTGTCGATCCCTCGGCGTATCTCTGGACCGCCGAGGGGGTGCGGCGTGCGGTGAGCGCGGAACTGGCGCCGGTGTATTCGGCGCGGCGGGCTCGCGTGGAGCACATCATCGAGGAGAAGCTGGCGGAATTGCTGCCGGTCCAGTGGGGTGACCCGCGCTATCTGGCGTGCGGGCGGTGTCCGAGTTGCCGTGCCGCGGCGGCGAACGCGCGAGACCTGTTGCTGGTGGCGGGGATCCGTCCCACCCAGCGGGCCAGGCTGCGTGAGGCGGGCGTGCTCACGATCGACCGTCTCGCCACCACCAGCACGCCCGTACCCGGCCTGGCTCCGCGCACGCTGGCGGCCCTGCGCAAACAAGCCGAGATCCAACTCGTCCGCGAACGCACCGGTCGCCCGGCCTTCGCCCTGCGCGACGCCACCGCGCTCGGGGCCCTGCCCGCACCGCGCCCCGGTGACCTCGCCCTGGTCATCGACCTGGACCGGCACGGCACCATGACCGGCCTCGAGCTCGCCGACGCCACCACTGTCGTCTTCCGACCGGTCGTCGCCGGTGTGGAACAGCCGAACAGCGTGAGCTACCGGCCGAGCGTGCCCGTGGGGCCGATGGACACCAATGCCGTGGTCTTCGGGCCCGGCGGTGTCGAACCCGCGAACCCGGCGGGCTATCCCAGTGCCGATCCGGCGGATGCGGACACCATCTCGTTCGCGCGCATAGTCATCGGTGACGACCCGGTCAGCGGTGACGAACCGGCGGATACGCCTGCCGCCGATCCGCGCCCGGCCGGAGTCGATGCGGTGCCGCGCAGTCCTGCCGGCCTCGACCACGCGGGCCCGTCGACGCAGGACGGGGGAGTGCTCGAGGAGCTGCTGGAGATCATCGCCGAGCATCGGGCCGCCGATCCGGATGTGCGTGTGTACCACTACGGTTCGGACATTCGCACGGCACTGCTCGATGGGGCGGGCAGGCTCGGCACCGGCGCCGATCTACTGGACGAGCTGCTGGCCGAGGGCGCGCTGGTCGACCTCGCGCCGATCGTGCGCACCGCGCTGCTGATCGGCGAACAGTCCTATGACGCGGCGGGACTCGCCGCGTTACTGCCGAATGCGCCCGGTCGGGCGGCGACGGTTCTCGGTATCCGTGACTGGCTGCTCGACCGCGCAGCCGACGCGGGAATCGCGGTGCCGGGCACGCGGTTCGCCGTCGCGGAGTCCGATGTGCCGCCGTCGTTGCACCCCGGCTCGCTGGAAGCGGCGCTGAGCGAGTTCGCCGCCGACGCGCACGGAGATTCGGCTCGTGCCGCCGCGTTGACGGCCGCGGTCCTGGGCTATCACCGGCGAGAACGCCAGCCGCGCTGGTGGGCGCATATCGATCGGCTCGGCCATCCGGTCGGCGACTGGGCCGACGCACCGGGTGTGCTCGTCGTCGAATGGGGCACCGTCGACACCAAATGGCATCGCACGCCGCAACTTCCGACAATGCGCCGCTACCTGACGCTCACCGGCAGGTTGGGCACCGGTGCGACGCTCACCCCGGGCACGCAGATGGTCACCATCTACGACGGCGCCGCCGCGGCGGGCATGACCCAGACGCTCGGCCGTCGCGCCACGGCCACCGCCACCGTGCTCGGGTGCGCCGTCGACCCGAATTTCGACGACACCGTCCGGCTGGAAGAGCTGCTTCCGGCGGGCTGCCCGCCCTACGACGACCTGCCCGCCGCCATCGCTCCCGGCCCGCCCGACGGGGAGGCCGAGATCGAGGCCGCGCTGGAATACACCGCCCAGGACCTGCTGATGAGCTTGCCGTGGGTGCCGGAGAACGCGGTCTACGATGTGCTGCTGCGTCGCGCGCCCCGGCTGCGCGACGGGATGGCGCTGCCGCAGCCCCACGACGACCTCGGCGCCGTCCTCGCCCACGCGGTGGGCGCGCTGGACGCGTCGTACCTGGCCGTGCACGGGCCGCCCGGCACCGGCAAGACCGGCATCACCGGGCGTGCGCTCGAGCGGCTCGTCACCCGCCATAAGTGGCGGATCGGGGTGGTGGCGCAATCACACGCGGTGATCGAGCGGATCTTCGACGCGGTCGTGGAAGCCGGCCTGCTGCCCGAACTCGTCGCGAAGAAGGACGTCGCCTCGGTCGGTCCGGATTGGTCGGCGATCGATGCCACCCGCTACCCGCGCTTCCTCGACAACGCCGTCAACGGTTGCGTGATCGGTGGCACCACAGCGGATTTCGTCGACGAACGACTGATCGCGCCCGGCGCCCTCGACCTGCTGGTGATCGCCGACGCGGGCGAATGCTCACTGGCCGACACCGTCGCGGTCGCGGTGAGCGCGCGCAATCTGCTGCTGATCGGCGATCCGGTACCGGCCAGGTCGCAGGCGAAACACCCGGAGCCCGTGCAGGTCTCGGCCCTGGAATGGCTGTGTGAAGGCGCGGGGACCCTGCCCGTCGAACGCGGTTACTTCCTCGACCGGACCTGGCGCATGCACCCCGCGATCTGCGAACCCGTGTCGGCCTGCTGCTACGACGGCCGGCTGCGCGCGGACGAGGCGATCACGCTGACAAGGGATCTGGCGGGGATCGCGCCCGGGGTGAGCACGGTGCTCGTCGAGCACCGCGGCAGTGCCACCGAATCCGATGCCGAGGCACGCGAAGTGGTGCGCCGGGTCCGGATCCTGCTCGGCGAGACATGGACCTCCGACGGCGGAACCCGCAAACTCCACCCGCACGACATCTTCGTGGTCGCGCCGTACGCCGCCCAGGTGGCGCGCATTCGAACGCTGCTGGCCCGTGCCAAGATCGAAGACGTGCTGGTGGGAACTCCGGACCGCTTCCGTGGTCGGGAAGCCGCGGTGGTTCTGCTGTCGATGACCACGTCGACGCCCGCTGACGCGCCCTTCGGGATGCGGCCGTTGTTGTCGCGCACCGTTATCCACGCCACTCTGTGCCGGGCGATGTGGAAGGCCATCGTCATCCGCTCGCCGTTGCTCACGGAGTATCTTCCGGACACGGCGGAAGAGTTGGCCGATCTCTCGGGGTTTCTTCGGCTCGGATAGTGCGTGGGGTGTCGGGGGTTACCCGCAGGGTGTGGGGTCTGTGACCACCCCGGTCAGGGTGGTGGGTGTGGGCGGGTGTGTGGGATTCAGACGCTGCGGAGTAGGCGGCGTAGCCATTCGACGGCGGTGTCGGGGGTGGCGGGGGTGATGTCGATGTGGCGGCTGGCGTGGACCAGGTAGCGGCCGTCGCCGGTGAGGTCGATCCAGGACAGGACGCCCGAGGGTGTGGGGTCGGTGCCTGCGGCGACGAGGATCTGGCCGATGCCGCTGCGGGGGCGCTGGAGCAGCCTGCGTATGCGGGCCGCGTCGGACGGGCCGGCGACGGGGGCGGTCACCAGGTCGCGGCTGTCCTCCTCGACCCGGGTCGCCGGTGCCGTGATGCGCGGGGTGACGCCGGGGCGTTGGGCGGGCAGCCGGGAGAATACCTGGGCGGCAAGACGTTTCGTACTGCCCACTTGGACGTGCACCGAACCGCCACGGTCGGCAGCGCTACCGGGATCCTGCACCGCGAGGACCGCGACATCCGCGGTGACCGCGCCGAGCATCCGCACCGGCGCGGGCGCGTGGCCGCAGACCTCGACCCGGATCTCGGGTTTCGCCAGCACCCGCAGGGCGGCCGCGAGGTCGGCGTCGAGGGTGCGAGCGCACCAGGCGTCGAGCGCGGGCTGCTGGGCGGCCCGTTCGACGGTGTCGCGCGCGGACGCACGGACGGCGAGCGGATAGGGGATCCGGTCGCCGTCGGTGCGCGCCCAGCTCAGCGCGAACTGGTCCGGGGTGAAGTGCCAGTTCACTCCCGTTCGGTCCACTCGCCGAGCACGGCGGGACTGGTCGGCTCCATCTTTCCGATCAGCGCGTTCACCTCGTCGGCGGGTTCGAGGTAGGTCGGTTCCTCCTCCAGGAACCGCAGGAACTCGTCCTCCTCGTCCTCGAGCTCCTCCGCCGCGTGGGTGGGTCGCGGACCACCGGACGGCCGCGACTGATCCGCGGCGGCGATCGCCCCACCCATCATTCCGCCGATCGCGCCCGCGCCCATCCCGGTGGCGGCCTCGCCACCGGACACCGAGTGATCGCCCTGCTGCCTGCCCTCGCTCGCTGCTTCGGTGGCGGTGTCGCTTGCCGTCGCGTTGCCGGCGGCGGCGGTATTCGCCGAGTGGGTCTCGTCGGCGGGCGGTGCCACCCGACCCGGTGCGGACGTAGTCGAGGGACGAGTCCGGGCGCCTACCGTCATCGCGCCGAGGGGTGCCGTGGCCGACGCCGGGGTGGTTGTGGTGCTCGCTCTGCTGGAGCCGGCAAGCGGCTGGTTCGGGGCGGTGATCGCGGCCGGGGAGCTGGTCGCCGGAGTCGTCCCGCCCGCCGCCACCGCGGCGCTCCCACTGGTCGGGAGCGCGCCGGTGCCGGTCGCGGTGGTGCCCGCTGTACCGAGGACCGGCGAAGCCCCGGCGGGCATCGTGGCGGCGGTGACGGTCGCCGGTGTCGTCGCCGACGCGACGACGACGGGCGCCTGCGGTATTCCGGCCGAGGGCGCGGCACCCGGCGACGCCACACCGGCGGCGACGGTTCCGGTCTCCGTGGCGATTCCGGTGAAGGCGGGCACGCCCGACCCGGTCGGCAGGAAGGCTCCGGCGTAGATCGTCTCCATCGCCTGCACCGCGTCGAGCCGGGCGTTCTCGGCCTCGCGGGTGATCGTGGCGTTGTTCGCGGCCTGCTCGGAGTCCAGGAGCGCGGCAGCCGGATCGGGCTGTGCCCCATCGGGTTCCGCGACGGCGGCGCGCAGGGACTCGGCGGCGTCACCGGCCTGGCTGAGCCGGACGCCGACCGCGGTCAGGACATCGGCGATGCGCCGACCGGCCTGCTCGAAGTCGCGTACGGCGTCGGAGGCCTGCTGGGCCGCCGCGCCGCGCCAGCCGTCGGCGATGGCGGCACGGATCTCACCGTGCGCGATCTCGACGCCGTCGCCGAGGCCGGTGGCGGTGGTGAGGAACGTCTCGCCCGCGCCTGCCAGCGCCGCCGGATCGAGTTGCCGTACCGCGCTGTGGATTTCGGCATGGGAAAGGTTGTCGAAGACTTCGACGACGGACACGTAGTCGACATCGGTGCGGCCGGAAATACTACGCATCGCCATCACCGGGAACCTCGATCGCGGCGACCGCGCCCGCCAGCGCCTGATCGGCCTCGCGGAAGCTCGCCCCGGCGGCGCGGAACACCGCGGCCAGGTCGCGCGCGGTGCTCGCGTAGGCGCGCAGTTCGTCGAGCGCCTCGGTGGCCTTGGACTCGAAACCGGTGCGCAGGGCACCGCCCGAGGGGAGGCCGCCGAAACCGGGGATGACAGCGGTCCCGCTGAGCACCCGCACCTGGGCCTCGACTTCGTCGGCCAGCCGTTCGTAGCGCAGCGCGCAGCGTTCGGGCGCGCCGTCGGCGACGAGCACCCCGTCGATCCACAGCCCGCCCTCGTCGACGGCTTGGCCAAGGGCCGCCGTATTCGGCAGCCCCGTTCGATTCGGTTGCACCGGTTCCCCCTTCGTCGTTCATCGCACCGCGGTGAGTACCCACTCCGCGATATCGGCCGCCACGCGGTGCTGCACCGGTTCGTGCAACAGGTCGTGTCCGGCGTCGGCGTACTCGCGCAAATCTACCGATCGGTGCCGTGCTGTCCATAGCCGGATTACATCGATGGGTGCCCGCCGGTCGTCCACGCCGTGCACCGCGAGTAGCGCGAGACCGGGCGCCGGCGCGAGGTCGGCGACGCGGCGCGGAGTACCGCACAGGATGAGTCCGGCCAGGTCAGCGGAGTTTTCGCGGGCGAGGTTCATGGCGGTCACGGCGCCGAGGGAGTGCCCCATCAACACCGGCGGGTCCGGGTGATCGGCCCGGACGAGTTCGAGAAATCCCCGCGCGTCGGCGGTCAGCTCGTCGATGGTGCCCGGCGCGCCGGGATCGCCCTCGCTCAGTCCCTGCCCCGAGGTGTCGAGGGCCCACAGCTCGATCCCGGCGGGCATCAACGCCGCGGCGAAGCGGTGATAGTGCCCGCTGTGCTGACCGGTACCCGGCAGTAGCGCCAGCCTCGCCGCCGGCTGGTCGACGGACCAACACCGGCAGTGCAATCGTCCACGCTCGCTGTCGAAATAGGGCACCTGTCGATTATCGCTGGCGGTCCGATCGAATTGTCATGGGAGACAGCACTAGTACGTGGCGCCCCGTGCTGGGAACCGCAGGTGACGTGGGCTGCACACGGTGAGCCCGGAGCCGTTAGACTTCGCGCGTCGAACTGGGTCAACAGAGTCGAGGGTTACAGATGTTGTCGTTCCGTCGTTGCGTCGTCCGTGTTGTGGTCGGTGCGGCTGTCGTGACCAGCGCCTCGCTCGGTTCCGGCGCCGTCGCGGGCGCCGCCCCGCTGTCACTGTGCGGACAGGCGCGCCAGGACGTCGCGATCAGGTCGAGTGTGCCGCTGCTGGACTGGTCGGAGAACTTCGGTATCGACGCCCAGGGTGACCTGTGGGTTTCGCGAATCATGCGCGGCGAGGTGCAGCGCTACGACCGCGACGGGCGCCTGACCGCCACGGTGGCCGTGCCCTCGCCCGGTGCCGTGCGACTCGGTCCCGACGGCTTGCTGTACGTGGTCACCGGCAACTCGCCGCTGGCCGGTTCGGGCGGCATCGTGCGCTTCGACCCTGCGGCCGCGCGGCCGAACCCTGTCGCCTTCGCCACCGGCTTCCCTCAGCCCAACGGCGCGGCCTTCGACGCCGACGGCAATCTGTACGTGACCACCGGCAACGGGCTGCACCGCCTGCGCCGCGACGGCAGCGAGGACATGGACTGGTGGACGGCCGTCAGCATCGAGGGACCCAACGGTGTTGTGGTGTCGGGTGACTCGGTCTACGTCACCGCGAATTTCGTGGGGGCGGAGGGGCCCGTCGGTCGCGTATTGCGACTCTCGCGTACCCATCCGGGAGCACCGACCACGGTCGCCGACCTGACCTCGTTCGGCACACTGCCCGATTTCGTCGACGACCTGGTCGTCCGTGACGGCGCCCTGTACGTCACGACGCTGGCCGGGCACCTCGTCCGCGTCAACCCGAACACCGGCACCGCCTGCACCGTCGTCGCCACCCAGCCGCTCACCGCCGTCGTCGCCGATCCGGCCGACCCTTCGGCGCTGCTCGCGGGCTCCGAGGAAGGCACGGTCCTGCGCATCCGCCCGATCGGCTGACGCAACCGGCGCGCCCGGATATCGGGCTGCCGTTGTCCGGTCGGCGAATTCGTCCGTCGACCGTGGGCTTACCGGAAGCGGCTCAGCCGCCGACGTTGGCCGCCGCGGGCGGGGCCGGGGGAGCGGGCGCCGGGGCCGGCTGGGGCGTTTCGACCGGAGCGGGCGCCGGAGCCTTCGATGTCGGTGCGCCAGAGGAGGATTCACCCGAGCCGGGGCTCACGGCCTGCGGTTCGGGGGCGGGCGGAGCCGCGGGGGCTTCGGGGACGACCACCGGCAGATCGGGCACCACGAACGTGCCGACGGTCGGGGTCATCACGCAGCGGACGCCCGCGTAGTCGATGGTTCCCCACATGGAGGCGACCACCGTGCCCGCACCGCTGTGCACCGTCTTCGACAGTGACGGCAGATCGAACTCGGTCTGGTCGTCGAGACCGACAATGCCGCTCTGACCGTTGTTGACGTTGACCCACGCGACACTCAGACCCGAAGCCAGCGGCACGCCGGTGTGGCGCGGGCTCGCGCTGAAGCGGATATCGCCGGGCGTCAGGCTCGTGGCGGTGCGCGGGCCCGGCCCTTCGAACGACGCCGCGGCGATGATCGTGGTGATCGGGCCGTTGCTGCCGCAGCCGAACGTGGGGGCGGCGTAGGTGAAGGGGGTGAACTGCGTCGAGATGTCCCGCAGGGCGTCGACGCCGACGATGCCGGTGAAGCTCGCGATCGCGCCCACCCCGGCCTTCGCCGTCGTGTCGTCGCCGGCGAGGTGGGTGAGTTGGCCGATCGCGTCGTCGGTGGGCGTCGCGATCGCGCTCGGGGCCAGCAGGGCCAGCGCGCCGATGCTCGCCGCGGTGACGACCGCTGCTCTACCTGCGATGGATCTGCCGTTCACCCGTGACTCCTCGATGGATGCTCGTCGCCGGATAGTCCGGTTCGTCTGGCAACGTACCAGGTCGTCGCACGGGTCGCCGAGCCGCCGACGCCGCGGTGGGCGCCGCTGGAGCACCCATCGCGTGTGATGTAGTCGACACCGGGGATTACCGAAGGGTAGGTTTCTCTTCGACGGCTACGAGTGACTGGGAGACCCGTATGAAGTTAGCCCTGTCCCCGGAAGAGGTCGCTTTCCGCGACGAGCTCCGGCATTTCTACGCGACCGAGATCCCCGCCGACATCCGCGATCGGGTGAAGCACGGCCAGGATCTGTCCCGCGAGGACATCGTCACCGCGAACAAGATCCTCAACGACAACGGCCTGTGCGTGCCGAACTGGCCGGTGGCCTGGGGCGGCAAGGACTGGACGCCGATGCAGCGCCACATCTGGCTCGACGAGATGCAGCTGGCCTCGGTGCCGGAGCCGCTCACGTTCAACGCCTCGATGGTCGGCCCGGTGATCGCCCAGTTCGGGTCCGAGGAGCTCAAGCAGCGTTTCCTGCCGCCCACCGCCGCGCTCGACATCTGGTGGTGCCAGGGCTTTTCCGAACCCGACGCGGGCTCGGACCTCGCGTCGCTGCGCACCACGGCGGTGCGCGACGGCGACTCCTACATCGTGAACGGCCAGAAGATCTGGACCACGCTCGGCCAGTACGCCGACTGGATCTTCTGTCTCGTGCGCACCGACCCGAACGCGCCGAAGAAGCAGGCGGGCATCTCCTTCCTGCTCTTCGACGTGAAGTCGCCCGGTGTCACCATGCGCCCGATCAAGCTGATCGACGGCAGCTACGAAGTCAACGAGGTGTTCTTCGAGAACGTCCGGGTGCCCGCCGATCAGCTGGTCGGCGAGGAGAACCAGGGCTGGACCTACGCCAAGTATCTGCTCGGCAACGAACGCACCTCCATCACCGGCGTCGGCAAGACCAAGGTCAAGCTCGGCCTCGCCAAGGACTACGCCCGCGCCACCAGGACCGGGCGCGGCACGCTGCTCGACGACCCGGTGTTCGCGGCGCGGCTGGCCGAGCTGGAGAACGAACTGCTCGCCCTGGAACTGACCCAGCTGCGCGTGGTCTCCAATTCTGTGGAGGGCAAGCCGAATCCGGTGTCCTCGGTGCTCAAGCTCAAGGGCACGGATTTGCAGCAGGCCGCCACCGAACTGCTGCTCGACGTCGCGGGCGCCGACGCGCTGCCGGTCGACGCCGACGACATCGCCTCGCCCGCGTGGGCCCAGCACACCGGCCCCGGCTACCTGAACTACCGCAAGGTGACCATCTACGGAGGCTCGAGCGAGGTTCAGCGCTCGATCATTTCCTCCACGATCCTCGGATTGTGAGGCGCTGACATGGAACTCGCACTGACCGAAGAACAGACGATGCTGCGTGACACCGTGCGCGAACTGCTGCACCGGTTCTACGACAGCGAAGCCCTCACCAAGAGCGGCGACACCGACCCCGGCTGGAACCGCACGGTCTGGAAGCAACTCGCCGACCTCGGGGTGCTCGGGCTGACCATTCCCGAGGAGGACGGCGGCGTCGGCGCCGGCCCGGTCGAGGCGATGCTGGTGCAGGAGGAACTCGGACGCGCGCTGGCCCCGGAACCGGTGCTCGACTCGGTGGTGATCCCGGCCGAACTGCTGCGGCTGGCAGGCAGCGCCGGGCAGCGTCAACGGCTCTTGCCCGCGCTGGCCGAGGGAACCATCCTGCTCGCCTTCGCCCATGCCGAACCCGGCCTGCGGTGGCCGTCGACGGAGCTCACCACCACCGCGGTGGCCCAGGGCGACGAATACGCGCTGACCGGCGTGAAGAATCCGGTGCTGCGCGGTGATGTGGCCGACGAGGTGATCGTCAGCGCGCTGCTGCCCGGCGGCGCGACCGGGCTGTTCCTGGTCGACCCGAATCAGGACGGCGTGCACCGACGCACGTACCGCACCTTCGACGGCCGTCGCGCCGCGCAGTTCGACTTCGACAACGCGACGGGCGTACTGCTCGGCGATACCGCCGACGCCGCCGAGACGATCGCCCTGACCCAGGGTTACGCGCAGGCGGCGCTGTGCGCGGAGTCGGTCGGGGCGATGGAGATCGCGCTCACGCTCACCACCGAATACCTCAAGACCCGCAAGCAGTTCGGGGTCACGCTGTCGAAGTTCCAGGTGCTCACCCAGCGTGCGGCGGACTGCTACGTCTCGCTGGAACTGGCCCGCAGCATGAGCCTGTACGCGACGGCGGCGCTGGCCGACGGCGGCAACGATCCGGCGGTCGCGTCACGGGCCCGGTTGCAGGTGGGTAAGTCGGCCGAGCACATCGGCCAGGAGGCGATCCAGATGCACGGTGGCATCGGCGTCACCGCGGAGTACCCGGTGAGCCACTACGTCGCCCGGTTGACCGCGATCGGGCAGACGCTCGGTGGGGCGCTGGAACATCGGCGAGAGCTGGCCGATCGGATCGGCGAGTACGACCTGGTAGAGCTGTAGCTCTTGCACCACCGTTGTGTCAGCCCTCGACGGTAGTGGGGGCCGGGGTTTCGGTGCTCGTCGCGGCCTCGGTGGTCGTCGCGGTGGTCGGTGTGGCGCCGGTGTCGGCCGGGGTCGGAGTCGCGCGGTCGAAGGCGTGGGTCGGCGGATAGTCCTCGGACGCTTCGTCATCGCCCACGCGGGGCGGGGTGACGGTGCGGGTCGGGTTCTGCCGGGTGGGGATCTGCGGCCGGGTGGTGGTCGTCGGCTCGTCTTCGGTGGTCTCCGGCGGCCGCGTCGTCGTCTCGGCAGGCCGCGATTCCGTCGTCGCCTCGGCCGGGCGGGGCTCGGGCGCCGGTTCGCCCTCGGGCGGTGGCGTTTCCGACGGCGAGGTCTCGGTGGAGCTGAGGCTGAACGGTTTGCGCGGCGACATGTACGGCGCGATCCGCCAACTGGGCGACGGCGGGATCGGGATGTGCACTGTCGTCGAGGTGGGCTCGTCCGCCGGCCGCGCCGGGGCGGCGGCCAGATCCGCGCTCAACGGCGGCGCCGGCACGTAGACATCCTGCTGCCCGACACCGCACGCACCGATGATGATCAGTCCGAGCGACACCGCGCCAACAGCGACTGCCGGACCCACGAACTTGGCCCTGCTGTTATCCATCGCCTGTTACTCCTCGTCGGCTTCGAGATCGCCTCACAGTAGTGCAGGTCGGGCCAAAGAGCGCATTTTAAACGTTAGTGGTCCAGATATCGGATTGATCAATTCAGCGTGTCGTGGGGACGTGTCGCGCGCGTTCGACGTCGCCGAGTCGTAGCGTGTGTGAGCAAAGTTACGCATGAGACGTCCGGAACGTTACCCCTGACGCGCGAGGTTGCGCGGCGCAAGTATCTGATCGGCGTCATCGAGGAGAATCTCATGGGAGCACTCTCGACATCCCGGCTGGAAACCGCGGCGGCGAACACCGATTCGGCCACCGTCGGGCATCTTTCGTCGACACCGCCCGGCAACCGCACCTTCGCGGTGGCCGCGCGGATCATGGGCTGGTTGTTCTTCGTCGGCGGTCTCGTCGGCGCCGGCCTCGGGATCGCGGGCCTGCACGTGGAGATCACCGTCGCCGGGCTGATCCTGGCCTGTACGGCTGGACTCATCTTATTGAAGCTGCGCACCGATCGGGACATCCCCGAAACAACCTGAGACACCTCATAATTCGAATGCGGTCGCGGGTGTGACGGCTTACCGTCGGTGTGGTGCGCATCGACATCACCACTGACGCGGCCCGGCTTCTGGTCGAGGCGGAACCGTTCCTGCAGTGTGACCCGCTGCGACACACGGTGATTGCGAGTACCCTCACCAATCTGATCTCGGGCAGATCCGGCTCGATGGTGACGCAGTTCCTGAGTGTCCGCGACCAGGCGGGTGTGGTCGTCGGTCTCGCGCAGAGCACGAATGGCGCCATCTACCTGGGCGAGCTGCCCCCGCACAGCATCTCGGCCGTCGCCGATGCCTTCGTGGCGTCCGACACCACGGCGCGCAGCGTCGAAGGCGAGCGGTCCGACGCCGCTCTCTTCGCGGAACACTGGTCGAAGACCACCCGCGGTACCTACCGCGAGAAATACACGACCCGCCTGTTCCGCCTGGGTTCCTTGCACCTGCCAGAGGCACCCGGCGCGCCTCGCCAGGCCACCGTCGACGATCTGGACCCATGCCTGGCGATGCTCGAGAATTTCAGGGTGGAAATCGACGGGCCGCGTCGACTCGACGAGACGGCTGTGCGCAACCGCCTCGAGGCCGGAGCATCGTGGTTGTGGGAGCACAACGGCACGCCGGTCACTCTGGTCGCCCGGCAGACGGCGGTCTTCGGCTGGGCCAGGATCGGCCCGGTCTACACGCCACCGCCGTTCCGGGGCAACGGCTTCGCGAGCGCGCTGACGGCGACGGTCGCCGGTCGGATTCGCGCGGAAGGCGCCGATGTCTGCCTGTTCACCGACCTGGCCAATCCGACCTCGAACAAGATCTATCAGCGAATCGGCTTCGAGCCCGTGCGCGACTTCGTGCACTACACGCTGACCGCCTGATGGGCGCGAACGCGTGCCTAGACCAGCGGGGCGGAGCGCCACCAATCCAGCACCTGGGCCTCGTCGGCGATGAAGCCGCGGCTGTACATGAGCATGGTGGCGCGGGCCGGGTCGCCGTCGAAGCGGGTGACCATGCGCGGTGACTTCGCCTGACTGCCGTGCAGGACGAAGTTCGTGTAGTCGCGGTCGGTGTGGGTCATGGGGCGCGCGTCGTTGGCGGGTAGGCCCGCGATCGCTTGCGCGGCCAGTCCCGCGGAGGGATAGAGGAAGAACTCGTAGGTGGCCTTGTTGCCGCCGCCGAAGCAATGCCACATGACCGACCAGTCGCCCATGTCCGCGTCGTCGGAATCGCGGCTGGCGGTCGCGCGGTCGTAGGCGAAACAGCCCGCGTTGCCCAACCCCGAACCGGCATGGACCAGGTTGCTCGCCGAGGTGGCGGGCAGCATGCGGGGGAACTCGTCGCTGAGCTTGGCCGCGTTGGCGCCGATGACCCGTCGGTCGCTCGTCGGCGGGGTGGTCGACGTCGGACGCTGGGGGGCGGAGGTCGCCGCCTCGACCGACGATGTGGTGACCGTGGAGGTTTCGGAACCCGGCCCGCCCGACGCACCGGCGTTGCCGTCGTCGCCGAACGCGGTCACGAGAATCCAGCCGAGGAAGATCACGGCCGCGATCATCGCCAGCCAGCCGATCGGCGATCCCTCCCAGCGGGATTTACGCTTCTTGCCGAGATACTCCTCGGCGACCGAAGGACGCCCGTCCCTCGCCCGGGAATTCCCGGCGTCGCGGGGACGCTGAGCGAGGGCGTTCGGGGCGCTCGCGGGGCCGTTCGGCCACGAAGGACCGGACTGCGCGGCCCACGATCGGCTGCCGGGCCCGGCAGGCCACGACTGGCCGTAACCCGCGGGCGCGGGTTGTCCGCCCGCGGCCCACGGCTGCTCGGGACCGGTCGCGCCCGGCCATGGCGTCTGTCCGCCAAGCGAATTCGGGTCGGTCCGGCCGGCGATCGGGTACCCGGCACCGGGAGTGTACGGCGAGTTCGGCGGGTAGGTTCTGGTGGGCGCCGACCCGTGGAGCTGCTGCGGGGGAGCGTGCCCGGCCAGGGCGTGGAGCGCGGCGGCGGCGAACTCGGCGCAGGTGGCGAAGCGTTCTTCGGGTCGCTTGGCCATGCCACGGGCGATGACCGCGTCCAGTGCCGGGGTGATGCCCGAGCGCAGGGCACTCGCGCGGGGCGGGGGTTGCTGGAGGTGGCCCTGGATCACCGCGACGGGATTGGTGGCGTCGAAGGGGGTGGATCCGGTCAGTAGGCGAAAGAGAGTGCAGGCCAGGGAGTACTGGTCGGCGCGGCCGTCGAGGGTGATACCGGAGAGCTGCTCGGGGGATGCGAAAGCCAGGGTGGCGGTGAAGGTTCCGGTCTGGGTCAGTTTGGCGGCATTGTCGTCGTGCAGGCGGGCGATGCCGAAGTCGGTGAGGTAGACGCGTTCGGTGCCGTCGACCGGTTCGATCAGGATGTTGGCGGGTTTCACGTCGCGGTGCAGCACGCCACGGCTGTGCGCGAAGTCCAGTGCCGCGGCGGTTTCGGCGACGATGCGGACCGCGCGCGCCGGGTCGACGGGCGAGGGCAGCGACGACGCGTCGGAGCCGTCGATGTAGCGCATCGAGATCCACAGCTGGTCGTTCTCGACGCCCCGGTCGTACACGGTGACGATGTTCGGGTGTTCGAGCTGCGCCACGAGATCGGCCTCGCGTTCGAACCTGGCTTTGATCTCGTTGTCGAAGAACAATTCCCGGTTCAGCAGCTTCATCGCGGTGCGCCGTGGCAGCCGCGGATGGCGCGCCAGGTACACCGAGCCCATGCCGCCACGGCCCAGCAATCGTTCGATGGTGTATCCGGCGAAAACGCCGCCCTCGTCGTACATCGCGGTCAGTTCAGCGGGGCCGAGCGCCACCAGCGCAGCACTTCGTCGGCCGTGCCGTAGCCGTCGGTGTACATCAGGAACTGGGCGCGGCCGGGGTTGCCGGTGAACTGCGTGATGATCTTGTTCCCATTGTCGGTGTACTTGTAGTTGGTGTACTGCTTGCCACCGTTGCTGTCGGTGGACTTGGTGTTGGCAGGCAGGCCGTCGAGCACCGCCTTGGCGTCGGCGGCCGAGTTGAAGGCGTAGATCCGGTAGAACGGATCGTCGCTGTCGCCGCCGCCGAAGCAGCTCCACAGGTGCACCCAGGCGCCGAAATCGGGTTCGCCTTCCGCGGGCGACGGGGGGTCGCTGCTGTCGGTCTCCCAGCAGGTGGCGCCGTTGTACCCGGTGGAGTCGTCGACCGTGGCGGGCACGATCCGGCCGAACTCGGCGCTGATGGCGTCGGCGCTCGGGGTGATGTAGGCGGCCGCCGACGTGGTGGTCGTGCGGTCGCCGCCGCCCGCGTCGTCGCCGCTGGCCGCGATGCCGATACCGATCAGCAGCACGATCACCAGAATCACCGCGACGACGATGCCGATGATCAACCCCGTGTTCGACGACTTCGACGGCCGCTGCCCCTGCGGATACTGGGCGAAACCGCCGGCCTGTGGCCGCGGCGCGGACTGGTACTGCGGGCGCGACTGCTGGGTGTAGGGCTGGGAAGCGCCGGTGGGCGACTGGTTCATCGGACGCTGGGTGCCCATCGGGCCACCGGTCATCGGCCCCTGTGCGGCGCCGGTCATGCCCTGCGCCGTCCCCATCGGAGCGCCGGTCGTCGGGCCGTGCGCGGTGCCCATCGGAGCGCCGGTCATCGGGCCCTGGGCGGTGCCCATCTGGCCACCGGTCATCGGGCCCTGCGTGGCAACGGGATACGGCGGACCGGCCTGCGCGATCGCGCCACCCGTGGTGGGCCGCCCGGCGATCGGCAGCGCCCCACCGGTGCCCGGTCGTGGACCGACGATCGGCATCGCGGGTGCGCTCGGGCTGTTCAGCGCCTCGATCGCGGCCTCGGCGAAGTCCGAACAGGAGTCGAACCGGTCGTCGGGCCGCTTGGCCATCGCCTTGGCGAGCACACCGTCGAGCGCGTAGGACAGGCCGGGCCGGACGCTGCTCAGCGTGGGCGGCGGCTGCTGGAGATGGCCCTGGATCACCGCGGCCGGGTTGGTCGCCGCGAACGGGCCCGAACCGGTGAACAGCCAGAACAGCGCGCAGGCAAGGGAATACTGGTCGGACCGGTGGTCCAGCGCGGCGCCGGTGAGCTGTTCGGGGGAGGCGTAGGCCAGCGTCGCCGTGAAGGTGCCCGTCTGGGTGAGGTGGCCGGTGTCGTCGCGCAATCGGGCGATGCCGAAGTCGGTGAGGTAGACGCGTTCGCCACGGCCCGCGCCCGAGCGGGCGAGCAGGATATTGGCCGGTTTCACGTCGCGGTGCAGCACACCCATGCCGTGCGCGTAGTCCAGCGCGTCGGCGGTTTCCTTCACGATCTGCAGCGCGCGGGCGGGCGGCAGCGTCTGCGGATCCACCGATGCCGCGTCGACGCCGTCGATGAACTGCATGGAGATCCACAGCTGTTCGTCGTCGTGCCCGCGGTCGTACACGGTGACGATGTTCGGATGATCAAGGCGCGACACGAGATCGGCCTCCCGCTCGAATCGCGCCCGCACCTCGGCGTCGAAGAACATCTCGCGATTGAGCAACTTCAGCGCCGTCATCCGCGGTAGGCGTGGGTGCTTGGCCAGATAGACCGAACCCATGCCACCACGGCCGAGCTGCCGTTCGATGACGTAGCCGGCGAAGACATCTCCGTTGGCCAGCATGTCTGCTCCACTTCCCGCCGTGCGCCGGGACCCACCAGCGCACGCGCGTACAGCATAAAAGCCGCGGCCGGGGTTGCCCGCCACGGGAAAATCAACGAAACCTTAGCAGTCGGCGACGATGCCGGCGGTTGCTGCGATCACGGCGGACGCCGCTGCTGGGGCGGCACGATATAGCCGGGATGGTTACGGCCACCAGGGAAATCGATGGTGCCAGGGCGTGCGGGCCCGCGTCGTGGCGGGATGGCCGGACCGCCCGTCGACGGCCGCGGCGCGTGGGGATGCGGCTGCGCGGGAGTGGTCGGCTGCACGTGCGGGTGCGGCTGCGCGGGGGTGGTCGGCGGGGGCGCGTTGCGGTAGGGCTGCGCCGGAGTGTGCGGCCGGGGATATCCCGGCGCCTGCGGGTAGGACTCGCGGGCACGCAGGACCACGCCGGCCGCGGTGTACTGCTGCTGCTGTTGATGCCACGGCCCCGGCGCCGCGAACAGCGCGGCTTTGGCCGCCTGCGCGAACTCGGCACAGCTGGCGAAACGGGACTCGACGCGCTTGGCGGTGGCCCTGGCCAGCACCGCGTCCAGGGTCGCTGGCAGGTCGGGGCGCAGGCTGCGCAGCGGCGGAACGGGCTTGCTCAGGTGCGCCTGGATCACCGCGCCCGGGCTGGGCCCGGGGAACGGCACCGAGCCCGTGAGCATCCAGAACAGGGTGCAGGCCAGCGAGTACTGATCGGCGCGATGATCCAGGGGCGCGCCCGCCAGATGCTCGGGCGCGGCATAGGCCAGGGTGGCGGTGATCGTGCCCGCCGAGGACAGGGTGGTCTCGCTGTCGCGCACCGCGGCGATGCCGAAATCGGTGAGCACCACGCGTTCCGGGCGCCCGATCGGTGGCTTGGCGAGCAGGATGTTCGCCGGTTTCACATCGCGGTGCAGCACGCCGCCCGCGTGCGCGAAGTCCAGCGCGGTGGCGGTCTCGGCGACGATCTGCACGGCCCGGCCCGGTGTCAGCACGTTCACGTCGGCGGTCGCGACATCGGTGCCCGCCACGAACTGCATGGAGATCCACAGCTGATCGTCGTCGGTGCCGCGGTCGTAGACATTGACGATATTGGGGTGCTCGAGCTGGGCGACCAGATCGGCTTCGCGTTCGAAGCGGCGGCGGATCTCCTCGTCGGCGGACAGCTCACGGCTGAGCAGTTTCAGCGCGGTGAGCCGGGGCAGCCGGGGGTGCCTGGCCAGGTAGACCACGCCCATTCCACCCTGGCCCAGCACGCGCCGGATCGTGTATCCGGCGAACACGTCGCCTTTGCGCAACACGCGAAGTCACCCCCTCCAGGGCAGAGCACCCGTTTGAAATTCTACCGATGTATCTCCCGAACCCACCGCCGCGCAACATCGCGAGCGAAGTTGTCGGTGCCTGATATTAGGGTGGCAGCTATGCGCATTGGAGCACACGTTCGCGACGAGAGCGATCCGATCGGCTTCGGCGAGAAGCTCGGTGCCGAGGTCGTGCAGTTGTTCGTGGTCGATCCGCAGAGCTGGGACAAGCCCCAGCCGCATCCCAAGGCCGCCGAGATTCTGGCCAGTCCGATCGATGTCGTCGTCCACTCGTCCTATCAGATCAATGTGGCGAGCCTGAACAACCGGCTGCGGATGCCCTCGCGCAACGCGGTGGCCCAGCAGGCGAAGGCCGCGGCCGATCTCGGTGCGTTCGGCTTGGTCGTGCACGGGGGTCATGTGCGCTCCGACGCCGAGCTCGACACCGGAATCGACAACTGGCGCAAGCTGTTCGAGCGTCAGCAGGACAAGGGCGGGTTCGCCGTGCCGATCCTGATCGAGAACACCGCCGGTGGCAATCACGCGATGGCCCGGCACTTCGATTCGATCGCCCGATTGTGGGACGCGGTCGGGGACTACGGTGCGGGCTTCTGTCTCGACACCTGTCACGCGTGGGCCGGTGGTGAGGAACTGGTCGGGGTGGTCGAACGGATCAAGGCCATCACCGGGCGCATCGATCTCGTGCACCTGAACTCCTCGCGCGACGAATTCGATTCCGGTGCCGACCGGCACGCCAATTTCGCCGACGGCACCATCGACCCGCAACTGCTGGCCGAGGTCTGCCGCACGGCCGGTGCGCCGGTGATCCTGGAAACTCCCGCCGACGGGGTCGCCGAGGACCTGGCCTACCTGCGCGAGCACATCGGCTGACGCCGTTGGGATCACTCCGAGGCAAACCCTGTCTGTCGAACGGGATTCGCGGTGTGCTTGATGCGTACCAACCGATCGAGAACGACAGTGAAGGTGATCCCCATGACGGTCGACCACGCCCTCCCGACCACCCTGACGGTGACCAAGCTCGGCGCCCACATCGGCGCGCAGATCGATGGTGTCCGGCTCGGCGGTGACCTGGACGCGGCGACCGTAGCCAAGATCCGGCACGCGCTCAACGAGCACAAGGTCATCTTCTTCCGCGGTCAGAACCACCTCACCGAGGACGGCCAGTACGAATTCGCGGAGCTGCTCGGCAGCCCGACCACCCCGCATCCCACGGTGAAGTCGGCCGGTGTGAAGAGCCTGGCCATCGACTCCGAGCGCAGCCGTGCCAACTCCTGGCACACCGATGTGACGTTCGTCGACCGCGTGCCGAAGGCATCGATCCTGCGCGCCGAGCACCTGCCCACCTACGGCGGCTCGACCACCTGGGCGTCCACGGTCGCGGCCTACAACTCGCTGCCCGCCCCGCTCAAGGCGCTGGCCGAGAACCTGCGCGCGGTGCACACCAATCTCTACGACTACGCCGGAGCGGTCGACAAGGTGCGTCCGTCCCAGGTGAAGTACTCGGCGGAGTTCCAGTCCGATGTGTACGAGACCGAACACCCCGTGGTGCGGGTGCACCCCGAGACCGGCGAGCGTGCGCTGCTGCTCGGCCATTTCGTGAAGCAGTTCGTCGGGATTCCGGCCCGCGAGTCCGACCAGCTGTTCCGTCTGCTCCAGGATCGGGTCATCCGCCTGGAGAACACCACCCGCTGGAACTGGTCCGACGGCGACGTCGCGATCTGGGACAACCGTGCCACTCAGCACTACGCCATCGACGACTACAACGACCAGCCACGGCGCCTCACCCGCATCACCCTCGCCGGTGACATCCCGGTCGGCGTCGACGGCCGGACCAGCACCGTGCTGAAGGGCAACGCCGAGGACTACTCGATCATCGAGGAAGTGGAGCTCCTGGCCAGCTGAACTATCGGTTCGCCGCCGGGCCGCACGTGCCCGGCGTCACCGGGGGTCGCACTGCGATACTGCCTGCATGAGTATTCGGCCGTTGGACGGAGTGCGCGTCCTGGAACTCGGTAACTATGTTGCCGCGCCTACTGCCGGACGTATCCTCGGCGATTTCGGTGCCGAGGTGATCAAGGTGGAACGCCCTGGCACGGGCGATGAATTGCGCAACTGGCGGTTGTACGGTGGCGATACCTCGATGCTGTATCGCACCGTCAACCGCAACAAGAAGTCGATCGTGCTGGATCTGCGGACCGAGGCGGGGCGCGCGATCGTGCTCGATCTGGTGAAGCAGTGCGATGTGCTGCTGGAGAACTTCCGGCCCGGAATGCTCGAGAAGTGGGGGCTGGGGCCCGAGGCGCTCGAGCAAGCGAACCCGAAGCTGGTGATCACGCGGATCTCGGCCTACGGGCAGACCGGACCGATGGCCACCCGACCGGGATTCGCCGCGGTGGCGGAGGCGGTCGGTGGCCTGCGGGAGCTGGTGGGGGATCCCGATCGGCCGCCGGTGCGCACCGGGGTGTCGATCGGTGACTCGATCGCGGGCATCTACGCGGCCTTCGGGACCGTGATGGCGCTGTTCCAGCGCGAACGGGTCGCGGGTCCGGTGCCGCAGGTGGAGCGGATCATCGATGTCGCGCTCAACGAGTCGATCCTGTCGGTGATGGAATCGCTGATCCCCGACCATCTCGGCTACGGCATCAACCGGGAGCGCGTCGGCGGCCGGATGGAAGGCATCGCGCCGTCGAACGCCTACCCGACCAGCGACGGCTACTCCATCATCATCGGTGGCAACGGCGATGCCATCTTCCAGCGGTACATGCGGGTGATCGGCCGCCCCGACCTCGCCGCCGATCCGGAACTCGCCGACAACAACGGCCGCTGGCGCAACCGCGAACGCCTCGACGCCTCGATCGCGGAATGGTCGAGCAAGCACACGCGCGCCGAGGCGCTGAAACTGCTCGATGACGCCGCCATCCCGTGCGGCCCGATCTACACCGCCGCCGACATCGTGGCCGACGAGCAGTATCGCGCACGCAATATGATCCAGATGTTCCCCGTCGACGTGGGCGAGGCCGAACCCAAGCAGGTGGGTTTCGGTGGCATCGTCCCGGTGATCGGGGGCGCATCGCTGCCGATCCGCAATGTCGGCCCCGACCTCGGCGAGCACACCAGAGAGGTGCTCGGCGGGCTGCTCGGGATGAGTGAAGATCAGATCGACGCGCTGGAGGCACTGTGACGAGGCGAGTACACGGCAGGCGCCGCCCGCCGGTGCGCAACAAGTGGGAGCCGCGCGGTCCGGGTCATGTGCGTCCGACGGTCCACCCCACCCCGGCCAGCGTGGGCGACAAACCGTGCGGTGGCGTGATGTGTGTGCCCGCGCGGGAACCGGAGCAGCGGCGGTGACCGCACCACTGTTGCGTGATGTGACGCTGCGCGACGGTTTGCAGCTCACCGGCAAGGTGTTGCCCGTCGAGCAGAAGATCGATGTGGTGCGCAGACTGCTCGCCCTGGGAGTGCCCGCGCTGGAGATCGGGTCGATGGCGCGGCCGGATCTGGTCGCGCCGATGGCCAACTCGCTCGAGTTGATCGCGGCGCTCACCCCGGATGAACTGGCGAAGTGCTGGGTGTGGGTGGCCACCCCGCGTCACGTCGAGAAGGCCGCCGCCGCGGGCGCGCGCAATTTCCAGTACTGCTTCTCGGTGTCCGACGCGCACAACAGGGCCAATATCGGCCGCGATACCGAGACTTCGGTGGCGGCGATGCCCGACGCGATCCGGCTCGCTCACGAGGCGGGCGGCGAGATCCAGCTGTGCCTGGCCACCACGTTCACCTGCCCGTTCGACGGTCCCGTCGATCCCGGGCGGGTGCTCGCCATCGCGAATGATCCGCGCACCGTCGGCGCCGCCGACATCGTCCTCGCCGACACCCTCGGCCAGGCCCATCCTGCTCAGGTGAGCGCCTTGGTCACCGCCGTCCGCGACACCACCCCGCCGCGACGCGTCGTGTTCCACGGCCACGACACCTGGGGCATGGGTGTGGCCAACACGCTCGCGGCCGTCGCCGCGGGCGCGACCATGGTCGACGGCGCGCTGGGCGGCCTCGGCGGCTGTCCCTTCGCTCCCGGCGCCAGCGGCAACACGTCGTCGGAGGACATCCTCTTCGCGACCAGGCCCGACTGGTTCACCCCGGTCTCGCTGGCCGGCCTGGTCGGCCTCACCGAAGAACTGCTCGCCGAGCTGGGCGAGCCCAACCGTTCCCGCGCGCTGGAAGGCGCGCGCTCGGAGGCCGACGCGTTCGAGTGGGTCGTTCGCTGAGAGGTCGGTAAGACCTGCGGTATCGGGGGGATCCCGGATGGCGCGGCTTACGGTGGGCAGCCAGACTGGACAGCATGACTTCGCACGCCATGGGGACCGAGGCCGTCGATGCGGCGGCCGCCACCGATATCGCGGCCGCCGCGCTCGATCTGGTCAAGCTGTACGGATCGGGAGATACACAGGTCAAGGCACTGGACGGGGTGTCGGCTGACTTCGCGAAGGGCGAATTCACCGCGATCATGGGTCCATCGGGTTCGGGCAAGTCGACGCTGATGCACTGCCTGGCCGGGCTCGACAGTGCCAGCGCGGGCCAGGTGCGCATCGGCGACACCGCGCTCACCGGGCTGTCCGACAAGCAGATGACGGCGTTGCGGCGCGACCGGATCGGGTTCGTCTTCCAGGCGTTCAACCTGGTCCCGACGCTCACCGCGCTGGAGAACATCACCCTGCCGCTCGATATCGCGGGTCGCAAGGCCGATCAGGAATGGCTCGACACCGTGGTCAAGCGCCTCGGTCTCGGCGACCGCCTCGAGCACCGGCCGTCGGAGCTGTCCGGTGGCCAGCAGCAGCGGGTGGCGTGTGCGCGGGCGCTGGTGGGCAAGCCGGAGATCATCTTCGGCGACGAGCCGACCGGCAACCTGGACTCGCATTCCTCGGGCGAGGTGCTCTCGATCCTGCGCGCCTCGGTCGACGAGTTCGGCCAGACCGTCGTGATCGTGACCCACGACCCGCGCGCGGCCGCCTACGCCGACCGCGTCGTGTTCCTCGCCGACGGCCGCATCGTCGACGAGCTGCGCGACCCGACCCAGGATTCGATCCTCGACCGGATGAAGGCGCTGGAAACCCGATGAGCAACCCGATGCGCAAGGTCGCCTTGCGTAACCTCGCCGCGCACAAGGTGCGCTTGGCATTGACGCTGCTGTCGGTGGTGCTCGGTACCGCCTTCATCTCCGGATCGTTCGTTTTCACCGACACCCTGCAGCGCACCTTCGACGGTATTTTCGAAGGCCAGGCTCAGGGCGTCGACGTGCGGGTCGGCCCCGCGGACCGCCAATCACTGGGCGTACCGACGAATATCGTCGACGCGCTGGCCAAGACTCCCGGCGTCGCCAGGGTCGCGCCCGCCGTGAACGGCCCGGTCGTGCTGCTCGAGCCCGACGGCAAGAAGGCCGTGCAGACCGGTGGCGCACCGAGTTTCGGCCTGTCCTACCTGCCGCCGGACAAGTCCGTCGAGGAGCCCGAGAAGTTCCTGTCGGGCGCCGCGCCCACCCAGCCGAACGAGATCGCGCTCAACGCCGGTGGCGCCGAGAAAGCCGGGTTGCAGGTCGGCGACACGACCAAGGTGCTGATTCCGTCCAAGGGTGACCCGTTCGAGGTGACGCTGTCGGGCATCTACGAGATGCCGGGCACCGAGGGCGGCGGCGTGGTCGCGGTGATGTTCACCGAGCAGCAGGGCCGCAAGCTGTTCACCGACGGCTCGCACGTGGCCTACGCCGATATCGCCGCGGCGCCCGGTGTTTCGGCCGACGACCTGCGCGACCAGCTCGCCGCCGGCCTGCCGAACTACAAGGTGCAGAACTCCGACGAGGTCCGCGAGGACATGAAGAAGGAGGTCTCCGAGGCGCTCACCTTCATCAATTACTTCCTGCTCGCCTTCGGCGCGATCGCGCTGATCGTCGGCACGTTCATCATCTACAACACCTTCTCGATGATCGTGGCCCAGCGGCTGCGCGAACTCGCGCTGCTCCGCGCGATCGGGGCGAGCCGTCAGCAGGTCGGGCGGTCGGTGGTCTCCGAGGCGATCGTGATCGGGCTGATCGGCAGCGCGCTCGGGCTGGCCGCGGGTATCGCGCTGGCGTACGGGTTGTCGGCGTTGCTCAACGCGTTCGATCTCGGACTGCCGACGGGGTCGTTGACCGTGCTGCCGCGTACCGCGATCGTCGCGCTGCTCGTCGGCCTGATCGTCACCGTGGCCAGTGCCTACGCGCCGGCTCGCCGGGCCGCGAAGGTGCCCCCGGTGGAGGCGATGCGTTCCGAATTCGCCAGTGCGGGTGATTCTTTGCGGCTGCGCACCATCATCGGCGCGGTGATGGCTGTCGCCGGTGGCGTGCTCGTGTACGTCGGTGCGCAGGGCACCGGCAAGGGCTCGGCGGTGACCGTCGGCGTCGGTGCGCTCGGGCTGATTCTGGCGGTGCTGCTGGCGGCGCCCGCGTTGTCGCGGCCGATGGTGCTCGTGCTGGGGGTGCTCACCAGGCCGTTCGGCGCGATCGGGCAGATGGCGCGCAACAACGCCACGCGCAACCCGCGGCGTACCGCCGCCACCGCGTTCGCGCTCACGCTGGGTCTGATGCTGGTCTCGGCGATCGGCATTCTGGGCGCTTCGGCGAAGACGAGTGTCGGTGTGCTCATCGACAAGGGGGTCAAGGCCGAGTACGTGCTCGCCGGTCCGCAGATGATCGGTGCGCCGATCGGTGCGGTCGACGCTGTGCGTACCGATGTTCCCGGCGTCAGCGATGTCACCGGGATCCGGCTCGTCGCGTTCAAGGTCGGCGACGAGCAGATCGGCGCCACCTCGCCGGATGGTCCGATCGACCCGGTGATGGACATCGACGTGATCAGCGGCTCCACCACGATCCCCGCCGGTGGCGCGCTCATCGACGAGACCGAGGCGAACGAGCGTGGGTGGAAGCTCGGCGACAAGGTCACCATCACCAGTCTCGACAACAAGCAGATCGAGCTCACGATCGCCGGCGTCTACGCCGACTCGCCGCTGCTCGGGCCCATGGTGGTCGATCCCGGCATCTACGAGCAGTTGATGCCGCAGAGTCTGCGCACCAATGTCTTCGTGCTGGTCAAGGCCGCACCGGGCGCCGATCTCACCGCGATGCGGGCGAACCTGGAGAAGGCCACCGAACCGTTCGTGGTGGTGCAGGTCCAGGACCACGAACAGTTCAAGGGCGCGCAGGGCCAGCAGATCGACACCCTGCTCGCCATCCTCTACGGGCTGCTCGCCCTGGCGGTGGTGATCGCGGTGCTCGGCATCATCAACACCCTGGCGCTGTCGGTGGTGGAGCGCAGGCGCGAGATCGGCATGCTGCGCGCGGTCGGCACCCAGCGTGCGCAGGTGCGTCGCACGATCTATCTGGAGTCCATGCTGATCGCCATCTTCGGCGCGATCGTCGGTCTGGTGCTCGGTATCGCCCTCGGGGTCGGATTCCTGCGCACGCTGCGCGATCTGGGCATCGACCAGATCACCATTCCGTGGTCGCAGCTGGTGATCGTGCTGATCGCGTCCGGTGTGGTGGGTGTGCTGGCCGCGGTGTGGCCGGGTGTGCGCGCCGCGCGGACGCCGCCGCTGGCGGCTATCGCGGATCTGTAGGCCGCACAGGCACTTCGGCCCTCGGCGAAATTCCGCGCCGGGGGCCGACCTGTGTCGGGCCGACGGTGGTCACGCCGGGTAGCGGTGGTACCAGTCGTCGGTCGGCTGGCCGGAGTTGCCGGCCGGTGGGGTGAGGCCGAATTCGGTGGCGTAGTCGGCGGCGAGACGTTCGAGGACGGGACGCGCGTCGACCGCATCGAACCAGCGTCGGGGTAGGGCGTGGTAGCCGTGGCGGGCGCCGAGGAGACTGCCCGCGATCGAGCCGGTGGCATCACTGTCGCCGGAGTGGTTGATCGACAGCAGCAGGCCGGTGCGAACGATGTCGTGGGGTGCGCCGCCGAGTCCTTCGGCGGCGAGGGTGGCGAACACGGCGATCGACAGTGCTTCGGGGCCGATCCAGCCCTGGCCGAGGGTTTCGACGTCTTCCGGTGTGGGATACCGCCGTTCGCGTTCGATCCGCGCCGCCAGCCGGTGCGCGGCGTTGAGAGCGGCCGAGGTTTCCTCGTGTTCGGGGTAGCTCGCCAGCTCGACCCGCGCGTGGGAGAGCGCGGTGGCGAGGTCGGCGCCGCGCGCGAGCTGGTAGATCAGCGCCGACAGGGTGCCCGCGGGGAGCCAGCCGCTGGGATGGCCGTGAGTGAGTGCGGCGGCGTCACAACCCAGTTCGAAGATGGCGTCGGTCGCGTCGCCGGAACGATCTGCGGCGTAACCGAATCCGCACGGGGCCGCGCGCATCACGGCTCCGCTGCCCTTGGAGTGGTTGATTGGCTGGTCGCGGGTACCGAGCGGATCGGTCGGCGCGCGCCGTGTCGCCACCTGGCGTAGCGCGGTGTAGACCGAATTGGCCACACCGCGTTGCTCGATGAGCTCGGGGTAGCCGGTGAGTGAGCTGTGCAGCGCGAACGGTTGGTCTGGTATCTCGGAGACCTGTCCGCGCAACCACACGAGCAAGCCCTGCTGGAGCAGGCCCATCGTCGCCCCGCCGATGCCCTTGGCCCTGGCCCGCACCGAGCCTCTGATCAGCGCTTCGACCGTGAACGCGGTCAGCTGGGTTTCCTCGGAGATGCGCAGCGGGTCGATGTCGGTGACCCCGGCCGAGCCGTATTCGGCCCGGATCTGTTGCAGTGAACGCGTTTCCACCGGGGCGCCGAGCGCATCGCCGATCGCGCCGCCGAGCAGGCAACCGTGCACACGCTGCGCCCACATCGCCGCACCCACTGCTTTGCGCGCGGCATTCCCCGGCTCCCCGTTGCGAACCGCCGAACGCCACTGGTCCCGCGAGACGGTGCCCGTCCGGGCGGGCGCCGCTGGGTCACCCGGCGCACCAGGCGACCGGGTTTCCGGCTCGGCTGCGGTGTGGCGAACAGCTGTCGGGTCGTGGCGCCGGGCAGCGCTGCGCCGACTCGACCCGTCGTGGGGTGCGGCCTCGGCGACGGAGTTCGGTGGGAACGCGGGCGATGACGTCGCGGTCGGGCGCGACTCGGCCGCCGATACGGTGCCCGCGGGGTAGACGGAGGCGCGTGGGGGGCTCTCGATGCGGATCGGGGCGTGGGTGGCGGCGGATCGGGCGGGGTGGCGCAGTGCCTCGGTGAGAGCGGTGGCGAACGCGGTACAGGTGGGGAAGCGGTGGGTGGGGTCTTTGGCCATGGCCTTCGACAGGACCGCGTCGACCGCGGTGGGAAGGGAGGCGCGGCGGGTGCTGGCCGCGGGAGGTGGGGCATTGAGGTGGCCGAGCATGACGGTGGCGGGGTTGGCGGCGTCGAAGGGGCCGGTGCCGGTGAGCAGTCGGAAAACCGTGCAGGCCAGGGAGTATTGATCGCCGCGCCCGTCGAGCGGTGCGCTGCTGAGTTGTTCGGGCGAGGCGTAGGCGATGGTGGCGGTGAACTGGCCGGTGCGGGTGAGGCCGCCGGTGTCGTCGAGCAGTTTCGCGATGCCGAAGTCGGTCAGCACGACTCGTTCGTCGAAGCCCGCGCCGACACCCGCGGTGTGCGACAACAGGATGTTGGCGGGCTTCACGTCACGGTGCAGAACGCCCTGGCGATGGGCATAGTCGAGCGCACTCGCGGTCTGAGTGACGATCTGGGCGATCCGCTCGCTCCCGAACTGCTGCACCGGAACCGCTGAAGCGTCGACACCGTCCACGAACTGCATGGCTATCCAGAGACGTTCCTCGTCGACGCCGCGGTCGTAGACGGTGATGATGTTCGGGTGGTCGAGCTGGGCCACCAGGTCGGCTTCGCGTTCGAATCTGGCGCGGATCTCGAAGTCGGCGAACAGGTCACGGTGCATCAACTTCAGCGCGGTCAGCCGCGGCAGCCTGCGATCTCTGGCCGCGTACACCGCGCCCATCCCGCCGCGCCCCAGCTCACGTTCGATGACGAAACCGGCGAACACCGCCCCGTGCCGCAACATCGCCTCACCCCCGTCCAACGAACCCGATCGTTCGCAGCCTAGTTGTCCCGGGCGCGCAACGCTCCCGAGTCCCGCCACGTTGCCCGGGGCGCGATCACACCGCCGGAGCGTTGGTGTCGGCCCAGCGCGTGATGTCGCCGCGGTCCAGTGCGGTGGCGAGCAGGTCAGGGAACTTGTCGGGGGTGCAGGCGAAGGCGGGAATGCCCAGCGCTGCCAGGGCCGCGGCGTTGTCGTGGTCGTAGGCGGGTGCGCCCTCGTCGGAGAGGGCGAGCAGCACGACCACCTGGACGCCTGCCTCCTTCATCGCGTGGCAGCGGCGCAGCATCTCGTTGCGGACGCCGCCTTCGTAGAGGTCGGAGATGAGCACGAAGAGGCTGTCGGTGGGCCGGGTGATCAGCGTCTGTGAGTAGGCGATGGCGCGATTGATGTCGGTGCCGCCGCCGAGCTGGGTGCCGAACAGGACGTCGACCGGGTCGCTGAGCTGGTCGGTGAGATCGACGATCTCGGTGTCGAACACGACCAGCGAGGTCTTCAGCGATCGCATGGACGCGAGGACGGCGCCGAACACCGAGGCGTAGACGACGCTGGCCGCCATCGAGCCGGATTGGTCGATGGCCAGCACCACATCGCGCTGGATCGACTGGGACTTGCGGCCGTAGCCGACGAGCCGTTCGGGCACGATGGTGCGGTGTTCGGGCAGGTAGTTGGCGAGATTCTTGCGGATGGTCCGGTCGAAATCGAGGTCGCGCAGTTTCGGGCGATGGGTGCGCGCGGCACGGTTGATGGCGCCCGAGACCGCGGCCACGGTCTTGGCGGCGATCCGCTGCTCGATCTCGCGCACCACTTTCTCGACCACCATGCGCGCGGTGGCCTTGGTGGTTTCGGGCATCACCTTGTTGAGGCCGAGCAATGTGCCCACCAGGTGCACATCGGGCTCGACCGATTCCAGGAGCTCGGGTTCCAGCAGCAGTTGGGTGAGGTTGAGCCGGTCCACGGCGTCGCGCTGCATCACTTCGACCACGGTCGCGGGAAAGTAGGTGCGGATATCGCCGAGCCAGCGCGCTACCCGGGGCGCCGAACCACCGAGTCCACCGGACCTTTTCGTCGACCCGCCCGCTTCACCGGTGTTGTAGAGGGCCGACAGTGCCTGGTCCATCGCCTGGTCGGCGCCGGAACTCAACCCGCCGAGCTGTTCTTCGGCGGCGGTGCCCAGCACGAGACGCCAACGGCGCGACTGGGTTTCGTCGGATTCGGTCATCAGTGCTCCTGGTGGTCGAGCGGGAGAGCGGGATGCGGTGGCGAGTGGGTGTCGGGCGCGGCCACCGTGACGATCGCGCCGCACGCGATTCGCGGTGCGTGATCCCGGCGCGGCAACCGGTGGATCGGATGTCGCGCACGGCCCGGCCGCCGGCTCGGTGTCAGACGTCTGCGGAGGTGGGTCACCCCGCGGCCCCCAGGATCGCGGTCGCTGCGCGCAGCGCCAGTTGCCCGCGGATCGGATCGACCGGGGTGGGTCCGTCGGAGGTGGTCGGTGCTGAGCCGGTGTCTCGCAGGGCCTGGCTGATGGCCCGGCGTTCGCCGGATTCGAAGGAGCCGAAGGTGCGGCGCAGCAGCGGCAGGGTGGCGACGAACTGGTCTTCGTTGAGGTCGCGGAGCCATTCGTCGATGCGGCGCAACAGCTCTCGGTCGTGGACCAGGAGCAGGCCGCGGCCGCCGAGGAAACCGTCGATCCAGGCGGCCTTGGCGGCGGGGGTGTTGCCGACGGACAGCGCGGCGGCCAGCCGACGGGCGGATTCGGCATCGTCGATGCGTTCGGCGTCGCACAGCAGGCGCACCGCGCGGCCGCCGATCGCGCCGTGCACGTCGTCGCGGTCGGCGATGCGGTGCAGGGTGGCCAGCCACTCGGTGGTGGCGTGCTCGTCGTCGCGGGTGCTGATGGCGGTGTGCGCGGCATCGATCTGGGTGCGCAGGGCCTGGGCGGCATCGGTGTCGAGTCCGGTGACGGCGCCGGGCAGGCCCGCGCAGATGCGCACCAGCAAGCCGTCGGCGACATGGGCGAGAGCCTTGGTGTCGGTGCCGCGGACATCGCCGTAGCGCAGCGTGCGGGTCAGGCCCGGGAGGGCGCCGAGTAGGTGGGTGACATCGTGGTCGAGGGCGGCGGCGGCTTCGAGCCTGGTGATCAACCCGTCGGTGGCGCCGCCCAGATCGGCGAGCAAAGCCGTTTCGAGGGCGGCGGCGAGGGCGGTGACGGTGACGTCGTCGCGGCTCGCGGTATCGAGGATCTTCGTCTCGGCGGCGGTGCGCAGCGTCGTTCCCCATACCGCCGCTTCGACGATGCGGACTTCGAATTCCGGTTCCCAGCGCAGCGTCCACGTCTCGCGGAAGGTGCCGGTGCTGCGGACTTCGCCGGTTGTGGGGGTGCCCCAGCCGATGCCGAGCAGGCGCAAGCGGTGCAGCAGATGCGAACGCTCGACGTCGCGTTCCTTGCGCAGGTCCAGATCGACATTTCGGGCGAGCGCTTCCTGCTTGAGCCGCAGGGTCTTACAGCGTGCCCGCAGATCAGCCGCCAGCGGGACCGTCGGGGTGTCCTCGGGGACCCCACCGAGCGTCTCGCCGACGACGAGTTCGTCGATCACCAGTCGCAGCATGGTCTCGTCGCCACCGCACATCACCGACCGCACCGCCTCGGTGACCTCGGACAATCCCGGCAGCGGCCGGCCGCGCAACGCGGCGAGCGTGTCCGCCAGCCGCACCGCCTCGATGATGTGCGCACTCGACACCGGCAGATCGTGCGTGCGCAACACTCCGGCGACCTTGGTCAGCCAGCGCGCCACCGGCCGCTCGGTCTCGGTGAACAGGTGGTGATACCAGCCGGGCGAGGTGACGCCTGCCCCGTAGCCGGACCCGGCCGCCAGCCGCGAATGCGTCCACGGCACCCAGGTCAGCGCGGCCTTCGTCTTCGGCAAACCCTTGAGCAGCCGCATATCCGGTGCGGCAGGACCGAGCGGTTCGGCCAACGCCGGTGCGTGCCAGGCGCCACACACCACCGCCAGCCGCTGTGCGCCGCCCTTGAGTACCTGCCGCATCACCTGTCGCATATGCGCCTCGCGGACCAGCGTGTGGTGGTCGACGAGCAGTGGCGCGATCGCGGTGTCCGGTCGCTCGGCGTCTGTCGGCGACTCGAATCCGGTTGCTGCCGAATGTTTCTCCGGCAGGTCCGGAGCGTCGAGCGGCGATCCGGACACCGGGTCGGGGACGGCGGCATCGCTCGGCGTGGACACGTCGAGCCGCGGTGGAGCGGGTGGTGTGGTCCCGGTCGCGGAGTGCCGGGCGTCCTCGCGCAGGACGGTCATCGCTTCGGTGATGGCGTCGAAAGCCGCGCTGTCGGGAACGGATTCGACGACGGCGTCCCACCAGCGTTCGGCGTCGTCGTAGCCCGCGGCCGAGGCCAGGGCGGCCAGCGGGTCGGCGCCACCGCCACGGGCGTCGTCGTCGGCGGCGAGGACGTTCGTGGCGGGGAGATCGCAGAAGCGGACCGGGACGGCGTGGTCGACGCCGTAGCGCATGGCCTGCCACTCGGGGGAGAACACGGCGAACGGCCAGAATGCCGCGCGGGCGGGCGAATCCGGGACATAGGCGAGCAACGCGACCGGTGGGGCCATCGTGTCGGCGGCGACGAACCCGACGAGCGGATCAGCGTCGGCGGGACCTTCGATGAGAATGGCATCGGGCCGGAACTCCTCGAGCGCGTGGCGCAGCGAGCGTGCCGATCCGGGCCCGTGGTGACGGATGCCGAACACCCGCGTCACCGCCGCCGCGCCGAGCAGCGGATCGCTCGACGCGCCCGCGCTCGGGCCGGTCTCCGCACCCGCACCGGCCGCCGCGCTCGTGACGGCCTCGAGTGTCTCGGCGGTATCGCCCGTGTCCGAGCCGGCGCTCCCGGCGATGTCGGCAGCGCTCGCCGGGTCACCCGGTGCGGTGTCACCGGTGGCCGGGTGGGTCGTCTTGTTGCGTTGACTCATCGAAAACCCCATGTGTGGTGTGTGTTCCGTCCTCCCCTTCGGTGTGCTGTCAGCCCGCGTTTTCGCGGCAGGCCCGGTAGAAATCGGCCCAATCCGGGCGTTCCCGCACCACGGCCTCGAGGTATTCGGTCCAGACCACGGTGTCGGCCACCGGGTCCTTGATCACCGAGCCGAGGACGGCGCCCGCGATGTCGGAGGCGCGCAGGACGCCGTCGCCGAAGTGGGCGGACAGGGCGAGGCCGTTGGTGATCACCGAGATCGCCTCGGCGGTGGACAGGGTGCCCGAGGGGGATTTGAGCTTGGTGCGCCCGTCGGCGGTGATGCCGGAGCGCAGTTCGCGGAAGACCCGCACCACGCGGCGGACTTCCTCGGCGGCGGCCGGAACAGTCGGCAATTCCAGTGCGGCGCCGAGCTGTTCGACGCGACGGCTGACGATGGCGACCTCGGAATCCTCGTCGGCGGGCAGCGGCAGCACCACGGTGTTGAAGCGGCGCCGCAGGGCCGAGGAGAGATCGTTGACGCCGCGGTCGCGATCGTTGGCGGTGGCGATGACGTTGAAACCCTTGGCCGCCTGCACTTCCGCGCCGAGCTCGGGCACCGGCAGGGTCTTCTCGGACAGGATGGTGATCAGCGCGTCCTGCACATCGGAGGGGATACGGGTGAGCTCTTCGATGCGCGCGATGGCCCCGGTGCGCATCGCGGTCATCACCGGTGACGCGACCAGGGCGGCGTCGCTCGGCCCCTCGGCGAGCAGCCGGGCGTAGTTCCAGCCGTAGCGGATCGCCTCTTCGGCGGTGCCGGAGGTGCCCTGCACGAGCAGCGTCGATTCACCGCTGATGGCAGCCGAAAGATGCTCGGACACCCAGGTTTTCGCGGTGCCCGGCACACCGAGCAGCAGCAGCGCGCGGTCGGTGGCGAGGGTGGCGACCGCGACTTCCATCAGCCGGCGCGGGCCGACATATTTGGGCGTGATCACGGTGCCGTCGTCGAGGGTGCCGCCGAGAATGTAGGTGACCACGGCCCACGGCGACAGTTTCCAGGACGGCGGGCGCACCCGGTCGTCGACGCGGTCGAGGGCGGCCAACTCGTCGGCGAAGGCCTGTTCGGCGTGGGGACGCAGCAGGGTGGTGGCGGGTTCGGTGGTGGTCAACGCAGCTCCTCGAGCATGGTGGCACGATCGGTGAGATCGTGGGCGAGTCGGTGGAATGCCTGGTGCCAGGCGGGATCGTCGGTGGTGTCGGCGAGCGCGCTGACGCGCGTCGCGAATTCGACAGGGAAGTGGACGCTCGCGGCCGTGAGCAGCGCCCGGTCGGTGTACACGCCCGCACTGGCGTGCGGCTGCCGCGCGGTGGTGCGGGCGCGCTCGCCGAGCAGGCGCAGTACGTGGCCGGCGACGGGTTCGGGCCAGGGGTGATCGAGGCCGGGCAGGATCGCGTGGAGTTCGGTGAGCTGGTGCGCGTCGAGGTCGAGCACGTGCTCGATCCGGTCGGCGGCATCGAGCAGGGTGAACAGTTCGCGACGCCGCAGCACCGCCTGCTCGGTCGGGGTGGCGTGGGCGAACAGCGCACGGGCCCACGCGGTGTCGTGCTGGGCGAGCGTGGCATCGACCCAGCCGTCCACGATCGCCTTGGCATAGCGGGGCGGCAGCGACAGTGTCAACGCGGTGACCGGGGTGTGCTCGCCGGTGGCCCGCACGATCGAGGACCACGCGGTGAGCGGGGTCGCGGCGATCGCCTGGTGCAGGGTCGTGATCGTCGAATCAGGAGTGTCCCAGCGCAATTTCGCTTGATCGGTCGCATCGGTGATGCCGTCGCGCCGGGCCTGCGCGTCGAGCTCCGCGGGTACCCGCACGTCTACCGTGCCGTCGTCCCGCACCCGGATCCACGACGCCACCAGTGCTGCCATCCGGCGTCCGAAAGCGGCTTCCGGGAGCTTGTTCAGCAGCGTCGTCGCGGTACGCCGGACGTCACCGCGCCGGTCGTCGAGGGCCCGCTCGAGCAGGGCTTCGTCCGCCGAACTCAGCCCATCGGCGAGTAGTTCGAGCAGCTCAGCCTTGACCGGCCCCGACTCCTTCGGCCACGCCGCGGTCAACACGGCCAGTGCCGCGGCCGGGTCGGCCCGGCGGGCACGCGCGAACCAGTCCTTTCGCTCGCCGGATGTGCCGAACAACCAGACATCGTGTGCTCCCGGCTCTGTACCGGAGCCCGAATCGACACTGTGATCTGTCGGCCCGGCGCTCGGGTCGGTGTCGAGGTGGAGGTCGGCGCTCGCCGTCAGCTCCGGCCGCCCGTTGTCGCCTGCCGCACCCGCCGACGCGGTAGCGGCGTCGGCGGGGAACTCGTCGACCAGTTTCGTCCAGGCCGGGTTGCGGGCGGCGAGCCAGCGTCCGCGCCGGCCCGCCAGCCGGAGCAGCGGTGCTCTCAGCGCGGTGTCGGAAGCCGCGGAGAGCGCCTGGACACACAGCACATCGGGGAGGCGGAAGTCATACGGTGCTGCCGCGGTGAACCATTCGGACAGGAACGGGGATTTGTCGGCGAGGAGGCGGCTGAGACGGTCGGCGGCGGGGCGAGGCAGTAGCGGCCGCGGATCATCCACGGCGGGTTCCGGTTTCGCCGCCGTGCGGGGGAGTTGCCCGCCGCGCAGGTACAGGTCTTGCAGCGCGGCGGTGTGGAGCAGCCGGGTGGCTGGTTCGCCCGCGTGCTGCGGGACGGCGGCGGCGACCGCGGAGTCGAGATGGACGCCGTCGGCGCTGCGGCGGGCGGTGCCGAGCAGCGCCACCGAGACCAGTTCGGCCAGCGCGGGGGTCGGGGTGGTCTCGGTGGGGAACTCGGTTTCCAGGTCGCTCACCTCACCTGCGCACAGCACCGAGATCGGGTCGAAGCCGTCGGCTCGCCACTCGCCGCACACCGTCACCGGGTGACCACCCGCGACCGCGATCAGCCGCCACGGGCGCACGCCCGCCGGCAGCGGTAGCGCGGTGCCGTCGGAGGCGACGAGCTGCCAGCCGGTCTCGTCGAGCACCGGCACGACATCGGTGAGCAGCGCGGGCCAGGCACGCAGCCACGGATCCGCACTCAACGCGCCCGCGTAGGCGTCGAGCGCGTCGTCGATCGTGGTGCCGCCGACCGCGGGGACGGTGGTGAAGGGCTCGGGGACGCTGTGGCGAGTGCCCCATTGCGCGCGCAGTGACACCGCACCGGGGTAATAGTGCAGTTCGGCGTCCACTTCGTTCCCGGGTGCGGGCACCTCACCGGTGAAATTCGGGGTGGCGAAGGAATGCTCGATGAGCAGGGCCCACCGTCCGCTCCCGCGACCGCGCAGCCAGGTGCGGCGCGTGTGCAGCCGCTCCTCCTCGCTCACCCGCATGCCGAACACCAGCCAGCGATCCCGCACGGCGGGCTCGGTCAGCACCGACTCGGCCGACGTCGGGTAGCCGACGTGGGTGCGGATCCCGGCCCGCAGCGGCTCGGGCAGGGCATCCAGCCTGCGATGGGCCAGCACCAGCAGGTGCAGCCGGGCGTACTCGCGCAACAGCAGTTCGGGCCAGTGTTCGGTGGTGACGACCGCGGTGGGCAGCCTGCGCAGGGCCTCGGCGATGCGGGGCGCCTGGGCATCGACCATCCGCGCCGCGATCGCCTCGTAGGCGGCATACGAACGGTCGGTCTGCGCCAGCCCGGTCCGGATCTGGTCGGTGAGCCAGACCTCCAGTTCGGTGAGCCCGGCGGCCACCCTGGCCCGCCGCTGTTCGACGGTGGCCTGCGAGGGCGTGCTCGCGGCCTTGGCCTTCGGTGGCGCGGCGGCTTTCGCGGCCCGCCCGGCCAGCCACTCGGCCGCGAAGTCGGCGGGCGCTTCCCGTCCGGGGATCTGGCCGCTCGACCAGGTGAGCAACAGCGACAGCGTGTGCTTACACGGGAACTTGCGGCTGGGGCACGAGCACTTGTAGGCGGGCCCGTCCAGGTCGACGATCGCCTGATACGGCTTGGCGCCACTGCCCTGACACAGCCCCCACACCGCGTTGCCCGCCGTGCCGGTCTCACGCCAGCGACCGGCCAGCTTGCGTGCGGCAGCCAGCGAGCTCGCATCGGGCGCGAGCGCGCGGACCTGGTCCTCGGTCCACGGCGTGCGTTGCTCGGTCATCGGTTCCCCCGTTCTCGTGTTCGCCGAATATCTACCGCAACCCACCGACAACTGGCGGCGCCGGCGGCGGGGCGCGTGGAAAACACTGGTGCTGCGGCGAATTCGTGCTCCAGCTCTTGCCGTGGGTCGTGATCTCTGGCATTCTGACCTGTTCGGCACCGCCCGGACCGCCCGTGCTGCTCGACGCAGCGTAACGCGGGTGTGAACACCTCATCGAGCTGCCCGCCGGGGTGGGCGAGGGGTGGACATCGAGGGCCCGCCGTGGCGCCGCGATGGCCATTCCACTCCCGCGGGCAGATTCGCTGGGGGCCCTGCGCATCCCCTGGGCGAACATCCGGCGATCGGGTAGCGTTTCAACCAGGATCGCCGCGTTGCGCGCCGACGCGAAGGGGGATGTCGCAAGTGTGCTCGGATCGGATCGCCGAGGTGGTCGCGCGCGAGCTCGCCGCCGACCCGGCAGTGGAGGAACGGGTCGCCGACTGCGTGCTCGCCGCGCTCACAGCTGTCGACGGTGACTCGGCCGCAACGGATTCCGGTGATACCGGGGTCTTTCTGCGGTCGATCACCGTGCAGGGTTTCCGGGGGATCGGGCCCGCGGCGACGCTGCGCTTGAATCCGGGACCCGGCCTGACGCTGGTGGTCGGTCGCAACGGCAGCGGGAAGTCGAGTTTCGCCGAGGCCGCGGAGTTCGCGCTGACCGGCGGGAATCGGCGCTGGGACGGCCGCTCGACCGCCTGGCGAGAGGGGTGGCGCAACCTGCACGAACCCGGGACCGCCCGAATCGAGGTCGAGCTGCTCACCGCGGGCGAGGACCCCGCGCTCTCGGTCGCCACCAGCTGGGACCCGAGTGCGGAGCTGGCCGACGCGCGGTGGACCGAGCGGCGTGGATCCGCAGCGGCGGCCTCGGTCGACCCGCACGGCCGGCGCCAGCGGCTCGATCTGTACCGGCCGTTCCTGTCCTACAGCGAGCTCGGCGCGCTCGTCGACGGCAAGCCGAGCGACCTGTTCGACGCGCTGCATCGCCTGCTCGGCCTCGACGAGCTGGCCGCCGCGGCCGAGCAGATCCGGTTGCGCAAACTCGAACTCGAACGCGCCGTGAAGGATTCGCGCCAGTCCCGCGCCGACCTGCTGGTCGAGCTGGCCGAGGCCGATGACGAACGTGCCCGCGCCGTGGCCGACCTGCTGCGCACGCCCGACCCCGATCTCGACGCGGTGGCGGGCGCGGTAGCCGGTTCGGTCCTCGGTATCGACGGGCCCGCGGGTCTGCGCGCGACCCTGCGCCTGTCGTTGCCCGATGTCGCGCGGGTCGCCGCCGCGACCGATCGACTCGCCGAAGCGGCCCGGAATGTGGCGCGCCACGCCACTGCCGATTCCGAGGCCGATCTGCGCGTGCTCGAATTGCTCACGCGGGCACGCGAACACGCCTCGGCGGTGGGTTCGTGCCCGTGCCCGGTCTGTGGACGTGACGAACTCGACGCCGATTGGCTGGCCGCGGCCGATGCCGAAATCGCCCACCGCACTGCGGAACTCGCGGCGTTTCAGGCGGCCACGGCGGAATTCGACACGGCTCTGGCGGCGGCCCGCAACCTTCCCGCAGACCTGCCGGTCGAGCTCGGTTCGGCATTCGCGGTCGGTACCGGCGCACCGGGCCACCTGGGGCAGGCGTTCGATTCGGTGCAGCGCCAGTCGGAGGCGCCCGCGCGGTACGCCACCTCGGACTCGTTGCGTAAACAGCGCGACATCGTCGGACAGCTCTGGTCGGAGTGGGCCGCGCTCGCGACAGCCGACTACGCGGACCAGCTCCCGGCTCGACTGCGCGCGATTCACGCCGATCTCACCGCGGAACTCACCGCGCTGCAACGGGATACGCGCACCGAGCTGGACCGCCTCGATGCGGTGTGGTCGCCGCTGGTCCCGCGCGTGCTCGCCTGGCTCGATCCCGCTCGCGCCGTCGCCGATCACGCGAGTGAGCTGCGGGTGGTGAAGAAGGCGGCCGACTGGCTCAAGGCGGCGACGGCGACGATCCGCGAGGAGCGGATGCGGCCGCTGGAGACCACGGCACGCTGGGTGTGGAGCACCCTGCGACAGCAGAGCAATGTCGAGCTCGGCGCGATTCGGTTGCAGGGCAGCGCGGGCACGGCGCGGCGGGTGCTGCTCGATGTGACGGTCGACGAGGTGGACGGCGCGGCGCTGGGCGTGATGAGCCAGGGGGAGCTGCACGCGCTCGGCCTTTCGCTGTTTCTCCCACGAGCCACGGTGGCGCACAGCCCGTTCCGGTTCGTGATGATCGACGACCCGGTGCAGGCGATGGATCCCGCGAAGGTCGACGGACTGGCCAGGGTGCTCGCCGAGGTGGCGGCCGCGCGGCAGGTGGTGGTGTTCACCCATGACGAGCGTCTCGCCGAGGCGGTGCGCCGCATGCAGCTCGACGCGACGGTGCTCGAGGTGCAGCGTCGCGAGCGTTCGATCGTCGAGGTCAGGGTCACCGGCGACCCGGTCCGCCGCTATCTCGACGATGCCCGATCCCTGTTGCGCACACCGCAACTCCCACCGGCGATCGCCGATGAGCTCGTCGCTACCTGCTGCCGTTCGGCCATCGAAGCGGCCGGGCTGGCGAAAGCCCGTCAGGAACTGCTGGCGGTGGGCCTCGAACACGGGGAAGTGGAGCGGCGCGTGCGCAACGCCCACACCACCCGCGCCATGATCACCCTCGCCATCATGGGCGTCGGCGCCCGGGTGGACGACCTGAACAAGCACCTGAGCGCGGTCGGTGGACGCTGGCTCGTCGGCGTCCTGCGCGATGCCACCGCGGGAGCGCACGTGCCGATCGATCGCCCGATGCGGGAATTGATCAGTGACACCGAACGATTCATCGCCTGGCTGCGGGCGCACGAGCCTGCGGCGGCGCGCACATGAGTGGGCTCGCCGGGGACACCGGCAGGCCCCTTCGCGGTCGGCGCGAGTCGGTGGCCGCGCGCCGCCGTGCCGGTACGGTGGGGTCGTGAGTCGCCGCGGCAGACCGGCTCGCGCGAAATTCAGCCCGCGGCCCTCGGTGGCGCAGCGGCTGGAAGCGGCCGAGAACTTGCTGGACGGGTCGGTGTCGGATGCCGGTGGGGTGTGGTCGCGGGCGGTGGCCTGGATCCTGCGGTTGGCGCTCGAGCAGGCGGTGGACCAGCTGTGGGCGCAGGTGGCGCCGGAGTTGATGCGGTGCCCGATGCGGGCACAGCTGCTCGCGTTGCGGGTCTACGCGGGGCCGGAGACCGCGGGACAGGTCGGCGCGTTGTGGGCGGCGCTGTCGCGGGCGGCGCATCACCTCGACTACGAGATGGCGCCGAGTGTCACCGATCTGCGGCGGTGGCGCGATCAGACCGCGGAGCTGGCGCGGGCACTCGAGCTCGCTCCCCTCGCGCAGCAGCCGTTCGGGTGAGCGACGCAGAGTAGGCACGGCGGACCTGGGGTGCGCGGTGTGGCGGGTGGGTCCGGCAGGATGACGGTATGGGTGAAGTGCGAGCGTGTCGTCGAGGTGAGCCGTTCGATGGCTGTTGTGGGCCGATTCTGGCCGGGGAGAAGGCCGCGCCGACCGCGGAGACGCTGATGCGGTCTCGCTACACCGCCTATGTCGTCGGCGATGTGGACTACCTGCTGCGCTCGTGGCACCCCAGCACGCGCCCCGCCGAGCTCGAGCTCGATCCGGATCAGCGGTGGCTGTTCCTCGAGATCGTGGGCACGCGGCGTGGCGGGCCGTTCGACGACAACGGCACCGTGGAGTTCATCGCCCACTACAGAATCGACGGCGCCCGGGACACGATGCACGAGCTGAGCACCTTCGTGCGGGTCGACGGAGCCTGGGTCTACCTCGACGGGACGTTTCGGGCTTGAGCGGGGGATACTGCTCAGGTGCCCCGTATCGCGATCGAATACTGCACCCAATGCCGCTGGCTGCTGCGCGCGAGCTGGATGGCGCAGGAACTGCTGACCACGTTCGCCACCGAACTCGGTGAGGTGGCGCTCGTGCCCGGCCAGGGCGGCATCTTCCGCATCACCCTCGACGGCGAACAACTCTGGGAACGCAAGGCGGACGGGGGTTTCCCCGATATCGCGGTCCTCAAGCAGCGCGTTCGCGACCGGATCGCCCCCGATCGCGACCTCGGCCACGTCGACCGCCGCGACTGACGACCGGGCGGCGGCCGGGCACCCGCGGGGTCAGCAGCAGCCGCCACCACCGCAGCAACCGCCGCCTGCCGGACGCGGCGCGGGCGCGGGGGCGGGCGCCGAGCCGCGTCCCACCGCCGCGAAGGTGGTGAGCAGTTTGACGGTGTCGTCGTGGCCGGCCGGGCACGTCGCCGGATCCGAGGACTGCGCCATCGGCCGGTTGACGTCGAACGTGTCGCCACAGGAGCGGCACCGGAAGCTGTAGTTCGGCATCGGCCCAGTGTAGGGGCCCATGCTTGGGATCACCGTGCGCCGAACGCTTCGCCGCGGCCGCTGCGCTCCGTACCGTGAGCGAACGGCGGTGATGGCGAGGTGGCGCATGGCGAACAGTAGCGCGGGGGCGGTATTGCGGGCGGTGCTCGACCTCGGGTCGGCACCGCGCAGCGTGGTGGCCAGACACGCCGGGGTCTCGCCTGCCACGGTTACCTGGCAGAGCCGGGCGCTGGTCGAGGCGGGGCTGCTCGTCGAACTGCCGGAGTCGCCGGCGCCGGGTGGTGTGGGCAGGCCACACAGTCCGATCGCGCTGGACGCCGTCGGCAATGTGGTGATCGCGGTGCACATCGCGGCGGTGCAGATCACCGTCGCGGTGGTCGACATCGCCGGTTCGGTGCTGCACAGCGAACAGGTGCCCCATCGCACCCACGCCCCGTACGACATCCTCGACGCCGTGCTGGAGCGCGTGCGCGCGGTCGGAGCGAACCTTGCCGATCAGGTGCGGATCCGCGGGCTCGGGGTGGCGATCGGCGGCCGCGTCGACACCGCCACCGGTTCGGTGGTCGAACACTCCTATCTGCGCTGGCGTGATGTGCCGGTGCGCGAATACCTCAGTGCCCGCACAGGTTTACCGGTCAGTGTGGACAGCCACACCCGCGCGACGGTGCACGCCGAACAGCTCTACGGCCGTTTGCGCGGCTCGGCGAGCTCGATCGTGCTGTTCGTCGGCAATGTCATCGACGCCGCCATCGCCGTGCACGGCCGCGTCCACTGCGGGCCACATTTCGGGGCGGGCTCGATCGCCCGATTGCTCGGCACGACCAACAGATTCGCCCTCGAGGCCCTCGGCGACCACGCGTTGCTGGCGCGCGCCGAAACCGCAGGCCGGTTCGACGGCTTTCCCGCGTTGGTGGCGGCGGCCGCGGCCGGCGGTCCGGAACGCGAGTACTTCATCGAGCGTGCCACGGTGATGGGTGAGGTCGCCGCGGCGCTGATCGATCTGATCGATCCGGAAGCGCTGGTACTGATCGACCGTGGCCTGAACACGGTTCCCGGCGTCCGCGAAGCCTACGACGAGGCGGTGCGTGCCCACTCGACCATCGGCGCCGACCCGGCCGAGGTGATCTTCGCGTCGACGTTTCCCGGCCAAGTGCTGGTGATGGCGGCTGCCGGGGTGGTGTTGCAGGAATTGTTCAGTGATCCACTGAGCACGGCTGTCGCGCAGGCAGTTTGATTCGTGGTTATTTTAAGACAGTCGAATATTGACCGGAAGCGGCGTCGCACGCGACAGTTGACACTATGAACAAAATGCAGTCCGGCGTCGCCCGGGTCACGTCGGATGTGCTGTGTTGTCGCGGTTCGAATTCCGTCGCCGATAATTCTTCGATCACCTCCGGGAAATCACCTTGCGTAAAAATATTCGACGAATAGCACTTCTCGCCGCAGCGGCTTCGCTGCTCGCGGTCTCCTGCGCCACCGGCGACGAGGACGGCGCCGCACTGACGGGCCCGCTGCCCACCGAAGTCCCCGCCGGGGTCTCGCTCGCGGTCGCGGCCAATACCGCCAGAGTGGCGCTGACCGCGTCGGGAGAACTGAACAAGCTCGGCTTCACGGTGTCGTCGTGGCCCGCCGTGCAGGCCGGTCCCGATGTCATCCAGGCTTTCCGCGGTGGGTCGGTCGACCTGGCCACCAACGCGGGCATTCCGCCGATCCACGCGCACGCCAGCGGTCTCGACGCGAAGATCGTCGGCGTCAAGGTGCGCACGACCCCGCTGTACAAGCTGGCCACCGCCCCCGGATCCACCTTCACCAGCCTCGATGGGCTGCGTGGAAAGAAGATCGGCTTCTCGCCTGGCCAGGCGCAGGGCTTGGTGGTGCTGCGCACGCTGAAGGCGGCGGGCATCCGCACCGACGAGGTGCAGCTCGTGGATCTGCCGAGCACGAAGTTCCTCACCGCCCTGCAGGCCAAGGAGATCGACGTCGCCCCGTTCGGCGAACCGACCCTGACCAAGTACCTCGACAAGTATCGCGTCGACGGCGCCACCGCGATCGACACTCCCGCCGTCGACGCGCTGACCGTGCTGTGGGCGCCGACCTCGGTATTGCGTGACAACAGCAAAGCCGCCGCCGTCGCCGAATTCGTGAAATTCTGGGCACGCGGGGAAGTCTGGGCCTGGGAGCATCCCACGGAATGGATCGACGCGTACTACGTCAAGGATCAGACGGTCTCGGTCGAGGACGGCAAACGCATTGTCGCCACAACGGAAAAGCCGTATTTCCCGGAGAATTGGAACGAGGCGATCTCCTGGGAACAGGAGACGATCGATCTGGTGACCAAAGCCGGTTTCTTCGGTAATTCCTTCCCCGCCGCCGAACTGTTCGACCGCCGATTCGAGAAGCTCGCGTTCGACGCGGTACCGGCGCCGTATCGCACCAAGGGGCAGCAATGACCATCGCCCTGTCTCGTGCCGCGATTCCGGTTTCCGCACCGTCCGGCGACGGATTCGTCGAGCGGCGCGCTCTGCGCCGGCTCGGTCTGCGCAAGGCCTTCCCCGCCGCCCGCCTGCTCGGCGTGGTCCTGCTGGTGGGCGCGTGGACCGCGGGCTCACTGCTCGAACTGATCGACCCGCGCAAACTGTCCGCGCCGTGGACCGTCCTGGCGACCGGCTGGGAGTTGCTGGTCGACGGGCCACTGCTGGCCAATCTGGGGGTGTCGCTGCAACGGGTGCTGATCGGCATGGTCCTCGGTGTGCTCATCGGCACCACACTCGCCGTGATCGCGGGACTTTCCCGGTGGGGTGAATCGCTGATCGACGGCCCGGTCCAGATCAAGCGGGCGATTCCCACCCTCGGCCTGATCCCGCTGATGATCCTGTGGTTGGGCATCGGCGAGGAGTTCAAGCTCGTCCTCATCACCCTGGGTGTGGTCGTGCACATGTACATCCAGACCCACGCCTCGCTCACCACGATCGATCAGAAACTCGTGGAACTCTCAGAGGTACAGGGTGTTTCGCGGGCGGAGTTCATTCGCAGCGTCGTGCTGCCGGGATCGCTGCCCGGCTTCTTCCTCGGTCTGCGGATGTCGGTCACCAGTGCTTGGCTGGTGCTGATCGTGGTCGAGACGGTCAACGCCATCGACGGTCTCGGCAAGATGATGTCGAACGCGCAGAACTACGGACAGGCCGATGTGATCCTGGTCGGCTTGGTGGTCTACGCCATCTTCGGCCTGGCCTCGGATTCGGCGATCCGGCTGGTGGAACGGAGGGTGCTGTCATGGCGACGCACTATCGCGGGGTGAGTGAGCCCGAGGTCACCGGGGTCGAGGTTCGCTCGCTGACTCGCAAATTCGGTGACCGCACGGTGCTGGACTCGATCGACCTGACCATCGCGCCCGGCCAGTTCGTCGCCCTGCTCGGACGCAGCGGCTCCGGCAAGAGCACGCTGCTGCGGGCACTGGCCGGACTCGACTACGACGTCGAGGGCGAGGGCACGTTGCGGATACCGGCGAAAACCTCGGTGGTGTTCCAGGATTCGCGGCTGCTGCCCTGGCAGCGGGTGCTGCCCAATGTGCTCTACGGACAGCCGAGAACGCGCCGCGCCGCCGCCGAGCAGGTACTGGCCGAAGTCGGCCTCGCCGGCCGCGAACGCGCCTGGCCCAGGGAACTCTCCGGTGGTGAGCAGCAACGGGTCTCGCTGGCCCGCTCGTTGGTCGGCGAACCCGATCTGCTCTTGGCCGACGAACCCTTCGGCGCGCTCGACGCGCTCACCCGGATCAAGATGCACGCCCTGTTGCGGGACCTGATCAGCAGGCATCGCCCGAGCGTGCTGCTGGTCACCCACGATGTCGACGAGGCTGTCGCCCTGGCCGACCGGGTGATCGTGCTCGATGACGGACGCCTCTCGCTCGACATCCCGGTCGAGCTGACCGGCGCGCGCGATCCGAGCCTGCCCGCCTTCGGGCGCATTCGTCACACCCTGCTCACCGCACTCGGCGTCGCCGAACGTGCGGCCTGAAAGGCGCTTCCCATGTCGAAACAATTGCACCTCAACGCTTTCCTGATGTCGGTCGGCCACCACGAGGCGGCCTGGCGGCTGCCGGAAAGCGATCCGCACGCGCACACCGACATCAACTACTACGTCCGCCTCGCCCAGACCGCCGAGCGCGGCAAGCTCGACTCGATCTTCTTCGCCGACAGCCCGGTCCTGATGGGCGACCCCGGTCGCCGGCCCAGCGGCAAGCTGGAGCCGACCGTGATCCTGACCGCGGTCGCCGTGCAGACCAGCCGAATCGGCCTCATCGCCACGGCCTCCACCAGCTACAACGACCCCTACAACCTCGCCCGCCGGTTCGCCTCGGTGGACTGGGCGAGCAACGGCAGGGCAGGCTGGAACATCGTCACCACCGCCGGTGCCGACGCGGCCCGCAACTTCGGTCTCGACGACACCCCCGACCACCGGCTGCGCTACGAGAAGGCCGCCGAATTCGTCGACGTGGCAACGAAACTGTGGGACAGCTGGGACGACGACGCCATCCTGGCCGACAAGGAACTCGGCATCCACACCGATGCCTCGAAGGTGCGCAAGATCCTGCACCACGGCGAGCACTTCCGAGTGGACGGTCCGCTGAACCTGCCGCGTTCCCCACAGGGATACCCGCTGCTGGTGCAGGCCGGATCATCGGAGGACGGTAAGGAATTCGCCGCCCGCTACGCCGAGGCCGTGTTCACCGCGCAGCAGACCCTCGACGACGCCAAGGCCTTCTACACCGACCTCAAGGCCCGCACCGTCGCCGCGGGCCGCGACCCGGAGAGCATCAAGATCCTGCCCGGCATCGTCCCGATCATCGGTGACACCGAGGAACAGGCCCGCGAACTCGACGAGGAACTGGCGCGGCTGATCTCGCCCGAATACGCGCGCAAACAACTCGCCGAGCGGTTCAAGCTGCCCGTCGACGAACTCGACCTCGACAGCGAACTACCCGAGGACCTGCCCACCGAGGACGATATCGAGGGCGCCAAGAGCCGCTTCACCCTGATCGTGAATCTGGCTCGGCGCGAACGACTCACGCTGCGCGAGCTGATCGCCCGCCTCGGTGGCGGACGCGGGCACCGCACCTTCGCGGGCACCGCGGTGCAGGTGGCCGACGCCATCGAGGACTGGTTCCGCCAGGGCGCCGCCGACGGCTTCAACATCATGCCCGCGGTGCTGCCCTCGGGTCTGGAGCGCTTCGTCGACGAGGTGGTCCCGATCCTGCAGGAGCGCGGCCTGTTCCGTACCGAGTACACCGAGACCACGTTGCGCGGCCACTACGGTCTGTCGCGGCCGGCGAACCAGTTCGACGACGCGGACGTGCTCGTGGCTGCCCGATGAGATCGGATTGGATCCGCTACCTGACCCGTCGCTGTCTCGAGCACCGGCGGCTGGTGATCATCAGCTACACCGGCGCACTGGCGGCGGCGCTGCTCACCGCGGCGCTGCCGCTGGTCGTGCGGCACGTGGTCGACACGCTCAGCGCCACCGCGGCCTCGGTGATGCCGTGGGTGGTGCTGTTGCTGGTGATCGGGGCGGCCAGGTTCGGGTCGTCGTACGCGCGCCGGGTGGCCTCCTCCGAGCTGTCGCTGGGGGTGCAACACGATCTGCGCCGCGACCTGTTCGCCGCGTTGCTGCGGCTCAACGGGCGCGAGCAGGCGCAGTTGCGCACCGGGCAGGTGGTGAGCAGGGCGATCACCGATGTCACGTTGATCCAGATGTTCCTGCAGCTCATCCCGATGATCGCGGGCAATGTGGCGCTGCTGGCGGCGGTGCTGGTGCTGATGGCTGTGATGTCGCCCGCGCTCACCGTGATCGCGCTGGTGGTGCTGCCGGGGCTGTGGATCGTCACCCGGCGCAGTCAGCGTCAACTGTTCCCCGCCAACTGGGACGCGCAGGCGCGGGCCGCCGAGGTGGCGATGCAGGTCGAGGCCGCGGTGGCCGGTGTGCGGGTGGTGAAGGGTTTCGGGCAGGAGCAGTACGAGCTGGAACAGCTGGGCGCGCGTGCGCGGGTGCTGTACCGGTCGCGGTTGCGGGTGGCCCGGATCACCAGCCGGTTCACCCCGGTCGTGCAGGCGGTGCCCGCGGCGGGGCAGGCGCTGATCCTGATCGTCGGCGGGTTGCTCGCGCTGCGCCAATCCATCACGCTCGGTACCTTTCTCGCGTTCATGACCTATCTGGGTGCCTTCGTGGGGCCGGTGCGGCAGTTCTCGATGCTGCTGACCGTGAGCCAGCAGGGCAAGGCGTCCCTGGACCGGGTGCGTGAGGTGATCGAAGCGCCGGACGACGCGGGCGCGGTGGCCGGTGCGGCGGGGACGCCGGACGCCGGCTCGAGCGGTCTCGGCGGCACCGAGCCGCCATCGATCGAATTCGACGCGGTCGTTTTCGGTTTCGACGACACGGCGATCCTGGACGGCGTCGATCTGCGGATCGGCTCGGGCGAGACCGTCGCCATCGCGGGTGGTGCGGGCAGCGGCAAGTCGATCCTGGTGTCGTTGCTGCCCGCGCTGCTCGAACCCGATTCCGGCGCGGTGCGTTTCGACGGTGTCGACCTGCGGATACTGCCCGATCCACGCGCGCAGGTGGCGATGGTCTTCGAGGACACGCACCTGATGGCCGATTCGATCCGGGCCAACGTCGCCTACGGCCGGCCCGACGCCAGCGACGAACAGGTCTGGCACGCGCTGTATCTGGCCGCGGCCGACGAATTCGTCACCGCCCTGCCGCAGGGGATCGACACCACCATCGGCGAACGCGGACAGCGGCTCTCGGGTGGTCAGCGCCAGCGCATCGCGCTCGCCCGGGCCCTGCTCACCGAGGCGCCGGTACTCGTGCTCGACGACGCCACCTCGGCCATCGACGCCCAGGTGGAGGAGCAGATCTACCGGCGGATCGGGTCCGAACTGCGCAAGCGCACGACCATCGTGGTCGCGCACCGGATCTCGACGCTGGCGCTCGCCGATCGGGTCGCGGTTCTCGACGGCGGCCGCGTGGCCGAACTGGGCACACTGCGCGAACTGCAGCAGTCCGGTGAGCTGTTCCGCGCGCTGTTCACACCGCCGGAGGTCGTCGGCATCGGTGCCGATCCGCATCGCGACCCCACTCGGGTCGCCACCGAAGAGCTCTGGGTGGCACCGGAAGTCGACTCCGACGACGACCGCACGATGGAACACCTGGCCAAGGCGTTCGCGCGGCGCTCGGCCGGCGCGCCCGCGGGCCCCGGCGGTGGCGCGGGCGGGGGCATGATGGCGAGCGCGCCACCCAGCGGCGACCTCGTCGCTCTGCTCGACCGCCTGCCGCCGGTGTCCGGCGAACCCGAGGTGGACCCGTCGTTCTCCCACACTCCCGACACCGCGTTCTCGCTGCCGCGACTGCTTCGCCCGTTCACCTGGCCGCTGCTCGCCGGCCTCGGTCTGGTCGGACTCGATGCCATCGCCCAGGTGCTGATCCCGTTCCTGGTGCGCTACGGCATCGATCACGGCGTCCTGGCCGGTGCGCGCGAGGTGGTGATCGGCGCGGCCGCGCTGGCGATCGTGGTCGTGGTGGTGGACTGGGCGATCAGCGTCGCCCAGGTGCGCGTCACCGGGCGGGTCGGGGAGCGGCTGCTCTACGGTCTGCGCCTCAAGACCTTCGCCCACCTGCAACGGCTCGGGCTGCAGTACTACGAGCGCGAGCTCGGTGGCCGGATCATGACCAGGATGACCACCGACGTGGACGGGCTGTCGGCGTTTCTGCAGACCGGCCTGGCCACCGCGCTCACCAGCACGGTCACCATCGCGGGCGTGGTCGCCGCGCTCCTGGTGATCGATGCCGAGCTGGCCGTGGTGGTGCTCGTGTTGCTGCCGGTGCTCGGCGTGGCGACCGTGGCCTTCCGGCGCGCGTCGGTGCCCGCGTACAACCTGGCCAGGGAGCGCGTCAGCGCGGTCAACGCGTATCTGCAGGAGAACGTCGACAACATCACCGTCACCCAGGCGTTCCGCCGGGAATCGGTGAACCAGACCGAGTTCGAACGCCGATCGTGGGCCTACCGCGACGCGCGGCTGCGCTCGCAGGTGCTGATGGCGGTGTTCTTCCCGTGCATCGAATTGATGTCGGTGATCGCCACGGCCGCGGTGCTCGCGGTCGGCGTGCACCAGGTTCGCGACGACGTGCTCACCGCGGGCACGCTCATCGCGTTCCTGCTCTACATCGAGTTGCTGTTCGCCCCGATCCAGCAGCTCTCGCAGGTGTTCGACAGTTATCAGCAGGCGGTGGTCGGCGTCGACCGCATCGGCGACCTGCTGCGCACTCCCGTCGACACCCCCGAGGCCGCCGATCCGCTTCCGGTGACCGGGCTCGACGGCGCGATCGAACTGCGTGCGGTGAGCTTCGGGTACTCCGCGCGCGCCAAGACCGTGCTCGACAGGGTGGATCTGCGGATCGAGCCGGGGCAGAAGGTCGCGCTGGTCGGTGAGACCGGTGCGGGCAAATCGACCCTGGTCAAGCTGCTCGCCAGGTACTACGACCCGACCGAGGGCGCGGTTCTCGTCGACGGTGTCGACATCCGCCGGTTCCGGCTGCGCGACTTCCGCAAACGTCTCGGGGTGGTCCCGCAGGAGCCGTTCCTGTTCGGCGACACCGTGCGCGAGGCCATCGCCTACGGCAGCCCCGACGCCGAGCCCGCCGAGATCGAGTGGGCCGCTCGTGCGGTCGGGGCGCACGAGATGATCGCGGCGCTCGAACACGGGTACTACCAGCCGATCGGCGCGCACGGGCGCAGTCTGTCGGCCGGGCAACGTCAGCTGCTGGCACTGGCCAGGGCACAGCTCATCGACCCGGACATCCTCATCTTGGACGAGGCCACCGCCTCGCTGGACCTGGCCACCGAGGCGCGGGTGCGTGCCGCGGTCGACGTGCTGACGGCGGGCCGCACCACGATCGTCGTCGCGCACCGGCTCGCTACCGCCGCCGACGCCGATCTGATCGCGGTGGTCGGCGCGGGCAAGCTCGTGCAGATCGGCGCCCATGCCGAGCTGGTCGGCGTCGATGGACCGTACCGGCGCCTGTGGGCAGCCTACGTCGGCGACGAGGCTCAGCACATATCCAGCTAACCGGCGCGGGGTCGGTCGCTGTCCGATGGAGGGAGTTTCGGACGGCGGCCGACCTCGTTTCTCCCTGAGCGGTGGCCGGGGTGGGTATCGGCCGCCGAACTCGCGTCACGACCGCCGTGCGTCGCCGCGGAACGGGGCCTTCGCGTGTACCGCGGAGTAACTGTTACCTGCGGAAATGGCGCGTAGAGCGCGCGTTCGGGCGGTGCGCACGTACTCTCGTAGATAGTCACCAGGTGCTTCGACCAGCGGGAGCAAATACACAGGCACCCGTGCGGTCGTGCCGGCTAGGAGGTGTGCGATGAGCATTCAGCCCGATTTCGACCCGGACACGCGGGCCCACGATGCCGACCCACTGGCGGAGACCGAGTACGGCACGGTCGGTGGGACCTGGGACGGACCGATCGCCGTCTGGCGCAGCATTCCCTACGCCGCCGCACCCGCCGGGCCCGCGCGCTTCGCGAAACCCGAACCCCCGAAGCCCTGGGACGGTGTGCGCGACTGCGTGGTCTTCGGCGACATCGCACCGCAGGCCATGGGCGCGATGGTGCCGGTGGATTCCGACCTGCAGATGGGTGAGGACTGTCTGTGGGTCAATGTCTGGTCGCCGCGGCCGGAGCCCAGCGACGGCGCCCCGCGTCCGGTCATGGTCTGGGTGCACGGCGGCGCCTACTGCCTCGGCACCGCCGCCCAGACCATCTACGACGGACGCAAGCTGGCCGAGGCGGGCGATGTGGTTGTCGTCTCGGTGAACTACCGAATCGGGGTGCTCGGTTTCCTCGATCTGTCCTCGTTCGGCGAGCAGTTCACCGCGAACCTCGGCCTGCACGATCAGCTCGCCGCGCTCACCTGGGTGCGCGACAATATCGCCGCGTTCGGTGGTGATCCGGGCAACGTCACGCTGTTCGGTGAGTCCTCGGGCGCGGGATGTGTGACCGCGCTGCTCACCTCGCCCGCCGCGGCAGGCCTGTTCCACAAGGCCATTGCCCAGAGTCCGCCCGCCACGACAGTTTTCGGGCAGGAACGGGCGGCGGTCGTCGGGCAGCGTTATCTGGAGCTGCTCGAACTCGGGCCCGGCGCGGCGAATCGGTTGCTGGAGTTGCCGATCGAACAGCTCGTCGACATCGGTTCGGTGCTGTTGGACGAGGTGCCCATCAAGGAACCGGGCAGGCTCGCCGCGGCGCCGGTCGTCGACGGGGAACTGTTGCCCGGCTACCCGATCGACCGATTCCAGCAGGGACGCTCGCATCGGGTGCCGTTGCTGATCGGCACCAATCGCGATGAGGCGTCGCTGTTCCGGGTGCTGCGCTCACCGATCATGCCGGTGACGCCCGACGCGGTGAACGCGATGCTGCGCGACGTCGCCGCCTCGCATCCGGAGATGTCGCCCGAGCGGATCGCCGAGATCACCTCGGCCTACCCTGATCTCACCAAAACCCGTGGCGCACTGGCGATGTCGACCGACGCGGCCTTCCGGATGCCCGCGGCCTGGGTCGCCGAGGGCCACGCCCAGCATTCGCCGACCTGGATGTATCGCTTCGACTACGCCACCCCGATGTTGAAGGCCGCCAGGGTCGGAGCCGGTCATGCCACCGAATTGCCCTATGTCTTCGGCAATTTCGGCACGTTGAACCACGACCCCACCTTCTGGCTCGGTGGGCGCAAAGCCTCGGTCGCGGTCTCGGGCCGCATGCAGCGCCGCTGGCTGGCGTTCGCCGAACACAATGTCCCCGCCGCCCTCGACGGCTCCAAACACTGGCCCCACTACCGCCCCACCGCCCGCACCACCCTGCTCATCGACACCATCGACCGCATCGTGGACAACCCCGACGCCGAACTCCACACCGCCTGGGGCGACCAAGCCGTCGGCTTCAGCTAGCCGCGGCGCGGGCGCGTTCGATCGCGTCGAGCTGCTCGATCGCGCCATCGTCGCGATCACGAGCGAGGCGGGGCCGGGCGGGTCTGGCCTGGGCGACCGGTGGCCGGCCCCGAGCGCTGGAGGCGCCGCTGCTGCGCGGTCGCGAGGATCAGACGTCGGTGGAGAAGCGGATGCCGCCGTCGGGGATGACCACGCCGGGCCACACGCGAGCGCCACGCAGGAGCTCGCAGCGGGCGCCGACATTGGCGCCGTCGCCGATCACACCGTCGCGAACCAGCGCGCGGGGGCCGATGCGCGCACCGAAGCCGATGATCGAGCGTTCGACGGTCGCGCCCGCCTCGACCACCGCGCCGTCGAAGATCACCGCGCCGTCCAATCGCGCACCCGCGCCGATCTCCGCGCCGCGCCCGACCACGGTCCCGCCGATGAGCAGCGCGCCCGGTGCCACGCCCGCGCCGGGGTGGACCAGGGACTCGCCACGCTGGCCGGGCAGGGCCGGGGAGGGAGCGATGCCGCGGACCAGGTCCGCGGAGCCGCGCACGAAGTCCTCCGGGGTGCCCATGTCGCGCCAGTAGGAGGCGTCGACGTGGCCCTGGACGCGGGCGCCCTCGGCCAGCAGCGCCGGGAAGACCTCGCGTTCCACCGAGACCGGGCGACCCGTGGGGATCTTCTCGATGTACTCGCGGCGGAACACGTAGCAACCCGCGTTGATCTGGTCGGTCGGCGGATCCTGGGTCTTCTCCAGGAACGCGGTGACGCGGCCGTCGTCGTCGGTGGGCACGCAGCCGAACGCGCGCGGGTCGCTGACGCGGACCAGGTGCAGGGTGACGTCGGCGTTGGTCGACTCGTGGGTGTCGAGGATCGCACCGAGATCGGTGCCGCCGAGGACGTCGCCGTTGAACACCATCACGTTGTCCGCGCGCAGCTTGGGCAGCACATTGCGGATACCGCCGCCGGTGCCGAGCGGTTCGGTCTCGGTCACGTACTCCAGGTCCAGGCCCAGTTCGGAGCCGTCACCGAAGTGCTCTTCGAAGACCTCGGCCTTGAAGGAGGTGCCGAGCACCACGTGGGTGATCCCGGCCTCGGCGATCCTGGCCAGCAGGTGGGTCAGGAACGGCAGCCCGGCCGTCGGCAGCATGGGCTTGGGCGCCGAGAGGGTGAGCGGACGCAGCCGCGTGCCCTGTCCGCCGACGAGGATGACCGCGTCGGTGCCTGCATTGCCTGCCATCGAGTTTCCCCTGTTCACAGTGGACCGGTGCCTACTCAGGCGCCGGTTCGCGCTTGCTCACGCAGCGCCGATCGAACCGCAATCTTGGAGCGAACCGCAAGTCCGGCCCGCAACGCGCCCCGCAACGGTGCCTGCCACCAGTGCGGATGCCGGTCCGCTTGGAAGCGGTAGGCGCTGGCGTGGTGGGCGGGCAGCATCAATTCCGGATGCTTGCCCGCGGCGTGACCCTTGGCGTGGGTCACCTCGGCGTCCGGGACGAACACATTGTGCCAGCCCGCCTTGCCCATGCGGTCACCGAAGTCCACGTCCTCCATGTACATGAAGTAGCGCGAGTCGAAGCCGTCGATGGTGTCGAAGGCGGCGCGGCGCACCAGCAGGCAGGAGCCGGACAGCCAGCCGACCACCCGCTCGGAGATCTGCTCGTTCTCCTGGCGGTAGCGCACCGACCAGGGGTTCTTCGGCCAGACCGAGCCCAGGATCGCGTGCCCGGCGCCGTCGGCGAGCCCGGGGACCCGGCGCGCGGACGGGTAGACGCTGCCGTCGGGCTCACGAACCATCGGCCCGATCGCGCCTGCCCGCGGCCAGCGGGCGGCGGCTTCGAGCATCTTGTCGATGGAGTCGACGCCCCAGCGGATGTCCGGGTTGGCCAGGATGACGAACTCGATGGACGGATCGATCTCGGCGACGGCCCGGTTGATGGCGCCGCCGTAGCCGATATTGCCGCCGGTGTGCAGCAGCGTCACGTGCGAGTTGGCCTCGGCGACGAGTTCGGGGACGCCGTCGGTCGAGCCGTTGTCGGCCAGGATCACCTGCGGCTTCTCGCTCGTCGCGTCGGCCAGGGTGGTGATGAAGTGCTCGAGGTGCTCACCCGGTGAATAGGTCACCGTGACCACGGCAAGGCCGGCGGTGGCTGGAGAATCGGCTGCGTCTGCTGCGTTCACGACTGCGGAGCCTAGTCGGACAACCCGCGCAGTGTGTCGGTGAGTGCGATACGCCAGGGGCGAAGCGGGGTGAGACCCGCCGCGTCCCAGACCGCGGGGGACAGCACCGAATACGCCGGGCGCGGTGCGGGTCTGGGGAATTCGCTGGACGCGCACGGCAGTACCCGGCCGGGGTCGGCGCCGAGGTCGGTGAAAACCGCCGCGGCGAGGTCGAACCAGGTGGCGGTGCCGGAATTGGTGGCGTGCAGCACACGGGGAGTGTCGGGGCGGGTACTCAATTCGAGCAGGCCCGCGGCGAGATCGGCGGCGCTGGTGGGGGAGCCGAGCTGGTCGTTCACCACGGTGACGGTGTCGCGTTCGGCTTCCAGCCTGCGCATCGTCGCGACGAAATCCCCCTGAACACCGGAATAGACCCAGGCGGTGCGCACCACCTGGGCGCCCAGCGCGAGCACCGCCCGCTCACCGGCGAGCTTGGATCGGCCGTAGACGGTGTCCGGTCCGGTGGGATCATCGGGTTCATACGGAGTGCGCGCGGTCCCGGGGAAGACGTAATCGGTGGACACGTGGATCAGGCGCGCGCCCGCCTCGGCGCAGGCGGCGGCCAGCACGCCCGGTCCGGTCGCGTTGGCGGCGAAGGCCGCGTCGACGTCGGTTTCGGCGGCGTCGACCGCGGTGTAGGCCGCGCAGTTGATCATTACGGCGCCCGGGGTTAGGACGGCGTCGACGGCAGCGCGGTCGGTGATGTCGAGTTCGGCCCGCCCGAAGCCGTGCGCCGAGGGCGCCAGGCGCAGGATCTGTCGCCCCAGCAGGCCGCGTGCGCCGGCTACGATCAGAGGAGCGGGGGTGGGGAAATCGACGTTCACGCGGCCAGTCTGGCACGCCGGGGCACGTGTGGTTGGGCTCGAGTGTGGTAACTGTTGGTTAGCCTGTGATGGCCGGTGTCCTCGGACGAGCCCGGGTAACGACAAGGCGGAGTTTGCCGGGGGGAAGAGCGGATCGGGCGCGGAGTTCGTCGAGAGGATGCACGAGTGCGAGAGTCGACAAGACCGGTCAGCGCGCCTGCGGGCACCTTCGGTCCGGCCAAACTGATGGTGGCGATTTCGGCGGTGCTGGTGCTGGCACTCACCGGATTCGCCTGGCGCAGTGTGGACAACCTGATCGCCAACATCGACCGGATCGGTGGCCTCGGCCTCGGCGGTGAGCGCGACGGCGCTGTCGACATCCTGCTCGTCGGCGTCGACAGCCGCACCGACGCGCACGGCAACCCGCTCACCACCGCCGAACGCGCGATGCTGCACGCCGGCGACGAGGTGGGCACCAACACCGACACCATCGTGCTGATCCGCGTGCCCAACGACGGCCGCTCGGCCACCGCGATCTCCATCCCGCGCGACTCCTATGTCGACGTCGGCGGCCAGGGCAAGGCCAAGATCAACTCCGCCTACGGCTCGACCAAGGAGACCGAACGCGCCGAACTGCTCGCCGACGGCAAGTCCGAGGCCGAGGCGGAACGCGAGTCGACCAAGGCGGGCCGGCAGGCACTGATCAAATCGGTGGCGAAGCTGACCGGCATCACCGTCGACCACTACGCCGAGGTGAGCCTGCTCGGCTTCGTGCTGCTCACCGACTCGGTCGGCGGCGTCGAGGTGTGCCTGAATCAGGCGGTGGACGAACCGATGTCGGGCGCGGACTTCCCGGCCGGGCGTCAGCGTCTCGACGGTCAGGAGGCATTGAGCTTCGTGCGCCAGCGCCACGATCTCGAACGCGGGGACATCGACCGGATCGTGCGTCAGCAGGTGTTCATGGCGCAACTGGTCGGCCAGCTGCTCAATGCCAAGACCCTGGCCAATCCGGGCAAGCTCAGCCAGATCAGCGAGGCGGTCGGGCGCACCGTCGTGCTCGACGACGACTGGGACGTGCTGGCCTTCCTGCAGCAGCTCAAGGATCTGTCCGGCGGCAAGGTGGAATTCGAGACCATTCCCGTCTCCGACCTCAACAGCATGACCTCGGCCGGAGAATCGGTGGTGAAGGTCGACCCGAAGACGGTGCAGAGTTTCGTCGCCGGGCTGGTGGGGGAGGAGAAGAAGGAAGAAGACCCCGCTGCGAAGATCGACCACTCGACCGTGACGGTGAACGTGCTCAACGCGGGTGGCGCCACCGGACTCGCGGGCAAAGTGTCCACGGCCCTGACGGGCAAGGGATTCCGGGAAGGCACGGTCGGCAACTACACCGGCGGCAGCGTGAGCTCGAGCCGCGTGCTGGCCGCCGACGCCGACGACCCGAAGGCGGCGGCGGTCGCGGAGGCGCTGGGTGGCTTGACGGTGGTCGCCGGCGAGACAGTGTCGGCGGATACAGTGAGCGTGGTGTTGGCGAGCGACTATTCTGGTCCCGGCTCGGCCGCGGCAGGCATGTTCGATCTCGACGCGACTTCCTCGGCGACCGCGACACCGATACCGCCCGCCCCGCCGATCGACGCAGGCCAGAACGGACCGAAATGTGTGAATTGACCCATGCGTGAGCCGAATTCGACCCTGACCGACGCCCTCCTCGACCCCATCCTCGAACGCGATCCCGCCGGACCGCGCGTCACCTGGTACGACGACGCCACCGGTGCGCGGATCGAACTGTCCGGGCTGACGCTGGCCAACTGGGCCGCCAAGACCGCGAACCTGATCCGCGACGAATTCGCGCTCACCCCGGGCGCGAGGGTCGCGGTGCTGTTGCCCGCGCACTGGCAGACCGCCGCGGTGCTGCTCGGCTGCTGGTGGGCAGGCACCGAAGTGGTGCTCACCCCCGATCCCGACGCCGACCTCGCGCTGGTCACGCCCGACCGGCTCGACGATGCCGACGGTGTCGACGAGGTGGCGGTGCTGTCGCTGGACGCCATGGGGACCCCGGTGCGCGACCTGCCGGTCGGTGTCACCGACTTCGCGACCGCGGTGCGGGTGCACGGTGATCAGTTCCTGCCCGGTGGTTTCCGGGCCGCGCTCGACGGGCTCCCGGTGCCGGAAGTGCTCACGATGGCACGCAAATCCGCCGCACTGCAAGATTTTTCCGCCGGCGACCGGGTGTTGTCGAGTACGCCGTGGGAGACGGTGCAGGAGCTGATCGACGGCTTCGTCGCGGTGTTGTTCGCCGGGGCCTCGCTGGTGCAGGTCGTCAATCCCGATCCGGCCGGTGTCGAACATCGGGTCGTCACCGAGAAGGTGACCGTCCGGCGCTGACTCCTACCCAGGTATAGGTTCGGGTCCACCTCGGGGACGTGTCGCGAGTCACACCCCGGCCGTACTGTGGAAGCAAGACTTCGGCAGAGCGGCAGGGGTGGCGATGATTGCGAAATACTGGGTTCGATGGTCGGCCGAACACGGGGCGCCGCGGGCGATCCTGCGATGGCAGGTGCGTCGCGGCGATCCGTTCTCGACGTTGCTCAGCGGTCAGCGGGGCCTGCACGATCCGTATTCGCTGATCGATGAACTGCGCGGTCGCGGCGGCGTGATCAAGACGCCGGTGTCCTACGCCACGTTCGATCACGCGCAGGTCCGAGCGATCCTGCGCGACCCCCGATTCGGCGTGCGCCCTGCCCTCAACGCGGACCTGCCCGCCCCGTGGCGCACGCTCGCCGCGCTGGTCACGGTGCCGCCCAATCCGGTCGAGCCGCCGTCGATGCTGGTCCTCGACCCGCCGGAGCACACCCGGATGCGCAAGCCGGTGGCGTCGGCCTTCACCCCGCGCGCTATCGCCCGGCTGCGCGAGCGCGTGGAGGTGGTCACCGCCGAACTGCTCGAGGCGATGCCCGCGAACGGCTCGGTCGACCTGATCACCGATTTCGCGGCCAGGGTCCCGATCGCGATCATCGCCGACATGCTCGGCTTCCCGCCCGCGGACCGCGAGATGTTCCTGCACTGGGGCGACAAAGTCACGCCGTTGCTCGATCTCGGCACATCGTGGCGGACCTATCGGGCCGCGATGGCCGCGATCGAGACCATGGACGACTATCTGGCCGACCACATCGCCACGTTGCGTCGCGCACCGGGCGAGGACATCCTGTCCACTCTGGTCAGCTCGGGCGATCTGAGTCTGCGGGAACTGCAGGCGGGCGCGAGTCTGCTGATGGGCGCCGGTTTCGAGACGACGGTCAATCTGATCGGCAACGCGGTCGCCGCGCTGTCGGCCCACCCCGACCAGCTCGCCCTCGCCCAGCACGACCCCGAACGCTGGCCCGACGTGGTGGAGGAAACGCTGCGGTTCGATCCGCCCGTCCAGACCACCGCGCGCCAAACACTCGAGGATGTCGACATCGACGGTGTGCGAGTGCGGGCGAACAGCACGGTCATCCTGTCGCTGGCCGGGGCCAACCGCGACCCGGCGGTCTTCCCCGACCCGCATCGCTTCGATATCGACCGCCGCAACGCCAAGGACCACCTGGCCTTCAGTAGCGGCGTCCACTCCTGCCTCGGTGCGAGCCTGGCCAGGATGGAAGCGGTGCACGCACTACGCGCGCTCTACACCCGCTATCCGAATCTGCGTTTGCGCGGTGAGCCGGTCCGCCGAAACCTGTTCACGCTGCACGGTTTCGAGCACATGCCGGTCGACCTGGGTCCGGTCGCGCGAATCGCGGCGCCCGATGACCTGGCGGGTGCCTCCCGTCCCGCCTGAGCCCGGTGCTCACGCGGCCGGACTGCTCGCGCTGTGCAAGCCCTCGTGCGGGCTTACGTGCTCGCACGCCAGCGGTAGCGGGTCTTCGGGCGACCGGCCCGGCCGTAATCGGCGCGGCGCTCGGCCAGGCCGTCGTCGGCGAGCTTCTCGAGATACCGCCATGCTGTGATCCGCGAAACACCTACGGCCGCAGCGGCATCGGTGGCCGTGATACCCGATTCGGCCGCGCGCACCGCCCGTGACACCTCCTCCAGGGTGTGCTGGACAACGCCTTTCGGCGCACCGGCCTTCTGGTCGGCGGTGCGCAGCGCGCCGAGCGCGCGGTCGATGTCGTACTGCGACAGCGCCGCCTCGCCCGCGGGCAGCGCGGTGTTGAAATCGCGGTAGCGCTCCAGCTTCTCGCGGAACGCGGCGAACGTGAACGGCTTGAGCAGGTACAGCACCACACCGTGCGCCACCGCGCTGCGCACCATGTTCAGTTCGCGCGCCGAGGTGATCGCGATGACGTCGGGGCGCGGCTGGAGCCCGTTGAGCGCGGCGGCCACATCGAGGCCGCTGATATCGGGCAGCCCGATGTCCATCAGCACCAGATGGAACGGATTGCCGTCGGCGATCGCCTCGGCCGCCACCCGCAGCGCGTCGCGTCCGGTGTGCACGACCCCGCCGGTGACGAAACCGTCGAGCCTTTCGAGATAGGCCCGATGTGCCTGGGCGATCAACTGCTCGTCCTCGACGATCAGAACGCGGATCACGGTGTCTCCCTCAGCGGAATGCGAACGATGACCGCGCTGTGTGGTGCGGCCGTGGTGGTGATGGTGCCGCGATGTCGGTCGACGAGGCGGTGCACCAGAGCGAGGCCGAGGCCCGCGTGGTCGGATTTCGTGGTGTAGCCGCGTTCGGCGGCACGCGAGAACATCTGGGCCGACATGCCCGGCCCGCTGTCGGACACCTGGACCCACAGCGCGCCGTCACGATGACACACCGACACCTCGACGCGCTTGTCGACGGTGCCGGCCGCCGCGTCGATCGCGTTGTCGATCAGGTTGCCTGCCAGCGTCACCGTCTCCTGCGCCGACAGCGGATCGGTGGAGTCCAGCGCGGTGTCCTCGCTGATCGCCAGGCTCACGCCGCGCTCGGCGGCCTGGTCGACCTTGCCGAGCAGCAGCGCGGCCAGCGCCGCGTCACCGACGGCGGCCAGCAGCCGGTCGATCAGCACCTGCGAGAGCTGCAGCTCCGCGGTCGCGAAGGCCACCGCCTCCTCGGGGCGGCCCAGCTCCACCATGGTCACCACGGTGTGCAGCCGGTTGGCCGCCTCGTGCGCCTGGGCGCGCAGCGACTCGGCGAAGCCGCGTACCGAGTCGAGCTCGCCGAGCACCGCGCGCAGCTCGGTCTGATCGCGGATGGTGAGCACGGTGCCGATATCGCGGCCCTCCCAGCTCACCAGGTCCTGGTTCACCAGCAGGATGCGGTCGGTGGTCACGTGCGTCTCGTCGCGCACCACGCCCCCGCTCATCTGTTGCAGCGAGACCGGCAGGTCGCCGCGCAGGACCGGACCGTCAGGTAGGTCGAGCAGGGTGCGCGCCTGATCGTTGACGACCTCGGCGGCCTCGGATTGGTCGCCGAACACCACCAGCCCCTCGTGGACGGAGTGCAGCACCGCGTCGTGGTGCTCGTAGAGCGCGCGCAGTTCGTCGGGGGCCAGACCGTGGGTCTGGCGACGCAGCCTGCGGCTGATCAGGAACGACGACAGCGCGGCCAGCGCGAGACCCATCGCGGCCACGCCGAGGATCAGCGGCAGCTGGGAGGCGACCTGGGTGCTGATCTTGGCGCGGGTGACACCCGCCGAGACCAGCGCGACCACCCGGCCGTTGTCGTAGACCGGAGTGACCGCGCGGATCGACGGGCCGAGGGTGCCGGTGAAGGTCTCGGTGAGAGTCTGGCCCGCCAGAGCGCCGTCGATGCTGCCGACGAAGGGCTTGCCGATCAGATCGGGGTTGGTGTGGGTGTAGCGGGTGCGGTCGGGTGCCATCACGACGATGAAGTCCATGCCGGTCGCTGCCCTGATCCGCTCGGTGGTCGGTTGCAGCAACCCGCTCGGGTAGGGCGAGTTCACCGCGGCCAGGGTCGACGGCGACCGCGCCACCGTGACCGAGACATCTCTGACCTGCATTTCCGCGGCCAGGTCATGGTCGCGTCTGGCGTCGAGTACGGCCAGGATCGTGCCGACGGCGATCAGCAGCGCCAGCACCACCAACTGCCATACGAAGGCCTGTCCCGCGAGCGACAGTCGTCCTCGTCGCACCTCTTGCCTCCGACCTGGATTCTCGAACGTTATGCACAGATATGAAACTTATGGACCAAAGTGACGGCCGTCACAATAGTTGCTCATGCTCGTCGGCATGAGTGATACCACCGCAGCGCGGAAACGCGACCATACCCACTGGCTGTACATCGCGGTGATCATCGCCGTCGTGGCCGGCGTCGTTGTCGGCCGGGTGGCCCCGGAATTCGGTCAGTCACTCGCGCCGCTCGGCACCGTATTCGTGAACCTGATCAAGATGATGATCGCACCCGTCATCTTCTGCACGATCGTCCTGGGCATCGGTTCGGTGCGCGCGGCCGCGACCGTCGGCAAGGTGGGCGGCCTGGCCATCGGCTATTTCCTCGCGATGTCGACGGTCGCGCTCGGCATCGGGCTCGTCGTCGGCAACCTCATCGATCCGGGCGAGGGCCTGGACGTGGGCGCTTCCGGCGCGGGCGCGAAATACGCCGATCAGGCGCACAGTGCGGGCGGCACGTGGGACTTCATCCAGAACATCGTGCCGACCACACTCGTGTCCTCGCTCACCGCGGGCAGCGTGCTGCAGGCACTGTTCGTCGCGCTGCTGGTCGGGTTCGCCGTGCAGGCGATGGGCGAGGCGGGCGCGCCGATCCTGCGCGCGGTCTCGCTGGGTCAGAAGCTGGTGTTCCGGATCCTGTCGATGATCCTGTGGCTGGCGCCGATCGGCGCGTTCGGCGCGATCGCGAACGTGGTGGGCCGCACCGGCTGGTCGGCGGTGGTGCAGCTGGCGACGCTGATGATCGCGTTCTATCTGACGTGCCTGGTGTTCGTGTTCGGTGTGCTCGGCGTGATCTTGCGGATGGTCTCGGGCGTCTCGATCCTGAAGCTGTGCCGCTACCTGTCGCGTGAGTACCTGCTGATCGTGGCGACCTCGTCGTCGGAGTCGGCGCTGCCGCGACTGATCGCGAAGATGGAACACGCGGGGGTGGAGCGCACCACCGTGGGTGTTGTTGTCCCGACCGGGTATTCGTTCAACCTCGACGGCACCGCCATCTACCTGACGATGGCCTCGATCTTCATCGCCGACGCCATGGGCAAGCCGCTCGAGCTCAGTGAGCAGGTCGGCCTGCTGCTGTTCATGATCATCGCGTCCAAGGGCGCCGCGGGCGTCACCGGCGCCGGTCTGGCCACCCTCGCCGGTGGGTTGCAGAGCCATCGCCCCGACCTGCTCGACGGGGTCGGCCTGATCGTCGGCATCGACCGCTTCATGTCGGAAGCCCGTGCGCTGACCAACTTCTCGGGCAACGCGGTGGCGACGCTGCTCATCGGCACCTGGACCAAGACGGTCGACGCGGACCGGACTCGGCGGGTGCTCGACCGTGAACTGCCGTTCGACGAGGAGACGATGGTCGACGACCATGTCGACGACCAACGCGTCGACATCACGAAACCTGCTCCGGCGCAGGTGGTCGACGCGCAGTGAGCCAGCCGAAAGGCTAGATCCTGGACCACTTGCCGGGGTTGAGGTGGAACTGCACCAGGGCGGTGGCGTGGCCGTGGCCGAGGCCGTGTTCGGACTTCAGCCAGGTGACCAGGGCGGTGTGCCCGGTCGGCTCGGCCGCGGCGAGCAGGGTGAACCACTCGTCGACGGTGCGCCCGTACTTGGTCTCGATGGTGGGGAAGTAGGACGTGGGGCCGTGCGGCGCGTTCGCCATGGGTGGTTCCTCCTCGATGGTTGTTCGTTATCGGTGAAGACGGTGCGGTGGGCCGGAATTCATCGCTGAGGGGGTCATGCCGTGACGAGCGGGCGATCGGTGGTGGCGACGCGACGTTCGCGGATCAGCAGCACACCGGCGAGCGCGACGAGTACGGCGGTGAAGCCGTGAACGCCGAACGCGGTGGCGGTGGAGCCGTGCCAGCTCAGGACGGTGGCCATATCCCCGAACGGCGTGAGCGAGGTGGCCAGCATGGCGACGCCGAGCGCGAAGCGCTGCCTGGTGGCCAGCAGGCCGAGGATCACCAGGCCGCTCACCACGTCACGGACGCCCTTGAGATTGAGGAAGGCCACCGCGTCGCCCTCGGGGACGGCGGGCAGACCGAAGCCCGCGGCCGTCAGCTCCGGCGCGACCAGATAGTTGATGCCGACGTAGATGATGAACAGCCCGCCGAGCAGGGAGAGGGCGGTGGCGATACGCGAGGTGGTCATGAGGTGCTCCTGAATCTTGTTGCTTGCTCCGAAATCTAGCGGCGCTAGATCTCGCGAGAACAATAGCCTGACCCTCGCTGTCTTGTCTAGCGTTGCTAGAATATCGAGCATGAGCACCCAGCAGCGCAAGGAACGCGAACGCGCCGAACGGCATCAGCGGATCATCGACACCGCGCGCGAAATGGCCGAAGCCGAAGGCTGGGACGCGGTCACCATCCGCAAACTGGCCGACCGCATCGAATACAGCCAGCCCGTGCTCTACAGCCATTTCGCGAACAAGGCGGCCATCGTCGGCGCCGTCGCCCTGCAGGGCTGTGTCGAACTCGCCGAGCAACTGAAGCTGGCCCGCGAGGCGGCGACCACCCATGCCGAGGTGATCGCCAACGTCGCCCGCGCCTACCTCGACTTCGCCACCGCCAATCCGGCCCGCTACGACGCCATCTTCCAGCAGAAGACCGACCTGAACTTCGGACTCGAGGCCCCGCAGCCGCTGCGTGACGCCTTCGCCGGTCTGGAAGCGATGTTCTCGCCCTACGCCGAGGGCGACGATCTCGGCGCCCGCACCGAAGTGGCCTGGGCATCCCTGCACGGTCTGGCCACCCTCGACCGGAGTGGACGACTACGCCCCGAACTGCGGGAACGACGCCTCACCCTGCTGGTCGACGGGACCAGCGAAGCGACAGCCGATCCGGCCTGAGCGAGGCGATGCCGCGCCGAAGCGGCCGGGTGACCGAGCGCACCTCGACGGGCCCCTCGCTCCGCGTAGGTTGGAAGCAACGACGCGGGTCGGCACAGCGGCCGAGGGCGAAGGGACGGCGGATGGCGGAAGTCGTAGTAGTGGGGTCGGGGCCGAACGGTCTTGCCGCGGCGGTGATCGCGGCTCGCGCCGGGTTGTCGGTGCGAGTCCTCGAAGCGCAGGACCAGGCGGGCGGCGGATCGCGCACAGCCGAGCTGACACTGCCCGGATTCCATCACGACATCTGCGCGGGCGCGCATCCGATGGCGTTGGCATCACCGTTCTTCCGTGCGTTCGACCTCGCGGCGCACGGCGTCGACCTGCTCACCCCGACCGTGTCCTACGCGCACCCGCTCGACGGCGGCATCGCCGGATTGGCTTGGCGCAACATCGAATCCACCGTCGCCGACCTCGGGCCTGACGGCCGGCCGTGGCGGGACCTGTTCGCGCCGCTGGTCGAGCGCTGGCCCGACGTCGTCGACCTGGCCATGTCGGATCTGCGCCACCCACCACTGCGCGTCGGCACCGGCATCAGGTTCGCGACCCGCCTGCTCGAACAGGCGTCGCCGCTGTCGGACAACCGTTTCAGCGGGGACGTCGCGCCCGCGATGTTCAGCGGCGTGGCCGCCCATGCCATCACCTCACCGCGCGCCTTCCCCGCCGTCGGCGCGGCACTGCTGCTCGGCACCCTCGCGCACGTGGGCGGCTGGGTGATCCCGCGCGGTGGCAGCCAGGCCATCCCGAACGCGATGATCGCCGAGATCGAGCGCCTCGGTGGTGAGGTACGCACCGGGCACCGGGTCGACGAGTTCGCCGAACTCGCCACCGCGCGCACGGTGCTGTTCGACACCTCGCCCGCCGAACTGCTGCGCATCGCCGGTGACCGTCTGCCCTCGCGATATCGCAACGGCCTCGGGCGTTTCCGGTACGGCAACGCCGCGTGCAAGGTCGACTTCGCGTTGTCGGGACCGGTGCCGTGGGCCGCGCCGGGCGCCGACCTGGCAGGCACCCTGCACCTGGTCGGCACCAGGGCGCAAGCCATGCACGCCGAACATCAGGTCGCCACGGGCACTTTCGCCGATCAACCGTTCGTACTGGCTATTCAGCCCGGTGTGGTCGACCCCACCCGGGCGCCCGAGGGGCAGCACACCCTCTACACCTACGCCCACGTCCCCCACGGCACCGATCGCGATATCAGCGACCAGGTCATCGACCAGGTCGAACGGTTCGCGCCCGGTTTCCGCGACCTGATCCTGGCGAAACATGTGACACCGGCGGCCTTCATGCCCGCGCACAACGCCAACTACCTCGGCGGCGACATCTCGGCGGGCGCGATGACCACGCGCCAGACCCTGTTCCGGCCGCTCGCTCGCTGGAATCCCTACTCCACCCCGATTCCGGGCACCTACCTGTGCTCGTCCTCGACCCCACCGGGTCCCGGTGTCCACGGGATGCCGGGGCTGCACGCGGCGCATCACATGCTGCGCAACCGATTCGGCATCGTCACCGACCCGCTCGACCTGTTGCGTGGCGCGGCGCCCGCCTACCGGTAGGGCTTCATCGGCGCGTCGTGGACCTGGTCGGGCTCGAACACATCGGGCTCGAGATAGATCGTGCACGTATTCGGCACGGCGGCGTGAATGCGGGCGTCCGCGGCGTCGATCGCCTCGGACACCTGCGTGATGTCGAGCCCGGCGTGCAGCGCGATCTTGGCGTTGATCAGCAGATCCTGGGGCCCGAGGTACTGGGTCTGCATCCGGATCACGCGCTCGATCCGCGGATCGGCCAGCAGCGCCGACCGAATCGCGGTGTCGTCCTTGGCCGTCGCGCCCTCACCGATCAGCAGGCTCTTGGTCTCCACGATCAGGATCACCGCGTTCACACCGAGCAGGATGCCGATGAACAACGTGCCGACACCGTCCCATACCGCGTTTCCGGTGAGCACCGACAGACTCACCCCCGCCAGGGCGAACAGCAGGCCGATGATCGCGCCCGCGTCCTCGAGCAGCACCACGGGCAGTTCCGGATTGCGGGTGTGGCGGATGAAATGCCACCACGAATTCTTGCCCTTCAGCGGCGCCGACTGCTTGCGCGCGGTACGGAAACTGGCGCTCTCCAGTACCAGCGACACCCCGAGAATCCCGATCGCGACCCAGGCCGAAACGATCTCCTCCGGGAACCGGATCTTGTGGATCGCCTCGTTGATCGCGAACAGCGAACCCATCACGAACAGGACGAGCGCGACGACGAACGAATAGAAATACCGATTGCGCGAGTACCCGAAGGGGTGCAGCGAGTCCGCGGGCTGGTCGGCCCGATTGCGGCCGACCAGCAGCAGCGCCTCGTTGCCGGTATCGGCCACCGAGTGCACCGCCTCGGCCAGCATCGCCGACGAGCCGGTGATGAACGCGCCGATGAACTTCGCGACCATGATCCCCGCGTTCGCCCCGAGTGCGGCGAGGATCGCGATCTTGCTGTCTCCACCTTGCTCGGCCATATCGAAACGCTACCGCCGACCACGAGCCACACCCGAACCCCGCACCGTGTCGCCGACCCCCACGTTCTCGGCGCGCCTCCGCCTCTGGACTGAGTGGAGGGTGCGACGAAGGAGTACCCGGAGGGAGGGAAGAGGCGGAGTTAAGCGCCGAGAACCGCGGCGCCAGCCGCTCAACAACTCCGAGAACCGCGGCGCCAGCCGCTCAACAACTCCGAGAACCGCGGCGCCAGCCGCTCAACAACTCCGGGAACCGCGGCGCCAGCCGCTATTTAACTCGGTACAGATCGGGTTCGAGGTAGATCAGGCGGGCGGTGGGGACTGCCGCGCGTACACGCATTTCGGCGGCGTCGATGGCCTCGGCCACATCGGCGATGCCCAGGTTCGGCGCGAGGGCGACCTTGGCGGCGACCAGCATTTCCTCCGGGCCCAGGTACTGGGTCTTGAGGTGGATCAGCGAGGTGATCTGAGTGCCGTCGACCAGGTTCTCGCGGATGGCGCGACCCTGTTCAGGGGTGGCGCCTTCACCGATGAGCAGGCTTTTCATCTCGATGATCAGCACGATCGCGATGACGCCGAGCAGGATGCCGATGGACAGGGTGCCGATGCCGTCGAAGATCGGGTCGCCGGTGACCATGGTGAGCCCCACGCCACCGAGGGCGAGCACGAGGCCGATCAGCGCGCCGGTGTCCTCGAGCAGCACCACCGGCAGCTCGGGGCTGCGCGAGTTGCGGATGAACTGCCACCAGCTCGCCTTGCCCTTGAGCGGCTTGGATTCGCGCACCGCGGTGAGGAAGCTGTAGGTCTCCAGGCCGATCGCGATCACCAGGATCACGATCGCGACGATCGGCTGACTCAGCTCCTCGGGATGCTGGACCTTGTGGATGCCCTCGTAGATCGCGAACACCGAACCGAGGGTGAACAGCACCAGCGCCACGACGAACGAGTAGAAGTAGCGGTTGCGGCCGTACCCGAACTGGTGCAGCTCGTCGGCGTCCTTGGCGGCGGCGCGCTGCCCGAACAGCAGCAGGCCCTGATTCGAGGTGTCGGCGACCGAGTGCACGCCTTCCGCCATCATCGAGGCCGAACCCGTGATGAACGCGCCGACGAACTTCGCCACCGCGATCCCCGCATTGGCCGTCAATGCCGCGAGAATCGCCTTCTTGCCACCACCAGCCGACATGCCGGCCCGCCCTTCTGTTCACTGAACACGACTCGCCACAGCGTCTACTTGAATCTCATACCTTTGCCACTGATGTAACAGAAGGTGGAGACAAAAGTACCTCACGGCTACCCGTAACTCCTTGCTCTGCTACGGGTTCGACCGTGCCCCACACCGACGCTTGTGGCGCAGGAACCAACTTTCTCTGTTTCACCCCCACCCGCGGTATCGCTGCGAGAGCACTACGACGGACCCGGCGATGCCGAGACCTGCGCGGTGTCGGACTGATCTTGTCGCGGCATCGGCGCACCGGGACATGCTCGATAACCCGGACCTGTGGATTCCGGCCGCGCTGTCGAACGGCATTACCGCGCCCCAACAACCCGCGTTTGGCCAGATTCACACCCGCCACATGATCACGATTGCCACCGACCTCACAGCGCACACACCACGCCTGATGGTAACCACCAGGGCGAGAGACCGGTTCGTCACAGCTCGGACATAACGCCGACGACCCGCGCGCGGGAACCAACATCACGACCACGCCCACTCCGGCCGCCGTATGGGTGAGGGCTTCGACAGCCTTGCGACGTGCGGACTGCGCTGCCCGGTTGTTGTTCACTCGACCGTGTCTGCGCGGTTCCAGCGTCGTGAGGTCTTCGACCGCGATCACTTTCGCTGCTGTCGCGGTGGCGTAGTCGGTGACCATACGACCGAAATGAAAGGCAAGTTCGCGGTTGATCTTTCCTCGTTTGATGCCGAGGGCGGTGCGGTGCCGGTCGAGGAGTGCGATCTTGGTTTCCAGTTCGGTACGCACCTGTGGCGCGGCGGTCGCGGCGAGCACGGTCAACCGCGCTGCTTTGCGTTGCAGCAGTTGACCTTCGGCTTGTAGTCGCGCCAGTTTGATACCTAAGCCACGGTCGTTGTAGGTCCAGCCGCGATAGTCCGAGACCAGCCCCTGGGGGGTTTCGGTGACCAGAGCAGCGGCCCCGAGAGTCGTGGGTGACCAGTCCACACCCACCGCGGTGGTCCCCGTCGAATCGGCCGCCGGGACGTGCTCGGTCGCCGCGCAGCGCAGTAGCAGGCCTCGACGGTCCAGGACCAAAGTCGGCAGGTGCCACTCGGTGACCGCCCTGTGGTTCAGGTGCGCCGGGATCCCGGCACTGAGCCGAACCCACCGCCACTGCCCACGCCCCGCCGGGGCGGCGCTGGTAGGTAGTTTGATCGTCAACACCATGACAGCGTCAGTGACGGTGACCTGTGCGAGTTGTTTATCGGCTGCGGAAAGCCTGGCCATCACCGAAGTCTGTGGTGGACCCTGCACTTCAGTGATCCGCAAACGTTCAGCGCTCGGCCCACCGGCGCGACGGGCACGAGCGGCGAGCTGGCGCACTACGCCTCGGGCGAAACCCGAAGGCACGTACTCCGCGGCGGAGGTAGGTGCGGCCAATGCGCCGGTGACTGGATCGAACCGGGCAGACAACGCTGTGATCGCGGTGTCACGGTATGCCAACGTCCGCAGGGTGGACATCGCTTGGGAGGCCACCACCCGCGTCACCCGCGATGGCGCGTAGACCCCGCTGGGGTAGATCGGGTTCCAGCCCAACCGTGCGGCGGCGACGTGGCCTTGAAGTGGGAGCTTGCGGCCTCGGGGGTCGCGGTCGGCTTTTAGGGCATCGAAGGTAGTCGGTTGCCACAACCGTGATACCAACTCCGCTTGGGCGGCGTGGATCAGCTCGAGCATCCATCCGACGCGGATGTCGATGTCGTCGAGACCTATCGACTCACCGGTGACGTCGTCGACCGCTACAAAGGGACGAGTGGTGAACGAAAACTGGCGCAGTGCGGTAGATCTGGTATTGGTCATCGGTTACCCCTTTCTCTCACAGTGATGCCCCGCAGTCGAGAAGGTGGCGTTGATTCCTGAACAACATCGCCATCAGCGACGTGTCGCTATGCTCCCGCAACACGTCGACCGTAACCCCGGCCACCGACAGCGTGAAGCCTTCGATTGGTCTCGGCGGCTTTTCAGCTCCCGTCGCCGACGCAGGCGCTGAACAGTTGGGCGGGGCCGCGGAGCGCACGCGCCTTGATGTCGGTGTCGGCGGCGGAGATCCAGGCCGCGCTGCCACGTTCGACGACGAGCGTGTGCCCGTTCTCGGAGAGCTCGAGCGTGCCCGCGGTGCACAGCACGATGCCGGGCCCGGCATCGGCGAGCACGACCGGCTCGTCGTCGGCGCTGAGGTCGAAGCGGCACAGGGCGAATTCCGGTGCGGGCGTGCGGTACCGGATACCGCCGTCGCTGCCGGGTTCGGGTTCGATCACCGGCAGGTCGATCGGCTCGAAGTCCAGCACCCGCAGCAGTTCGGGCACGTCGACGTGCTTGGGGGTGAGCCCGCCACGCAACACGTTGTCGGAATTGGCCATGATCTCCACGCCCACCCCGCGCAGGTACGCGTGCAGATTGCCGGCCGCGAGGAACAGCGCCTGGCCCGGTTCCAGGGTCAGCCGGTTGAGCAGCAGCGCGGCCAGGACACCCGCGTCGCCGGGGTAGACCTCGGCCAGTTCCAGCGCGGTGCGCACCTCGGCGGTGAACGCACGCGCCCCCTTACCCGACAGGTAGGTCACGCAGCCCTCGAGCACCGTGGGCAGCAGCTTCGACAGCGCGGCGGGCGGCAGCGTGATCCAGGTGGTGAACAGGGTCCGCAGACCGGCCGAATCGGGCTGGGCGGCAAGCAGTTCGGCGTAGACGTTGAGGCCGGGCACATCCAGCGCGCGCAACAGGTCGACGGTGCGGTGCGGATCGCGGAACCCGGCCAGCGCCTCGAAACGTTCCAGCGCGACAACGAGTTCGGGTTTGTGGCTGTCGTCGCGGTAGTTGCGCAGCGGCGAATCCAGCGCCACGCCGGTGCGGTTCTCGCGTTCGAAACCGGCACGCGCCTGCGCCGAACTCGGGTGCGCCTGGAGCGAGAGCGGTTCCTCGGCGGCGAGGATTTTCAGCAGGAACGGCAACCGGGCGCCGAAAGTATCGGCCACCGTGCCCAATTCGCCCGCCGGGTCGGCGACGAGAACCTCGAGCAGCGATCGCGTGCCCGAGCCGGTCTGCACGTGCGCGGGATCGGCCGGGTGCGCGCCGAACCAGAGTTCGGCTTCGGGATGGGCCGAGGGCACCGGCCGTCCGCACAGCTGAGCGAGCGCGGTGCGCGACCCCCATGCGTAAGAACGCAGCGCACCAACGAGTTCCTGCACTAGTAGCGTCCCCCGTCGTATCGATCCGGTTCGGGCGCGGCGGCACCGCGCGCACCGGTGAGTCGGAGATAGGCCGCGGCCATGTCCAGCCGCAGCGCGAGCACCGCGAGCTGCTCGAGTTCGCTGCCGTGTCCGCCCCCCGCGGCGGAGTCGGCGGCGGTGCGTTCGATCGCGGGTGCGGCGCCGGGGTCGGCGAGCTGGGATTGCAGCACGTCGACATCGGCGTGGACCAGATCGGCGTCGACCAGGCCCGCGCCCGCGCCTTCGAAGACCGCGAGCTTGCGCCGGGCGGCGGCCTGGTCGGGATGCACGCTCAAGGCCAGCACCCGGACCCGGTCGACCGGCGCGGGACCGTCGAGTTCCTCGTCGTGGAACAGCGGATCGAAGCCGGGCGCGGTGCCGCCGGTGGCAGCGGCCAGACGCCCGACCGCGGCGACGGCGTCGGCGAGATCGGCGGCCGAAGCCAACCGGCCCGCGGACTGCAACAGCACCTCGGCGCCGTGACCGGCCAGTTCGACCGCCGCGGGCGAGTCGCCCGCGAGGACGACACCCACACCGTGCATCCGCGCGGCGAGGGTCTTGGCCGGGTTGTGGAAGACCTCGTTGGTCGGGCCGTCGCGCAGCGCTTCGGCGTCGAGCATGTCGGCCAGCGCGGTGAGATCGGGCGTGGCCGGGCCGCTGCGCTGGGCGTCGACCCCACGCAGGACGGCGATGCCGACGGCGAGGAAACGCAGCAGCCGGTTGTGGTCGAGCACGGGTACCCGCGGTTCGAGCACGATGGCGCGACCGGCGGCGACCGCGCGCAACGGACCCTCGTTGGGCGCGGCGATCACCACTTCGGCGCTGCGGCGCAGGGCACGGTCGACGGCGTCGATCAGCCGCGGGTCGCCCGCGTCGTCGCCGGCCACCAGGACCACGTCCAGCGGACCGACCCACGGCGGCAGCGCGGTGACGGGCACGATCGGCAGCCCTGCCCGGTCGCCGAGCGTGGCGACGAGCAGTCCGGCCGCGCGCGCGGCGCGACCCGATCCCGCGACCAGCACCAGGCTGCGCGGGCGCAGGTCGGAGAGCCGTTCGATGAGCGAGGTTTCCGCGACCGCCGCCGCGGTGGCACGAACCTGGGCGCCGCCGGAGGCCGCCGAGCGCAGGGCGCCGCCGGTGTCGGCCGCCGCCAGTGACTCGGCATCGTCGAGGTCGAAGACCGGTGTTCCAGCGATCATCGCCGAATCCACCTCCCCTCATCGCGCTGTGTCGTCTGTGACTCCACTATTCCAGCCGGGCACCGGCAATGCTCGTGATCTGCCGTCGCCGAATACCGGGCATGTGATTCCACGGGTACTGGTTTCATCTTCCCAGTCAGGCGCGGACGATGCTCAGGATCTCGGTCACGAGTGCGTTTACATCGTCGCGCGATCCGGCCTCGACATTGAGTCGGAGCAGCGGTTCGGTATTCGATGCGCGCAGGTTGAACCAGGCGTGGTTGCCCAGGTCGACCGTGACGCCGTCCATCCGGTCCACCGATTCGGTGCGCTCGGCGAACGCGGCGAGCACGGCGGCGGTGCGGTCGGCGGCGTCGGCGACGGTCGAGTTGATCTCGCCCGAGGCGGCGTACACGTCGTAGGCGGCCATGAGGTCCGAGACCGTCCGCTCGCCCTCACCGAGGGCGGCCAGCACGTGTAACGCGGCCAGCATGCCCGAGTCGGCACCCCAGAATTCGCGGAAGTAGTAGTGCGCGGAGTGCTCGCCACCGAACACCGCGCCGGTCGAGGCCATCTCCTGCTTGATGAACGAGTGCCCCACCCGCGTGCGTACCGGCTTGCCGCCCAGCTCCTCGACCAGTTCGGGCACCGCACGCGAGGTGATCAGGTTGTGGATCACGGTGGCGCCCGGCTCCTTGGCCAGCTCACGCTGCGCCACGATCGCCGTGATCGCCGAGGGGGACACGGGCTCGCCGCGCTCGTCGACGACGAAGCAGCGGTCGGCGTCGCCGTCGAAGGCCAGGCCGATGTCGGCGCCACTGGAACGCACCAGCGCCTGCAGGTCGACGAGGTTCTTCGGGTCCAGCGGGTTGGCCTCGTGGTTGGGGAACGAGCCGTCGAGTTCGAAGTACAGCGGCACGATCGTGATCGGGCCCAGGGTGCCCAGGACGGCGGGCACGGTGTGGCCGCCCATGCCGTTGCCCGCGTCGACCGCGATGGTGAGCGGGCGGATCTCGTCGAGGTTCACCAGTTCGCGCAGGTAGTCCGCGTAGTCGGCGAGCAGATCGGTGCTGGTCGCGGTGCCGGGCGCGCCGTCGTAGGCGGGCACACCCTCGATCACCTCCGCGGCGATGGTCGCCAGCCCGGTGTCCTGGCCGACGGGCAACGCGTTCGCGCGGCACAGCTTGATGCCGTTGTACTCGGCCGGGTTGTGACTGGCGGTGAACATGGCGCCGGGACAGCCGAGCTTGCCCGAGGCGAAGTAGAGCTGGTCGGTGGAGGCCAGACCGATGTGCACCACATCCAGGCCCTGGGCCCGCACGCCCTGCGCGAATGCCTGGGACAGCGCGGGGGAGGACTCGCGCATGTCGTGTCCGATCACGACGCGGGTGGCGCCCTCTTCGCGCATCAGGCGAGCGAAGGACGCGCCGACATCGCCGACGAACGCCTCGTCGATCTGTTCGCCCACCACCCCGCGGACGTCATAAGCCTTGATCACGGCATTCACGAGTTCGCCAGAGCGCGCGAGGGTCGTCATGTGGCTAACCCTAGCGGGCTGCACCGACTCTTCGGGATCCTGGCCGGACTAGCTACGGATCCGGCAGAACCCGGAGGTGGCCCCGGCGGCCCGTGCGCGCGGTGCGCGGGGCTGCGGGCGCGTTGTCGCGGTAGCCGGGTTGGTCGGCTTCGGCGGCGGGACGGCGACGCAGGCCCGCTTCGCGCACGGCTTCGGCCAGTGCGGTGAGATCGTCGTCGTCCGGGGTGCTCGAGGAGAAGCCGCCTTCGTGGCGGACCAGTTCCCAGCCCTTGGGCGCGGTGATGCGGCAGGCGTGCGTTTCGCAGAGATCCCAGGAGTGCGGTTCGGCGACGGTGGCCAAGGGTCCGACGACAGCGGTCGAGTCGGAGTACACATAAGTCAGCGTCGCTACAGCCGGGTTCTTGCAGCCGGGTCGGCAGCAACGACGCATAGGGATCACGACGTCGAGATTAGCCCTCCGCGGCCCGAAAGTGGATACGGACACGCCTAAAGGGGAAGGCAGAGGTACGCCTATTCGGGATCGGGATCGATCAGATCGGGGTCGACGCCGAGGTAGGTCGCGATCTGCTGGACGAGGACCTCGCGCAGCAACTCGACCAGATCGTCGGGATCGGCGGCGCGCAATTCCAGCGGCTTGCGGAACAACACCACTCTGGCGCGCGTGGCCGCACCGTGGCGGTCGACGCCCGCGGGGATCAGCCGCGACAGCGGCACCGGGCCGTCGGCGACCACCTCATCCGGCCAGGTGACCGAATCAGGATGCAGTGGACGGATTTTCGGAACATCGTCGACGGCGATATCGAGCTTGGTGAGGCGATCGTGCCAGCGGGTGTCCAAGGGGGCGAACGCTTCGAGCACGAGCCGATCGAATTTCTGGCCCCTGGTGCGCCACGCGGGCACCGTCGGCGGGAGCATGGGGCCACGGACACCGCGGCCGCGGCGGGTCACCGAACGAGCGGTGGGTGCCGGAGAATGACGCCGGGAACGTGCCATGGGTCTTTCACCTCTCTCGCAACCACCGTGAAGATCGAAGGGCGTTCGCCCGGAGACACCGACGTACTGCGCCTGCGTGGCTCCGGGCCAGGCCTGGAGAGAGTCTACTTTCGAACAGTCACTTAACCGATTCCGCGCTTGAGCCTGCGACGCTCTCGTTCCGAGAGACCGCCCCAGATGCCGAAGCGTTCATCATGTGCCAGTGCGTATTCCAGGCACTGGTCACGTACTTCACAACCCAAGCAGATTCGCTTGGCCTCACGCGTCGAGCCGCCCTTCTCGGGGAAGAACGCCTCGGGGTCGGTCTGAGCGCAGAGGGCGCGTTCCTGCCACTGCTCTTCGATCGACTCGAACATTTCGTCGAAGCCCGTCACGACCAGACTCAGCCGGGGAGCCGCGACTTCGCTTTCCACGTCCGGTTCCTGCCAGCTCATGTCAGCGCAGACAGCGTGAGCTGCGCCTGCTGTGGAATCGGTCGGCGAGACCAGATCTTCGGTCATCGTTCCGCCTCCTCACTATGTGTTAGCGCAGAATGATTCTTTCCGTCGGTCCGATGAGATCTCCGACGGCCCAACACCGCGACGTAGTCTCGCGGGCTTCCCCGAGCCTGCCTTCCGGCGAGCGGGAACCCTCTCGCAAACGTCCCCTGCGCTATGTCCTCGCGCTGCGACCGTTTCCGGTGACTTGGAACCCTCTCGCAAACGCCCCCGCGCTATGCCCTCTCGCGGTGACCGGAATGACATGTCTGTGATTAGACACGCCGCACTTGCCGGTGGTCAACCCGCCGTCACCCTTCCGTTACACTCCGCACCCGCCTTTCGTGTTGATCTTGTTATGTGCTGTGGCAAATGATCAGCAACTTCGCTGAAATTCAGCGCGGAAGCAACCGGCAACCGCCACTCACTAGGCTGTGACCCTGTGACTGCACAACACGCGGTGCGCGAGCCCAAGATCGCCGTTCTCGTCGGCGGTGTCGGCGGTGCCCGGTTCCTCCAAGGCGTCCGGCAGCTGCTGCCCGAAGCCGACATCTCGGCCATCGTCAACGTCGGCGACGACGTCTGGATGCATGGCCTTCGCATCTGTCCCGACCTCGACACCTGCATGTACACCCTCGGTGGTGGCATCGATACCGAGCGTGGCTGGGGCCACGCCGACGAAACCTGGCACGCGAAAGAGGAGCTGGCCAAATACAACGCCCAGCCCGATTGGTTCGGCCTGGGCGATCGCGATATCGCCACCCATCTCATTCGCACCGAAATGCTGCGCGCCGGATATCCGCTGTCCGCGGTCACCGAAGCGCTGTGCAACCGGTGGCAGCCGGGAGTGAAGCTGATTCCGGCTACCGACGATCGCTGCGAAACCCACGTGGTGGTCAGCGATCCCGACAACGCTGGCGAACGTCGCGCGATCCACTTTCAGGAATGGTGGGTGCGGTATCGCGCGGCGCTCCCGACACACGGATTTGCCTCGATCGGCGCCGAGCAAGCCTCGCCGGCGCCGAATGTGACCGAAATCATAGGCTCCGCGGACGCCGTGTTGCTGGCCCCGTCGAACCCCGTGGTGAGCATCGGCGCGATCCTCGCCGTGCCCGGAATCAGGGGCGCGCTGCGCACCAGCGAAGCCAAGGTGATCGGCCTCTCGCCGGTGATCGACGGAAAGCCGTTGCGCGGCATGGCCGATGAGTGCCTGACCGCGATCGGCGTCGAGTCCACCGCGGAGGCGATCGGCCGCCACTACGGCGCCCGCTCGGCCACCGGCATCCTGGACGGGTGGCTGGTGCACTCCACCGACTCCGCCGATGTTCCCGGCGTCGAGGTGCGCAGCGTCCCGCTGTTGATGAGCGACCCCGAGGCGACCGCCGAAATGGCGCGCGCCGCACTGGAACTGGCGGGAGTGAAGCCGTGAGCGCGCAGGAGAACGACACCGGCGCCGTGTTGCCCGACCACGCCGCCGACGAGTTGCGGATCCTCCCGGTGACCGGGCTGCCGGAGTTCCGCCCCGGCGACGACATCGCCGAACACCTTGCGGCACAGGCGCCATGGCTCGCCGACGGCGACATCATCGTGGTCACCAGCAAGATCGTGTCGAAGGTCGAGGGGCGCATCGTCGTCGCGCCGATCGACCCCGAGGAGCGCGACACCGCCCGTCGCAAGCTCGTCGAGGACGAAGCCGTGCGGGTGCTCGCGCGCAAGGGCCGCACCCTGATCACCGAGAACCGGCTCGGCATCGTGCAGGCGGCCTCCGGTGTCGACGGCTCCAATGTGGCCGAGGGTGAATTGGTGCTGCTGCCTGTCGATCCCGACGGCAGCGCGAAGGCCCTGCGCACCGCGCTCGCCCAGCGGCTCGGCGTCGAGGTGGCTGTCGTCGTCACCGACACCATGGGCCGGGCCTGGCGCAACGGGCAGATCGACGCGGCCATCGGGTCGGCCGGGCTGCGGGTGCTCCACGACTACGCAGGCTCTGTCGATGGGCAGGGCAACGAACTGCACGTCACGCAGGTGGCCATCGCCGATGAGCTCGCCGCCGCCGCCGATCTGGTCAAGGGCAAGCTCGGCGGGGTCCCGGTGGCGGTGGTGCGCGGGCTGCGGACCGACGACGACGGTTCCACCGCGGCGGCGCTGCTGCGCGGTGGCATCGACGACCTGTTCTGGCTCGGCACCGCCGAGGCGCTCGAGCAGGGCCGCAAAGAGGCTGTGCCGCTGCGTCGTTCGGTGCGCGCGTTCGCCGCCGACGCGGTGGACCCGGAACGGATTCGCGCCGCCGTGGCGGTCGGCCTCACCGCGCCCGCACCGCACCACACCCGTCCGGTGCGCTTCGTCTGGCTGCGCGAGGCGGCGTTGCGGGCGCGGCTGCTCGATGCCATGACCGAGAAGTGGCGCGCGGACCTCACCGCCGACGGGCTCGACCCCGACCGTGTGCGGCGCCGAATCGCGCGTGGCCGAATCCTTTTCGACGCGCCGGAGGTGATCATCCCGTTCTGTGTGCCCGACGGCGCCCACGGCTATCCCGATGCTCGTCGCCAAGCCGCCGAGCAGACGATGTTCACGGTGGCCGTCGGCGCGGCGGTGCAGGGACTGCTGGTGGCGCTGGCCGCCGACGGCCTCGGCAGTTGCTGGATCGGCTCGACCATCTTCGCGCCCGAGATCGTTCGCGAGGTCCTCGGGCTCGACGAGGACTGGATGCCGTTGGGCGCCATCGCGATCGGTCATCCACTGGAGGAGCCCGTCGCGCGCACCGTCGGCTCCGCAGGCGCGGGCCTGGTGGAACTGTGAGCGCGGAGTCGCTGCACGCGTCGGCGACCGAGTTGCTCACGCACTGGGAACCCGGGACCCGCGCGGATCACTCACTGCGCGAAGCGTTTCTGGCCTTCCTCGGCTCGGCGCCGCGAGGCTGTCTGCGCGAACACGCGCCCGGCCACATCACCGCGTCGGCGATCGTGCTGTCGCACGACCGCCGCGACATCCTGCTCACCCTGCACCCACGCGTCGGTCGCTGGATCCAGCTCGGTGGCCATTGCGAACCCGACGACAAGACCGTGCAGGACGCGGCGCTGCGGGAGGCGGTGGAGGAATCCGGCATCAGCGACCTGATTCTCACGCCGGGTCTCTACGGCGCGCAGGCGCACCCGATCACCTGCTCGCTCGGCGTGCCGACGCGGCATCTCGACCTGCTCTTCGAGATCGTGGCACCCCCCGGCGCGGTACCGGTCCGCAGCGCCGAATCGACCGATCTGCGGTGGTGGCCGGTCGACGGGCTACCGCCCGGCGCTGACGTGCTACTTCCGGTCAGAGGCCGAATGTAAAGGCCCCTGAAAAGGTCACTGACCTGTAACGACGGCGACCGTGTCCAGTTCGGGCACGGTCGCCGTCCGCGTTATCGGGCCGTCACTGCTTTACAAATTGGCCAATTTGTCTAGACAGCGGACGCATCCGGACATATCGTCTGTGACAGAGAGTTACGCACATCACATGTGTGAGATGTGCCTCGGAACTGGAGACGATGATGTCGACTGATGCCAACGCGTCCGAGCAGCGGGTCGCACCGCCGCAGTGGCGAGATTCCAAGCGATATTTGTGGCTGTGGGGGTTGTTCGCCCCGACCGGCCTGTTCACGATCGCGATCCCCCTGATCTGGGGCCTCAACCAGCTCGGCTGGCATCGCATAGCCGAGATCCCGTTCTGGCTCGGGCCGGTGCTGGTCTACCTCGTGATCCCGCTGGCGGACCTGTTCTTCGGTCCCGACGGCGACAACCCGCCCGACGAGGTGATGGAGTACCTGGAGAACGACAAGTACTACCGCTACCTCACCTACCTGTACCTGCCGTTCCAGTACGCCTCGCTCATCTTCGCCTGCTACATCATCACCGCGCCGAACCTGCACTGGCTGGGCTTCCCCGGCGGCGCCAATGTGGTCGACAAGATCGGCATCGCGATCAGCGTGGGCATGATCGGCGGCATCGGCATCAACACCGCGCACGAACTCGGTCACAAGAAGGTCGGACTGGAACGCTGGCTCGCGCGCATCGCGCTGGCCCAGTCGTTCTACGGGCACTTCTACATCGAGCACAACCGTGGCCACCACGTGCGGGTCGCCACTCCGGAGGACCCCGCGAGCTCGCGCATCGGTGAGTCCTTCTGGGCCTTCTGGCCGCGCACGGTCTGGGGCAGCCTGCGCTCGGCCTGGCATCTCGAGAAGGAACGTCTGGGCCGGCTCGACAAGAGTCCGTGGACGCTGCGCAACGACGTCCTCAACGCCTGGGCGATGTCGGTGGTGTTGTGGCTCGGTTTGATCGCCGTGTTCGGCATCGAGGTGCTGCCGTATCTGATCCTGCAGGCCGTGATCGGTTTCAGCCTGCTCGAATCGGTGAACTATCTCGAGCACTACGGCCTGGTCCGGCAGAAGACCGCGAGCGGACGCTACGAACGACCGGCGCCCGAGCACAGCTGGAACAGCGACCACATCGTCACCAACATCTTCCTCTACCACCTGCAGCGTCACAGCGACCATCACGCGTATCCGACCCGGCGCTACCAGACGCTGCGCAGCTGGGATGGTGCGCCGAACCTGCCCAGTGGCTATGCCAGCATGATCCTGCTCGGCTACTTCCCGCCGATCTGGCGCAAGGTGATGGACAAGCGCGTACTCGCGCACTACGGCGGGGACGTCACCCTCGCCAACATCGAACCCAAGCGCCGCGAGCAGGTGCTGGAAAAGTACGGAACCGAGGTGGGGTCGTGAGCGCCTACAGATGTCCGGTGTGTGATTTCGTCTTCGATGAAGCCAAAGGCGCGCCACGCGAAGGATTTCCGCCTGGCACACTGTGGACGGCCGTTCCCGACGACTGGTGCTGTCCGGACTGTGGGGTGCGGGAGAAGATCGACTTCGAGGCGGTAGGAGTTTCGCAGTGACCGACTACAAGCTGTACCAGTGCGCACAGTGCGGTTTCGAGTACGACGAGGCCCAGGGCTGGCCCGACGACGGCATCGCCCCCGGCACCCGCTGGGAAGACATCGCCGACGACTGGACCTGCCCGGACTGCGGTGCCCGCAAATCCGACTTCTTCATGGTCGAGATCGAACGTTCGTGAGCGTCGCGGGTACCCCGCGCACCGGTTCGCGCATCCCGTACCAGGAGGCCGCGCGCGAATTGCTGCGCAACTCGGTCCTGGACGGGATGCGCGAACTGCTCACCGAGCGTGACTGGTCCAAGGTCACGCTCGGTGACGTCGCGGCCAGGGCCGGGGTGAGCAGGCAGACCCTCTACAACGAGTTCGGTTCGCGCGCGGGGCTCTCGCAGGCTTACTCGCTGCGCCTGGCCGACGACCTCGTCGATCATGTGCGCGAGGCGCTCGACGCCAATGTCGGCGACGCGCGCGCCGCGATCCGGGTCGGGATGAGCGGCTTCTTCCTCTCCGCCGCGGGCGACCCACTGGTCCGTTCGCTGCTGAGCGGGGAGATGAAGCCGGACCTGTTGCGGTTGATCACGCTCGACGCGGCCCCGCTGCTCGAGCACGCCACCGCGCGCCTGACCCAGGTCTTCGTGCACAGCTGGGTGAACGCGACCGACGCCGAGGCCGATGTGCTCGCGCACGCGCTGGTGCGGATAGCGTTGAGCTATATTCCGAATCCGCCCGTACCGGAGCGCGACGCCTCGGCCGAGATGAGCGCACTGCTCAGCCCGTACGTCGAGGCAATTGTGCAGGTACGGGGGATGCGTATCCCATCCGGTGAAGTAGATCACTGAGAGATGTCATGAGCTCTGATTCGCTCTTGTGTAACCATCACCACGTTTGAGGATCTGCCGCTGTGTAACGCGCCTACGGTCTGTCAGTATTCACATCGGTCGGCGATTGGTCTTTTTGTAGCGGAGCGGGTGTGCAAACGGTTGGCAAACCGGGGGGTTTTCGTGATCCCAAACGGTATCTCTGGGCTTTAGGGCTGATCGCCCCGGCGAGCGCGCTGTTGCCCTCCCAGCTGGTGTTCCATACCAAGGCTGAAGTGTTCTGGTGGATCGGACCTGTCATCGTCCTGATCGCCATTCCCGTGCTGGATTGGATCGTCGGCGAGGACGGCAACAACCCCCGCGACGAGGACTACGCGGCGCTCTCCGCCGACCGGTACTACCGGTGGTGCACCTACCTGTTCCTGCCGATCCAATTGATCAGCCTCGGTGTGGCCTGCTTCATGTGGACGAGCCCCGAGCTGGCCCTGGTCGACAAGCTCGGATTGGCCGCCACGGTCGGCTTCGTCAGCGGCATCGGCATCAACGCCGCCCACGAATTGGGCCACCGGGTGGAGAGTGCCGAAAAATTGCTGTCGAAGATCGCGCTGGCCCAATCGGGGTACGGGCACTTCTTCGTCGAGCACAATCGCGGACACCACGCCCGCGTGGCGACTCCCGAGGATCCGGCCAGCGCCCGGCTGGGCGAGTCGCTGTGGGAGTTTCTGCCGCGCAGCGTGATCGGTGGCTTCCGGTCGGCTGTGCAACTCGAGCGCGCCCGCCTGCACCGGCAGGGTCGCGGCTGGTGGAGCGCCGACAACAACATCCTGCAGGCCTGGGCGATGACGGCGGTGCTGTTCGGTTCGCTGACGCTCGGGTTCGGCCCGTCCATCCTGCCGTGGCTGGCCCTCCAGGCCGCGATCGGCATCGCGCTGCTCGAGACCGTCAACTACGTCGAGCACTACGGACTGCTGCGCGCGCGCAAGCCCAACGGCCGCTACGCGCGGTGCTCCCCGCGCGACAGCTGGAATTCCGATCGTCTGGTCACCAACGTCTTCCTGTTCCACCTGCAGCGCCACAGCGACCACCACGCCAACCCCGGGCGCCGCTATCAGACCCTGCGCAGCACCGAAGAAGCCCCGCAGCTGCCCGCCGGATACGCCACCATGATCCTGCTGGCCGCTGTTCCGCCGCTGTGGCGTGCGGTGATGGACCCCAAGGTCGCGGCCCATTACGGCGGCGACCTGAGCCTGGCCAACGTCGCGCCGGCGAAGCCGCGACGGTTGCTGGCCCGATACCGCGCGGCGGCCTGAGACTCCACCTCGACAGAGGAGGGGAACTCGCGCGGCCCCAGACGGTAACCTAGCCAGCGTGACGACCTCAGAACTCCCCGCGCGCACCGAGCTCACCCCCGACGTCCGCAACGGCATCGACTACAAGGTGGCAGACCTCTCGCTGGCCGAATTCGGCCGCAAGGAGATCCGCCTCGCCGAGCACGAGATGCCGGGCCTGATGGCGCTGCGCCGTGAATACCACGACGTCGCGCCGCTGAAGGGCGCGCGAATCTCCGGATCGCTGCACATGACGGTCCAGACCGCCGTCCTGATCGAAACCCTCGTTGCTCTCGGCGCCGACGTGCGCTGGGCCTCCTGCAACATCTTCTCCACCCAGGACCACGCCGCCGCCGCCATCGTGGTCGGCCCGAACGGCACCGTCGACGAGCCCAAGGGCATCCCCGTCTTCGCCTGGAAGGGCGAGACGCTGGAGGAGTACTGGTGGGCCGCCGAGCAGATGCTCACCTGGCCCGGCGAGCCGGCCAACATGATCCTCGACGACGGTGGCGACGCGACCATGCTCGTGCTGCGCGGTGCGCAGTTCGAGAAGGCGGGCGTGGTTCCGCCCGCCGACGCGGACCACTCGGCCGAGTACACGGTGTTCCTCGACCTGCTGCGCGAGAGCCTCGAGGCCGACAAGACCAAGTGGAGCGTCATCGCCGAGTCGGTCAAGGGCGTCACCGAGGAGACCACCACCGGCGTGCTGCGGCTGTACCAGTTCGCCGCCGCGGGTGAGCTGGTGTTCCCGGCGATCAACGTCAACGACTCGGTCACCAAGTCCAAGTTCGACAACAAGTACGGCACCCGCCACTCGCTGATCGACGGCATCAACCGCGGCACCGACGTGCTCATCGGCGGCAAGAAGGTGCTGATCTGCGGTTACGGCGACGTCGGCAAGGGTTGCGCGGAGTCGCTGGCCGGCCAGGGCGCGCGCGTGCAGGTCACCGAGATCGACCCGATCAACGCGCTGCAGGCGCTGATGGACGGCTACGACGTGGTCACCGTCGAGCAGGCGATCGGCGACGCCGACATCGTCATCACCTCGACCGGCAACAAGGACATCATCACCCTCGACCACATGAAGGCGATGAAGGATCACTCGATCCTGGGCAACATCGGCCACTTCGACAACGAGATCGACATCGCGGCGCTGGAGCGTTCGGGCGCGACCCGGATCAACATCAAGCCGCAGGTCGACGAGTGGACCTTCCAGGAAACCGGCAAGGCGATCATCCTGCTGTCCGAAGGCCGCCTGCTGAACCTGGGCAACGCCACCGGCCACCCCTCGTTCGTCATGTCGAACAGCTTCTCCAACCAGGTCATCGCCCAGATCGAACTGTGGACGAAGCCGCAAGAGTACGACAACGAGGTCTACCGCCTGCCCAAGCACCTCGACGAGAAGGTCGCCAAGATCCACGTCGAGGCCCTCGGCGGCACCCTGACCAAGCTCACCAAGGATCAGGCCGAATACATCAACGTGGACGTGGAAGGCCCGTACAAGCCGGAGCACTACCGCTACTGATCCCGACCTGACAGTGGCCCGTCGACCATCCGGTCGGCGGGCCACTGTGCTGTGCGCCCGCTAGCCGATGATCAGGCCGGTGCAGAAGATGTTGTGCTCGCTGCTGACGCCGAGCAGCGCGCACATCACCGAGTTGAAGGCGGTCGAGGACCCCGCGTCCGGTGCGGCGGCCGGTGCGGCTGCCTGCGCGGACGCGGTGCCGCAGGCGAGGGCGGCGGTGATGGCGAGCGTGGCGGCGGTGGTGCGGACGATCGTTTTCATGGGGGGATCCTCGTCGGCCGAGCGGGCCGCCGACCAGACCGCAGTTCTGGGGTGACGGCGCGGGCTCGCGCTGCGCGGGTCCGCGCGCGAGCGCGGTAATCTCACCGCATGGGTGTACTGATCGCGGTGGAAGGGCTCGACGGGGCGGGCAAACGCACGCTGATCGATGGGCTGATCGCCGAATTGTCCGCGAAGGGGCTGCGGGCGGACAGTCTGGCCTTTCCCCAATACGGACATTCGATCCACGCCGATCTGGCGGCGCAGGCGTTGCGCGGGGGCAACGGTGACCTGGCCGGGTCGATCAACGGCATGGCGATCATGTTCGCGCTCGACCGGGCCGCGGCGCGCGCGGAGCTGTCGGACCTGTTGGGCGGCAACGACATCGTGATCCTGGACCGGTGGGTGGCCTCCAACGCCGCCTACTCGGCCGCGCGGGCGCACCAGGACGCCGATGGCGAAATCGTTTCGTGGGTGGGTGATCTGGAGTTCGGCAGGCTCGAACTGCCGGCACCGGACCTCACCGTGCTGCTCGACGTGCCCACCGAGGTGGCGGCCGAACGTGCCCGTCGGCGAGGTGAACTCGACGACGCGCGCGCCCTCGACGCCTACGAACGGGACGGCGGTCTGCAGCGGCGCACCGGCGAGGTCTATCGTGAACTCGCCGACCGCGACTGGTTCGGCCGGTGGTGGACATACCGATCCGATGACGATAGGCCCGCGTTACTCACCCTCTGCTCGGAAATCTTTTCCGGATAAGGTTGGATACGCGACGGGTTCGCACCATTAATGGCGTGGCGGCCCGATCCTGGCCTGGGAGATGACAACATAGGACTATGAAGCCCAAGATTCTGGTCGTCGACGACGATATGGCACTCGCTGAGATGCTGACCATCGTCTTGCGCGGGGAAGGGTTCGACCCGCATGTGGTGGGCGACGGCACACAGGCCCTGTCAGCGGTGCGGGAGATCCGCCCCGACCTGGTACTGCTCGACCTGATGCTGCCCGGCATGAACGGCATCGATGTATGCCGGGTGCTGCGGGCCGATTCCGGCGTTCCGATCGTCATGCTCACCGCCAAGACCGATACGGTCGATGTGGTCCTCGGCCTGGAGTCCGGTGCCGACGACTACATCGTCAAACCCTTCAAGCCCAAGGAACTCGTCGCCCGCGTCCGAGCGCGCCTGCGCCGCACCGAGGACGAGCCCGCCGAGCTGCTCTCGATCGCCGATATCGTCATCGACGTGCCCGCGCACAAGGTGACCCGCGGCCCCGGGCAGATCTCGCTCACCCCACTGGAGTTCGACCTGCTGGTCGCGCTCGCGCGCAAGCCGCGTCAGGTGTTCACCCGCGAGGTGCTGCTCGAGCAGGTGTGGGGCTACCGGCACGCCGCCGATACCCGTCTGGTGAACGTGCACGTGCAGCGACTGCGCGCCAAGGTCGAGAAGGATCCGGAGAACCCGGAGATCGTGCTCACCGTGCGTGGTGTCGGTTACAAGGCCGGACCGCCGTGATCGGTCACTGCGGGGCGCCGCTGTGACCACTGGTCCAGTGGCGCAGCTGCGGCGATGGGCGAGCCCGATCATGGCCTGGTTCCAGGCCGTCGGGACCGCACTCGGCCACCTGTGGCGCCGATCGCTGCAGTTGCGAGTCATCGTCTCGACGTTGACCCTCTCGCTCATCGTGATCACGATCCTCGGGGTCGTGCTGACCGGTCAGATCACCGACCGGCTCCTCGAAGCCAAGATCAACGCGGCTGTCGAGGAGATGGATCGTGCCCGCAGCACGATCGAGAACAAGATGTCGGGCGTCCAGTCCGGCAACAGCCAGGACCAGCAACTCGCCGACGCGCGAGCCGCGCTGTCCAGCCGTGGCGGCACCGGGCAGTCCAGCGGCGCCGCGGGCAGTTTCGACTCGGCGCTGGCCATGGTCGGCGGCACTCCGCCACACGAGATCGCGGCCGGACCGCTCGCCGAGGTCCCGCAGGAGCTGCGCCGATTCGTCCAGCGCAACCAGGTCTCCTACCAGTTCACCACCGTCGCCGACCCCGACGGCTACCGCGGGCGCGCGCTGATCATCGGCAGCCCGAGCGCCGAGGTCGCGACCCTGGAGATCTACCTGATCTTCCCGCTGGCCAGCGAGGAATCGAGCCTGTCGCTGATGCGCGGCACGATGCTCATCGGTGGCGTCGTGCTGCTGGTGTTGCTCGCCGCGATCACCGCGCTGGTGACCAGGCAGGTGGTGCTGCCGATCCGGTCGGCGGCGCGGATCGCGGGCCGATTCGCCGACGGCCGCCTCAAAGAACGCATGCTGGTGCGCGGCGAGGACGACATGGCCCGGCTGGCGCAGGCGTTCAACGAGATGGCCGAGAGCCTGTCGAACCAGATCACCCAGCTCGAGGAATTCGGCAATCTGCAGCGCCGCTTCACCTCCGACGTCAGCCACGAACTGCGTACCCCACTCACCACGGTGCGCATGGCGGCCGACCTCATCCACGGCTCCAGCGATGATCTCGATCCCGCCCTCGCGCGCAGCTCCGAGCTGCTCGTCAACGAGCTCGACCGGTTCGAGGGCCTGCTCAACGACCTGCTCGAGATCTCCCGCCACGACGCGGGCGTGGCCGAACTGCAGGTCGAATCGCTGGATGTGCGGATGTGCGCGCGTGCCGCGATCTCCACGGTGCGCCACCTGGCCCGCGACGCCGAGATCGAGGTGGTGATCGATCTGCCGGAGGAGCCGGTGGTCGCCGAGGTCGACCCGCGCCGCGTCGAGCGCGTGCTGCGCAACCTGCTCGCCAACGCGATCGACCATTCCGAGGGCAAGCCGGTGCTGATCCGCATGCGCGGCGACGCCGAGGCCAACGCCGTCGCGACGGTGGTGCGCGATCAGGGCGTCGGGCTGCGGCCGGGCGAGGAAAAGCTGGTGTTCAACCGGTTCTGGCGCTCCGACCCCTCGCGGGTGCGTCGCTCGGGTGGCACCGGGCTCGGCCTGTCGATCAGTGTCGAGGACGCGAATCTGCACGAGGGCAGGCTGGAGGCGTGGGGCGATCCCGGCGTCGGCGCGAGCTTCCGGCTGCTGCTCCCGATGGTGCGCGGTCGCAAGCTCGGCCAGAGCCCGCTCGCTCTGGAACCGATGTTGCGCAAGGTCCCCGCGCTGCCAGAAGCCGAACCCGAGCCGGCGACCGTCGAAGCCGAACCTGCCGGGCCCACCACTGTCGAGGAGACGGGATCGGAGCCGATCGGCGCGGAGCCGACCGGAGCCGAGTCGGCTGGATCCGACTCGACTGTTGTCGAACTGACCGTTGTCGAGCCGGGGGTAGAACCGCAGGACGACCCCTCGGCGGGTGAGCCCGGTATCGAACCGCCCACGGCAGGCGCGCATCCGGCGACCAACGGCCGCGATGCCGCCCCCGCCGACGCCGACCGCGACGAGTCGACGCCCACCGAGACCAGAGACGGGAAGTCATGACTAGTGCGCGTGGTGATCGTCGGGATCGGCACGGCGCCGCACTGGTCGCGGCGGTTCTGGCCGGGCTGATGGTGCTCACCGGGTGTGCCAGCCTGCCGGAGTCCTCCGCACCGCAGGCACTCGGCACGATCAACCGCGCCCCGACCTCGGAGGGCCCGACCCCGCCGACCTCCGGCCGCGACCCCGACCTGCTGCTGGGCGACTTCCTCACCGCCAGCGCCGACCCCACCAACCGGCACGCCGCGGCCCGCCAGTACATGGCGCCCGAGACGGCGGGCAGCTGGAACGACGAGGCGAGCACCACCATCGTCGACGATCGCCCTGACACCCTGCGCGAGTCGCGGTCGGGCGACAAAGCCAGCTATGTGCTGCGCGCCCGCAAGGTCGGCGAGCTCGCCCGCGACGGCGGCTACCGCGCCACCGAGGGCACCCTCGAGAACAAGATCGAGATGAGCAAGATCGACGGCGAGTGGCGGATCACCGAGCTGCCACCGGGCGTCGTGATGGGCAACGACGCGTTCGTCAAGTCCTACCACCGCTACGTGCTGAACTACATCGACCCGGGCAATTCGCTGCTGGTCCCGGATCCGCGCTGGATCTCGGTGCCGCGCGCCCAGCTCACCGAGCGACTGATCGGCATGCTCGCCGAAGGCCCGCAGTCCACGATCGCTCCGGTGGTGCGCAACCAGTTGGCGCAGCCGGTCGCGCTGCGCGGCCCGATCACCAAGGCCAACAACGAACCGGGTGACGTCGGTATCGGCATCGGGGGAGTGCGCATCGACTTCGCCGGGATCGGCGGACTCGGCCAGCGCGACCGCGAACTGCTCGCCGCGCAGGTGGTGCTCACCCTGTCCGGCGCCGACATCCTCGGACCGTACGTGCTGCTCGCCGACGGTAAACCGCTCGACGACCGGTACGCGGCCAACGGCTGGTCGGTCGCCGATGTGGACCAGTACAGCGCCTCGGCGCCCGGCCAGAACCGGATCGGCCTGCACGCTCTGCGCAACGGCAGCCTGGTGCAGGTCACCCCGGACGGGATCGTCACACCGAGCGGTTCCTTCGGCGAGGCGACCAATCTGCAGTCCGTCGGCATCTCGGCCGACGGCCAGTTCGTCGCCGCGGTCGCCGACTCCGGCAAACCGCTGCCGGAACCGGCCCGCACCCTGCTCATCGGCAACTACGGCGCCAAGGCCTTCGCGGTCGCCGAGGGCGCCAGCATCGCCCGCCCGTCCTGGACCAGCGACGGCGGCGCCGCCTGGACGGTGATCGACGGTGACCGGGTCATCCGGGCGGTCACCGACCGTGCCACCGGCAATGTCTCCACCGAGGATGTCGATATCTCGGCCCTGTTCGACGGCGCGGGCGCGCCACGCCCGCCGATCAGCGAGGTGGTGATCTCGCGCACCGGCGTGCGCGCGGCGCTGATCGCCGACGGCAAGGTCTATGTGGCGGTGGTCCAACGTCGCCCCGACGGGAAGTACTCGCTCACCTCCCCGCTGCCGCTCGCGCTCGGTCTGAGCTCGCGCGCGGTGTCGCTGAGCTGGGTCACCGGTGACACGATCATGGTGGCCCGCGAGGGCAATGTCGACCCGGTCTTCACCGTCTCCATCGATGGCTCCCAGTTCAGCGCGGTGACCTCGCAGAACCTCACTCCGCCGGTGCGGGTGGTGACGGCGGCTCCGGCCACGCAGTACGTGGCCGATTCCCGGGCCGTGCTGCAGCTACAGACCGCCGATCCGACCCGTAACGACCGTTTCTGGCGTGAGGTACCCGGACTGACCGGAGAACAGGTTGTGCCGGTCCTGCCGAGCTGAGCATGTCGGTGCCCGCTGTCATGCTCTCCCGCTATGGGGACTCTGCTGGACCTGATCCTGCCCGACCGGTGTGGTGGCTGCGGTGCGCTCGGGGAACGGTGGTGCGCCGAGTGCGCGGCCGAACTCGGCCGCGATCCCGTCCGGGTGCGGCCGCGCGCTGATCCCGGTGTTCCGTGCTGGGCGCTGGGCCCCTACGCCGGCGTCGGCAAGCGGGCGGTGCTGGCCGCCAAGGAACAGAACCGGCGCGACCTCGCCGCCCCGCTCGGGCTGGCGCTCGCCCACGCACTGGCCCGGTTGCGCGCCCCCGATCGCCCGCTGTTGCTCGTGCCCGCGCCGACCAGAAGCGCGGCGGCGCGGCGCCGCGGTGGTGACCCGGTGGCCCGCTCGGCCGCGGTCGCGGCCCGGTGGCTGATCGATTGCCGGAGCGTGCCGCTGCTGCGGATGGGCCGTGGTGTCCGGGATTCGGTGGGCTTGACGACGCATGAGCGTAGCCACAATGTGCGCGGCAAGATCATGACCGTCGCTGATCCGGACCGCTGGGTCGCGATCGGTGCGAAAGCCCAGGTAGTGCTGATAGACGACGTGCTCACCACCGGCGCCACCGTCTGCGAATCGACACGTGTTCTCAGTCGGATCGGCATAGTTCCGCGCGCTGTTGTGGTGACCTGCGCGGCTTGACTGAGGAAAGTTCGCGTGAACAGTGGCGGACTTGCCGATGGCGGACTAGCGTCGCGAGCACACACCGAACACAAGCTTGGGAGGTGGTGCCGCGGAGACAGGTGCCGGGCGATTCCCGATCGGCACAGCTCAATCCCGCCGCCCTACGCTTAGTAGTTGTGCGGCCATATCCGGGAGGTACGCGTGACGACTTCTTCACGGGCATCAGTGCGAGATGCTGAACCCACGGCACTCCAGAACGGTGCCACCGAGACGATGGACCTCGAGACCCCGAACGCCGAAGTGGTGGTCTCCGGTCGTAACGTCGAAATCCCTGACCACTATCGAATCTACGTGTCGGAGAAGCTGTCTCGGTTAGAGCGCTTCGACCCGTCGATCTTCCTCTTCGATGTGGAACTGTTCCACGAACGCAACCGTCGTCAACGCAAGGCCTGCCAGCGGGTGGAGATCACCGCGCGCGGCCGTGGACCGATCGTGCGCGCCGAGGCGTGCGCCGACAGTTTCTATGCCGCGCTCGAATCGGCCACCCAGAAGATCGAGAGCAGGCTGCGCCGGTCCAAGGACAAGCGGCGCGTCGTGCACTACGGCGACAAGACGCCGGTCTCGGTCGCGCAGGCCACTGCGACACTGGTCGACGAGTCGCTGTTCGCCCCGCCGGACGGTTCCGTTGCCCACGACCACGACGAGGCAGTCGACGAGTCGGGCCCCGGCCACATCGTGCGCACCAAGGTGCACACCGCGACGCCGATGTCGGTGGACGACGCCCTCTATCAGATGGAATTGGTCGGCCACGACTTCTTCCTCTTCCACGACAAAGAGACCGACCGCCCGTCGGTGGTCTACCGCAGACACGCCTTCGACTACGGCCTGATCAAGCTGGCTTAGAACCGCAGACCGATCCGGGCATCCGCTGTGCGGGTGTCCGGATCCTGTTCAGCCACCGAAGGTCTCGTGATGTACGGCCTCGGTCAACGATCGCCCGGACCGCCACCCGAACCGTTCCAGGTCCGGCACCTGCTGGAATGCGTCGACCGGACCCACGCACAGCCAGGCCACCGGGTGGATCCCGGCGGGCAGGCCGACGAGTTCGCGCAGGAATTCCGGATCATAGAACGACACCCAGCCCACCCCCACCTGCTCGGCGGTCGCCGCGAGCCACAGGTTCTGGATCGCCAGCACGGTGGAGTACACGCCGGTCTCCGGCACACTCGCCCGACCGAGCACCTGTGGGCCGCCCCGCGAATCATCGTGCGTGACAACGACACCCGTGCCGCTCTCGACGATTCCGTCGATCTTGATCGGCGCGAATGTCGTCGCGCGCTCGGCGGGTAGCGACGCACCGAACTCGACCCGCTTGCTCGCCACGTGGTCGGCAAAACGGCGCAGGGTCTGCGCCTGGCGAACCACCACGAAGTCCCACGGTTGTGAGTTCCCGACGCTGGGCGCGCGATGCGCGGCGTCGAGGATCCGCAGGAGGGTGTCGTCGTCGACGAGCTCGCCGGTGTATTCGGCGCGCACGTCACGACGCAAACGGATCGCGTCGTAGACGCTCAGCTGATCGGCACTCACGCCGACCATACAACCGCAGCCGGTCAGGCCACGGTCCGGCGGGCCAGCTTGCGGCCGGCGGCCAGTGCGGTGCGCAGTCCCTGGCGACGCCCGGTCATCGGGTCGATCGAGGGGGTGGTGTTGCCGGCGAAGAGGCGTTCGGACTTGGTCTCCGGCGCGTCGTCGGTGGTGTGGCGCAGGTACTTGTTCGGCAGCGACAGCTTGAGGATGGTGCGCCACGACTTGAAGTACTGCACCGGCAGCGAGCCGGTGGTGTAGGGCAGGTCGTACTTCTCGGCCAGCTCACGCACCCGCACCGCGATGGCGGCGTAGCGGTTGCTCGGCAGGTCGGGGAACAGGTGGTGTTCGATCTGGTGGCTGAGGTTGCCGCTCATGAAGTGCAGCAGCGGTCCGCCGCTGATGTTGGCGCTGCCCAGCATCTGGCGCAGGTACCACTCGCCCTTGGTCTCGTTCTCGATGTCGGCCTTGGTGAACTTCTCGGCGCCGTCGGGGAAGTGACCGCAGAAGATGATCGCGTTGGTCCACACATTGCGCATCACGTTGGCCGCGATGTTGGCGGTGAGCGTGGTGACGAACGACGGGCCGGTGAGCAGTGGGAAGACCAGGTAGTCCTTGGCGGCCTGCTTGCCGATCTTCTTCAGGACCAGCGCGCGGTCGGTCTCGAACTGCTTCCACTCGGGCGAGTCCTTGGCCCACTTCTTCTTGGCGACCTTGCCCAGCTCGAGGTGCTGGATCGCGACGCCGTACTCGAACAGCGCCTGCAGCAGGAAGTTGTAGATGGGATTGCCCAGGTAGAACGGCATCCAGCGCTGGTCACGGGTGACGCGAAGCAGGCCGTAGCCGATGTCGTCGTCCATGCCGAGCACGTTGGTGTACTTGTGGTGCAGGAAGTTGTGGGTGATCTTCCAGTGTGCCGACGGGCCCGCGTTGTCCCATTCCCACGAGGTGGAGTGGACTTCCGGATCGTTCATCCAGTCCCACTGCCCGTGCATGACGTTGTGCCCGATCTCCATGTTCTCGATGATCTTGGCGGAGCCGAGCAGGGCGACACCGGCCAGCCAGGCCGGGGGCAGGAAGCTGGCGAACAGCACCGTGCGGCCGCTGATCTCGAGGGCGCGTTGTAGCCGGATGACATTGCGGATATAGCGCGCGTCCGCCGCTCCGCGCGAGGATTCGATCTCCCGGCGGATCGCATCGAACTCCGCGCCTAGAGCTTCGACATCCGCTGCGGTGAGGTGCGCGTATTCCTTGACATCCGAGATCGCCATGGCGGCTACAGTACCGTAAGTTACGAGAGCGTAGGTTGGCGATTTTCGGGGCGAAATGTGTGATAAGTCCTATTGCGTAATCGAAACGTAAATGTTATCGGGCGCGGCGAGCCATGTGGCGAGCTGCCTTGTCGCGCAGCACACCCCGTTCGCGCACGGCGCGTTCGCCCAGTGCGCGCTTGGCCTCGCGCAGCGCCAGCTTCTCCTGCCGTGCCCGCGCCTTGAGGGCCGTCTTCGCCTCGCGCAGCACTTCCTTCTCGTGCCGGGCCTTGATCTCGAGCGAGACCTTCGCATCGTGCAGCGCCGAGCGCAGACCGAAACGCTTGCCCGTCTCCGGATCGACTCGCAGGCTGTCGGGCAGCGAGATACCGGCGAACTTGCGCTCCGATGACGTCTCGGGCGCATCGTCGGCGGTGCGCTTGAGGAAGCGATCCGGCAGCGCCAGCTTGTGGATGGTGCGGAAGGCCAGCAGGTACTGCTTGCCGAGCGATCCGGTGGTGTAGGGCAGGTCGTACTTGTCGCACAGCTCGCGCACCCGGACCGCCACCTCCGAGTACCGATTGCTCGGCAGGTCGGGGAACAGGTGATGCTCGATCTGGTAGCAGAGGTTGCCGCTCATGAACGCCATCACGGGGCCGGCCTTGAAGTTGGCGCTGCCCAGCATCTGGCGCAGGTACCACTCGCCCTGGGTTTCCCCGTCGAGCTGCTCGGCGGTGAACTTCTGCGCGCCGTCGGGGAAATGCCCGCAGAAGATCACGGCGTACGACCAGAGGTTGCGGACGAGGTTGGCCGTGGCGTTGGCCTTGAGCGTCGACTTCCAGGCCGGGCCGGTCAGCGCCGGGTAGATCACGAAATCCTTGGCGACCTGACGGCCCGCCTTGCGGTAGAAGTCGATATCGGGCGGCGAGATCATCCCGGCGCCCTTGATCCCGGCCAGCTCCTTCTCGATGCCGAGATCGTGCAGCGCGATACCCCACTCGAAGGTCGCGGCCAACAGCAGATTGGCGGCGGGCTGGATCAGATGCACCGGACGCCACGCCTCGTCGCGGGTCATCCGCAGAATGCCGAAGCCGAGGTCCTCGTCCTTGCCGAGCACGTTGGTGTAGGTGTGGTGCGAATAGTTGTGCGCCCGGCGCCACTGCGCCGAGGTGCCCGTCATGTCCCACTCCCAGGTGGTGGAGTGGATCTCGGGATCGTTCATCCAATCCCATTGGCCGTGGCTCACATTGTGGCCCAGCTCCATGTTCTCGATGATCTTGGCGACGGAGAGCATCGCGGTGCCGCCCAGCCACGCCCAGCGATTGCGGCTGCCGAACAGCACCGCGCGCCCGGCGACCTCGAGAGCTCGCTGGGCGGCGATGGTGCGGCGGATGTAGCGAGCGTCGCGTTCGCCACGGGAGGTCTCCACCGAGCGGCGGATCGAATCGAGTTCTTTCCCCAGTGTCTCGATGTCGGCCGCCGTCAAATGGGCGAAGGCCTGAATATCGGTGATAGCCACCGGGGGTCCTCCTGTGAGTGGTCCTAAGTCGCGCCCGGCCGGAATTGATCGAAGTCAGGGGCCGCAAAGATTGCCGTTGGTCACGGGTTTATGACCGACGCATAACTCCGAGGGTACCCGGTTGTCGTTGCGGCGGGCCGACCTAGATGTCGAGGGTGCAGTCGCCGGCGGCAGCGGAGATGCAGGTTTGCACCTTATCGCCGGGCTGACGTTCGTCGCCGTTGCGGAGGTCGCGGGCGTGTCCCGCGGACAGCGTCACCACGCAGGTCTGGCAAATACCCATCCGGCAGCCGAAGGGCAACTGCACGCCGACGGACTCACCGGCTTCGAGCAGGCTGGTGGCGCCGTCGACAGTGAGGGCGCGTCCGGTGGTGCCGAAGGTCACCGTGCCGCCCTCGCCGATCGCGGAGCGTTCCACCTCGAAGCGTTCGATGTGCAGCTTGTCGGCCACACCCGCGTTCTTCCAGTGAGTTTCGATCGCGTCGAGCATCGGGGCAGGTCCGCACGCCCAGGTCTCGCGCTCGCGCCAGTCGGGGTAGAGCTCGTCCAGACTGGCCAGCGAGAACAGGCCGTGGGCGTCGGTGAGCTGCAGGTGCGAGACGAAGCTGGGATGCTTGTCGTGCAGGGCGCGCAGTTCGGCGCCGAACATCACATCGGCGTCGGTGGGCGCGGAGTGCACGTGCACCACATCCTTGACGCCGTCGCGCCGGTCCATCGTGCGCAGCATCGACATGACCGGGGTGATCCCGCTGCCCGCGGTGAGGAACAGCACCTTCGCCGGCGGCGGCTCCGGCAGCACGAACCCGCCCTGCGGCGCGGCCAGCCGCACGATGGTGCCCGCGGCCACCCCGTTGACAAGGTGGCTGGACAACTTGCCTTCCGGCATCGCCTTCACCGCGATGGAGATGAGCCGCTTGCCGCCCTCGCCGGTCCAGTCCGGCGGGCAGGTCAGCGAGTAGGAACGCCAGTTCCAGCGGCCGTCGATCAGGATGCCGATGCCGATGTACTGCCCGGGGCGGTACTTGAAATCGAAGCCCCAGCCCGGCTTGATCACCAGGGTCGCCGAGTCGGCGGTCTCTTTCTGGACCTCGACGATGCGCCCGCGTAGTTCGCGCGCCGACCACAGGGGGTTGGCCAGATGCAGATAGTCGTCGGGCAGCAGGGGAGTGGTGACCCGGGCGACCGCGCCGCGCAAGACGTTCAGCTTGCCGCCGCGGTCGGCGACCTGCGCCGCCGGTGCTTCGAGCCATTCCCGGAACTTGTCGATGACCATGCTGTGCGATTTCTCCCTGTCGTGCATCCGGTCCACCGTGGGGTAGCCCTCTCGCAGCCAGGTTACGGCATCGTAGGTTCAGCGCCAGTTGTGAACATTGAGCAACCCCGGCGCCGCAGGCCGCAGATTACAACAGCTCGAGCAGGAACGGCAGTTCTTGTGGCGCGTACCAGGCAAGCTGGTGGTCCTCCGCGTCGCCGAGCACGAATTCCGCGTCGGTATCGCCGAGGTCGGCGGCGTCGATGACGTCCACAGCCTTGGCCACCTGCGGCTCGGCCTCGGCCAGGTCCACATGCACCGCCGCGACCTGTCGGAAGGTGACCGGCCCCGCCAGCTTCACCACAGCATCGTCGAGATCGGGCCGCAGTTTCGCCCCCGCTACATCCGCCGCGATCACCGCGCGCCGATACACCGGGCCACCCGGGGTGGCGGCCGCGCCCTCGGCGTCGTCGTCGAGATCGTCGAGTCCGTCGCGCTCGGCGCCGATCAATCGCATGGAGGCCCGCGCGGCTTCCTGCATCGCCACTTCGGCGAGTTCGTCGTCGTCGCCCGCCGCGTAGGCCTCGCGCAGGGCGGGCGTCACGGCGAACGCGGTCGCGCCGAGCGGGAGCAGCTGCTGCTCGTCGACGAGTAGGCGCAGCAGCGGAATCGTCGCCGGGATGTAGACGCGCATCGTGTCGTTCTCAGAGACAGGCACCGAGCAACTCCTCCATCGATTCGTGCACCGATGCCGCGAGGACATCGATATCGGCCATGGCGTCGCGGTCGGCGTTGAGTCCGTAGAAGACCTGACCGTCGTACGAGGTGAGCCCGAAACTCAACGTCTGATTGCGCAGCAGCGGCGATACCGGATACATCTCCAGCATGCGCGCCCCGCCGATGTACATCGCGGTCTGTGGTCCCGGCGCGTTGGTGATCACCAGATTGAAACTGTTGTCGGCGAAGGTACTCGCCGCCCGCACGCTCATCGCGTGCAGGCTCGCGGGCGCGAACCCGGCCAGGTGCACGAGCGTGCGCGCCCGCACCCCGCGACGCTGCCTGCCCGTCGCTTCGGTGGCATGGGAGATGTGGGAGAGCCGCATCGTCGGATTCGGTTCGCCCACGGGCAGATCGATGAGGAACGAGGACACCTCGCTGGCCGGGGTCAGCTGATTGTCGCCGTCGACATAGACCGACATTGGTACCACCGCGCGCAGATTGGTCGACTCGACCAGCGCCTCGTTGCGCGAGAGCAACCAGTTGCGCAGCGCCCCGGTGACCACCGCGAGCACCGCGTCGTTGATCGAGCAGTCGAAATGCCTGCGAATCGTGCGGTAGTCGTCCAGATCTGTGCGCACCACGTCGAAGCGGCGGCTGCGTGAGGTGCGGGCGTTGAGCGGGCTGTCCGGCGCCGCGCTCGAGGTCGCCGCGCGCACCACGTTGGCCGCGGCCTTCACCGCCATCCGCGTGCCGCGCACCACCCCGAACGCGTTCGATCCGGCGTCGCGCATCACGCTGTAGGCCTCGCGCGGTTGCGCGGCCAGCTGCGACAGCGCCCCGGCGAGCAGTTCCACATCGGTGGGTTCGCGCGGCGCCCGCCACGAGTCGTCGGCCAGTTCGCGCGGCAGCGGGGAGTTGTCGAGGATCACGTGCCCGATCTCCAGGGCGGTGTCACCGTCGACGAGCGCCGAGTGCGACTTGGTGAACACCGCGGCGCGTCCGTCGGCGAGGCCCTCGATCAGGTACATCTCCCACAGCGGTCGTCCCTGGTCCAGCGGTCGCGACGCGAGCCGGGCGACGAGATCGTAGAGCTGGCAGTCGCTGCCGGGACTCGGCAGCGCGGAGCGCCGGATGTGATAGCTGATGTCGAATCGGCTGTCCTCGACCCAGACCGGCCTGCCCATGGCGAGCGGGATCTCGCGCACCTTGCGGCGGTAACGCGGCACCATCGGCAGCCGGGATTCGACCAGGTCGACGAGGCGTTCGTAGTCGAGTACCTGGCCCGCGGTGTCGGGGGAGGAGTTGTTCAGAATCGCGAGAGAGCCGATGTGGATCGGGTTGCTGCTCGACTCGAGCCGATAGAACGACGCGTCCTGCGGCGTCAATCTCGTGATCACGCGCTCCGAAGCTCCTTCCGGTGCCGTATGGCGCTGATCGGGCACGCGCTACATCCTACGTCACGGCAGGTGAATCGCGGTGCCGGGCAAGGAGGCTCGCCGAGCGTCGTGACCTGGGGTAATGACTGCGCCGGTACGTCGGGCACGGGTCCGCGCCGCCGGGTACGGTGGTCTGCGGACTACCATCGCCGTTGAACACAACTCCGACCAGAGGACTGACGAGACCCGTGCCTGCGCTGACACTGACGAGGTTGCTACGGATTGGTGAAGGTCGCATGGTCAAGCGGCTCTCGAACCTCGCCGATGAGGTCATCGCGTACGGCGACGAGATCGAAGCGCTGACCGACGACGAGCTGCGTGCCAAGACCGACGAGTTCCGCCAGCGCTACGCGGACGGGGAAACCCTCGACGACCTGCTGCTCGAGGCCTTCGCCGTGGCCCGTGAGGCATCGTGGCGAGTGCTGAATCAGAAGCACTACAAGGTCCAGATCATGGGCGGCGCCTCGCTGCACCTCGGCAATATCTCGGAGATGAAGACCGGTGAGGGCAAGACGCTCACCTGTGTACTCCCCGCGTACCTCAACGCCATCTCCGGCGACGGCGTGCACGTGGTCACGGTCAACGACTACCTCGCCAAGCGCGACTCCGAGTGGATGGGCCGTGTGCACCGTTTCCTCGGCTTCGAGGTCGGCGTGATCCTGGGCGGTATGACTCCGGCCGAGCGTCGAGTGGCCTACGCCGCCGACATCACCTACGGCACGAACAACGAGTTCGGCTTCGATTACCTGCGCGACAACATGACCCACTCGCTGGACGATCTCGTCCAGCGTGGTCACAACTTCGCCGTGGTCGACGAGGTCGACTCGATCCTCATCGACGAGGCCCGCACCCCGCTGATCATCTCGGGCCCGGCCGACGCCTCCTCGAAGTGGTACGCCGAGTTCGCGCGCATCGCGCCGCTGCTGAAGAAGGATGTCCACTACGAGGTCGACATCAAGAAGCGCACCGTCGGTGTCCACGAGCAGGGCGTGGAGTTCGTCGAGGATCAGCTCGGCATCGACAACCTCTACGAAGCCGCGAACTCGCCCCTGGTGAGCTACCTGAACAACGCCATCAAGGCCAAGGAGCTCTACCAGCGCGACAAGGACTACATCGTCCGCGACGGTGAAGTGATCATCGTCGACGAGTTCACCGGCCGCATCCTGGTCGGCCGCCGCTACAACGAGGGCATGCACCAGGCGATCGAGGCCAAGGAGAAGGTCGAGATCCAGCCGGAGAACCAGACCCTGGCCACGATCACCCTGCAGAACTACTTCCGCCTCTACAACCGGCTCTCCGGCATGACCGGTACCGCCGAGACCGAGGCCGCCGAGCTGCACTCGATCTACAACCTCGGTGTGGTCCCGATCCCGACGAACAAGCCGATGGTCCGTAAGGACCAGGCCGACCTGATCTACAAGTCGGAAGAAGCCAAGTTCGCCGCGGTCGTCGACGACGTCACCGAGCGGCACGAGAAAGGCCAGCCGGTCCTGATCGGTACCACCAGCGTCGAGCGCTCGGAGTACCTGTCCAAGCAGTTCACCAAACGCGGTGTGGCGCACTCGGTGCTGAACGCGAAGTTCCACGAGCAGGAAGCCCAGATCATCGCCGAGGCCGGTCGCCCCGGCGCGGTCACCGTGGCCACCAATATGGCCGGTCGTGGTACCGACATCGTGCTCGGCGGCAACGCCGACATCATCGCCGACATCCTGCTGCGCAAGCAGGGCCTCGACCCGGTGAACACCCCCGACGAGTACGAGGCCGCCTGGCACTCCGCGCTCGAGCAGGTGAAGAAGCAGACCGAGGACGATGCCGAGACGGTCCGTGAAGCGGGTGGTCTCTACGTGCTCGGCACCGAGCGGCACGAGTCGCGTCGTATCGACAACCAGTTGCGTGGTCGTTCCGGCCGTCAGGGCGACCCGGGTGAGTCCCGCTTCTACCTGTCGCTGGGCGACGAGCTGATGCGCCGGTTCAACGGTGCCGCGCTCGAGTCGATCATGACCCGGCTGAACCTGCCCGACGATGTGCCGATCGAGGCGAAGATGGTCTCCAAGGCCATCAAGAGCGCCCAGACCCAGGTCGAGCAGCAGAACTTCGAGATCCGCAAGAACGTTCTGAAGTACGACGAGGTCATGAACCAGCAGCGCACCGTCATCTACGGCGAGCGCAACCAGATCCTGCGTGGCGAGGACATGGAGGGTCAGGTTCAGAACATGATCACCGACGTGACCACCGCCTACGTCGACGGTGCCACCGCCGAGGGCTATGTCGAGGACTGGGATCTGGACAAGCTCTGGACCGCTCTCAAGACGCTCTACCCGGTGACCCTGGACCACAAGGAACTCACCGGCGAGACCGCCACCGGCGACGCGGGCGAACTCACCCGCGACGAACTCCGCGAGGCCCTTCTCGACGACGCCCACACCGCCTACGAGAAGCGCGAACAGGAGATCGACGGCCTCGCGGGCGAAGGCGCCATGCGCAACCTGGAACGTCAGGTGCTGCTCTCGGTCCTCGACCGCAAGTGGCGCGAACACCTCTACGAGATGGATTACCTCAAGGAGGGCATCGGCCTGCGCGCCATGGCCCAGCGCGATCCGCTGGTCGAGTACCAGCGCGAGGGTTTCGACATGTTCGCCGCCATGCTGGAAGGGCTGAAGGAGGAGTCCGTCGGCTTCCTCTTCAACCTCCAGGTAGAGGTCCAGCAGCCCCAGCCCGAAGGCGTCTCGGTCGACAAGGGCCTGCGCTCCCCGGTCGGTACCCGGCCGCAGGACACTCCCGCGGAGACCCAGGCCCCGCCTGCCCTGCGCGCCAAGGGAATCGGCGACCAGGCCCCCCGAGCCATGAACTACTCGGGCCCCGCCGAAGACGGCCGCGCCGAATCCCGTTCCGACGCCCAGGAATACGGCGGCCAGCAGCAGTCCGGCACCCGCCGTGAACGCCGCGAAGCCGCCCGCGATTCGAAGGGCAAGCGCCGCCGCTGAGGTGAGTTGGCTGATCAAGACGACCGAAGCCCCCGCTTTCCGCGCGGGCTTCGGTCGTCTGTGCGTCTACCGGTCCGGGCGTCAGCTCGCCCGATGAATCGGGTGGACTCGGGAGAGGGCGCGTTTGGCTTCGGCCAGGGAGATCATCTGGTCTTCGTCTTCGATTTCGGCGACGGCCGCTTCGGCCCATTCGCGCAGGAGGGTGGAGACACCTACCCGGCGTTCGTCGGCGAGGGATTTCAGGCGGCTGTGCAGGCCGAGGGGCAGGCGGATCGACGTGGTCACCATGATGTCTTCGTTGACGGGAAGGCGTGGCGGGGCGTCGGTGGGCTCGTCGGAGAAACTCAGCCGATCCATGAAGTCGGCGAGTTCTTCTTTGCTGGACGGAAGTCCTGGCTCGCTCATGATCGGGTCTCACTTTCCCACTGCTCGAATTGCGCCAGTTCCTCGGCGCGCATCGTGCGTGCGCCGATGATCACCCACGTCCAGTCCTCCCGCTGTCGCATCACCACGATCAACGGGCGGCCCGCTGTGGTGCGCCCCCACACCGTCAGGACGGTCACCTGGCCGTCGAAGGCCGGGCGTGGCCACCGTCGTGACGCTGCGAGGACCTGCCGAACCTCGCTGGGTTCGATGCCGATCAGGTGAGCGATCGCCCAATCAGGCCACTCGAAACCCATAAGTCCATAATACGCATGTAGTACGGCTGGTGGAAGTGCGGGCAACGCGAGATCGCCCCCACCCGCGCCGGAATACGGCGGGGTAGGGGCGATCGGGTCTCGCGAGTGAACTATTTCAGCGCGACGCGCACTCCGTTGGAGAACGCCGAATCGTGGAACACGATCGCCGCCGGTTGGGTCCCGGTCGGCACATCGAAGGCGATGACCACCGATTTCTTGTTGCCGGGATTGATCTGGACGGCCAGGTCCGAGTTGACCGCGACCTCGGCCATGGTGTCGTTGGCGTATTCCTTACCCGCGGTGTCGATCAGCTTCTGGTTGTCGCCGAAATACGACTGAGCCTCGCTGCCGATATTGGTGACGTCGACGTGGACGAGGATGTATTCACCCTGCGCGGTCTGCTGGCTGAACTCGTTGTCACCCACGGTTGCTACCGGCGGATCCACCTCGGTGACCACAAAGGCGAATTTGCCGTCTCGAACTTCGGAACCGGCAGGCGCGGCCGAGGAGGCTTTGGCGCTGTTCTCGTTGATCTCGTCGCCCGCCTTGTTGAAGACGGCGACGCATCCGCCGCAGATCACCAGGATCAACGCGAGCACGGCGAGCAGGACCCACAACCACACTTTGCGCTTCTTCTCGGGCGGCTGTGGCGGATACGGTTGTCCGCCGTAGTTCGGCTGACCGCCATACGGCTGACCACCGTAGGGCTGACCGGCGTAGGGCTGACCGCCATACGGCGGCTGGTTGCCAGAGTTCGGTTGTCCCTGGGGCGGTTCCTGCGGATTCGACAAGCTAGTCCTCCCGATTCGGCGGTCGTCCACCGTGCGGAATTCGTTCGGCGGATTCCAGCCGAATTCTGGCAGCGCCGCTCCGGCCGTCGCCGGTGTTCGCGGGATCGGCCGGTTCTGAACAGCAGATATAGGGGTTACGCATACCGAGAGACGGTTTATGGCCGTGGTTGCCAACAAGTTCCGGCTCGGTCACCGGCGCACGAGGCGGCCCGCTCACGCCGTACGCTCGAATAATGGGCAACGAGGTCGCGCGGCCGCTGTCGGCGGCGGAGCGGTGGTTCTGGCTCGTCGACCAGTTGTCGCCGGCGAATTGCGTGGTCCGATTGCGGGTGCGTGGCCCGATCGGGCCCTACCGTCTCGAAGCGGCGACCGACGCGCTGATCGCGGAGTTTCCGCTGCTGCGGGCAACGGTTGTCGAGGGCCCTCGTTTCACCCCGTCCGCCGACCCGCACCTACCGGTCCTGCACCGGCTCGTCGAAGACCCCGACGAATGGCGCGCGATCTTCGACGAGCAGTTGGCCGAACCCATCGACCTCGCGACGGCACCCGGACGTCTCATCGATTTGTCGTGGCGCCCAGGCACTTCCGAGGAACACCACGACCTGATCCTGGTGTTGTCCCATGTGCTGCTCGACGGCCGCTCGATGACGTCGCTGGGCTGGCGAATCCTCGCTTACGCCTTCGGGTCTCCCGTTCCTGCCGCCTCACGCCCGCCGATCCCGGCTCCCGACGACCTCATCCCACCCGCGCACACCCGTCTCCTGCGCTGCCTGCGCACCAACTTCACCGGCCAACTCGCCGCCATGGCCCGCCGCCCGACCGGCCTGCCCGGCACCGCGCCACCGCTCCCGATCCGCCGCACCCGCACCGTGATCCGCACGATCGAGGGTGACGCCCTGGCCGACCTGCGCGCCCGCTGCCACGAGCACGGGGTCACCGTCAACGCCGCGCTGGTTGCCGCGCTGGCGAATGCCCTCGGTGAACTCGCCCCCCGATCCTCCGGCGTCGCGGGCATCGGCCTTCCGGTCGATGTCCGCTCGCGCCTCGACCCGCCCCCGGCCGACGACGAGCCCGGCATGTTCACGGCGGTGGTCCCCGCCTTTGTTCCCTACGGCCCGGCCCACTCTGTCTGGGACGCGGCGCGCGTGGCGAAAACCCAACTGAACCGGCGGCTGCTGAAGAACAGCGACCTGACCGCGCTCGCCGCGATCCGCTACGGTTGCCCCCGATCCCTCGAATCCGGCAGGCGCACCATCGAACTCATCGATCGCCGTGCCCCGTGGAATGTCACCCTGAGCAACCTGGGTCGCCTCGTCCCACCGGAAACCCCTGATACCCTGCGTATCTCAGCGGTGACCGTAGCGGGCACCAACTCGTGCGCCAGCGCCCTCACCGTCGCGGTCGCCACCTTCGGCACCACGATGTCGATCACCTTCTGCTACGTCGACGCCATGCTCCCGTCGGCGAAGATCGAATTGCTCGCCGACCGCACCATCGGGTCCGTCGTCGGCTGAGCCGCTCGCGCGTTCGGTCCTGCGCGGCGGGCGCTCGAGCGGCCGTCGATCGGCTCGCACCTTGTGCGGTAGCACGTGGTCTAGGCGAGCAATCCGCGCACCAGTTCGCGCAGCGCGGCCCTGTCGGGTTTGTTCGTCCGTCCACTGACCGGAATTCGGTCCACCGCCACGATGTCGTCGGGCACGGCTGTGGTGTCGATGACCTGCGGCAGCCGTGCGCGAAGACGCGCCACGACGTCCCCGGACTCCGGATCGGTGACGACGGCGAGCACGATCCGCTCATCGCCGATCTCATCCGGCAGGCCCACCATGATCGCCTCGCGCACGCCGTCGATGGCGGTGATCACCGGCTCGTACAACCCCGGGTAGATGTTGGTCTTTCCCCGGATCATCATGTCCTTCTTGCGTCCGGTGAGGACGAGTTCCGTTCCGTCCCACCGGGCGAGATCCCCGGTCGCGATCTCGGTCAGCGGCTCGGCGCCGAGATACCCGCGGCACAGGTTCGGACCCGACAGCACGAGTTCCCCGTCGTCGGCGATCCGTGCCCGCACGCCCCGCACCGGAGCGCCGAGCAGATCCCCGTCGTGCGCGAGCTTGGCGGTGCCGGTCGCGACCGCGACCGGCAGGATCTCCGTCATGCCGTAGATCGCGAGAAACTCGGTGCCGGGCAACGACTTCCGTGCCCGGCGAAGCAGTGCGGACGTGACCGGTGCGCCACCGAGGGCCACTTGACGTAGATTCGGCGGGGCCTCGAGGTCGCCGGCTTCGATCGCGTCGAGCGCGACAGCGAGGTCGGCCGGGGTGTAGAACGCGTGCGTCGCGCTCCGCAGATTCCGCGTGAATCGGACGGGATCGATCTGTGTCCCGAACCGGGGGTAGCGCGGCATCGCCCACCGCGCCCCCGCCATCAATGCCGGCAGCCCCATCATGAGCTGCTCGGTGTGCAGGAACGCGCCGGGCGCGAGGCTGGTGTTTCCGCCCATCGCGGCGAGTCCCGCGCTCAGCGAAGCACGCGTGTGCACAACGGCTTTCGGATCATCGGTCGTCCCCGAGGTGAAGACGATCAACGCCGCCGCATCGGGATCCGCGTTAGGCAGAGCGGTCTCGCGTGCGTCACCGGTGAACCGCCGCAACGGAATCGACCCGAACGGCGTACCGGGCAACCACACTCCGCTGTGAACATGGCGAACGTCGAGCGCGCCGAAGCGCGGCAGTTCCAGCCCCTTCTTTCGCCCGAATCCGGCCAGTGGACCACTCACCGCATACAGCAGTGATTCCGTTGCGGCCCACGCTGGTTCGACCTGGCCGACCCGGGTGGCGAAGAGCTCCGGCCCGACGCCGGGGTCGACGAACACGATCGTCCCGCCCGCTGCGATCACGCCGAAGATCAACATCACCGACGGCACACTCGGCCGGATCGAGAACAGCATGCGATCGCCCGGCGCGAACCCCGCCTCACCGAGATTGTGTGCCACCCTGCCGAGGGAATCCACCAGTTCCCGATAGGTGAGCGCACGTTTGCCGACCGTGCCGAGCGCCGACGCCTCCGGAATCCGGTCGGCCTGCGCGGCAAGGCGGGCGAGAAAGTCGGTCACCGGATATCGACCACGTCGGGCCGATACCGATGATCGGCGTACCAGGCCAGCGTCTTGCGAATACCCCAGGCGCGCACTCGCCGATTCGAGCCGTGCACCCGCACATCACGGCGCAGACCGTAGTCGGTGGTGATCGTGCGCACCGCGTTGACCAGCGCCCGGTCCTCGTGCAGATCCTCGATCGCAGTGCGTGGGAATCCGCCTGCGGCGACATACAATTCGGCGGTGATGGCCATGTTGCACCCCGGCGTCATCACATACGGTCCGAGATATTTCGGATCCCGATTGCCCGAGCGCACCTTGCCGAACGCCGACGCCACTTCCAATGCCACCCGAATGATCGTGCGGTCGATCCAGGAAACGCCTTCGTCGGTGCGTGGAATCAGCTGACCGCTGACCAGCCGCAGCCCGGAGCCGAACCCCGCCTTGATCCGCTGTGTCCAGTCGGGGGCGGGCAGGCAGTCGGCGTCGGTGCGCGCGAGGTAGGTGGCGCCCCGGGAAATCGCGTAGCGCATCCCGGTGTCGGCGGCGGCGCCGGTGCCCTTCTGCTGCTCGTCGATCACCACGATGCGCGGCAGCGGATGGGCGGCGGCGAAGTTCCGTACCACCTCGACGGTGCGGTCGGTGGAGTTGTTGTCGACCACGACAACCGTGAAATCCGTGTCCTGTTGCGCTGCGATGGCATCCAGGGTCGCGCCGATGCCGCGTTCCTCGTCGAAGGCGGGAATCACCACCCACAGGTCGCTCACGCGTCCTCCAGCAGCCGGTCCAGTCCGCCGACCTGGTCGACCCAGCGGTGGAAGTTGTCCAGGCCGGTCGTGAACGGCACATCCGGTCGGTAGCCCAGTTCCCGGGAGGCGCGGGAGATGTCATAGGTCGCCGAACGGGTGACGAGGGCGACCGCGTACCGCGACAGCGGGGGAGTCCACCGTTGCGCGACCGCCGGTATCCGCCACAGTGTTTCGATCGCCGCCAGGGCCCCGCCGAGCACCGGCGCGGGCACCCGCACGCGCGGTCCGGCCAACGAGAACCGTGCGGCCACCGCATCCAGGGTCGCCCACACCGGCACCGGCTCCGTGTCGGCGATGAAATACGCACGCCCACCGACTTTCTCGGCCGTCAGCGCGAGAGCGACGGCTTCGACGAGGTGGTCGATGTAGCACAGCGAAGCCAGGACATCGCGCCCGCCGGACAGATCCGGCAGCCGCCCCGCCCGCAACTTCGCCAGCATCTGCACGATCGGCCCGTGCCGGTCGCCGGGTCCCCACACCGCCCGCGGTCGCAACGAACAGGTCGTGAACTCCGGTGTATCGGCCGCCAGCACCAATTGCTCGGCAACAGCCTTGGTTTCGCAATAGCTGTTCAGATATCGCGCGGGGTAGGGCATGGTCTCGTCGATCCCCACCTGATCCCCGCCATCGGGCGCCATCAACGCGCTCGGACTTCCGATGAACACGAACCGTCGCACTCCGGCCGCCGCGGCTTCCTGCATCAGCCGATCGGTACCGGCCACGTTCACCGCGAAAAACTCGGCGGGCCTGCCGAATTCACCGAGCAGGGCCGCTGTGTGCACGACCGCGCGTACCCCGGCCACCGCCGCGGCCAGCGAACCCGCGTCCGCGAGATCGGCCACCGCCACCTCGGCACCGGACGGCGCCGACGCCGGATTCCGAACCATCGCCCGAACCGGCACCCCACGCGCCACCAGCCCGCGCACGATCGCGCCGCCGACGAACCCGCTCGCACCGGTCACCAGCACTGTCATCGCGCTACGCTGTCCCGTCGACGATGTCGCGAGCCGCGGCCGGACGGTGCCGCCTCGGTCACTGTTCGCCCTCGCCCAGCGTCTTCCACCAGGTAGCCCCGAGCAGCATGGTCATCACGGCCGCCCGACGACCCGAGATCCCCCGTTCGGCGGCCACTTTCCGGGCCGCCGGAATCTGCGCGGCGTGCACCCCGACGCTCAGCACCACATCGATCCAGAACGCCACCCGCAACCACCGGGCCCGGAACGGCCGCACGACGCCGACGATCAGGAACAGCCAGCCGATCACCGGAATCGACCGCAGGGCCAGCACCGTTCCCGAGCTGGGCACCGCGATCGACGTGTCGGCCGCCGCGCGATGGCGACCATGTCGCGGCGCGTTCACCGGATCCGGAACAACATGCAGAGACCGTGTCACCGCACACCAACCCCTCGATAGGTCACTGCCGCCGCGGTGGGTCCACCATCGGCGGCGACGAACAGCAACGGTCGCTCGGCCAGTCCCGCTGCACGTGCCGCCACGAACGCGGCGGTCAACGCGGACGTGTGCGCGTCTGCGGCGAAGTCGTCGGTCACCACCGCGCCCACGCCGAGCTGGGCTGCCAATTCGCCGGCGAAATCCGCCGTCGGCTTACCGCACAGCAGCACCACCTGTCCGGCGTCGATACCGTCCGCCGCCAGCGCTTCTCGCGCCGCGACAGCGGCGTGCTCGACGAGTTCGGCTGTCCCGGCGAGCAATTCCACTGTCAGCGAGGATCGCCCCTCGGCTCCCATCGCGGACAGCTTCACGTACCCCTGCGGGTCGGGCAGTACGTCACCAGCGCTCACATGGACTCCGCCGAAACCCGCGGCTTCGGCGGAATTCTCGAGGACGAAAGCCGCCCCGACCGGCTCGAACGCGAACTCCACATCGGCCAGACCCGACGGATGCGCGTCACCTGACACGACAACCACGTGCCCTGTGGGCAGATCCGCCAGCAGCGACGCGGCCACCCCGATCGCGTTCACCACCCCGCAGGCGCCGTTCATCAGGTCGAACGACAAACACGGCACGTCACCGCGCCGATAGTCCAACCCGATCCCCGCGGCCTGCTGGATCAGCGCCGCGACCGCCGGTTCCACGAGGTTCGCATCGCGATAGACCCCCACGTTGATCAGTGCGTCGACCTGCTCCGGCGGACAACCGGCTCCCGTCAACGCCTCGCGCGCGGCGTCGGCCGCCTGGCCCACCGAGCTGACTCCGCCGCTGCGCGTCACTGCCGAAGAAATGATGATTCCCATACTGTCCTATACCCGCAGATCACCGATTGTCACCGACAAGAATCCGGCGACCACCCCGGAAGCCGCCGGTACCAGCAGTACTTTCGACCCCGGCGCGATCAGTCCCCGCCGCAGCGCGTCGTGCAACACCACGAAATGTGAGGTCGAGGCGGTGTTGCCGTATCTGTCCAGCACCGCGAGGCCCGGCGGCATCGCCGCGTCGAATTCGCGCTCGGCGATCTTGTTGATCAATTCCACGGCGGGGCCGCTGAATTGGTGGTGGATCAGGTAGTCGTAGCCCTCCTCGGCGAAGCTGGACCCGCGGGCGGCCAGGAACTCCAGCTGCCGCGAGGTCCACAGCAGGTACCGGGATTCGTTGTGCATCGCCCGATTGTCGGTGTAGAGCGCGACTCCCGGCCCCTGATCGCTGGGCATGCCGAGGCACAGCTTCGCGAAAGCGGCACTGGTGTTGAGTTCCACGTAGTCGAGGCCAGGCCCGTCGGTGCCGTCGAGCACCACGGCCGCGCCGGCGTCGCCGACAGTCAGCGAGGCGAACTGCGGGTCGTACTTCTGCGAGATCTCCCGCACCGCGGTATCGGCGATCGGCGTGATGCACTCCCCGGATACCACCATGCCGCGCCGTGCCGCGCCGGATCGAATCATCCTGTCCAGCAGGAGAACTCCGGTCATCATCCCGGCACACGCGTTGGACACGTCGAAGTGGATCGCCCGGTTCGCCCCGAGCGCGGTGCGCAGCATCAGGGCGAACGACGGTTCCAGGCAGAAGTCCTCACCGCGGGTCCGGGTGATCGAGCAGGAGATGATCACGTCCAGGTCGGTGGCGTCGTAGCGCGAATTGTCCAGTGCGCTGCGGGCGGCGGCCAGGGCGAGGGTGAACGAGTCCTCGGATTCGCCGCGCACCCTGCGCGCCGTGACTCCGCTGACCTTCTCCAGATCCAGCGGCGCGTCGACGGCCAGCTGAGCCAGCAACTGCGCCGTCGTCACTTCTCTGGTCGGCAGATACGCGCCGACGGCTTCGATTGTCGAACTCACCATCTTGTTCACTTCCAGATATCGCGTGATGCACAGATCACCACCAGCGCATCTCGCCGATCCTAGCCACAGACCTTCACTAATCGGGCCGACTCGATTAGATTCTGCCGGGGTGTGGAGCTCTGCCCGACGCCATGAACTAACCTTACTCGCCGCTGGTCAACCCTGGTTGCCTGGATTATTGGTGCTGGGACGGTTCGCGCGGCCGATCCGCAAGGTTCCCCGACTCGGCTGGTTCGTCGCCGATCCCCGGGTGGCGCGCCAGATCTACAACGACAGCACCCATTTCAGCATCGTGTCCGAGGGCGCGGCCGGGCACTGGTGGGCACAGGTCATCGGCGACTGGGTCGATGATCTGTTCGAAGGTCCAGGCCACACCGACCTGCGGACCAAGGTGCGAGACCTGTTCACCCTCAGCCACACCGATGCGCTGGTCGAGCGCGTGATCGGCCCCGACCTGCGTGACCTGCGGGAACGGCTCGCGGCGGGGCAGACCGTCGACATCGCCGCCCGCGCGCAGATCCTGGTCGGCCGCAGCGTCTCCGACCTGGTCGGCATGCGCCCCGAAGACATCGCCGCGGCCATCGGCGGCGACTACACCGACGATCAGGACGCGCTGTTCCTTCGCCTGTTCCATCATGTCGAAGAGCTGGTCAACCTGGGTTTCGGCACGATGGCCTCGACCACGCTGGACCCGGTGGCGCTGGCCCGCGCCCGTGAGCTGGCCACCCAGCTCGCCGTCAACGTGCCCGACGCGTACGCCCGCGCCGATCCCGACACCACCCTCGGCCGCTGCCGCGAACTGGGCCTCGACGTGGAGCACGCGGGTGGCCTGGCGATCCTGATGGCCGTCGCGGGCACCGACACGCTCGCCAGCGCCATGACCAGAATGGTCGCGATCATGCACGACACCGACCAGCACCGCGCCCTGCTCGCCGCTCCCGACCGCCTCCCCGACGCGGTCCGCGAGACCCTGCGCGTCACGAGCCCGGCCTACCTCGTCGGCCGCTCGGTCACCGCGGACGTCCGGGTCGCCGACCGCGACCTGCGCGCGGGCGAACACGTCAAGATCCTCACCTGGACCATCAACAACGCCGCGGGCGAGTTCCGCGTCGACCGGGACTACAACCCCGAAACCCGCCAGCTCTGGTTCGGCGGCGGGCGCCACCTGTGCCTGGGCGCCCAGCTCGTCCACTCCGAACTCACCGCGCTACTCGAAGCCTTGACCGCGGCCGGTCGCCCGTGGGAAATCATCGAACGCCGCTATCGCAGAAAGGTTTTCATCCCCACCTACGAGACGCTGCGTATCCGCCTCGCGCGCTGAACAGCACAACGGCCCCGTCCGGGTGGGCGGGGCCGTCGCTACTGCCGCTACTGGTTTTCGGGCGCGTTGATCCGGTTGTGGAAGCCGATGCCGATGGCGATCGCGGCGGGGACGCCGGTGAGCACCAGGCCCGCGGCCGCACCCAGCGGGATGCCGACGGCGGCACCGGCGAGGCAGCCCGCGAGGCCGGTGGCGCCGCCGAGGGCGAGCACCGGGACGCCGAGGACCAGGCCGCCGACGCCGCCGATGGCGCAGCCCGCGAGGCCACCGGTGAGGGTGCCGACGAGGGTGCCGATGGCGGTGATGATGCCGAACTGGGTGGCTGCGGCGCCGACGGCGTCGTCGAAGGCGTCCTGCCGGACGACGTCCTTCAGCAGGGTCGACGGGCGGGCCGAGGCCGCGTCGGTGCGCGGGGTCAGGGTGGCGCGGGTGCCGTCGATGGCGGCGTCGATCGGGTACTCGAGGTCGTCGATCGTGTAGGCGAGCGGCAGCGCGGCGACGATGTTGCCCTGGTTGTCGCGCACCTGGAACTGGTTGTTCTCGGTGGTGAGCGAGCCCGCGTCGGTCTCGACGACGACCGCGTCGCCCTCGATGCCGGTCTTCCAGTTGATGCCGGGCAGTACCTGGTTCACGCCCTGGTTCACGCCGTCGAGGAAGGCCGCTACGGGCGCGGGCGCAGGCGCCGGTGCGGCGTGCGACGTGCCGGTGGCAACGCCGAGCGCGGCGATGACGAGTGCGGAGGTTGCGGCAACCTTGCTGATGTTCATGAATGCAGTCTTTCCCTCAATGGCGATGCTCCCTGGGGAGCGCAGGCCCTCGATCGAGCACCCATGATCAAGTGTCCAACTGTTTGTTGCTGAAATGTAACTTAAAAAGTCTTAAGAGTTCAAAACGGACAGTGATGTGCGTCATTGCCGGTGAATTCGATTAGCTGTTAACAGCTTTCACTCGCCATTCACCCGTCGTGATCTGAAGCACATCAATGACGAAGTCCTGTCACCAGGTGCAACCGCCGTGCGAGGTCGGAGGCGAATACCCGATCCGGGTCGACGCGGTCCCTGACCCGACGCCATTCGTCGAGCCGCGGATACATCGTCGCGATCATCTCCGGTGTGGTCCGGGATTCCTTCGCGAGGTACAGGCGTCCGCCCGCCGCCCGCACCCGCTCGTCGAGGTCGACGCAGAACCGGTCGAGTCCGCTGGTGAGCGCGAAGTCCAAGCTCAGCATGTATCCGGGATGCGGCCACGACAGCGGCGCCGGGTTGCTCGCTCCCATCCGCTTGAAGACGTTGAGGAACGAGTGGTGCCCCGATTCGGCGATGGTGCGCACTGCGTCGGCCAGCTGTTGCTCGGCCCCGAACGGCATCGAGAACTGATACTGCAAGAACCCGCGCTTGCCGTATGCCCGATTCCACTCACCGAGCAGGTCGAGCGGGTGATAGAACTGCGTCAGATTCTGGACGCGGCCACGCGCCCGCCGGGGAAACAGGCGATGAGCGGCCTCGGCGGCGATCCGGGTTGTCACCGAATTGACCATGCCGTTCGGAAAGATATCAGGCACTGTGAACAATTGTGGGGCATCGAAATTCAAGGGTTTGCTACGCAATCTCGATGGCAACTGATCGAGAGTGGCCAGCGAGCCCCGGCTGAATCCGGCCCGCCCGAGTTTCGCGCCGGTGGAAATGGTGTCCGGCACCGCCATCGAATAGTCGTACCCATCGTCGGAACCGCCGGTCAGCAATTCCATCGTCTCGTCGAGATCGCGCGTGCGGTCGTTGTCGACGAGGAAATACGCGGTCTCGGTGTGCTTCAACCGAACTCGCGCGCCGACGACGATGCCGGTGAGCCCCATCCCGCCGACTGTTGCCCAGAACAGCTCCGAGTCAGGCCCCTCCGGCGTCAGGGTGCGCACCGAGCCGTCGGCGGTCAGCAGATCCATCGACACCACATGATTGCCGAAGCTGCCCTGCGAATGATGGTTCTTGCCATGGATATCCGCCCCGATCGCCCCACCGACCGTCACCTGCCGGGTACCCGGAAGCACCGGGACCCACAGCCCGAACGGCAGCGCCGCCCGCATGAGCGTGTCCAGGCTGATGCCCGCGTCGACCTCGACGATCCCGCTGTCGGGATCGATGCTCTGGATCCGGTCCAGCGCGGTCATGTCGACCACCAGCCCGCCCGCGTTCTGCGCCGGATCCCCGTAACTACGTCCGAGCCCGCGCGCGATCACCCCGCGCGGCCCCGCGGTCCGCACCCGCTCGGCGATCACCGCGATGTCGGGGGTGCGCAGCACTTCGGCGACGGTCGGTGCGGTGCGGGCCCAACCGCTGAGGCTGCGGCACGCGCTGACTGGGTTCGGTGGCGTGAATGTCACAGGGGCTCACGCTAAAACCGGTTCCTGTGCGCAGCCTGAGGTAATCGTGGGGTTATTGGGGAGATGCTTGTCGTGGGGTGAGTGTGCCTTCGTGCATCGTGGCGATGCGGGTGCAGGCGGCCTCGAGGAGGGGCTCGTCGTGGCTGATCAGGAGGACGCCGAGGTTGTCTTCGGCGCGGGTCATGACCAGGCGGATGACGGTGGCGGTGGTGGCTGCGTCGAGCATGGCGGTGGCTTCGTCGAGGATGAGGTAGCGGGGGTTCTGGGCGAGGGCGCGGGCCAGGCAGGCGCGTTGGAGCTGGCCGTCGCTGAGGGCGTGGGGGCGGCGGTCGAGGAGATCGGGGGTGAGACCGACGGTGGCGGCCAGCGCGGTGAGATCGGGGACCGTGGTGCGGCGGATGCGGGCGGGTTCGGCGATGATCTGGGCGACGGTGAAATGGGGATTGGTTGCGGCACGCGGGGATTGAAAGACCATGGCGAGGGTGCCGCGAGCCCGGCGGGGCGCCTGTCCGTCGACGGTGACGGTGCCGGAGGTGGGCGTCAGCAGCCCGGCCATGGTTCGCGCGAGCGTGGTTTTCCCCGATCCCGAGTCGCCGGTGATCCCGACGATCTCGCCCGGGGCGATCCGCAGGTCGACCCCGCGGATGACGGGTCGCGAGCCGTAGCCCGCGGTCGTGGAGTCGGCGATCAGCATCAGGACCTCCGTCGGCGAATCATGCGCGGCAGCTGGGGGATCAACTGCGTCGGGCCACCCGCGTAGGGGCAGATCTCGGACAGATTCGTCAGCGATCGCGGGGGATGGGGGAGCGGGTGCAGTCCGCGTTCGGGCAGGGCGGCGAGCAGGTCGCGGGTGTAGTCGTGCCACGGATCGTCGAGCACGTGCGCACCGGGGCCGACCTCCATCAGGCGTGACGCGTACATCACCGCGACAGTGTCGGCGATGCCCGCGCGGATCAGATGCCCGAGATCGTGCGTGATCAGCAGGACCGCGGCACCATCATCGGCGCACTCGCGCAACAGTTTTGCGATCTGGTCGGTGCGTGCGCGATCGAGTCCGGACGTGGGTTCGTCGGCGATGATCACCTCGGGGTCACCCGCCAAGGCGGCCGCTACGGCTGCCCGCTGGGCCATGCCGCCCGAGAGTTCGTGCGGAAACAGGTCGAGCGCGGCGGCGGAGAGCCCGGCGCGCTCGACGAGGTCGGCGGGGGTGTGCGCGGTGCCGAGCGCGGTGATCGTCTCCGCGAGTTGGGATCCGACGGTCCGTACGGGGGAGAAGTAGGTGCTCGGGGACTGGGGAACCAGGGCGATGTGGCGGCCGCGATACGGCAGGTGGCCGGCGAGGATGTCGAGAGGTTCGGGGGCCGGGTCCGCACCGCCGAGTCGCAGGCGAACGGACCCGGTGGTGATGGCCTCGCGTGGCAGCACACCCATCACGGCACTGGCGACAATCGACTTCCCGCAACCGGATTCGCCGACGAGCGCGGTGATCGCGCCGGCCGCGATGTCGAGAGACAGGTCGGTCACCGCGTGCACCACGGCACCGCGACTTACCGGAATGCGGACGGTCAGCGCGTCGATGGACAGGCAGGTATCCGACTCGTGAGATCTCGCGCTGTTCATGTGGCCTCCTGTGCGGTCGCCGCAGCGCGACGTCGGCCATGGCATTCCGGCACCGGCGAGTCCCGCCGTGCTCGGTTCATCGCGGCATCCGTGCGGGTTTCGGTGGGGCCAGCAACCCGCGCAGTGACGATCCCGCGACAGCGACCGCCACCGTCGTCAGCACCAGGAATCCAGCGGGGAAAACCAGCGTCCACCACCCGCCCAGCAGCAGCGACGTGCGGGCCTCCTCCAGCAGCGTGCCCAGGCTCGGTTCGTGCGGCGGCAGTCCGAACCCGAGGAACGACAAGGTCGACTCGTGCCAAATCGCATGCGGGAGAAGCAGCACCACCGCGATCAACGCCTGCGGAGCGACGGCGGGCAGCAGATGCTTGACCAGCAGGTGAGTGCGACTCGCGCCCGCGAGCACTGCGGCGCAGACGTATTCGCGCTCGCGCAGACTCAAGCTCTCCGCCCGCACGATCCGCGCCACCTGCACCCAGTGCGTGAGCCCTATCGACAACACCACCGCCAGCGCGTTCCCCCGGAACAGCGCCACGATCACGATCCCGAGCAGCAGATGCGGCAGCGCGTTCGCGGTATCGGCGCAGCGCATGATCACCCGATCCACCCACCCACCGGCCAGCGCGGAGACCGCACCGACCAGCACTCCGATCACCGTCGACACCGCGGCCGCACACGCCGCGACCACCAGTGAGGTCCGCAAGGCCGCCGCGATGCGCACGAACAGCGACCGCCCGGCCGAGTCGGTCCCGAACCACCACTGCCCGGACGGCGCCTGCCGCGCGCTCGCGAAGTCGGTCAGCCGATCGTCGACCCCCCCGATCCACGGCACGATCACCGCGTACAGCACCACCGCGACCAGTACCGCCAGCGCGACCCACAGCCGCCGCGCACCGCCCGCCGACGCCCAGCCGGCACCGCGCCGCCGCTGGGCAGCTTCGCGCGTGAGGTCGCGAGCGCGCGGGCGATACCGCTCACCCATCGGCGCGCACCCGCGGATCGAGCAGCACCACCGCGACATCGGCGAGCAGCGACCCGAGCATCACCGCGCAGGTCGTACCGACAGTGAGAACGGCCAGCAGTGCCATATCCAGATCTTTCGCCGACTGGACGAACGCGCCCGCGATCCCCGGCCACGAGAAGATCTCCTCCACCAGCACCGCCCCGACCACGACCTCCGGCAGTCGCGCGCCGAGAATCGTCACGAACGGGGCCAGCGAGGCCGGCAGGATGTGCCTGCGGGTGATCGTCGCGGTGTCGATGCCGCGTGTGGCGGCGCCGACCACGAAGTCCTCACCGCGGTTGCCCGACACCGATTCCCGAACCGCCAGCAACAACCACGGCACCTGCGAGACGGCCAACGCGGCGACGGGCAGCACGAGATGTCGCGCCACCTGGCCGACGCCGACCTCGGCCCCGGCGTCGGTGAGCCCGGCGGGCGGCAACCAGCCGAGTCCGACCGCGAACACCCCGATCGCGGCCAGCGACACCACGAACGGCGGCAGCCCCTGCATCACCACACACGACGCGGTGACCAGCCGATCGAGCACCCCACCGCGATGCATACCGGCCCAGACGCCCGCGCCGAGCGCGACGGCGACCGCCACGCTCATCGCGACCACGACCAGCAGTACCGTCCACGGAATCCGGTGGGCGAGCAGGGTACTCACCGGCTGCGCGAACCCGCGGGACACGCCGAGATCGCCGCTGAACAGGTCGCCGATCCAGCGTCCGTACAGCTGGTACCACGAGGCGTCGAGCCCGAGTCGATCTGTGAGCAACGCCCGATCCGCCGCGCTCGTCGTCTCGTAGCGAGCGCCGAGATAGCCGACCAGCGGATCGAACGGCGACACCGCCGCCGCGGCGAAGAGCGCGGCCGACACCGCGGCGAGCACCGGAATCAACGCCACCAATCGCCACCCGACCATCGCCCGGAGGCCGCGTCCGCGAACGCGACTGCGCCCCATCAGCGGGTCCAGGTATGCAGCGACCACCACGGCCCCCAGGTGACGCCGTGCGCGTGCGGCTCGAGAATCGGCCCCGACATCGTCCAGGAAGAATCCTTCACCACATAGGTGTGATCCAGATGCACCAGGAAGACGTAGCTCGGATCCTGGGCGTACCGGCTCTGCACCTCCCGGTACGCGGCGGCGCGCACCGCGGGATCGGTACTGCGCCTGGCGATGTCGAGCTGGGCGTCGATCGCGGGATTCGCGTGCCTGCTCGCATTGTCGTAGGGGCTGCCCGCGCCCGGGTCGAGCAGCGGCGAGTGCAGGGTGTTGTAGGCCTGGGTGTCGGGATCGTAGGGCTCGCTACCGCCGCCGAGCAGGATCGCGGCCTGGTCGATGCGCGGCTCGATCCGATCCCACGACAGTGCCTCGAGATCGACCTCGACGCCCACCCGCCGCGCGTCGGAGGCGAAAGCCAGTGCGAGGTCACGGCGCACCGTGTCGGTGGAGTTGTACATCACGGTGAAGCGCGCGCGCACACCGTCTTTCGCGCGCACGCCGTCGGCGCCGGCCCGCCATCCCGCGGCATCGAGGACCTGCTCGGCACGCCCGCGATCGAAGGCGAAAGAGACTGCCGGGTTGTGGGATTCGCCGTAGACCTCGGCGAAGGGGGTGTAGGCCGGTCGGCCGTAGCCGCCGAGGATGTTGTCGATCATCGCCTGGCGATCCACCGCGTAGTTCAGTGCCAGCCGGACGGCCGGGTCACCGGCGACCGGATCGCGCTCGGGCATCGACACACCGCGCCAATCCGCGGAAGTGTTGGCCTGCACCGACATTGTCCGTTCGAACGTGGCAGCCAGCAGGGGCGGCAGTGACGTTCCGTCGAGTTCACCGCCGGCCATCCGCTGCGCGCGGGTGTTGTCGTCGGGCACGTAGAGCACCGTCAGCCGCTTGACCGAAGGCGCGCCACCCCAATAGCTGTCGTTCGCCTCGAACACCGCCCTTGTCGGCTCCAATGCTGTGAGCCGATAGGGGCCGGTGCCGATCGGGGCGGTATTGAGCGGCGATTCGGTCGCGGGTCCCGGCGTCGCGACGGATTCCGACGGCACGATCCCGATCAGCAGCTTGGTCGGGAACGCGGCATAGGGATGGCGCAGGGTGAACCGCACCGACAGCGGATCGACAGCGTCGACCCGGTCGATCATCGAAAACGACGATCGCACCTCCGAGGCCGACGCCGGATCCAGAATCGCGCGGTAGGTCGCCACCACGTCGGCGGCATCGAACGCGGACCCGTCGCTGAACCGCACACCGGGGCGCAGCGGCGCCGTCCAGACAGTCGCGTCGGCGTCGGGCGTCGGCAATGCCGTTGCCAGGGCGGGCTCGAAACCGGGCATGCCGGTGCCGCCGGTGAGCCGCAGCAATCCGTCGTAGACCTTGGCCTCACCGGCCGCGCCGTACCCCGCGACCGGGTTGTATCCGCCCAGCTCGTACGCATCGGCGAGCACCAGTGAGTCGGTGGACCCGCTGTCGGGTGCTCCGCACGAGGTCAGCACGACCGCCAACGCGGCCCCTACAGCGAACAGCGGCCGAGTGCGCATCCATCATCCCTACATGTTTATCTGAACAGATGAACAGATAATAGTCGCGGGCGGTGCCGTCCTGTCCACTCGGCGATTAAGCTGGGCACCGCCATGGGAGAGCCACGCACACTGCACGGGTCGCCGGTCGAACTCGGCCGTCGCGCGATCGGCGACGTCGAGATCAGGGAATGGGCGCAGCGCTTCGACCTGCTGTCCGACCCCGGTCGCCTGGAAATCCTGCTGTGCCTGCACCGCTCACCCGGCATCAGCGTCGGCGAGCTGGCCGCCGCGGTCGGCCGCAACGAGAACGCGATCTCCCAGGCCCTGCGCGTGCTGCGGCACGAGGGGTGCGTCACCTCGAGCCGCGAAGGTCGATCGGTCACCAACCGGCTCACCGACCCGATCATCCACGAGATTCTCCACACCATCGGCGCCAAGCACTGACGTCGAGAATCCACTCCTCGCGGGATTCGGCCGCGTCGGAACCCCGCCTCGGCAGGCGGTGCTCGACGCGTTGTGAATGCCTGTCGCTCAGCAGAACTCGGCGACCACCTCGTAGAGGGCGGGGTTGGCGCGCGCGACCTGACGCGCCCGGTCGACCGAGGCGACGACCGTCGGGTTGAGGCCGGCGGCCTCGCAGGCCTCGGCGCTGTCCCAGTGCGCGACGTTCACCAGCTGGAATCGCGAATCGGGCAGCAAGGCGCGATGCAGGCGGACATCGCGGAAACCCGGGGCGGTGCGCATGTGCGCGGCCCGTTCGCGCCACTGCGCGACGAATCCCTCGATGTCGTCGGCGGAAACCTCGATCACATTGATGAAAGTGACACCCTGGTCGGTCATGTGGAGCTCCTGTTCGGTCACGCGGCGGATCCGGGACGGACGATCATGAGAACGACCACGGCCGTCCACAGCAGGTTGTAGATACCCGCGAGCATCGACAGCACCCGCAGGCGCTGACCGTCGTCGGGCTTGTCGAGGGCTTCGCGCTGCATCGGAACGATCTGCACGGCGAGCAGCCCGCCCGCCACCGCGGTCGTCACCATCGCGGTGGTGATCCAGATTTCGTTCATCCGGCCCTGGATCGTGGCCAGCACGATGCCGATCACCGGCACGATGATCGCGAGTTTCGCGTAGTTCCCGGTGATCCGGTGCATGGCGGCCGCGACCGGCCTGCTGCGCACCGACTCGGGTTCGGGCCCGCCCACGATCGGCGCGTAGCGGGGAAAAAGACTGGTGGCGACGGCTGAGCCGCCGACGAAGACGATGCCCGCGAGCACATGCACGGACAGCAAGACGTGTTCCAACTACCGACTCCCTCCGACCTTCAATGTGATTGAAGCCTAGCTCGAGCTTCAGTCATATTGAAGGTCGGGTTCGTCACGCCTCGGGTCGAGGGGGAATAGCCCCGGCGAACGCGTCGACGATCGCCGCTCCGACTCGCCGCAGAATCGGATCCGATTCCGCCCCGAACAGCTGAGTGTCCACCCGCGTCACCGCTTTACGCGCCTGCGCGAGCAGCTCCGCGCCCGCCTCCGTCAACTCGATCGCCGACGCCGACCCCGCCCGCGCCGTCCGATCCTGCACCAACCCCGCCCCCACCAGCCCCTTCACCGCGGCGTGCACACTCTGCACGCTCGTCCCCGACATCCGCGCCAGATCACTGAACGAGGCCCCCGGCACCCCATTGATATGCCCGAGCAACCCCAGCCGAGCCACCGTCAGATCCAGCGCCCCCAACTCCGCCCCCAATGCCGCCTCCACCCGCCGTGACAGGGTGATCACCAAAATGCTCGGGCTCATAGCCGGCGGTCCAGGACGCTCGTTCTCGGTGGTCACCCTCTCATTTTCCCGCACGACACCCCGATAGCCGTGTTCCGGGAGTCGTATTCACTCCGCGCACGCGAAACAGCGTCGGGGCCCGCGGGGGGGGGGGGGCCCGGGCCCGGGGGGGGCCGCCGCTCCGCCCGGGGTGCTGCCCCCTGCGCCCCCCCCCCCGGGGCGCCGCCCCGGCGGCCCGGCCGCGCACCGGCCACTTCGTGGCCGCCGCTCCCTAGGGG
>NZ_JBHXAQ010000007.1:0-132589 GCF_042728755.1 Nocardia sp. NPDC060249
CCGGTCAGGCGCCGGTGCGTAGGCGACGAAGGAGCAAGCACCGGTGCCTGACCGGCGGCCCCTCAGGGCCGCGGACACGCGCGCGCCAGCGCGCCAAAAACACAGCGTCAAACCGTCTGGGACTACTCCACCCCAGGTCATCCAGGAGGTCAACGATGACGAACACCCACTCCACCACCGGCGCCCGCGCCCACGCCCGCGCCCAAGCCGCAGCAGCAACCATCACCACCCCCGAGACACCCCCTGACATAGATCCCACAACCATCGTTGCCGCACACCGCATCCCCGCAGGCGGCTACGCGAACATCGTGCTCGGCCGCGGCACTCGAGTGCGCCTCGCAGACCCCTCCGGCACCACCTGCGCCCACCTGTTCCTCCTGCGAACCGAATCCCCCTGGGAGCGGCTGAATGTCGCCGACACCGTGAAAGTCCCGTGGCAGGCTTACCTCAGCGCAGGCCACCCGCTGCTCTCCGACCAAGGCCGGGTCCTGGCCACTGTCCTCACCGACTCCGACGGCCACCACGACACCCTGTGCGGCCCCACCACCGACGGCCGCCACCAGCTCCATCTCGCCGCCGCCAAACAGGGCCTCGAACCTCGCGACGTCGGCCCCTCCATCGCCCTGTTCCGTGGCGCTCGCGTAGCACCGAACGGTGCGATCGAGTCGACCGGCAACGGCGACGCGGGCGCCACCATCGACCTGATCGTCCATCTCCCGGTGACCCTCCTGGTCGCCAACGCCCCGCACCCCCTCGACGACCGCCCCACCGGCGACCTCGACCTTCTCGCCTGGCCCTCCCCCGCGGATCTGGACACCCGCAACGACGACCCCGAATACCGACGGGCCGTGGAGAACACCGAAGCCGCCTGGACGGCCGCACTGAACACGGAGGTTCCGGCATGACCGTCACCCGCACCGTCGTCCTCGACGAAACCGTTCCCGCCCAGGCGCCGTGGTCGGCCATCGTCCGCGCGGGCGATCACCTCGACATCATCGACCTGCACGGCAACCAGGCCGTCGACTGCCTGCTCTATTCCGCCGCCGACCGCACCGACCGCTACAGCGCCCAGGCCACCGTCGCCGCCCAGCGCAATATCTTCCTGACCACCGGCAGCGTCCTGCGCACCGAAGGCGGCACCCCGTTGATGACGGTGGTCGACGACGAGGTCGGCAACCACGACACCATCGCGGGCGCCTGCTCCCAGGAGTCCAACACCCTGCGCTACGGGCACCACACCCGCCACCAGCACGCCTGCGTGGAGAACTTCCTCACCGCCGCCCTCGAATGGGGCTTGGGCAAACGCGACCTGGTCTCCAATATCAACTGGTTCATGAACGTCCCCGTGGAGCCGGACGGCACATTGGGCATCGTCGACGGACTCTCCGCCCCCGGCAAGAAGCTCACCCTGCGCGCCGAGATCGACACCCTGGTCCTCGTCTCCAACTGCCCCCAGATCAACAACCCCTGCAACGGTTTCGACCCGACCCCGGTCCGCATGGTGGTGACCCGATGAGCCTCACCGGCACCCGCGTCGATGACGCCCCATCCGTCACCTCGGACGCGGCGGCCGCGACGATCTCGGGAGTGCAGTCGCCTACCGCAGCGCCTTCTCCTTCGCAGCGGCACATCGAGGTCGTTCGCCCCGGAATGCAGACCACCATCCAGGACTGGCCGGGCCGAATCGGCTACTGGCACATCGGAGTTCCGCCGTCCGGCCCGATGGACGACCTGTCGTTCCGCCTCGGCAACCGAGTGCTCGGCAATCCCGAAGGCGCGGCCGGGCTGGAGTGCACGCTGGGCGGGCCCGCATTGCGGTTCTCGGCTCCCACGTGGGTGTGTGTGACCGGCGCGGTGGCCGATGTCCGGGTGGACGGCGTCCCGGTCGAGCAGTGGCGCACCGTCGAGATCCCGGCGGGCGGCGTGCTCGACGTCGGCGCGATCCGCGGACCCGGCATGCGGACCTACATCCTGCTCTCGGGCGGCATCGAGATCGACGAATTCCTCGGCAGCGCGGCGACATTCACGCTCGGCAAGTTCGGCGGCGGCACCGGTGCCGCCCTTCGCGCCGACGAATCACTCACGCTGGGCGCGCCGTCGGCCTGTCTCGCGCCCGCCATCCCGATGGCCGACCAGCCGGCCTTCGCTCACCGCTGGGAACTCGCGGTCACCGAAGGCCCCCACGGCGCACCGGAGTTCTTCACCCGCCACGACTTCGACACCATTGTCGGCACCGATTACGAAGTCCACTTCAACTCCGATCGCACCGGCGTCCGCCTCATCGGCCCCAAGCCCGAATGGGCCCGCACCGACGGTGGCGAAGCGGGCCTTCACCCGTCGAACATCCACGACAACGCCTACACCATCGGCGCCCTCGACTTCACCGGCGACACCCCGATCCTGCTCGGCCCGGACGGCCCCAGCCTCGGCGGCTTCGTCTGCCCGGTGACCGTAGTCGCCGCCGACCGCTGGAAGCTCGGCCAGCTCACCCCCGGCGACAAGGTTCGCTTCGTGCCCATCCGCTCCGAACACGCCGCTCCCGTGGCAGAACTCGGCGCCCGCCGACGGGCGGCGTTCGGCACCGTCCTCTCAGCGGGCCGCGACGGCGACGACGGCATCCTGCGCCGGACCGAAGTCGACGACGAAACCGGCGTGACCTACCGACGACAGGGCGACGACGGCGTCCTCGTCGAATACGGCACGCTCACTTTGGATCTCGGCCTTCGCGCCCGCGTCCACGCCCTGCACCAGCACCTCATCGCGATCGGCCTGCGCGGTGTCATCGAGCTCACTCCGGGAATCCGTTCCCTCCAGATCAGGGTGGACCCGGCCGTGCTGCCGATTCCCCGGCTCCTCGACCTCCTCGCCGAAGCCGAAGCGCAACTGCCGAATTCCGGCCAACTGGTGGTCCCGAGCCGTACGGTTCACCTCCCGCTGTCCTGGGACGACCCCGCCACGAGGGAAGCGATCACCCGCTACATGCACGGTGTCCGCGCCGATGCCCCGTGGTGCCCGTGGAACATCGAGTTCATCCGCCGCATGAACGGTCTTTCTTCCGTCGATGACGTCTACAAGACCGTTTTCGACGCCGAGTACCTGGTCCTCGGCCTCGGCGACGTCTATCTGGGCGCCCCGGTAGCCACCCCCACCGATCCCCGCCACCGCCTCGTCACCACCAAGTACAACCCGGCCCGCACCTGGACACCCGAGAACGCGGTCGGCATCGGCGGCGCCTACCTCTGCATCTACGGGATGGAAGGCCCCGGCGGTTACCAATTCGTCGGTCGCACCACCCAGGTCTGGAACCACCGCGCCCGTCCCACCGGCACCGCAGGCCCTGGCGTGGATCGCTTCGCCACCGATCCCGAAACCCCCTGGCTTCTACGCTATTTCGACCGCATTCGCTGGCACCCGGTGGAGGCGGCGGAATTGCTCGACCTGCGCGCGGATTTCGCCGCGGGCAAGGTGGACATCACCACCGAGGACGGCGACTTCCGCCTCGCCGACTACCGCAAGTTCCTGGCGGACAACGACGACTCCATCACCGGCTTCCGCGCACTCCAAGCCGAGGCCTTCGCCCAGGAGCGCCAATCCTGGCGCACCGCCGGAGAACTCACCGACTGACGGCAACCGGGTCGCTCAGGCGACGAGAACGGTCTTTCCCGACGCGTGCCCTTGCTCGAACGCCGCGACGGCCTGTGCCGTGTCGGACAGCGGGAACCGTCGCTCGATCACCGGCCGCAAGCCGGCGCCGACAGCCAACCCGGCCAGGTATTCCAGGTCGGCGGCGGCGGGTCGCATGAGCAGAGCCTTCAGAGTCTGCCGCGCGAACAGGTCGGTGAGCGCCACCTGTCCCAGCCATCGGATCGGGCCGAACCAGTTGTTGCCCGGCGCGGCCGCGGAGGAGATGAAGACGCCGTCCGCGGCCAGTACGCGGCGGATCTCCCGCAGCGTGCGGTTGCCCGCCAGGTCGAAGATCACGTCGTAGGGCGCCTGCGCGCGAGTGAAATCGTCGGTGGTGTAGTCGATGACGACGTCCGCGCCGATGTCGCGCACCATCTCGATGTGCCGGGTGCTGCACACGGCCGTCACGTGCGCGCCCAGCACTTTCGCGATCTGCACCGCGAAACTGCCGACCCCACCGGACGCGCCGTTGATCAGCACCCGGTCCCCTGGCCCGACCTTGCCGATGTCGCGCAGGCCCTGCAATGCCGTCATGCCCGAATCAGGTATCGCCGCGGCCTCCTCCATGCTCAACGCGGCGGGAACAACGGCGAACGCACCCGCGTCGGCGCGGACGTACTCCGCGAACGCGCCGCTGGGGACCTCACCGAAGACCCGATCCCCGACCCTGAAATCCGTCACCGAGCCACCGACGCCGACCACTTCGCCCGCCAAGTTCTGCCCGATCATCCGATGCTTGGGCCTGCGCAATCCGAAGCCGAGACGCAGCAGATACGGCGTCCCGGTGAGCAGATGCAGATCGCCACTGCACAGCGACGCCGCCCGCACCCGGACCACCACCTCCCGGTCCCCGGGCGTCGGCCGCGGCACGATCTCGGTCCGCAGCACCTCACCCCCGCCGTACCGGGGGGCAATCCAGGCGGTCATCGAAGCCGTTTCCACATCGGTCATGAGCACTGTCCCTCGTCTCGCACTTACAGCGTAAGCCTCTCCCGTGAGACGCTACGCTTACGCCGTAAGTAGGTCAAGGAAACAGTCAGGAGCCCCCATGCCGCCACGCACCCCACTCACCAGGGAACGAGTCCTGCGTGCGGCCATCGACCTGGCCGACCGGCAGGGCCTGGCCGCCCTGTCGATGCGCAACCTCGCCAAGACCGTCGGCGTGGAAGCGATGTCGCTGTACAACCACGTCGCCAACAAGGACGACCTCTACGACGGCATCATCGACCTGGTGGTCGCGGAGATCTATGTCCCCCGATCGGGCGGCGACTGGCGGGCCGAACTCCGCCACCGCGCCACCTCCGCCCACGAGGTCCTGCTGAACCACCGCTGGGCCACCGGCCTACTCGGCTCCCGCGTCAATGTCGGCCCCGCCATGCTCCGCTACATCGACGCCACCCTCGGCTGCCTGATCACCGCGGGCTTCACCTACGAACAGGCCGACCGAGCCTGGAACGCCCTGGACAGCCACATCTACGGCTTCACCGTCCAGGCCATCAACTTCCCCCTCGACCCCTCCGAATACGCCGCGGCCGCGCAGCGATTCCTACCGCTCATCCCCACCGAGACCCATCCCCACATGCACGCGCTGGCCGCGCTCGTCAGCACCGGAGCTCACTCCGGCGCGGCGGATTTCACCTTCGGCCTCGATCTGCTTCTCGAAGGATTGGCCGACCTGCTCCCCCACTGACAAGGCGGGACAGAACCATGATCATCACGGTTCTGTCCCGCCAGGAGAACAGTGGACGGACGACGGTGCGATCAGATACAGATCTCCACGCTGCCCAGCGGGAAGCACAACGCCACCGATCCGACTTCCGATGCGGTGGGGGTGGCAGCCTGCGGCGCAGGCACGGCAGCCGAGGCCGCGGGAGCGGCGACAGCGCCGAGAGCCAGAACGATGGCGGCCGCCGCGGCTGCCTTACTGATCTTCGCGGACATGGGGGAATCCTTCCCTCGGGTTGATTCGATTGGTTCCAAGCTGCTGATTCCTAGCTGCGCGCTCTTTCAGTGTTCGCTGGGGCGGGGGCAAATTCCAGACAAAAATCCATCACGTCGGACGCAGTGGTGTCGCGGAAGTGTCACTTTCGGGACCGACGGTGACCCCCGCGATGCCCGCGTGCCGCAGCAGCCGACGAATTTCCCGGCGTGACGCCCGGAAATGCCGAGCGTTACCGCCTGGTGACCTTCGCCCACCGCGGTTACCGTCCCGGTATGTGGCCAGAGGCCGTCCACCGATCGAAGTTCGACCGGTCGATGCTGCCGTTGGCATCGGCCTCCCGACCAGCAGTGACGGCAAGCGAAATCGCTTGGTACTGATCGCCGTTGCCAGCGCGCGCCATCCGTGGCGGGCCATTGCCGGCTGGTTCGTCTTCGTCGCGCTGTGCGTCGGAATCGGCGGGAACCCCGCAGCCACCGAGGACTTCTGGATCGTGAGGCGGGCCGCGGTGAGGCGATCGCGAGCGCATCGGGGCCGATCAACCAGGAACCAGGTCCGCGCTCCTGCGTACGGCACCGGGGAACTGACCGTCCGAGTGTGGTGCGACCTCCATGACCGCTTCCGCGACGGCGAGGCAGGCGCCCAGGCGCGGGGGCTGCCGCAAACCTGAATCTCCTTGCAGCAGTAGCCGAACCGCGGCCCAGGGCAGGTTCACGTCGGCGAACGAAGTGTGGAACAACCCCGCCGAGGGTCGTGGGTTCGCCTCGAGCAGCACCGGTTGCCCACCGCGATAGCGCAATTGGATATTCGTCAGATAGGCCAGTTCGAAGTGGCGTACGAGTCGGCGGGCGATGTCGACCAGGGCCGGATCGTCGAGCAGCATGCGAAAGCGCCCCTGCTTGGCTCGCGGAATACCCATCAGCAGTTCGCCGCCCGCGGCGGAGAGGCAGTCGATGCTGATCTCCGGGCCTTCGAGGAACGGCATCACGAGCAGCGGTGGCACCGCTTCGCCCTCCTCCGCCGCCCGGCGCATCGCCCCCGCGACCGCCTCGACCGAGGCCACCGGCCGGGGCGCGACCCGCAGGTTCGCCATGGTCAGCGGACGGTCGTCGAGGATGCGGAAACCGAACGCCGAGTACTCTCCGCTCGGCTTGATGCACAGCGTCTCCCCCGTGAGCGAGAGCTCGTCGACAGCAGCGTAGAACTCGTCGACGTCGGACACCTCGCGCCATGGCGGCACCGGAATTCCCGCGGCACCGGCTATCTCGTAGGTGAGAACCTTGCTGGTCAGCGCCGTCACCGCGGACAGCGGCGAACACATCAGACTGGTACCGACCGCGGCGAAGTCCGCCGTGCGGCCCGCGAGCGCGTCGAGCCGGCGCGGCGGGATGAGCACATCGATCCGGTGCGTTCGGCAGTAGTCGAGCGCGAACTGCGCATACTGCTCGTTGCTGACGTACCGAGGCTCGATCACCGACACATCACACGCCGAGAGAGCTGCCGCGCTCGGATCCACATTGCTGGCATGAATACTGATTGCCACCCCGTCAGGATTCTCCCGCAGCAACCGCATGACCTGCACGGTTGCCGCCCCCGCACTGCTCAGCCAAACCCGAAGCGTAATACCAACCGCTCCCTTCTTGTTCTCGGAGAGAACCGGACCCTATCTCGGTTCTGCTTCGAGCACATTTCGAGCAGAAGGAACCCACGTCACATCCATCCCGCCGAGTCGGACTCCGTTCCGTGGGCACGCCGGAACAGTGAATGAACGGCCGACCTAGCGGGGGAGGAGCGCGCCCGGATCGAAGGTGACTTCATAGGGCGAACGTAGAGTCACCGGATTACCCGCCGACGCACGGTGTGTCTGCTCGTACTCACCATCGGTGCCGAGGGCGTAGGCGAACAGCACCGGCAACTCCTCGTCGGCGAGACAGCCTTTGAACGGGTTGATTTCGAATCGCCAGTACGTCGGAATCCTGGCCTGCGCATACAGAACCGGCTTCACCAATCGGTCCTGCAATGTCGTCGACTTCGACACGACCTCCACGGCGAGCGCGACCTGGCCCACCGGAACCCCGCGTCCATTCCAGTCGATCGATCCGGCGACCACCATCAGATCGGGGATCGGCTCGTCGTCCCCGATGAGTACGCCGACACCGTCCAGGACCAGGTGATCGACGGGAACGCACGCGTCAAGGACCTGGGTCAGCCGTTTGATCAACCACTGATGCTTCGGCTTGGGTGCGGCGTTCGCGACAAGCTGGCCATTCAATACCTCGTAACGCAGTCCGCCATCGGGTAGTTGATCCAGATCAGCAGCGGTCCACTCGGCCGAATGCGGCACCGGCATCGCCACGGAACCCACCTCCTACCTTGCTGAGCTCGTCAGATGAACGCACTGGTAACGCTCAGTTCTAGTTCAGCCATCGTGCTGAACCAGCTCATCACTCGGCCGAACGTGCAACCTACTCAGCGACGATCACCGTGACCTCACTGTCGGCCACGTCGGTCGGGTCGCCCGCGACTACGAACCAGTGAGTGACCTCGCCGTCTGTCAGGTCGTCTTCCACCGAGGCATCGGGGAGCACCGACAGTGCCCCGGCGGTGGACGAGGCCAGGAATTCCTGGACGGCGGCCGGACCGGAGGCGTGGGTGGTGTAGGTGGTGCCTTCGTAGTCGATGCCGTGGTCGTCGCGCAGGCGTTCGGCGAGGGCCACCGCTTCGGACTGGGCGAGGACGGTGGCGTGCTCGCCGGAGACCAGCACGAAGGCCGGATGGTCCTCGGTCAGGGGGCGGACTCGGTCGGCGTAGGAGACGGGATGGGCCGCGGTGGCGGCGATCTCGTCTTCGACGTCGGCCAGGACCAGCCACTGACCCGCCACCCCGGCGACCGGCGTAGCGCTGATGCCGAAAACAGCTCCGGCGGCGGCGATTTCGACGCCGGAGAGTTCACCGGCGAACAGCACCGCGGCGCCTGCCTTGTGCACCGCCCAGGCGGCGAGGACCGAATCCACGCTGCGCGGCAGCGAGATCGCGACCACGTCGCCTGGGCCCGCACCACGCGCGATGAGCACGCGGGCCAGCTGTGAGGACTTGCGATCCAGTGCGCTGTAGGCGATTTCGCTGTCACCGCGCAACAACGCCGGAGCCTGCGGATCGGCTTCGACGACCTCGGCGAGCACCTTGGCCACCGTCTGCGCGCCGACACCGGCAGCGACCGGGGCCGAAACAGCGGCTGTCACACCGGAATCGGCGAGCAGCTGGGCGCGTTCGCCCGCATCGAGGATGTCGATGTCGCCGACCAGGCCGGACGGGTTGTCGAGCAGCTCGTCGAGCACCCGCAGCAGGCGCTGCGACAGCGTGCGGACCTCGTCGGCGGTGAAGGTGCTGGTCAGGTACTTCATCGTGATCTCGATGGTCGACTCGGCCATCACCACCAGCGTGAGCGGGTAGTGGGTCGCGTCGTCGAGGCCGACACCGGTGACCTGCATGCCGTCGATCGAGCTCGCCGCGGTGACGGCGTCCTTGTCCATCGGGTAGGACTCGAACACCACCAGCGTGTCGAACTGCGAGCCCATGCCCGCCACCCGCTGGATGTCGGACAGACCGACGAAGTGGTGGCTGAGCAGCTCGGCCTGCTCGGACTGCACCCGCTGGGTGAGCTTCTCCGCGGTCATCCGATCGTCGATCTGGATGCGCACGGGCAGGGTGTTGATGAACAGGCCGACCATCGACTCGACGCCGGGCAGCTCCGCCGGGCGACCGGAGACGGTCGCGCCGAACACCACGTCGTCGCGGCCGGTGAGGCGGCCGACGACGATGCCCCACGCGGTCTGCAGCATCGTGTTCACGGTGACACCGAGCTCGCCGGCGAACTTGCCGAGCTTCCTGGTGCGGTCGTTGTCGATCTCGACGATGACCTTGCCGAGTTCGTAGCGTTCGTCGGTGCGCGGCGCGGGCGCGAGCTGGGTGGGGCCTTCGACCCCGGCGAGCGCGTCCGCCCACACCTGTAGCGACACTTCCCGATCCCAGCCCGAGAGCCAGGACAGGAAGTTGCGGTAGGACGCCACCCGCGGGAGCGCGGTGAGGTCACCGTGCACCGCGTAGAGCACGAGCAGGTCGCGCATGAGCAGCGGCATGGACCAGCCGTCGACCAGGATGTGGTGCACGGTGATCGCCAGGTGCGAATGCTCCTCGTCGATCTTGTAGAGACCGAAGCGGATCAGCGGCGCGGTGGCCATGTCGAACTGGTTCGCCTGGTCGGCGCGCAGCAGTTGCCGCATCCGCGGCATCCGCTCGTCCTCGGGCAGGTCGGTGAGGTCGACCTCGCGCCACGGCACCTCGAGCTCGGAGAGCACCACCTGTGCCGGCTGACCGGCCGAATCGGTGACGAACGCCGTCCGCAGGTTCGGGTACCGGTCGAGCACGGCCTGGGCCGCGCCGCGCAGACGCTCGGTGTCGAGGGTGCCGGTCAGGTCGAGGACGGCCTGCACGGTGTAGACGTCGACGGTCGCCGAGCTGAGCATGGCGTGGAACATCAGGCCCGCCTGCAGCGGCGAGAGCGGCCACACCTCCGACAGCGCCGGGTAGTCGCGCTCCCACAGCTCCAGATCGGACTGGCCGACCCGGATCAGGGACATGTCGGACGGGGTGAAGCCACCCGCGTCGGCCCGCTGGGCGTGCGTGGCGAGCGCGGTGAGCGCGGCCACGAACAGGTCGGCGAACTCCTGCGCCTGGTCGGCGGTGAGCAGACCCTTCGGGAACGCGATGTTCGCGCCGAGCTGCGGGCCCTCGTCGCCGTCGTTGACGATGGCGTTGATGTCCAGGGTCGCGTTGGCGGGCATGTCGAGGTCCATCTCGGCGTCGAGCTGACCCAGATCCGCCACCGGCACCCAGCCGAGTTCGGCGAGCTCGGCCGGGATCTCACCGGCGGTCGCGCGACCGAGGTAGTTGAAGCTGATCTGGCCGACGCTCGGCAGGTCGGCACCGTCGAGGTACTTCAGCATGCCGAAGCCGATGCCCTTGTCCGGCACCGCGAGCATCTGCTCCTTGACCGACTTGATGACGTCACCGAGCACGGCGCCACCGGCGAACGCGTCGTCGAGGTCGGCACCGCCCAGGTCCAAACGGACCGGGAAGGCAGTGGTGAACCAGCCGACGGTGCGCGACAGATCCGCACCGGCCACGATCTCTTCCTGGCGGCCGTGGCCTTCCAGCTTGATCAGGGCCGCGGTGCCGGATTCGTCACCACGCCACCGGGATACGGCCAGCGCGAGTGCGGTGAGCAGACCGTCGTTGACGCCGCCGTGGTAGAGGCCGGGGATGGCGGTGAGGACCGCGTCGGTGACCTCGGGCGACAGGGTGACCTGTACCCGGTCGACGGTGGCGAAGGTGTCGACCTGCGGGTCGAACGCCCGCGAGCCCAGCTGCGGATCGGCGGTGGCCGAAACCTCGCGCCAGAACGGCAGTTCCGCACGGCGATCCGCCGACTGCTCGACCAGGCTGTGCGCCCAGCGACGCATCGAGGTGCCGTTGACCGGCAGCGTGACCTGCTGGCCCGCCGCGATCTGACCCCAGGCCATGCCGAGGTCCGGGATCAGGATGCGCCAGGAGACGCCGTCGATCACGAAGTGGTGGCCGACGATGAGCAGTACGTCGCGGCGGCGCGGTCCCTCGGCGTTGTCGCCGAAGGCGAACCAGACGAACTGCACCATGGCGGCGTTCGCGGGGTCGAGACGGCCCATGGCCTCGTCGTATTCGACGCTTGCCAGCTTGGACAGCTGATCGTCGGCGATGTCACCGGCGACCTCGACCCGGCGCACGAGCGTGGTCACGTCGACCTCGCCCGGTGCCAGAGCCTCGAAGATCCACCCGTTCGCGGCATCCTTGGCCACCCGCGAACGCAGCACATCGTGGTGGTCGAAGACCGCGCCGATGGTGGCGTGCAGGACATCGGCGGTGATGTTGTCGGGCAGGCGAAGCACCATCGACTGGGAGAACCGGTCGTAGGTGGAACCGCTCGCCAGGATCTGACGCATGATCGGCAGCATCGGGATTTCGCCGACACCGCCGCCCGGCAGTTCCTCGAGCACGATCTGTTCGGCGTCGCTCGCGAGCACGGCGATCTCGGCGAGCCCGGCCACGCTGCGCTTGTCGAACACATCGCGCGGCTTGAAGAGCACGCCGCGGTCCTTGGCGCGCGAGACCAGCTGGATGGACAGGATCGAGTCGCCGCCGAGGGCGAAGAACGAATCGTCCAGGCCCACGGCGTCCACGCCGAGCACCTCGGCGAAGACGGTGGCGATGATCGCCTCGAGGTCGCTGGTCGGCGTGCGGAACTCGCGCGGGGCGAGGACCGGCTCGGGCAGTGCGCGCCGGTCCAGCTTGCCCGCGGGGGTCAGCGGGATCTCGTCGAGGACCATCACGGCGGCGGGCACCATGTGCGCGGGCAGGTGCTGCGCCGCGTACTCGACCAGGGCGGCCGGGTCGACGGTGCCGCGCACGTAGGACACCAGGATGGTGGCGCCCGCGTCGGTCTCGCGGCCGATGGTGGCCGCGAACTCGACGGCGTCGTGCGCGGTGAGGACCGCGTCGATCTCGCCCAGTTCGATGCGGAAACCGCGGATCTTCACCTGGAAGTCGTTGCGGCCCACGTATTCCACGACCGGCTTGCCGTGCACCGTGCGCCAGGCCACGACGTCACCGGTGCGGTAGAGGCGCTCGCCCGCCACGTACGGGCTGGCCACGAAACGCTCGGCGGTGAGGCCGTGGCGCGCGTGGTAGCCGCGGGCCAGCGGGACGCCGCCGAGGTACAGCTCACCGGCCACGCCCTCGGGGACCGGGCGCAGGCGGCTGTCGAGCACGTACACGGTGGCGCCCGCGATCGGGCCACCGATGTTCATGGTGTCGCCCGGCAGCAGCGGATCGGACAGGTTGGTGGCGATGGTCGCCTCGGTCGGGCCGTAGGCGTTGTAGAACCGGTGGTGCGCCGGGTCGGTACCCGCGCTGTGCCAGTTCGCGACCAGGTCGACGGGGGCCTTGTCGCCACCGACGATCAGCGCTTCGAGCCCGGCCAGTGCCGCGGGTTCCATCGACGCCGCGACCAGCGGGGTGAGGAACACATGGGTGAGCCGCTGGCCCGCGATGATGTCGGCCAGCTCCTCGCCGCCGACCACACCGACCGGTGTGATGACGAGCGTGCCCGCCGAGCCGACGGCCAGGAGGAACTCGAGGATCGACGCGTCGAACGACGGTGACGCGAACGCCAGAGTCCGCGCGTTCTCGTCGAGACCGAACTGCGCGACCTGGGCGGCGGCGAAATTGGGCACACCGGCGTGGGTGACGACGACGCCCTTGGGCAGACCCGTCGAACCCGAGGTGTAGATCATGTAGGCCGTGTTGCCGGGGCGGACCGCGCCACGGCGATCGGCCTCGGTGATCGGGGCGTCGGACTGTGCGGCGATCTGCGCCGCGGCGGCGTCGTCGTCGAGGACCAGCCAGTCACCCTGCGTGGGCGCGGGCAGGTGGCCGACCTCGGAGGAAACCGTGATACCCAGCGCCGCACCGGAATCCGACATCATGTGGGCGATGCGCTCGGCCGGGTACTTCGGGTCGACCGGGAGGAAGGCCGCGCCGGTCTTGCTGACGGCCCAGATGGCCAGGGTCGTGTCGAGCGAACGCTGCATGGCGATGGCGACGACCGTTTCCGGTGCCGCACCACGCTCGATCAGCACGCGAGCCAGACGCGAGGACGCCGCGTCGAGCTCGGCGTAGGTCAGCGATGCGATCGACGACGTCGACGCACCTTCGGCCGATGTGAGCGCCCCGACCAGACCGCTGCCCGCCGACTCGCCCGGCGCGACGATGGCCTGACCGGTCGGGTTGGTCGCCACGGCCTGGGCCAGCAGCTCCGGAAGGGTGCTCACCGCAGCGGCGGGACCGCCTGTGCGGGTGAGCAGTTCGGTGCGCTCGGTCTCGTCGAGGAGTTCGAGATCGCCGACCGGGGTGGTGGTGTCGGCGACGACCTCGGCGAGCAGACGCTGGAAGCGCTGCGCGAACTTCTCCACCGTCGACTGGTCGAACAACGCACTGGCGTAGGAGAACTCGGCGTAGGCGCCTGCCTCATCTCCTGCTGCCGCTTCCCGCACGGTGAGCAGCAGGTCGAACTTGGCGGTGTCGACGTCGAAGTCGACGGCCGAGACCGACAGGCCGGGCAGCTCGAAGCCGGCGTCGGGCAGGTTCTCGAACGACAGCGCCACCTGGAACAGCGGGTGCCGCGCCGTGGAGCGCTCGGGGTTGAGCAGTTCCACCAGTCGTTCGAACGGGATGTCGGCGTGGGCGAAGGCGGCCAGGTCGGCGTCCTTGGCCTGGGTCAGCAGCTCCGCGAAGCTGAGCTGTCCGCCGACCTGCGTGCGCAGGGCGAGGGTGTTGACGAACATGCCGATCACATCGTCGAGTTCGGCTTCACCACGGCCCGCGATCGGGGTGCCGATGACGATGTCCTCGGTGCCCGACATGCGTGCCAGGAAGACCGCCAGCGCGGTGTGCACGACCATGAACAGCGTCGCGTTCTGCTCGCGGGCGATGGCGGACAGTCCGGCGTGGATGTCGCCACCGATCGGGAACAGCACCCGGCCACCGGCGAAGGACTGTGTGCTCGGACGCGGCCGATCCAGGGGCAGGTTCAGCTCGTCGGGAACACCGGCGAGTGCGCGCTTCCAGTAGTCGGCCTGCTGGGCGATGAGGCTGGTCTCGTCGGCCTCGGAGCCGAGCACCTCGCGCTGCCAGACGCTGAAGTCGGCGTACTGCACCGGCATCGGCGCCCAGCCCGGGGCCGCACCGGTGGCACGGGCGGCGTAGGCGATCATCACGTCGCGGGTCAGCGGGCCCATGGACCAGCCGTCGGCGCTGATGTGGTGAGCGACGAACACGAGCACGAACTCCTCGTCGCCGACCTGCATCAGGCGAGCGCGCAACGGAACTTCGTCGATCACATCGAAGCCGGTGGTGATCAGCTCGGCGATCTTGTCGCGCACCTGTTCGGGGGCAACGGTTTCCGGCGTCAGGTCCGGCACATTGCCCTCGACCGGCAGGATCACCTGGTGCGGCGTGCCGTCGGTCGACGGGTACACCGTGCGCAGGGTCTCGTGCCGGGCGAGCACATCGGCGACGGCCAGTTGCAGCGCGTCCACGTCCAGCGCGCCCGACAGGCGGACGGCGACGGGGATGTTGTTCACCGAGGAAGCCGTGTCGAACTGGTTCAGGAACCACATGCGCTGCTGCGCGAGCGACAGCGGCACCTGATCCGGGCGCGGCCCGGCGACCAGCGCGCGACGCCCACCGGCGCCCGCACCCTGCTCGACCTTCACCGCGAGTCCGGCCACCGTCGAGGCCTCGAACAGCAGGCGCACGGGCACCCGGCTGTCCAGGGCGGCGCCGAGGCGGGCCGCGACCTGGGTGGCCAGCAGCGAGTTGCCGCCGAGAGCGAAGAAGTCGTCGTCGGCACCGACCCGCTCGGCGCCGAGGACATCGGCGAACACGCCGGCCACGATCTCCTCGATCGGCGTCGACGGCGCGCGGAAGACCTGCGCCTCGAACTCCGGCTCCGGCAGCGCCTTGCGGTCGAGCTTGCCGTTGACATTGAGCGGCAGCGCGTCCAGCACGACGAACGCGGCGGGCACCATGTACGACGGCAAGCCGTCGGCCAGCGTCGACTTGATCTGTGCCACATCGATATCCGAGCCGACCAGGTAGGCGACCAGGCGGTCACCGGTGCGCGGATCGGACTTGGCGATCACCGCGGTCTGGGCGATCTCGGGCAGCGCGAGCAGCGCGGCCTCGATCTCGCCGAGCTCGATGCGGAAGCCGCGGATCTTCACCTGGAAGTCGGTGCGGCCACGGTAGTCGAGTTCGCGGTTGTTCCAGGCCACCAGGTCACCGGTGCGGTACATGCGAGTACCCGGGGTGAACGGGTTGGCCACGAAGCGATCGGCGGTCAGATCCGCGCGACCGTAGTAGCCGCGAGCCAGCTGCGCGCCCGCCAGGTACAGCTCACCGGCGACACCGTCGGGCACCGGGCGCAGACGCGCGTCGAGCACGTAGACCTGGCTGTTCCACTCGGGCGAACCGATGGAGACCGACACCTGGTCGGCGGCGTTCACCCGGTGCGAGGTGATCGAGACCGCGGCCTCGGTCGGGCCGTACAGGTTGAACAGCTCGGTGCGGCTGAACTCGGTGCGGAAACGCTGGGCCAGCGAACCCGGCAGCGCCTCACCGATGGCGAGCACCCGCCACAGCGAATCGGGGATCCCCGAGGCGAGCAGCGCGTCGAGCATCGACGGCACCACGTGCAGGGTGGTGACCCATTCGCGGGCCATCAGCTCGTTGAGGTAGGCCGGGTCGCGATGGCCGTCGGCCGAGGCGATCACCAGGCGGCCACCGCAGACCGCGGCCGACCAGAACTCCCAGACCGAGAGGTCGAAGGTGGCGGCGGTCTTGAGCAGCACCGCGTCGGCGGCGTCCATGCCGAACTCGATCAGCTTCCACTGCAGCTGGTTGGCGATGGCACCGTGCGAGACGGCCACACCCTTCGGGCGGCCGGTGGAGCCGGACGTGAAGATCACGTACGCGGTGTTCTCCGGTCGCAGCGGCTCGGTGCGCTCGGTATCGGAAATCGGTGCGGCACTCAGCGATTCGAGGTCGAGCTCGTCGACGCGGACCACGGGCGCGGCATCGGTGGCGAACTCGGCGGCGGTCAGCACGCAGACCGGTGCCGCCGTCTCGAGGATGTAGTCGGTGCGCTCGGCCGCCTGATCGGGGTCGACCGGCACGTACGCGCCACCGGACTTGGCCACCGCGTACATCGCGACGACCAGGTCGACGGACCGGCGCATCGCCAGCGCGACCCGGGACTCCGGACCCACACCCAGCGAGATCAGGTGCCGGGCGAGGCGGTTCACCTTCGCGTCGAGTTCGGCGTAGGTGAGCTGCGCGCCGTCGTCGGTGACCAGCGCGGTCGACTTCGGATCGGCGGCCACCGACGCGTCGAGCAGCGAGACCAGGGTGGCCTCGGTGTCGACCGGGTAGGTGGTGGCGTTGCGTGCGTCGAGGATCTGGGCGCGTTCGGCCGTGGCCAGCAGTTCGATATCGCCGACCGCGGTGCGCGGGGTGGCGACGATCGCGCCGAGCAGGCGGACGAACCGCTCCACGAAACCTTCGACCGTGGCGTGGTCGAACAGGTCGGTGGCGTAGGTGAACAGACCCGAGATACCTTCGGGCTCACCGGCATCGCTGTAGCGGTCGGTGGCGATCAGGTGCAGATCGAACTGTGACAGCTCGGTGGCGATGTCGAGGCCGGAGACCGTCAGGCCCGGCAGTTCCAGAGTGGCGCGGCTGAGGTTCTGGAACGACAGGCCCACCTGGAACAGCGGATGACGCGCGGTGGAGCGAACCGGGTTGAGCACCTCGACGAGACGCTCGAACGGCACGTCGGCGTTGGCGAACGCCGCGATGTCGTCTTCACGCTGGCGGGCCAGCAGTTCGGTGAACGCCTCGCCGCCGTCGACCCTGGTGCGGAAGACCAGGGTGTTGACGAACATGCCGATCATGTCGTCGAGCGCGGCTTCGCCACGACCGGCCATCGGGGTGCCGATGGCGATGTCGTCGGTGCCCGACAGGCGGGCGAGCAGCACCGCGAGGGCGGTGTGCACGACCATGAACAGCGTCGCGCCCTCGGCACGGGCCAGTTCGACCAGCGCGCGGTGGGTGTCGGCGTCGATCTGGACGTCGACCTTGCTACCGGCGAAGGTCTGCACCGCGGGACGCGGCCGGTCGGCGGGCAGGTCGAGCTGATCGGGCAGGTCCGCCAGCGCCTGCTTCCAGTGCGCGACCTGCTTGGACGCCATCGAGTCGGCGTCGTCCTCGCTGCCGAGCAGGTCACGCTGCCAGATGCTGTAGTCCGCGTACTGCACGGCCAGCGGGGCCCAACCGGGCTCGGAGCCCATGGAGCGGGCCGCGTAGGCGGTCATCAGGTCGCGGGTCAGCGGGGCGACGGAGGAACCGTCACCGGAGATGTGGTGCACGACCAGAGCCAGGACGAACTCGTCGGTGTTCTCGACCCGGAACAGGGCGACCTTGAGCGGGACCTCGACGGTGACGTCGAACATCGTCGACATCAGTTCGGCCACCGCCGATTCCACCTGGTCGGCGGCGACGGTGCGTTCGATCAGGTCCGGCGCGGCCTGCGCGGGCGACAGGATCACCTGGGCCGCACCGGCGGCTGTCTGCGGGTAGATCGTGCGCAGGATCTCGTGGCGGGTCACCAGGTCGGTGACCGCCGCGCGCAGCGCGCGCACGTCGAGGTCGCCGGTCAGGCGAACCGCGACGGGCACGTTGTACGCGGCCGACTGGGTGTCGAAGCGGTTGAGGAACCACATCCGCTGCTGCGCGAGCGAGAGCGGGATGTGCTCGGGGCGCGGACCCGCGGTCAGCGCCTTGCGATCGCCGGTCTCGGCATGCTGCTCGACCCGCTGAGCCAGCGCGGCCACCGTGGACGCCTCGAACAGCAGGCGCACGGGGATCCGGGTGTCGAGCGCCGCGCCGAGGCGGGCGGCGACCTGCGTGGCCAGCAGCGAGTTGCCGCCCCAGGCGAAGAAGTCGTCGTCGAGGCCGAAACGCTTGTCGGCATCGAGGCGAAGGACCTCGGCGAAGGTGGCCGCGACGAGCTGTTCGCTCGGGCTCACCGGCGCGCGGAACACGGCCTTCTCGACCTCGGGCTCCGGGAGAGCCTTGCGGTCGAGCTTGCCGTTGGCGTTCAGCGGCAGCGCGTCGAGCTGCAGGAACACGGTCGGAACCATGTAGGAGGGCAGTTCGGCCGCGAGCGCGGTACGCAGGGCGCGCTTGTCGAGCTCGCCACCGTCGGCGGCGGAGCGAGACCGCGCGGCGTCGGTGGTCGCGGCGTCGGTACCGGCGACGACATAGGCGACCAGGCGGTCGCCGACGACGGGGTCGGTGTGCGCGAGAACGGCGGCGGAGGTGATGCCCGGCTGCCGTAGCAGCGCGGCTTCGATCTCGCCGAGTTCGATGCGGAAGCCACGGATCTTCACCTGGAAGTCAGTGCGGCCCCGGTAGTCCAGCTCGCCGTTGGCATTCCAGGCCACCAGGTCACCGGTGCGGTACATGCGGGCGCCGAGTTCCGGGCGACCGGCGGATGCGGCGAACGGGTCGGCGACGAAGCGGTCGGCGGTCAGATCCGCGCGACCGTAGTAGCCGCGGGCCAGCTGGGCACCGGCCAGGTAGAGCTCACCGGAGACGCCCACCGGCACCGGGCGTAGGCGCGAATCCAGCACGTAGACACGGCTGTTCCACTCCGGTGCGCCGATCGACACCGACACCGTGTCCGCGTCGGTGACCGCGTGGCTGGTGATCGAGACCGCGGCCTCGGTCGGGCCGTACAGGTTGAACAGCGCGGCGGTGTTGGCCGTGCGGAAACGCTGCGCGGTCGCGGCGGGCAGCGCCTCACCGATGGCGAGGACGCGGCGCAACGTACGCGGCAGTGCGGCACCGGATTCGGTGAGCAGCGCGTCGAGCATCGACGGCACCACATGCAGCGTGGTGACGGCGGTGGCCCGCATCAGGTCGTTGAGGTAGGCCGGGTCACGGTGGCCGTCGGCGGTGGCGACCACCAGGCGGGCGCCCGCGACGGCGGCGGTCCAGAATTCCCAGACCGAGAGGTCGAAGGTGGCGGCGGTCTTGAGCAGCACCGCGTCATCGGCGCCGATCCCGAATTCGGCCATCTCCCACAGCAACTGGTTGACGATCGCGCCGTGCGAGACCGCGACGCCCTTGGGCTTGCCGGTCGAGCCGGACGTGAAGATCACGTACGCGGTGTTCGCCGGGACCAGGGTGCGCCCGGTGATCGCGGCATCGCTGACATCGCTGAGGTCGAGGTCGTCGAGCACCACCACTTCGGCTGCCGCGGTACTGAATTCGGCGCTCGCCGTGGTCAGCACGACAGCGGGTGCGGCTGTCTCGAGGATGTAGTCGGTGCGCTCGGCAGGCTGATCCGGGTCGATCGGCACATACGCCGCCCCCGTGCGGGCCACCGCGTACATCGCGATGATCAGCTCGGCGGAACGACGGATGGCCAGTGCCACCCGGTCCTCGGTGCCGATACCGAGCGAGATCAGGTGCCTGGCAAGACGGTTCACTTCCGCGTCGAGCTCGGCATAGGTCAGCTCGATACGACCGGCGGTTTCGATCGCTACCACGCTGCTGCGAGCAGCACCGCCGTCAGCCGCCGGGGCGAGGCCGACTGGGGTGCGGCCCTCGGCATCGTCCACGATCAGCGCGATCGCGTCCGGGGTGGCAGCCACGGTGGCGTCGAGCAGCGACACCAGGGTGGCGTCGGTGTCGACAGCGTGCGCGGTGTCGTTCCACGCGGTGACGATCCGCTCGGATTCCGGCGTGGTGAGCAGATCGATATCGCCGACCGGGAGAGTGGCGTCGGCGGCGACCGCGTCCAGCACCAGCAGGAAACGGTCCGCGAAGCTCTGGACCGTCGCCTCGTCGAACAGGTCGATGGCGTAGCCGAATTCGGTGACCAGCTGGGCCGGCGCGCCGTCGTCGGTGTAGCGGTCGTAGAGGGTGACGTGCAGGTCGGTCTTGGCCAGCTGGGAGTCGTAGTCGACGGCGCTGACGGTGAGGCCGGGCAGTTCGAAGGTGGTGTCGGCCAGGTTCTGGAACGACAGGCCCACCTGGAACAGCGGGTTGCGGGCGGTGGAGCGGACCGGGTTGAGCACCTCGACGAGCCGCTCGAACGGCACGTCGGCGTTCGCGAAGGCTTCCAGGTCGCGGTTGCGCACGTCGGCGAGCAGTTCAGCGAAGGAGGCGCCGGGGTCGACGGCGGTGCGGAACACCAGGGTGTTGACGAACATGCCGATCAGGTCGTCGAGTTCGCGCTCACCACGGCCGGCGATGGGGGTGCCGACGGCGATGTCGTCGGTGCCCGACAGGCGGGCGAGCAGCACCGCGAGCGCGGCGTGCACGACCATGAACAGCGAGGCGTTGTTCGCCCTGGCCAGTTCGTGCAGGGCCGCGTGACGTTCCGGGTCGATCTCGAAGCGGATGGCCTGGCCCTGGAACGACTGCGCGGGCGGGCGCGGCCGGTCGGCGGGCAGTTCGAGCTGGTCGGGCAGCCCGGCGAGCGCTTCGCTCCAGTAGGCGACCTGCTTGGCGGCGAGGGATTCGGGATCGGTCTCGTCGCCGAGGACCTCGCGCTGCCACAGCGCGTAGTCGGCGTACTGCACGGGCAGCGGCGCCCACTGCGGCGCCTCGCCCTGCACGCGGGCCACGTAGGCGGCCATGATGTCGCGGGCCAGCGGGCCCATCGAGGAACCGTCGGCGGAGACGTGGTGCACGGTGAACGCGAGCACGTGGTCGGTCTCGGTGAGTTCGAACAGCGCGACCTTGAGCGGCACCTCGTGGGTGACGTCGAAGGTGGTCATCGCGAATTCGATGACGCTGCCGAGCAGTTCGGCCTCGGTGACGGTGATGTGGTGCACCACGGCGCGGCTCTGCGACACGGGCAGGATCACCTGGTGCGGGCCGTCCGGCGAGCCCGGGTAGGTGGTGCGCAGCATTTCGTGGCGGGCGAACACGTCGCCGATGGCCTGCTCGAGCGCGGGCACGTCGAGGTCGCCGGTGAGGCGCACGGCCAGGGGGATGTTGTCGACCGCGGAGGTGGACGTGTCGAACTGGTTGAGGAACCAGTAGCGCTGCTGGGCGGGCGAGAGCGGGATGACGGCGGGCCGCTCCCCCGCGGTCAGGCGCGGACGGGCCCGGCCGGAGCCCGCGTTGTGCTCGGCGCGGGCGGCCAGTGCGGAGACCGTCGAGGCCTCGAACAGATCGCGGACCGAGAGCTGGGTGTCCAGGGCCGCACCGATGCGGGCGGTGACCTGGGTGGCCAGCAGCGAGTTGCCGCCGAGTTCGAAGAAGTCGTCGTCGGCGCCGACCCGGGTCACGCCGAGCACGTCACCGAAGGTGCCCGCCACGATCTCTTCGATCGGGGTGGACGCCGCGCGGAACACCTTGGCCTCGAACACCGGCGCGGGCAGCGCCTTGCGGTCGAGCTTGCCCGAGGCGTTGAGCGGGAAGGCGTCCAGGATCACGAAGGCGGTGGGGACCATGTAGGCCGGCAGCGCGCCACCGAGGTCGGTACGCACGGCGTCGAGGTCGATGCTCGAACCGGCCGCCGGGATCAGGTAGCCGACCAGCTGGTCGCCGAGACGCTCGTCGGAGCGGACCACGACCACGGACTGGGCGATCGAGGGCAGCGCGGTGAGCGCGGACTCGATCTCGCCGAGTTCGATGCGCAGACCACGCAGCTTCACCTGGAAGTCGGTGCGGCCCAGGTACTCCAGCTCGCCGTCGGCGGTCCAGGCGACGAGGTCGCCGGTGCGGTACATGCGAGCGCCGTGTTCGCCGAACGAATCGGCGACGAAGCGGTCGGCGGTGAGATCGGGACGGTTGACGTAACCGCGCGCCAGCTGGACACCGGCCAGGTAGAGCTCGCCGGGAACGCCGACGGGCGCGGGGTGCAGGCGCGAATCCAGCACGTACACCTGGGTGTTGAAGACCGGCGCACCGATCGGCACCGAGGTGGTGTCGGCATCGGTGACCTCGTGGAAGGTCACGTCGACGGCGGCCTCGGTGGGGCCGTACAGGTTGTGCAGGGCCGCGCCGGTGAGGGCGCGCATCCGCTGGGCGGTCGGCGCGGGCAGCGCCTCACCCGAGGCGAACACCAGTCGCAGGCTGCTCGAGACCTCGGCACCGTCGGCGAGCGCCACGGCAGCGGATTCGGCCAGTTCGGCGACGAAGACCGACATCATCGACGGCACGAAGTGCGCGGTGGTGACGCCTTCGGTGGCAATGATCTCGGCGAGGTAGGCGGGATCGCGGTGACCATCGGGCTTGGCGACAACGAGTCGCGCGCCGATCTGCAAGGGCCAGAAGAACTCCCACACCGACACGTCGAAGGTCGCCGGGGTCTTCTGCAAGACCACATCGGCCTCGGTCAGACCGTAGGCCTGCTGCATCCACACCAAGCGGTTGACGATCGCACCATGGCTGACCGCCACCCCCTTCGGACGACCCGTCGAACCCGACGTGAAGATCACATACGCCGTGTTCTCCGGACGCAACGGCGCGATCCGCTCGGCATCGGTGACCGGCGCATCCGAGTAGCCCGAGAGATCCAGGCGATCGATGTTGAGCGCCGTGGCCGAACCCGCGTCGAATTCGTCACGGACAGTGGTCAGGACACACACCGGCGCCGCGGTCTCGAGCACGTAGTGGGTGCGCTCGGCCGGGTGATCGGGGTCCAGCGGCACGTAGGCGCCACCGGCCACGCTCACCGCGTACATGCCGATCACCAGGTCGAGCGAACGGCGCATGCCGAGCGCGACCATGGTGTCCGGGCCGACGCCCTCGGCGATCAGGTGACGGGCCAGGCGGTTCACCCGCGCGGTGAACTCGCGGTAGGACAGACTCGTCCCCTCGAACGTCACGGCGGTCGCATTCGGGCTGGTCGCGGCCTGTGTCTCGAACATCGACACCAGCGTGGCGGCCCGGTCGACCGGATGCTCGGTGGCGTTCCAGTCGGTGATCACCTGGCGGTATTCGGCCGGGGCCAGCAGGTCGACCTCGCCGATCGCGCGGGCCGGCTTGGCCACGACCGCAGTCAGCATCCGCACCAGGCGCTGCGCGAGGGCGGCGACGGTGCCGGCGTCGAACATGTCGGTGGCGTAGGCGAATTCGGCGGTCATGCCGTCGGCGGAACCGTCGGCACGGTGACGATCAGCCAGGTTCAGGTGCAGATCGAACTTGGCGGTGACCACGTCGAGAGGCACGCCCGCGACCTCGAGGCCGGGCAGTTCGAAGGACGCCTCACCGGTGTTCTGGAAGGACAGCATCACCTGGAACAGCGGGTGGCGGGCCTGCGAACGGGCCGGGTTGAGGATCTCCACGAGCCGCTCGAACGGCAGGTCGGCGTGGCCGAAGGCGGCGAGGTCGTTCTCCCTGGTCCGGTCGAGCAGCTCGGTGAACGGCTGGGCCGGGTCGACGGCGCTGCGCAGGACCAGGGTGTTGACGAACATGCCGATGGCGTCGTCGAGCACCGCTTCACCACGACCGGCGACGGCGGTGCCGATGGCGATGTCGTCGCTACCCGACAGGCGGGCCAGCAGGGCGGCGAACGCGGCGTGCACGACCATGAACAGGCTGGCGCCGTGTTCGCGGGCCAGCGCGTTGAGTCCGGCAGCCAGGGCCGGATCGATCGAGAACTCGTGCACGCCACCGCGATTGGACGCCACAGCGGGACGGGCCCGGTCGGCGGGCAGGTCGAGCTGGTCGGGCAGCCCGGCCAGGTTCTGCGACCAGTAGGCCACCTGCTGGGCGATCATCGAGGCCGAATCCGCTTCGGAGCCCAGTGTTTCGCGCTGCCACAGGGCGAAGTCGGCGTACTGCACGGGCAGTGGCGCCCAGCCAGGTGCTTCACCGCGCGAGCGGGCGGCGTAGGCGATCATCACGTCGCGGGCCAGCGGGCGCACCGACCAGCCGTCACCGGAGATGTGGTGCACGACGAAGACCAGCACGTGGGTGTCGGGATGGGAGCCGTCCATCGAGCCCGCGATACGCAACAGTTCGGCGCGCACCGGGACCTCGGCGGTCACGTCGAATCCGGCGAGCACGAGTTCGCTGATGCGATCGCGGATCTCGTCCTCGCCGACGGTGATCGGGTGCAGCGAGATCGGCATCTGCCCGGCGGGCAGCACGACCTGCACGCCCTGGCCCTCGGCGGTCTCCGGGTAGACGGTGCGCAGCACCTCGTGCCGGTCGACCACATCGGCGACGGCCTGGCGCAGGGCATCGATGTCGAGGTCACCGGTCAGGCGGACCGCGAGCGGGATGTTGTTGACGCCGGTCGCGCTGTCGAAGCGGTTGAGGAACCACATGCGCTGCTGGGCGAGCGAGAGCGGGATCTGGTCCGGGCGCGCACCGGCGACGAGCTCGCGGCGGCTGCCGCTGCCCGCGTGGACCTCGACCTTGGCGGCCAGCGCGGCCACCGAGGGCGCCTCGAACAGGGCGCGCACGGGGACGCGGGTGTCGAGGGCGGCACCGAGGCGGGCGACCACCTGGGTGGCGATGAGCGAGTTGCCGCCCAGGTCGAAGAAGTCGTCGTCGAGGCCGACCGCGCGGTCACCGGTCAGGCCGAGCACCTCGGCGAAGGTGGCGGCCACGATCTCCTCGATCGGCGTCCGCGGCGCACGGAACTCGCGCGCCTCGAACACCGGCTCGGGCAGGGCGCGCCGGTCGAGCTTGCCGTTGGCGCTCAGCGGCATCTCGTCGATGACGACGAACGCGGCCGGAACCATATAGGACGGCAGCTGCGCCGCGAGATGCGCGCGCACAGCGTCGACGTCGACGCTCTCGCCCGCGGTGGGGACGACATAGCCGACGAGCTGGTCACCGGTGCGCGCATCCGAACGCACGACCACCACGGCCTGGGCGACGGTGCTGTGCGCGGTGAGCGCGGCTTCGATCTCGCCGAGTTCGATGCGCAGACCACGCAGCTTCACCTGGAAGTCGGTGCGGCCGAGGTAGGTGATGACGCCGTTCTCGTCGCGGCGGACGAGGTCACCGGTGCGGTACATCCTGGCGCCGCCTGCCGCGAACGGGTCGGCGACGAAGCGGTCGGCGGTGAGGTCCGGTCGGCCGAAGTAGCCGCGGGCCAGCTGCGCGCCCGCCAGGTACAGCTCACCGGAGACACCGGCGGCCACGGGGTGCAGACGGGAATCCAGGACGTAGGCCTGCGCGTTCCAGACCGGCGCACCGATCGGGACGGCGCCGTCGACCTGGTCGGCGACCGGGCCGTGCGTCGCGTGGACGGTGAACTCGGTGGGGCCGTACAGGTTGAACAGCGCCGCGTCGCTCACCTTGCGGAAGGCGACGACCGTGTCGGCGGTGAAGGCCTCGCCGGCGATCAGCAGGGCGCGCAGCGAGGACAGAGCTCCGCCCTCGACAGCGGCCTGATCGATGCTGCCCGCGAACACGGTGAGCATCGACGGCACGAACGAGGTCATCGTGACCCGTTGCGCGGCAATGACATCCGCGAGGTACTGCGGGTCGCGGTGGCCGTCGGGGCTCGCCACGACGATCCGGCCGCCGGTGCTCAGCGGGCCGAACAGCTCCCATACCGACACGTCGAAGGTGGCGGGCGTCTTGAACAGCACCACATCGTCGGCGTCGATGCCGTATTCGCCGGTGATCCAGCGGATCTGGTTGACCACGGCCGAGTGCGGCACGGCCACACCCTTGGGACGGCCGGTCGAGCCGGAGGTGAAGATGACGTAGGCCGGGTGCTGCGGGAGCAGCGGCACGATCCGCTCGGAATCGGTGACCTGAGTCTGCGGGTAATCCGAGAGATCGAGCGAGTCGATGACCAGCGTTATCGGGTCACCCGCCGCCTCGGCGCCGACAGCCGAGCCGACATTGTCCACGGCCGCACTGTCGTCGAGTCCGAACCCGTCGCGGGTGGTGGTGAGGACGGCGACCGGGGCGGCCGTCTCCAGCACATAGGCGATGCGGTCGGCGGGCTGGTCCAGGTCCAGCGGCACATAGCCACCGCCCGCTTCCTGCACCGCGTAGGCCGCGACGACCAGGTCGATGCTGCGGCGCAGGCCGAGCGCGACCAGGGATTCCGGTCCGACGCCCGCTTCGATCAGGCGATGCGCCAAACGGTGCACGCGAGAGGCGAAGTCGGCATAGGTCAGGGTTTCGCCGGTGGCGGGGTCGACCATCGCGACCGCGTCGGGCGTGGCCGCGGCCTGGCGGGCGAACTCGTCCACCAGCGTGCCCGTGTCGGGCAGCTCACGGGTGGTGTCGTTCCACCCGCGCACGGCCAGCGCGGTTTCCGCCGAGTCGAGCAGTGCGAGATCGCCGACGGCGCGGTTCGGCGCCGCCGCGATGCCGGCCAGCAGGCGGGTGAAACGGGCGCCGAAGCGGTCCATCGTCGCCGCGTCGAACAGATCGGTGGCGTAGATCAGCTCGGCGACGATCCCCGATGCGTCGCCCGGCTTCTCGGTGAGCACGACCTGCAGGTCGAACTTGGCCACGTCGATCGGCAGGTCGACACCGCTGACGGTGAGGCCGGGCAGTTCCAGGCTGGTCTGGCCGGTGTTCTGGAAGGCCAGCATGACCTGGAACAGCGGGTGGCGGGCCTGCGAGCGGGCGGGGTTGAGGATCTCGACGAGGCGCTCGAACGGCAGGTCGGCGTGGCCGAAAGCCGCGATATCGCTCGCGCGGACCTCGCCGAGCAGGTCGGTGAAGCTCGCGTCGCCGTCGATCTCGGTGCGCAGCACCAGGGTGTTGACGAACATGCCGATCAGGTCGTCGAGCGCGCGCTCACCACGGCCCGCGATGGGGGTGCCGATGGCGATGTCGTTCTCGCCGGACAGGCGCGAGAGCAGCAGTGCCAGCGCCGCGTGGGTGACCATGAACAGCGTCGCGCCGCGGGTGCGGGCCAGCTCGGTCAGGGCCGCATGGGTTTTCGCGTCGATCTCGAAGGTGTGGGTGGCGCCGCGCCCGCTGGCGAGGGCGGGGCGCGGCCGGTCGGCGGGCAGATCGAGCTGCTCGGGCAGGCCGCGCAGGGTCGAACCCCAGTACGAGATCTGCTGGGCGATCACCGATTTCGTGTCGTCCTCGTCACCGAGTACGGCGCGCTGCCACAGCGCGAAGTCGGCGTATTGGACTTCCAGCGGACGCCAGGCCGGTTCGGCGCCTTCCACGCGGGCGCTGTAGGCGGTCATCACGTCGCGGGTCAGCGGGCCCATGGAGAAGCCGTCGGCCGAGATGTGGTGCACGACCAGGGCGAGCACGTGTTCGGTGGGGCTCACCTCGAACAGGGCCGCGCGGAACGGCACCTGGGCGGTGACGTCGAACGCGGTGAGTACCAGCTCCGAAAGCCGTTGCGGCAGTTCGGCGGCGGTGGTCTCGATCGGCGCGAGGTCGGGGATGACCTTGCCGGTCGGCACGATCACCTGGTAGCCGGCGCCGGAAACCTCCGGATAGTAGCTGCGCAGGGATTCGTGGCGGGCGAGCACGTCGGCCACGGCCACCTGCAGTGCCTGGCGGTCGAGCAGGCCCGACAGCCGGACGGCGGCGGGGATGTTGTCCACCGCCGACTCGGGGTCGAAGCGGTTGAGGAACCACATGCGCTGCTGTGCCAGCGACAGCGGCACCCGCTCGGGGCGCTGCTGCGGCACCAGCGGCGCGCGGCGTTCGGCACCGGAGTGCGTCTCGGCGCGCGCGGCCAGCCCGGCCACGGTGGAGGACTCGAACAGTTCGCGCACGCCGATATCGGTGTCGAGCGCGGCCGACAGGCGGGCGGCGACCTGGGTGGCGGTCAGCGAGTTGCCGCCGAGGGCGAAGAAGTCGTCGTCCAGGCCGACCCGGTCCAGGCCGAGCACACCGGCGAAGGTGGCGGCGACGATCTCCTCGACCGGGGTGGTCGGGGCGCGGAACACCGCGGCCTCGAACACCGGCGCGGGCAGCGCCTTACGGTCGAGCTTGCCGGAGGCGTTGAGCGGGAACTCGTCGAGGACGATGATCACCGCGGGCACCATGTAGGCGGGCAGGTTGTTGCCCAGTTCCTCGCGGGCGTCCTCGATGTCGACGGTGCGGCCGGTCGCGGGGATCACGTAGGCGACCAGCTGATCACCGGTGTGCTGATCGCCGCGGACCACGACCACCGACTGCGCGACCTCGTCGAGGCCGGTCAGCGCGGACTCGATCTCGCCGAGCTCGATGCGCAGACCACGCAGCTTCACCTGGAAGTCGGTGCGGCCCAGGTATTCCAGCTCGCCCTGTTCGGTCCAGGCGACGAGGTCACCGGTGCGGTACATCCGCTCGCCGTCCTCGCCGAACGGGTCGGCGACGAAGCGATCGGAGGTCAGATCCGGGCGGGCGACGTAGCCGCGCGCCAACTGGACACCGGCGAGGTAGAGCTCACCCGCGACACCGACCGGGACGGGGCGCAGGCGCGCGTCGAGGACGTAGACCTGGGTGTTGAAGACCGGGGCGCCGATCGGCACCGTGTCCACGTCGGTGTCAACGACCTCGTGGAAGGTGACGTCGACCGCGGCCTCGGTGGGGCCGTACAGGTTGTGCAGCGCGGCACCGGTCAGCTCACGCAAACGGTGAGCGGGCTTGGGCGGCAGGGCTTCACCGGAGGCGAACACCATCCGCAGCGACTCGCAGCGCGCGGCCGCGGCGTCGGCGACGAACACGGCGAGCATCGACGGCACGAAGTGGGTGACCGTGACGCCCTCGGCGCGGATGATCTCGGCGAGGTACGCCGGATCGCGATGGCCGTCCGGCTTCGCGACAACCAGCTTCGCACCGATCTGCAAGGGCCAGAAGAACTCCCACACCGACACGTCGAACGTGGCAGGCGTCTTCTGCAGAACGACGTCGGCCTCGGTCAGACCGTAAGCCTCCTGCATCCACACCAAACGGTTGACGATCGCACCATGGCTGACCGCCACACCCTTCGGACGACCCGTCGAACCCGACGTGAAGATCACATACGCCGTGTTCTCCGGACGCAACGGCGCGATGCGCTGGGCGTCGGTGACGCGGGTGTCGGCGTAGCCGTCCAGGTCGAGCAGGTCGATGCGGACCTGGGCGGTGTCGATCTCCAGATCGGTGCCCGAGGTGAGCACACACACCGGATCCGCCGTCGCCAGGATGTACTCCGTGCGCTCGGCCGGATGATCGGGGTCCAGCGGCACGTAGGCGCCACCGGCCACGCTCACCGCGTACATGCCGATCACCAGGTCGAGCGAGCGGCGCATGCCCAGTGCCACATAGGTTTCCGGGCCCACACCGCGGTCGATCAGCCAGCGCGACAGACGGTAGACCTGCTGGGCGAACTCGGCGTAGGTAAGACTCGTGCCCTCGAAGGACAGCGCGGTGGCCTGCGGTGTGCGGGCCAGCTGTGCCTCGAACATCGAGACGAGGGTGGCCCGCTGGTCGACCTCGTGCGCGGTGGCGTTCCACTCGCGCACGACGAGTTCGCGTTCGGCGGCATCGAGCAGTTCGATATCGCCCACGGCGACAGCCGGTTCCGTGGTGATCGCGGTGAGCACCCGGAGCAGGCGCTCGGCGATGCGGTGCACGGTGGCCGCGTCGAACAGCTCGCTCAGATAGCCGGCGCGGATGCGCAGCTGGGTGTCGAGCTGGGCGATCAGCGACAGCGGGTAGTGCGTGGCGTCGGCGGCGTCGAGGCCGGTGACGGCCATCCCGTCGATGTCGGCGGCCTGGGCCTTGATGCCCTCGGCGTCGACGGGGTAGGACTCGAAGACCACCAGCGAGTCGAACAGGCCACCGATTCCGGCCGCCGACTGGATCTCGGCCAGGCCGATGTAATGGTGGTCGAGCAGGTCGGCTTGCTCACCCTGGGTGCGGGTGAGCACAGCGCGCACCGATTCGGCGGCGTCGAAGCGCACGCGCACCGGGACGGTGTTGATGAACAGGCCGACCATGGATTCCACGCCGGACAGCTGCGCGGGACGACCCGAGACGGTGGTGCCGAAGAGCACGTCGTCGCGGCCGGTCATCCGGCCGAGCACGATCGACCAGGCCACCTGCAGGACGGTGTTCGGGGTGACGCCGAGATCGGCGGCCAGCGCCACGAGCCGCGCCGTGGTGGGCTCGTCGAGGTCGAACAGGTACTCGTCGGACAGGGCGGCGATCTCGCGGCTCGCGTCGGGGCGGGCCAGCATGGTCGGCTCGGTGACGCCGCGCAGCGCGTGCGACCAGGCCTCGACCGAGACCGAGTGATCCTGGCGGGCAACCCATTCCAGGAAGTGCCGGTAGGAGCGGACGGCGGGCAGCGCGCTCGCGTCGCCGTGCAGGGCGTAGAGGGCGAGCAGGTCGCGCATGACCAGCGGCGTCGACCAGCCGTCCAGCAGGATGTGGTGGTTGGACACCACGAAGCGCCATTCGTGCTCGGCGATCCGGATCAGGGTGAAGCGGATCAGCGGCGGGTTCGCGAGGTCGAAGCGTGCGGTGCGGTCGGCCTCGACGAGGTCGTCGTACTCGCCCGATTCCGTGCGGTCGTGTTCGGTCCAGGCCACCTGGGTGGTGTCGAGGACGACCTGCACGGCATTGCCGTCGTGGTCGGTGACGAACGCGGTGCGCAGGGTTTCGTGGCGGTCGAGCAGCGCCTGGGCGGCGGCGCGCAGACGGGTGGCGTCGACGCGACCGGTGAGCGTGAGGACGGCCTGGGCGGTGTAGACGTCGACCGAGGTGGCGGCGAGGCGGGCGTGGAAGAACAGACCTGCCTGGAGCGCCGCGAGCGGCCACACCTGGGTCAGCTCGGGGTAGCGCTTCTCCCAGGTGTCGATATCGCGCTGGGTGGCGCGCACGAGGGCGAAGTCGGACGGCGTGTGACCGCCCGCGTCGGCCGAATTGGCGTGCCGGGCAACGGCTTCCAGCGCGGTGATCCACAGGTCGGCGAATTCGCGGACCTCGGCTTCGGCGAGCAGGGTGCTCGGGTAGCCGATATTGGCGCTGAGCTTGTCGCCGACGACGATCGCGTTGACGTCGAGGGGCGCCATCGCCGGCATGTCGGCGTCGTAGGCGCCGCCGAGGGCCGCCAGCTCGGGTGCCGGGATCCAGCCGAAGCCGCGCAGGGCGTCGGGGACGTCGCTGTCGGCGACGCGACCGAGGTAGTTGAAGCTGATCTGGCCGGGGAGCTGTGTGGGCAGTTCGACGGCGGTCTCGGCGTTCATGTACCGCAACAGGCCGTAACCGATGCCCTTGTCCGGCACCGCGAGCAGCTGTTCCTTGACCGCCTTGACGGCCTGGCCCAGCGCCGGACCACCGGCGAGCGCGGCGTCGATGTCGATGCCTGCCAGGTCGAGGCGGACCGGGAAGATGGCGGTGAACCAGCCGACGGTGCGCGACAGGTCGGCGCCGGGCGCGACCTCTTCCTCGCGACCGTGGCCTTCCAGACGCACGAGCAGCGCGTCGCCGCTCGGGTCGGCGCGGTGGCCGTTGCCGAGCGCGCCGGGACCGGTACGGGTGGAGCGCCACTTGGCGGCGGCCAGCGCCAGCGCGGTGAGCAGGCCGTCGTTGACGCCACCGTGGAACAGCGCGGGGACAGTGGTGAGCAGGGCCTTGGTGACCTCGGCGGACACCTCGACCGGCAGCTTCTCGACGACACCGGAAACGTCGACCGCCGGGTCCATCGGCCGCTCGGTGAGCAGCGGATCCGGGGTCTCGACCACCGCACGCCAGAAGTCGAGCTCGGCGGCGCGTTCGGTGGTGCGCGCCTCGTCGGCCAGCGCGTGCGCCCAGGCCCGCATGGACGTGGCGGGGGCGACGAGTTCGGGCTGCTGACCCGCGGACAGCTGTCCCCAGGCCGCGACGAAGTCGGGCACGAGGATGCGCCACGAGACGCCGTCGACCACGAGGTGGTGAGCGACAACGATCAGGCGACCTGCGCGACGGGCATTCGACGCACCGGCGCCCTCGACCTTGTCGGCGGCACCGGCGCCGGCGTTCAGGTCCGGCTCGAGCCAGACGAAGCGCACGACGACGCCCTCGGCCGGATCGAGGCGGTCGAGGCTGGCATCCAGTGCGGCGGCGGCGATGTCGACCAGCTCGGCATCGGAGACGGCGGGGTCGAACGTGGTGTGGTCGATGAGCGCGGCGGCGTCGACGGTGCCCGAGGGGGCGGTGTCGACGACCCAGCGGCCGTCGACCTGGTGCAGGCGCGAACGCAGCATGTCGTGGCGGTCGATGACCGCTCCGACGGTGGCGGCGATGCCCGCGCGGTCGATGCCGACCGGCAGTTCCAGCGCCATGGTCTGGTTGAACCGATTGAACGAACCGGGCCGCTCGGCCATGAACCGCACGACCGGGGTGAGCGGCATCTCGCCGACGCCGCCGCCCGGCAGCTCGGCCAGGGTGATCGCGGAAGCCGCCGCGACATCGGCGGTTTCGGCGACCGAGGCCAGGCCGGCGACGGTCCGCTGTTCGAAGACATTGCGCGGGGAGAACAGCACGCCGCGAGCCTTGGCCCGGGAGACGAGCTGGATGGAGACGATCGAGTCGCCGCCGAGGGCGAAGAACGAATCGTCCACGCCCACGCGTTCCACACCGAGCACCTCGGCGAAGACCTCGGCGATGGTCTGCTCGATCGGGTTGCGCGCGGCCCGGAAGGTGACCTCGGTGGCGAACACCGGCTCCGGCAACGCCTTTCGGTCGAGCTTGCCGACCGGGGTGAGCGGCACGTGATCGATCACCATGATCGACGACGGCACCATGTACGCGGGCAGACGATCCTCGACGTGCGCGGTCAGCGCGGCGACATCGATCGAATGACCCGGCGCGGCAACCACATACGCGACCAGCGAGACGGCGCCCGCGGTGCTCTTGTGGCCGACGGTGGTGGCGAAGTCGACGGCCGGGTGCGCGGCGAGGGCGGAGTCGATCTCGCCCAGTTCGATCCGGAAGCCGCGGATCTTGACCTGGAAGTCGGAGCGGCCGACGTACTCGACGGTGCGCTCGGCGGTCCAGCGCACCACGTCGCCGGTGCGGTACATCCGCTCGCCCGGGATGAACGGGTCGGCGACGAACCGGTCGGCGGTGAGGCCGGCGCGGGCGTGGTAGCCACGGGCCAGCTGGATGCCCGACAGATACAGCTCACCCGCGACACCCACCGGAACAGGCTGGAGCTGGGCGTCCAGGATCAGCGAACGCATGCCGCGAGTCGGCCCACCGATGGTGACCAGTTCGCCCGGCACCAGCGCGGCGCTGATGTTGGTCATGATCGTGGTCTCGGTGGGACCGTAACCGTTGTGGAAGGCGCGAGTCGTGCCGTCCGCCAGGGGAACTGCCCACTTCGACACCAGGTCGGCGGGCACCGCTTCGCCACCGGCGACCAGGACGCGCAGCGAGTCGAGACCGCTGGGGTCGAAGGTCGCCAGGGCGGCGGGGGTGATGAAGGCGTGCGTGACCCGCTCGGCGCGGATCAGTTCGGACAACTCGTCGCCGCCGTAGACGCCGGGCGGCACGACGACCAGCGCACCGCCGCGGGCCAGCGCCAGCAGCAGTTCGAGGATCGACGCGTCGAACGAGGGTGAGGCGAAATGCAGTGCGCGCGTGCCGGAATCGAGGGCGTAGCGCTCGGCCTGCTCCTCGCCGAAGTTGGCGAGACCGGCGTGGGTGACAACGACGCCCTTGGGCACGCCGGTGGAGCCGGAGGTGTAGATGACGTAGGCGGGCTGCTCGGGGGTGGTTGCCCGTACGAGCTCGGAGTCTGTGATCGGACCGCCGTCGAAACGAGCCAGGTCGAGCTCATCGAGCACGAGCCAACCTGCCGCAGGAGCATCCGCGGCCGAGCCGCCAGGGCTTGTTTCCGATTCGGCTCCACCCGACGCGCGACCGGCCGCGGCACGCGGTGCGATGTCGGGCAGTCCGCCCAGCACAGAGGCGACAGTGATGCCCAGCGGCGAACCGGAGTCGGTGACCATGTGGGCGATGCGGTCGGCGGGGTAGGTCGGGTCGACCGGGACGAAAGCCGCGCCGGTCTTGGCGACGGCCCACGCTGCCAGCACCGAGTCGGCCGATCGCGGAACGCCGATCGCGACGAGATCCTCGGCGCCGATGCCCTCGGCGATCAGCAAGCGCGCCAAGCGGTTCGAGCGTTCGTCGAGCTCGGCGTAGGAAACACCGGCCCCCTGGAACACGACGGCGGTACCGGTCGGGTTCTGGGCGACAGCGTCGGCCATGAGGTTGCGCAGGGTGCGCGCGGGCACCGGCGGTTCGCCGACCCGGAACACCAGGTCGGCCCGCTCGGCGGCATCGAGCACATCGATCGCGCTGACAGTCACCGACGCATCGGCGGCCACCGCTTCGAGCACTCGTTCCCAGCGGGTCGCGATGGTGGCGACGGTGTCCTCGTCGAACAGTTCGGTGGCGTAGTTCAGTGCCAGCGCCATCCCGCCGTGGCCGGGTTCGCCCAGCTCGGAGAGGGTGAACTGCAGGTCGAAACGGGCAACGCTCTCGTCGAGATCGAGGGCGGAGACGGCCAGGCCGGGCAGTTCGAGGGTGGTGCGGTCCAGGTTCTGGAAGGCCAGCATCACCTGGAACAGCGGGTTGCGCGACTGCGAACGCTCGGGCGCCAGCAGTTCCACCAGGCGTTCGAAGGGCACATCGGCATTGCCGTAGGCGTCGAGGTCGGTCTTGCGGGCCTGCTCGAGCAGGTCGGTGAACGACTCGGCCGGGCGCACACCGGTGCGCAGCACGAGGGTGTTGACGAACATGCCGACCAGGTCGTCGAGGGCCTGCTCACCGCGGCCTGCGATGGGGGTGCCGATGGCGACGTCATCGGAGCCGGACAGGCGCGCCAGCAGCACCGCGAGGGCGGTGTGCATGACCATGAACAGCGACGCGCCCTGGCGACGGGCCACCTCGTCGAGCTCGGCGATCAGCTCGGGCGAGAGCTCGCGGTGCACGGTGGCGCCGCGCAGCGAGGCGATGGCCGGACGCGGCCGGTCGAACGGGAGGGTCAGCTCGTCGGGGACACCGGCGAGCTGCTGCTGCCAATACCCGACCTGGCGCGACATCAGCGAATCGGCGTCATCCTCGGTGCCGAGCACCGCACGCTGCCAGATCGCGAAATCGGCGTACTGCACCGGCAGCGGCGTCCAGCCGGGGGCGGTGCCCTGTGCGCGGGCGGTGTAGGCACGCATCACGTCGCGGGTCAGCGGTGCGATCGAGAAACCGTCGGCGGCGATGTGGTGCACGACCACGACCAAGACGTGTTCGGCGGCGCCACCATCGACGTGCCCGGCACCTGCACCACGACCGGCCTGATCCGTGTCGGTCTTACGACCGGCGGACTCGGACTCGCTCCCGGAGCGCACACCGTGGACCCCGTTGTCAGCGGAGGCGACCCGGAACAGCCGCGCGCGCATCGGAACCTGTTCGGCCACATCGAAACCGGCGGAGACGAACTCGGTGACGGTCTCGAACAGGTCGTCCTGCGAGACCGCGATCGGACGCAGGTCCAGTGAAATGCGTTCCGCCGCAACGATCTGCTGCACCGGGGTGCCGCCGTGTTCGGGGTAGCGGGTGCGCAGCGACTCGTGCCTGCGGACCAGGTCGGCCAGCGCCAAAGACAGCGCCTCGGTGTCGAGTTCACCGGTGAGGCGGATCGCGACGGGCAGGTTGTAGGCGGCCGAGGTGGTGTCGTACTTGTTGAGGAACCACATGCGCTGCTGCGCGAACGACAGCGGAACCAGTTCCCCGTCGGCGCGCTCACGGGCGACCAGCGCCGCGCGGGCGGTGCCGCCGGTGTGCGATTCCACCCGTGTCGCCAGGGCTTCCACGGTGGAGGCTTCGAACAGCGCGCGCACCGGCACCGTCGCGCCCAGCGCCGCACCGATGCGGGCGACCACGCGGGTGGCGATGAGCGAGTTGCCGCCGAGGTCGAAGAAGTCGTCGTCGACGCCGACCCGGTCCAGGCCGAGCACATCGGCGAAGACCGCGGCCACGGCTTCCTGCACCGGCGTGACGGGTGCGCGGAAAGCCCGCGCCTGCACCGCGGGAGCGGGCAGCGCGCGGCGATCCAGCTTGCCGTTGACGGTCAGCGGGATCCACTCGAGGCGCACCAGCGCCACCGGAACCATGTAGGCGGGCAGCTGTTCGGCCGCGCCGCTGCGAATGGTCTCGAGGTCGGGTTCGAAATCGCCCTCGGCGACCACGTAGGCGACGATCCGCTGGTCACCCGGCTGGTCCTCGCGCACGATGACCGCGGCCTGGGCGATACCCGGCTGCGCGAGCACGGCGGCTTCGATCTCACCGAGCTCGATCCGGAAGCCACGAACCTTCACCTGATCGTCGGCGCGCCCGAGGTATTCGAGTTCGCCGAAGCGGTTCCAGCGCGCGAGGTCGCCCGAGCGGTACAGGCGCGAGCCACCCTGGTTCGGGCCCGCGAGCGGGTTGGCGACGAAGCGGGTGGCGGTCAGGTCGGGGCGACCGAGGTAGCCGCGCGCCAACTGCGGTCCGGCGACATACATTTCGCCCGCCACACCCACCGGCACGGGACGCAACCGGTTGTCCAGGACGTACACGCCCAGACCCGCGATGGCCCGGCCGACCACCGAACCAGCCGCGGCGGCAATGGTTTTCGCGTCGAGCGCACGGAACGACACGTGCACCGTGGTCTCGGTGATGCCGTACATGTTGACCAGCGTCGGCGAGCTGTCACCGTGGCGCGCGACCCACTCCGAGAGGCGGCGCAGCTCGAGCGCCTCGCCACCGAACACGACATAGCGCAGCGCGAGCGGTTCCAGACCCGGTCCGGCGTTGCGGTCGGCCTCGGCCAGCTGGTAGAACGCCGACGGTGTCTGGTTGAGCACCGTCACCTGTTCCACGCGCAGCAGTTCCAGGAACTGTTCGGGCGAACGCGAGGTGTAGTAGTCGACGACGATCAGCGAGCCGCCGAACAGCAGCGGGCCCCACAGTTCCCACACCGAGAAGTCGAAGGCGTAGGAGTGGAACAGCGTCCACACATCGCGGGGGCCGAAGCCGAAGTCGCGATCGGTGTTGGCGAACAGGCGCACCACATTGCGGTGCGCGACCGCCACACCCTTGGGCCGGCCGGTCGAGCCGGAGGTGTAGATGACGTAGGCGACATTGTCCGGCGAGAGCGGGGCGAGCCGGTCGGCGTCGGTGACCGGAGCGTCGTCGGCGTCTTCGATATTGCCGGTTTCCACGGCGAATCCGTCGAGCACCACCGAGGGCAGGTGCTCGGGCACCGTCACCTGGACGGTGGAGTCGAGGACCACGCTGGTGGGGCGCGAGTCTTCGAGCACGTAGGCGATGCGCTCGGCCGGGTAGGTCGGGTCGACGGGCACGTAGCCCGCGCCGGTCTTGACGACGGCGAGCAGCGCGACCACGAGATCGAGCGAACGCGGCAGGATCACCGCGACCAGCGATTCCGGGCACGCGCCATCGTCGATCAGCCTGCGTGCCAGCACATTCGCACGGCGATCGAGTTCGCCGTAGGTCAGCGATTCCATGCCGAACTTGGCGGCGATGCGGTCGGGGTAGGCGGCGGCCGCGGCGTCGAACAGGTCGACCAGGGTCGTGTGCTTGTTGCCGAACAGGCCGCGCCGGTAGCCGGCGGGGGTGCTGGCGTCGTGGATGACCGGCAGGCCGATGGCGTCGACGCCCGAGGACACCCAGCGCTGCGCGACATCACGCTGTTCGGCCTCGCCGAGCAGGTCGATATCGCCGACGATCACGTCGGGGTTCTCGGCGACGCTGCGCAGGATGCGGACCAGGCGGTCGCCGAAGGCGACGACGGTTTCGGCGTCGAACAGATCGGTGGCGTAGTTCCACGACAATGCCAGCGAGCCGTCGGCGGCTTCGCCCACGGTGAGCTGCACGTCGAATTTCGCTGTGCCCGGATCGAAGTCGACGACCTCGAGATCGAGACCGGGCAGTGCGATGGTGCCCGCGTCGGCGGCGGTGGCCGCTTCGAAGGTGAGCGCCACCTGGAACAGCGGGTGATGCGCCTGCGAACGGGCGGGGCTGAGCACGTCGACGAGGCGCTCGAACGGCACATCGGCGTTGGCGAACGCCGACAGGTCGACCTTGCGGACCTGATCCAGCAGATCGCTGAAACTCGTGCTCGAGTCGACCTCGCTGCGCAGCACCAGGGTGTTGACGAACATGCCGACCAGGTCGTCGAGCGTGCGCTCGCCGCGACCGGCGATGGGGGTGCCGATGGCGATGTCGGTGCTGTTGGACAGGCGCGCGGCCCAGGTGGCCAGTGCCGCGTGCATCACCATGAACAGGGTGACGCCGTGGGCGCGGGCGATCTCGGTCAGCGCGTGGTGCAGGTGCGCGTCGACCGAGAAGCGGTGCAGGTCACCAGCATTGGTGGCGACCTCGGGCCGCGGCCGATCGGCGGGCAGCTCCAGCTGATCGGGCAGGTCACGCAGCTGCTCGGTCCAGTAGGTGAGCTGGCTCGCGGCGACCGATTCGGGATCGGACTCCGCGCCGAGGACCTCGCGCTGCCACAGCGTGTAGTCGGCGTACTGGACTTCCAGCGGGGTCCAGGCGGGATTCTCGCCGCGGGTGCGCTCGGTGTAGGCGATGACGACATCGCGCAGCAGCGGACGCAGCGAGAACCCGTCACCGCTGATGTGGTGCACGACCAGCACGGCCACGTGGTTCCGGTCGTCGACGCGCAGCAGGCTCGCGCGGAACGGGACCTCACGGGTCACGTCGAAGTGCACGCTCGCCAGTTCGACCACCCTGGCCACCACGTCGCTCGCGGCGACCGGCTGGGCGGCCAGCGCGAAACGGACCTCGTCGGCGGACAGGATCTGCTGGTAGCCGGCGCCTTCCTCGACCGCGCCCGCGGCGACATCGGCTGCCGGGTAGAAGGTGCGCAGGGACTCGTGCCGGGCGACCACGTCGGCGATGGCCGACTCGAGCGCGGCGACATCGAGGTCGCCGGTGAGACGGATCGCGACGGGGATGTTGTTGACCGCGGTGCGGTTGTCGAAGCGGTTGAGGAACCACATCCGCTGCTGCGCCTGCGACAGCGGCACCAGCTCGGGCCGCGGGCGCGCGGCCAACGGGACGCGGTTACCACGACCGGTGTGCGTTTCGACGCGAGCCGCCAGCGCGGCCACCGTCGACGCCTCGAACAGCGCGCGCAGCGGCACCTGGATGTCGAGCGCCTCGGACAGCCGGGCCGCGACCCTGGTGGCGACCAGCGAGTTGCCGCCGAGTTCGAAGAAGTCGTCGTCGAGGCCGACCTGACCGGCGCCGAGCACCTCGGCGAAGGTGGCGGCGACGATCTGCTGCACCGGGGTGACCGGCGCCTGGAAGGTACGCGTGGCGAACACCGGCGACGGCAGCGCCTTGCGATCGAGCTTGCCGGAAGCGTTGAGCGGGAACGCGTTCAGCACCACGTACGCGGCGGGCACCATGTAGACGGGCAGCTCGGTGCCGAGTGCGTCCTTCACCGCGTCGGTGTCGACGGTGGCGTCGTTCTGCGCGACGAGGTAGGCGACCAGCTGATCGCCGGTGTGTTCGTCGGCCCGGACCACGACCACCGACTGGGCGATCTCCGGCAGCGCCGTGAGCGCCGACTCGATCTCGCCGAGTTCGATCCGCAGACCGCGCAGCTTCACCTGGAAGTCGGTGCGGCCCAGGTACTCCAGCTCGCCGTCGGCGGTCCAGGTGACGAGGTCGCCGGTGCGGTACATGCGCTCGCCACCCGCGAACGGGTCGGCGACGAAGCGGTCCATCGTCAGGTCGGCGCGACCGACATACCCGTGGGCCAGCTGCACGCCCGCGAGGTAGAGCTCACCCGCGACACCCACCGGAACCGGTCGCAGTCGCGAATCCAGCACGTACAGACGGGTGTTGAACACCGGAGCGCCGATCGGCACCGTCTCGATGTCGGCATCGGTGACCTCGTGATAGGTCACGTCGACCGCGGCCTCGGTGGGCCCGTAGAGGTTGTGCAACGCGGCGCCGGTCAGTTCGCGCAGACGCTGCGCGGTCGGCGCGGGCAGCCCCTCGCCGGAGGCGAACACATTGCGCAGCGAGACGCACTCGGCGGCCAGCGGTTCGGTGACGAACACGGCCATCATCGACGGCACGAAGTGCACGGTGGTGACCTGTTCGGCCACGATCAGCCGGGCCAGGTAGGCCGGGTCGCGATGCCCGTCCGGCTTGGCGACGACCAGGCGCGCGCCGACCTGCAAGGGCCAGAAGAACTCCCACACCGACACGTCGAAGGTGGCGGGGGTCTTCTGCAGCACCACATCGTCGGCGGCGAGACCGTAGGCGGCGTGCATCCACACCAGGCGGTTGACGATCGCCGCGTGGCTGACCGCGACGCCCTTGGGGCGACCGGTCGAACCGGAGGTGAAGATGACGTAGGCGGTGTTGTCCGAGCGCAGCGGGCGGTGCCGGTCGGCGTCGGTGACCGGCTCGGTGGAGTGCCCGGACAGGTCGAGCTGGTCGATGCGCACCTCGCGACCGGCGGCCGCGGGCAGGCTCTCGCCGGAGGTGAGCACGCAGACCGGTTGCGCGGTCTCGAGGATGTGCTCGATGCGCTCGGCCGGGTGATCGGGGTCGAGCGGTACGTACGCGCCACCGGCGGCCGACACGGCGTACATGCCGACCAGCAGGTCGATCGAGCGCCGCATACCCAGTGCGACATACGATTCCGGGCCGACGCCGGCGTCCTTGAGCCAGCGCGCCAGCTGACGTACGCGGCCCGCGAACTCGGCGTAGGACAGACTCGTCCCCTCGAAGGTGAGCGCGATCGCGTCGGGGGTGCGGGCGACCTGAGCCTCGAACAGCGCGTGGAGAGTGGCCGGTTCGTCGTCGCTCGGCGTGCTCAGCGCGGCGTCGACGGCGAACTCGGTGTCGTTCCAGCGATCGAGCACCAGGGCGCGCTCGGCGGAGTCGAGCAGTTCGATGTCACCGACGGGAGCCGAGGGGTCGACCACGACGGCGGTGAGCACGCGCAGCAGGCGGGCGCCGAAGGTCGCGGCGAAGCCGGCGTCGAAAAGGTCTGTCGCGTAGACGAGTTCGGCATCCATGTGGCTGTCGTCATCGGCGGGGACCTCGCTGAGCGCGAGCTGCAGATCGAACTTCGCCATGTGCTGGTCGATGCCCAGCTCGGAGACCGTGAGGCCGGGCAGTTCCAGGGTGGTGCGGCCCAGGTTCTGGAACGAGAGCATCACTTGGAACAGCGGGTGGCGCGACTGCGAGCGCGCCGGGTTGAGCACCTCGACGAGGCGCTCGAACGGCACGTCGGCGTGCGCGAAGGCGGCCAGGTCGTGTTCGCGGACCTGCCCGAGCAACTCGGTGAAGGTGGCGCCCGGGTCGACCTGCGCGCGCAACACGAGGGTGTTGACGAACATGCCGACCAGGTCGTCGAGGGCCTGCTGACCGCGGCCCGCGACCGGGGTGCCGATGGCGATGTCGGGGGTGCCCGACAGGCGCGACAGCAGCACGGCGAAAGCGCTGTGCACCACCATGAACAGGGTGGTGCTGTGCTCGTGGGCGACCCGGTTCAATGCCTCGACGAGCTCGCCCGGCACTTCGAAGCGGTGCGTGCCCGCCTGATAGCTGGCCTGCGCGGGCCGCGACTTGTGGCCCAGGCGCAGTTCGTCGGGCAGGTCGGCGAGCGCGCCGCGCCAGTGCTCGAGCTGCTCGGAGATCAGCGAGGTGGGATCGGTTTCGTCGCCGAGGATCTCGCGCTGCCACAGCGCGTAGTCGACGTACTGGATGTTCAGGGGCGGCCAGCCGGGTTCGGTGTTCGCGGTGCGGGCCACGTAGGCGGTCATCAGGTCGCGCACCAGCGGGCGCAGCGAGAACCCGTCGGCGGCGATGTGGTGGACCAACATCACCAGCACGTGCTCGCGCTCGCCGAGTTCGTAGACCCGAAGGCGCACCGGCGCGTTCGCGGTGACGTCGAAACCGCGGCGGGCGAACTCGTAGAGCGAGGCCGCCATATCGGTCTCGTCGGCCTCGATCAGCTCGAGCTCCGGGATCGAGCCCGCGGCGGCGAGCACCTTCTGGTAGGCGGTGCCGTCGGCCATGGCGGCGCGCCCCGACTCGGGGGTCACGTACACCGGGTAGACCGTGCGCAGGGTCTCGTGGCGGGCGACCACGTCGGCGACCGCGCCGCGCAGCGCGGGCAGGTCGAGCAGACCCTGCAGGCGGACCGCGACCGGGATGTTGTAGGTGCCGGTGTCGGCGACGTCGAAGCGGTTCAGGAACCACATGCGCTGCTGCGCGAGCGACAGCGGCGGGTACTCGGGGCGCTGGCGGGCCGTGAGCTCGGCGCGCAGACCGGTGCCCGCGTGCGATTCCACGCGGGCGGCCAACGCGCCGACGGTGGGCGCCTCGAACAGGGTGCGCACGCCGACCTCGGCGTCGAGCGCCGCGCTCAGGCGCGCCGCGACCTGGGTGGCCACGAGCGAGTTGCCGCCGAGGGCGAAGAAGTCGTCGTCCACGCCGACGCGTTCGGCGCCGAGCAGATCGGCGAAGATCTCGGCGACGATCTCCTCGATCGGGGTCGAGGGCGCACGGAACACCTTCGCCTCGAACACGGGCGCGGGCAACGCTTTCCGGTCGAGTTTGCCGGACGCGTTGAGCGGGAAGGCATCCAGCACGACCAGGGCCGACGGCACCATGTAGGTGGGCAGTTCGGTGGTGATGCCCGCCTTCACGGCGGCCACGTCGAGGGCCGTCTCCGCCTCTGGCACAAGGTAGCCCACGAGCTGGTCACCGGCGTGCGCGTCGGAACGCACGACGACGACCGACTGCGCGACACCCGGCTGAGCCAGCAGGGACGCCTCGATCTCACCGAGTTCGATCCGCAGACCACGCAGCTTCACCTGGAAGTCGGTGCGGCCCAGGTAGTTCAGTTCGCCGTAGGTCAGACCGTTCTCGCCGGACACCGCCGTCCAGGTGACGAGGTCGCCGGTGCGGTACATGCGCGAGCCCGCCGCCCCGTACGGGTTGGCGACGAAGCGATCGGAGGTCAGGTCGGCCCGGTTGAGGTAGCCGACAGCCAGCTGATCGCCCGCCAGATAGAGCTCTCCCGCGACACCGGGAGCTACGGGGTGCAGGCGCGAATCCAGCACGAACACCCGGGTGTTCCACACCGGGCGGCCGATCGGCACCGACTCCACATCGGCGTCGACGACCTCGTGATAGGTGACGTCGACCGCGGCCTCGGTGGGCCCGTACAGGTTGTGCAGGCGGGCGCCGGTCAGCTCGCGCAGGCGCTGCGCGGTGGGCGCGGGCAGCGCCTCACCGGAGGCGAACACCTGACGCAGGCGCACCGCGTCACCGTTGCCGTTGCTGCCCAGGGTCGAGACGAACACCGACAGCATCGAGGGCACGAAGTGCGCGGTGCTGATGTCGCGTTCGGCGATGATCTGGGCCAGGTACACCGGGTCGCGGTGGCCGTCGGGCTTGGCGACGACCAGGCGGGCGCCGGTCTGCAAGGGCCAGAAGAACTCCCACACCGACACGTCGAAGGTGGCCGGTGTCTTCTGCAGAACCGCGTCGGCGGCGTCGATCGGGTACTCGTGCTGCATCCACAGCAGGCGGTTGACGATCGCCGCGTGATCGACCGCGACGCCCTTGGGACGGCCGGTCGAGCCGGACGTGAAGATCACATAGGCGGTATTGGTGGCCCGAATCGGTTGCACGCGTTCGGCATCGGTGATCGGCGCACCGCTGAAGTCGGCGGGCGAGAAGATGTTCTCGACCGCGTGCACGGTGACGCCGTCGGCCTCGAACGCGTCGCGGCGGCTGGTGAGCACCAGTCGCGGCTGCGCGGTCTCGAGGATGTGGCCGATGCGGTCGGCGGGCTGATCCGGGTCGAGCGGCACGTAGGTGGCGCCGGTCTGCAGCACCGCGTACATGGCGACGACCAGCTCGGTGGAGCGCCGGATCGCCAGTGCCACCTGGTCGCCGGGCCCGACACCGTCGGAGATCAAGCGGCGGGCGATGCGGTTGGCCCGCTCCTGCAGCTCGCGGTAGGACAGTTCTTCCTGCTCGAAGACCAGGGCGAGGGCGTCCGGGGTCCGCTCCACCTGTGCGTCGAACAGCGACATCAGCGTCGCGTGCGGGACAGCGTGCGCGGTGTCGTTCCAGTCGACGAGGACCTGCGCGTGCTCCTCGGGCGCGAGCAGATCGATGTCGCCGACGAACACCTCCGGATCGGCGACGACCGCGGCGAAGATGTTGTCGAGCCTGCGGGCGAACGCGGCGACCGTCGATTCGTCGAAAAGATCGAGCGCGTAGGAGAACTCGGCCGCCATGCCGCCGACGTCACCGTCGGTGTCCTGGACCTCGGTGAGGGTGAGTTGCAGGTCGAACTTGGCCAGCTGCGGGTCGTAGTCGATTCCGCTCACCGCGAGGCCGGGCAGCTGCAGCGTGGCCTGCTTGTTGTTCTGGAACGACAGCATCACCTGGAACAGCGGGTGGCGTGCCTGCGAACGGGCCGGGTTGAGCACCTCGACCAGGCGCTCGAACGGCACATCGGCGTGCGCGAAGGCCTGCAGATCGGTCTCGCGGGCCTGGGCGAGCAGGGTGGCGAACGGGGTGGCGCCGTCGACCTGCGAGCGCAGCACCAGGGTGTTGACGAACATGCCGACCAGGTCGTCGAGCGCCTGGTCGCCACGGCCCGCGACCGGGGTACCGATCGCGATATCGCTGGTGCCGCTGGCACGGGCCAGCAGCACCGCGAGGGCGCTGTGCATGACCATGAAGAGCGAGGCGTTGTAGCGGCGGCCCAATTCGACCAGGGCGCGCTGGGTTTCGCTCGCGATGACGAAGGAGTACGTGCCGCCCCGGTAGGACGCGGCGGGCGGGCGCGGGTGATCGGCCGGGAGCACCAGCTCGTCGGGCAGGTCCGCGAGCTCCTTTGCCCAGTAGGCGATCTCGGAGGAGATCAGCGACTGGGGATCGTCCTCGGAGCCGAGGACCTCACGCTGCCAGAGCGAGTAATCGGCGTACTGGACCGGCAATTCGGCCCAGGTCGGCGCCTCCCACGAGGTGCGGGCCGCGTACGCCATGATCACATCGCGCGAGAGCGGCGCCATCGACCAACCGTCGGCGGAGATGTGGTGCACCACCATGCCGAGCACGTACTCGGATTCCGACACCTCGAAAAGCCGTGCGTGCAGCGGCACTTCGCTGGTCACGTCGAAGGCCATCGACGCCAGATCGATCAGATGATCGATGAGGTTGTCCTCGGTCACCCGGTACGGGGTGAGGTCGGGCACGATCTGCGCGGCGTCGAGGACCACCTGCACGGGGCCGGTGCCGGAGTCGGGGAACACGGTGCGCAGCGACTCGTGGCGGTCGATCACGTCGATGACCGCGACCTGCAGGGCGGCCACGTCGAGGTCGCCGGACAGCCGGATCGCGACGGGGATGTTGTTGACCGCCGACGCGGTGTCGAAGCGGTTGAGGAACCACATGCGCTGCTGCGCCAGCGACAGCGGCACCCGGTCGGGACGTTCGCGGGCGACCAGCGCCTTGCGCGCGCCGTCACCGGCCTGGGACTCCACGCGAGCGGCCAGCGCCGCCACCGTGGGCGCCTCGAACAGCATGCGGACCGGGACCCGGGTGTCGAGGGCGATGCCGATGCGGGACGCGACCTGGGTGGCGATCAGCGAGTTGCCGCCCAGTTCGAAGAAGTCGTCCTCGACGCCGACCCGGCCCAGTTCGAGCACGTCGGCGAAGATCTGCGCGACGATCTGCTCGATCGGAGTGGTCGGGGCGCGGAACTCGCGCACCTCGAACACCGGCGCGGGCAGCGCGCGCCGGTCGAGCTTGCCGTTGACGGTCAGCGGGACCGCGGCGAGCACCATGATCGACGAGGGCACCATGTACGCGGGCAGACGCTGCGCGACATGATCGGTCAGTTCGGCGATATCGATCGAACTGCCCGGCACCGCCACGACATAGGACACCAGCGAGGTGCTGCCGCCCTTGTTCTTGTGTCCGATGCTGACCGCGAAGTCGACGGTGTCGTGCGAGGCGAGCGCGGAATCGATCTCGCCTAGTTCGATACGGAAACCGCGGACCTTCACCTGGAAGTCGGAGCGGCCGACGTACTCCACATTGCGGTCGGCGGTCCAGCGCACCACGTCACCGGTGCGGTACATCCGCTCACCGGGGCCGTAGGGGTTGGCGACGAAACGGTCCGAGGTCAGCGAGGCGCGCGCGTGGTATCCACGCGCCATGCCGACGCCGCCGATGTAGAGCTCACCCGCGACACCGACCGGCACGGGGCGCAGGCGGTCGTCGAGGATCAGCGTGTGGACGCCGCGGATGGGGCCGCCGATCACGACCCGCTCCCCCGGGATCAGCCCTTCGCTGAGGTTGGACGCGATGGTGGTCTCGGTGGGGCCGTAGACGTTGCCCAGCATGCGCCGAGTTCCGTCGGGCAGGCGCACGGCCCACTTGGCGACCAGTTCCGGCGGGACCGCTTCGCCGCCGGCGGCGAGCACCCGCAGGTGATCGAGGCCGCGGGCGTCGAAGGTGGCCAGCGCGGCCGGGGTCACGAACGCGTGCGTCACCTGTTCGGTGATGAGGATGTCGCGCAGTTCCTCACCGCCGTACACCCCCGGCGGGACGACGACGAGCGTGCCGCCGCGACCGATGGCGAGCAGCATTTCCAGCACCGACGCGTCGAACGAGGGCGAGGCGAAGTGCAGTGCGCGCGTGGTGGAGTCGAGCGAGTAGAGGTCGATCTGCTCGGCGCAGAAGTTGGCGACGGAGGCATGGGTGACCACGACGCCCTTGGGCACACCGGTGGAACCGGAGGTGTAGATCAGGTACGCGGGCTGCGCGGGATCGGTCTGGCGGACCAGTTCACGCGGGGCCAGCGGGGCATCGGAGATGCCGGTGAGGTCGATGTCGTCGACCACCAGCCAGCGCACCGAATCGGGCAGCTCATCGGCTTCACCGGTGACCGTGATACCCACGGACACACCGGCATCGGTGATCATGTGGGCGATGCGGTCGGCCGGGTAGTTCGGGTCGACGGGCACGAACGCGGCACCGGTCTTGGCGACCGACCACACCGCGAGTACCGACTCCAGCGAACGCGGCACGGCGACGGCGACGAAGTCCTCGGCGCCGAGACCCTGCTCGATCAGCAAGCGCGCCAACTGGTTCGAGCGACGATCGAGTTCGCCGTAGGACACCGCGGTCCCCTCGAACACCACGGCGGTCGCCTCGGTGTCGCGGGCGGCCTGGGCGATCAGCTGCGGCAGGGTGCGGGCCACCGCGGCGGGGGCGCCGAAGCGGGTGACCAGGTCGGTGCGTTCGGCATCGTCGAGCACGTCGATCGCGCCGACGGTGACAGCCGGGTCGGCCAGGATCGCGTCGAGCACGCGGCGCCAGCGCAGCAGCAGCTCTTCGACGGTCGACTGATCGAACAGGTCGATGGCGTAGGTGAGCACGCCGGTCATGCCCGAGAGCGAGCCGGTGCCGGTGCGTTCCTCGGTGAGGGTCCACTGCAGGTCGAACTTGGCCATGTCGACCTCGACCTCGTCGGCCGTGACCGTGAGACCGGGCAGCTCCAGGGTGCCGTGCGACATCTCCTGGAACGACAGCACCACCTGGAACAGCGGGTGGCGAGCCTGCGAGCGCGACGGGTTGAGCACGTCGACGAGCCGCTCGAACGGCACATCCGCGTTCGCGAACGCGCTCAGGTCGGTTTCGCGGGTGCGGGTGAGGAATTCGGTGAACGGCTGCGTGGGGTCGACGTCGGAACGCAACACCAGGGTGTTGACGAACATACCGATCAGGTCATCGAGGGCCTGCTCACCGCGACCGGCGATGGGCGTGCCGACGGCGATGTCGGTGGTGCCCGACAGGCGCGCGAGCAGCACCGCGAGGGAGGCGTGCACCACCATGAACAGGGTGACGCCGTTGGCGCGGGCCACGGCGGCGAGCTGTTCGTGGGTGCGCGCGTCGATCTCGAAACCGACGCGCGCGCCGCGGAAACTCTGCTGCTGCGGGCGCGGGCGGTCGCTGGGCAGGTCGAGCTGGTCGGGCAGGCCCTCCAGGGCGCTCTTCCAGTAGTCGAGCTGACGCGCGGCCATCGAGGCCGGGTCGGATTCGGCGCCGAGCAGTTCGTGCTGCCACAGGGTGTAGTCGCGGTACTGGACCGGCAGCGGCAGCCAGGCCGGAGCCTGGCCCGCGGCGCGAGCCAGGTAGGCGGTGGCGACGTCGCGGGCCAGCGGGCCGAAGGAGAAACCGTCGGCCGCGATGTGGTGCACGACGAATGCGACCGCGAATTCCGGTGTGCCGTTGGTTGTTCCGCCGACCACTTTGAAGATCTGCACGCGGATCGGCAGTTCCAGGGTGACGTCGAAGCCGGTGGAGGCGAAGTCGATCAGTTCCTCGCGCAGCCGCGACTGGTCGATCGGAGTCACCGCGATGCCGAGGTCGAATTCGTCGGCGCCGAGTACGTGCTGGAAGCCGCCGTCGGCGTCGGGGAAGATCGTGCGCAGCGATTCCTGGCGCACCACAACATCATTGAGCGCGGCGATCAGCGCGTCGACGTCGACGCGGCCCTTCATCTGCACCACGAACGGCAGGTTGTAGGTCGGCGCGGTGGGGTCGAACTGGTTGATGAACCACATCCGCTGCTGGGCCAGCGACAGCGGCACCTGCTCGGGATGGGGCTGGGCGACCAGCGGCGGACGCGCGGAGACCTCGGCGGGGGTGACGGCTTCGGCCCGCGCGGCGAGTCCGGCCACCGTCGGGGTCTCGAACAGCGCGCGCACACCGAGCTGGATGCCGAAGGCGGCGCCGATGCGGGCGACGACCTGCGTGGCGACCAGGGAGTTGCCGCCGAGTTCGAAGAAGTTGTCGTCGGCGCCGACGCGCTCCTGGCTCAGCACATCGCCGAAGATGCCCGCCACGATCTGCTCGGCCGGGGTCCGCGGTGCGCGGAAATCGCCTGCGGCAGCGGTGAAGACGGGTTCGGGCAGCGCCTTGCGGTCCAGCTTGCCCGAGGTGTTGAGCGGGAACGCGGCGAGCACCATGATCGACGCGGGCACCATGTAGGCGGGCAGCTTCTCGGACACGAAACGCGTCAGCGTCGCCGGGTCGGCGGACTGGCCCGGCGCGGGCACGATGTAGGCCACGAGCTGCTGACCGGTCGCGGTATCGACCACGAGCACCGCGGCCTGGCTGACGCTCGGGTGCGCGAGCAGGTCGGTCTCGATCTCGCCGAGCTCGATGCGCTGACCGCGGAACTTCACCTGGAAGTCGGTGCGGCCGATGTACTCCAGCACGCCGTCGGCGTTCCAGCGCACCAGGTCACCGGTGCGGTACATGCGCTCGCCGGGGGCGCCGACGGGGTTGGCGACGAAGCGGTCCGAGGTCAGGTCGGGGCGGCCACGGTAGCAGCGGGCCAGCTGCCGACCGGCCAGGTACAGCTCACCGGGGGCGCCGATCGCGGCCGGGCGCAGGCGCGAATCCAGGACGTAGACTTCGACATTCCACTCGGGGATACCGATCGGCACCTGCGTGGTGTCGGCTTCGGTGGCCTCCCAGTAGGTGACCGAGACCGCGGCCTCCGTCGGGCCGTACAGGTTGTGCAGGCCGGCGTCGGAGATCGCGCGCAGACCCGCGGCGGTCTCCGGGGGCAGCGCTTCACCGATGACGAACACCGCACGCAGCGAAGCACATTGAGCCCGCGTGGCGTGTGAGACGAAGACGGTGAGCATCGACGGGACGAAGTCCGTCACGGTCACGCCGTGACGTTCGATCATGTCCGCGACATACAGCGGGTCGCGGTGGCCGTCGGGGCTCGCGATGACCAGTTTCGCGCCGACCATCAGCGGCAGGAAGTAGCCCCACAGCGACACGTCGAAGGTGGTGGCGGTCTTCTGCAGGTACACGTCGTCGGCGGTCAACCGGTACTCGTCGAGCATCCACAGCTCTTGGTTGACGATCGCGTGGTGGGTCACCGCGACGCCCTTGGGGCGACCGGTGGAACCCGAGGTGTAGATGACGTAGGCGGTGTTGTCCGGGCGCAGCGGGGACAGGCGATCGGCGTCGGTGAGAGCTGTGGCGTCGAAACCGGTCGTGTCGAGTCGATCGATCTCGACGCGGGCGACGGTATCGGGCAGGTCGAGGTCGTCGCCGGAGGTCGTCAGGACACAGACCGGTGCCGCGGACTCGAGGATGTAGGCGGTGCGGTCGGCCGGATGATCCGGGTCGATCGGCACGTACGCGCCACCGGCCCGCAGCACCGCGTGCATGCCGATGACGAGATCGAGCGAGCGGCGCATGCCGAGCGCTACGAGAGATTCCGGGCCGACGCCGTCGGCGATCAGGAAACGGGCCAGCCGGTTCACCTTCGCGCCGAATTCGGCGTAGGTGAGGGTCTCGCCGTCGAAGTCGAGGGCGATGCTGTCCGGGGTCAGCGGGATCTGCGCGTCGAGCAGCGCGGGCAGGGTGGTCGCGGGGACCTCGTGCGCCGCGTCGTTCCACTCGGTGAGCGAGCGTTCCAGCTCGGCCGCGCCGGTGACCGGCAGGTTCCACACCGGCAGCTCGGCGTCGGCGGCCAGGAACCGGTCGAAGAACTCCAGGAACCGGCCGTGATGGGTTGCCGCGTCGGCGGCCGAGTACAGGTTCGGGTTGGTCTCGAAGTCGATGTGGGAACGGGTGCCACCGTGCGACTGATAGAAGTTGACGCCCAGGTCCTCGATGCTGCCCGTGGACAGCACGTTGAGCGTGCCCTCCATGTCACCGAAGCTCAGGTGATTGTCGAACAGCATGATGTTGACCCACGGACCGAAGAACTCCGTGGCGACCATGCCCTCACCCGCCGAATCACGGCGGATGTCCTCGTGCCGGTAGCGCTGGTGACGCAGGGCGCCGGAGACCTCGGTGGTCACCGAACGCAGCAGCTGCGCGACCGTGGTGTCGTGGCCGACGCGCAGGCGCAGCGGGACGATGTTGGAGGTCACGCCGCCGGAGCGACGCATCACCGCGGTGGTTCGGGCGGTGACCGGGAGGCTGAGGATGACGTCGGAGGTGCCGGTGATCTGGGCCAGGTACGCCGCGAAACCGGCGATCAGCAGCGGCGCGGCGGTGCTGTCGTGGCGGGCGATCGCCGCGGTGAGCAGCTCGTCCTGGGCGGTGCTCAGCGCCGCGCTGGTGACGTCGTTGACCGGCGAGGGCGGGGCCGAGCGGCCGGTGAGGCTGCTGCCCTCTTCCAGGCCCGCTACGCGCTGGGCCCAGTGCTGCTTGTCGGACTGGAAACGGGTGCTGTCGCGGTAGACGAGCTCGGACTCGTAGAGCGCGCGCAGATCGGTGGCTTTGTTCGGCGGGGCCGGAGTGCCCGTGACCTCGGCGGTATACAGCTGTGCCGTGCGGTTGACGAAATTGTTGGCGCCGAACCCGTCGAGCACGATGTGGTGAACGCGGGCATACCAGTACCAGCGGTCGTCGCTGAGCTGGATCGCGGCGGCCTGGACGAGGCGATCACGAACGATGTCGAGCGGGCGGCTGTACTCCGCGCGCATCCACGCGGCGGCGGCCGCTTCGGGGTCGGCCTCCCCGCGCAGATCGACATAGATCAGCGTCGCGTCCTGAGTGGGGTCGATGGTCTGCATCGGCTCACCGTCGACCTCGACGATGCGCAACCAGCCCGATTCGAGGTCGGTGGCCGCGTCGGCGCTCGCGCGCTCGAGCACGGCGACATCGAGGCGTCCACGCAGGTCGACGTACTGGGCGATATTGATCGGCACCTGAGGGTCGACGTGCTGCGCGTACCAGATACCCAGCTGTGCGGGCGAAAGCGGGAAGTACTCCGAGGAGCCTCCACGTCCGTCACCAGTTTCGCCGTTTCCGCCGAAATCCAGCCGGTCCAACCCAAACCTCGCTTCCGGAACACCCGGTCAGGCGCTCCCCGACGACACCGGAACGCGAGCGCCCACCTGAATAAGCGTGGCGCCCGCGTCTCGGGTTCAGTTCTCGAATCAATCAGGCAAAAATGTCCATTGGCACTATCTGTCACCCAGGCTGGTCTCGTTACACGGCCGAGACCATGCACCTGACCCTCCGGCCGCCAGCGCCGGTCTACTCGTCGCAAACCATCGCACCAATCTACCGGTGCGCTCGCCCCGCAACCAACCACCTCCATAGCCGCCGAGCATCGGCCCAGGTAAAGCCTGCCACCCACGTTTGCTGACGCTTGTCTGCGTTCTCAGATCCCCGCTGGATGACCTGTGCACCGCGGCAACTGAGTGATGGATCACACCGATTGGTCTGCTGTGCTGGAGTGGGTGTTACCGGGCCCTGGCCGGGTCGTAGAGGTGCGACTGGGCGCAGTCGATGGACGTGGCCAGCGCGCGGCCCACCAGGATCACCGCGGCTTGACGCAGGCCGGCCGCCGCCACCTGCTCGGCGATGTCGGACAGAGTGCCGCGCAGAACGAGTTGTTCGGGTTGGCTGGCGCGATAGACGACAGCGACGGGGCAGTCCGCGCCGTACTCGGCGACCAGCTCCTGCGCCAGCACTCCGATCCGGGTGATCGCGAGATGCAGGACGAGCGTCGCGCCGGTGGCGGCGAAGTTCGCCAGTGCCTCGCCCTGCGGCATCGCGGTGGAGCGGGCCTGGGTGCGGGTGAGCACTACCGACTGGACGACCTCGGGGACGGTCAGTTCGGTACCGAGGGCGGCAGCCGCGGCCGCGTAAGCGGGGACGCCGGGGGTGATGTCCCATGCCACGTTGTGGGCGTCGAGTCTGCGGGTCTGCTCGGTGAGGGCCGAATAGATCGACGGGTCTCCGGAACACAGCCGCGCCACGTCCTTTCCCGCCTCGGTGGCGCGCACGAGGTGGTCGATGATCTGGTCCAGGTTCAGGTGCTGGGTGTCGATCAGTTCGGCGCCGGGCGCGCAGTGGGCCAGCACCTCGGGGTCGAGGTAGGTGCCCGCGTAGAGGCAGACCGGACTGTCACGCAGGAGGGTGACCGCTCGCACCGTGAGCAGGTCGGCGGCGCCGGGGCCTGCCCCGATGAAGTGCACAGTCATAGTCGGGAGTCTAGGAGTGCCGCCGAGACCGGGAGACAAGTAGGTTCTGTGTCGGATGGCAAGCGGCGGCGACGAGGAAACGGGGGTCCGCGATGCGGGTTTCGAGTAGGTCCGGTGGAGTGCGCGGCGCGGGCGCGTGCGCGGTGGTAGTCATGGCCGCCACGCTGGCGACAGGGTGCTCGGGTGCGAAGATCGTCGGCCAGGCCACCGCCACCGCGGACAGTTTCGCCCCGTCCGCGGACAACCGCGACCCCTCGCTACAGATTCGCGGCGTCGTCGTCACCGAGATCGCGCCGGGCCAGCAGCACGTGCGGCCGAACCAGCGAGTCGCCTACCCGGCGATTCCCCCGGTGGGCGGACCACACGACGCGCAATGGGCCGCCTGCACCGGCGTCGTCTATTCGAAGGCCCTGCGCACCGAGAACGCGGTCCACTCGCTCGAACACGGCGCGGTGTGGATCGCCTACGACCCCGCGAAGGTGAGCGCGCAGGATCAGGCGGCACTGAGCGCCAGGGTCACCGACCGCCAGTACACCCTCATGTCGCCCATCCCCGACATGAGCCACCCGATCTCACTGCAGTCGTGGGGCCACCAGCTCACCGTCGACTCGGCCACCGACGAACGCATCGACCAGTTCATCGTCGCCCTCCGCGAAAACCCGTACACCACCCCGGAAGTCGGCGCGACCTGCTCATCCCCCCTCTTCGACCGCACCGACCCCCCGCCCTACGACCCCTCCCCACCGGGCCCCGACGCGGTCCCGATGTCGGGTACCCGGTAGCCGAACGGAGGCCGACCATGGAGTTGACAAGGGCGCGAACACGTCGATCCCCGCGAGCGAAGTGCGGGTGACGGTCACTGCGTCGACAACAGTGGATATCGCCGCGCTACTGCTCACCGCTGCCGGACAAGTGCGCTCTGACAGCGATTTCGTCTTCTACAACCAACCGGTAGCGTCCGGCGTCGAGGTCGTGGCGCCCGACGCGATTCGAGTGGTTCTCGGGTCGGTGCGTCACTGCTCCGGTGCGTTCGCATCGAAGGTGGCGATCCCGAGCGCCTTCCACGCGGTGAGCAGTTTCCCGTCACCGGATGCGGCAACCAGGTCAGGGTCCTCGAGTTGCGCGGCAGCAGCGCAATGAACAGCGTCATAGCCGCGCAACGCATACCGCTCGGCGAAGACGGCGGCCGACTGGGCCAGCTTCTCGTCCACCTCTGTGATGTTGATCTGTTGCCAGAACTCGCCCCGCAGCCGCGAGGCCGCACGGAACTGACCTTCGTCGAGTCGGCCCATCCGGTGCGCCTGGGCCAGCGCCGCAGCCGATTCGACGTAGAGCAGCCGACACGAGACGACATCATCGGATAGGTCCCAGAATCGTTGACACGCGGCGCTACTGGGTTCGGCGACCAGTAGCGGGATGAACGCCGAAGTGTCGAGGTAGCCGATCACCGGCGCTGATCATCGATCAGGTCGGACACGATCCCGCTGCCCTGAACAGGCTTTCCTGCAGGCTGCTTACGCTGCCGGGCCGGTTGCACACGGCCCTCGGCACGCAGCTGCTCCAAAGCGGTCAGACGATCGACAGGGACGATGCGTGCGATCGGCTTCCCGTGATCGGTCACCGTCACAGTCCGTCCCGCGCGGACCTCAGCCAAATGGCTACTGAGACGGTCTCGCAGTTCCCGCACACCGATCTCCATGACGCTCCTTTTTGTGGCCACAAACGCTTCCTTCATTGTAGCCACATAGGAGGATCTTCGACAGGATCCGTGCCGACAGCGCCCGCTAGCCCGTCATGTCGAACTGCGCGATGATCTTCGTCGGCCGCACACGCACCACGAGTTCGCCCGCGACCCCATTGCGCTGACCGAATTCGTCCGCCTTGTCCGGACCCATATACCGGGCGGCGATGGCGGTGGCGGTTCGCACGAGCTCATCGAGATCTTCGGACAGCGCGACCGTCCCCTGCACCTCGACCAGCCCGTACGGCGGCTCCTCGAGGTCGACACACACCGCCACCCGCGGATCACGCGCGAAAGCCCGCCCCTTGGCCGAATTCTTACCCGTATTGAAAACCAGCTCGTCACCTTCGACGATGAACCACACCGGCGTCACCAGCGGACGCCCATCCGCCGCCGCGAACGCCACCTTGCCCGTTCGCGTTCCGTAGGAAAGAAATTCGCGCACCTTGGGATCAGACAGAGAGGCCATGCGCTCAGGGTAAGTCACCACAACGAACCCCCGCGGTACCTGCGGGCGGCCTGTCAACTGCCACGCTGGAACCACTCACGCCGCACGAACACTCATCTCTACGTGCATCCCCGCCGCGACAACCATATTCACCAGCGCGTCCAAACTGAACAGACTGATCTTTCCTCGCATCAGATCCGAAACTCGAGGCTGAGTCACGCCGAGCCGCTCAGCAGCCGACACCTGCGTCCAGCCGGAACTCTCGATGTGCTCGGTCAACGCAATCATCAGCCGCGACCGCAGCCGCATGTTCTCCGCTTCCTGTGGGGTGTCCTCGATCGCATCCCACACGCTGTCGAACGTCTCGTCCGCCATCAGCGCTCTCCCTTTCCGCTTGCAACACCGGCCCTTGCGTATCGCTTCGTCGCCAGCGCCAGATCAGAATCCGATGTCTTCTGAGTCTTCTTCTGAAAGCAGTGCAGCACAAGGATGCGGTCAGCGAGTTTCGCGACATATATGGCCGCACTCGCGGCGGGCGCCGAGAGGGAACTCGCGCAGGTCATCAAGTGCTGTGCCAACGAACTCGAGTCGCTTCACCAGTCTCAGTATACAAATAATTGTATAAGTTGCACAGCCGAGTTCGGCAGCAAGGCGAGTCGGCCCGGCGATGGGTTCAGATCGCGCCGCTTTCGCGGGCTGTGGCGACGGCGGAGGTGCGGGACTTCACGCCGAGTTTGGCGTAGATGTGGACGAGGTGGGACTTCACGGTGGTTTCGCTGAGGAAGAGTTGTTTGGCTATGTCGCGGTTGGAAAGGCCGGCGGCTACCAGGCGGAGGACTTCTACTTCGCGGGGGCTGAGGGTGGTGTCGGCTCGGCGGACTCGGGTCATCAGGCGGGAGGCGACGGTTGGGGAGAGGACGCTTTCGCCTGCCGAGGCGGCGCGGACCGCGGTCAGGAGTTCGGTGGGTGGAGTGTCTTTGAGGAGGTAGCCGACGGCGCCTGCTTCGATGGCGCCGAGGATGTCGGCGTCGGTGTCGTAGTTGGTGACGACGAGGACGTTCGGCGGGGTGGGCAGGGCACGCAGGTCGGCGGTGGCGGAGGCGCCGGAGCGGCCGTCGCCGAAGCGCAGGTCCATCAAGACCAAGTCGACGGGGGTGGCGGCGCAAAAGGACACTGCCGCATCGGCATCCGCGACATCACCGACGACGGTGATGTCGGCGGCGGCGTCGAGGAGCGCGCGCAGGCCCGCACGGACGATGGCGTGATCGTCGGCGAGGAGAAGGCGGATCACGAGGCCGCTCCGAGCGGGAAGGTCACCGTCACGGCGGTGTGGCCGGGTTCGGATTCGACTGTCACCGCACCGCCCTGTTGCTCGGCGCGGCTGCGCATGGCGGCGAGGCCGAACGCGCCGGATCGGGGGTGGCGCACCATATCCGGTTCGATGCCGATGCCGTCGTCGACGATGTCCAAGTGCGCGTCGGTGTCGCCGTAGGTGAGCGTGACCCGCATGCGCTCGGCCCGCGCGTGCTGCACCACATTGGCCACCGCGCTCTGCGCGATCCGCACCAGCGCCGCCTCGACCGGCATCGGCAGTCGTTCCGGTTCACCCTCGACGAGCAGCTGTGTGGTCAGCGCCGGCGACTGTGCGCGAAGGCAGATACGCTCCAGCGCTTCGGCCAGTGACTGCCCGTCCAGCGCGGCGGGCGACAATTCGTCGATGAGCCTGCGCGTTTCGGCCAGATCTTCGGCGGCCGTCTCCCGCGCGAGCCGAATGCGATCCAGCGCGGGATGATCCGGCGCGGCCTGCTCGGCGGCGTGCAGGAGCAGCTGGATGCTGCTCAGGCCCTGGGCGACGGTGTCGTGGATTTCCTTGGCGAGGCGTTCCCGCTCGGCGAGCTTGCCCGCAGTGCGTTCCTGCTCCGCGAGAACCGCTCTGGTACCGATCAATTCGTCGATCAAACGCTCCCGCTCGACCGCCTCGCGGCGCAGTGCCTGGTAGCCGAGCCCGATTCCGATCGCCACCAACGCGCCGAGCATCGGCCCGACCACCGCACCCGCCGACCAACCGCGATGCGCCGCGAAACCCACCACCCCGACCCCGGTCGCGAGTACCACCGCGATCAGATTCCACGGTCGAGGCAGCAGATGCAGATAGACGAAGAACAACCCGAACGCGAGATACACAGCGTCGGGCGTGAGGGCCAGCAATGCCAGCCACAGCACGGTGAGCACGGCCAGCCACACCCAGACTGCGCTCGACCGGCGAGGGATGGTTGCCGGGAGCTCGGTGCCTGCGAAGTACACGAGCAACCACACCGCCGTCAGCGCGACCACCGCGACACCGTGGCCGCCACCGCCGGGCAGCAGCGCACGCACAGCGACCACCACCGCCAGCGCCGTCACCAGCACGTGCAGGCCGAGCCGCAGCGTGGTGACCACCGGGGTCAACGGGGAGGAGTGCACGCCGACCAGCTTATGTGCGGCAACCAAGCGAGCATCCATCGAAAGAAGTAATCCCCGGCAGACCTTGGATGGACGGCGGTTCGTGCGCCGGTGCGATGGCACCGGCAGCCGAGACGGACACAGTGGAGTCATGTTCGTCGCACTCCGTGATCTGCGGGCCGCCCGTGGCCGCTTCCTGCTCATCACCACCGTCGTGCTCCTGGTGGCGGTGCTGGTGAGTTTCCTCAGCGGCCTCACCGCCGGGCTCGCGCACCAGAACATCTCCGCGGTCCAGGGTATCGACGCCGACCGGGTGGTTTTCGCCGAGACCGGCGCCGATCCGTCCTTCGACTCGTCGGTTCTCACCGAGCAGCAGATCGCGCGGTGGGAATCGGCGGACGCGACCCCGATCGGCATCTCGCGCACCAGGGCCGAGCACGCCGGTGCGAGTCCGACGCAGGTCGCGTTGTTCGGCGGCGACCCGTCGGCATTCAGCAATCGCCCTGCTACCGCTCCCGGCGCCGTGGTGCTGAGTTCGGCGGCGGCTCGCGAGCTGTCGGCGGGCACCGGCGACGTCGTGCTGCTGGCAGGGCACGAGTTCACCGTCGCCGACGTCGCCGGCGACGAGTGGTACAGCCACACCCCCGTGATCTGGACGAGCATGCGGGACTGGCAGGCGGCCGGCCCGCGCGGCGGTGCCGCGACCGTCCTCGCGGTGACCGGCGAGGCCCCCGGCGGCCTCGACGTCGAAGCAGGCACGCACTCGCTGCCCGCGCAGGATGCCGTCCGAGCTATCGGCTCCTACCAGGCCGAGAACAGCTCACTCACCCTGATGACCGTGCTCCTGTTCGCCATCTCGGCCCTGGTGATCGGCGCCTTCTTCACGGTCTGGACCGTGCAGCGCCAACCCGATATCGCCACCTTGAAGGCGCTCGGCGCGACCACCGGCTCCCTGGTCCGTGATGCCCTCGCCCAAGCCGCGATCGTCCTGACCGCGGGCGTCACGGCGGGCCTGGCGATCACCGTCCTCGCCTCACTGTTCCTCGGCGAGGCGATGCCTTTCGTGCTCAGCCCCGCGACAACCCTGGTCCCCGCGCTGGCCCTGATCATCCTCGGGCTGGTCGGCGCCGCTGTCGCCCTGCGCTTCCTGTTCACCACCGACCCACTGACCGCGCTCGGCGCGACCCGCTGACGGCCGTCGCCCGCACCGAGGCCGCGGTGGCGCTGCCGATCCAGCCCACCGCGCGACCAACCGAAGGATCCACTGTGGCACTCACTCTCACGGACGTGACCCTCACCTACCCCGACGGCGCCGACCGTCTCACCGCCCTCGATCGGGTGAATCTGCACGTGCCCGGCGGCACCATCGCCGCGGTGACCGGCGCGTCCGGTTCGGGAAAGTCGAGCCTGCTCGCCGTCGCCGCTACCCTGATCCGACCTGATTCGGGCACGGTCGTGCTCGACACCGAGTCCGGCACCACAGATCTCGCCACGCTGAGCCGACGCGCCGCGGCGACCGCCCGCCGGAACTCGATGGGCATCGTCTTCCAGCAGCCGAACCTCATCCCCTCGCTGACCGCGATCGAGCAACTGGAAGTCACCGCCCACCTCGGCGGCCCGAAACGCGCATCACGCCACGTGACCAGTACCCGCGCGAGAGAACTTCTCGACGCGGTCGGCCTGACCGAACACGCTCACAAACGTCCCGCCCAGCTATCCGGCGGCCAGCGCCAGCGCGCCAACATCGCCCGCGCCCTGATGAACAACCCGGCCCTGCTCGTCGTCGACGAACCGACCAGCGCCCTCGACTCCGAACGCGGCGCCGCCATCATCGACCTCATCACCACCATCGCCCGCGACCACCACGCGGCCACCATCCTCGTCACCCACGACCCCACCCACCTCCACCGCATGGACGCCGTCTACCGCATGACCGACGGCACGCTGATGACGCTGGAAGTGCCGAGCGAGGTCAGCTGACGGTTCCCGGTGGCGCGATCCACTGGGTGGACTGACCGGTTGCTTCGGCGACTGTCTCGAAATCATGGTCGTAATGCAGAATCGTGATGCGATTCGCCTCCGCGGTGGCCGCGATCACCAGATCCGCGGCACCGGCACTGCGATGCTGACCCTGTTCGGTGAGCAACTGCTGAACCTCGTGTGTCCGCGTCCACACACCATCGGGCGTGGGTGCCCAGCCGAACAGTTCACCGAGCAGCTTCTTCTTTCGCAATCGATCGGCGAGTGACGTTGCGCCGTAGAGGAGTTCAAGCCCCACGACATCGCACACCGCGACCGCACCCGCCGTCACTGTCTCCTGCCACGCCTGTTTGACAGCCTGATTCGCGATGAATCTGACGGCAGCGGAGGTATCGATCAATAGCTGATCACGCTCGGTAGTTGGACTTGTCGAGCAGCACGTCGAAGTCGCCCTGCTCCGCCATCTCGGCAAGGCTGTTCAACGCCCGCACGCGCTTGAGCCGCTTGGCGACCTCGGCGAGAGCCACGTTGACGGTTTCCTTCTTCGTCGATGTTCCGAGAAGTTGCTGCGCCTCCGCGAGCGCTTCGTCATCCACGTCGATCAGTAGCTTGGACATTGCCCCACCTGACATTGATGTTTATATACGACCTATATAGATCACATATCAAGGTAACTGCCCCGGCGCACAATCGCGCCTGCGGCAGTACGCGAGGCAGACTGGGTCGATGAGCGATCCGAGGCATCTCATCGTGGTGGATGCGGCCAATGTGATCGGGTCGCGCGCCAACGGATGGTGGAAGGACAGGGCGGGTGCTGCTCGGCGATTTCTCGCCGACGTGGCGGACCTGACTACCCGGCTTCCTGACAACACCGAAGTCACGGTCGTCCTCGAAGGCGCGGCCAAGGCCGCTGCCGACGGTGCCGCGCCCGCCGCACCGCGGATGGAGGTGGTCCTCGCCGAGCGCTCGGGCGACGACAAGATCGTGGACGTGGTCGCCGAGGCCGACTCCTTCGCACGGATCACGGTCGTCACCGCCGACCGCGAGCTCCGCACCCGTGTCGAAGCCAACGGCGCCGAATCCGTCGGCCCCGGCTGGCTCTGGAACCAGCTCGACCGACCCGGCGCCGAAGCGAACTAGCCGGCCGTCAACGCCGCCAGGGCCATCTGCCGCAGCACCGGCCGGGCCCTCGACGCACTCGCCGCCGACGCGCTGTGCGGGGTGGAGTTGATCAGGCCGAATGCAGCGTGGGCCTGTATGCGGGCGGCTTCCTCGGGAAGATCGACGTTCAGTTCGCGCAGGACGCCCACCCAGATCTCGACGTACTGGCGCTGCGTGCGACGCAGGACGCGGCGGTCGTTGGCGGGGACGTTGTCGAGGTCGCGGTCCTGGATGCGGATCAGCTCGGGGTTGCCGAAGGCGAAGTCGAGGTGGAAGTCGACCAGCGCGGTCAGCGCGGTCGCGGCCGACGGTGATTCGTCGACGACGGCGCGGCCGCCCGAGAGCAGGCGCTCACTGATTCCGACCAGGAGTTCGACCAGCAGTGCCTCTTTGTTCGCGAAGTGCCGGTAGACGGCGGGGCCGCTGATGCCGACTGCCGCGCCGAGGTCGTCGAGCCGCACGCCGAAGAAGCCACGGTCGGCGATGAGGCGGGCGCCCGCGGCCAGCAACTGCTCGCGGCGCTGGGCCTTGAGCTGCTCGCGCCGGGTCACCTGGACAGGCTCGGTAGTCGACATTCTGGCCGCCCCCTCTGGACAACTTGGTTAGTCAAGATTAACCTGAATTTCAGTTATTAGCGATTAACCGAATGGGAAGAGTGGCGTGATGACGGTGACGCACGAGACCGACGACGGCACCGTGGCCGCGACGAGCAACCGGGACACGCACGCCGCCCTGGTCGCGGATCTGCGGCACCGGCTGGCCACGGCCGCCCTCGGTGGTCCGCAGAAGTCCCGCGAACGGCATGTGGCCAGGGGCAAGCTGCTCCCCCGCGAACGCGTCGACCAGTTGCTCGACCCCGGCAGCCCGTTCCTCGAGCTGTCCCCGCTGGCGGCCACCGGCATCTACGGCGACGAGTGCCCCGGCGCGGGCGTGATCGCCGGCATCGGCCGCGTCGCGGGCCGCGAGTGCCTGATCCTGGCCAACGACGCGACGGTCAAGGGCGGCACCTACTACCCGATCTCGGTGAAGAAGCACCTGCGCGCGCAGGAGGTGGCCGCCCAGAACAACCTGCCGTGCGTGTACCTCGTCGACTCCGGCGGCGCCTTCCTGCCGCACCAGGACGAGGTGTTCCCCGACCGCGAGCACTTCGGCCGCATCTTCTTCAACCAGGCGAACATGAGCGCCAAGGGCATCGCCCAGATCGCGGCGGTGATGGGTTCGTGCACCGCCGGTGGCGCGTACGTGCCCGCGATGGCCGACGAGGCCGTGATCGTGCGCGACCAGGGCACCATCTTCCTCGGTGGCCCGCCGCTGGTGAAGGCGGCGACCGGCGAGATCGTCACCGCCGAGGACCTCGGCGGCGGCCTGCTGCATTCGCGCACCTCCGGCGTCACCGATCATCTGGCCGACGACGACCGCGACGCGCTGCGGATCGTCCGCAATATCGTCGCCACCCTGGGCCCGCGCCCCGAAGCGCCGTGGGAGGTCCTGCCGAGCACCCCGCCCGCCAAGGCCGAGGACGAGCTCTACGACGTGGTCCCCGTCGACCCGCGCACGCCCTACGACGTGCACGAGGTGATCGACCGCATCATCGACGGCGCGAACGGCTTCCAGGAGTTCAAGGCCGAATACGGCAAGACCCTGATCACCGGATTCGCCCGCATCCACGGCCATCCGGTCGGCATCGTCGCCAACAACGGCGTGCTGTTCGCCGAATCCGCCATGAAAGGCGCGCATTTCATCGAACTGTGTGACAAGCGCAAGATCCCGCTGCTGTTCCTGCAGAACATCACCGGCTTCATGGTCGGGCGCGACTACGAGGCGGGCGGCATCGCCAAGCACGGCGCGAAGATGGTCACCGCGGTGGCGTGCGCGCGGGTACCGAAGCTCACGGTCGTGATCGGCGGCTCCTACGGCGCCGGTAACTACTCCATGTGCGGGCGCGCGTATTCGCCGCGCTTCCTGTGGATGTGGCCCAACGCCCGCATCTCGGTGATGGGTGGCGAACAGGCCGCGTCGGTGCTGGCGACGGTGCGCGGCGATCAGCTCGACAACGCGGGCAAGCCGTGGTCCGAGGCGGATCAGGAGGCGTTCAAGGCGCCGATCCGCGAGCAGTACGAGACCCAGGGCAACCCCTACTACGCGACCGCGCGCATCTGGGACGACGGCGTGATCGCGCCGACCGACACCAGAACCGTGCTCGGCCTTGCCCTGTCGGTGTGCGCGCAAGCGCCGCTCGAACCCGTTTCCTACGGCGTCTTCCGGATGTGAGAGACATGCTGAACAAGAACCACCTCGTCGAATTCGACACCGTGCTGGTCGCCAACCGCGGCGAGATCGCGGTGCGGGTGATCAAGACGCTGCGCGCCATGGGCATTCGCTCGGTCGCGGTGTACAGCGACGCCGATGCCGACGCGCGCCACGTGCGCGAGGCCGACGTCGCGGTGCGGCTCGGACCCGCGCCCGCGCGCGAGAGCTACCTGTCGATCGAGAAGGTCGTCGACGCCGCCGTTCGTTCGGGCGCGCAGGCGGTGCACCCGGGTTATGGCTTCCTGTCGGAGAATTCGGCCTTCGCGTCGGCACTGGCCGACGCGGGCATCGTGTTCCTCGGTCCGCCCGCCAAGGCCATCGAGGTGATGGGCGACAAGATCACCGCGAAGAAGACGGTGACGGCGTTCGGGGTTCCGGTGGTGCCCGGCATCGCCGAACCCGGCCTGACCGATGACCAATTGATCGCCGCCGCGACAGACATCGGTTACCCGGTGCTGGTGAAACCGTCCGCCGGTGGCGGCGGCAAGGGCATGCGCCGGGTCACCGATCCCGCCGACCTGCCCGCCGCGCTGGTGAGTGCCCGGCGCGAAGCCGGGGCGGCGTTCGGCGACGACACCCTGTTCCTGGAACGATTCGTCAACCGGCCCCGCCACATCGAGGTGCAGATCCTGGCCGACAAGTTCGGCAATGTGGTGCACCTGGGTGAGCGCGAATGCAGCTTGCAGCGCAGGCACCAGAAGGTGATCGAGGAGGCTCCGTCGCCGCTGCTGGACGCGCAGACCAGAGCGCGGATCGGCACCGCCGCCTGCAACACCGCCCGCAGCGTGGACTACGTGGGCGCCGGCACCGTGGAGTTCATCGTCTCGGCCGACCAGCCCGACGAGTTCTTCTTCATGGAGATGAACACCCGACTGCAGGTGGAACATCCGGTGACCGAGATGGTCACCGGCGTCGACCTGGTGGAATGCCAGGTGCGCGTCGCCGCGGGGCAGAAACTGGCGCGCACCCAGGACGAGATCCACCTCGTCGGGCACGCGATCGAAGCACGCGTCTATGCCGAGGATCCGGGCCGCGGGTTCCTGCCCACCGGCGGCGCCGTGCTCGCGCTGTCGGAGCCGGAAGGCGCTGGTGTGCGGGTGGATTCGGGGCTCTCGGTGGGCACCGTGGTCGGCAGCGACTACGACCCGATGCTGTCGAAGGTGATCGCGCGGGGCAACACTCGCGCCGACGCGCTCGCCGCGCTGGACCGCGCGTTGGAACAGACCGTGCTGCTCGGCGTGACGAGCAATATCGAATTCCTGCGTTTCCTGCTCGCCGACGACGATGTGCGGGCGGGTCGTCTCGACACCGCGCTGCTGGATCGCCGCGTCGCCGACTTCGTCCCCGCCGAGGCGACCGACGACGAATTCATCGCCGCCGCGACACATCACTGGCTGCGACGCTGGCCCGCCACCGGCGGCGATCCGTGGTCGACCCCGTCGGGTTGGCGTCTCGGCGAGCCCGCCCCGACGGCGATCAGACTGGCCGCGGGCGACCAGGTGCGCCACGTTTTCATCACCGGCACACCGGCTTCGGCGACAGTGTGGCTCGACGAGCCGGGGCCCAGCGCACCGACGTCGAGTCCCGAACCCCGCACGCTCACCGCGACTGTTTCGCCCGACGGTCTCGCGTCGACACTCGACGGGCTGCGACGCGACTACCGCATCGCCGAGGCCGACGGTCAGCTGTGGGTGAGCCACGACGGCGGGCTCGCCGTCCTGCGCGAGGTCGCCGAGGCGAGCGTGCGTGGCGACGCCGCCCACGTGGGCGACGCCGAGATCCGCAGTCCCATGCCGGGTTCGGTGATCGCCGCACCGGTCGAGAACGGCGCGACGGTCGCCGTCGGCGATCCGGTGATCGTGATCGAGGCCATGAAGATGGAGCACGCGCTCACCGCGCCGGTGGCGGGCACGGTCGAGGTGCTCGTCGTCCCCGGCGCCCAGGTGAAGCTGGACCAGGTGCTGGTGCGCGTCGTCGCCCACCCCGCCGAAACCGTCGCAGCGGGAGCCGCGACAGAACCCGCCGTCGCCGATCCGGCCGCGGCACAGACCGAGCGCGAAGGAACCCCCGCATGACCGACTACCTGTCCACCGGTTCGCTGCCGGAGGAATACCGCCAGCTGGCACTCACCGTGCGTGATTTCGCCGACCAGGTCGTCGCGCCGGTGTCGGCGAAACACGATGCCGAACACAGTTTTCCCTATGAGGTCGTGGCGGGCATGGCCGAGATGGGCCTGTTCGGCCTGCCGTTCCCCGAGGAGTTCGGCGGCATGGGCGGCGACTACTTCGCCCTGTGCCTGGCGCTCGAGGAACTCGGCAAGGTCGACCAGAGCGTGGCCATCACCCTCGAGGCGGGTGTGTCGCTGGGCGCCATGCCGATCTACCGCTTCGGCAACGACAAGCAGCGCGCCGAATGGCTGCCCCAGCTCACCAGCGGACAGGCGCTGGCCGGCTTCGGTCTCACCGAACCCGACGCGGGCAGCGACGCGGGCGGCACCAGGACCACCGCCGTGCAGGACGGCGAGAGCTGGGTGATCAACGGCAGCAAGCAGTTCATCACCAACTCCGGCACCGACATCACCCGCCTGGTCACCGTCACCGCGGTCACCGGACAGTCCGGCGGCAAGAAGGAGATCTCCACCATTCTGGTGCCGACTTCCACGCCGGGTTTCGTGGCCGAGCCCGCCTACAACAAGGTCGGCTGGAACGCCTCCGACACCCACCCGCTGAGCTTCACCGATGTGCGGGTGCCGCAGGAGAACCTGCTCGGCGAGCGCGGTCGCGGCTACGCCAACTTCCTGCGCATCCTCGACGAGGGCCGCATCGCCATCGCCGCACTCGCCGTCGGCGCCGCGCAGGGCTGTGTGGACGAGAGCGTGCGCTACGCGGGTGAACGCCAGGCCTTCGGACAGGCGATCGGGCGCAATCAGGCCATCGCGTTCAAGATCGCCCGGATGGAGGCGCGGGCCCACGTCGCGCGCACCGCCTACTACGACGCCGCCGCGCTGATGCTGGCGGGCAAGCCGTTCAAGAAAGCCGCGTCGATCGCGAAGATGGTCGCCAGCGAGGCCGCGATGGACAACGCCCGCGACGCCACCCAGATCTTCGGCGGCAACGGCTTCATGAACGAATACCCGGTGTCGAGGCACTACCGTGACAGCAAGATCCTGGAAATCGGCGAGGGCACCACGGAGGTACAGCTGATGCTGATCGCACGGGAGCTGGGTCTGTGAGCGAAGGTAGGCGGGTCGTTCAGCGCGGACTGTGGTTCGAGGAGTTCGAGATCGGCACGATCTACGAGCACCGGCCCGGCCGCACCATCACCGAGGCCGACAATGTCCTGTTCACCACGCTGACCATGAACACCCAGGCCCTGCACCTGGACGCGGCCTTCGCCGACGCGCAGCCGCCGTTCAATCAGCGCCTGGTGAACTCGATGTTCACGCTGTCGACGCTGGTCGGGCTCTCCGTCGCCCAGCTCACGCAGGGCACGCTGGTCGGCAACCTCGGTTTCTCCGAGATGACCACGCCCGCACCGCTGTTCCACGGCGACACCATGTACGCGGAAACGCTGGTCACCGACAAGCGCGAGTCCAAGAGCCGTCCCGGCGAGGGCATCGTCAGCCTGGCGCACACCGCGCGCAACCAGCACGGCGTGATCGTGGCGACCGCGATACGCAAGACCCTGGTCCGCAAGGCACCGCGGGCATGAGCGGCCACCACCACGCCACCGGGCACCCGTCGAAAGGACGCAGTATGAGCTGGCAGCCGAGTGGGCCCGCGTGGCTGTTCTGCCCGGCCGACCGCCCCGAACGCTTCGCCAAGGCCGCCGTGGTGGCCGATGTGGTGATCCTCGATCTCGAGGACGGTGTCGCGGCGGGCGACAAGGCCGCGGCCAGGCAGGCGCTGATCGACACCCCGCTCGACCCCGCGCACACCGTGATCCGGGTCAACGCGGCCGACACCGACGACTACACGGCCGATCTGGCAGCGCTCGCGCAGACCGCCTACCGCCGGGTCATGCTGCCCAAATGCGAGTCGGCCGATCAGGTCAGCGGCCTCGACGGCTACGAGGTGATTCTGCTGGTCGAATCGCCGCTCGGCGCGGTGCGGATCACCGAGTCGGTGCAGGCGGGCAATGCCGTCGGCGTGATGTGGGGGGCCGAGGATCTGGTCGCCGGGCTCGGTGGCAACTCGAGCCGGAATGCCGACGGCAGCTACCGCGATGTCGCCCGTCAGGTGCGTTCGTCGACCCTGCTGGCGGCCAAGGCCTTCGGTCTCTTCGCGCTGGACTCGGTGTACCTGGACATCAAGGACCTCGACGGCCTCGCCGCGGAGACCAGCGACGCGGTCGCCGTCGGATTCGACGCCAAGGTCGCCATCCATCCGAGTCAGGTCGCGGTGATCCGCCACGGCTACGCACCCGACCCCGCCGAGCTCGACTGGGCGCATCGGGTATTGGCGCAGGTGCCCCACCATCGCGGCGTCTTCGCGTTCGAGGGCCGTATGGTCGACGCGCCGGTGCTCCGGCATGCCGAACAGATCGTCCGGCGCGCGGGCGTGCCCAGCTGATCATCGGGTAACCCACCCCCGATACACGAGTAGTCCAGTTCGAGGAGGACATCGGAGTGCAACCACAATGGGTCCCGAGCGCGCACGACATCGCGTCGGCCCGAATCACCGACTTCGCCGCCTTCGTCACCACGCGAACCGGCGACCAGTACCCCGGCTACCAGGCACTGTGGCAGTGGTCGGTGGACGACATCGCCGGCTTCTGGCAGGCCGTGTGGGACTACTTCGAGCTCGGCGAGACCGCCGGTGAGGTGCTCGGCTCGCGGGAGATGCCGGGCGCTCAATGGTTTCCCGGCACCCGGCTGAACTATGTCGACCAGATCATCCGGATGGCCCAGTTCGGCCGCCCCGCGGTGATCGCGCTGCACGAGGACGCCGAGCCGCGGGAGGTGTCCTGGGCCGAATTGATCGAGCAGGTCACGGTTTTCGCGCGCACTCTGCGCGAGCAGGGCGTCGAGGCGGGTGACCGGGTGGTCGGCTACCTGCCCAATATCGCGGAGGCGATCGTCGCCTTCCTCGCCACCGCGAGTATCGGCGCGGTGTGGAGCGCGTGCGGTCAGGACTACTCCGCCAAGGCCGCGCTGGACCGGCTCGGCCAGCTCGACCCGACGGTGCTGGTCACCGCCGACGGCTACCGGTTCGGTGGCAAGGCGCACGACAAGCGCGCCGACATCGCGGCACTGCGCGACGGACTGCCCGGCCTGCGCGCAACCGTCGTCGTCGCGCAACTCGGACTCGACGTACCCGACACGCTGTCCTGGACGGACGCGGTCGCCGATGCCGGACTCGGCGTCATCGAAACCGTCCCCGTCGATTTCGATCATCCGTTGTGGATCGTGTTCTCCTCCGGCACCACCGGGCTGCCCAAGGGCATCGTCCACGGCCACGGCGGCGTGCTGCTCGAGCACCTGAAAGCCGTAGCGCTGCAATCGAACATGGGCCCCGAAGATACGTTCTTCTGGTACACCAGCCCGAGCTGGATGATGTGGAACTTCCAGGTAGCGGGTCTGCTGACCGGCACCACCGTCGTCACCTACGACGGCAGCCCGACCGCAGGCGGACCGGACGCGCTGTGGCGCATCGCCGCCGAGGTGGGCGCCACCGTCTTCGGGACCAGTCCCGGCTATGTTCTCGGCTGCGTCAAAGCGGGGTCGGTACCCCGCGCCGAGCACGACCTGTCGGCCCTGCGCTCGGTGGGCATCACCGGCTCGTCGCTGCCGGTGTCGAGCGCGCTGTGGTTGAACGAGAATGCCGGAGAGCACGTTCAGGTGAACTCGATCAGCGGCGGCACCGATGTGGTGTCGGCGTTCGTCGGCGGCGCCCCGACCGTGCCGGTATGGCCCGGTGAGCTGTCGGCGCCCTATCTCGGCGTCGCCCTCGATGCCTTCGACGAGCAGGGCAACCCCGTGCGCGGCGAGGTCGGCGAGCTGGTGGTCACCGCGCCGATGCCGTCGATGCCGGTGCGCTTCTGGCGGGACGACGACGGAAAGCGCTACCACGCGGCCTATTTCGACACCTATCCCGGTGTATGGCGCCACGGCGACTGGATCACCCTCACCGAGCACGGCAGCATCGTCGTACACGGTCGCTCCGATTCGACGCTCAACCGCCACGGCATCCGCATGGGCAGCGCCGACATCTACCAGGTCGTCGAACAGTTCCCGGAGATCGCCGAGGCCCTGGTGATCGGCGCCGAACAACCCGACGGCGGCTACTGGATGCCTTTGTTCGTCGTGCTCGCCCCCGGCGCGGAACTCACCGAAGACCTCAAAACCCGTCTCGCCGCGGCGATCCGCACCGAGGTCTCGCCCCGCCACGTCCCCGACGAGATCCGCGAGGCCCCCGGCGTCCCCCACACCCGGACCGGCAAGAAACTGGAAGTCCCCATCAAAAAGCTCTTCCAGGGCGCCGATCCCGCCCGCGTCGTCGAACGCAGCGCCGTCGACGACCCCGCACTGCTCGACTGGTATGCCCGGATAAGCCCGCCCGACAAGGGCTAATACACTTGAACTATGAATGTCAGCGAGTCTCGTGGGGCGCGTGGGGTAGCTGGGACCGAAGTTCGGCGGCGGCCGAAGAATCGCCGGGCGCAGATCGCGGCGTCGTCGGCGGTGGCGTTCGGCGCCGCCGGGTATCACGGGGTGAGTATGGAGGACATCGCATCCGGGCTGGGAATCAGTTCGGCCGCGCTGTATCGGCACTACCCCAGTAAGTACGCGTTGTTCCGGGAGGAGTTACTTCGGGTCGGGCAGGCGTTCACAGCATCGATCGTGGTGTCGGCCGAGGACGCACTGCCCGCGGCGCAACGGTTGCGGCACATGCTGACCGGGCTGATCGGCGCGACCGTGGAGAATCGGGCGACGGTGCGGCTGGTGCGATGGGAGGGCCGCTACCTCGAGCCGGCGGATCGGGTGGTGCTCGACGAGCAGCAGGGTTCGGTGCTGGTCGCACTCGACGAACAACTGGCGATCCTGCGCCCCGAATTGACCACGGCGGAGCTGCGCATGGTCTCCACGGCGATTCTCGGGGTGGTCACCAGCATCGCCGATCATCACGCCGCGCTGCCCCTTCGCACGCTGAACAAGTTGCTCGGTTCGGCGTGTATGGCGCTCACCGATACCGCATTGCCCCCTGCCGCAACCGTTTCCGAGCAGGGTGCCCGCGTCCAGATTCCCGATTCGTTCAAACACGAACTGCTGCTACGCAAAGCGGTGGAGCTGTTCCACCGACACGGCTATCCGAATGTGAGCGTGGAGGACATCGCGTCGGCGGCGGGATTGTCGGCGGCGTCGGCGGTGTACCGGTTCTATCGCGGCAAGAGCGACATCCTCGCCGCGGCGTTTCGGCGCGCGGCGGACCGGGTGTCGGGGGCGATCGGGCCCGCGGTGGCGAGCACGCCCCACAGCGGGGCGGCGCTGGGCGTGCTGGTCGAGCAGTTCGTCGCCGACACGTTCGACGAGCGGGCGCTGGCCGTCGTCTACTACGCCGAATTCGGGCACGTGCCCGCCGAGGAACGAGCCGTCCTGCGCAACATCCAGCGGTTGAGCGTGCAGGAGTGGGCACGGCTGGTGCGCGATATGCGGCCGGAACTCTCCGCGGCCGAGGCGCGTTTCCTGGTGCACGCGGCGTTCGCGATGGTCATCGACCTCGGTCAGCGTTTCGGCGACGACCCGATCGCCGGCCGGGCCAGGGTGGGATTCCTGATGCGGCGGGTGCTGCTCGGCTGAGGCAATTCACCCGTTGCGTATGAGGCGGACCGTTCCTGACTCGTCATACGCTCAGCGATCAGGCCGTCGAACGGAGCTGCATGGATTCTCGCGCGAGCGCGCTGACCAGGCGATCGTTGCTGGGGCTCGCCGCGGCGGCCGCCGCCGCGGCGACGTTGCCCGGATGCGGTGACGGATCGATACCCGAGCCGATCCGCACCACCGGTCGCCCGGATGTGCTCGCCCGGGCGATCGACGCCTACATCTACGGCTATCCGATGATCCTGCTGGACATGATGCGGGCGGCGAGCGGGCCGATCAACAGCTTCGATCACAGCGTCCTGCCCGATCCCTACGATCGCGGGGTGGCCCGGCTCAGCCACGACATGGTGTATTCGCAGGCGTGGCTCGACCTCACCGAAGAGCCGATCGTGCTCCAGATCCCCGGGATGGAGCCCGACCGGTTCTGGCTGTTCCAGCTGGTCGGCGGGTGGGCGAACACCGTGCACGACCTGACCAGCAAAACCCCGCGGACCACCGTGGACGCCGACGGCCCGCCCTTCACCTACGTCCTCACCGGGCCGCAGTGGACCGGTACGCTGCCCGCGAAAATGACCCGCCTGCATATGCCCTCGACGATGTCCACGATCGTCGCCCGGGTCCAGATCAACGGCGCCGAGGACGCGCCGAGGGTCAACCAGTGGCAGGAGAAGATGAAGCTGATCCCGCTGAGCGCCTGGAATCACGGTGAACTCGACAGGACGGTCAGCCGCGTTCACCAGATCGACCGTGGACCGGAGCCGCCGACGAAGCGGATCGCCGCGTTGGACGGCCGCACCTATCTCAACCGCCTGTGCCGGCTGATGCTCGGCGATCCCCCCGCTGCCGCCGACGCGCCACTGATGACGCAACTGGCCGCGATCGGTGTCCAGCCCGGTGGGGTCGTCGACAACCAACCCGCCGAAATCCTCGACGAGGCGGTGCGCCAGGCCCAGCGCCGCATCGCCGACTGGACAGACCCGACCGCACGCTCCGTCAACGGCTGGGAGATCCCCATCGACCTCGGCACCTTCGGGACCGACTACCTCCGTCGCGCGGCCACCACCAAGCGCTCCCCCGCCCTCGCCCCCATCCGTGACGTCTTCTACGCGAACCGCGACGCCCCCACCACCGACGACCAGGGCGACCCCCTGCGCTACCGAATCCGCTTCGAACCGGGCCAATGGCCTCCGGTCCACGCCTTCGCCTCGATCACCGCCTACGACACGCAAGGCTTCCTGGTCCCCAACCCCGACGCGATCTACTCGGTAGGCCACTTCCCCGCCGTCGTCCCCGCCCCCGACGGCTCCGTGGAACTGGCCGTCCAACACCAGGATCCCCGCCCCGCCGTCCCCCCCGGCAACTGGCTCCCCATCCCCGCCACCGGCGACTTCTCCCTCACCCTCCGCCTCTACGCACCACGCGAGAACGCCCTCGACGGACAGTGGGAGCCACCACCGATGACCCGCATCGACTGAGCTCTCCTCGGTCGGACTGCAGGAGCGAGACCTTCCTTCTCACACCACCTGGTCGGCACGGAAGGAATCGACCGAGAAGATTGACGCCGTGCGCGACGTCACCGCGAACTCCACGCGAGATACGAAGTACCCCCGGCGATGCAGAGGTATCAGTTCACGGATCCGTTCACCGCCCCAGATGACGGTGAACGGCTGCCTCAGTTCGACGGCTGCCAGGATCTCCTCCGAGCGATCACGGATGGCCTCCGTGATCTCAGGCGGTGGTTGCATTTTCGCAGCGTAGGACAAATGTGGTGCCCTCGCCACGCTGTGGGACCTGGCAGGTGCTGCGAAGCGACAGAGGATCGAGAAGACGCCGAAGGCTCACGACTGCCGACAGTCAAGCGGTGGCGGTGGAAGATAGCGCACGAGCAGGCTCCGCAGCTGTCGATGACTCCGAACTCTCGAGGGCAAGGAAACATGCAAGACAAACCGGGTGAACCTGGCGAACCTCTCAGCTCTACACGCCGCGAAAGTTCGGGACAGATTTCCCAACGTGGAGGAATAGTGCCTCATTCAGTCCGATCGGATTCGCTCGTGTCGCGCAGGGTGATTCACCCGAACTCGATGACGGTGCCGTTCTCGATCGACACCCTCGCGGCTTCGAAGAGCAGCAGCCAGGTGATCAACTCCCGGTCGAATGGGTGCGATGCGTTGGCATCGCTGCCCAGCATCGTCCGGATCCGGCTGATCTCGGCGTCGGAGAGTTCTCCGTCGACCAGCGCGATGCCCAAATATGGCGCGACATAGACGAGTTCGCGTACCAGCGCTTGACTGGAGCCAACCATGCCGCCGGCGATGTCGACGTCCTCGCCGACGAAAAGAACTTCGTCGAATTCGACCGGGACGTAGAACCCTTCGCAATCCGAATGGCAGATGAGGTGAGAGTCGAAGGTGGATCCGACCAGGTTGATAGTTGGGTCATCCGAAGCGCGGTCTCCGTCGGCTACGGGCGTCAGCGGCTGCTCGGGGTACTCGCGCGCTCGGGCATACGCACGACGGAGGTAGTGCACGAAAGAGTAGGGCACGCTCCCTATTCGAGCGCGGTCCACTGCCGGACCCGCAGTCCTCGGTTCGTTGTGCGGAGTGAGCCCCTCCTGCACCAGTAGTTCGCTGAGCGCGCGCAGTTGATCGGTCAGCGCATCGAGATATTCCGGATCGCTGCCGTCTTTCACGGCGAAGGCCAGGCCCCCGGTTCCTACTGAAAGTCCCATGGGCGCAAAGCTAGCTGGACCCTCTGACAGGTCTCCGGGCGTCGCGGGTCAGGGTTTGCTGGACATGGCGGCGATGAGGGAGTTGGGGCGCATGTCGAGCCAGTGGGATTCCACGTAGTGCAGACAGGAGGTTCGGGGGGCGGCGCCGAAGGCGACCGACCAGCCGCCGGGGACGGCGGCGAAGGTGGGCCAGAGGGAGTGTTCGCCTTCGGTGTTGACCAGGACGTAGAACTGGGCGTTGTCGTCGTCGAACGGGTTGGTCATGGGGTGGCCTTTCCGAGGAGGGTGCCCAGATGGGCTAATGCTGCTGCGGTGCCTTCGATTTCGTGGTGGGCGAGCTCGCTCGTGCGGAACAGGCGGTCGCGGTGGCTGGTACGGGCGGGCGCGAAGTGAGGGGTGAAGTCGGTGGTGGTGATGCCGTAGGCGGCGATGAGGGCGGCTAACCGGGTGGGGTCGGGCGGCTCGGTGAGGACCACGGTCGCCCCGACCCGGAGAGGGAGCAGGTAGCCGTGCCACGCGGTGGCGTCCCCGGTGCGGGATTGGTGCAGATAGACATCGCGAGTGGTGAGGCTGTGGCGGGCCTGCATGGCGGTGACCCGGTGCACGGCCGCGGCATGGCTGATGGTGACGCTGTGCGTGGTGCCAGGGGGGAACAGCACGAAGGCGGGATGCTGGGGCAGGATCGGGACGCGATGTTCGCCGCGGCCGATGGGTTCGCTCGAGTAGTGCGACAGCGATGCCCGGTCGATCGTCACCGTCGGGATGTCGTAGGTGCCGAGGTGTTCGCGGGCGGCGACGGTCAGGGCCAGTGCCGGGTTGACGATCGGTGGGAGCCGGGGGTTCGCGGTGTCGATCGGCACCACGGTCCCGCCGGCTTTGAGGACGGCATAGGTCGCCACCACGAACTCGATGGAACGTGGGACATCCACGAGCACAGCCGATTCCGGGCCGATACCGAGCGCGGTCAGATGCCGGGCGAGTTGATTGGTGCGCCGGTCGAGGTCACCGTAGGTGATGATCGAGGTCGGGCCGTCGGTCGGCGCATGGACGACGGCCGGGTCGAAAGGGGTTGCGGCGGCTTGGGCTTCGAACTCGTCGAGTAGCAGTTCGTCGGCGAGCCCCGTCGCGCGGGCGTAGGGCCCGTCGTCGATGCGGCCGACGAATTCGATCTCGGCCGTCCAGGCATCGCCCGGCGGCCTGCGGCGCACGAGGTCGCCGGTGGCGAACATGCGGTCGTCCACCGGACCGATGGGGTTGGCGAGGAAGGTCGCCGCGGTGGCCTGTCTGCCGACGTACCCCCGCGCCAATTGCACACCGGAGACGTAGAGTTCGCCGATCTCGCCGTCGGCGACCGGGATCAGGTGCTCGTCGAGGATCAGCAGTTCGACGTCGTCGGCGGCCGATCCGAACGGGACCACCTCCAGGTCGGCGCCGGTCACCTCGTGCGCGACGAACTCGCCCGCGGTCTCGGGCCTGCCGTAGACGTGCCACAGGGTCGCGCCGCTCACCGCGCGCAGGGCGGCGGCGGTCTTCGCGAGCAGTGGCCCACCCGAGCCGAGCACCACGCGCAGCGAGTCGAGACGCTCCTCGGCATCGGGCAGCGCCGCCAGTTCGGCGAGCTCGGCGTGGTCGAAACACGCTGCGGTCACCTGCGTTTCGGCAATCGCGTCGGCGAGCACCGCCGACGGTGAGACCACCAGCGTTGCCCCGTTCTGCAGCGCGAGCAGCATCTCCCCCACCGCAGCCTGTCCGGCCAGCGGTGCGTGCCAGAGCACGGAGTCGCCGATGCCGATACCGCAGAGACGCTGGCGCCAGCTCGAATTGGCTTGCGCCGCGCGATGTCCGACGACGACGGCGGTCGCGGCAACCACATCGACGACCAGGTAGGCGGGGTTGTCCGCGCTCGGCCCTGGTAGCTCATCGGGTGTGACTTCGGCGGTGGCATCGGTGTGCAGGACCGGGAACCCGGCGGGGTGCGGTATTCCGTCGCGGGTGAGGATCAACGCGGGTGCGGCCAGCGCGGCATGCAGGTCAGCGGGGCCTGCGGGGTCGAGCAGCACGAACGCACCGCCCGCGGCGAGCACCGCGTGCACGGCGACCACCAACTCGGCCGAACGCGGAAGCGACACCGCGACGGTGGTTTCGGGGCCGACGCCGTGCTCGAGGAGCGCGGCGGCCAACGCGTCGACGCGCTCGGCCAGCTGGCCGTAGGTGAGAGCGATGTCGCCGTCGCGCACGGCGAGGATGTCGGGTTCGCGGTCGGCGTAGGTGGAGAAGGCGGCGAGCAAGGTCGCCGGGTCACGTGGTCGATCGCCGTCCAGGTCACGCAGGAGCGCGGCGAGGGTGGCGGCGGTCGTGACCGAATCCGTGTGCGACATCAGAGTTGTCCTTCCGAGTCGTCAACCGACCCTGTCCCGGCGATTACCGCGGCAGCATCGGTCACCAGTGTTTGCAGAGTCGAAGTGAGACCGGCCGCGCCGAGTGCGGCGAGCACGCCGGGCACGAGGCCGGCCAGCGCGACGTTCACCAGCGCTTCAGGTTTCATCTTCGCGCCCATCGCCCTGCGCACCGCGGTGAGCTTGGCGTCGAGTGCTCCGTAGGAGATGGCGTGCTCGCCGTGGGTGAAGGCCACGGTCGCCGGCGCGAGCCGAGCTGCCGAGCCGACGAGGCCCGGAAGATCGGCGATTGTGTGGGTGGTCGGGGTCTTTTCGGCATCGGTGCGCAGGTCGATCGCGCGCACCGCCACGGTGGGGTCGGCGGCGACGGTGGTGAGCACCGTGCGGAATCGCTCGGCCATGGTGCGGACCGTCGACGCGTCGAACAGGTCTGTGGCATAGCCGAAGTGGATGTCGAGGCCGTCCAGCGCGCCGCCGTCGGTATAGCGCTGCAGGGCGGTGAGGTGCAGGTCGAATTTGGCTTCGGTGAGTCCGGGGTCCAAGGTCTGCACGTGTAAGCCGGGTAGCTCGATACCGCCGGGCGGCATGTTCTGGAAGGTCAACATCACCTGGAACAGCGGGGTGTAGGCGCCGGTACGGGCGCGACCCACGGCATCGACCACCTGCTCGAAAGGGACGTCGGCGTGGGACAGCGCGGCCAGGTCGCGGCGCTTGGCCTGGGCGAGCAGGTCGGTGAACGGTGCGCGGGCGTCGATCTCGGTGCGCAGCGCGACGGTGTTGACGAACATGCCGACGAGGTCGTCGAGTTCGCGGGCGCCGCGACCGGACACCGGTGCGCCGATGGTGATGTCGGCGCTGCCGGACTGTTTGGCCAGCAGGACCGCCAGCGCACTGTGGATCAGCGTGAACAGGGTGGTTCCGTGGGCGCGGGCCACGTCGTCGAGGCGGGTGGTGAGTGCGGCATCGAGGTCGAATTCGATCGTCGCACCGCGCATTTCACGACGGGCCGCGCGCGGGCGGTCTGTCGGCAGCGCCAGTAGTTCGGGTGCGCCCGCCAGCTCGCGGGTCCAGTAGGTGAGCTGCTGGGTGAGCACGCTGGCGGGGTCGGAATCGGAGCCGAGCAGGTCGCGCTGCCAGGCACTGAAATCGCCGTACTGGATCGTCAGCGGGGCCCAGCCCGGTTCGCGACCCTGGCTGCGATCTACATAGGCGCGCACCAGATCCCGGGTGAGCGGGTCGATCGAGTATCCGTCCGCGCTGATGTGGTGCACCACGACGACGAGGACGTGATCGTTGTCGCCGAGGCGGTAGAGGGCGACCCGGATCGGTGGCGCGGCGGTGATGTCGAAGGGCTGCGCGACGAGTGCCGCGATCCGGGTTTCGACATCGGCGGGCGCGACCGGGAGGGGGGCGAGATCGACGGCGGCGGACCAGGCGGGCATCACCTGCTGGACCGGGCCGCCTGCGGTGTCCGGGTAGCGGGTGCGCAGGGTGTCGTGGCGGCCCAGCAGGTCGGCGACGGCCGCCTGCAGGGCGGGTAGGTCGAGCTCGCCGGTCAGGCGGATGGCGGCCGGGATGTGATAGGCCGAGGACTGGGGCGAGAGCTGGTGCAGCACCCACATGCGCTGCTGCGCGGGCGAGAGGACCGCGGGACCTTCGCCGGTGCGCTTGGTCAGCGGCGGACGGGCGATGGCGTGATCGGCGGTGGCGAGATGTGCGGCCAGTGCGCCGACTGTCGGTGCGTCGAAGACCGCGGCCACCGCGACGTGGACGCCGAGCGCGGCGCCGAGACGCGCGGCCAGCCGGGTTGCCATCAGCGAGTTGCCGCCGAGGGCGAAGAAGTCGTCGTCGAGCCCGGCGCTCGCGCAGCCGATCACCTCGGTGAACGTCCGGGCGACGAGCTGTTCGACGGCGGTGACCGGGGCACGGAAGACGGCTTCGGCGAACTGCGGTTCGGGCAGCGCCGAGCGGTCGACTTTGCCGTTGGCGTTGAGGGGTAGCGCGTCGAGCACCACCAGCGCGGACGGCACCATGTACGTGGGCAGGTCGGCGGCGAGTTCACCGCGCAGGCGGGCGGCGATCGCGGGCTCGTCGCCCGGGGTCAGGTCGGCGACCGCCGCGTAGGCGATCAGGCGGGCACCCGCGCGCTCGTCGGTGACGGCGACCGCGACGGCCGCGCGGACGCCGGCGCTGCGCAGCAGGGCTGTTTCCACCTCACCGAGTTCGATGCGGAAGCCGCCGATCTTGACCTGGAAGTCGGCGCGCTCCAGGTATTCGAGGGTGCCGTCGGCGTGCCAGCGGACGATGTCGCCGGTGCGGTACATCCGCGAGCCGATGCCGTGGCGACCTGTGCCTGCGGTGCGATCCAGGGCCGGCATCGCGTCGGCCGCACCCGGGTAGGTCTCGCCCGTCGCAGCGGTACCGACCCCGGCCGAGAGTCGAGGGGCGAGCGGCGCGAAGGGGTTGGCGACGAAGCGGTCGGCCGTCAAGGACCGGCGACCGTGATAGCCGCGGGCCAGCTGGTCGCCGGACAGGTAGAGCTCGCCGGCGACGCCGATCGGGACCGGGCGAAGTCGGTCGTCGAGGACGTACACCGCGCTGTTCCAGGCCGGCGTGCCGATCGGCAGGTACGTCGAGTCCTCGGCCACTTCGTATTCGGTGATCGAGACGGCCGCCTCGGTGGGGCCGTACAGGTTGTGCAAGGTGGCCTCGGTGCCACTGGCCCGGAACGCGGTGGCCGTGGCGGTGGGCAGCGCTTCGCCGATGGCGAGGACGGCACGGAGCGAATCGGGCAGTGCCGGTGTGGCATCGGCGGTCAGGAGCATGGCGATGAGAGAGGGCACCGCGTGCAAGACCGTGACGTGATGCCGGGACATGGCGGCGCGCAGACGATCCGGATCACGCTCGTCGCCGGGGCGGGTGACGATCAGCGCTCCGCCGGAGGTCAACGGCGACCAGAACTCCCAGACCGACAGATCGAAGGTAGCGGGGGTTTTCAGGAGGACGCGATCGGTGGTGGTCATGGTGAAGCGGTCGCGCAGCCAAGCGATCTGGTTGACGATCGCGGCGTGGGTGACGCTGACGCCCTTGGGGCGGCCGGTGGATCCGGAGGTGAAGATGATGTACGCCGGGTGCTCGGGCCGCAGCGGGGCGACGCGCTCCGCATCGGTCACCGGCTCGGTCGAAAGCTCCTGCAGTGCGCGATGATCCAGCTCGAAGACGGGCACGTCCACCGGGATCGGCAGCCCGTCGGCCGCTGTGGTGAGCACGCACAGCGGCGCCGAGGCGGCGACGATGTAGGAGATGCGGTCGACGGGGTGATCGGGGTCGATCGGCACATACGCGCCGCCTGCCCGGACCACAGCGTGCATGGCGATCACGAGGTCGATCCCCCGGCGCATGGCCAGCACGACGGTGCGTTCCGGGCCGACGCCCTCGGCGATCAGGAGCCGGGCGACGCGGTTGACCTGCGCGTCGAAGGTGGCGTAGTCCAATGATTCGCCGGACGCGTCGTCTACCAGCGCCGGCGCGCTCGGAGTCCGGTTCGCCTGGCGGGCGACCAGTTCGGTGAGCGTGGTCGGCTCGACCGGATGAGCGGTGTCGTTCCACGTGTCGAGCACGAGCGCGCGGTCGGCGCCGAGCAGGTCCAGGTCGCCGACGACGGCATCCGCAGTGGTGGCGACCGATTCCAGTACGCGACGCAGCTGACCGGCGAAACGTTCGGCGGTGCCGGCGTCGAACAGGTCGGTGGCGTAACCGAGAGCCATCTCGATCCCGGCCGGGGCGCCCTCGGCGGTGTAGTTGTCGAGCGCGAACAGGTGCAGGTCGAACTGCGCTACGCCGGAGTCGAATTCGATACCGGAGACGGTCAGGCCGGGAAGCTCCAGCTGAGCGCGGTCGTGGTTCTGGAACGAGTAGCCGACCTGGAACAGCGGGTGCCGCGCGGTGGAGCGGGCGGGGTTGAGCACCTCCACCAACCGCTCGAACGGCACATCGGCGTGCGAGAACGCGGCGATATCGGCGGTGCGCGCGGTGGCGAGTAGCTCGGTGAACGGCGCGTCGCTCCTGACCTGGGTGCGCAACACCAGCGTATTGACGAACATGCCGACGACCTCGTCGAGCTCGGCTTCGCCGCGGCCCGCGTTCGGGGTGCCGACGGCGATGTCGGCGGTGCCGGAGATGCGGGCCAGCAGGGCCGCGAACGCCGCGTGCACCACCATGAACAGGGTGGCGCCGTTGTCGCGGCCGAGGGCCGACAGCGCGGCGTGCAGGTCGGCGTCGAGGGTGAAGCGCACCGTGTCGCCGCGCAGGGTCTGGCGGGCGGGTCGGGGACGGTCGGTCGGCAGGGCCAGCTGATCGGGCAGCCCGGCCAGCTGGTCGCGCCAGTAGCCGACTTGCTGGGCGGCGAGGGAAGCCGGGTCGGCTTCGTCGCCGAGCAGGTCACGCTGCCACAGCGCGTAGTCGGCGAACTGCACGGCGGGCGGCGCCCAGCCGGGGGCGGTGTCGGCGAGCCGGGCGGTGTAGGCCCGCATGAGGTCGGCGACGAAGGGGGCGATCGACGAACCGTCGGCGGCGATGTGGTGCAGGACACCGGCGAGCACGAATTCGGTTGCGGACAACTGGAACAGCCGCAGGCGCACCGGAATCTCGGTGGTGACGTCGAAGGTGATCTCGGCCAGATCGCGAATCGCGGCGGCGAGCGTGGCCTCGCCGATCGCTACCGGCGTGAGCGCCGATCCGAGGGCGGGCGGCGAGCTGGTTTCGCGCGGTGACGCTTCGGCGCGCGCGGGCGCGGCCAGGGTCGACATCGCCTCGGCCGGGGCGACGATCGACTGCACGGGTGTGCCGTCGACCTCGGGGTATACGGTGCGCAGCGATTCGTGCCGGGCGACCACATCGGCCATCGCGGCCTGGAGCGCACCCGTATCGAGCGCACCGCTCAGGCGCAGCGCGAACGGGATGTTGTAGGCCACCGAGGCGCGGTCGAAGCGGTTGAGGAACCACATCCGCTGCTGGGCCGGGGAGAGCGGGAGCAGGTCGGGGCGAGCCCGGCCGACCAGTGCGGGACGATCGACCTTCGACTGGGCGTCGATCGCGGCGGCCAGTGCGGCGACGCTCGGCGCCTCGAACAGGGTCCGCACACCCACGCGCCGGTCCAGGGCCGCGCCGATGCGGGCCACAGCCTTGGCTGCCAGCAGCGAGCTGCCGCCGAGGGCGAAGAAGTCGTCGTCGGCACCGATCGGCCGGTCGTCGGCACGGCCGAGCACCTCGGTGTACACGGCGGCGATGATCTGCTCGGTGACGGTGGCCGGCCTGCGGTAGGTGGTGGTCTCGAAGACGGGCGCGGGCAGGGCCGCGCGATCGAGCTTGCCGTTGACCGTGAGCGGAATGCGCTCGACCGGCACGACGGCCGCCGGGAGCATGTGCTCGGGCAGCGTGCGCGCCAGCTCCTTGCGCAGGGCAGCTGTGTCGAGGTGGGCGGACTCCCCGACCACGTAGGCCACGATGCGCGGCTCGTCGACGAGGTCGGTCCGCACCAGCACCGCGACTTCGCGGGGCGCGATCGAGCTGTGCAGCAGCGCCGCTTCGATCTCGCCGAGTTCGACACGGAAGCCACGGAGGTTGACCTGCTGGTCGGCGCGGCCGAGGTATTCGAGGTCGACGTGCGTGCTGGGCGACGACGTGAGTGCCCCGGTGGCCTCGTCGGGCACAACCGTCCAGCGGGCGAGGTCACCGGACCGGTAGGCGACAGATCCGGGAGGGCCATAGGGGTCGGCGACGAAGCGGCTCGCGGTCAGGTCGGGTCGACCCAGGTAGCCGCGCGCCGATTGTGGTCCGGAGACGTAGATTTCGCCGGGAACGCCGAGCGGGACGGGGCGCAGTCGTGAATCGAGCACCCGCACCGCGAGTCCCGCGATGGCACCGCCGATCACGCTGGCGGAGCCGGTGTTCGGGGTGATCTCCCGGTAGGAGGCGTGGACGGTGGTCTCGGTGATGCCGTACATGTTCACCAGGCGGGGCGAGTCCGGGTAGCGGGCGAACCAGCCTGCGAGGCGTTGCGGTTCGAGGGCCTCGCCACCGAAGATCACTGTGCGCAAGGCGTATTCGGTGGGTGCGGGCGCGGCCAGGTCGGCGGCGATGAGCTGGTAGAACGCGGACGGCGTCTGGTTGAGGACGGTGACGCGTTCGGTGCGGAGCAGTTCCCGGAACTGCTCGGGCGAGCGGGAGGTGAAGTAGTCGACGAGCACGATCGAGCCGCCGTGCAGCAGCGCGCCCCACAGTTCCCACACCGAGAAGTCGAAGGCGTAGGAGTGGAACATCGTCCACACGTCCGACGGGCCGAAGCCGAACCGCTGCGCGGTGTTGTCCAGCAGCGCCACGACATTCGTGTGTGGGACCACCACACCCTTGGGGCGGCCGGTCGAGCCGGAGGTGTAGATGACGTAGGCGGCGTTGGCGGGGTCGAGCGGCGTACGCCGGTCGGCGTCGGTCAGTGGTGCGGCGGCGAAATCGGACAGGTTGGCCCCGGCGGGATCAATGACCGGGCCACCGAACCAGTCGTGTGCCAGGCCGGTGTCGTCGTTGGTGATCGCGCACTGCGGGCGGGCGTCGTCGAGGACGTATTCGATGCGATCGGCGGGGTAGTTGGGGTCGATCGGCAGGTAGCCACCGCCGGCCTTCAGCACGGCGAGCAGGGCGACCGGCAGCTCCACCGAACGCGGCAGCGCCACCGCTACCAGCGATTCCGGGCCGACGCCCGCGGCGACGAGCCGGCGGGCGAGACGGTTGGACCAGGCGTCGAGCTCACCGTAGGTCAGCGTGCGCTCGCCCGCCTTCACGGCGACGGCGGTGGGGTCGAGGGCGGCGACGCGGGCGAACCGGTCGACCATGGTGTCGGCGGCGGCCACCGACCCACCGGTGGACGACCAGTCGCGCAGGGTGCGCTGCTGTTCTTCGGCGCTGAGCACTTGGATGTCGCCCACCACGACGGTCGGGTCGGCGACGACGGCGGCCAGCACCTGGGTGAAGCGACGGGCCAGCACCGCGACGCTGTCCTCGTCGAACAGGTCGGTGGCGTAGGCGATTTCGATAGCGAGGCCGTTCGCGCGGCCGTCGATGTCGTCGGATTCGCCGAGGGTGAACTGCAGGTCGAACTTCGCCACGGCGGCATCGATATCGACGGGTTCCACGCGCAGGCCGGCGGCCTCGAGCGCGGGGACGGTGAAGTTCTGCAGCACCAGCGCCACCTGGAACAGCGGGTGGCGGTTGCGGGCTCGCGCCGGGTCGAGAGCATCGACGACCTGCTCGAACGGGACGTCGGCGTGCGAGAGGGCGTCGAGGTCGCCCGCACGGACGGCGTCGAGGGTGGTTTCGAATTCGGCGCGCGGGTCGATCTGGGTGCGCAGGACCAGGGTGTTGACGAACATACCGATCAGCCCGTCGAGGGCGGCCTCGCCGCGGCCCGCGACCGGAGTGCCGATGGCGATGTCGCTGCCGCCGGACAGGCGGGCCAGCAGCACCGCGAGTGCGGCGTGCACCGTGCTGAACAGGGTGGCCTCGTGCTTGCGGGCCAGTTCGCGCAGCTCACTGTGCAGATCGGAGTCGATCTGGAAGCGGTGGACGGCGCCGCGGAAGGTGGACTCGGCGGGGCGGGGACGGTCGGTGGGTAGGTCGAGCTGCTCGGGGAGACCGGCGAGGCCATGGCGCCAGAAGGCCAGCTGGGTGTGCGCGAGCGACGCGGGATCGGTTGTCTCGCCCAGGTTTTCGTGCTGCCAGAGGGCGTAGTCGGCGTACTGGACGGGCAGCGGTGTCCAGTTGGGGGTGGCGCCGTCACGGCGGGCGGCGTAGGCGGCCATCAGGTCGGCGGCCAGCGGGCCGAGTGAGAAGCCGTCGGCGGCGATGTGGTGGACCACCAGGACCAGCACGTGGCCGGTGTTCAGCGCGAACAGGGTCGCGCGCAGCGGGATCTCGGCGGTGAGGTCGAAACGGACCGCGGCGCAGGACAACAGGCGTTCGGGCAGTTCCGGCTCGGTGATCGCCTCGGGCCGCAGCGTGATTTCCGTGGCGTCCGAGATCAGCTGTTCGGCGCCCTCCGGCCCCTCCGGGTAGCTGGTTCGCAAGGTTTCGTGCCGGGCGACCACATCGGCGAGGGCCGCTTCCAGGGCAGCGAGGTCGAGGTCGCCGGTGAGCCGCAGCGCGACGGGGATGTTGTCGACGGCGTCGCCGATGCCGTCGACGTCGGCGAGGTAGCGATTGAGGAACCACATCCGGCGCTGCGCCGCGGACAGCGGAATCCGCTGTGGTCGTTCACGAGTGGTGAGTTCGAGCCGCCCGCCGATGCCGCGCAGGGCGGTGCACCGGTCGGCCAGGTCGGCCACCGTCGGTGCGTCGAACAGCAGCCGGACCGGGATCTGGGTGTCGAGGGCGGCGCCGAGGCGGGCCGCGACCTGGGTGGCGTTGAGGGAGTTGCCGCCGAGAGCGAAGAAGTCGTCGTCGAGACCGACTGCGCGATCGGCGGGGAAACCGAGCACCGTGGCGAAGGTGGCCGCGACGATGCGAGCGACCTCGGTGGTCGGCGCGCGGAAGACTGCCGCCTCGAAACTCGGTGCGGGGAGCGCCTTTCGATCGAGCTTGCCCGAGGAGTTGAGCGGGAACTCGTCGAGGACGACGAACGCCGCGGGGACCATGTAGGCGGGCAGGGTCCGCAGGAGCGTGGACTTCACCGCGTCCACGTCGACATGTTGTGCGGCGACGAGATACGCGACCAGGGTCTCGTCGCGGACGATCACCGCGGCCTGGGTGATCTCGGAAAGCCCGGAGAGCACGGCTTCGATCTCGCCGAGCTCGATCCGCAGACCGCGCAACTTCACCTGGAAGTCGGTGCGGCCCAAGTACTCCAGCTCGCCGGCCGATGTCCAGGTGACGAGGTCGCCGGTGCGGTACATGCGCTCGGCGGAGGTGAACGGGTTGGCGACGAAACGATCGGCGGTGAGGTCGACGCGGCCCGCGTAGCCGCGAGCGAGCTGGATGCCTGCCAGGTACAGCTCGCCGGGGACGCCGGCAGGGACCGGGCGCAGACGGCTGTCGAGGACGTAGACCTGGGTGTTGTGCACCGGCGCGCCGATCGGCACGGTGACGGTGTCGGCGTCGATCACCTCGTGGAAGGTCACGTCAACTGCGGCCTCGGTGGGGCCGTACAGGTTGTGCACAGCCGTCCCGGTGAGCCGGCGCAGCAGCTGGGCGGGCGCGGGCGCCAGCGCCTCGCCGGAGGCGAACACCAGACGCAGCGATGCGCACCGCGTGGTCGCTTCGTCGGCGGGTGCGCTGTCGAGCACGGCGACGAAGACCGACAGCATCGACGGGACGAAGTGGGCGACGGTGATCTGCTCGTCGGTGATCAGCCGGGTCAAATAGGCGGGGTCGCGGTGACCGTCCGGGCGGGCGAGCACGAGCCGGGCACCGATCTGCAGGGGCCAGAAGAACTCCCAGACCGAGACGTCGAAGGTGGCCGGGGTCTTCTGCAGCACGGCGTCGCCGGGGGTGAGCCGGTAGGCGTCCTGCATCCACACCAGACGGTTGACGATCGCGGCGTGGGAGACCACGACGCCCTTGGGCGCGCCGGTGGAGCCGGAGGTGAAGATCAGGTAGGCGGCGTTGTCCCGGGTGAGCGTGGCCAGTCGGTCGGCGTCGGTGATCGGCTCGGCCGAGTAGTCGGTGGTGTCGACCTGCTCGAGATCGAGAACCGCGCGGTGCTCGCCCGCCGACTCCACGCCGGTGAGGTCGAGGTCGTCGCTCAGGCGGGTCAGGACGCAGACCGGGTCGGCGGCGGCGATCACCTGGGCGATGCGCTCGGCCGGGTGATCCGGGTCCAGGGGGACGTAGGCGCCACCGGCGGCGATGACGGCGTACATGGCGACGACCGAGTCGATCGAGCGCCGCATGCCGAGAGCCACGGTGCGGTCGGGGCGAACACCGATCGAGATCAGCAGGCGGGCCAGGCGATTCACCGCGCCGGCGAACGCGGAATAGCTCAGCGATTCGCCCTCGAGGGTCAGCGCGATCGCGTCCGGGGTGCGCTCGGCCTGCGCCGCGAACAGCGAGGCCAGCGTCATGCGCTCGTCGATCGGGTAGTCGGTGGCGTTCCAGGTGTCGAGCACGCGAACGCGCTCGTCGGTGTCGAGGAGGTCGATATCGCCGATCACGACGTCGGGATCGGCGGTCACCGTGTCCAGCGTCCGCAGGAAGCGGGTGCCGAAATCTGTGATGGTCGGCGCGTCGAAGAGGTCGGTCGCGTACTCGAAGCGGGCGAGCAGGCCGTCGGCGGTCTCGCGCAGCGTGAGGTGCAGGTCGAATTTGGCTGTGTGGGTGTCGATCTCGATCTCTGAGGCGGTCAGGCCCGCGAGTTCGAGTTCGGTTCGGGAGTTGTTCTGGAAGTCGAGCATCACCTGGAACAGCGGGTGCCTGGCGGTCGAGCGCTCGGGGTTGAGCACCTCGACGAGCCGGTCGAAGGTGACGTCGGCGTTGGCGAGGGCACGCAGGTCGCTGTCGCGAACCGTGCCGAGTAGTTCGGCGAAGGTGGCGTCGGGGCGGATCCGGGTGCGCAGCACGAGGGTGTTGACGAACATGCCGACCAGGTCGTCGAGCGCCTGGTCACCGCGACCGGCGACCGGGGTGCCGATCGAAATGTCCTGCTGGCCCGACAGTTCGGCGAGAGTAATGGCGAAGGCGGTGTGCAACACCATGAACAGCGAGGCATTGGCCCGTGCGCCGAGGCCGCGCAGTCGTTCGGTGAGCTCGGCGGGCACCGTGAACGACTGGCGCGCACCACGTCCCGAGGCCACGGCCGGGCGCGGTCGATCACTCGGCAGCGCGAGCAGGTCGGGCAGGTCGGCCAGTTCCGTCGTCCAGAACGCGAGCTGGCGCGACAGGGCGGAATCGGCGTCGTCCTCGGCGCCGAGCGCGTCGCGCTGCCAGAGGGCGAAGTCGGCGTACTGCACCGGCAGTGGCGTCCACTGGGGCGCGGATCCGGCCAGGTGGGCGGCGTAGGCGACCATCACATCGCGGGTCAGTGGTGCGACGGACCAGCCGTCGGCGGCGATGTGGTGCAGCACGAGGACGAGGACGTGCTCGTCGGTGGCAGTGTGCAGCAGGTGCAGGCGGACCGGGGGTTCGGAGTCCACCGCGAACGGGACGGCGGCCAGCGCGCGGATCCGGCTGTCGAGGTCGACCGGGGCGATCGCGCGCGGTTCGAGGGTGATCGTCAGCTGGTCGGCGGCGAGTACCTGCTGGAACGGAATGCCGTCGACGGCGGGGTAACGGGTCCGCAGCGCCTCGTGCCTGGCGAAGACCGCCGCGACGGCCGCGTTCATCGCGGCGTAGTCCAGGACGCCGGTGAGGCGGATGGCGGCGGCGATATTGTCGGCGACCGATCCGGCGTCGAACTGATTGAGGAACCACATGCGCTGCTGGGCGTAGGACAGCGGAATCCGTTGCGGCCGTTCGCTTGCCACCAGCACGGGCCTCGGCTCGACCGCGTCGGCCGTGCCGAGCAGGGCGGCGAGCGCGGCGACGGCCGGCGCCTCGAACAGCGACTTCAGCGAGACCGTGCGGCCGAGCGCGGTGCCCAGACGCGATACCACCTGGGTGGCGACCAGCGAGTTGCCGCCGAGCGCGAAGAAATCGTCGTCGGCGCCGATCCGCGCGACCCCGAGCACTTCGCCGAACACCTGGGCCACGACGGACTCGGTGCCGACGGCGGGCGCGCGGAAGGAACGCGCGGCGAACACCGGCTCCGGCATGGCCTTGCGGTCGAGCTTGCCGTTGGGGGTGAGCGGCAGGGCCTCGATCACCACGAACGCGGACGGCACCATGTGCGCGGCGAGAGCGCCTCGCAGGGCGGCGGCGATCGCATCGACATCGATCAGGTCGCCGGTCTCGGTGGCGGGCACGACATAAGCGATGAGCTGATCGCCGCGGTGCGGGTCGGCGCGCACCAGCACCACGGCTTGGCGAACCGAGGGCTGGGCGAGCAGCGCGGATTCGACCTCGCCGAGTTCGATCCGGAAGCCCCGGAGTTTGACCTGGTCGTCGTTGCGGCCCAGGTAGTCGAGGGTGCCCTCGGGAGTCCAGCGGACCAGGTCTCCGGTGCGGTACATGCGCTCGGACGACGCCCACGGGCAAGCGATGAAGCGAGTCGCGGTGAGCGCGGCCCGGGCGCGATAGCCGCGCGCGACCTGGGCACCCGCGACGTACAGCTCGCCCGCGACACCGACCGGGACCGGGCGCAGCCGGGCGTCGAGGACCCACTGGGTGATGCCGCGCAGCGGCGTCCCGAGGGTCAGCGGGGAATCGGCGGTGAGCGGGGCGCTGATGTTGGTGGCGACCGTGGTCTCGGAAGGGCCGTAGGCGTTCACGAACGCGCGGGGCACGGGTCCGGCGGTCCAGCGGGCGATCAGGTCGGGCGGGCAGGCCTCGCCGCCGACCATCACCAGGCGAAGGGCGTCGAGCGGGGCGGGGTCGAGCACGGCCAGACCGGACGGGGTCATCAGGGCATGGGTGACTCGCTGCTCCGAAAGCAGTTGGGCCAGTTCGGCTCCCACATGGCGGCCGTTCGGGGCGATCACCAGGGTCGCGGCGGAATTCACCGCGAGCAGCAATTCCATCACCGAGATGTCGAAGGACGGCGAGCCGACCTGCAGGACGCGGGCGTCGGCGGTGCCGAACATGCGCGCCGTCTCCTCGGCGGCGAAACCGGCGATACCCGCCTGAGTGACGAGCACGCCCTTGGGCAGGCCGGTCGAGCCGGAGGTGTAGATGACGTAGGCGAGGTGCTGGGCGCGCAGGGGGCGCACCCGGTCGAAGTCGGTGACGGGATCGCTGGAACGCCCGGCGCATTCGGCCATCAGCTTCAGCTCGTCGAGGACCAGCCAGTCGATCGGGCCGGGCAGCGCGGACTGGGACTCGGACACTGTAAGACCCAGTCGCGCACCGGAGTCGGTCACCATATGGGTGATCCGATCGAGGGGGTAGCTCGGATCGACGGGCAACCAGGCGGCACCGGACTTGGCGATCGCCCACACCGCGAGCACCGACTCGATGGAGCGGGGGATGCCGACGGCGATCACGTCGTCGGGGCCGGCGCCGCTGTCGATGAGGACCCTGGCCAGGCGCGACGACGCCCGGTCGAGTTCGCGGTAGGTGAGGGTGCGATCGCCGTCGGTGACGGCGTCGCGTTCCGGGTCGGCGGCGACGGCCGTGGCCAGGAGATCGGGTATCAGACCGGTGGCGGTGACCGGTGCGCCGCGCATGCCGGTGAGCTGGGAGTGTTCGGGCGCCGACAGCAGCGGTAGGTCGCCGACCGCGGTATCCGGTGCGGCGACGGCCGCGGCGAGTAGTCGCACGAAACGCGCGCCGAGAGCCCGTATCCCGGACTCGTCGAACAGGTCGGCGGCGTACAGGGTGACGGCGTCGATACCCGCGGGTTCGCCTGCGGCACCGCGTCGTTCGGCGAGGGTGAGCTGGAGGTCGAACTTGGTGATGTCGAGCTCGATCTCGCGCACCGTCACCGCCGAGCCCGCCAGTTCGAAGGTGGTGTCGAGGTCGGCCTGGAAGTTCAGCGCCACCTGGAACAGCGGGTGCCGGGATCGCGAGCGGGCCGGGTTGACGACGTCGACCAGGCGATCGAAGGGAATGGTGGCGTGCGCGAACGCGGCCAGGTCGGTTTCGCGGGTGTGCTCGAGCGCGGCGATGAAGCTCGCGGCGGGGTCGACCTCGGTGCGCAGTACGAGGGTGTTGACGAACATGCCGATCAGATCGTCGATGGCGCGGTCGCCGCGGCCCGCGACGCCGGTGCCGATGGCGATGTCGGTGGTGCCGGACAGGCGCGCGAGAAGCACCGACAGCGCGGTGTGCACAACCATGAACAGCGAGGCGCCTGCCCGCTGGGCCAGATCGGCGAGCTGACGATGCAGCTCGGCGTCGATGGTGAAGGCGGAGCGGGCACCGCGCAGGCTCGGCTCGATCGGCCGCTGCCGGGCCGAGGGCAGCTCGAGCTGATCGGGCAGGCCGGCGAGAGTTCGCTCCCAGAAGGCGATTTCGCGCGATGCCAGTGACTGCGGATCGGTTTCGGCACCGAGGAGCTCGTGCTGCCAGAGGGCGTAGTCGGCGTACTGCACGCTCAGCGGCGACCAGTCAGGGTCGGTGCCGTCGGTGGCGGCGCGGTAGGCGGTGAGCACGTCGCGGACGAGCACCTGCAGCGAAACACCGTCCGCCGCAATATGATGCAGCACGACAGCGAGGACACACTCGCCCGCCGCGTCGCTCGATCGCCGGGGTGCCGAGTTGTCCACAGTTGTGTCGGCGGCCTCCGCAACAACGAAGATGCCCGCACGCAACGGTGCTTCGCGTTCGAGATCGAACCCGGCCCGCGCGAATCGGGTCAGCGCCGCATCGAGATCGGCGGCCGGCACTTCGACCGGGTCGCCGACGCGCACCAGCCCGGCGTCGCGCACGACCTGTTCGGCCACCGCGCCACCGGCGGTGTCGACCGCGGGGAACACGGTGCGCAGCGCCTCGTGGCGGTCGACCACCGCGGTCAGGGCCGCGACCAGGGCGGGGAGATCGGCGGTGCCGCGCAGGCGGATGGCGAAGGGCATGTTGTAGCCGGGCGCCGAGGGATCGAAGCGGTTGAGGAACCAGATCCGTTGCTGCGCGGGCGACAGCGGGATCAGCGCCGGGCGGGTGCCCGCGGTGAGCACCGGGAGCTGGGCCGAGACGCCGGTGTCGTCGCGATCGGCGACGGTGGCGGCGAGACGGGCGACGGTGGTGGCGCCGAACAGATCGCGCACGCCGAGGCGGCAGCCGAGGTCGGCGCCGAGCCGGGCCGCGACCTGGGTGGCGACCAGGCTGTTGCCGCCGAGGGCGAAGAAGTCGTCGTCGCGGCCTACCCGGTCGAGGCCGAGGACCTCGCCGAACACCCTCGCCACCGCCTGCTCCACCGGGCCGACCGGTTCGGCGTAGGTGACGACGGTGCGGGTGGGAGCGGGCAGGGCCTTGCGATCCAGCTTGCCCGACGCGTTCACCGGGAGGGCCTCGAGCAGCACGAACGCGGCGGGCACCATGTAGGCGGGCAGCGCGCGCAGCGCGGTCTCGCGCAGATCGTCGATCGAGACCGAGCCCGGCTCGGCTTCCACGACATAGGCGACCAACTGCTCGCCGACGCCCGCGTCGTCACGGACCGTCACCACGGCGCGCGCCGCGGCGTCCACGCTCTCCAACACGGCCTCGATCTCGCCGAGCTCGATCCGCAGCCCACGCACTTTCACCTGGAAGTCGGTGCGCCCCAAATATTCCAGCTCGCCGTTGGTGGTCCAGCGGACCAGGTCACCGGTGCGGTACATCCGCTCACCGGGCAGCGGAGGCGTGGTAGTGCCGACGGACCCACCCTCGGACGTCACGCGCCCGGAGTCGGCGACCACCGCGGGTGCGGCGACGAAACGTCCGGCGGTGAGCTCGGGCCGTCCTACATAACCCCGGGCGAGCTGTACCCCCGACAGATACAGCTCACCCGGAGCCCCGACCGGAACTGGCCGCAGCCGTGAGTCGAGAACATGGAGCCGGGTGTTGAACACCGGCGCACCGATCGGCACCGTGACCCGGTCGCTGTCGTTCACCTCGTGGAAGGTGACGTCGACGGCGGCCTCGGTCGGGCCGTAGAGATTGTGCAGGCGGGCACCGGTCAGCAGTCGCAGCCGCTGGGCGGGCGCCGCGGGCAGTGCCTCACCGGAGGCGAAGACCAGCCGCAGCGAGGTGCGTTCGGCGATTTCCTGATGGGCCAGGAAGACTTCGAGCATCGACGGCACGAAATGCGCCACGGTGACGCCGTATTCGGCGATCACGTGACGCAGGTAGCCGGGATCGCGGTGGCCGTCGGGCTCGGCGAGCAGCAGCGTCGCACCGATCTGCAAGGGCCAGAAGAACTCCCACACCGAGACGTCGAAGGTCATCGGCGTCTTCTGCAGCACCACGTCGACACCGTGCAGGCGGTAGGTGTGCTGCATCCAGACGAGGCGGTTCACGATCGCGGCGTGCTCGACCGCGACGCCCTTGGGCAGACCGGTGGAGCCGGAGGTGAAGATGACGTAGGCGGGATGACCGGGGCGCAGCGGCGCGGTGCGGTCGGCGTCGGTCAGCGGGGCGTCGTCGTAGTCGCTCAGCTCGAGCGCGTCGACAGCCAGCACCGGCAGCCCGTCGACGGGCACACCGTCGCGGGTGGTGGTGAGCACGGCCGCCGGGGCGGCGGTGGCGAGGATGTGCGCGATGCGCTCGGCCGGATGATCCGGGTCGATCGGCACGTAGGCCGCTCCGGCCGCGAGCACCGCGTACATCGCCACCACGAGCTCGGGCGACCGCCGAATGCTCAGCGCCACCAGCGATTCCGGTCCGATACCGTCCGCGCGCAGCCGCCGGGCCAGCCGGTTGACGCGCTGCGCCAGCTCGCGATAGGTGAGCGTCGCATCCCCGGAACCCACGTCGGCGACGTCCCGTACAGCGTCGGCGCGCGAGGACATCGCCATCCGCACGGCCACGTCATCGGGGGTGCGCGCGACCTGGGCGTCGAACAGGGCGGGCAGCGTGGCGGCCCGCACCGACCGCTCGGCCAGCGCGGCGTCGACGTCGAACCGGGTGGAGTTCCAGATCCGGGTGCTGACCTGCAGTTCCAGCTCGGTCGCGACCTCGATCGCGCCGAGCGCGGTGTCGAGGTCGGTAGCCGCCAGGCGCTCGAGGAAACCGAGGAAGCGGGCGTGGTGCCTGGCCAGGGTGTCGGCGTCGTAGAGGTGCGGGTTGGCCTCGAAATCGACGTGCACCCGGTCGCGGTCGCCGTAGTAGACGTTGAGGCTCAGGTCCTCGATCGGACCGGTGGACAGCACCCGGTAGCGACCGGTGGTGGTACCGAGGGTGAGATCACTGCGGAAGAGCATGAAGTTGGCGAGCGGGCCGAACAGCGCGCGCCGGGCGGGACGGCCGTCGTCCTCGGCGTCGCGGCGGATGTCCTCGGCACGGTAGCGCTGATGACGCAGCGCACCCGCCACCTCGACCCGGGCCGCGCGCAGCAGTTCACCCCAGGTGGCGGCAGAGCCTGCCGCGCCCGTGGGCAGTCGCAGCGGCACGATATTGGACAGCATCCCCGCCGAGCGGCGCATGACCGCGGTGGTGCGGGCGGTGACGGGCAGGCTCAGTACCGCGTCGGGCCGGTCGGTGAGGCGGCCGAGATAGGCGGCGAAGGCGGCCAGGAGTACCGCGGAGATGGTCGAATCATCGCTGGCGGCAATGGTTTCCAGCCGGTCGACCAATTTCTCCGACAGGCGCCCGCCGGTCACCAGGTTGATCGCCGAACGCGGCGCGGTGCGGCCGTCGAGCGCGGTGGGGCTGTCCAGGCCCGCGATCCGCTGGGCCCAGTGTTCACGATCGCCGACGAACCGGGTGCTCTCGCGGTAACGCTGTTCGCCCTCGACCAGTTCCGGCAGCTCCCCCGGCACCACCTCGCGCGCCGGGGTACCGAGCATCCGCGCGGTGTAGAGCTCGGCGATGCGCTGGGAGTTGGTGAACGCGCCGTACCCGTCGAGCACGATGTGATGGCCGCGCAGGTACCAGAACCAGCGGGCGTCACCGACGCGCAGCACCGCGCCTGCCACCAGCCGATCGGTGAGCAGGTCGATGGGGGCGCCGAACTCCGCGCGCATCCATTCCTGGGCGGCGGCCACGGGATCGTCGTGGTGGCGCAGATCGATCAGCGGCAGCTCCCGCTCGACCGCGATGGTGTGGTCGACGTACTGGTGCGGGACACCGTCGAACTCGCCGATGCGCACCAGCGGCGAGCCGTAGGCGTGCGCCGCCTCAGCCGTAACCTGCTGCAGCACAGCGGCATCGAGCTCGCCGTCGATATCGACGTACTGGGCGATCGTGATCGGGACATCGGGGTCGAGCAGCTGTGCGTACCAGACACCCAGCTGGGCGGGGGTCAGTGGAAACGGTAGACCGGCGACCCGTGCTTCCTGTGGTCGCGCACTGAACCCACCCAACTCCGTACCGTGCACCAGAGCCTCCTCGTATCGCGAAAGAACAGCAGATCGAATGTTTTCGGGCAGCACGAATACACCTCGCGCAGCGAAAGATTCGATATGAACGCGGTGGGCGTACCGCCACACTCGCGCAAGATCCCCGACAGATCATGTGGACGAGATCGACGACCGAGGGGTCGCCGAGGCAACGGACGATGTATCCGTCGCGGGTGCCTAGCTGTTGATCGTTCCTCCAACGGCTTTGTCAGTTACATCACATGGGCGCCTGTCCATGCAGTGCCGACAGTAGGCCCTCAGTTAATAAAAAGAAACTTTTTCCGCTAAAAAAATCGGTCAGTCGTCCAGTCTGTACCGATGGGTACCCACGACAAGGGCATGAGTGTGTGCTCCAACACATCGGCCATCCGTATGTGAGCCACCACACCTTCAGACCGGGACACTATGAGCCGAAACGTTGCATCTGCGTTGCATCGGCGCCGATGCGCCGGTCGAGCACCCGGATCTTGGCTTCTATCTGCGCATACAGCGGCGAATCACGATCGACGGTCGACCGATAGGCGGCCCACGCTGCGGCATCGTCGCGACCTTCCGGGCACGACGTCCATCGGCGCAGCACGGCGGCGTCGGGGGCGGCGAGCACGGCGGTCCGCAATCGGACTCGCAGCTCGTCGCGGATGTCGCAAATGCCGGGAGCCGAGGAGCGCGGCAGTACCGGACCCGCGTACAAGTTCAATGCGGATGCGGTATCACCGGAGTCGAGTGCGGCCCGCAGCTCCTCCACATCGGTTGCGACATGGACGCGTAGACGGTATGGGCGCGAACCGACGACCGAGGCCCCGATCACCGACCGCAGCCGCGACATCGCCGCGCGGATCGTGCCGTTGTCCAGATCGGTGTCGTCGAGCAGCAGCGCCAGGTGATCGGCGCCGAGACCTTCGGGATGCTCGGTGAGCAAGAGCAGAATCTCGGCATGGCGCTGCGAGAGCGACATCCGCTCCCCCGCGATGCTCAACTGAGGTTGACCCAGACCCAAGACGTCCAGGCCGAGCTTGGCCTGGCCCGGGTCGTCGCGGTTCGCCGCGGCCGGCACCTTGATGCCGTGACTCGCGCGCATGGCCCGTAGTACCAGGTCCATCTCGGCCGCGGTCGCGGCGGCTTTGACCAAGGCGAGAATTTCAGGCTTGGCCACCCGCATCCCGCCGGCAATCATCAGAACGCCGATCAGACGGCCGTCCGGATCGTGCACGGGGGCCGCGGCGCCGGTGATCTGGTGCATCCGATGCAGGAAATGTTCGGGTCCGTGGATCCAGGTGGCGCGCCCGGTGCGCACCACGAGGCCGACGGCATTGGTGCCGATCCGGCGCTCGCTGAGATCGTCGCCCTCGCGTACGCCGATCTCGGCAGCCGCGGCGACCTGCTCCGGATGCCCGTGCACCGACAGCACCCGACCGAACTGGTCGGCCACGGTCACGATCAATCCGGCCTGCGACGCGTCCTGGACCAGCAGTTTGTCGATCAGCGGCATGAGCGCGGCGATAGGGTGGGCGTCGCGATAACGCTCCAGATCGGCGCCGCGCAGTCCGCGACCGTCGATGACGTCCGTCGGGTCGACACCACCGCGCACACTGCGCAGCCATGATTCGAGAACGAGCGGACGTAGAAGACCGGCCAGCTGGGTAAGCTGTTCACCACCGGCACTGAGAAATCCATGGGCCTGTGCGGCATAGGCTTCCAGAGCTCCGAGCTGAGCGCCCGACTCCGATGCCTGCCGTGGGGGCCTCCCACCTGCAAGATTGCTGACCATTTGCCTTTCTTTCCCGCTACAAACTGTACCGGGCAGATATCGGGCCAACCGCCAGAAGTCTGGGTTTGTCCCGCAGGTCACATCGTGGTATCAATCGCCACTTCGTCACACGACCATGTGGTCTGCTATGGACGCGGCGAGCATCACGGTGGCGGCCTGTGGACCGCGCCGCAACGGGACCGGGACGACCGACAGATCGGCGACCGTCAGTGCCTCGATGCCGTGCACGCGACCCTGTTCGTCGACCACCGCACGCTCGTCGCGCGCGGGGCCCATCCGGCAGGTACCGGAAAGATGTTGCGAAGTCCCCAGGTTGGCGTGCAGCCAGGCGTCGTCGACGGGGCCGATTCGCCGACCGAACAGATCCGCGGTGAGCGCTACTCCGTCGCGAAGGCGGGCGCGGTCTCGTTCGCCGCGCAGATAGCGCTGGTCCACGCGCGCCGGGACGGTGGGATCGGTCGAGACGAGTGTCAGCTCGCCGGACGACTCGGGGTGCATCAGGGCGACCCCCACCCGGCGCAGACCCGGCGTGAACATCTGGGTGTACGGGCGTAGTTCGAGGTCGCCGATTTCGAGAACGTATTCGAGCGGAACCGAGGGCTCGTCAGGCTCACCGTCGGGGAATTCGACGCCGATCTCGGGGTGATCGGAGCACCACGCGCCGACCGGAGCGGGCCGCACGATCGGCACACCGAGTGAGCGCAGCAGCGGTTCGGGGCCGATCCCGGATCTGATCAACAGGGCGGCCGACTCCACCGCACCCGCGCACAACACCGTGTGATCAGCGTAGGTTCGCCCGCGCTCGCGACCACGCGCCCACTCCACACCGATCACCCGGGTACCGCGCAGCAGTAGCCGGGTCACCATGGTGTCGCTGGTGACCGTCAGATTGGGCCGGTCCATCGCTGGATAAAGATGAGTGAAAGCGGGCCCCGATCGGAGGCCGGCCGACACCGTCAACGGCACTCGGCCGAAACCATCGGCGGGGTTCGCACCTGACCGCGTGACGATGTCGGCGAAGTTCGCCGGGTCGACGTCGGGCACTCCGGGGGATCCGAGGATCGGGGGGCGTCGCTGTGGTAAGCAGCCGCGGCTTGTGGCAGGCCTGGATCGCGGCTGTTCGAATCCGTTCGGCGTATTGAGGTCGGGAATTTCGGCGAATCCCGCGACCTCGCACCGTTCCGCGAATTCGGCGCTGAATTCGGTGAAGTCGCGGGTTCGCGAAATCGGGATGGGGCCGCCGGCGCCGTGGCCGGGCGCCCAGCCGAAATCCTTGTCGTCTTCGAGGTCGCAGAAGACGGGAAGGATCGAGTCGAACGACCAGCGTGGACCGGCGACCGCACTCCAGGCGGCGAAGTCGGCGGCGGGTGGGCGGACGAAGTAGCTTCCATTGATCGCACCGGAGCCGCCGATCAGCTTGCCCCGCACCAGGTTTCCCGGGTACCGCCACACCAGCCGGGACTCGGGACCGACCGGAAGATGCCCCGGGTCGAGCAAGGCGAAGGGCAGTTCTCCCACTGTCGGGAACGCCGGTCCGGCTTCGAAGACGCGCACCGAACGCGCCGGATCGGCGCTGAGCCGGGCGGCGAGCACGCAGCCCGCCGACCCGGCTCCGACGATGAGAGTGCTCGTCACGCAGTCGTATTCAGCGGGGCGGCACGCTCGGCTTGAGCGCCTCGAAACTGCGCGCCCGGAGGACGCCGAGCCACAGACCCGTGCCGTAGGCCACGTCGTCGAGACGCTTGTAGGCCACATAACGGACCGGGTCGAGCCCGCCCGAGTCGCGATGGGTGAACCAGTCGGCGAGACCGTCGGCGAGTGCCATCGTGATGGCGATCTTGCGGATCCGGCTCGAGGCGATCACCGCGAGCAGCGTCACCGGCCAATAGTCCCGGCACATCGCCGAAGCCAGTCGCCACATCCCGGCGAAATAGCCGCGCGCGAGGTAGACCGCCGCGATCCGGGTCGGGTTGTCCAGTTCGGTGAAGACCCGGCGCAGGCGAACCAGGGCCATCGCGAGGGTGACGAGTCCGCCGAGCAGACCCCATTTCGACAACGTCGCGAACAGCAGACTGGCCAGCACGGTCCAGGTCGGTACCGACAGCGGCGACACCAGGCCGGAGTGCCGTTTTCCGAGCGGTGCCGCTCCGGTGCCGTAGAACAACTTTCGCCCGAACCAGGCGCGGAAGGCCACCCGGTGATCGTGGGCGACGTGCGCGGCGGGCTCGTAGCGCAGCCGCCAGCCCGCGCGTTCGAGCCGCCAGCACAGGTCGACGTCCTCGGCCACCTGCATCGATTCGTCGAATCCGCCCTCGCCGAGCAGCGCCGCGCGCCTGGCCAGCAGGGCCGCGCTCGGCACATACGACACGATGCCGCGCGCGTGCACCGCCGATTCGCGCCGGCCGAGGTCGAGTGAGGAGCGGGTGTGTTCGTAGCGGGCGAGCGCGTTGGATTCGGAATCGAGGGCCACGATGCGCGGCGCGACCAGCGCGACCTGCGGATCGCTGAAATGTCCGAGCATGACCTCGAGCCACCCGCTGCGCGGCACCACATCGGAGTCGAGGAACGCGACGAAGCCCGTTGTCGCCGCCCGCAATCCGGCATTGCGGGCGGCCGCGGGGCCGAGCGGGCTCTCGTGCCGCAGCACCGTCACCTGACCGCGGCCCGGTCGCGGCGGGATGCGGACCGGCTCGTCGGAGCCGTCGTCGACGACGATCACGTTGTGCCCACGCAGCACCGCCAGCAGACGTAACAGCCCGTCCGCGTTGTTGTAGAGCGGGATGACGACGGTGACGTCGTCGAGGGACGGTTCGAGCCGCGGGCGCGGGTTGGCCACGCCGGAATCGAGCAGTCGGCGGGCGACGATCGCGGACTTGGTGTCGGTCACCTCCAGGTATCCGTCGCCGATCAACTCGGCGGCCTCCGGGGCCAAGCGCAGCATCCGTGCGGGCGATCCTCCGATCAGGATCCGACCCCCGGAAAATGCGCGTACCCGTGGATCGATCCGTACCCCGAAGCCGTCGGGCAGACGATCATGGCGCATTCCTCGCATGCTATGCGCAGTTGGCCCCGCAGACATCATCACCCCACAAAAAAGGACCAAAGTCTGTTCGAAATACCGCTGTGACCGGTTGCCGGACGCGTCAACAAGATCGGCAGCGCACTTCCGGCAACCGGAATCGACTCAACCGAGCGGACTCTCGTTGCACGCCTTGGCCGGTGGCCGCTTCACGGTCAGCGGCAGCGACACCCGGGTTCGGCTGCGAACCGGGCGCGAGTGGTCGACGGCGGGACGCGGAATGGTGCGACCCGGCGCTGTCAATGCCGCTTCACCGTAGCCCTGCACGCATTCGGGATCGGGTCCGTTGGCGGGCAGGCCGGTGAAGAATTTCGCCGCCATGCAGCCACCACGGCAGGAGTCGTAGTGCGAGCACTTCGTGCACGCGCCACCGTCGACCGGTTCGCGCAGTTCGGCGAAGAGCCCCGAGTCGGTCCAGACCGCCTCGAAACCACCGTCGGCGACGATGTTTCCGGCCTTGAAGCGGTCGTGGATGGCGAACGGGCAGGCGTAGACGTCGCCGACCGGATCGACCAGACAGACCACCCGGCCCGCACCGCACATGTTCAAACCCGGTAGGGCCGAGCCGAACGCGGACAGGTGGAAGAACGAGTCGCCGGTGAGGACACCCTCGCCGTTGGCCACGAGCCAGTCGTAGAGCTCGCGCTGCTGCTCGGGCAGCGGGTGCAGGTCGTCCCACACGTCCGCGCCACGGCCCGAGGGGCGAAGGCGGGTGAGTCGCAAGGTGGCGCCGTATTTGTCGGCGATGGCCTTGAACTCGTCGAGCTGGGAGATGTTGTGCCGGGTGGCCACGACCGAGAGCTTCGCGTCCTTGAAACCGGCCGCGGCCAGGTTCGACAGCGCCTTGATCGCGGTGTCGTAGGAGCCGGGGCCGCGCACGGCATCGTTGACCTCGGCATCGGCGCCGTCGAGAGAGATCTGCACGTCGACGTAGTCGCTGGCCGCCAGGCGCGCGGCGACCTCTTCGTTGATGCGAACGCCGTTGGTGGAGAACTTGACCCCCACATTGTGCGCGGTGGCGTAGTCGACCAGTTCCCAGAAGTCCGGGCGCACAGTCGGTTCACCGCCGCCGATGTTGACGTAGAAGATCTGCATGCGCTCGAACTCGTCGATCAGCGCCTTGCACTGCTCGGTGCTCAGTTCGTTCGGGTCGCGGCGGCCCGACGAGGACAGGCAGTGCACGCACGACAGATTGCAGGCGTAGGTGAGTTCCCAGGTGAGACAGATCGGTGCGGCGAGGCCCGATTCGAAACGATCGATCAGCCTGCCGCCCTGGGTGGCGTCACCCGCCGCCAAGGCTGCCGGCGCGGCGGTGACCGGGCCGGGCGATGCCACGATCATGTCGGTGTCGGCCAGCTGCGCGAGTGCCTTGACGTGCGCGTCGGAGGCGTCGATGCCCTTGGCGCGCAGTGCGTCGCGCACGGAGGAGTGCGCGGGCAGCGACCGGACCACGTCGACGAGATCGCGGCTCTTGAGGAACGAGAGCTTGCGGGTCCCGAAGTGGTACAGCAGCGCGCCGAAGGATTCCGGGCGCAACGAGACCCGAGGGTGCAGCGTCCAACGGGTGTCGAGATCGAGCATGGTCAGTACACGCCGCACATGCCGTCGATGCTGACCTCTTCGATCAGCGTCTCGGTGACCAGGTCCTCGTCGGATTCGACGGTCGCAGGCGTGGTGTTCTCAGGCATGACTACCTCCATTGTGTTGCCGGTCACCTCGACCTTAACGTCAGTGACTGCCATAAAGGGCGAAATCGGAAAATCTTTCTCTGAGCACACCCCACCCCCCTCAGCTTCGAACCCCTCTAGACTTCCGGAGGCAGGGACGGGAAAAGGGCCGATGGCCCGGAGGAGGAAGCTTGCGTAACCACGGAGGGGCGGGCAGTGGCGCGAGTTCAACTCTGTCCGAAGCGGAGATCGTCGACGCGGCACTCAAGGTGGTGCGCGAGGACGGGGTCGAAAAGCTCTCGATGCGGCGGCTCTCGCGCGAGCTCGGGGTGTCACCGATGGCGCCGTACTACTACGTGGCCGACAAGCGCGAGCTACTCGATCTGGTCGCCAGCGCCGCGCTGGTCGGGGTGCGCAAGCCCTCGCCCGAGTCCGGTCCGTGGCAGGAGCGCCTGCGCGATCTGATCGATCAGATAGACGATAAACTGCGCACGCATCCCGGCCTGGGCGACATCCTGCTCGAGCAGATGCTCGGCAAGCAGCTCGACCTGATCGAGGCCGTGATGGAGATCCTGTTCGACGCGGGCTTCAGCGACCGCAACGTGCTGGCCGCCTACGCGACCATCCACACCTACCTGTTCGGCCGCAGCAGAGTGAACCCGCGCGACCGTTCCGCGCCGGCCGACGTGCTGCTGCCCGAGGCGGTGGCCCGAGCCACGAAGTACATGCCCGACCTGCGCGGCAAGTACTCCTACGACTTCGGGATGGAGGTGCTGGTCGCCGGACTCGAGGCGCAGCTTGCCCTGCAGGCGCGTCGCGGCCTAGCATGAAACTGAAACACGTTCTAGTTTTGCCCGAGAGGACGACATGACCACAGTCGAGGTTCCGCACGGCTCGCGCTCAGTGGTGCTGCGAGTAGCCGCGGTGATCGCCGAAACGGCCGACACCCACTCCGTGGTCTTCGAGGTGCCCGCCGAACTCCGCGAGCGCTTCGCCTACTCCCCCGGCCAGTTCCTGACGCTGCGCATCCCGAGCGAGCGAACCGGATCGGTCGCCCGCTGCTATTCGCTGGCCAGCTCACCGTTCACCGACGACCTGCCGAAGGTGACCGTCAAGCGCACCGTGGACGGATACGGCTCGAACTGGCTGTGCGACAACCTCGCCGCGGGCGACGAGGTCGAGGTGCTGCCGCCCTCCGGCGTGTTCACGCCCAAGGACCTCGACGAGGACATGCTGCTGTTCGGCGCGGGTAGCGGGATCACGCCGGTGATGTCGATCCTGAAGTCGGCGCTGTCGCAGGGTTCGGGCAAGGTCGTGCTGGTCTACGCCAACCGCGACGCGAACTCGGTGATCTTCGCGGACGAACTCCGCGATCTCGTCGGCAAGCATCCCCAGCGACTCACCGTCATCCACTGGCTCGAACCGCTGCTCGGCCTGCCGACCGCCGACATGCTGGCCACCCTGGTCCGGCCCTACACCGCCTACGAGGCGTTCATGTGCGGGCCGAAGCCGTTCATGGACCTGGTGCACGACGCGCTGGCCTCGCTGGAGATACCGCGGAACCGGACCCATGCCGAGGTGTTCAACTCCCTCGCGGGCGATCCGTTCGCCGACCACGCGCCCGTCGAGGTGTCCGAGGCCGACGCGGCCGACGCGGCGACGGTCGAGGTGGAGCTCGACGGCCAGGTGCACGAGATGTCGTGGCCGCGCAAGCAGACGCTGGTCGACATCATGCTCGACAAGGGCCTCGACGTGCCCTACTCCTGCCAGGAGGGCGAGTGCGGGTCGTGTGCCTGCACCGTGCTGGAAGGCAAAGTGGAGATGGCCAATGCGGAGATCCTGGATCCCGAGGACATCGAGAACGGGTACATCCTCGGCTGCCAGGCGCGGCCGGTGACCGATCGGTTGCGGATCCAGTTCTAGCGCATGGCGCGATAGGTGGCGCGTTGCTCGGGGTCGAGGTGTTCGGTCGCGTAGCTCAACGCGGTGCGGCCCAGTTCGGGTGCGTTCCTGTTCAGGAAATCGGTGAGTGCGGTCTGGTCGACGCGCTTGCCGATTTCGCGCAACATCCACCCCAGCGCCTTCTGGATCAGATCTCGGCGGTCGGTCCGGAGGATCTCGGCGAGTTCCAAGGTGGTGCTCGGGTCGCCCGCCTTGATGAACGCGAACGTCGACAACAGGGCCACTCGGCGCTCCCAGAGCGAATCCTGTTCGGCCAGTTCGAAAAGCAGCGAACGGTCTCTGTCGAGCAACCAGGGGCCGATGATGTTCTCGGCGGAGGCGTCGACCAGATCCCAGTTGTTGACCCGGCCCCGCCGGAGGGCCGCCAGGTAGAGATCGACCATCGCCCGACGGGCCTCGTCGTCGAGGGCACGCGGTTTCGATGCCGCCGCGAAGCGGGCGTTGAGGATGAACAGGGCGGCCAGGCGTTCCTCGTGGAGGGGGCTGTCGAGGAGTTCGTCGATCTGCGACAGCGGCAGTGCGGGGAACTGTTTCGCCACTTTCCTGGTGACGGGGACACGGATGCCGAGGAAGATGTCGCCCTCGCCGTATTCGCCGGGGCCGGTCTTGAAGAAGCGTTGCAGGTGATGCGCGTCAGTGGGGTTCGCCAGGTCGGCGAGGGCCTTGCGCACCTGCGCAGCGGTGGGAAGCTCGGACACACGCACCTCCGGGTCGGCGGATTCCCTCCGCATTCAACACCGGTGCGGTGACATGCCGGCGCAGGCTTGCGCCGCCGCATCGCACCGGTTCGATGTCCTCCTCGATCGAACGGCCACGGGGGCCGATCACGCCGGGCGCGCGCCCAGGAGTCGACCGGACTCGAATGTCGCCGCGCCGGCGGGCAATTCGCCCGGCCGCCCGCTCGTTCGGACGGTGACGGTGCCGGTACCGGTGGCGGGGCGACCGAGTTCGTCCATCTTGCGGACGGTTTGGGCGGCGACTGCCTGGGCGCTGTCGAACAGGCGCACACCGTCGGGCAGGGCCGCGACGATGGCATCGATGACCAGCGGGTAGTGGGTGCAGCCGAGGACCACGCCCTCGACGTCGGCCGGGGTGCGCGCGGCGGAATCGGCGATCGACTCGCGGATCGCCGCGATGTCACCGCGGTCGATCGCGTCGGCCAGACCATGGCAGGCCACCCCCACGACCTTCGCGTCACCGCCGAACCGGGCGATCAGATCGGCTTGGTAGCGACTTGCCGTGGTCGCGGCCGTGGCCCACACTGCTACCGAATTACATTGCGCGGCAGCGGGTTTGATAGCGGGAACCGTGCCGATCACCGGCACCGACGCCCCCACCTCGGCCCGAACATGATCCAGCGCGGTGACACTGGCGGTATTGCACGGCAGCACGATCACCTCGGCCCCCGACTCGACCGCCTGCCGCGCCGCGCCGACGACCCGCTCGACCACCCACGGCTCAGGCTTGGGCCCCCACGGCGCGCCATCGGGGTCGAGTAGCAGCAGCAGATCGACATCGGGCCGCAGCTTGCGCAACCACGCGGCCGTAGGCAACAGGCCGAGGCCGGAATCGATGAGCGCGACGATCACCGCTACACCGTATTACAGGGCGGGGAATCGGCCCCTCGCGACCACAGTCGCACCGGATCTGGCCGCCTCGATCTCGTCGGAACCGACGGCCACGGTGCGTCGCCGTTCCCGACCTCGGCGCAGCTTCCCGGAGCTGCGCCGAGGTCGGGCCGATGCCGGGTCAGCCCGCGGCGGTGAGGAGGTCGGCGATCGGGGTCGCGGTGGCGAGTTTGGCGCGCAGTTTCATCACCTGGGCGGTCAGGCCCGCACCGAGGACGGCGGTGAGGATGCCGTCGCGGGAGTAGTAGGCGAGGAACTTGCGGCCGTCGTCGGTGACCACGGTGACGTCGTCGTCGGGCGAGGGGGTGCCGAGGGCCTGGATCTTGATGTCGTACTGGTCGCTCCAGAAATACGGTACCCGGGCCACGGTGGGCGGTGCGCCGCCGAGGAGGGCGGTGACCAGCAGTTTTGCCTGCTCGCCCGCGCTGGTCCAGTGCTCGACGCGCTTGCGGACGCCGGAGTCGTGCTGCCAGGCGGCGACATCGCCGACCGCCCAGACGGCGTCGGCGGAGGTGCGTCCGACCTCGTCGGCGAGCACGCCACCGCCCGCGGACCTGTCGGCCAGCTCGATACCGGACTCGGCCAGCCAGTCGGTGACGGGGACCGAGCCCACGCCGACCACGACCAGGTCGGCGTCGATGTCGGTGCCGTCGGTGAAGACCGCGCCACGCACCCGGCCCGCATCATCGGCACGCAGGGTGTCGACGCCGACGCCGCAGCGCAGGTCGACGCCTTCGTCGCGGTGCAGACGCGCCACCAGGCCGCCGACCCGCTCGCCGAGGACCGAGGCCAGCGGGGTCGGCTGGGGATCGACGAGGGTGACGTCGACACCGGCGGCGCGGAAGCTGGCGGCGAGTTCGCAGCCGATGAAACCGGCGCCGATGATCAGGGCCCGGTTCGCACCGTCGAGTTCGGCGCGCAGGGATTCGGCGTCCTCGTGGGCACGCAGCACATGCACGCCCCCGACCTGGGGTAGACCGGGCAGCCTGCGGGGACGCAGACCCGTCGCGATGATCAGCTGGTCGTAGGCGATGGTGACGCCGTCGGCCAGGGCGATGGTGCGCGCGGCGGTGTCGACACCGGTGACGGCGGTGCCGAGGCGCAGCTCGATGTTCTTGTCCGCGAAGAACTCCGGCGGGCGAAGGGTGGTGTCGTCGGTCTCGCCGCGCACGAACTGCTTCGACAGCGGCGGACGGTCGTAGGGCGGGCGCGTCTCGTCACCGAGCAGCAGCACCCCGCCCTCGTACCCCGCCCGACGCAGTTCCTCGGCCGTGCGCAAGCCTGCCAGACCCGCTCCGACGATCACGATGGGCGCGCTCATATTGTGTCCTCTCGGCATGCTCGGTCGCTGACCGCTCGTGCCATGTTTCTGCTGTGTCGCGGACCACTACGGCCCCCAGATGTTTGTACCAGTGCGCCCGGTCACCTGTGACACCCACGTCGCAACACAACCGTGCCGCTTCCGATGTCGACCGGGCGGTCAATCAGGAGTAGACCGAGGTCAGAGGTATTTTTCGGCTCAACGAGGAGGCGTTTCCCCATGTTCACCAACAGTCGCGCACAGGACTTTCTCGCCGTTGTGCTCGGCGCATTCACCGCACTGTCGCCCCTGTGGCTCGACACCAACGACAACGCCCGCTGGACGCTCATCGTGCTCGGCGTACTCATCGCCGCGACCGGGCTGATCCAGATGGCCAGGGACGACCTGATCGTCGCGGACTACGCGATGGGCGTATTCGGCGTGCTGCTGTTCATCTCGCCGTGGGCCATGGACTTCACCGCGTACGGCGGCGCGGCCTGGACCGCATGGGTGGTCGGCGTGGTGACGGCGGTGGTGGCGGTCGCCGCGCTGCCTGCCATGAACCAGCGCCTGCACAACATGGCTCCACATCACTGATGCCGGGCCGACGAGTCGGGCGCCGCAACGCGAAACGCGATGGCGACGCCCGGCAACTCATCCTGGATGCCGCCGAAACCCTGTTCGCCGCGCAGGGCTTCGACGCGACACCGACCGCGGCCGTCGCCGCGGCCGCCGACGTGCCGAAAGGACTGGTCTTCTACTACTTCCCCACCAAGAACGCGATCCTGTCCGCGCTCATGCGCGAACGCGTCCCCGAGCACCCGATCGACGACCTCGCCACCGTGGTGAGCCCCGGCGATCCGGCCGCCAGCCTGATCAACCTCGACACCGCGATCAACCTGCGCGACCATCACTCGTCGGTCCTGCGGGTGATCATGTGGCGCGAAGCCGACACCCATCCCGACGTGCGCCGCACCCTGCGCGCCCTGCGCGATCAGCTCCTCGACGTGACCGCTCACGTCCTGCAAGCCAGCACCCCCGCCCCTGTTCGCCCCGCCACCCTGCACGCCTGCGCCGCCGCCTGGGTCTCCGCCATGTTCGCCATCGCCAGCACCGACCGCCTGCACGCCCTCGACGGCCTGCCCGTGCCCACGACCGACGACCTGATGAATGTCGCCCAGGTGGTCGCGGCGGGCATGACCCACCTCGGCTGAAGGCCGGGTCGGTCCGTCAGCCTCGGCTGTCCACCGGGCGTCGTCGACGAGAGGGCGATCCGGTCGGCGCCGCCTCCGCCGCGGTGAGCGCCCCGCCACGGAGAACGCGCAGGGCCACCGAACCGAGGACGCCGTGCAGGACGGCCGCGGTGGCGGCGACGACGTGCAGTCCGCTGACGAAGGCGCTGCGGGCGTCGTCGAGTACGGCGGGGGTGAGTCCGGGCAGGTGCACAGTTTCGCCGAGGGTCGGGGCGAGGCCCGGACCGTGGACGCGGAACAGGACAGCGGCCAGCGAACCGAACAGGGCGATACCGAGCGCGTTGCCGAGTTCGTTGCCGGTCTCGGCCAGCGCGGCCGCCGCGCCCGCCCGTTCGGCCGGCACCGCGGCGACCGCGATCTCGGCGACCACGCTGAACGAGATGCCGTAGCCGATGCCCGCCACCGCCGTCGCGGCGACATACCAGCCGACCCCGCCGCCGGTGCTGGTCGGCAACAGCAGCGACAGCCCGATCGCGATCGTGAAGTGGGCGGTGATCAACGCTGCCGAGCGGCCGATACGGGCCACAACTGCCGGGGTGACGACGGCGGCGACGGTGAGCACGAGCGCGCCGGGAACCGCGAGCAGCGCGGCGTCGGCGATGGACCTGCCGAGCACGGATTGCAGGTAGGTCGCCGCCAGATACGCGGTCGCCGACCAAGCCGCCAGGGGCAGGAATCCGGTGACGATCGCGATGGTGAAGACCCGGTTGCGGAACAGGCTGAAGTCGACGAGCGGGTTGCCGATGAGCCCCTGCCTGCGGGCGAACCATCCGAGCAGCGCCACCCCGATCAGCCCGACAGCCACCGACGAAGTCGCAATACCCTGCGCCGCACCATGTTTCACCGCGTACATGGCTGCCAGCAATCCGGCCGCCGAGGTGATCACGCTCGCCACGTCGATGCGGCCGAGGCCGGTCGCGCGCACCTCACCGAGCAGGATCGGCGCCAGCACCAGGAACACCAGCACCACGGGCACATTGATCAGCAGCACCGACCCCCACCAGAACCGGGTCAGCAGCTGACCGGCGACGATCGGGCCGATCGCGAAACCCGCGGCGAAGGTCGCGGCGAAGATGCCGATGGCCTGCGCGCGGCGGCGCGGGTCGGTGAACAGCGTGCCGAGTACGGCGAGCGCCGACGGCAACAGCGTCGCACCGGCCACGCCCATCAGCACGCGGAAGGCGATCAGCAGTTCGGGGCTCGTGGCGAAGGCCGCCCCCACCGAGCCGAGGCCGAACATCGCCGCGCCGATCATCAGCAGGCGTTTGCGGCCGTACCGGTCGCCGAGGGTGCCGAACGCGATCAGCAGGGAGCCGACCGCGAAGCCATAACTGTCCAGGATCCAGAGAGATTCGTCGGCCGAGGGCGACAGCGCGTCGGTGATGGCCGGCATGGCCAGGAACAGCACCGAGCCGTCCATGGCGACGAGCAGTACGGGGCCGAGCACCACCAGCAGACCCAGCCACGACCGCAGCTCGATATCGATTCGATTCATGTCCCCCACCCTGCGATCGCGGGCGAGCGGCAACCAGACCCCTGACGTGGGTACACCCGGCCGGGATAGGCAGGACAACCCGGTGGTGCCTACGATCGGAACGATGGAGTTGGAAAGCCTCGGAACGTTCCTCAAGTCCCGCCGCGACCGAACCACCCCCGAACGGATCGGCCTACGCACCTTCGGCGTCACCCGCCGCGTCCCCGGCCTGCGCCGCGAAGAACTCGCTCAGCTCGCCGGAGTCAGCGCCGGTTACTACACGCGCCTCGAACAAGATCAGGCCGGGACCGTTTCCGCGCAGGTCATCGACGCCATCGCCCGGGTACTGCGGCTCGACCCCGCCGAAACCGCCCACCTGCACAACCTCGCAGGCCAACCGGCCGTCCCGCACCTGGTCCGGGCCGAACCGGAACAACCACACCCGCGGGTTCTCACGCTGCTCGCCTCACTCGGCGACACCATGCCCGCTGTCGTGCTCGGACGCCGTGGCGATGTGCTCGCCTGGAATCACGCCGGGCACGCGCTCGTCGGCGAGCACCTCGACTTCACCGCGCCCGGCGACCCCGCCCGGCGTCCGTCGATTCCGCGACTGTTCTTCCTCGATCCGCTTTCCAGGGATCTGTACCGCAACTGGGACGAGCTCGCCCGCATTCACGTGGGCTACCTGCGGCTGACCGCGGGACGGTATCCCACCGACGCGCGTCTGGCCGAACTGATCGGCGAACTCGCCATGCGCAGTACGACTTTCGCGACACTGTGGGCCGGGGCGGAGGTCGCCGACTGCACCGTCGGGCCGATGGATCTGCGTCATCCGACGGTGGGGCGCGTGGATGTCGACTATCAGGTGTGGTTGCAGCCCGACAGTCCCGACCACCGGCTCGAGGTCTACACCGCGCGCGATGAGAGTTCGGCGGACGCGCTGCGCCTGCTGACTACCGGATCCAGCAGGGCGCGCGAACTTCCGGCGATGGCCGACTCCGAGACCTCGGGCGAAACCCGCACCTAGGCCGGCGAACCGGTGACGCCGCACCCGCGACGCCACCGGTTTCGATCAGCTACCCGCGATGATCGACTCGGCCGCACCCGGCGGGACCGGGGCGTAGGAGTCGAACACCATCGAGTAGTTCGCTCGGCCACGGGTTTTCGAGCGTAGGTCCCCGATGTAGCCGAACATCTCCTGGAGCGGGGTCAGCGCGCGGATGATGTGCGCGCCGCCCCGTTCCGTGAGGTCGGTGACCCGGCCACGACGGGCATTGAGGTCACCGATCACCTCGCCGACGTACTCCTCCGGCGTCACGACCTCCACGGCCATCACCGGTTCGAGCAGGACCGGCTTCGCTCGCGCGAGCGCCGCGCGTACCGCCGCCGCTCCCGCGAGACGGAACGCCAGTTCCGAGGAATCCTGCACGTGGGCGGCGCCGTCGAGCAGCGTCACCTTCACGTTCACCAGGGGGAAGCCGGCGAGTGTGCCGACGCGCAGCGCGTCCTGCGCGCCCGCGTCGACCGCGGGGATGTACTCCCGCGGTACGCGCCCGCCGGTGACCCGGCTCTCGAATTCGTAGATCGCGTCGTCCTCGGCCACGTGTGGTTCCAGTGCGATCACCACCTTGGCGAACTGCCCGTGCCCACCCTGTTGCTTGCGGTGGGTGTATTCGAACAGATCGACTGCCGCGGTGATGGTTTCGCGATAGGCCACCCGTGGGGCGCCGATGTCGGCGTCGACCCGGAACTCCCGTTTCATCCGGTCGACCAGGATCTCCAGGTGCAACTCACCCATGCCGCCGATGACCGTTTGACCGGTCTCGGTGTCGACGTGCACGGTGAACGTCGGGTCCTCGTCGGCCAGACGAGCCAGGGCGGTGCCCAGCTTGTCCTGGTCGGCGCGGGTCCTCGGTTCGATCGAGACGGCGAGTACCGGGTCGGGGAAGGTCATCGACTCCAGGACGACCGGGGCTGCCCGATCGCACAGGGTGTCGCCGGTTCCCGTCGCCTTCAGGCCGATCACGGCACAGATCTGCCCGGCCTGCACTCGCTCGACGGCGATCTCGGTGCTCGAATGCATCTGGAACAGCTTGCCGAGACGCTCCTTTCGTCCATTGGTCGAATTCAGCACGGTCGCACCGGGTTCGGCGGTACCGGAGTACACCCGCAGGTAGACGAGCTTGCCGAAGAACGGGTGCAGCGCGACCTTGAACGCCAGGGCCGCGAACGGCTCGGCGACATCGGGCGCGCGGTGGATGTGCTCACCCTCCGGGGAGAATCCGTGCACCGCAACGACATCCAGTGGCGACGGCAGGTAGTCGACGACGGCGTCCAGCAGCGGCTGCACGCCGATGTTGGCCAGCGCCGAGCCGCACAGGACCGGGTAGGCCTGTCCGTCGATCGTCAGCCGCCGGATGGCGGCCTTCAGGACGTCGACGGTGATCGGCTTGCCCGCGAGGTAGCGCTCCAGCACGTCCTCGTCGGCCTCGGCGACCGCCGCCTCCAGCGCATCACGATGCTGGAACGCTGTGGTACGCAAGTCTTCCGGAATCGCGACCGTCTCGAAGCGAGCACCGCTGTCGGTGTCTCCACGCCACACCTCGGCGGTCATCTCGACCAGGTCGATGATGCCTTCGAACTCGCGTTCGGAGCCGATCGGCAACTGAATCACCAACGGGCGCACCCGCAGTCGCTGCGCGATGGTCCGCACGGTGAACGCGAAATCGGCACCGAGCTTGTCCATCTTGTTCACGAAACAGATCCGCGGGACGCCGTACTTGTCGGCCTGCCGCCACACCTGCTCCGACTGCGGTTCCACGCCCTCCTTGGCGTCGAACACCGCGATCGCACCGTCGAGCACCCGCAGCGAACGCTCCACCTCGACGGTGAAATCGACGTGGCCGGGGGTGTCGAGGATGGTGATCTGGTGCTCGTTCCACCAGCAGGTGGTCGCCGCCGCCGCGATCGTGATGCCGTGTTCGCGCTCCTGGATCATCCGGTCCATCACCGCGGTGCCGTCGTGCACCTCGCCGAGCGTCCGGGTGACACCGGTGTAGAACAGCACCCGTTCGGTGGTCGTGGTCTTACCCGCGTCGATGTGGGCGGCGATGCCGATATTGCGTAGTCGGGCGAGATCGATTCTGGTCATGGGAATCCCCCAGGCTGGTTCGGTCGATGAGTCGACGCTCGCCAGTTGTGCGTTCCTGGGACGGCACGGGCGTCGGATCACGCGGCGCCGCACCGGCGCCGAAGGACCCGATGCGAGCTAGAACCGCGACTGCGGACGTGCTGTAACCATGCGACAAGTTCTACGCGCCCGATCGCGCGCTGTCGACGGGATTTCGGCCGTCGGGCATAAACGCGCGGCCACCACGGTTCGTCACAACGAGCAGCCCCGCCACCCCCAAGGAGCCAACCGGTGCCCGAACTCGACCTGCACGCCCTCATCGCCGACTCCCGCATCGGCATCCTCGCCACCATCAAATCCGACGGCCGCCCCCAGCTCTCCCCCGTCACCCCGTACTACGACCGTGCCGCGAGCATCATCTACGTCTCCATGACCGAGGGCCGCGCCAAAACGATCAACCTCCGTCGCGATCCGCGCGCCGCGCTCGAGGTCACCAGCGCCGACGGCTGGTCGTGGGCCACCGCCGAGGGCACCGCCACCTTGACCGGACCAGGCACGGACCCGAACGGCCCGGAAGTGGAGGCCTTGGTCGACTACTACCGCGCGGCCGCAGGCGAACACCCCGACTGGACCGAGTACCGCGAGGTCATGGTCTCGGACCGCCGCGTACTCATGGCCCTGTCCGTCGAGCACGTCTACGGCGCCAAGATTCGCTGAGTCAGCTTGTTGCCGACAGGAATTCGGTGACGTCCGGAGCGAACCGGGCGTGTTTGATCGCCCCGAGGTGGTCGGTCGCGGGGTAGACGATCAAGCGGGAATCAGGAATGCCGTCCGCGGTGTAGCGGAAAGAGGATTGGTCGTAGAACTCGTCGCGGTCGCCCGCGACGACCAGCGTGGGGTTCGTGATGTCGGCGAGACGGCCGGTGAGATCGAAGGCATCCTCGGCGTGCACGAAGGCGAGGGTGTCGGCTGGGTTCTTCGGGCGCAACAGCGGGTCCGCCAGCCAGGCCGCGGCACCGACGAGCCGGGCCTTCAGCGGCGATTCGATGCCCTGGGTCACCATGTGGTGCAGCGACCGTTTGCCCGCCGCGGCGGCCTCCGCGTACTTCATCTGCGACGCCCGCGCGGACTGATCGAGACGGTAGGCGGAGGAAGCGATCACCAATCGGCGCACCACCGAGGGGTGGTCGGCGGCGAGTTGCAGCGCCACCGAGCCGCCCGACGAAATGCCGAGAACGTCTACGGGAGCACCGAATTCGGCGTGCAGGGCTTGCGCGTGCTCCCGCGCGATATCGCCCATCGAGGTACCGGCCGCCATCCCCGGCGCGCGATTGACCGCGTACACCCGAAAGTTCCTGGCCAGCGGCGCCATTGTCTTGATCTCACTCGACCGCAGCCAGCCACGCGGATTGGCGTGGTCGGGCATGAACCACCGCAAGAACACCAGCGGACGCCCCGACCCGAACGCGAGATAAGGCATCCCGTGCTCGAGCACTCCCTCGCTGACAGCCAATTCCCGTTCCAGTGCGGCACTACCCACGACGTCTCCGATCCTCCCGAATGCGACAGCTTCCCGAACGCTACCGAGCACCCCCGACAACCGCGATGACCTGCGAGGTCATTCCGAACACCGGCTCGGCGAGCCACACCCCGCCGGAACCGACCGTACGCTGGTGACGGATATACCACTACTGGGTAGGGAGTACCGATGGCACAAGAATCGTTGGCACGCAGAGGCGTTCGTGGTTTCAACACCGCCGTGGTGGCTCTGACCGAGGTCCCCGTGCTCGGCAAGCTACTGGGTAAGTCGTTCGCACAGATCAGCTACGTGGGCCGCCGATCCGGCCGCACCTTCAGCACCCCGGGAACTACCGCCGCTCCGGAACCGACTACGTCATCGGCGTAGCCCTGCCGGACAAGAAGCAGTGGTGGCGCAACTTCCTCGGCGAGGGAGCCCCCGTCACCCTTCGCATCGACGGCACCGACCACCCCGGTCACGCCGTAGCCCACCGCGACGAGCGCGGCCGGGTAACCGTCCGCGTCACTCCGGCATGATCGGCGGAAACGCCGAACGGCGCCGCTCCGGGGGAGCGACGCCGTTCAGGTTGTGCAGTGGGTCTTACCGACTCACTTGATGATCTTCGTGACGCGACCGGCACCGACGGTGCGGCCACCCTCGCGGATCGCGAAGCGCAGGCCTTCGTCCATGGCGACCGGCTGGATCAGCTTGACCAGCATCTCGGTGTTGTCGCCGGGCATGACCATCTCGGTGCCCTCGGGGAGGGTAACGACGCCGGTCACGTCCGTGGTACGGAAGTAGAACTGCGGGCGGTAGTTGTTGAAGAACGGGGTGTGGCGGCCGCCCTCGTCCTTCGACAGGATGTACGCCTGGCCCTCGAACTCCGTGTGGGGAGTCGTGGTGCCCGGCTTGACGACAACCTGGCCACGCTCGACATCTTCGCGCTTGATGCCACGAACCAGCAGGCCGACGTTGTCGCCCGCCTGGCCCTGGTCGAGCAGCTTGCGGAACATCTCGATGCCGGTGACGGTGGTCTTGGTCGACTTCTCCTTGATGCCGACGATTTCCACCTCCTCGTTCACGTTGACGATGCCGCGCTCGACGCGACCGGTGACGACGGTGCCACGACCGGTGATCGTGAAGACGTCCTCAACGGGCATCAGGAACGGGAGCTCGGTCTCGCGGACCGGGTCCGGGATCGAGTCGTCGACGGCCTGCATGAGCTCGACGATGGCCTCGGCCCACTTCTCGTCGCCCTCGAGGGCCTTCAGACCGGAGACACGCACGACCGGCGCGTCCTCGTCGAATTCCTGCGAGGCCAGCAGTTCGCGGACCTCCATCTCGACGAGCTCGAGGATTTCCTCATCGTCGACCATGTCCGACTTGTTCAGCGCGACCAGGATGTAGGGCACGCCGACCTGACGGGCGAGCAGCACGTGCTCGCGAGTCTGCGGCATCGGGCCATCGGTGGCCGCGACCACGAGGATGGCGCCGTCCATCTGCGCCGCACCGGTGATCATGTTCTTGATGTAGTCCGCGTGGCCCGGGGCGTCGACGTGCGCGTAGTGGCGCTTATCGGTCTGGTACTCGACGTGGGAGATGTTGATCGTGATACCACGAGCCTTCTCCTCCGGCGCCTTGTCGATCTGATCGAACGCGAACGCGTCGTTCAGATCCGGGAACTTGTCAGCCAGCACCTTGGTGATCGCTGCAGTCAGCGTGGTCTTGCCGTGGTCGACGTGACCGATGGTGCCGATGTTGACGTGCGGCTTCGTCCGCTCGAACTTCGCCTTCGCCACTTTTGGGTCCTCCTGGACTTGTTGGTGCGTGCATTTGCAGCAGTGCGTGTGTCATCCCCGCTGGAGGCGGGGACCGGGGGTATTACTTGACGCCCGGCACTTGCGGTCCAGTGTGCCACTGGACCGCAAGAGGGTTTTATTCGCCGGTCGCCTTGGCGATGATCTCCTTGGACACATTGGCCGGAACCTCTGCGTACTGGGCGAACACCATGGAGTAGTTCGCGCGACCCTGGGTCTTGGACCGCAGGTCACCGATGTAACCGAACATCTCCGAGAGCGGAACCAGCGCCTTGACGACACGGGCACCACTGCGTTCCTCCATGGCCTGAATCTGGCCACGGCGGGAGTTGAGGTCGCCGATCACGTCGCCCATGTATTCCTCGGGCGTGATGACCTCGACCGCCATGAGCGGCTCGAGGATCACCGGACCGGCCTTACGGGCCGCTTCCTTGAGGGCCTGCGAACCCGCGATCTTGAACGCCATTTCCGAGGAGTCGACGTCGTGGTACGCGCCGTCGAGCAGGCTGACCTTCAGGTTCACCAGCGGGTAGCCGGCGAGCACGCCGTACTGCATGGCATCCTGGGCGCCCGCGTCGACCGACGGGATGTACTCACGGGGCACGCGACCGCCGGAGACCTTGTTCTCGAACTCGTAGGTCGCGCCGTCCTCGCCGACGAACGGCTCGAGGGCGATGATGACCTTCGCGAACTGGCCGGAGCCACCCGTCTGCTTCTTGTGGGTGAACTCGTGCTTTTCGACCTTCTTGGTGATGGTCTCGCGGTAGGCCACCTGCGGCTTGCCGACGTTCGCCTCGACCTTGAACTCGCGACGCATACGGTCGACGAGGATGTCGAGGTGGAGCTCGCCCATGCCGCCGATGACGGTCTGGCCGGTCTCCTGGTCGAGCTTGACCGAGAACGTCGGGTCTTCGCGCGCCAGCTTCTGGATCGCGGTACCGAGCTTTTCCTGGTCGGACTTGGTCTTGGGCTCGATCGAGACCTCGATGACCGGATCCGGGAAGGTCATCGACTCGAGGACGACCTGGTTCTGCGCGTCGGACAGGGTGTCACCGGTGGTGGTGTCCTTCAGGCCGATGACCGCGTAGATGTGGCCTGCCGACGCCGTGGCGACCGGCATCTCCTTGTTGGAGTGCATCTGGAACAGCTTGCCCAGACGCTCCTTCTTGCCCTTGGTCGAGTTGACGACCTGGGCGCCGGAGGCGACCTGACCCGAGTACACACGCACGTAGGTGAGTTCACCGAAGAACGGGTGCACCGCGATCTTGAACGCCAGCGCCGCGAACGGCTCGTCGACGTTCGGCTTGCGGGTGATCAGCTCTTCTTCCTTGTTGGGCACGTGGCCGGTGGTGGCCTCGACGTCCAGCGGGGAAGGCAGGTAATCGATGACCGCGTCGAGCATGGGCTGAACGCCCTTGTTCTTGAACGCGGAACCGCACAGCACCGGGTACAGCTCGGAGTTGACGGTCATCTTGCGGATGGCGCCCTTGATCTCCTCGATGGTGAGATCCTCGCCACCGAAGAACTTCTCGAGCAGTGCCTCGTCGGACTCGGCGACGGTCTCGAGCAGTTCCTGACGGTACTGCTCGGCCTTCTCCTTGAGGTCGGCCGGAATCTCGACGACTTCGTACTCTTCGCCGAGCTTGGTCTCGCCCTTCCAGACCTTGGCGTTGTTCTCGACCAGGTCGACGATGCCCTCGAAGTCGTTCTCAGCGCCGATCGGCAGCTGGATCACGAGCGGGCGAGCGCCGAGACGGTCCTTGATGGTCTGCACGGTGAAGTAGAAATCCGCACCGAGCTTGTCCATCTTGTTCACGAAGCAGATACGCGGCACGTCGTACTTGTCGGCCTGACGCCACACCTGCTCGGACTGGGGCTCGACACCCTCTTTGCCGTCGAACACCGCGACCGCGCCGTCGAGCACGCGCAGCGAACGCTCCACCTCGACGGTGAAGTCGACGTGCCCGGGGGTGTCGATGATGTTGATCTGGTTGTCTTTCCAGAAGCAGGTGGTAGCCGCGGAGGTGATGGTGATACCACGCTCCTGCTCCTGCTCCATCCAGTCCATCGTGGCCGCGCCATCGTGAACTTCACCGATCTTGTACGTGATGCCGGTGTAGAACAGGATGCGTTCGGTCGTGGTGGTCTTGCCCGCATCGATGTGGGCCATGATGCCGATGTTGCGGACCTTGTTCAGGTCGGTGAGCACGTCCTGTGCCACGAAATTCTCCCTTTTAAGTGACGGGCCGGGCTATCACCAGCGGTAGTGCGCGAAGGCCCGGTTCGACTCGGCCATCTTGTGGGTGTCCTCGCGACGCTTCACTGCGGCACCGAGGCCGTTGCTGGCATCGAGGAGCTCGTTGGCGAGACGCTCGACCATGGTCTTCTCGCGACGGGCGCGGGAGTAGCTGACCAGCCAGCGCAGCGCCAGGGTGTTGGCGCGGCCCGGACGGACCTCGACCGGCACCTGGTAGGTGGCGCCACCGACACGGCGGGGCTTCACCTCGAGGGCGGGCTTGACGTTGTCCAGCGCGCGCTTGAGGGTGACGACCGGATCGGTGCCGGTCTTCTCACGCGCCTGCTCGAGGGCACCGTAGACGATGCGCTCGGCGGTGGACTTCTTGCCGTCCATGAGGATCTTGTTGACCAGCTGAGTGACCAGCGGGGACCCGTAGACCGGGTCGTTGATCAGCGGACGCTTGGGTGCGGGGCCCTTGCGTGGCATATCAGCTCTTCTCCTTCTTGGCGCCGTAGCGGCTGCGCGCCTGCTTGCGGTTCTTCACGCCCTGGGTGTCGAGCGATCCACGGATGATCTTGTAACGGACACCAGGAAGGTCCTTCACACGACCGCCGCGAACGAGCACCATGGAGTGCTCCTGCAGGTTGTGGCCTTCACCGGGGATGTACGCCGTGACCTCGATCGCGCTGGTCAGGCGAACACGCGCGACCTTACGGAGCGCGGAGTTCGGCTTCTTGGGGGTGGTGGTGTACACGCGAGTGCACACGCCACGACGCTGCGGGCTCCCCTTCAGGGCCGCAGTCTTGGTCTTGGTGACCTTGTCGCGGCGACCCTTGCGGACCAGCTGGTTGATGGTTGGCATAGACCGGCTTTCCTTATTGGTTATTGCGCTTGGTGTGCAGTGTCTTGCAGTTCATCGAGCTTTCACCCGCACGTCAGACCACGTTTCCGTTAACCCGTGGTCGGGCGTGTCGCTGAGGCGCTCAGTGCCCTTTTCAAGGCACGCTGGAACGTATCGGCCGCTTTCGCTGGCCTACGTTCACACACGAACTTGCCCGTAGCAATCCGGGCACAGGGATCTACGATACCCACCTGCCCGATTCGGGGTCAAAGCGGGGGGCCGCGTCAAGCCTTCTACCGGGCGAGATCCAGAGTCAGCTCGACCAATTTCTGGGCGCCCGCGCACGGATCGGGGTGCGCCGAGCCGGGGCGGTAGTTGATCCACCACCCGACGACGCCGACATCGGCGGCCGGTGCGGTGACGCCGCAGGAGTCGTTGTCGCCCGGCCGGCGCACCTGCAGCGCCCTGCGGCCCTGCACGGTGATGTCGCCGGAGAGGTAGCCCAGCTTGTCGTTGGTGGTCTTCTCGTTGTTCAGGGTACCCATCTCGTACCAGTTGAGGCTGGCCATGGCTCCCCCACCAGGGGCGTCCTCGATGTCCCACATGCAGACGGCGCCGCTGAAGGAGGCACCGACGAGCTTGGCGTTGCCGACGATCTCGCCGATCTTGTCGGCGGCCACCACTTCGCACTCGCGCAGCAGCTTGTCGAAGTCGGTGTTGATCGACTCCCCCCCGCCACCCTGGCCCAGCGGCTGGGCGCTGCCCTCGATCTTCTGGCCACAGCCCGCCAGCGTGAGGGTGAGCATCAGCACGGCGGCAGCGACCTTGCCCGCCCTCACTTCAGCCGTCCTACGGTCAGCTCCGCCAGTTTCCTGGTCCGGTCGCACGGGTTGCCGCCGGTGGCGAACAGGCCGGTGGATATCGACCATTCGAAGAAGTCGTCGTCGAGTTGCACGGCGAAGTCGCAGACAGTGCCCTCCGGCGCGAGTGCCTGGAAGCCGGGGTGGCCGCCGACATCGACGGTCTCCGGTGCGCGGCCGACGTTGGACACCCACGCCTTCTCACGTTCGATCGGGCTGCCTCGGTAGGAGGCGAAAGTGACGCTGGGCGAGGACAATCCGGCCGCCTGCCAGTTGCAGCCGGTCGCGTTCTTGTAGACCCGCGCGATCTGGCCGAGGCCGGCGAGGGTGCGCACTTCGTCGTCGGTGACGTGACCGCACTCGCCCACGAAGGGGCCCAGTGAGGCGACCTTCGGTGGGGGTCGGTTGGGCCCTGTCGGCGTATCGGAGTCGCCCCCCGATCCGCACGACGTCAGCATGACGACCAAGGTCATGCCGGTGATGATCGCCGAGGGGATCCGCATGGCCGCAACTGTAGTAGGTCCGCGGACCCGGTCACAGATTGCCGCGAGCCCGCTGTTCGCGTTCGATGGCCTGGAAAAGGGCCTTGAAGTTGCCTTTTCCGAAACCGAGTGAGCCGTGTCGCTCGATGAGTTCGAAGAACACGGTGGGGCGATCGGTGAGCGGGCGGGTGAAGATCTGGAGGAGGTAGCCGTCTTCGTCACGGTCGACCAGGATGCCGCGACGCTGGAGTTCGCCGACCGGAACGCGCACGGCGCCGATGCGAGCGCGCAATTCGGGATCCTCGTAATAGGTGTCGGGTGTGGCGAGGAATTCGATGCCCTCGGCCCGCAGGGCGTCGACGGTTTCGAGGATGTCGCCGGTGGCCAGTGCGATGTGCTGGACGCCGGGACCGCGATAGAACTCGAGATACTCGTCGATCTGAGAACGTTTGCGGCCCAGCGCAGGTTCGTTGAGCGGGAACTTCACCCGGTGATTGCCGTTGGCGACGACCTTGCTCATCAGCGCGGAGTACTCGGTGGCGATGTCGTCGCCGACGAACTCGGCCATGTTCGTGAACCCCATGACGCCGCGATAGAAGTCGACCCAGCGGTCCATCATGCCCAGCTCGACATTGCCCACCACGTGATCGATCGCCTGGAATACGCGCTTGCCCGGCGCGCGGGGGGAGGTGCGGGCGATATAGCCGGGGAGATACGGGCCGACATAGCCGGAGCGGTCGACGAGGGTGTGCCTGGTGTCGCCGTAGGTGGCCAGTGCGGCGGAGCGGACGGTGCCGAATTCGTCGGTCTCGTCGTGGGGTTCGGTGAGGATCGTCGCGCCGTGTTCGCGAGCCCGGGCGATGCAGCGATCCACATCGGCGACCTCGAGGGAGATGTCGACGACGCCGTCGCCGTGGCGGTCGTGGTGGGTGACGAGCGGGCTGTCGGGGTCGACCGCGCCGGTGATCACGAACCGCGCTCCCCCGCTGCGCAGCACGAACGACTTGTGGTCGCGATTGCCGGTCTCCGGGCCCGAGTACGCCTCCAGCCGCATGCCGAACGCGGATTGCAGGAAGTGGGCGCTCTGGGTCGCGTTGCCGACAACCCAGACGAGGGCGTCCCACCCGATCACCGGAAACGGATCGACACTGTCGTCGTGCTCGATCAGCCCGACGAGCTGCTGCTCAATGGTCATGACCTAGGAAATCGCGCCAGGCCGCAGGTGGGCAACTACTCCATCTCCGTCTGAACAGGCTGGCTCGAGAAGCCACCGGATGCCCACAAATGGTGGACAATTTGAATAGCAACCGGACATGGAGGTCTTCGCATGCGCACCCCCGCGAAATTGGATGAGCTGGACCTGGCGATCCTCACCGCGATGCACGAGTTCCAGAAGGCCGGAATTCTCGAGCTGTCGCGGCGGACGAAGGTCGCGCGGGCGACGGTGCAGGCGCGGATCAACCGGATGGAGGAATCCGGGGTGATCGCGTCCTACGATCCGCAGATCGACGTCACCGCAGCGGGTTTCGAGGTGCAGGCGTTCGTCACCCTGGAGATCGCGCAGGGCGCGCTGGATACGGTGAGCGCGGAGCTGGCGGCGATCCCTGGAGTGCTCGAGGCGTACGCGACGACCGGCTCCGGTGATGTGCTGTGCCGGATCGGGGCCGATTCCCATGCCGGATTGCAGGCGGTGTTGTTGAGCATCGATCGGACGGGGTCGGTGGTGCGCTCGCACAGTGTGATCGTGTTGTCGACGGTGGTCGCGCATCGGACGATGCCGCTGCTGCACACCTTGACCCCGGCCGGGACCACGAAGGCCCCCGCCTACCGCGATCACCGCTGACGGTTACCGCCGGGCGAGGCGGGTGAGCAGGCCTCGCACGTGGGCTTCCGCGGCGGCGCGGGCCGACTCCGGGTGGCCGGATTCGAGGGCTTCGACGATGCGGCGGTGTTCGCGCAGGGCGACGCGGCGGTTGCGGGCCGAGCACCAGAGATCGCCGCGGTAGAGGTGGGCCTGGGCTTCCAGACGGGCCAGTTCGTCGACGACGCACCCGTTGCCGGAGGCGTCGCGGATGAAGGTGTGGAATTCCAGGTCGAGCTGGGCGTCGCGAGCGGGATCGGCCGGGTCGTCCAGATGCGCTCGCTGGGCGGTGATGATGCCGGTGAGCGTGTCGAGATCGGCCTCGGTGAGCCGGGTGGCGGCCGCGGCGGCGGCGAGACCGTCGAGGGCGGCCCTGACCTCGAGGACGTCGCGGATACGGTCGTCGTCGACGGCGGCCACCTTCGCCCCGGCGTGCGGCGCGCTGACGGCGAGACCCTCGTAGATCAGCTGCTGCACCGCCTCGCGGACGGGGCTGCGGCTGACCCCGAGCTCGGTCGCCAGCGCAGGCACGCTGAGCGCCTGGCCCGAGGTCAGCTCGCCGGAGAGGACCATCTGCCGGATCTGTCGATGGACGGACTGGCCGAGCAGCGAGGCTTCGGTCATCGCAGAATCTTCGGGCATGCTCGGGCGCTCCGCGTGGTTGCGCGGGCTGCCTCCTCCGGGCGCTGACCGCTCATGCCGTGTCCTTTCCGTTGGTTGCGGTGATTATCCCTGGGTGCGGTAGTTCGCCCGCACCCGCTGAGTCAGGAAGTCCGCCGCGGTGACGGGTGGGTACTTGCCTGCCGGCCCCTGGATGACGGCGTCGCGGTCGGCCTGGGCGAAGTAGGCGATGCTGTAGCGCTCGCCCTGGTACTCGCCCTCGCCGGGGCTGCGGACGCGGTGGAAGTTCGACGGCAGCAGATCGTCGCTCCAGCGGGTGAGCATGTCACCGATATTGCAGGTGATCAGGCTCGACGACGGGGTGATGGAGGTCCACTCCTGCTCCTCCATCTCCTTGCCGGGGCACACCTGGAGCCCGCCCTGGCCGTCGCGCTGGAAAAGCAAGGTGAGGCAGTCGAAGTCGGTGTGCGCGCCGGCCCGCCAGCGTCCGGGCACGCCGCGCAGTTCCTCGGGGACAGCGAAGTAGTGCAACAGCCGCAGGGCGCTCTGGTAGCTCGCGGAGCTGGGATCGTGTGCGGCGGTGAAGTGTTCGCGGTCGAAGCCGAGGCGGTCGGCGAAGCAGGACAGCACCCGCATCGCCACTTCCCAGGCCCGGCTCTCGAAGTCCAGGACGCGGGTGCGGAATCCGGCCAGCTCGGTGTCGCTGGGCCACAACTCGTCCATGTGCGGCCGGGTGATCTGATACGACTCCTTCTGATCGGGCACGCCGATGGACGGGCGCACCTGGCTCAGGCTCTCCCAGCCCGCGTTGTTCTTCTTGACCAGGGGATACCGGCCTTTGATCTCCTCGGGGAGGGCGAAGAAATCGGCGGTGGCGCCGAACATCTCGTCGATCAGGTCCTGCGCAATGCCGTGGCCGGAGAGCTGGAAGAAGCCGATCTCGGTGGCGGCGGCCCACAGTTCCTCGGTGATCTCGGCGCGACGGTTCTCGAAGTCGGCGAGGTCGATGACGCGGATCTCGCGGTCGGTGGTCTCCTTGCCGAGGCCGCCCATCTGCTTCTCGCGCGAGACTTCGGACAGGTCGTAGCTGGTGGTCATGGGGGTGTCTCCTTAGCCGGTGACGGAAATGGCGGGGTCGAGGAATTCCTTGGTGACCAGGTCCTTCGCGGTCAGGCCGGTGGGCACGTTCGCGCCGCCGGCTCGCAGGATGGGTCCGAATTCGTCGATGATGCGCTGGACGCGGGCCTCGTCGAAACTGCCGAGCACGCCGTCGGTGTCGTTGCCGATCAGGCCACCGTCGATGAGTGCCTTGGAACCGAATTCGGCCAGTTCGGCGCTGTAGGGGCTGAGCTTGGGGTTCTGTTCGACCACGTCGACGACGACATCGTTGACGTGACCGGGATCAGCTTCGAACGACGCGGTGGCCTGCTGGATCATCGGCACCAGCTTCCGCAGGCACGGGCGCAGTTCGGCGAGCTTGTCGGCGCGCACGTTCACGGTGCGGGCGTAACCCTCGTAGCCGGCGTCCTTGAGCAGCTGGTAGCCGACCGGCTTGTTCCAGGCCCGCACCTCGTGCTCGTAGGTGAACGGTTCGGCGTTGGCGAAGCCCTGCTGGGCGAAGGACGGATCGGTGACGAAGCGCGAAGGCGAATTGTCGTAGGAGGCGTCGATCTGCTCCTTGCGCACCAGTCCGCGGGCGACGAGCCAGTCCGGGTACAGCTGTCCTTTGGAGACCACGACCGGCTTGCCGGACGTGCCGATGTCGGCGATGCCCTTCCAGTCCGGGTTGGTCTCGGGATCCCACATCAGCATCTGTGGACTGTTGCGCAGCAGCGTGGTGACGGCGACGATCGGCTGCTGACCCGCGGCGGCGATGGCGTGCTCGGAGTGCGCGAGACCCAGGGTGATGCTCTGATCGACGTACATCTGCGACGGCACGGTCTGGAAGCCGATGGCCGGTCCGCCCGCACGGATCTCCAGCTTCACGCCGGTGTCCTTGCCGTCTGCCACGAGCGGGCCGGTGATCTTGTTGTTGTCGGCGTCGACAGTGTAGCCGGGGCCGAGCAGACCGAAGATCGGGCCGGAGTCGGTTTCCGGTGCCCACTGGAGCTGGACGACCACGGTGGCGGGGCAGGCGCCGGCGAGTTGTTGTTCGGCCGGCGCCGGTTCCAGCGCGACGGCGGGGGCGGCGGTGGTGTCGTCGGAACAGGCGGACGCGGTGCCCGCCAGCAGCACAGCCAGCGCGGCAAAACCGATGCGACGCAAGGGAGGTGTCTTCATGGGGAGTCCTGTCGAGCTAGTGGGCGGAGTTGTGCCAGCGGCCGACACTGACTTTCTGGATGACGGTGAACACGGTGAACACGAGCACGCCGAACAGGGCGGCCAGCAGCAGCGCACCGATCAGGTCCTCGGATTGCAGGCGGGCGCGGTAGGTGTCGAGCAGGGTGCCGATGCCCGGTTTGCCCTGGGCGAAGAACATGTCGCCGATGATCGCGCCGGTGACCGAAAGACCGGCGGCGGTGCGTAATCCGGTCAGTGTGGAGGGCAGGGCGGCGGGCAGTTGCAGCGACCAGAGGCGGCGCAGGCGGCCCGCTCGGCCGAGGGTGAACAGTTCCTGGAGATTGCCGTCGACGGATTTGATGCCGAACAGGGTCATCGCGATGATCGGATGGATCGCGATCAGCACGCACACGGTGGTGCGGGCCGCGAAACCGTAGCCCAGCCACAGGCCGATGAGCGGAACCACCGCCAGCACCGGAATCGCCTGCAAGACCACCGCGTACGGGTAGACGACGTTCTCGATCGGCTTGGCCTGGCTCATCAGCACCGCGATCGCCACCCCGAGCACCGCCGAGATCAGCAGGCCGGTGATCGCGACCCTGGCGGTGACGGCCAGCGCCTCGAGCATCACCTCGAGCTTCTTCGGGTCGGCGAGCGATTCACTGAACACCACATGCGGCGCGGGCAGCAGGAAGCGGCGGCCCTCGCTGAGGATCAGCATCGACACCGCGTACCAGGCGGCCAGCGCCACGGTGATCGAAACAATTGGGGCCACAAGGGCACTGCCGAATCTGCGCAGCTGCGCAGTCGGCAGTCGCACCTTCGCCGTGGCAGGGACACGGGCCGCGATACTCACCATCAGGCAGCCTCTTTCAACGAGCGCGAGATGCGCGAAACGAGTTCGGTGAAGGCGGGTTCGAAGCGCAGTTCGCGTTCCCGCGGGTAGGACAGGTCGACCTCGATCACCTCGTGGATGCGGCCCGGTCTGGCCGACATCACCACCACGCGCGAGGCGAGGAACACGGCCTCGGAAACCGAGTGGGTGATGAACAGGGCGGTGAAGGCGTTGTCGCGGTAGAGGCGAAGCAACTCCTCCTGCATGTTCAGCCTGGTCATCTCGTCGAGCGCGCCGAACGGTTCGTCCAGCAGCATCAAGCGCGGTTCCAGCGACAGCGCTCTGGCCAGCGAGACGCGCATGCGCATGCCGCCGGAGAGCTGGCTGGGCAGCTTGTTCGCGAAATCGGCCAGGCCGACGGCGTCGATCGCCCGCTCGACCCGGTCGCGGCGCGTCTTGCGGTCGACCCCGGCCAGTTCGGCCGAGAGTTCGACATTGCGGCGGACCTTGCGCCACGGCAGCAGCGTGGCTTCCTGGAAGATGAAGCCGATCGAATTCGTCCGCACCGCCACGGCTCCCGAGCTCACCGGCTCGAGACCGGCGGCCAGGCGCAGCAGCGTCGACTTGCCGCAGCCGGACGGGCCGACCACCGCGACGAATTCGCCTTCGCGGATGTCGAGGTCGACGTCGGTCAGGGCGAGTGTGCCGCCCTCGCCGCCGAAGCGCTTGCTCACACCGGCGAAGGAAACCTCCATGCCGGACAGCAGCGTCCTCGCGTCGGCGTCGTTCACCGTGTCGTAGAGCGTCACCGTGATCACCTTCTCCTGCGGTATGTCGGTGTTGCGTGCAACCCTTGAGTACATTCAGTGTCAACTAAGCGAATTACATGTAATGTGCCGTTCGTTTCGGATGCATTAACAGTCATCGCATGCGAATCAGACGGCGGGCGAGATCCTGATGGTCGACGCGGGTGCTGGCCCCGTCGCGGATCACGGGCTCGCCGTCGACCCACACGGTGTCGATCACCCGTGGCGACGCGGCGGTGAGCAGGGTGGCGCCGGGGTCGAGCACCGGTAGGCAGGCGAAGTCGCGGTCGAAACGCACCAGAGTGAGGTCGGCGCGGTCGCCCACGGCGATGCCGGTGCGCGCGGGGCGACCGAGCACCCGGCCCGCGGCGCCGGTCGCCATGCGCAGCATCTGGTCGAAGCCGAGCAGGTCGGCCTTCTTGTGGGCCGCACGCTGTAAGTAGGCGCCGAGACGCAGGGCGAGCAGTATGTCCTGGGTGTCGTTGCTCGCGGCGCCGTCGACGCCGAGAGTGACGTCGATGCCCGCCGCGAGCATCTCCGGAACCGGAGCGACGCCACTGCCGAGGCGCATGTTGGAAATCGGGTTGTAGGAGACGGCGACACCGCGTTCGGCGAAGACCTCGCGGCCGTGCTCGTCGAGGTTGACGCAGTGCACGGCCAGGGTGCGGTCCCAGAGGAAACCGCTCGCGTCGAGGTAGTCGACGGCCGAGACACCTGCATGCAATCGGCACATTTCGTCGTCGGTCGCGGTCTCGAGAACATGTATCGACACCGTTTTGCCGGTGGCTCGCGCGTACTCGCGCGTGGCCGCCATGCCGTCGGGGGTGAGGCAGCGCGGGTTGGGCACGGCAAGCGCGGTGGTGATGCGGGTGCCGACCAGTTGCTTGTCGAGTTCGTCGACGTGGGCCATGGCCTCGTCGAGTGGTTGCATCAGGCGCGGGTCGAGTCCCCATTTGCGGGTGATGTCAGCACGGTCGGCGATGCCGCGCCCGAGGACCACGCGGATGCCGAGTTCCCGCAGCGCTCGGATCATCGCCTGGTGGATCTCGTCGGACGGGCTGGGCCACAGGTGTTCGACAACCGTGGTGACGCCGCTGCGTAGCAGCTCCAGGCCGCCTGCCAGCGCCGAGAGGTAGGTCTGTTCCGGGGTGGCGGCCACGGTGTGTTCGCCGACGCAGCGCAACCATTCCAGCAGCGGCAGGCCCTCGCCCACCCCACGCAGAACCGCCTGCTGGAGGTGGGTGTGCGTGTTCACGAAGCCCGGCAGCAGATAGCCACCACCGCCGTCGAAACGGGGCAGACCCGCGTGTTCGGGCGCGGCTCCCATGGCGATGACCACACCGTCTTCGATCACGACTTCGCCGGGCGTCCAGCCCTGCTCGGTGTAGACGGTGACATCGGTAATGACGACGGACGCAACAGATTCCATGCGCGCACCTCTTTCGGGATGCGGCTGGTTCGCTCGCCGGATTCAGCGGAGCACGTCGTCCGTTGCAGCCATGAACGTCGTGGGGACGACCTTAGGAAGCCGTTGTTTCCTCGACGTTAAAACAGCGTCACGGGCGAAGGTCGGCGCCGGGCTCGAGGATCTCGACGACCGGTTCGGCTTCGGCTTCGAGGAAGGCGAGCAAGGCGCTCGCCTCAGCTTCCACCTGCGCCGCTTCGGTTTTCGTCCACGGGCGGGCCGGACTGATCCGCAGGCGCGCGGTCCCGGACTTGACGAAGATCTTGTACACCCCGGCCGCGAAACCGTCGATCAGGATCGGCGAGACATTGGTGGCGAAGGCCCGCAGGGTCGGCGGATTGTCGTCTCCGGTGATCCGCGCGCGATCCTGGTGCGACAGCAGCGCGTTGTCGTACCAGCCGAGCAGCCGGACCGGGGCGGGCAGGTCGGGATCGGCGAGTTCGAGGTCGGCCGCGTCGTAGAGGGTGCGGCCGCGGGCGTCGGTGTAGGTGCGCACCCGGTCGCCGAGTTCGGCGACGGCCTTCTTCATGGCGGGCAGGCGCGACCACGCCTGCATGTCCATCGTGCTCGCCGGTCCGAAGGCGCGCAGGTAGCGCAGGATCAACTCCGACACCGGGTAGGTCGGGTCGAGGGGGCGCGCCCAGCCAGGGCTGCACTCGCGACCAGACCGGGCGGCTGTTGTCGCCCCAGCGGCCGCGCGGGGGTGTCTGCAGGACGGGGAGTTGGTACAGCCAGGTCTGCAGGACCGCACCGGCGTCGCGGTCGGGGTAGCGGCGGGCGGCTTCGGCACGCAGATCGGCCGCCGACTTCGGCTCGTCACCGAGCGCCGCCTCCCCGTGCGCGCGCACCTCGTCGGGGTCGAGGCCGACCATCGCGCCGTAGTTGAAACCCTGACGGAACGGGGCTTTCTCGAGCTCGGGCTGAATATGCGGGGCGATCCGCAACGCATCCGGCGGGGTGACGAGATGAATCGTGCCGCGCATCAAGGTGATCCGCACCAGCGACCGGTCGTCGAGGCCGTCGGACACCGTTCTCGGATCGAAATCGGCGATCCGGCTCCACAATCCGATGAACGGCGGCGGCACGTCCTGGGCTTGCAGACCGACCAGGTGCTCGCACATCTCGGCGGTGGTCAGCGCCGAGCGTTCCAGCAAGTGCTGCCGGGCGAGCAACGTCCGATTCAGCACCCGGTTCGACAGCTGCATCCCACCACTCCTTCGACGACCCGGTGGACGATACCCGCCGACCCGGACAGCTCAGCGCAGCCGCACGACCACCTTGCCGGTGGCGGTCCGGTTGTCCAGTGCCGCAACAGCTTCGGCGGTCTTCTCGAGCGGATACAGCACCGGGTCGGGAGCGGCAATCGCACCGGAGGCCAGCAGCGGCGCGATCTGCGCCCACTGTTCGGCGAGGTAGGTGGGGTGGCTCATCACCCATTCACCCCAGGCCGCGCCGACGACCTCGACGTTCTTGAGCAGCAGGCGGTTCACCTTCACCGTCGGGATCTCCCCCGCGGTGAAACCGACGACCAGCAACCGGCCGCCGCCCGCCAGGGAGCGGACGCTGTCGGTGAAGCGGTCGCCGCCGACCGGATCGAGAACGATGTCGACGCCGCGACCCTCGGTCAGCTCTTTCACCGCGGCGAGCCAGCCCTCGGCCAGCACCACATCGGTGGCGCCATTGGCCTTGGCCACCTGGGCTTTCGACTCGGTGCTGACCACCGCGATCACCCGGCCCGCGCCCAGCGCCTTGGCCATCCGCAGCGTGGAGGTGCCGACACCGCCCGCGGCACCGTGTACCAGCACCGTCTCACCCTCGGCGAGCCTGCCGCGCTGGGTCAGGCAGAAGTGCACGGTGAGGTCGTTGAACAGCACGCCGGCGCCGGCTTCGAGAGAGACGTTGTCCGGCAGGGCGAACACGGCATGTTCCGGTGCGACCGCCACCTCGGCGACGCCGTTGCCGAGCATGGTCAGCGCGGCGACCCGATCACCGGGGCGCAGCGACGAACCCTCCGGCGCCTCGCGCACGACACCGGCCACCTCACCGCCGACGACGAACGGCAGGCCCGGCTTCATCTGGTAGAGACCGCGCGTCATCAGCACATCGGGGAAGGCGATGCCCGCGGCGTGCACGTCGATCAGCACGCCGCCCGGATAGGCCACCGGCTCGGGCAGGTCGACGATCTCGATCGCCGACGGTCCGTCCAACTTGCCGACCTGGGCTGCGCGCATTTTCGACACCTCTCTTGATGACATTCACCCGCGAACATAACCCGGCAGCGGGATCAACGATGGGCGAACTCGGTCACCGGCTCGCTGGCGAGCACCGAACCGGCCTTGATGATCGTCAGACCGGACGCGTTGAGCTGATACTGAGTGCCGTCGGTCGGGTTGGTCACCGTGTACGCGCCGCCGCCGTTCGGTACCGGATCATCGAGTTCGATCCCGGCGCCGTCGCTGGCACGTACGCCCTTGTAGTAGTACCGCTGGTCGCCGGTGTGACAGATGACGACACGCGATCGGGCGGTGCGGGCGATCGACATCGCGGCGTCGTTGTCGTTGCAGCGCGGGCCCGCTGACAAGAAGCCCTGGCCGTCGGCGCCGGAGACACTCGATTGCAGTGGGGGAACAGTGGTCGTGATCGGCGATTGCGCTGTGGTGGGGCCCGTCTGACCGCCGGTCTCGATCACGGACGGATCGACGACGCCGGACGCGGGCGGTGGCGGGACTGCCACAGTGCGGCGCTCGTCGACCGTCATCATGAACCACACCCCGATACCGACCGCCGCCAGCACGATCAGCGAACCCAGGGCACCGGCCAGGACCGGCATCGCCGAATTACGTTGCGGGGGAATCGGGAGCGGCGCCGACGGATGGGTGTAGCCACTGCCCTGGCCTGGCCCGATCACCCCGGGTGACGCGCGCAGGACCGTGGCCTCGTGCTCTGCTGCCCGATACGCGCCCGTGGGTTGGGGTCCGGTCACGCGACGCGTCGGCTGCGGCCCGGCGGACTGCGGGCCCGTCACGCGACGCGTCGAATACGGTTCGGCGGATGGCGGCCCGGTGACCCGAGCGGTCGGCCCGGCGCCGGTCACCTGCCGTGCCGACCGAGATACCTGCCCCCTGGCCGTCACCGGCGACTGCGAGCCAGCCGAATAGGCTGCCGAGCCGTGGATCGCCGAGGGCGGATGCGGATCACGAGACAGCGCCGCGGAATCCCGAGTCGGGGGCGACGGCGAATCGGGTGACAGGGCCGCGGAATCCCGAGTCGGTGGTTGCGAATCGGCAGGGACGACGGCCGAGCCGCGGGTTGTCGGCGGGGAAGCGAGATCATCGACCCGGCTCAACGGTGTCTGCGGGCCGGTGATCTCGATCCGGGGTCCCGATACCGTTGCGGGAGTGGAGCGCTCGGCTTGGATCAGCGCCGCTCTGGCGGCCCTTGCCAGGTCGACGGGGGTCGCGTACCGCTGGTCCGGGCGCTTGGCCATCCCCCGCTCGACGACCGGATCGAAGGTGGTCAGCGTGGGATCGGCGGCGCTGGGGCGCGGGGCGGGCGCCATCTGATGCGAGCCGATCGCGCCCGCGAGGCTGTTCACCGGGTACGGCACCCGGCCGACCAGGCATTCGTAGAGGACACAGGTGAGCGCGTAGGTATCCACCGACGGCGACATCGGCACACTCTCGAATCGCTCGGGCGCCATGTACGCCATCGAGCCGACCGCACTGCCCGCGCTGGTGAGCTGCGGGTCGGTGGCGGTGTGGGCGATGCCGAAGTCGACCAGATAGGCGAACAGATTGCCGGTGAGCAGGATGTTGCCCGGTTTCACGTCACGATGGACCAGGCCGACCTCGTGCGCGGCATCGAGTGCGAACGCGATCTGCTCGACCACCTGCACCGCCTCGACGGGCGTGAGCCTGCCGTGCTGCTGCAACCGCTCCTTGAGATCGACGCCCTTGACCAGGCGCATGTCGATATAGAGAACGCCGTCGACCTCGCCCCAGTCGTGCACCGGGATGACGTGCGGTTCCTGCACACTCGCCATGGCCTGCGACTCGCGGCGGAAGCGCTGCACGAAGGTGGGATCACCGGCGAGTTCCCGGTTGAGCATCTTGAGGGCGACAACACGATTCTTGGAGGTGTCGAATGCCTCGTAGACCTCCCCCATACCGCCGACTCCGAGAAGTCTGCGAATTTCATAGCGCCCGAACATCGAGCCCGCCATCGCTCCGCCGGCCATTAGAGCAGGCTACCCGGGCGCGGATAGGTCTGTCATGTAGGACAACCGCGCTCCTGCCCCCTTGGTGATCGTCACCTGGTACCCCTAGTCCCGACTCGCCGCGAGGGTGTGATCTGCGACCCGTAAAGTCGTCTACAGAACTACGCAAGAAGTCGCGGCGCACTGGTGTGTCGCGCAAGGAGCACACGTGTCACTCGATCAGCCACTGGCCCCGCTTCCCGAGGAGGGCACGGGTTTCGCCACGGCGTGGCCCGTCCGGGCAGGCGACGTGGATCCTTATCAACGACTGCGCCTGGACGCCGTAGCGCGCTATCTGTCCGACATCGCCTGGGACGAGCTCAATCAGACGGCGCTGCATCTCACCGATCCCACCTGGATCGTGCGCCGCACCGTCATCGACGTGATCCGCCCGGTCGTGTGGCCCGATCACGTGCATCTGGAGCGCTGGTGTTCGTCGATGTCCACCCGGTGGACCAATATGCGCACGCGCATCACCAGCGAACGCGGCGGGCTGATCGAGACCGAGGGCTTCTGGATCAACCTCAGCGAATCGAGCAATCTCCCCGCCCGGATCAGCGACGACGGCCTGGCCTACCTGGCCCGATCCACCGACGAGCATCGCCTGCGCTGGCGGCCCTACCTCACCGATCCGGCGCCGCGCGAATCCGACGCCGACCTGCCGTTCCCGGTACGGGCGACCGATATCGACCAGTACAACCACGTCAACAACGCCTGCTACTGGCAGGCGGTCGAACAGTTCCTGGTCGACTTCCCGAAGCTGGTCGCCGGACCGCACCGCGCCGTGATCGAGTACGTGGCACCGGTGCTGGCCCGCGAGCACATCACCGTGCGCGCCCGCCACGAACCGGGCGACCGGACCGGGCAGATGGTGCTGCGACTGTGGTTCGTGGTCGGCGGCGTCACCACGACCGTCGTCCGGATCATGCCGCTGCCGTAATTTTGGCGGCTGGCGCCGCGGGTTCTCGGCCCGGAAGCCTC
>NZ_JBHXAQ010000007.1:132689-386154 GCF_042728755.1 Nocardia sp. NPDC060249
GATCTTCCCTCCCTCCGGGCACTCCTTCGTCGCACCCTCCACTCAGTCCAGATCAAGGCGGCCGAGAACCGGCCTGCGGCCGTTCCTGTGGCGCGGCTGGCACGGCACCCGGCGCCGCGGGTTCTCGGCCCGGAAGCCTCGATCTTCCCTCCCTCCGGGCACTCCTTCGTCGCACCCTCCACTCAGTCCAGATCAAGGCGGCCGAGAACCGGCCTGCGGCCGTTCCTGTGGCGCGACTGACACGGGAACCCGGCGCCGCGGGTCCCGTGTCAGCACTGCACCTAGCCCTTGGCTGCTTTGAGCAGGTCGGCGCGGGTGGTGAACTTGACCCGCGGCCTGCCCGCCGACTTGCCCGCGGTCTTCTCGGCCTGGTCGATGGTCTTCCAGCCCTTGCGGTCGACCAGATCGGGCTGGCGCTGCGCGAGCAGGGCGCGCAGGGCGGCCCGGTCGCCGGTCGGCGCGGTGAGTTTGCCCGCCATGAAGTCGGCGATCACCGCTTCGACGGTCTCCTCGGCGTCGATTCGGTTGGAGCCGATCACCCCGCGCGGGCCGCGCTTGATCCAGCCCGAGACGTAGACGCCGGGGACGGGCTCGGTGGCGTCGATGACCCGGCCGTGCTCGCTCGGCACAGTGCCTCGGCGCTCGTCGAAGGGCAGGCCGGCGACGGGTTCGCCGCGGTAGCCGATCGAGCGCAGCACCAGGCCGGTCTCGATGGTCTCGGTACGGTCGGTGGCGGTGGCCACCAATTGCCCGTTCTCCTCGGTCAATTCGTTGTGCGCGAACTCGATCGCGGTGACCGCGTCGGTGCCGTGCACCGCGGTCGGCGCGGCGAGGTAGCGGAAGACGATCCGCTTGTTCGCCGGGTCGGCCTTCGCCGTCGAATACTCCGTGGCGAGCTCGTACTTCAGGCGCAACGAGGGTTCGATGTTCGGATCGTCGAGCAGCGCGCGGCTGTGCGGGTCGAGTTCGATATCGGCGGGGTCGACGATCACGTCGACGCCGTTGCGATGGGTGAGCGCCAGGAACTCCGGCGAGCTGTAGGCGGCTTGCAGCGGACCACGGCGTCCGAGGACCACGACCTCGCGAATATTGCTGCGCCGCAGGGCGTCCAGCGCGTGGTCGGCGATATCGGTCTTGGCGAGCTCGTCCGGGTCGCCGGTGAGCACGCGCGCCACATCGAGGGCCACGTTGCCGTTGCCGACGATCACCGCGCGCTCACCCGACAGGTCGAATTCACGCTCGGCGAAGTCTGGGTGGCCGTTGTACCAGGCCACGAACTCGGTGGCCGAGTGGCTGCCGGGCAGGTCCTCGCCGGGGATGTCGAGCGAGCGGTCGCTCGAGGCACCGACGGCGTAGATCACCGCGTGATGGTGGTCGAGGAGCTCCTGGTGATCGATGTGCTCACCGACCTCCACATTGAGGTAGTACTGCAGCGTGTCGCGGCGGAAGGCCGACTCGAACATCTCGGCGACGCCCTTGGTGCCCGCGTGATCGGGGGCGACGCCCGCGCGTACCAGGCCCCACGGGGTCGGCAGCCGGTCGAACATCTCGACCTCGACATCGCTGCGCCGCAGCAGTTCGTCGGCGGCGTAGCAGGCCGCGGGGCCCGCGCCGACGATCGCGACGCGCAGCGTGCCCAGGCTCTTGGGCGGGCGGGTCGGCGTGCTCAGTGGGTCGAAGTTCGACTCGAGCGGGTGACGCTGGAAGTAGGCGGCGTTGATCTCGCGGTATCTGGACAGCGAGGCGAGCAGGTCGTCCTCGGAGAAGATCGCGTCCACCGGACATGCGTCAACGCAGGCACCGCAGTCGATGCAGGTGTCAGGGTCGATGTACAACATTTCCGCCGTGGCGAACTCCGGTTGATCCGGAGTCGGGCGGATGCAGTCGACCGGGCATTCGGTGACGCAGCTGGCGTCGTTGCAACAACGCTGCGTGATGACGTAGGCCATAGGTGCAGATCCTCGAAATGTGTGGTCGGTGGCTCGAGACGCCCCCTATCAGGGCCCGTGGCGGGTAAACCACGAACCCATCGATAGTGACGCAGCTTTCAGTGTGCCTCGAGTGTGACTGCTACCTCACCCCTGCCCAGGATTACGGTGGTCTCATGGTGGCGACCCTGATCCTGATGCGGCACGGAAAATCGGCCTATCCCGACAACGTCGACGACCACGCGCGCCCGCTGGCACCGCGTGGCGAGCGTGAAGCGGCACTGGCCGGTGACTGGTTGCGCGCCGCCGCGCCGCCGATCGACGCGGTGCGCTGCTCGACCGCCGAGCGCACCAGACAGACCCTCGAAGCCACCGGCATCACCGCGCCCGTCGAGTACACCGACGACATCTACGACGCGAACCCGCACACCCTCATGGAACTGATCGGGCTCACCGACGACACGATCTCGACCCTGCTCATCGTCGGCCATGTGCCCGGGATTCCCTGGACCGCGTGGGAACTGGCGGCCAACCGCGAATCCGATCAGGCGACCGAACTCAGCCGCAAGTTCCCCACCTCGGCGCTGGCCGTGCTCGAATTCGATCGGCCATGGGCACAACTGGGCCCCGGCACGGGCGAACTCACGAAGTTCCACGTGCCGCGCTGACGTCACTCGGTGCGGCTCACTTGAGCAACTTGCCGCCGACGACGATGCCCACCCCCAGCAGCGCGAGGAGCACGAACGCGACGAATCCGTTCGTCAGCGCCCAGACCACGCCGAGCACGAGTACCACCGGCGCCACCGCGATCGCGGTGATCACCGGGCTCTCCTTGACCGTTTCCCAAGCCGAGCGGGCCCTGACGCGGTCGATGTCCTTACCAGCCATGTGATCCACACTACGTTTCCGTCGGACCACCGTGTCATGCTCGACCACATGGATTGGAAAATCGAACTCGTTGCCATCCCGGTCACCGATGTCGACCGGGCCAAGGATTTCTACACCAGCATCGGCTTCAACGCCGATCACGACCACACACCGTCCCCGGAGATCCGATTCGTGCAGCTCACGCCGCCGGGCTCGGGATGTTCGATCTGCATCGGGCGCGGGCTCACCAGTGCCGCGCCGGGCAGCGTCGAGGGCATGCAGATGGTCGTGGCCAGCGCCGACAAGGCCTATGAACAGCTGATCGCCGCGGGTGTGGCGGCCACCCCCGTCGAGGACATGGGCTGGGGGCGGTTCACCTTCTTCGCCGACCCCGACGGCAACAAGTGGGCCATCCAGGAGCTGCCGAACTACAGCTGACATCGCTCGTCCCGTGATGACAGGGCTTGCTTGGAGTGCACTCCAGGTGGATAGCGTCTAGGAAGTTCCACGGAAGGGGCGAGCACGATGGATCAGGACGCGGCGCTGCGCGCCGAGAGCGGCGACGACGAGCACGAGCGCCCGAGGTATTCGATCGGCCAGGCGGCCGATCGATCGGGCCTGAGCCGCGACACCCTGCGCTGGTACGAGCGGATCGGGCTGATGGGCTACGTCGGTCGCGATCACACCGGCAACCGCCGGTTCAGCGACCGCGACCTGGAGTGGCTGGCGCTGATCGCGCGGCTGCGGCTCACCGGCATGCCGGTGGCCGACATGATCCGCTACGCCGAACTGGTACGGGCAGGCGAGCAGACCTACCCGGCTCGGCTGGAGATGTTCCGGCAGACCAGATCCGACGTGCTCGACAAGATCGCGGAGCTGCAGCAGACCGTGGCCGTTCTCGACTACAAGATCGCCGTCTACGAAGGCCGATCGGATGTGGTCCGGCCCGCCACGATCACCGTGCACACGAGCGAAGGAAGCGACACATGAGCACCACCGCGACACTGCCGACCACGACGCTGGGCGCCGGGGGACCGCTGATCGGCACCCAGGGGTTCGGCTGCATGGGCATCAGCGAGTTCTACGGCGATACTGACGCGGCCGAATCGCGGGCCACCCTGGACCACGCGCTCGAACTCGGCGTCACCCTGTTCGACACCGCCGATGTGTACGGATCCGGCCACAACGAGGAATTCCTCGCCGATTTCGTGGCCGCCAACCGCGAAGACCTGCTCATCGCCACGAAATTCGGCATCGTGCGCAAGGCCGACGATCCGTCCTTCCGCGGCTTCGACAACTCCCCCGCCTACATCCACGCGTCGGTCGAGGCCAGCCTGCGCAGGCTCGGCGTCGACACGATCGACCTGTACTACATGCATCGGCGCGACCCGCGGGTCCCGATCGAGGAGACCGTCGCCGCCATGGCCGAACTGGTCGCGGCGGGCAAGGTGCGGGCGCTCGGGTTGTCCGAGGTGACCGGTGACGAGTTGCGGGCCGCGCACGCGGTGCACCCGATCGCGGCGTTGCAGTCGGAGTGGTCGCTGTTCTCCCGCGACGTGGAACGCACCGCGGTGCCCGCCGCGGCCGCACTGGGCGTGGCGTTCGTTCCGTACTCGCCGCTGGGCCGCGGTTTTCTCACCGGCGCGTTCACCTCGGCAACAGAGCTGAGCGACAAGGACTTCCGCAAGTTCCAGCCCCGCTTCACCGGCGACAACGCCCGGCACAACGCCGCATTGCTCGCGCCGCTGGCCGCGATCGCCGCCGCCCACGACATCACCCAGGCCCAGGTCGCACTGGCGTGGGTACACGCGAGGGCGGAGGCGCACAACCTGTCCGTGGTGCCGATTCCCGGCACCCGCAAGCGGACCAGACTGGCCGAGAACGTCGCCGCGGCATCGGTACGCCTGTCCGCGGACGAACTCGCGGCACTGGAGCCGATCGCCGCACAGGTGGCAGGCAGCCGGTACGCGGATATGACGTTCACCTCGGCAGGACGCGAATAGCGTCCCGCGACGACCGGCGATCGCGCGGAATAGGCTGCGGCCTACGAATGGTTCTGTTTACCGTCACGGTCGACGCAACGATGCGCCGACCCTCAGCGCACCGCCGTCGGTGCGGAAGGAGCGTTTGCCGATGACCGAGACAGCAGAGTCACAGCGCCGCGTCGTGCGCAATGCCGAGAAGAATCGCTACGACGTGTTCTTCGACGATGAACTCGCCGGCTTCGCCGAATACATCGAGCGCGACAACGACACCGATTTCATCCACACCGAGATCGACGACGCGTTCGCGGGCAAAGGGCTCGGCGGGGTACTCGCCCGCCAGGCCGTCGAGGACGTGATCGCGCGCGGTCGCACCATCACCGCGCACTGCCCGTTCATCCGTGGCTGGCTGGACAAGCACCCCGAGTACGACGCGCATGTGGTGGGCAAGGGCATCCTGCCGTGAGCGACATGGAGGTCGACCCGGACGAGGCGCTGTGTGAGCCGTCGCCGCGTCCGGGTCCGATCGCCGAGTTGTATCCGGCTAGGGAGGTCCCGCTCGGCGGGGTGCGCGGGGTGTACGTGGAACGCACACTGCCGCAACGGGATCTGCCGACCGTCGGTGCGTGGTGTTTCCTCGACCGGTTCGGTTCGGCCGCCGCGACCGAGGCCGGCGCCTCCCCCGACATCCTGCCGCACCCCCACATCGGCTTGCAGACGGTGACCTGGCCGCTCGACGGCCGCATCCGGCATCGCGATTCGGTGGGCTCCGACGTCGAGATCGAGCCGGGGCAGCTGAACCTGATGACCTCCGGTCGCGGCATCGCGCATTCGGAGTTCGGCGTGCCCGGCGCCGAAGCGGGCCACGGCCTCCAGTTGTGGATCGCGCTGCCCGGCACCGCCACCGGCATCGACCCGCATTTCGAGCAGCATCGCGAACTGCCGGCCTACGCGGCGCCGGGACTGCGCGCCACCGTGCTGATCGGCGCGCTGGGTGGTGTCAGCTCACCCGCGAAGTCCTACACACCGATCGTCGGGGCCGACATCGTGCTCGATCCCGACGCCGAGGTGGTGCTCCCGCTGGATCGCGCGTTCGAGCACGCCGTGCTGGTGATCGAGGGCACGGTGACGATCGACGGCACCGAACTCACCCCGGGGCCGCTGCTGTATCTGGGCACCGACCGCGCCGAACTGCGCGTGTTCAGCTCCGACGGCGCGCATTTCGCGCTGGTCGGTGGCGAACCCTTCGCCGAGGAACTGGTGATGTGGTGGAACTTCGTGGCACGCAGTCACGAGGAGATCGTCGATGCCCGTGCGGCGTGGGAAGCCCGTGATACCAGTCGCTTTCCCACCGTCGTCGGCCATTCCCCCGACGAGCGGATACCCGCCCCGCCCCTGCCACCGTTGCGTTTGAAGCCGCGCAAGCGAGCGACCGGCTGCACTCACCTCTGAGCCGGGATCAGACCACGCGGGAACCCGATGCGGCGCTCCCCGGTGCCGCATCGGGTTCGCCCGTTCAGCCGGCCAGCAGGGCGTCGAGGGCGCGGTAGCTGTCGTTGAGGCCGACCTCCATGCCCGAGTCGAGCATGCCGGCGCATTCCTCGGCCGTGTGGAAGATGCTGTCGGTGACGACCCTGGTGCGGCCGTCGCCGAGATCGGTGAAGGTGGTCGAGTCGATGCTGATGTGGGCGGGCATGCCGTCCCACTCGAAGGATTGCACGATGCGTTCCTTCGGGGTGATCTCGCGGAAGCGGCCTTCGAAACCGTAGGACTCGTCGCCGTCGTGTTCGACGAAACGCCAGTGCCCGCCCTTGCGGAACTCCCAGCGCTCGACGTCGACCACATGGCCGCGACCCCACCAGCGCGAGAGCTGCTCGATGCGGCTGTAGGCGTCCCATACCCGGTCCAGTGGCGCGGCGAAATCGCGTTCGATGTGGACTTCGCGGTCCGAGGTGGAGGTGATGACGGCGTCGTTGGTGGTTGTGCTCATTGCTCTGGCTCCGTTCGTTGCAGGAATTCACCGAGACGGTCCATCCGGGCTTCGAGCATCTGCCGATAACCCTGCATCCAGGCCACCTCACGATCGAAGACGTGCTCGCAGATCCGGCAGTACCGCACCCGCCCACGCTTCTCGGTGACCACCATGCCCGCATCCTCGAGCAGACCGATGTGCTTCTTGATGCCGGTCAAGGTCATCCCGAATCGGTCGGCCAACTCGGTGATACTCGCGGGCCCACGCCCGAGCTGCTCGAGGATGCCCCGCCGTGTGGGGTCCGCGAGCGCCCCGAACGAGGCGTCTAGGAAGTCATACTGAACCATCTAGTTCAGTATTGCGCGGCGCCGTCATCTGGTCAACCCCTTTCGGAAAACCCTGGACGGGCCGTTGGATTTACTACTACGCTTTGTCGTAGCACTTGGCGGGAATCATCGAGGGGGAACACTCATGGACAAGACCACCTGTTGCATCGTCGGCGGTGGCCCTGCGGGCACGATGGCAGGCCTGCTGCTCGCCAGAGCAGGCGTCGACGTGACCGTGCTGGAAAAACACGCCGACTTCCTGCGAGATTTCCGCGGCGACACGGTGCACCCGTCGACGGTGCGGCTGATCGACGAACTGGGACTGGGCGCCGAGTTCGCCGGACTGCCCCGCGCCGAGCTCACCCGGATGTGCATGTACGCGGGCGACCGCATGGTGGTCGCCGCCGATCTCACCCGGATTCCCGGCAAGTACCGCCACATCGCCATGGTGCCGCAATGGGACTTCCTCGACCTGCTCACCACCGCCGCGGCCGAGGAACCGACCTTCACACTGCGGATGCGCTCGACCGTGACCGGACTGATCGACGAAGCGGGCGGGGTGGCAGGCGTGCGCTATCGCGATGCCGACGGTGCCGAACACCTCCTGCGCGCCGATCTCGTGATCGCCTGCGACGGACGCGATTCCGTGGCGCGCGAGGCCGCGGGCCTGCGTCAGCGCATGGAGGACGTGCCGATGGACATGTGGTTCTTCCGCATCCCGAAAGCCGACGACGACACCGACGGCGGTGCCGTGCAGGCACGCTTCACCAGCGGCAACTCCGCGGTGGCCATCGACCGCGGCGACTACTACCAGACCGGCTACATCATCGACAAGGGCTGCGACGCAGAGCTTCGCGCCGCGCACGACGTGCGATGGCTGCGCGATCGCGTCACCGAGCTCTTCGGCTGGTCCGCCGAGGCGACAGCGGCGATCCGGACCTGGGACGACGTCAAGCTGCTCGAGGTGACGGTGGGCATGCTCGACCGGTGGTACGTCCCCGGCCTGCTGTGCATCGGCGATGCCGCGCACACGATGTCACCGGTCGGTGGAGTGGGCGTCAACCTCGCGGTGCAGGACGCCGTCGCGGCCGCGCGCATCCTGGCCCAGCCGCTGCTCGACGGCACCGTGCAGACCGCCCACCTGGAAAAGGTGCAGCGCAGGCGGATGCTGCCCGCGAGCTTCACGCAGCGATCCCAGCGCGGCGAACACGACATGCTCATCGCGCCCGCGCTGCGGGGAACCCTGCACACCGCGCCGCTGCCGCTGCGTGTCGTCGACGCCGTGCCCGCGCTCGCCGGAATCACCGCCTACCTCGGCGGCATCGGGCTGCGTCCCGAGCACGCGCCGGAGTTCGCGCGACGTCCACAGACCGGCGCCGCACCGTCGAACGCGCGGCGCTGATCTGTCCCGGCCGTGTCGACCGCCGACTTTCCGAACCGGGCCGCACCGGCTAGGTTTGCCGCGACGAACGGGACGAATCGGTCCCGGGTGAAGCAGCGGGAGGCTTGCGGGATGAGGATCGGCACTGGGGTCGGGGCGGCACTGCTCGCGATGGGGGTCATCGTGGCGGCAGCCGGGAACGGGCACGCCGAGCCCACCCCGGCGGTCGCCGAACAGCCGGTCGCGGCGCCGTCGCTGCGCGGCATCGACAAGGGCGTGAACTACGAGGTGAGCGCGACCGATGACCGGCGCGCGGTGGTCACCACCATCGACGCGGGGCGGTTCCAGCTCGTCCACGACGCGAAAGTCGTCGCGGTCACCGACGAATCGGGTGCGGTACTCGCGGCGCTGCCGATGGTCGTGCGCGTCGGCGCGCACGCGGTCCCGCTCACGCCGTCGATCGACGAGCAAGGCACCAGCCTGACCCTCACCCCGATCACCGAATCCGCCACGCCGGTGCGCGACATCAGCGCACAGGAACGCTTCTTCGCCGAAACCCAGCGCCTGCAACCGAAGATCATCGAAGGCGCCGCCATCGGAGCGGCCATCGGTTTCGTTCTGGGCTTCCCGCTCGGCCTGTTCATCCTGGACTTCATCACCGTCCCGGTCGCCACCGTGGCGGGCGCGGCGATCGGCGCGCTCGCCGGGTACGCGCTGGCAGGTGGTCAGCCCGCGATCGACACCGCGCTGGCCTACGTCACCGGAGCGCCCTGAATCACGGTGCTGGACTGAGGAGCTGGGTGCCGATCACGCGCAGCAGCGCCATCTTCTCCGCCGCGTCGGTGCCGGGACGCGGCAGATAGACCAGCAGTCGCTGGGCCGCGTTCGGAGTGAGCAGGGTTTCGCAGATCGTATCGATCAGGCCGATTTCCGGGTGCAGGAACTGCTTGATGTCGGAGATCCGCACGGCGACTTCGTGTTCGTTCCACAGGTCTTCGAATTCCGCACTGTTGCGGCGTAACTCGCTGATGAAGCCGGTGACTTCGGCATCGTCGGCGCGACGTGCCGCGGTAGCACGCAGATCGGCCACATGGCTGCGGCTCATGCGGGACCAATCCGATTCGGGGAACAGCGTTCTGGCCGACGGGTCGGTGAACCAGCGCCAGGAATAGAAGCGATCGAGGCCGCTGCGGGTGCTGTGGTCCCCGGCCAGCAGGCTGTGCATCCGGTTCTGCACGAGGACCTCGCCGAGGTCGGTGATCACGGCGGCGGGGACGTCGTCGAGTTTGTCCAGCATGTGCAGCAGCCCGGGGCCGACGTGCTTGTCGCGCAGTCCACGGTCCGGCGACGGGTGGCCACACAGATGGAACAGGTGGTCGCGCTCGTCGGCACTCAGGCGCAGCGCGCGAGCCAGCGCGGCGAGGACCTGAGTGGACGGGCGTGGACCACGCGCCTGTTCGAGACGGGTGTAGTAGTCGGTCGACATGCCGGTGAGCAGAGCCACCTCGTCGCGGCGCAGACCGGGGGTGCGCCGGCGCACGCCGGGCGGCAGACCCACGTCGGCGGGGGTGAGCAGGTCCCGGTGACGGCGCAGGAAGTCGGCCAGCTCGGATCGGTCCATGTCTCCATGGTGCGCGTCACGGCGGCGGCCGGCCAGGGACCGGCGATCCCCCGATGAACGATCTCTGCCGTGTCCGGGGCTCGCGGCGCAGGCTCGAAGCATGATGAACTCTCAGATCCCCACTGTCGTTCTCGGCGACACCGGACCCCGGGTCAGCCGCATCGGCCTCGGCGCCATGGGCATGTCCGGGATGTACGGCGCCTCCGACGACCGTGAATCGATCGCGACCGTCCACGCCGCCATCGACGCGGGCATCAACCTCATCGACACCGGCGACTTCTACGGCGCGGGCCACAACGAGATGCTGATCGGCAAGGCCATCGCCGAACGCGCTCGCGAGGACGTGCTGCTCAGCGTGAAGTTCGGTGCGCTGCGCGGGCCGGGCGGAACGTGGGGCGGCTTCGACGGGCGTCCGGCCGCTCTCCGCAACTTCCTCACCTACACACTGACTCGGCTCGGCGTCGACCACATCGACGTCTACCGGCCCGCGCGCCTGGATCCCGCGGTACCGATCGAGGACACCGTCGGCGCGATCGGCGAACTCGTCGAGGCGGGATACGTGCGGCATATCGGGCTCTCCGAGGTCGGCGCCGACACGTTGCGGCGTGCGGCCGCCGTGCATCCGATCGCCGACCTCCAGATCGAGTACTCGCTCCTCTCGCGCGGCATCGAGAAGGAAATCCTCCCGGTCGCGAGGCAACTCGGCACGGGAATCACCGCCTACGGCGTGCTCTCGCGAGGGCTGCTCAGCGATACCTTCCGCAACGGCGGGCCCGCGCCGGCAGGCGACTTCCGCGCCCACAGCCCGCGATTCCAGGGCGAAAACCTCACCCGGAACCTGCGCTTGGTCGAGGCATTGGCCGATATCGCCGCCACGAAACAGGTTTCGGTCGCGCAGCTGGCGATCGCCTGGGCGCTCAGCCGTGGCGAGGACATCGTGCCGGTCATCGGTGCGCGCAGCCGGACCCGCCTCGACGAGGCGCTCGGCGCGCTCGCGATCTCGCTCACGCCGGACGAGCTGGCCGTGATCGAGGCGGCGGCACCGGCCGACGCCGTCGCGGGCGAGCGGTACGCGGCCGAGCAGATGGCGATGCTCGACAGCGAACGCTGACTGTCGCCGGGCCACCCGCCGTGCGTTGTCCCCGGTCTCCGCTACCGTTGACACCAGTAAGTCCGCACGGGTGGGTGGTGATGAGAGTGGTGTTCGACCCGCTGGCCGATATCGAACGCGCCCTGGCCGAACAGGCCGGGTGGACGTGGTTCGACGACTACCTGCTGTACACCTGCGGGGTGGCCGATCTACTGGCGCGCGGTGAGGTGGGGCTGATCCCGCACACGGCGACGCGGGTGCGGATCGAGCCCGGCGAGGTCGGCCTCGCCGAGGGAGCCGTCAACTGGTACACGTGGCGGGCGACCGGCGACGGCACGGCGACTCGGAGCCGGGGCCCCGTCGCGGGTCCGGCCCCGATCGTCGCGGCCGCGCAGTTGGGCAATGCCGTCGTGAACCGGACCCGGCGCACACAGACGGCCGCCGCGCAACCGCGCTGGGTGGCGGAACGGCCGGGGTCGGTGATGATCTCGGACCGGCGGCTGCACCTCACCAACCCCGACCGGTCGTTCTCGCTGTACTGGTCCGCACTCGAGTCCATCGACCTCACCGCCCCGGATCGCGTCGGCTGCCGTTTCCCCGACCGGGACGGCAAATTACAGCAGATCCAGGTCCAAACCCCGTGGGCAGCTTTGCTTTTCGTCACCGCTGCCCTGCGGCACTTCCCGCACCACCCGCTGTTGAAGACCGGCACCTGGCTGCCCGCGGGATTCGAGGACAAGTGCCATCTGGCCGGCAAGAAGTGTCCGAAGGTCCGGTAGCCACCCTTCGGGCACGGCCGAACCGCCGGGCATCGAAACCCGGCGGTCCACCTGACTGGCCCTAGCCGACGCGCGTGAACAACCGTCCAGCCAGGTCCACTCCGATCACTGCACCGCCCTCGTCACGGCTGAAGTATCCGCGCTGACCGACGAAAGCCCCTGAGGTGACGATGTATTCGTCACCACCACCGGGCAGCAGGCCGAAGTCGAACGGCGCGTGGTCGGGCGGGAGATCCTGGCCGGCCGCCGCGCGCAGCTCCGGCTTGATCCTGACCTCGAGGACCAGGCTCGACGAGGTCGCGGTGACGTCGAAGGTCATCGCGTCGATCTCGTAGCTGCCGACCAGTTCCGCGGCAGTCTCGGCGTCGAAGGGCAGCGGTGCCGGGTCGACATCGTCGATGCCGAGGTAGTGCGCGAGGACCCAGCGGACGATGCGCTGGTTGCACGCGATGCCATCGGGACCGGCGTTGGCCATCACGACCACCGCGAAGTCGCGTTCGGGGACGAGAAGCAGTTCGGCGAATTGCCCGAAGCCCGAACCGCCGTGGCCGATGGTGCGGACACCGTCGATGTCGCGGACGAACCAGCACAGGCCGATCGCGTCGCCGAGTGAACTGGCCCGCAACCGCACGGTCGGCTCCTGCATGCGGGCGAGCAGGTCGGTCGGCAACACATCGTCGCTCCCCAGATGCACCCGCATCCACCGCACCTGATCGGCGACCGTGGTGGCCAGGCCACCACCGGGATTGTTGGCGCGGTTGCCCTTCCACGGCTGGACGACGCTCACGGTGTGGTCGGCGCCGAGCTCGTGACCGATCGCGAAGCGGCGAGTCATGACATCGGAGAGCTGAAAGACGCTGTTGTGCATACCCACCGGCGCGAGCACGAGGTCATGGACCGCGCTCTCGAAGCTCTGTCCGGTGACAGTTTCGATGACCCGGCCGAGGAGGTTGAACCCGGCCTGGCTGTAGGAGGAGCGTTCGCCTGGCTTGCCGATCGGCGGGAGATCGCTCAGCAGGCGGGCGAACTCGGCGAGCGCGTCGTCACCCTCGCCGGTGTCGACGAGCAGGTTCCAGTCCAGGCCCGAGGTGTGGTTGAGCAGAGCCCCGACGGTGATGTCGGTCGATGCCGTGAATTCCGGAACATACTGCTGAACAGTCGCGTCCAGGTCGATTCTGCCCTCGGCGACCAGCCGCATCAGCGCGGTCGCGGTCACCGGCTTGGTGATGGAGCCGGCGGCGAACAGGGTGTCGGGGGTGACGGGAAGCGGGTTGTCGACGCCGGTGACGCCGTGCGTCGCGAAGATCTCGTGACCGTCGGCGAAAACACCGACAGCCAGGCCGGGGATACCGAATTCGGTGGCGGTAGCGGTGATGAACTGGGCGAGCTCGGACATGGTTCTTCTCCTTTGTTGCTGGCTTCAGGAAAGGGCGAGGGCGGCGAGGCCGAGGAGGGTGCCGCCGAAAACGGTGATGTTGCGCAGCGTCTGCAGCGTCCAGGTCCAGGCCGGGAAGCCGTATTCGGCGGCCGCGAGCAGCGCGGGAACGTCGATGCGGATCAGTTCGGGATCACCCTTGCGGCGGAACGCGGCGCGCACCGAGCGCACAGCGGTGTGATTGCTGTAGACGATGACGGCGTTGCCGAGCAGGACCAGCGTCAACAGCACCCAGTTCAGCGGCGGGGCGACGGCCAGGTCGGCGAGGTTGACCCCGGCGAGCGCGATCATGATCGCGGCGATGCTCAACGGCGCGGCGCTCTCATGGCCGCTGGCGTCGAATCGCATGCCGTTCTCGGTGAGCGCGGTGGTGCGCACGCCCTGCCGGGCCAGCTCGGACTCCGCGGTGGCCATGGCGGCCGCGCCGTAGCGATTGCGCACGATCGGCATGCTCACGAATGCGGCGGCGATGAGCAGGTCGATGCTGGCGAGGAGGATGTTCATGCTGGTCGATCCCTTCTTGAACTTTGTAAAAGTACGATAGCTCGCGACTTGAACTAAGTGCAAGAGGTTTCTTGAACTTTGTGAAAGTGCCAGGTGAGGCCCTAGGGTGAGGACATGCCGCGTGAGACATTGACCCGCGAACAGATCGTCGCCACCGCGATCGAACTGCTCGATGAAGAGGGCCTGGACGGGCTGAACATGCGCAGTCTCGGCAAGCGGCTCGACTCCGCGCCGACCGCGATGTACTGGCACGTGAAGAACAAGGACAACCTGATCCGCTTGGCCGCCGACGAGACCTGGGGCGAAATCGCCCTGCCCGATCCCGACTCGCCCGACTGGCGCACGGCCACCGAACAGCTGGCTCGCGGGTTGTACACAACCATCACCAGGCATCCCTGGCTGGCGCAGGCCCAGTCGAGCTACCTGCTCTACGGGCCGAACAAGGCTCGCCATGACGAGGTGGCGCTGACGGTGTACGAGAACGCCGGGTTCGTCGGCGACGCGGCCGACCAAGCACTGGGGGCGGTGTTCACCCTGATCCTCGGTAGTGCCGCCGGCGCCGCGGCCGACGTGTCACTGCGGCGCCGGCTCGGGCGTGGCGATCGCGATCCGGCGGTCGAATTGCAGGCCGCGCTGGACGAAGCGGGTGAGATCGCCCAGCCCTACCCGCGGCTACGGGCGCGGCTCGAGCGTGCCGACATCGCCACCCTCACGGCCGTGGCGAGTTTCGAGTTCGGACTCGCGGCTTTGCTCGACGGGCTCGCGGAGCGGCGGTCGAACTAGGCCGCAGCCGACCTCACGGCACTGCGAACACGGTGCGGTGAGCTACCTCTGGCGCGCACGGTAAGCCGCGACGGCGTTGCGGTTTCCGCAGTTGGTGCTGCAATAGCGGCGGGAACGGTTGCGGGACAGGTCGAGCACCAGTCCCGCGCAGTCGGTGTCCGCGCAGATCGACAGGCGGCTCAAGTCGTCGGCGCGGATGAGGTCGATCATCGCCATCGCGGTCTCGACGGCGATACGGACCGGGAGCGGAGCCCGCGCCGGAACGGCGTGCACGTGGTAATCGACATCGCCGTGCCGGACCAACTGCGGCACCGCGCGGTGCTCGGCGAGGGTCTCGTTCACGAGCGTGACGGCGGCATCGCGATCGCTGGTGAGCATCGCGCGTAGTGGTGCGCGCAGGGCTCGGACGGCGGCCAGTTCCGCGGGGTCGCCGGTGTGTACGCCCGTGTAGACGTGCCGTTCGAAGAACTCGGCGAGCTGGGCGGTTTCGGTCAATGTGTCGGGGTCTTCGGCGGAATTGACCAGTTCGACCGCCGCCAGCAGGGCCGCTTCGGTGTCATGAGCAAAAACCACATTGACATATTACCGCAGGCTCCCTACCGTCATTAGTCATGGTGACTTTGACTCATGACAGCGCGATCCGGATGCGATCCGGGCTGCTGCTCGCGCTGGCGTCGGCCACCTCCTTCGGGCTGTCCGGTCCGCTCGCGCGCGGGCTGATGAACGCGGGGTGGAGCGCGGCCGCCGTCGTCGCGGCACGGGTCGTCCTCGCCGGAGTAGTGCTGCTGCCGCTCGCACTTCCGCAGCTACGGGGCAACTGGAACCTGGTGCGCGCCAACGCGAGTCTCATCGGCGCGTACGGGCTGGTCGCCGTCGCGGGCACGCAGCTCGCCTACTTCAACGCCGTCGCGCACATGGAAGTCGGCGCCGCGCTACTGATCGAGTACACCGCGCCGATCGCCGTGGTCGGCTGGTTGTGGGTGCGCCACCGGCAACAGCCCGGCGCGGCCACGATCGGCGGCGCGGCGCTCGGCATCACCGGGCTGCTGCTCGTCCTCGACGTGGCCTCGGGCATGTCGACCGACCCCCTCGGCATCGCCTGGGCACTGGCCGCGATGGTCGGCGCCGCAGCCTATTTCGTCCTCTCCGCCCAGGGCGGCGACCTCCCCGGCACCGTCCTGGCCTGCGGCGGCCTCCTGATCGGCGGCCTCACCCTGATCCTGGCAGGCACCCTCGGCATCGTCCCCCTGCGCGCCACCACCCACCCGGTCGTCTTCGCCGATTTCACCACCCCCTGGTGGATCCCCATTCTCCTCATCGGCGTCGTCACCGCCGCCATCGCCTACGTCACCGGCATCGCCGCCACCCGCCGCCTCGGCTCCCGCCTGGCCTCCTTCGTAGCCCTCACCGAGGTCCTCGCCGCCCTGATCTTCGCCTGGATCCTCCTCGCCGAAGCCCCCCGCCCCATCCAATTACTCGGCGGCACACTGATCCTCATCGGCGTCGTCACCGTCCGCCTCGGCGAACCCGGCGCCCCCGCCCTCGGCGACCCGCAGACACCGGCAGACACCCCGACGGAGATCCCGCAGGCTCGGTCCGAGCAAGTATCCTGACCGACACAACCCGCTTCACCAGCGGTAGTCGAGGAATTTGCCGTCCAGGGTGATGACGACGCGGTCGCCGTCCGGGTGGGGGCGGCGGGCGATGTCGATGTTGAAGTTGATGGCGCTCATGATGCCGTCGCCGAATTCCTCGTGGATGAGCTCTTTGAGGGCGGGGCCGTAGACCGAAACGGCTTCGACAAGGCGATAGATGGTGGGGTCGGCCAGTTTCGCCGGGTCGGCGCCGCGGAAGGGTTGCAGGCGCAGACTTTCGGCGACGGTGTCGTCGAGGTCGAGCAGAGCGCAGACGGTGGCGGCCTGTTCCTCGGTCATCGGATGCTGGCCGAGGAGGGCCGCTGTCGTCCAGACCAGGGGTGCGCCGAGCGATTCCGCGATGCCCGCCCACGTCAGGCCCTTGCGGATACGGGCGGCGACGATCAGGTCGGCGGCAGCGGATTTGCTCAGGATCGGTTGCATACGGGCTCCTAGGGTCGGGGTCGCCGCTAGCCTGCCATTCGGGGGCACTGGCCGCCATAGTGGAATACCACTATTTACGTGGGAGCAACGTCCGGTGATCGCGAGGCAACCTCGACAGCGAAAACTCCTGCGCTAGAAGCACTACGAAGGGGTTTCCATGTCCTATCTCCCACCGGCGGACTTCGTCGAGAAGATGATCGACGCGGGCGAGGCCAAAGCGTTCATGTCCACCCGCGACACCGTGATCCGCGCCTACATGGCGGGCGCGATTCTCGCCCTCGCCGCCGCCTTCGCGGTGACCATCACCGTGAACACCGGCGAACCGCTACTCGGCGCTGTGCTCTTCCCAGTCGGGTTCTGCATGCTCTACCTGCTCGGATTCGACTTGCTCACCGGCGTTTTCACGCTGGTTCCGCTGGCCATGATCGACAAGCGCCGTGGTGTCACCGTGCGCTCGATGTTGCGGAACTGGGGCCTGGTGTTCGTCGGCAACTTCGCCGGCGCGTTCACCGTCGCGGTGATGATGGCGATCATCCTCACCATGGGCTTCTCCGTCGACCCCAGCGCCGTCGGCGAGAAGCTCGGCGAGATCGGCGAATCCCGGACCCTCGGCTACGCCGAACACGGCGGCGCGGGCATGCTCACCCTGTTCATCCGCGCCGTGCTGTGCAACTGGATGGTCTCCACCGGCGTGGTCGCCGCCATGATGTCGACCTCGGTGTCGGGCAAGGTGATCGCGATGTGGATGCCCATCATGCTGTTCTTCTACATGGGCTTCGAACACTCCATCGTCAACATGTTCCTGTTCCCCTCGGGCCTGCTCCTCGGCGGCGACTTCTCCCTCGGCGACTACCTTTTCTGGAACGAAATCCCCACCGTCCTGGGCAATCTCGTAGGCGGGCTCACCTTCGTCGGCCTGACCCTCTACGCCACCCACGCCCGCACCGCCCCGTCACGGCGGCCCGCCGAATCGGCCCTGGACTAGAGCTCCTCCGACGCCCGCAGGGTTGGGTCCGGGTACTCGTACGCCGAGCGAATCCACTCGACCCTGGGGCGGCCACCCGCACCGTCGAACTCGAGGAAAACCGCGTGCCGGTATCCGAGCTGCTCGATGAACGCACAGAGTTTGATGTAATCGCCTTCGCGTGCCCGCGCTGAAACGCGCCCCTTCTTGGCTTCCAGCACAAGGATATTGCCGCGTTTCGAGCCACTGTACGGTTCGTGCACGATCAAGTCCGGTACCACGAAGCTGACATCGTCGAGCCCCGCGCGCGCCAATCGCAGCTGCTTCCGCACCACCGAGAACCCTAAATTCGTGACACGATCGTATTCGACATCCGCCCGCCACTTCCCGGGCAGAACCGCCAATCGCTGATTCAGCGCGGATGCGATGTGCGCCACCACAGTTCGCTCGTGAACGGCATCCAAGACCAGATCCGGACAGTCCGCCCACACCTGCTTGATCGCGCCACGGACCATGTCCTCGATCGACAGGACCTCTGCGGTTCCGGGCATACCGAGATGGTCTCATCCCACACCGACACAGAAACGACGAACGCCCCGCTCCAAGAAGGAACGGGGCGTTCGGGTTACTGCTTAGCGGTAGTCGCTGAAGCCGTAGTCGTCCAGCGGCACCGCTGCGCCGGTGGAGGAGCCGAAGCTGTCCGGGGAGTAGTAGGTGTCGTCGTAGGACGGCACCGCGTACGCCGCGGCACGGGCTTCTTCGGTCGGCTGCACCTGGATGTTGCGGTAGCGGTTGATACCGGTACCGGCCGGGATGAGCTTACCGATGATCACGTTCTCCTTCAGGCCGATCAGCTTGTCGGAGCGGCAGTTGATGGCCGCGTCCGTCAGCACTCGGGTGGTCTCCTGGAAGGAGGCCGCCGACAGCCACGAATCGGTGGCCAGCGACGCCTTGGTGATACCCATCAGCACGGGACGGCCGGAAGCCGGCTCGCGGCCTTCGGCCACCACGCGACGGTTCGAGTTCTCGAACTCGGCGCGCTCGGTGAGCGAACCGGGCAGGAACTCGGTCGCACCCGAATCGATGATCGTCACACGACGCAGCATCTGGCGAACGATGACCTCGATGTGCTTGTCGTGGATCGACACACCCTGCGAGCGGTAGACCTCCTGGACCTCGTGGACCAGGTGGACCTGCACCTGACGGGGACCCATCACGCGCAGCACCTCGTGCGGATCGGCAGCGCCCTCGAGCAGCTGCTGACCCACCTCCACGTGGTCACCGTCGGCGAGCAGACGCTCGGAGCCGTCGTCGTGCTTGAACACACGCAGACGCTGACGCTTCGAGAGCTTGTCGTAGACGACTTCCTCCGACCCGTCATCAGGGATGATCGTGATCTTGTAGAAGCGGTCGTCGTCCTCGAGACGCACCCGGCCCGAGACCTCCGCGATCGGCGCCTTGCCCTTGGGGACACGGGCCTCGAAGAGCTCCTGAACACGCGGCAGACCACCGGTGATGTCGTCGCCCGCGACACCACCCTGGTGGAAGGTACGCATGGTCAGCTGGGTACCGGGCTCACCGATGGACTGGGCCGCGACGATGCCGACGGCCTCGCCGATATCGACCAGCTTGCCGGTGGCCATCGAACGGCCGTAGCAGGTGGCGCAGACGCCGGTGCCGGTGGTGCAGGTCAGCACGGAGCGGACCTTCACCTCGGTGATACCGGCCGCGAGCAGCGCGTCGAGCGCGGGGTCGCCGAGGTCGGCGCCCTTCGCCACGATGACATTGCCCTTGGCATCCACCGCGTCGGACGCGAGCGTCCGGGCGTAGGTGGAGGTCTCGACGTGCGCGTCACGAATGATCGTGCCGTCGGCCAGCTTCTCCGCGATCGGCACCAGGATGCCGCGCTCGGTGCCACAGTCCTCTTCGCGGACGATGACGTCCTGCGACACGTCGACCAGACGACGGGTCAGGTAACCCGAGTCGGCGGTACGAAGCGCCGTATCGGCCAGACCCTTACGAGCACCGTGGGTGTTGATGAAGTACTCGAGCACGGTCAGGCCCTCACGGAACGAGGACTTGATCGGGCGCGGGATGAACTCACCCTTCGGGTTCGTCACCAGGCCCTTCATACCCGCGAGGGTACGGGTCTGGGTGAAGTTACCCGTGGCGCCGGAGTCGACGATCGTGATGATCGGGTTGTCCGGCGGGTAGTGGGTACGCAGCGCGGCGCCCACTTCCTCGGTGGCTTCCTGCCAGATCTTGACCAGGGCGTTGTTGCGCTCGGAGTGATCGAGCGCGCCACGCTGGTACTTCTTCTCGATCAGGTCCGCCATCGACTCGTAGCGTTCCATGATCTCGGGCTTCTCCGGCGGAACGAGCACGTCCGACATGGAGACGGTGACACCCGAACGCGTGGCCCAGTAGAAGCCGGCGTCCTTGAGCTTGTCGACGGTCTGCGCGACGACGATCATCGGGTAGCGCTCGGCCAGATCGTTGATGATCGTGGCCTGACGCTTCTTCGGCATCGGCTCGTTGATGAACGCGTAGTCCGCCGGGAGCAGATCGTTGAAGATCACGCGACCCAGCGTGGTCTCGGCCAGCCACGCGTCGCCGCGCTTCCAGCCGTCCGGGAACAGCTCGCTCTCGATATCGCGCGGCGGGCGCTGTTCGGTCAGCCGCACCTTGATGGTGGACCGCACGGTCAGCTCGCCACGATCGACGGCCATCTGTGCCTCGGCGGGCGAGGAGTACACGCCGTACTCCGGCACGTCCTTGGCGGCGCCCTGGTAGGTGCCTACGCCGTTCTCGTCGAGACGGGTCAGGTAGAACAGGCCCGTCACCATGTCCAGACGCGGCATCGCCAGCGGGCGACCCGACGCCGGGGACAGGATGTTGTTCGACGACAGCATCAGGATGCGTGCCTCGGCCTGCGCCTCCGCGGACAGCGGAAGGTGCACGGCCATCTGGTCACCGTCGAAGTCGGCGTTGAACGCCTCACAGACGAGCGGGTGCAGCTGAATGGCCTTGCCTTCGACCAGCTGGGGCTCGAAGGCCTGGATGCCGAGGCGGTGCAGGGTGGGCGCGCGGTTCAGCAGCACGGGGTGCTCGGCGATGACCTCTTCGAGGACATCCCACACCTGTGCGCGCTGACGCTCGACCATCCGCTTGGCGGACTTGATGTTCTGCGCGTGGTTCAGGTCGACCAGACGCTTCATGACGAACGGCTTGAACAGCTCGAGCGCCATCAGCTTCGGCAGACCACACTGGTGCAGCTTGAGCTGCGGGCCGACGACGATGACCGAACGGCCCGAGTAGTCGACGCGCTTGCCGAGCAGGTTCTGACGGAAACGGCCCTGCTTGCCCTTGAGCAGGTCGCTCAGGGACTTCAGCGGGCGGTTACCCGGTCCGGTGACCGGACGGCCACGACGGCCGTTGTCGAACAGTGCGTCGACCGACTCCTGCAGCATCCGCTTCTCGTTGTTCACGATGATCTCGGGCGCACCCAGATCGATCAGTCGCTTCAAACGGTTGTTGCGGTTGATCACGCGGCGGTACAGGTCGTTCAGGTCGGAGGTGGCGAAACGGCCACCGTCGAGCTGAACCATCGGACGCAGCTCCGGCGGGATCACCGGGACAGCGTCGAGCACCATGCCCATCGGCGAGTTGCCGTTGGTCTGGAAGGCCGCGACGACCTTCAGACGCTTGAGCGCGCGCAGCTTCTTCTGACCCTTGCCGGAGCGAATGGTCTCGCGCAGGCTCTCGGCCTCGGCGTTGATGTCGAAGTTCTCCATCAGCTTCTGGATGGACTCCGCACCCATGGCGCCGGTGAAGTACTCGCCGTAGCGGTCGACGAGCTCGCGGTAGAGCACCTCGTCGACGATGAGCTGCTTGACCGACAGCTTGGTGAAGGTCGTCCAGATCTCGTCGAGGCGGTCCAGCTCACGCTGCGAGCGGTCGCGCAGCTGACGCATTTCGCGCTCGCCGCCGTCCTTGACCTTGCGACGCACGTCGGACTTGGCGCCCTCGGCTTCCAGCTCGGCCAGATCGGCTTCGAGCTTCTGCGCGCGGGCCTCGAGGTCGGCGTCGCGCTGATCGGCGACAGCCTTCTTCTCGACCTCCATCTCGGCTTCGAGCGTGGAGAGCTCGTTGTGACGCAGCTCCTCGTCGACACCGACGATGACGTAGGCGGCGAAGTAGATGATCTTCTCGAGATCCTTCGGCGCCAGGTCGAGCAGGTAACCCAAGCGCGACGGAACGCCCTTGAAGTACCAGATGTGAGTAACCGGAGCGGCCAGCTCGATGTGGCCCATCCGCTCACGGCGCACCTTGGCGCGAGTCACCTCGACGCCACAGCGCTCACAGATGATGCCCTTGAAGCGGACACGCTTGTACTTGCCGCAGTAGCACTCCCAGTCCCGGGTGGGACCGAAGATCTTCTCGCAGAAGAGCCCGTCCTTCTCCGGCTTGAGCGTGCGGTAGTTGATGGTCTCCGGCTTCTTCACCTCGCCGAAGGACCACTGGCGGATGTCATCGGCGGAGGCAAGGCCGATCCGGAGTTCATCGAAGAAGTTGACGTCTAGCACGTAACTTCCTTTCCCCTGTTCGGGTCGAATTCGAGCAAAAGTTCACTAGTTGTCGAGCGCGGTGCGCGGTGCGCCTCGCTTCCACAGCGAAGCGCACCGCTTACCACCTAGTTCGCCAGATCGTCGATGGTGGCGGCTTCGTTCCTGGACAGGTTGATGCCCAGGTTCGCGGCCGCGCGCTCCAGATCCTCGTCTTCGCCGCCGCCCATCTCGATCGCGGCGCCGTCCGAAGACAGCACCTCGACGTTGAGGCACAGTGACTGGAGTTCCTTGAGGAGCACCTTGAACGACTCCGGAATGCCCGGCTCCGGAATGTTCTCGCCCTTGACGATGGCCTCGTAGACCTTCACGCGGCCGACCACGTCGTCGGACTTGATGGTCAGGAGTTCCTGCAGCGTGTACGCCGCGCCGTAGGCCTGCATGGCCCAGCACTCCATCTCACCGAATCGCTGACCACCGAACTGCGCCTTACCACCCAGCGGCTGCTGCGTGATCATCGAGTACGGACCGGTCGAACGGGCGTGGATCTTGTCGTCGACCAGGTGGTGCAGCTTCAGGATGTACATGTAACCGACCGCGACCGGGTACGGGAACGGCTCACCCGAACGACCGTCGAACAGCGTCGACTTGCCGTCGGCGTTGACCATCCGCTCACCGTCACGGTTGGGCAGGGTCGAGCCGAGCAGACCGGTCAGCTCGTCATCCTTGGCACCGTCGAAGACGGGCGTGGCGATGTTCGAGTCGGCCGGCGCCGCCAGCATCTCCTCGGGCAGCGTCGCCGCCCACTCGGGGCGAGTGCCGTCCGCGGCCACGTCGATGTTCCAGCCGGCCTTACCGATCCACCCGAGATGGGTTTCCAGGATCTGGCCGATGTTCATACGACGGGGCACACCGTGGGTGTTCAGGATGATGTCGACCGGCGTGCCGTCGGGCATGAACGGCATGTCCTCGATGGGGAGGATCTTGCCGATGACGCCCTTGTTGCCGTGGCGACCGGCGAGCTTGTCGCCGTCCTGGATCTTGCGCTTCTGGGCCACGTAGACGCGGACCAGCTCGTTCACGCCGGGAGGCAGATCGTCGTCGTCTTCGCGCGAGAACACGCGAATACCGATGACCTTGCCGGACTCACCGTGGGGCACCTTGAGCGAGGTGTCGCGCACTTCGCGAGCCTTCTCACCGAAGATGGCACGCAGCAGACGCTCTTCCGGGGTGAGCTCGGTCTCGCCCTTGGGCGTGACCTTGCCGACCAGGATGTCGCCGTCGCGGACCTCGGCACCGATGCGGATGATGCCGCGCTCGTCGAGGTCGGCGAGGACCTCGTCGGAGACGTTCGGGATGTCGCGAGTGATCTCCTCGGCACCGAGCTTGGTGTCGCGGGCATCGATCTCGTGCTCTTCGATGTGGATCGAGGTGAGAACGTCCTCTTCCACGAGGCGCTGCGACAGGATGATCGCGTCCTCGTAGTTGTGGCCTTCCCACGGCATGATCGCGACGAGCAAGTTCTTGCCCAGCGCCATCTCACCGTTCTCGGTGCAAGGGCCGTCCGCGAGGACCTGCCCCTTCTCCACCCGATCGCCCTCGTCCACGATCGGACGCTGGTTCGAGCAGGTGCCCTGGTTCGACCGGTTGAACTTGCGCATCCGGTAGGACTTGCGGCTGCCGTCGTCGGCCATCACGGTGACGTAGTCGGCCGAGACCTCTTCGACGACACCGGGCTTCTCGTTCACGACGACGTCACCGGCGTCGACGGCTGCGCGCAGCTCCATGCCGGTACCCACGATCGGGGACTCGGAACGGATCAGCGGCACGGCCTGACGCTGCATGTTCGCACCCATGAGGGCACGGTTGGCGTCGTCGTGCTCGAGGAACGGGATCATGGCCGTCGCGACCGACACCATCTGGCGCGGCGAGATGTCCATGAAGTCGACCTGCGCCGGCGTCACGAACTCGACCTCTTCGCCCGCACGGCGGACGAGGACCTTCTCCTCGAGGAAGCGACCCTCGGCGTCGACCGGGGAGTTGGCCTGCGCGCGAACGTAGCGGTCTTCCTCGTCGGCGGTCAGGTACTTGACCTCGTCGGTGACCTTGCCGTCGACAACCTTCTGGTACGGCGTCTCGATGAAGCCGAACGGGTTGACCCGCGCGTACACCGACAGCGAACCGATCAGGCCGATGTTCGGGCCTTCCGGGGTCTCGATCGGGCACATGCGGCCGTAGTGCGACGGGTGGACGTCACGAACTTCCAGACCGGCACGCTCACGGGACAGACCACCCGGGCCCAGCGCCGACAGGCGGCGCTTGTGGGTCAGACCCGACAGCGGGTTGTTCTGGTCCATGAACTGCGACAGCTGCGAAGTTCCGAAGAACTCCTTGATCGCGGCGACCACCGGACGGATGTTGATCAGGGTCTGCGGCGTGATCGCCTCGACGTCCTGCGTCGTCATCCGCTCACGAACGACACGCTCCATGCGGGACAGGCCCACGCGGATCTGGTTCTGGATGAGCTCACCGACGGTGCGCAGACGACGGTTACCGAAGTGGTCGATGTCGTCGATCTCGACGGGGACCTCTTCACCGCCGGGGGCGGTCATCGTGCGGTCACCGGCGTGCAGGCGCACCAGGTACTCGATGGTGTCGACGATGTCTTCCTTGGTGAGAACCGAGGAGGTCACCGGCTCGTGCACGTGGATGCCGAGCTTCTTGTTGATCTTGTAGCGACCGACGCGGGCCAGGTCGTAGCGCTTCTCCTTGAAGAACAGGTTCTCCAGCAGAGTCTGCGCGGACTCCTTGGTCGGCGGCTCGCCCGGACGCAGCTTGCGGTAGATGTCGAGCAGCGCCTCGTCCTGGCCGGGCGTGCTGTCCTTCTCCAGGGTGGACATCATGATCTCGGAGAAGCCGAAACGCTCGACGATCTCCTCGGTCGTCCAACCCAGCGCCTTGAGCAGCACGGTGACCGGCTGACGGCGCTTGCGGTCGATACGGACACCGACGGTGTCGCGCTTGTCGACGTCGAACTCCAGCCACGCGCCGCGCGACGGGATCACGCGCACGCTGTGCAGGTCCTTCTCGGTGGTCTTGTCGATGTTGTGATCGAAGTAGACGCCCGGGGAACGGACCAGCTGCGAGACGACGACACGCTCGGTGCCGTTGATGATGAAGGTGCCCTTGTCGGTCATCATGGGGAAATCGCCCATGAACACCGTCTGGCTCTTGATCTCGCCGGTGTTGTTGTTGATGAACTCCGCGGTGACGAACAACGGCGCCGCGTAGGTCATGTCCTTCTCTTTGCACTCATCGATGGAGGCCTTGACCTCTTCGAAGCGCGGATCAGAGAACGACAGGGACATGGACCCGGAGAAGTCCTCGATCGGCGAGAGCTCCTCGAGCACCTCCTCGAGGCCGCCTGCGAGACCGACGTCGCCGCGAGCGGCCGCCTTCTCACGCCAGTCGGGTGTACCGACCAACCAGGCGAACGAGTCCGTTTGTAGGTCGAGAAGTCCGGGCACCTCCAAGGGCTCTCGGATCTTCGCGAACGAAACCCTCAACGGGGCTCCGGGGATACCAGCCTTGGTCTGGGTGGAGACTGCCAAGATGCGTCCTTCCAGCACCTCACGCGCGTCGCGTGGTGGTCCGCGACCGTCGCTTGTCTGCTACGAATTCCGCTGGTTACAGCCCGAACGAAACCAGAACAAGCAGCAGCGGAAGTAACACCGGAAGGGTGGAACTTTCGAGTGCGAATCAAGGTGTGGACAGGAGGCAGCCAGCGCAACGTCCAAACTTACACCCCTAGACAAGGGAGTGTCAACATACCATCCGTGTGACCGCACGCACGGGATAACGCGCCGAAGCCCTGGACGCTGGCCGCGTCGGGTTCCTTCACCGCTGCGCCCCGCTGCCGACTCCCCCGATCCGACTGCTCACTTGGCGCTGAGCTCTCTATTCAACTGGCGCCGACCCCTGTCAGCTGGTGCTGGGCCGAATTCTCGCTGGCGCTGGTGCCCCTCAACAGCTCACGCTGCTGTGAACAGCGTGACGGTTCGCGGGCCCCTCGTCAAGTGGCGCGCGTAGGTCTGTCCGCGATGCGAGATCGCCTGGCGCGCTGGGGATCCCCCACCCTGCGCCGCGGTCATTTTACTCGCGACACGCCGTGCGCGCCAGCCCGCCGACGGCCGGTCAGCAGCTGTTTTCCGTCCCGTCACGCAGAAGAGCCCCGGCCGTAGGCCGGGGCTCATCCGAGGCGTAAAAGTCGCTCAGCCGTTGATCTGGCCGTGCGGAACCGCCTTGAACGTTTCGGTGGGCTGATCGTTGCCGCCATAGGCTGCCATCACCTGAGTGTCGTCGGAGGAATCCAGCGACTCGCGGATCGCCACCTGTGCCGCGTGCGGCAGCGTGTGGATGATCTCGCGCACGCGCGCCTGGCGGCGGAACACGGCCTGACGGGCGGGCATGCCGGGCTCGGCCTTCATCTGCGGGATGATGCCGTCGATCTCCTCGGCGCCACCGTGGTGGTGACCGGCGTCGACGAGCGCCTGCTCGCGCGCCATCTGCGCCTCGTCCTTCTCCTCCGACATACCGATCGGGCCGATCATCCGGCCGTTGAGGAACTGCTTGACCACCGGCTCCTCACTGGTGAGCAGCACCTCACGGGGGCCGAACATCACCAGGTTGCGGCGGAAGAGCATGCCGATGTTGTCCGGCACGGTACGGGCCAGGTTGATGTTGTGCGTCACGATCAGAATCGTGGCGTCGATCTGCGCGTTGATGTTGAGCAGCAGCTGCGCCAGGTACGAGGTACGCACCGGGTCCAGGCCCGAGTCGGGCTCGTCGACGAGGATGATCTGCGGGTCGAGGACCAGCGCGCGGGCCAGACCGGCGCGCTTGCGCATACCACCGGAGATCTCGCCGGGCAGCTTGCCCTCGGCGCCGAGCAGACCGGTCAGCTCGAGCTTCTCCATGACCACGCGGCGGATCTCGGATTCCGACTTCTTCGTGTGCTCACGAAGCGGGAACGCGATGTTGTCGTACAAATTCATCGAGCCGAACAGCGCGCCGTCCTGGAAAAGGACGCCGAACAGTTTGCGGATCTCGTAGAGCTCCTTGTTGGAGCAGGTCATGATGTCTGTGCCATCGATGAAGATGGACCCACGCTCGGGCCGCAGCAGACCGATGAGCGATTTCAGGAACACCGACTTACCCGTACCCGAAGGCCCGAGCAACGCACTGACCTCACCCGAAGGGAGCGTGATCGACACGTCCTGCCAAATTCGCTGTGAACCGAAGGATTTGGTTACACCCTCGGTCCTGACCTCGACGCCCACTGCTACCTCCATTGATCCCTGCGAGCACCCCACCCGCGTTCCCGCGCGCTCACATCACGGCGGTGCGCTACGACTCTGTGGGTCCGGTCACTGTAACCCATCAGTGAGACGCGGCACACCCCTACATGACTGAAGAGTAACCTGGCGCGGCTACTACGACCCGGATCACTTTCGCATGTCCGGGCAAATAGCAAACGGGCGGCCCGGAAAGGACCGCCCGTTCACAACAGCACTGGTTCCGAATTACTTGACGGAAACCTTGGCGCCGGCCTCTTCGAGCTTCGCCTTGGCGGCCTCGGCGGCATCCTTGGCGACCTTCTCCAGGATCGGCTTCGGGGCGCCCTCGACCAGGTCCTTGGCTTCCTTCAGGCCCAGGCCCGAGACGATCTCACGGACCACCTTGATGACCTGGATCTTCTTGTCGCCGGCACCCTCGAGGATGACGTCGAACTCGTCCTGCTCTTCGGCGGCGTCGGCCGGCGCAGCAGCGCCACCGACGGCGGCGACCGCGACGGGGGCAGCGGCGGTGACGTCGAAGGTCTCTTCGAAGACCTTGACGAACTCAGCGAGCTCGAGCAGGGTCAGCTCCTTGAAGGCGCCGATCAGTTCTTCGGTGCTCAGCTTTGCCATGGTGGTTCCTTTCGTGGTGTACCTCGCAGCGCATACGCACCCCGAGGCGGGTAATAGATGTCTTATTCGGCGTCAGCCGCGGGTGCTTCTTCGGCAGCAGGAGCGCCTTCGGCACTCGTGCGCTTCTCGAGCAGCGCCTGGGCGAGCCGGGCGACCTGCGAAGCGGGAGCGGCGAACAGGGCGGCAGCCTGCGAAGGCTTGGCCTTGAACGCACCGGCCAGCTTGGCCAGCAGCACCTCACGCGAATCGAGGTCGGCGATACGCTCGACCTCGGACACGGACAGCGCGCGGCCGTCCATGTATCCGCCCTTGATGACCAGGGACTTGTTGTCCTTGGCGAACTGCTTGAGCGCCTTGGCGGCGTCGACCGGCTCACCCTGGATGAAGGTGATGGCGGTCGGGCCGACGAACAGCTCGTCGAGACCCGCCACACCGGCTTCGCCGGCAGCGATCTTGACCAGGGTGTTCTTGGCGACGGAGTACGTGGCGTCGGCGCCGAGCGCACGACGCAGCTCGGTGAGCTTGCCGACCGACAGGCCACGGTACTCCGTGACAACAGTGGCCGTGGAGTTCTTGAACTGCTCCGCGATCTCCGCGACAGCGGTGACCTTTTCAGGTTTCGCCATACTTCGCCTCCTCTCTGATGTCGGTTTCGTTGGTGCACTACCGAATCAGGGGCCGGCGACAAAACGAACGCCCCGGACGCAAGGCGTACCGGGGCGCAAAAATAACTTCGGCCTCAGCTCTCCCTGCGTGGGTCGCCGGCAATGTCGCCGGACCTTCGATCGACACCGCGCGAGCGGCATCAACGACCAACGGTCTTCGGTAGAACGAATGGGTTAGTCATCGAACGAGTCGATGACCGTCGTTCACTGTACCCGCACCTGCCCTATCTGCCAAAACGGGACCCCTGCGCCCGATTTCACCGATTCGAAAGTGACTCACGCCACATCGCAGTTCAATTGTGGCAGGACTCCCACCCGGAAGGTGTTACGCCCGGTGACAGTAACCTGGTTCACTCCAATACTATGCAAACCTCCATAGTCGATCCACCAGCGCTGCTGGGCCGACGCCCGCAGCGATTCGTCGCTCTCGTCGTCATCTGCCTGGCCGAACTGCTGGTAGTCCTCGACAACACCATCGTCAACGTCGCACTGCCGTCCATCGGCGTCCAACTGTCAGCCGACGTCGCCGGACTGCAATGGGTCGTCGACGCCTACACGCTGACCTTCGCCGGCCTACTCCTCGCCGCGGGCAATCTCGGTGACCGTTACGGCCGCCGCCGGGTCATGCTCGTCGGCCTGATCGGCATCGCCGTGATGTCGGTCGGTGGCGCGCTCGCCGAGACGATGACGCAGGTGATCTTCGCCCGCGCCGCCATGGGCGTCTTCGCCGCCGCGGTCTTCCCCGCCACCCTGGCCCTGATCATCAACATCTTCACCGACCGGCGCGAGCGCGCGCTCGCGATCGCCGCATGGACCGCGATGGCAGGCTTCGCCATCGCCATCGGCCCCATCTCGGGCGGCTGGCTGCTCGAACACTTCAGCTGGCATTCGGTGTTCTGGATCAACGTGCCCGTGGCGCTGATCGCGCTGATCGCCACCCTGATCTGGGTGCCCGAGTCGCGCGCCGCGCAGTTCGGCAAGCTCGACTTCCCCGGCATCGGCCTGTCGATCGCGGGCATCACGCTGGTGGTGTGGGCGATCATCGAGGCACCGCACAACGGCTGGCTCTCGTTCACCACGCTGGGCACCGCCGCACTCGGCGCCACTCTGCTCGCGGGTTTCGTCGCGTGGGAATTGCACACGGCCGCACCGATTCTCGATATGCGGCTGTTCCGCAATCGCCGATTCTCATTGCCTGCCTTGGCAATCGCGATCGGATATTTCTCGATGTTCGGATTCCTGTTCCTGATCACCCAGTATTTCCAGGGCGTGCGGGAATACACACCGCTGGAATTCGGTATCGCCTCACTGCCGTTCGCGTTCTCGGTGGCGATCGGCGCACCGATCGCCACCCTGCTCGCCCAGCGCATCGGCACCACCGCGGTGATCGTGTTCGGCCTGCTGCTCACCGGACTCGGGCTCTACCTGGGTAGCCAGGTCACCGTCGACAGCACCTATCTGCTCGGCGTGCTGCCGTCGATGGTGTCGATGGCCCTCGGACTCGGCATCGTGCAGGGTCCCGCCACCGAGTCGATCATGTCCTCACTGCCACTGGACGAAGCCGGCGCGGGCTCGGCCGTCAACGACACCACCCGCGAGGTGGGCGGAACCCTCGGCGTCGCGGTTCTCGGCTCGATCGTGGCCTCGTACTACACCACCAACATCGCCGCGCGAATCGACGCCATCCCGGTGGGCATCATGAACGACAGCGAGAAGAGCCTGGTCAAGGCCAGCCCGCTGAGCGTGCTGGAACTGCGCAAACGCGAACTCGCGCCGTTCTTCGAGACCCAGCGCGAGAACCTCATCGTCGCGATGAAGACCGCGACCCTGCAGGGCTCGCACACCGCCGCGCTCGTCGCCAGTGGCGCGGTCGTCGTGTGCGCGGCGATCGTCGCGGTCTTCCTGCCGTGGAAGCCGCAGGAAGGCGAGTCGGTGCTGCTCGGCTGGCGTAAGAAAGACGCTGATCAGTAGCTGGTGAACGCCGGACAGTCCGACAACGCCGCGAGGGTGGGAACGCAGGACGCGTTCCCACCCTCGCGGTGGATCAGGGGTTACCTGTCAGGCGAAGCTCACGCATCCTCGTCGAGGAGGTTGCGGGTGCGGTTCGGGTCCACCGGGATGCCCGGTCCGGTGTTCGTCGAAACCGTGATCTTCTTGACGTAGCGACCCTTGGCGGTCGACGGCTTCACACGCAGGATCTCGTCCAGCGCGGCGCCGTAGTTCTCCACCAGCTTGGCGTCGTCGAAGGACGCCTTGCCGATGACGAAGTGCAGGTTGGCCTGCTTGTCGACGCGGAAGTTGATCTTGCCGCCCTTGATCTCGTTGACGGCCTTGGTCACGTCGTTGGTGACGGTGCCCGTCTTCGGGTTCGGCATCAGACCACGCGGGCCCAGGACACGCGCGATACGGCCGACCTTGGCCATCTGATCCGGGGTGGCGATAGCGGCGTCGAAGTCGAGCCAGCCGCCCTGGATCCGCTCGATCAGGTCCTCGGCGCCCACGGCGTCGGCGCCCGCGGCCTCGGCCTCGGAAGCCTTCTCGCCCGCGGCGAACACGATGACGCGAGCGGTCTTACCGGTGCCGTGCGGCAGGTTGACGGTGCCACGGACCATCTGGTCGGCCTTGCGGGGATCGACGCCGAGACGGACGGCGACCTCGACGGTCGCGTCGGTCTTGGTGGTCGCGGTCTCCTTCGCCAGGCGCGCGGCGGCCAGCGGGGAGTACAGGTTGTCGCGATCGACCTTCTCAGCAGCGGCGAGGTACGCCTTGCTTCGTTTTGCCATGATTTTCTGTCCTTAAGTTTCTGAGTTCAGATGTGGTTTGTTCGGGCCTGGCCGGCCCTCCCACATGAGAGCGAGATTCGCTCAGCCTTCGACGGTGATACCCATCGAACGCGCGGTACCGGCGATGATCTTCGCGGCCTGATCGAGATCGGTGGCGTTGAGATCCTCGGCCTTGGTCTTGGCGATCTCCCGGACCTGGTCCATGGTGACCTTGGCGACCTTGGTCTTGTGCGGCTCAGCGGAGCCCTTCTGCACACCGGCGGCCTTGAGCAGCAGACGAGCGGCAGGCGGGGTCTTCAGCTTGAAGTCGAACGTCCGGTCCTCGTACACCGAGATCTCGACCGGGATGACGTTGCCACGCTGCGACTCGGTCGCGGCGTTGTACGCCTTGCAGAACTCCATGATGTTGACGCCGTGCTGACCGAGCGCGGGGCCGACCGGCGGTGCCGGGTTGGCTGCGCCGGCCTGGATCTGCAGCTTGATGATCCCGGCGAGCTTCTTCTTCTTGGGGGGCATCTTTCTTCCTTGGCTTTCTGGGGTTCGGTTCCTTACGGTTGCCGTAAGCCTCGTATCCGCGCACGACTAGGCCCCGACAGGTACTGCGGGGAAGTCAGAACACGAACCATCACACTCTACTTGACATGGGTCATGACCAAGCAATCGGGTGGCGACCAGCACAAACACGAACGGCACCGCCGATGAGCGGTGCCGTTTCGTGAAAGCGGAGAACTCAGATCTTGGAGACCTGGGTGAAGTTCAGCTCGACCGGGGTCTCACGACCGAAGATCGACACGAGCACCTTGAGCTTCTGCTGCTCGGCGTTGACCTCGGAGATCGAGGCGGGCAGCGTCGCGAACGGACCGTCCATGACGGTGACCGACTCGCCGACCTCGAAGTCGACCTCGATGGTGGGCTTGCCCGAAGCCGCGCTACCGGCATCCGAACCACCGGCAGCGGCCGCGGCGGCCTTCTTCTGCGCCTGCGCACCGGCCGGAACCAGGAACTTCACGACCTCGTTGATGGTCAGCGGGGTCGGCTTGGCGCCGGGGCCACCGCCGGTCATCCCGACGAAACCGGTGACGCCGGGGGTGTTGCGGACCGCGCCCCACGACTCGTTGTTCAGTTCCATCCGGACCAGGATGTAGCCCGGCAGCACCTTGCGGTTGACGTTCTTCTTCTGGCCGTTCTTGATCTCGGTGACCTCTTCGGTCGGCACCTCGACCTGGAAGATGTAATCCTCGAGACCGAGGTTCTGCACGCGGGTCTCGAGGTTGGTCTTGACCTTGTTCTCGTAACCGGCGTACGAGTGCACGACGTACCAGTCGCCGGGCACACGCCGCAGCTTGGTCTTCATCGACTCGATCGGGTCGGCCTCGGGGTCGTCCTCGGTGGCGACGTCTTCGATCACGGCTTCGTCGGCGAGCTCGGCGGCCTCGACCTCGTCGGTGGCGGTTTCCGCCGCGACAGCGTCGTCAACCGGGAACTCGTCGTTGGTGTCGTTCTCCGGGGTGCTCACTGAGGCACTCGCTTCCTGTGTCGTCACGTACATCCTCTGGGCCGGGTCGGGTGCGCGGAGGCACACTCCGCCGTTCCGACCCGCGATCGGCTACCGGCGTGGGTGTCGGCGATCAGCCGAACAGCCAGTCGACACCCTTGACGAACGCCACGTCGATCCCGGCGATGAACGCGACCATGAAGACCACGAACACCAGAACGACGGCCGTATAGGTGACCATCTGCTTCCGGTTGGGCCAGATCACCTTGCGCAGTTCCGCGATGACCTCTCGCAGGAACTTGAGCACCCGCTTGAACGGGTTGCCCGTCTTTGCCTTACCGGCGGTCTTGTCTGCCTTGCGCGAGGCCGACGGCCGATCGAGCGTGGCCACCGATCCGTTGTCTGCCGGAGCATCCGACGCGCGCACACGACGAGCAGACCGCTTGCCACTCGGTCGAGTGGCAGCGGCGGTGTCCTCGCTGTCTTCGCCGCGAGTATCCCGCTCGTCGCTCACGTCGATCCTCTCTCGTCGCTGGCATTCAGGGCAGGGGCGACAGGACTTGAACCTGCAACCTGCGGTTTTGGAGACCGCTGCTCTGCCAATTGAGCTACGCCCCTTCGGTTGGACCAGCCTGAGCTGTAGTGCCCAACCACATTCGATATTCGGTTGTCCCTAGTGTCACACAACACGCGCGCCGCTTCCATGAGGAGATAACCCCTCGGGAAGATCAGCGCGCAGCATCTCGTGACCCCAGAGACCCGACTATACGTCACCGCGCGCGGTTATCGCCAATCCGGGACACTCGACCAGGTCAGGACAGCTGAACGGTTGCCGTGGCGCGGCCGAAGATCTTTTTGCCCGCCGACTTCGCCGTGATGGCGACAACGGCGGTACGGGTCTGCGGATCGACCGATTTCACCTTTCCGGTGTATTCGACCTCCGCCGGGACGTCGGAGCCGACGTAGACCGGGCTGGTGAAGCGGACGTTGTACTCCTTCACCGCACCGGGATCGCCCAGCCACGAGGTGATGAAACCGCCGCCGAGACCCATCGTGAGCATGCCGTGCGCGACCACGTTGTCCAGGCCGACCAGCTTCACGACCTCGTCGCTCCAGTGGATCGGGTTCGCGTCACCGGACACGCCCGCGTAGTTGACGAGGTCGCCACGGGTGAGTCGCGCCACGCGGGCGGGCAGCTCGTCGCCGACCGACACGCTGTCGAAGGACAGGGCGTGCACACTGACCGTCGGCTCCGGCTGCTTGGTGATCGGGGCCGGGGTGTCCCCGATGGACAGCTCGGCCGGCGCGTGGTGGGCGGGTTCCTCTTCGCCGATTCCGTGCATCAGCACATTGCGGACCGCGTCCGACATCCGCGGATCGCTGTCGCCGCCACTGCGGCCGATCAGGGTGGTGTACGTGGTGAGCACCAGTTCGTCGTCCTGGGCGGTGACGATGTTCTTGGTCACGATGATGTCGCCACCGAATGCCTGCCGGAAAGAATCCAGATACACATCACAGGTCAGCTGATCGCCGACCCGAATGGGGCGGTGGAATTCCAGGATCTGATCGGTCTGCATGATCTGGCTCAGGTCGTAACCGGTCACGATCCGTTCGAACAGCTTGCGCTGGGCGAGGATGCCGACCAGGGAGATGAAGGTGAGCGGGGCGAGCAGACCCTGGTGGCCGTACTCGCGCGCGATGTCTTCCTCCCAGTGCACCGGGTGGTAATCCTGCACCGCACGGGCGTATTCACGCACCTTCTCGCGACCGACCTCGTAGTAGTCGTCGACGCGGTAGTGGTGGCCGACCATCGAGGCCGCGTGGGCGGCGGGATCGAAGGATTCGGCGGCTGCGGCAGGGACCGCTTCGTGAGTTCCGGTGTTCACTGTCACAACGTGGACCTTACTCACTCGTAAGACAGCACCGAAGTCGACCGGTGTAAAACGTGATGCGTCCGGGTACTGTATCGGCCCCGAACTTTCCATGAACTTCCTGGGAAAAGCACAAAGGCCGGACTCTCGTCCGGCCTTCGGCAGATGTTCTGGAAACTAGCGCGACTCGCGGTGCGCCCGGTGAGTTCCGCAGTTGGGGCAGAACTTCTTCAGCTCGAGGCGATCCGGGTCGTTACGCCGGTTCTTCTTGGTGATGTAGTTGCGGTGCTTGCACTCGTCGCAGGCCAAGGTGATCTTTGGCCGGACATCGGTGGACTTCGCGGCCACGATTTGCCTTCTTTCCGGTCTGGGCTGAGTTGAAATTGGTAGCGATGGCCGGACTTGAACCGGCGACACAACGATTATGAGTCGTTTGCTCTACCAACTGAGCTACACCGCCACGGCGGACTAATATCCCGATGATGCCGCGGTAAGCCGCTCACCACCGGCAATCCGGCGAGCCCCCTAACGGAATCGAACCGTTGACCTTTTCCTTACCATGGAAACGCTCTACCGACTGAGCTAAGGGGGCATGACAACGTGGCACAGAGTCTGTATCGGCAAGCCGATCAGCGTGACCCCGTGCTCCGGCGTCCTGAACGAGATTACACACTCCTCGCCCCGAGCACCAAATCGGCAGCTCAAAGGGCATTTTCACGGGTTTCACCCGCTGGTTCCGACTCGCCTGCTTCGAGGCTACCCGGGTCCGCGCGGGAACAACCCCACAGAACCAAGGAACCCCCGCCGATCTTCGCGATCGACGGGGGTTCGATGTGGCAGATGTAGGATTCGAACCTACGTAGGCATAAGCCGACGGATTTACAGTCCGCTCCCATTGGCCGCTCGGGCAATCTGCCGTGTGCGCCGTTTCCGGTGCGCTGAGCAGCTTACAACGTACTCACCCGGACTATCAAAACGCCTGCACAGACCCCCTGCGAGCACCGGTCGTCCCCCGATGCGGGTACAACTGTCTCGATGGCCGGGCACAACCCGGCCCCGGAGTTCGCCGGACCTTCACAGGACAGGAGCGCAGTGTGGCTGATTCGTCATTCGACGTCGTGAGCAAGGTCGATCGACAGGAGGTCGACAACGCTCTGCATCAGGCGGAGAAGGAACTGAACTCGCGCTACGACTTCAAGGGCACCGACGCATCGATCGCGTGGTCGGGTGAGGAAGCCATCGTGCTGACCGCCAACGCCGAGGAGCGGGTGCAGGCGGCGCTCGACGTCTTCAAGGAGAAGCTGATCCGCCGCGATATCTCGCTGAAGGCGTTCGACGCCGGCGAGGCGCAGCCGTCGGGCAAGGTGTTCAAGATCACCGGCACGCTCGTGCAGGGTATCGACACCGAGAAGGCGAAGAAGATCTCGAAGAAGATCCGCGACGAGGGACCCAAGGGCGTGAAGGCGCAGATCCAGGGTGAGGAGCTGCGGGTCAGCAGCAAGAAGCGTGATGACCTGCAGGAAGTGATCTCGCTGCTCAAGGGCGAGGACTTCGGTATCGCCCTGCAGTTCGTCAACTACCGATAGGTCCGGTGTGGCGGCACTCAGTGGTGATGGGTGCCGCCTGCCATCTCCTCCAGACGCTTGATGCGCTCGTCCATCGGGGGGTGGGTGGAGTACCAGCGGGCGACACGGTCGCCCGCGCGGAACGGGTTGGCGATCATCAGATGCGATTCGCTGGTGATCTTGGGGTCCGGCGGAAGCGGGGCCGCCTGGACGCCGCGTTCGATCTTGCGCAGGGCCGAGGCGAGGGCCAGCGGGTCGCCGGTGAGCTCGGCGCCGGACTGATCGGCCTGGTACTCCCGCGATCGCGAGACCGCCATCTTGATCAGGCCCGCCGCGATCGGCCCGAGCAGCGAGACCAGCAGCACACCGATGATGTTCGGTCCGTTGCCGTCCCTGTTGCCGAACGAACTCGCGAAGAACGCCATATTCGCCAGACCGGTGATGACCGAGGCCATCGCACCCGCCACCGACGAGATCAGGATGTCGCGGTTGTAGACGTGGGACAGCTCGTGGCCGAGCACCGCGCGCAGCTCGCGTTCGTCGAGCAATTGCAGGATGCCGCTGGTACAGCAGACCGCGGCGTGGCGCGGATTACGGCCGGTCGCGAACGCGTTGGGGGCGCTGGTCGGACTGATGTAGAGCCGCGGCATGGGCTGGCGCGCCGTGGTCGCGAGCTCGCGCACGATCCGGTACATGACCGGCGCCTCCAGCTCGCTCACCGGTTGCGCGTGCATCGCCTTCAACGCCAGCTTGTCGCTGTTGAAGTAGGCGTAGGCGTTCATGCCGACGGCCAGCACGATCGAGATGATCAGGATCGTCGGGCTGCGGAACATCGCCCCGATGGCGACGATCAACGCCGACATTCCCACCATCAAACCGAACGTTTTGATGCCATTGGGCATTTCCGCCTCCCCGCGCCTCTTGCCGGTCGTCAGGCGCTGCGTTCGTCAGGCATCGGGCCTGCGGTTGACAACGGGAACGGTTCTGGGTGTACCCGGCGAGTTACCCATGTGCTCAACGTGCGCCGGGTGGCGTTGGTTCCTGGTCAGCCGACGCGTTCGATCGTGTAGCGGACGAGCCTGGTGAGGGCGTCGTTGGCGGGGCCGGCGGGAAGCGCCGCGAGTTCGGTATCGGCGAGGTCGGCGTATTCGGCCAGCTTTTCCTTGGCCAGCGCCATGCCGGGCGAGCGGCGCAGCAGTTCCAGTGCCTCGTCGACCTCGGCGTCGGTTTCCAGCGGGCGCGCCAGCAGCGTGCGCAGGCGATCGCCGTCGGCGCCGGTCTCGCGCAGGGCGTAGAGCACCGGCAGGGTGTGCACGCCTTCGCGCAGGTCGGTACCCGGGGTCTTGCCCGACTGCTCGGCCGAGGACGAGATGTCGATGATGTCGTCGGAGATCTGGAACGCGGTACCGACCGCGTCGCCGAGGCGGGCCAGGCGTTCGACATGGTCGAGACCCGCACCCGAGAACGTGCCGCCGAAGCGGCCCGCGGCGGCGATGAGCGAGCCGGTCTTCTCCCACACCACGCGCAGGTAGTGCTCGACTGGGTCCTGGGTCTGCTTGGCGCCCATGGTTTCCCGCATCTGGCCGGTGACCAGCTCGGCGAAGGTCTCGGCGATGATGCGGACCGCGTCGGGGCCGAGGGTGGAGGTCAGGCGCGAGGCGTGGGCGAACAGGTAGTCGCCCGCCAGGATCGCGATGTTGTTACCCCACCGCGAGTTGACGCTCTCCGCGCCGCGACGCTGGGTCGCCTCATCCATGACGTCGTCGTGGTAGAGCGTCGCGAGGTGCACGAGTTCCACGACCGTGCCCGCGGTGATCAGCGCCGGGTCGGTCGGATTCGGTCCGAGCTGGCCGGTGAGCACGGTGAACAGCGGCCGGAACCGCTTGCCGCCCGCCCTGGCCAGGTGCAGGGCCGCCTCCTGGAGGAATTCCTCACCGTCGGAGAGCTCGTCGACGAGCAGTTTCTCGACCGCGGCCAGTCCGTCGCGCACGGTGACGGCGAGTTCGGGATCGACGAGATCTACCCCGGCAACCACGGTGCTTTCGTCGCTCACAGCCGATGTGCTCATTATCTTCTCCCAGCGATGCGTCCGACCCCGACGGGTAGCAACCTAGCGTGTCACGGCACTATGGCCGATGAACCCCGTCACACAGTGACAATTCCCGGTGTACCCGACACTCTCGCACAGCGGCCGACAGTGCCAGTATTGAGCCATGGGTTCACCGGATCTCACCCCCGCCGACCATGCTCCGCTGCCTGCCGCCGTCGAGGTGCTGGTAGTCGGGGCAGGGCCCGCCGGTTCCGCGTCGGCGGCGTGGGCCGCGCGCGCCGGACGCGATGTGTTGCTGCTCGATTCGGCGGTTTTCCCGCGCGACAAGACCTGTGGCGACGGTCTGACGCCGCGTGCCACCGCCGAGCTGGAACACCTGGGTCTCGGCGAATGGTTGCGCGCGCACACGGTGAACCACGGCCTGCGGATGGCCGGCTTCGGCAAGGAGACACTGCTGCCGTGGCCGGGCGGGTCGTTCCCGACCTACGGAAGTGCCGTTCCGCGAACCGAACTCGACGACAAGTTGCGCGAGACCGCGATCAAGTCCGGCGCGCGGATGGTCGACGGCGCGAAGGTCACCGAGGTGCTGCGCGAGAACGAGCGGGTCACCGGGGTGACGGTGCTGATCGGTGCGACCACCCACACGGTGCGCTGCCGGGTGCTGGTGGTGGCCGACGGCGTGCGCTCCCCCATCGGCAAACAGCTGGGTCGCACCTGGCATCGCCGCTACGCCTACGGGACCGCCGCCCGCGCCTACATCAAGTCCGGCCGCAGCGACGATCAGTGGATCTCCTCGCATCTGGAGCTGCGCAATGCCGCCGACGAACTGGTCCCCGGCTACGGCTGGATCTTCCCGCTCGGCAACGGCGAGGTGAACATCGGTGTCGGCTCGCTGGCCACCGAGGCGCGGCCCTCGCACGTCGCCCTCAAGCCGCTGCTCGAGCACTACACCCAGCTGCGTCGCGAGGAATGGGAACTCGAGGGCGAACTGCGCGCGGTGGCCTCGGCACTGCTGCCGATGGGCGGCGCGGTCTCGAACGTGGCGGGCCCGAACTGGGTACTGGTCGGTGACGCCGCGGGCTGCGTGAACCCGCTCAACGGCGAAGGCATCGACTACGGGCTGGAAGGCGGGCACCTGCTCGCGGACCTGCTCGACGAACCCGATCTGAGCCGGGCGTGGCCGCAGTTGCTGCGTGACCACTACGGACGCACCTTCTCGGTGGCGCGCAGACTCGCGGGCCTGGCCACCCAGCCGAGGATGGTCCCGCTCGGTGGACCGCCGGTGATGCGCTCGAAGTATCTGCAGCGCACGGCGGTTCGGGTGATGGGCAATCTGGTGACCGACGAGGACCTCGACCTCACCGCCCGCGCCTGGCGAGCGGCCGGACGGGCTTCGCTGCGTGCCGACGAACTCCCGCCGTTCAGCTGATGGCCGAGCGCCGGGCGGAGCAGCCGTGAGCGGCGCGGCGCGGCGTCCGGTGCTGGCCCTGCTGCCGCACCTGCGCACAGCGCGTGACCTCGTCGACCGGCAGTACGCCGATCCGCTCGACCTCGACGAACTCGCCCGCGCCGCAGGTGTTTCGAAATACCACTTCCTGCGCGCGTTCGCCGCGGTCTACGGCCGCACGCCTGCGGTGTATCTGGCCGAGCGGCGGATCGAGCGGGCTCAGGATCTGTTGCGGTCGACCAACCTGACCGTCACCGAGGTGTGCATGCTGGTGGGGTATTCGAGCCTCGGCTCGTTCAGTGCCAAGTTCCGTCAACTCGTCGGGGTGACGCCGAGCGAGTATCAGGCGAAATTCGCCGACGGAGCGCCGCACATTCCGGGCTGCTACGTCTTCATGCACGGGCTCTCCGACCGTGTCCGCCACGACACCGCAATTTCGGAGAAGCCGGATGGCACCGAGCGGTCATAGCCTCGAACCATGACAACGATCACGAACGTTTCCCTGGTCACCGTGTACGTCACCGATCAGGATGCCGCCAAGCAGTGGTACATCGACAAGCTCGGATTCGTCGAGACCGCGGACGTGAGCATGGGCGACAACGGCTTCCGCTGGGTGAGCATCGCCCACCCTGATCATCGCGAGCTCGAGGTGACACTGATGATCCCGGGGCCGCCGCTCACCGACGACCTCGCCGACGCGATCCGGCGGGCACTGGCCGACGGCACCCACGGCGCCCTCGGGCTGCGTACCGCCGACTGCCAGAAGACCTACGACGAACTCACGGCCAAGGGTGTCGAGTTCATTCAGCCGCCGTCCGAACGCCCGTACGGCACCGAGGCGATCATTCGCGACAACTCGGGCAACTGGCTGGTGCTGGTCGAGAACCGCGGCTGACGCCGGGTGCCGCTCGCTGGAGCGGCACCCGTCGCTGTCGCTCAGAGCTTGGCGAACCAGTTCTCGATGAACTTGCGTTCGCTGTTGAGCACACGCTGGTGCAGCTGCTCGGCCAGCGGCTCGATGGCGCCGCCGACCAGCGGAACTTTCACCTTGACCGTGCCGACGACCTCGATCTCGCTGCCCTCGGCAGTGGGGCGCAGTTCGTAGGTGCCCGACATCTCGGTGGTGATGCCGCTGGTGTTGCCGGTGAAACTACCCTTGGCGACCTCGCCGGCCAGTGGCTGCCAGTTGTCGGTGCGAACCAGGACGAGATCGCTCTTGAGTACCTTGCGCACCAGGGCGGGAACCTTGTCCTTACCTGGGGTTTCGGTCATCTGGATGGTGATCGAATCGGGGCCGTCGGGATGGGAGAGTTCGATGGTCGCGGTCTCGGCGCCGGCGAAACGCGCCTGCCAGACGGCATCGTCGACAAGTGCCCGGTGAAGCTCTTCGACCGGGACGGTGTAGGGCACGGTGAAGCTGAATTTGCGGGACATGCCGGGAATGCTAGGCGTATTCGCTGCGCCCGGCTGCGGCAGTCCGTGGTTCCCGGCCGCCCCGATCCGGACCGACCGGAGGGAGGCACGAACGTGGTTCCCAGGCCGAGAACACGCGGCACCAGCCGCCGGGATGACAGCCGGTACTGTGTGGCGGGTGTCGGAAACCAGCCTGTCGGAGCGGCGGAACAAGCGCCTGCGACGAGTTCGGGCATGGGTGGTCGGGGCGGCGACCGTCGTCAGCGTGCTGATGGTGTTGCTGGTGCTCGCGGCCTGGCGCAACGACTTCGAGATCGAGCGGCATCGTGGCGTGACCTCCGGCGAGGTGCTGTCCGCGGGCCGGTTGCGCTCGGCGGTGATCTACGTGACGCCCGACAGCGTGACCCACAATCCGAAGGTCGGCATCCTGTATCCGACGAACCTGACCGCTGGTCAGCGGATCAACGTGGAGTACAGCACGCGCGATCCCGACCTGGTCCGGGTGGCCGGGCGCGACGCGCGGGTGGCGATCATCCCGGCGGCGTCGGTGATCTTCGTGGCATGGGCGCTGGCCCTGCCGGTGCTGTGGATCGTGCGCCGCAAACAGCGCGAGTCGTAACTTCGTTTGCTGTTCGTCCCGGCTTCACGTCGGTGTGGGTGTGTCGCGCGGTGTGGCGGTCACCCTGAGAGAGTGCGCGTAGCCATCGTCTCGGAGTCTTTCCTGCCGAACATGAACGGCGTCGTCAACTCCGTGCTGCGGGTGTTGGATCACCTGGATCAGCACGGTCACGACGCGATGATCGTGGCGCCCGATTCCCTGCGCGGTGCCCCACCCGCACCTCGTTTTCACGGCCGCTTCCCGGTGCACCGCGTGCCCGCGATGATGGTGCCGAAGGTGAGTTCGCTGCCGGTGGGCCTGCCACAACCCGGCATCACCGCCGCCATCGCCGCATTCGATCCCGATGTGGTGCACCTGGCCTCGCCGTTCCTGCTCGGCGCGGGCGGGCTCGCCGCGGCGACCCGCTTGGACCTGCCGACCGTCGCGGTGTATCAGACCGATGTGGCCGGGTTCGCCAAGAGTTACGGGCTCGGGCTGGCCGCACGGGCCGCGTGGGCGTGGACGCGCCGGATCCACGAGGGCGCCACCCGCACGCTCGCGCCGTCGTCGGCGGCCGCGCACGACCTCGCCGAGCACGGGATTCCCCGGGTGCACCGCTGGGGCCGTGGCGTGGACATCGCCCGGTTCAACCCGGCCGCGCGCAGTACCGAGTTGCGGGCGAGCTGGCTCGGTTCCAGCGACCGGCTCGTCGTCGGGTTCGTGGGCAGGCTCGCACCGGAGAAGCACGTGGAGCGGCTGGCCGCGCTGGCCGGTGACCCGTCGATCCAGCTCGTCGTGGTGGGCGACGGACCGGAACGGGCCCGGCTGCGCAGGCTGATGCCGGACGCGGTGTTCACCGGCGAACTGGGCGGCAGCGAGCTGGCGACCCACTACGCCAGCCTGGACGTGATGGTCCATCCCGGCGAGCACGAGACGTTCTGTCAGGGTGTGCAGGAAGCGCTGTCCTCGGGAGTGCCGGTGATCGGGCCCGATGCCGGCGGGCCACGGGACCTGATCTCGCACTGCCGCAACGGGTATCTGCTGCCGGTGGACCGGTTCGCGGAATTGCTGCCGAGCGCGGTGTCGGCGCTGCGTGACGCCGGGCAGCGCGGCCGGTTCGCGGCGGCGGCGCGCAAGTCGGTGCTGCACCGCACCTGGCCCGCGGTCTGCACCGAGCTGATGAGTCACTACGCCGACGTCACCGGGATGCGCGAGCGATTGCCGCGCACGGCCTGAGTGGCGAAACCCACCTGCGCTATCGCGGCGAAAAAACTCTAAGCTCGGTGCGTGGCGACAACAGAGCAGCGAGAACCGATTCGGGCTTCGCTGGACAAGCAACCCCACGAGGTCGCGTCGATGTTCGACGGTGTGGCGAAGCGCTACGACCTCACCAATACGGTCATCTCCGCCGGCCAGGATCGGTACTGGCGGTGGGCGACGCGACGTGCTCTCGCGCTGCGTCCCGGCGAGCGGGTCCTCGACCTGGCCGCGGGCACCGGCGTCTCGACCGTGGAACTCGGCAAGTCGGGCGCCTGGTGCGTGGCCGCCGACTTCTCCCAGGGGATGCTCGCGGCGGGCCGGTTCCGGCAGGTGCCGATGGTGGCGGGCGATGCGATGGCGTTGCCGTTCGCCGACGATTCGTTCGACGCGGTGACCATCTCGTTCGGGTTGCGCAATGTCGCCGATATCGATGTGGCGCTGCGCGAGATGCTGCGGGTGACCAAGCCGGGTGGACGGGTCGTGGTCTGCGAGTTCTCCACGCCGGTGTTCGGGCCGTTCCGCACCGTGTACATGGAGTACCTGATGAAGGCGCTGCCGCGGGTGGCCCAGGCGGTGAGCTCGAACCCGGACGCGTACGTGTACCTGGCCGAGTCGATCCGGGCCTGGCCGAACCAGCGCAGGCTGGCCCGCCGGGTGGCGGACGCAGGCTGGGACTCGGTGCAGTGGCGTGACCTCACCGGTGGCGTGGTGGCACTGCACCGCGGCTACAAACTGGGCTGAAACACCGTCGGTGACCGGGGTGAGTCCGGTCACCCCGACTCGTCCGCGGTTACGCGCCGACAGCCCGGAATGCGCCCTGATCAGGGGCGATATTCGGGCCGAATCCTCACCGCCGAGATTTCGGCTTGTGAGGTCGATTGTCACCTGGACATAACGTTCGGTAAATCGAGCGCAACGACAAATGCGGATGATCGAGTCATGACAGGGGAAGCGGACGACCGCGGCACGGACACTGTGCGTACACAGTGCTCGTATTGTGGCGTCGGCTGCGGAATAACCGTCCAGACAAAGACTGATCAGTCTGGCGCGCGATTGATCGCCAAGGTCAGCGGCGACAAGCTGCATCCGGCGAACGCGGGCAGACTGTGCACCAAGGGCGCCACCCACACGGAGATGATGGCCGCGCCCGGCCGGATGGACACCGCCTACCGGCGCCCCGAACGCGGGCAGGTCCCGGTTCCACTGCCGGTCGACGAGGCCGTGCACGAAACCGCCACCCGCCTGCGCGCGATCCTCGACGAGCACGGGCCCGACGCGATCGCCCTCTACGTTTCGGGGCAGATGTCGCTGGAAGCCCAATACCTGGCCACCAAGCTGGCCAAGGGCTACCTGCGGACCAAACACATCGAGGCCAACTCGCGCCTGTGCATGGCCAGCGCGGGCACCGGCTACAAGCAATCGCTCGGCGCGGACGGGCCGCCCGGCTCCTACGACGACTTCGAACACGCCGACCTGTTCCTGGTCAGCGGCGCGAACATGGCCGACTGCCACCCGATCCTCTATCTGCGCATGGCCGACCGGCTCAAGGCGGGCGCCAAGCTGATCGTGGTCGATCCACGCCGCACCGATACCGCCGCCCGCGCCGACCTGTTCCTGCAGATCGCCCCGGGTACCGACCTCGCCCTGCTCAACGGACTGCTGCACCTGCTGGTCGCCGACGGCGCCATCGACACCGACTTCATCGCCGAGCACACCGAGGGCTGGGAGGCGATGCCCGACTTCCTCGCCGACTACCCCCCGGACCGCGTCGCCGAGTTGACCGGCCTGGCCGAGGCCGATATCCGCACCGCCGCCGCGATGATCGCCGAAGCCGGCGAGTGGATGTCGCTGTGGACGATGGGGCTCAATCAGTCCACCCACGGCACCTGGAACACCAACGCCCTGGTGAACTTGCACCTGGCCACCGGCACCATCTGCAGGCCGGGCAGTGGGCCCTTCTCGCTCACCGGCCAGCCCAACGCCATGGGTGGGCGCGAGATGGGTTACATGGGCCCCGGCCTGCCCGGCCAGCGCAGCCTGCTCTCCCCCGCCGACCGCACCTTCGTCGAAACCGCCTGGGATCTGCCCGACGCCACCCTGCGCACCGAATCGGGCCCCGGCACCATCGACATGTTCCGCGGGCTGGCCGACGGCGAGATCAAGGCCGCGTGGATCATCTGCACCAATCCCGTCGCCACCGTGGCCAATCGCAAAACGGTGATCGCGGGCCTCGAGGCAGCCGAGTTGGTCGTCGTCCAGGATGCTTACGCCGAAACCGCGACCAACGCGTACGCCGACCTGCTGCTGCCCGCCACGCTGTGGGCCGAAGCCGATGCCGTGATGGTGAATTCGGAGCGCAACGTCACTCTGCTGCAGCAGTCGGTCGACCCGATCGGCGACGCGCGACCGGACTGGCTGCTGATCGCCCAGGTCGCCACGGCCATGGGGTTCCCCGGCTTCGACTTCGCCACCAGCGCCGAGGTGTTCGCCGAGCTGCGGCAGTTCACCAACCCGGCCACCGGCTACGACCTGAGCGGCATGAGCTACGAGCGCCTGGCCCAAGGGCCGATGCAGTGGCCGTGCAAGGACGCCGATACCCCGCGCAACCCCATCCGCTATGTCAACGACGGCACCCATCAGCCGCTGCACGTGGCGGCCGACGGCACCACCCCGCGGCTCGCGTTCGCTACTCCGAGCAGGCGCGCGGTGTTCTTCCCCCGCCCGCACATGCCCGCCGCCGAATTGCCCGATGACGACTACCCCTTCCTGCTCAATACCGGTCGGCTGCAACATCAGTGGCACACGATGACCAAGACGGGCAAGGTCGCCAAGCTGACGAAGCTGAACGGCGAGCCGTTCGTCGAAGTTCATCCCACCGACGCCGAGCGACTCGATCTGAAGCCGGGCGATCAGCTCGAGATCGCGTCGCGCCGGGGCCGTGCTGTGCTGCCGGTGCGGATCAGCGACCGGGTGCGACCTGGTGATTGTTTTGCTCCCTTCCACTGGAATGACGAACAGGGCGAATATCTGACGATCAACGCGGTCACCAACGACGCGGTGGATCCGGCCTCGTTGCAGCCGGAGTTCAAGGCATGCGCGGTGGCGCTGCGCCGGGTCGGCCCGGCCGCCGCCCCCGAGCAGGCGCCTTCGCACCACGCGCAGCTGCCCGCACAACCGGCCGCGCATCCACTGGCCGGGATCCTCGGCCTCGATGCCGGCACCTCCCCCACGCTCAGTGAGACCGAGCGCATCTATCTCGGCGGGTACCTCGCCGCACTGCAGTCACTACCGGTGACCGGGCAGCCGGTGCTGCCGGTGAGCGCACCGTTGTCGACGCAGTCACGCCTGTGGGTCGATGGACTCCTGGCCGGCATGTACTCCCGCAACGCGGGCGCCCCCGCCGAAGCCTCCGACGGCCCCACCCCCCACCCGATCACCGTCCTGTGGGCTTCCCAGACCGGTAACGCCGAAGAACTGGCCGCCACCGTCGCGGCCCGCCTCGCGGAAGCGGGACTCACGCCGTCGTTGCTCGACATGGATTCGTGCGAGCTGACCTCGATCACCGGTGACGTCCTCATCGTCACCAGCACTTTCGGTGACGGTGGCCCGCCGGACAACGGCGCCGACTTCTGGACCAGGCTCGAAGACAGCATCATTCGCCTCAACGGTGTCCGGTACGCGGTGTTCGCGCTCGGCGACTCCTCCTACGACGACTTCTGTGGCCATGGCCGCAGGCTCGACACCCTGTTCGCCGAACGTGGCGCGAAGCGACTGCTGCCGCGAGTGGACAGCGAGCCCGATTTCGCCGACACCGCCGATCAGTGGCTCGACGATGTCCTGATCGCGATCACCAGCGGATCGCCCGGCGACGGCGGTCCGACCGGCGGCACTCCGCGCGGCCGCGATGCTGCGCTCGTCGGCGCACCGAACGGCCACGATTCGCTCGGCACCAGCACCATTGCCCGGCAGCCTGATTCGGGCCGTGCGATGCCGTCACCGGCCGGTCTCGGTGGCGCGACCGTGCTCGATCGGCAACTCGCGCCCGCACCCTCCCGAGCGCAGCGTGCCGCCGCCGCTCCGTTCACCCGCCAGTCCCCGGTCCGCGCCTCTTTGATGCGCAACGAGATCCTCAGCGCACCCGGCTCACCGAAAGAGGTGCGTCGCTTCGGCTTCGACCTCCACGACCTCGACGCCGGCTACGAAGTGGGCGATTCCCTGGGCGTGCTGCCCGCCAACTGTCCCGATCTGGTCGACGAATGGCTCACCTGCACCGGACTCGATGGTCGCCGCATGATCGAGGTCGACGACCGCGAACTCACGCTCACCGATGCCCTGCGCACCCACTACGACATCACCAAGGTGAGCCAGGATCTGCTCGGCTTCATCGGCGAGCGCAACCCCCACCCGCAGCTGGCCAAACTGCTGCGCCGCGACAATCGCAATGAGCTCGCCTCCTACCTGTGGGACCGCCAGGCCGTCGATGTGCTGCGCGACTTCCCGGTGCGCACCGACCTCGTCGACTGGCTCGGCGCACTGAAAAAGCTGCAACCACGCCAGTATTCGATCTCCTCCAGCCCGTTGACCACGCCCGACGAGGTGCAGCTGACGGTCGGTGTCGTCCGCTACGGCGACCCGGTAGGCACCTCGGCGCGCCGGGGCGGGGTGTGCTCGACGTTCCTCGCCGACCGGGGCACTACCGAGGTGCCGATCTTTCTGCAGCGGGCACCGCACTTCCGTCCGCCGTTGGACCCGAACGCCCCGATGATCATGGTGGGGCCGGGTACCGGTATCGCTCCTTTCCGCGGGTTCCTGCACGAGCGCCGAGCCATCGGCGCGACCGGTCGCAACTGGCTGTTCTTCGGCGACCAGCACGCCGCCCAGAACTTCTACTACCGCGCCGAGCTGGAGGACATGTTCCGCTCCGGTTTCCTCACCCGGCTCGACCTGGCCTTCTCCCGCGATCAGCGCGAGCGGGTGTATGTCCAGCACCGCATGATCGAGCACGGCGCCGAGCTGTGGTCGTGGCTGCGCGACGGCGGCCACTTCTACGTCTGCGGTGACGCCGCCCGGATGGCCAAGGATGTCGACGACACCCTGCTGCGGATCGCCCAGATCCACGGAAAGCTGGACGAGGCGGGCGCGCTGGCCTTCAAGAAGCAGCTCGTCGCCGAGAAGCGGTACGTGCGCGACGTGTACTGACCTGCCTGACGTGATCAGGCCGCCGCGCGGATCGCCGGTGGGTTGAGCCGGGCGAAGTCAGGCAGCCGGTGGTACGGGTAGTACGGGTACGGGGGTGTCGTCGCACTCGCCGCGTCGAGTGCGGCCAGGTGTTCGGGATCGAGCTGCCAACCGACCGCGCCGAGGTTCTGCCGTAACTGCTCCTCGTTGCGGGCCCCGATCAACACCGTGGCGACGGTGGGCCGGGTGAGCAGCCAGTTCAGGGAGATCTGTGGGACGCTGCGTCCGGTTTCGGCGGCGATGCGATCGAGCACCTCGACAATGTCGTAGAGTCGCTCGTCGTCGACGGGTGGGCCGGCCTGAGCCGTCTCGTGCAGTCGGCTTCCCGCCGGAAGCGGCTGCCCGCGACGGACTTTGCCGGTGAGCCTGCCCCAGCCGAGCGGGCTCCAGATGATGGAGCCGACTCCCTGATCGGCACCGAGCGGCATCAGTTCCCATTCGTAGTCGCGACCGACCAGCGAGTAGTAGACCTGGTGCGCCACCGGCTTTTCCAGGCCGAGAGCCTCGGCGGTGGCGAGTGTTTTCATCAGCTCCCAGCCGGCGAAGTTGGAGACGCCGAGGTAGCGGATTTTGCCTGCCCGCACCAGATCGTCCAGGGCGGTGAGAGTTTCGGCCAGCGGTGTGCCCGCGTCGAAGGCGTGCAGCTGGAACAAGTCGAGGTAATCGGTGCCGAGACGGCGCAGCGAGGCGTCGACGGCGCGGATCAGCCTGGCGCGGCTCGAGCCCGCCTCGTGGGGGCCGGGACCGGTGGGCAGTGCCGATTTGGTCGACAGCAGCACCTGCTCGCGCCTGCCCTTGATCGCCGCGCCGAGTACCTCCTCCGACGCGCCGTCGGAATAGACGTCGGCCGTGTCGAACAGGGTGACACCGGCCTCCAGGCTGATGTCGATCAAGCGCCTGGCCTGCGCGGCATCGGTATCGCCCCATGCGCTGAACAGCGCACCGCGACCGCCGAAGGTACCCGCGCCGAAGCCGAGTGCCGGAACGAGAAGACCAGATGCGCCGAGCCGCCGGTATTCCATGAGAGCTCCTAAAGGGTCTACAGTGTCGTTAACACGATCGACAGTACACCCGATCCGCGCTAAATGAAACAGGAGTCCCGTTATGGATCACGACATTGCTTGGCCGGGCTCCGTTCGGCCTGGTGGACGCACCGCCCGGGTGCGCGAGTCCGTCCTGGAAGTGGCGGGCGATCTGCTGGCGGACCGCGGATTCGCGCACCTCGACCTGACCGAGGTCGCCACCGGCGCCGGGGTCGGCAAGACGACCGTCTACCGCCGCTGGCGCACCCCCGCGGGCTTGGTCGCCGATCTGCTCGTCGACATGGCCGAACAGTCGCTGCCCCGCGCCGACACCGGCTCACTGCTCGACGATCTGACCGCGAACGCCCGCCTGGTCGCGAAGACTCTCGCCGACGGTCGCCAGAGCAACCTCTTCCGCGCCGTGATCGCCGCCGCCACCTGCGACGATGCCACCGCCGCCGCGCTGCACACCTTCTACGACACCCGGCTCAACGAATGGGCGCCGTGCGTCGAGGCCGCCGTCGTCCGTGGCGAGGCGCCGGTCGGTACCGACCCGCGCGCCGTTCTCTCCGCCGTCTCCGCGCCGCTCTACTACCGCTTACTGGCCAGCGGCGATCCCATCGACGACGACATCGCCGACCGGTCGGCCCGGGCCGCCACCATCGCCACCGCCGCGGGGACATTCGTCCTCGCCGCCGAGAGTCTCGGCGGCTGAACGCGGTGCTAGGCGGCCGCCGGGGAACGCCAGGCCGGGTCGCGACCGGTGAGACCGAGCAGCCGGTCGAAGGCGGGAGCGCCGGCCGGGATCTCGACGACCGGGCCGAACAGGCCGGGTGTGCCCGCGGGATCGGTCTCGCGCAGGAATTCGTGCAGGATCGCCAGGTCCGCGGGGGCGACGGTCAGCTGCTGGCCCGTGGCGACGGCAAGATCCCACCCGTGGATGGTGATCTCGTCGAGGGCGACGAGCGCCATAATCGCGGCGGGCAGCTCCACGCCACCGGCCTCGGTGTCACCGTCCCATGCCTCGGGGACGCGCCACACCGACGTCAACGTCTCGAGCTGCGCGGCGATGCGAGTGCGCCAGTCATCGGGCAGCGGGCTGCCGGAACCGGCGGGCGGGGGCACGGACCGGCCGATCGACTCCTTCGTCGCGGCCTGGCGGAACGCCTCGGTCAGTCCGACCACGTGGGCGAGCAGATCGCGCACCGTGGACTCGGCGCACGGCGTCGGGTCGGCGAGCTGGTCGTCGGTGATGCCGTCGACGACCGCGGCCAGCGACCGGGCGGCGGGTTCGAAATCGAACTGCGGTTCCATGGGCACTCCTCAGCGATGGCAGGTGGCTGCACTCATGAAGACGACCCTGTCGCCGGAAAGTCATCGGTGCGGGTTGCCGCGCGCACCGGATCGGCGCACGCTGGACAGCGCAGGACCCGATCAGCGTCACATCACGTCCGAGGCTCAACCGATCGAGCAGGCCGACGAACGAGGAGCACCGATGATCGACTACGACACCTCTCGCCCGCTGGACGAGGTCCCCGAGGCCGATCGCGTCGAGCAGGAACAGTCCGCCTTCCGCGATGACGACCCCGACGATCCCGCCTACTCCGACGCCGCCGACTACACCGACGAGATGGCGGCCACGATCGCCCGTGAGGCAGACACCGCGAATCCGGCGGACGTGATCGAACAGACCATTCCCGTCCCCTTCGACGAGGGCGGCGAGGGATTCACCCTCGCCGAGGAAGGCTGACGGGCGCCACCGCGTTTGATCGTCGATCGCGCACGGCCGCGGCGCAGGCGCAGGTTCGCCTAACCGGCGATCTTCGCCCGCAGACCGGCGTGCAGTTCGCGCAGGCTGGAACGCTCGGTCGCGACCTCGAGCACCCGCAGGCCGTGCGCGTCGGCGGCCAGTTCCACGGCCAATTCGTCGGGATCGACCTGACGGTGCGGGATGCGGTAGGCGGCGCACAGCGCGGCCAGATCCATGCCGTGCGGTGTGCCGAAAACCCGCTCGAACACGCCCGCGTACTGCGGATCTCCCTGTTCGAGCAGCTCGAAGATGCCGCCGCCGTCGTCGTTGGCGACGACGATCGTGAGGTTGTCCGGGCGTGGTTCGCCACGCCCGATCAGCAGGCCGGACGCATCGTGCAGAAAGGTGAGGTCACCCATCAGCGCCACGGTGCGGCCAGGATGCGCCAGCGCGGCACCCACGGCGCCGGAGACGGTGCCGTCGATCCCGGCGACGCCGCGGTTGGACAGCACCCGGATACCCGGCCGCGGATGCGAGACCAGGGCGGCGTCGCGCACCGGGTTCGACGCGCCGAGCAGCAGCTGATCGCCTTCCCGTAGTCCGTCCATGACCACGGCCGCCACGTGCAGCCCGGTCGCCTTGGGATGCGCGGCCAGCTCGGCCCGCACCACCGATTCGGCCTGCTGGTTCAGTTCGGAGCAGCGCGCCAGCCACTCGGGCGCGGGTGCGCCGGTGGTCACCGCGCGAGTGCCGGTGCCGACGACGTTGCCGGAGACATCGGGCCAGCGCGGCCCGGTGGTGAGCGCGAAAACGGTGACGTCCGGATCGGCCAGCACGCGCGAGACCTGCCGGTGCAGGGTCGGACGACCGGTGATGATCGCCTGGGCCGGCTTCAGCAGCGACAGCGCGAGCGGATGCAGGGCGGGGCCGTGCATCGGCGCGGTCGGCTCGGCCACCGTCGGCAGCGCGGCGAGTTCGGGCAGCAGCCGGGCGCCGTGGCCGGAGATGACGACGGTGTCGGGCGTGAGATCGATGTCGAGCGGCACGTCGAGCGTGGCGTACTGGGTGGCCGTCCACGGCCGTTCGCCCTCGCGGCCGATGGGCAGCGGATCGTCGGACAGCTCCGGGACCAGCGGTTCCCGCAGCGGAATGTCGAACTGGACCGGACCCGCGTTGCCGGAACGGGTTCCGCGCGCGGCGGCGAGCACCCGGCACACCGACGAGCGCCACACGCTGTTCTGGCGCGGGTAGGCCGACTCCCCCGCTTCGGCTTCGGCCAGCCCGAGGCTGATCGTGGCGCGTACCTGCGAGCCGAACAGCCCGAGCTGTTCCACCGTTTGGTTGGCGCCGGTACCGAGCATCTCGTAGGGCCGGTTCGCGCTGACGACGATCAGCGGCACCCGCGCGTAGTTGGCCTCCAGGACCGCCGGGCCCAGGTTCGCCACCGCGGTGCCGGAGGTCATCACGACCGGAACCGGTCGCCCCGACGACACCGCGAGACCGATCGCGAGAAAGCCGGCGGTGCGCTCGTCGACGCGCATGTGCAGCCGCAGCGCGCCTGCGGCGTCGGCCGCCTGCAGCGCGAAGGCCAGTGGCGCGTTACGCGATCCGGGGCACAGCACCACTTCGCGGACGCCGCCGCGGACGAGCTCGTCGACGACCACTCGAGCCTGCGCAGTAGACGGATTCACAATCACAGCCTGTCAGACCGGCGCGCACCCGTCTGCCCCCGGCCTGCGTTGCCTGCGTCACCGAGCCCGACGGCGCGCCGATATTCGAACGCTCAACCCTTTACCGGAAAGCCGGGCAGCTATTCATATCCGGCAGCAACCGATATTCATGAAATCGCAAAGAGAACAATAGAAGAAAGAAATCCGGCGACGAGCAAGAAGCCCGGCGCCGGAATTCCCGCCAACCCCGTACAAGGCCGGCCGAACGAAGAGTCAGCTCACTCCGCGGGGGCGGTGAGATCCTGGATGCCCGTGACGGACTCGATGATGTTGAGGACAGCGGAGGTGGCGCTGTCGGCGGCGGCGCTGCCCGACTCGAGCACGCCGGAACCCGCGGACGAGCCGGTCAGCACGTCAGCCGAGCCGGTGGAGGCCTCCGCGGAGCCGGTGTCGGCGCTCGCGATGGCGACGGGACCGAAGAACATGACAGCGGCGGCAGCGGCAGCACCGGTGGCGGCGAGGGTCTTGCGAGAGATCATGTGAGCAAACTTCCTTTCGACCTGTGCAATGCAGTCACTTGAAGCAATTCACCTTTCGAATCGCTTGATTGGCAACGTAACCGATAAGGCAGGGTAGTTGTCAATCGCGACGATGACGCACGCGCATATGACGAATTCGTGGCAACCCGCAATTATCCTGGCGTTCACCGGAGCGGTAATATTCCTCACACACACCGCCGCGGAATTTACCGCCGACCGGGAATCGATGTGTCCGCCACCACCGCACACCCCTGTTCCGTGAGCGTGGTCACCCACCGACGCGAAAAGGCCGGTGCGGTTCGGTTACCCGAACTCGCACCGGCCTCTTCGGACGATCGCGGCGAGGGCTACCTCGCCATACCGCTCAGCCTGCGTGCTTCTGCACCAGATCGCCGACGCGCGGCAGTGCCTCGATGACGTGCTTCTTGGCCGAACCACGCATCGACGAGTACACCTTCTTCAGCGCGGGCCGGGTGGACGACTCGGCGCGGGCGTCGGTGACGGCCAGCAGCGACTCGGCGACCTCATCGGACTTCGCAGCCAGCAGATCGGCGAAGGTGCCGGTGCCGGAGGCGGTGAACTCCGCCCAGTAGGGCTGGAGCTGATCGAGCAGTTTCGGCGCCAGCGACGCGAGGCCGTCGGGAACGATGGTCGGGCTGATCTTCTTGACCGCCGCGTAGCCACCCTTCACGGCCAGGCCGGACGCACCACCTTTGTCCGAGACCTCGGCGTCGAGCACCTCGACGGCGTCAGCAAGGAAAGCCGGACGCTTGGCGTCGTCGAGCAGGGATTCAGACAGTGCTGCAACCACTTTCAGGTTCCTCCGGATCGGTTCGATGTACGAGCAGGCGCAACTATACGCACCGGGTGCTCAGAGTATGCGGCGACCGCTCGAGCTGCGGTGTTACGACCTCGTACCGCGACGTCGGAAGGTAAGGCAATAATCGTGCTCGTGACTTTCGATCCGAAGCTGTGGCAGCCCGTCCCCGGGTTCGAGGACCTGACCGACATCACCTATCACCGCCATATCGAGCAGGGCACGGTGCGGGTCGCGTTCGACCGGCCCGAGGTCCGCAACGCGTTCCGTCCGCACACCGTCGACGAGCTGTACCGCGCGCTCGATCACGCACGGATGAGCCCGGATGTGGGCGCGGTGCTGCTCACCGGCAACGGTCCGAGCGAGAAGGACGGCGGCTGGGCGTTCTGTTCCGGTGGTGACCAGCGCATTCGCGGCCGCAACGGCTATCAGTACGCCGACGGCGAGACCGCCGATACGGTCGACGCGGCGCGTGCGGGCCGCCTGCACATCCTCGAGGTACAGCGGCTGATCCGTTTCATGCCCAAGGTGGTGATCGCGCTGGTCAACGGTTGGGCAGCGGGCGGCGGCCACAGCCTGCACGTGGTCTGCGATCTGACGCTCGCCTCGCGCGAGCACGCGCGGTTCAAGCAGACCGATGCCGACGTGGGTTCGTTCGACGGCGGCTACGGCAGCGCGTACCTGGCGAAGATGGTGGGCCAGAAGTTCGCCCGCGAGATCTTCTTCCTCGGCAGGCCGTACACGGCCGAGGAGATGCACCAGATGGGTGCGGTGAACAAGGTGGTCGATCACGACGAGCTGGAGAACGTCGCGCTCGAGTGGACCGCCGACATCAACGGCAAATCGCCGCAGGCACAGCGCATGCTGAAGTACGCGTTCAACCTGCTCGACGATGGTCTGGTCGGTCAGCAGCTGTTCGCCGGTGAGGCGACTCGCCTGGCGTACATGACCGACGAAGCGGTCGAGGGCCGGGACTCGTTCCTGGAGAAGCGCAAGCCCGATTGGACGCCCTACCCCTGGTACTTCTGAGAACGGACACCCCCATGGAGATTCTCAACAGCCGGACCATCGTGCGTCCCAGCGATTATGGGCGCACGCTGGCGTTCTACCGCGACAGCCTCGGCTTGGCGATCGCCCGGGAATATCCGGGCGGCACCGTGTTCTTCGCCGGGCAGTCGCTGCTCGAGGTCGCCGCGCACGGTGGCAGCGGGCAATCCGGCAGCTTCGACGGCGCGATCTGGTTGCAGGTGCGCGATGTCGAGGACGCGGCGGCGGAGTTGGCGCTGAAGGGAATCGAGATCGAGCGCACGCCGGTGCTCGAGCCCTGGGGCCTGTGGGAGATGTGGGTGCGCGATCCGGACGGGGTCGCGATCGTGCTGGTGCAGGTTCCGGCCGAACATCCGATCCGGCGGGATCCGCGCTGGTCGGCGGAATGAGCGAGCTGTGCCCGCGGCCGAGCCGAGTTGCCGATGACGGCTCGGCCGCGCACGATAGCTGCGAGCAAGCGCCCGACCGACGCCGTCCGGACCGCAGTGCGAGTGGTGTCCATCTACTGAATCGCAGTCGCTATGCCTGGCTTTCACGACCCGTTTCCCGACAAACCGACCCGTTGGCCGGGTCTTGTCGGTCGCATGACACGATCGAAGCCGTGAGGGCGCGCGGCAAGCTGTTTCCGGAGGTGGTGGGGTGAGTCGAACCCTGCGGACGCTGCAGATGCCGACCGGCGCCGGGGTCAGCGAAGTGATGCCCCACCTGCGCCAAGCCCTCGACGGCAGCGGCCCGGCGTGGTTACCGATCCCGACCACCGATCGCCGGGAGGCGCGCAGGCTCTCCGACGCGCTCAAGCCGGGCGATCCGATCGACGACGATGTCGCGCTGGTCGTGACGACCTCGGGCACCACCGGTATCCCCAAGGGCGCACTGCTCGGTGCCGAGGCACTGCGTGCCAGCGGCAACGCCACCCACGACCGCCTCGGCGGGCCGGGTAGCTGGCTGCTGGCGCTGCCGACCCACCACATCGCCGGTATCCAGGTGTTGCTGCGCAGCATTCTCGCCGGTACCGAACCGACCGTGCTCGACGTGTCGGGCGGTTTCCTGCCCGAGGCACTGGCCGGCGCTGTCGGAGCGATGCGTGGACCGCGTCGCTATACCGCGCTGGTGCCGACGCAGCTGATCAAGTCGCTGGATTCGCCGGTGGCGGCCAAGGCGCTGGCCGAACTCGACGGCGTCCTGGTCGGCGGCGCGGCCACGCCGGCGCCGGTGCTCGACCGGGCGCGTGACCTCGGTATCACCGTGGTGCGCACGTACGGGATGAGCGAGACCTGCGGCGGGTGCGTCTACGAGGGCGTGCCGCTCGATGGCACCGAGGTGCGGATCGAGGACGGCCGCGTCGTCCTGGGCGGTGCGATGATCGCGCGCGGTTACCGCAATCTGCCCGATCATCCGGCCTTCGCCGAGCCCGGCTGGTTCCGGACCGAGGACGCGGGTTCCTTCGACGACGGCGTGCTCTCGATTTCGGGCCGCCTCGACGAGGCGATCATGACCGGCGGCCTGCTGGTGATTCCGCAGGTGGTGGAGGCTGTGCTGGCCAACCACCCCGGTATTCGCGAATGCATCGTGCTCGGCCTGCCCGACGAACGGCTGGGTCAGCGGGTCGCGGTCGCGATCGTGCCGGCACCGGGTGCCGCGCCGACGCTGGACGAACTGCGTGCCCACGTGGTGGCCGAACTCGATTCGATCGCCGCACCGCGCGAATTGGCCGTGCTGTCCGAAATCCCACTACGCGGCCCCGGCAAGCCCGACCGCGCGGCCCTGCGCAAGCTCCTGCAAGCCGAGTAGCCCCACGACGACAGCGCTGCGCAAGGGGCGTGCAAGTCGGGGTGGGCACGGTAGTGCTCATGACTTACACACCCACTTCATCCCTCGCCGTCGAGGCGGACGGGCTGGTCAAGGTGTTCGGCAAGCAGCGCGCGGTCGACGGGGTGAGCCTGACGGTGCCGCGCGGCGCCGTGTACGGCGTGCTCGGACCGAACGGCGCGGGCAAGACCACGACCATCAAGATGCTGGCGACCCTGCTGCGACCCGACGGCGGTAGCGCCCGGATCTTCGGCCGCGACGTCGTGGCCGAACCGAACGCGGTGCGCTCGCTGATCGGTGTCACCGGCCAGTACGCCTCGGTCGACGAGGAACTCACCGCCACCGAGAACCTGATCATCTTCGCCCGCCTGCTCGGCCTGAGCAGAGGCGATGCCCGGCGCAAAGCGGTCGAGCTGCTCGAGGAGTTCGACCTCGTCGAGGCCGCGTCCAAGCCGTTGAAGAACTTCTCCGGCGGCATGCGCAGGCGCCTCGACCTCGCCGCCAGCCTGATCTCCACCCCGCCGCTGCTGTTCCTCGACGAACCGACCACCGGCCTCGACCCCCGCACCCGCGCGCAGATGTGGGACACCATCCGCCGACTGGTCCGTGAGGGCGCCACGGTGCTGCTCACCACCCAGTACCTCGACGAGGCCGACCAGCTGGCCGACCGGATCGCCGTGATCGACCGCGGCAGGGTGATCGCCGACGGCACCGCCGACGAGCTCAAGGCCTCCATCGGCGGCGCATCGGTCCACTTGACCCTGGTCGATCCCGAGCAGCTCGACGAGGCCCGCCGCATCGTCGGCGACTTCCTCGACGTGAGCGCGCAGATCAGCCCCGAAGCGGGCAGGCTGACCGCGCCGCTGCCCGACCCGAATCTCACCGCCGAGCTGCTGATCCGGTTGCGCGACTGGGAGATCGGGGTCGAGGAGATCACCGTCAGCAAGCCGACGCTGGACGAAGTCTTCCTCACCATCACCGGCCACCCGGCCGACGAATCCGACGACACCGAACGGAGCGCGGCATGACCGCAGTTCTCACCGCTCCCCCAACCATCGACGACCTCCCCCAGGCCAGCGACCGAATCAGCCTGCGCGACACGATCTCCACCTCGTTCACGATGGCCTATCGCGGCCTGCTCAAGATCAAGCACAATCCCGAACAACTCTTCGACGTGACGGTGCAGCCGATCCTGTTCACGGCGCTGTTCACCTACATCTTCGGCGGCGCGATCTCGGGCAGCGTCTCCGGCTATCTGCCGGTGCTCATCCCGGGCATCCTGGTGCAGACCGTGGTGCTGACCTCGGTGGTCACCGGCACGCAGTTGCGTGAGGACATGGACAAGGGCGTGTTCGACCGCTTCAAATCCCTGCCCATCGCCCGGGTCTCGGCACTGTCCGGTGCGCTACTGGCCGATATGGTGCGCTACGCCATCGCCTCGACGCTGACCGTGCTGGTCGGTCTGTGCCTGGGCTACCGGCCCGGCGGCGGTCTGGTCGGGGTGGTCGCGGCCTGCCTGGTGGTCGTGGTGTGCTCGTTCGCGGTCAGCTGGATCTGGGCGCTGGTCGGTGTCACCGGTAAGAGCGCGGCGTCCGTGCAGGGCATCTCGATGATGGTGATGTTCCCGCTGACGTTCATGTCCGGCGCCTTCGCCCCGGTGAGCACCATGCCGGGCTGGATGCAGGGGCTCAACCACGTCAACCCGGTGTACTACATGGTCAACACCTGCCGGGAACTGATGAACTCCAACAGCTACGGCACCGACCTCGTCTGGTCACTGGTCGGCTCGCTCGTGGTGATCGCGATCTTCGCGCCACTGGCGGTGCGGGCCTACATGCGCCGCGCCTGAACACCGCTCCTGCGCAACGGCATCCGATCCACCGGGTCGGGTGCCGTTGTCGTGTCAGGGCAATCCGGCGATGATCTCGATGATGCGCATCGCGGCGTCGAGCCGACGCGTACCCGCCGCGCGATGCAGTGCCGCGTCCATCGCGGCATCGCCCACCACGCTCCGGTGCAGGGCGAGATGAGCGGCCACTTCCATCGACGGACCGTCCTGTCTCGCCTTCGATGTCCTTGCCAGAGTGAGCAGTTCGAGTCCCTCGGTACGCCCGTTCTCGGTGGTGAGCAGGTAGGAGCCGAGTGCGCACGCGACCGCACCGATCTGCGGCAGGTCGATGTACTGCGCCAACCGCTGATCGGCGGTCTCGATCAGCTCGGTCACCAGGCCGACGGCAACCGATGCGCGGCCGTGCAGCACATGGGCGCTCACGGTGGACGCCGCGACCATCAGCGAACCGGGGCCGGGCGTCGGTTCGAAATCCGGCCAGCCGAGGAGTTCCAGTCCGCGACGGTAGTGGCGGAGTCCGGCGTCGATATCGCCCTCGGCGAGTTCGAGTTCGGCGAGGGCGGTGGCGGCGTTCGCCAGCCGGTGGTTGCGGCGAACGGTGGGGTCGTCGACCGGGCTCACGCCCGAATCATCTTTTCGCACCACGAAGTCGAGTTCGGCACGCGCCTGCTCGAGCCGGCCGCTGCCGACCAGCGCGGCGGCCAGATAGCAGCGACTCTCCATGATCTCTTCGTGCACGCGGAGCTTGCCCATCGACTCCAGCGCGCGGCGGTAGTACTCCACGGCGTCGTCATAGTGCGCGGACTGACCGGACAGCTGGGCCAGGTGCTGGCACACCGTCGCCATGCCCCACACCTCCGCCGGATCCATCTCGTCGAGCGTGCGGAAGGAGTCTCGGGCCGAGCCCGCGACATTGCCGCCGTTCTCCCAGAAGTTGGCTCGTGCCACCAGCGCGGCGACCCGGACCTGCTGATGGGGTGAACGCGCGCCCCGCGCGAACAGCCTGCCCAGCCGGAACAGCTTGGGCTGCACGGTGATCACCGTGCCGAGGAAGGACAAGCCCGGATCGAGATCGGGATTCGTCAGCAACCGCCTTGCGCGCATGCGCACGATCGCCGTCGCCCGGACGCCACCGTCTTTGAGGAACAGCATGTGCAGGCAGGTCAGCAGATGCGCGATCATCTGCAGGTCGGCGGCCTCGCCCGAGGCCGGTGGCGGCGGCACGAGAGCGACCAATCGCATGGCCCACCCGGTGAATTCCAGGTGCGCGCCGCGCATCACCCAGACCATCGCGACCACCGGGAAAACCGAGTAGGCGGTGTGCGCGTCGGCGCGATCGACGGCGGTGCGCAGCACGGCGACCAGGTTGTCCAGGTCGGCGGTCACCGCGAGCACTGCCCGCACCTGTTCGCCGCCGCGGTAGCCGCGAAACGACGCCAGCGTGAATTCCCTGGCCCAGCAGAACATTCTGTCGAGCACGAGCGCGGATTCGGCGCCGTCGGTCGCCGCGTCGACGGCGGCGATCTGTTCGGCGCCGAACTCGCGAACTGTTTCGAGCATGCGATAGCGGATGCCGACGCCGTCGGGGTCGTCGAGGACGGTGAGCAGGGATTGGCCGACCAGCCCCTCGACCGCGGCGGCCACATCCGGGCCCGCGGCGACGGTTTCGGCCGCCGGCAAGGTGAACCCGGCCGGGAAACGGCTCAGTCGGCGCAGGGTCACCTGTTGGTCGGGGTCGAGAAGGTTCCAGCTCCAGGCGATCACCGCGTGCAGCGTGCGATGCCGATGCGGCGCGGACCGATCACCGCTGCGCAACAGGGCGAAACGATGTTCGAGTCTGGTTTCGATCTCGGCGACGCTCATGGTGCGCACCCGCGCGGCGGCGAGCTCGATCGCCAGCGGGAGACCGTCGAGGGTGCGGCACAACCTGGCCACGGTATCCGGGTCGAGCCGCACGTCGGGGCGCACTGCCCGGGCGCGAGCCGAGAACAGTTCGGTGGCGGGCGAACCCGCCGCGTCGATCGCCAAAGGAGCGAGGGGATAGACGGATTCGGCGGTGATCGCCAGCGGCGAGCGGCTGGTGGTGAGCACGGTGAGCTGGGCGCAACTGCCGACCAGATCGGCGACCACCTCGGCCGCGGCATCGATCACGTGCTCGCAATTGTCCAGAATCAGCACCATCGGCCGCGCCGCGAGCGCCTCCCGCAGCCGGGTGCGCGCATCGATCTGCCTGCCCTGCCGGAGGGAACCCGGGTCACGGATCACCTCGCCCAGGCCCATCACCTGCCCGATCACGACCTCGATACCGGTGCGCGAATCGGCGCCCACCTCCGATTCGGGCTGCACCGAAGCCAATTCGACGAGCACCACCGGTACCGAACGAGCCAGGCGTTCACCCACCGCGTTGGCGACCCTGGTCTTGCCGGTGCCGCCCGGTCCGAGGACGGTTGTCACCCTGGAGCGGTGTGCCAGGTCGGTGATCGCGTCGAGATCCGCTGTACGACCGAGCAGTTCGTTCGGTGCGGCGCGGAGTCCGACGGCAGTGCGGGGTGCGGGGCTGCTCGACGGCGAGGACGGCCGGTCCCAGTCGCTCACCAGTGCATCGCGGGTGTCGGTTCCGCGCTCATCGGCACTATGCGCCTGTTCAGCCTCAGCTGCGCGCACGGACGCGCTGCCCGAGTCGGCGGGGGTGTTCCCAGCGCCGACAGCGAACCCGGAATCACCGGCATCGTTTCCGGTGCCGCCGACCGGCCAACCGCGCTGAGCGCTCCCCGCACCGTCGGCGAACCCGGAATCACCGGCTCCGTTTCCGGTGGCACCGACCGGCCAACCGCGCTGAGCGCTCCCCGCACCGTCGGCGAACCCGGAATCACCGGCTCCGTTTCCGGTGGCACCGGCCGACCAACCGCGCTGAGCGCTCCCCGCACCGTCGGCGAACCCAGAATCGGCGGCTCCGTTTCCGGTGGCACCGGCCGACCAACCGCGCTGAGCGCTCCCCGCACCGTCGGCGAACCCGGGACCGGCTCCCCCACCGCCGGAGTTTCCGTTGTCACTGCCCGGCCGACCAGGATGGTTGCCGCTGACGTCGGCCGCCGACCATGTGCCGGCGGATCGACTGCCTGCCGTCGAGATACTCGGGCCCGATTCAACGCGGTGTTGTGGTGCGCCTCCGGGCAGCTCGATCGGATCTCCACGCAGGACGGCGGTGTTGAGGGCGAGAAGGGTGGGACCCGGGTCGGCACCGAGTTCCTCGATCAGACGTAGGCGGTAGGCGGCGAAGACCTCGAGGGCTTCGCTCGGCCGGCCCGCGGCGGCGAGGACGCGGATGAGGGTCGTGTGGGCGGTTTCGTCCAGTGGGTTGGCTACGGCCGCGGCGCGGGCGAGGGGAATGGCGGCGGTGATGTCGCCGTGGGTGACGCGGGCGGTGAGTTCGGTGTGGTCGAGGCGGCGGGCCAGGTCGCCGGCGGCGGCGCGCAGGTCGTCGGCGGGCGCGGAATCGGGGAGGTCGGCGCCCGGTTCACCGCGCCACAGGGTGCGGGCCTGTGTGACCGCGGCGAGGCTGTCGGCGGTGTTTCCCGCGGCGAGATGTTCATCGGCATCGCGGGCGAGCGCGGCGACCGCGGTGAGATCGACGCTGCCGGCGGGCAAGGTCAGGCGGTAGCCCGCGGGCCCGATCTCCAGCGCGCCGTCGGGCAGCATCGCCCGCAGCCGTGAGACCTGGGTGTGCAGCGCGTTCATCGGTGCGCGGGGTGGCTGGTCACCCCATACCTCGTCGATCAGCGTGTGGGCACTGCGCGCCCGGCCGGGATGCACCGCGAGGGCGGCCAGCAGCAGCCTGGCACGGGCGCCGGGCAGCGCGATCATGGCGTCGTCGCGGCGGATCGCGATCACGCCGAGCACCCCCACGACAACGCGGGAGAGTGCCTCGGAGGGCGGCCCCTCGGGGCCGCGATGCTGTACAGACATGCCGGATGTCATCGTAGGCGAGGGCGGCGACGGGTTCCCGGTTCGTGCCCCGGCGCGACACCACCGACGTTGTGTCCCGCGAATTTGTCCCCACCTCGCTTTAGGCTCACGCACATGGGCAACTTCGAGGTGTCGCGGCGCACCGTCATCGCCGCTGAACCGGCACGGATCCACGCACTGATCGACAACTTCCACCAGTGGCGGCTGTGGTCGCCATGGGAAGACGCCGACCCGCAGCTCGCCCGTACCTACACCGGCCCGGAATCCGGCGTCGGCGCCCGCTACGCCTGGCGCGGCAACCGCAAAGCCGGTGCGGGCGTAATGGAGATCAAGGCCGACGCCGAACGCGAGATCGGCGTGGAGCTCACCTTCGAGAAGCCGTTCAAGGCCACCAATTTCGTCACCTTCACGCTCGCTCCGGTGGCCGGTGGCACCGAGGTGACCTGGCAGATGACCGGCACCCACTCCGGCCTGATGGGCGTGCTCGGCAAGGTGTTCCCGATCGACAACCTCATCGGCAAGGACTTCGACAAGGGACTGGCCCGGCTCAAGACGATCGCCGAGTCCACCCCGGCCTGACCGCGATCAGGCGCCCTCCGGCCGTGCGCGAGGGACTCCGGGAGCGGGCAGCGCCCGTGTCGGATTAGGCTTCGAACCATGGCTACAGCAGCGGAATGGATCGAGGGCGCCCGACCACGGACGCTGCCCAACGCGATCGCGCCGGTTCTCGCGGGCACCGGCGCTGCCGCATCCATCGACGGGGCCGTCTGGTGGAAAGCGATTCTGGCGCTGCTGGTTTCGCTGGCGCTGATCGTCGGGGTGAACTACGCCAACGACTACTCCGACGGCATTCGCGGCACCGACGACGTGCGGGTCGGTCCGCTGCGACTGGTCGGCTCGAAACTGGCCTCCCCCCAGGCTGTTCGCACCGCCGCGGTACTCAGCCTGGCGATCGGCGCCGTCGCCGGCCTCGTGCTGGCCGTGACCACCGCCTGGTGGCTGGTGCTGATCGGCGCACTGTGCCTGGCGGGCGCCTGGTTCTACACCGGCGGCAGCAAGCCGTACGGCTACAGCGGTTTCGGCGAGATCGCCGTGTTCGTGTTCTTCGGGCTGATCGCGGTGCTCGGCACCCAGTACGTGCAGGCGCTGCGGGTCGACTGGGTCGGCCTGCTGCTCGCGATCGGTGTCGGCGCGTTCTCCAGCGCGGTGCTGGTGGCCAACAACCTGCGTGACATCCCGACCGACACCGAGTCGGGCAAGGTCACCCTCGCGGTGAAACTCGGCGACGCGCGCACCCGCACGCTGCACCTGGTGCTGCTCGCGGCGCCGTTCGTGATCAGCCTCGCGCTGATCGCGCGCACACCGTGGGCGCTGGCCGGACTGCTCGCGTTGCCGCTGGCGATCCGGGCCAACGCTCCCGTGCGCACCGGCAAGGGCGGGCTGGAACTGATTCCCGCCCTCCGCGACTCGGGGCTGGCCCTGCTGGCCTGGTCGGCGCTGAGCGCGCTGGCCGTCGGGCTGGCCGGCTAGTCGCCGTCGGGCACCAGGATGCCGAGCACCCAGTTGACCAGCGTGATGATCAAGCCACCCCACAACGCCGCCCAGAAGCCGTCGACGCGGAGGCCGTAGTCGGTGAGCTCGGTGATCTTGGCGGTGAGCCACAGCATCCCCGCGTTCACCACCAGCAGGAACAGGCCGAGCGTGAGGATCACGAACGGCAGCGACAGGAGTTGCACGATCGGCTTGATCACGGCATTGACCGCCGTGAACACGAGCGCGACGATGAGCAGGACCAGAGCCTTGCCCCAGTTGCCCCACTCCGCTGACCACTCTGGCGGCACGATGACGTCGATCTTGTCGATCCACGCGGCCGCGGCCCAGATGGCTATGGCGTTGATGACCAACCGGATTGCTAGTTGCATACACGCAATGCTAGGCCGGGAAACGGACATTGCGGCGGGTCTGACACACACCCGCCGTGGAATTCACGCGGCGCGGTCGAGCATCGCGTAGAGATCGGCGCGTAGACCCGACACCTCGTCGCGGCCGCCGAGCAGGTCGATGGTGGCCGGGTCGGCCCCGCGCAGGATGCCGAGCAGCAGGTAGGTCGAGGAGATCTCGCGATCCTTGCGGTGGATCGCCTCGCGCAGCGCGAGTTCGAGCGTCTTCTTGGCCGTGCCGGTGAACGGGATGTGCCCGGAGCCGAGCAGCCTGCCGAACATGCCGCGTCTGGCCTCCGGTTCGGCCCGGTCCCAGGCCTGCGGGCCGAAGTTCTCGGCGATGCTGGCCTGTACGGCATCCAGGTCGATGCCGATCGAGCGCAGGGCCTGTGCGTCGTCGGCGCTCAGCGGTGGCTCACTCGTGCGGGTGGCGAGGGCGGCGCGAACACCGTCGGCGGTGATGCCGTGCGCGTCGAGCACCGCACGGAGGCCGGGTTCGGCGTTCGACAGGGTGCCGAGCAGAACATGCTCCGGCCCGATCCGTTTCGCGCCCAGTTCCTTCGCGTCGTCCTGGGCGCTGACCACCGCGACTCTGGCCTCGCGGCTGAATTTTTCGAACATCAGCGGGTTCCACCTTTCCGGTTGTGTTTCTGATGGACCGCTTGCTTGCTCACCTCGAGCGCCTCGGCGATGGCCTGCCACGACCAGCCGTTGGCTCTGGCGTTGGCGACCTGGATGGTTTCGAGTCGGTCGGCCAGCCTGCGCAGGGCGAGCACCGCGCGCAGCCCGACCGCGGGGTCGGGGTTGCCTGCCGCTGAGGCGAGAGTTGTCGCATCGGTCATGCCGTCAATTTTGGTTGACGACTGCCGCGTTTGTCAACAAAAATTGACATCACTGAGCGTGAACAGACCAGGAGAGGATGTGCGGAGAAGTTTGTCAGCCGTTCCAGCGGCCGGTGGAGGCGAACTCCGTGAGGATCTCGGCCGGGCCGGTCAGATCCATGCCCTGGGCGGCCACCCAGTCGTCGTCGAAATAGGTGCCCGCGTACCGGTCGCCGCCGTCACACAGCAGCGTGACCACGCTGCCACTGCGACCCGCCGCGACCAGCTCAGCGACGAGATGGAAGGCACCCCACAGGTTCGTGCCGGTCGAACCGCCGACGCGACGGCCCAGCGCGGCGCTCGCATGCCGGGCGGTGGCGATCGAGGCCGCGTCGGGCACCACGATCATGCGATCGACCACCTGGCCGACGAACGACGGCTCCACGCGAGGACGGCCGATCCCCTCGATGCGCGACGGCATTCCGGTCTCATAGCCCGCGTCGCCCGTCTCGTAGCCGCCGTAGAACGCCGAATGCTCGGGATCCACCACGGCCAGACGCGTCGCGTGCCTGCGATACCGGATGTAGCGCCCGATCGTCGCACTGGTGCCGCCGGTGCCCGCCCCCACCACGATCCACTCCGGCACCGGATGATTCTCCAGCGCCAGCTGTTCGAAGACGGACTCGGCGATGTTGTTGTTGCCACGCCAGTCGGTGGCCCGCTCGGCATGGGTGAACTGATCCATGAAATGCCCGCCGGATTCGGCGGCGAGACGCTTGGCCTCGGTGTACATCTCCGGTGGTCGATCGACGAAATGACATCGGCCGCCCTGCGCTTCGATGAGCGCGACCTTCTGCGGCGACGTGCTCGCGGGCATCACCGCGACGAAGTCCAGACCGAGCAGCTTCGCGAAGTAGGCCTCGCTCACCGCCGTCGACCCCGACGACGCCTCGACCACCGTCGTCCCCTCGGTCACCCAGCCGTTGCAGATCGCGTACAGGAACAGCGACCGCGCCAGCCGGTGCTTGAGGCTGCCGGTGATGTGGGTCGACTCGTCCTTGAGATAGAGCTGCACCGGCCAATCGGCGGGCAGCGGGTAGCGCAGCAAGTGGGTGTCGGCCGAGCGCTGCGTGTCGGCGTCGATCAGCCGGACGGCATTGTCGACCCAGTCACGCGGGGCGCTGCGATCGAGGTATTTCACGCCGACGCGCCGTCGTCGTCACCCCGCAAGCGGGCCCGCAGCTGCGCCTTGTCCTGGCGGCGGCGCGCGTCGACGACGGCGATGTCCTCGTTCACCTTCACCCGCAGCTTCTTGAACAACGTCAGCGACAGCGGCATCGCGACGATCAACGCGAACAGCGCCGCGACGATGACCGGCACGTCGACACCGATCAGCTTGGCGACGCCTACGATCAACGCGGCGATCACCACGACCAGCCCGAGACGAGCCAGCGTGTAGAGCGCGAGATTGCGTACCAGCCGCTTCCCTGCGCCAGGACCTTGCTGACCTGTTGCTTCACTCACGACCACCAGCCTAGCCCCGGCGGAATTGTCGCCGATGCGGCCCCGTTCGCGGCTTTTGTCTATTACTTCCCCTTTACCAACAGTAGGTGGTTCGACTACATGGGGGTCGCAGTGCGACGATGACGCCACTGATGAGGGAACTGTCGAGAACGGAGAGGTTAGCTATGACTGCGATCACCGTCGGCCTTCAGGACACTCTGCTGACACCAGGCCAAGTGGCCGCCATGTTCCACGTAGATCCCAAGACCGTCACCCGGTGGGCCCATGCGGGCAGACTCGGCTCACTGCGTACACCGGGCGGACATCGCCGTTTCCGCGAGTCCGAGGTCCTGCAGTTGCTCAGATCACTGACCACCGAGGCAGCACCCCGCTGACTCACCGGCCGACGCGAGCCCACCGTGGGCTCGCGTTTGCCAAAAATTTCCCTCCCGTTGCGGATGTGCACACGGCGCGGACACGGCTACCCTCGATAGCAGGAGGTGAGCGACGTGACGTACCTATTGGCACTGCTCGCGATCGTGGCCATCGCGGTGTTGTGCTGGAAGGCGTTCGGCCCCGAATTGTCCCGCCCGAATCCCGGTCCACCCTCGCGCAGACCGGTTCTCGGCCCCGACGACGATCCGGAATTCCTCTGGCGCCTCGGCAAACAACCACGCGACGACTCCGGCCCCACCGAGTGACCTCGCATTGTGTGTCGCCGTGAGCTGTCGCACATACCCCCGTTGCGCGTCGAAAGAGCTGGGTAGATAACGTATTCCGGTGATTGATGTGCAGCAGGGTTCTGTCCCGACCACTTGGCGCGCGGCCGACGGCAGCGCCGTGACGTTCACCGAGGCACGGTCGGAGTGGACTCGCGCCGCATACGAAGTGCTGGCCGATACCGCTACCCGGTTCAACAACTTCATCGTCAACACCGAGTTGGCCGAGCTGGTCCAGGAAGAATCCGGGATTCGCACCGCGGTGAAGTGGCAGCACTGGCTGCCGGTCGTGCTGGACAAGGTCGCCGAGCACTGTCACCAGAACAACGAGCCGCCGCTGAGCGCGCTGTGCGTGCGCAAGAACCAGACCGTGGGCACCGGCTACCGCTACATCCTCGAACTCGCGGGCCTGCCCATTCCCGACGACCTCGAGATGCACGCCGCCGCGGCCCGCTGGCAGTGCTACCAGCACTACGCCACCGACCTCCCTGCCGACGGTGGCCTCCCCACCCTCCCCCCGAAGGTCGCCGCCATCCGCCAGTCCACCTCCGCAGACCTGGCCACCGCCGAAGCAGCCGAGGCAGCAGTCAAACGCCCCTCCGCCGCCCGTCGCACCGTCGCAGCCATCCCCAAGCCCGAACCGGTCCGCAAACCGGTCTGCCTCAACTGCCACGTAGAACTCCCCGCCAACAAGATCTGCTACTACTGCTGATCAGCAGCCACGAACACCGAAGGCCCAGAAGCTCTTCAGAGCCTCTGGGCCTTCCACGTATCCAGCAGGTCGACTAGTTCAGACCCGCGTAGCTGTGCAAACCGCTGATCACCATGTTGATGATAAAGAGGTTGAAGAGCATGGCTACGAAGCCGGCGATGTTGATCCAGGCTGCCTTGGTGTCTCGCCAGCCGGAAGTGGCTCGGGCGTGCAGGTAGGCCGCGTAGAGGACCCAGGCGATGAAGGAGCAGGTTTCCTTGGGGTCCCAGCCCCAGAAGCGGCCCCAGGCGGCTTCGGCCCAGATGGCGCCGAGGATGACGCCCGCGCCGAAGAGAGGGAAGCCGATGATGGTGGTTTTGTAGGCGAGTTGGTCGAGGGTGCGGGCGTCGGGGAGGCGGCGGGCGATGGAGCCGAGGATGTTGGTGGATTCCTCGCCCGCGGGCTGGCGCATGCGGAACAGATAGAGCAGGCTGGCCACGCCGGAGACCAGGAAGACGCCGCTGCCGATGCTGACGATGGTGACGTGGATCGGCAGCCAGAACGAGCGAAGGGCGGGGACAACGGGGGCGGCGTCGGCATAGAGGATCGTGCCCGCCAGGAACATCAGGATCAGCACGGGGACCAGCAGGAACGCCCACATGGCGCGGTAGCGCTGGTCGCGCAGGAAGATCAGGCCGATCGCCACGGCGGCCGCGGTGGCCATGGTGGTGAACTCGTACATGTTGCCCAGCGGGAAGCGGTGAGTGGCGAAGCCGCGCAGCACGATCGAGCCGATGTGCAGGGCCGCGCCGACCAACAGCACCGAGAAGGCCATGTTGCCCAGCCGTTCGGCGAGCGGTGTGGCCTCCGGAGTCTCGATGCGGCCGGGCAACCCCGGGTCGCCCGCGGGGACGAGTTCGCGCGCGGTGACCTGCTTGGCGCGCGCCGAGGCGTACTGCACGATCAGCAGGACCGTGGCCAGGGCGTAGATCGCCATGGCCGACATGAACGCGAAGTCGCTGTACCGTGCCAGCGTTTCGTCGATCTGCATCAGGATTCCGTCTCCATGTCGAGTGCGCGCATCACTTCTCCGCTCCCAGCAGCCGTGTCCGCAGTCGATCGAACTCGGCGCCCCAGCCGGCTTGATCGCTTCTGGCCAGGCCACCCATTTCTACTACGGTGCGTCGTTGACCCACGGTACCTGCCGCGGCCTCGGCCGGGTACGCCCGGACCCAGATCCGCCGCCGTTTCAGCAACAGCGACACCAGCAGACCGGCCATCATCGTCAGCGCGCTCACCAGCACCCACTGCTGGGCGGGGTCGTGCGAGACCTGCAGGTTCACGAATTCCTCGGCGCCGTCGAAGGTGACCTTCGCCCCGCTGGGCAACGTGGTCGACTCGCCGGGACGCAGGTTGACCCGCGCTTCCTTGGTCAAGCGACCCTGCTTGATCATCTCCGGGTCCAGCGAGAACAGCGACTGCGAGCGACCGGTGTCCAGGCCGGTATTGCCGCGGTAGACGTCGACCGCGACCGCCGGATCGTCCATCCGCGGGAACGACGAGGTGAGCAGGCTGCCGTGGAACATCGCGGTCGGCGCGAACAGGCCTTCGATGGCGATCTGGTTCTGCCGCCGTTCCTCGTCGGTGGCGTACATGCCGCCGGGCGGGTCGATGCGCAGCACACCGCTGGACAGGAAGGTCTGGGCGTCGTCGGGCCGCCACTGGATGGTCTCGGTGCGGGTCTGCCCGTTGGGGAAGGTTACGGTGAACGTCGGCGCGAAGCCGTGCCCCTGCAGGTAGACGCGGTCACCGGCGACCCGCAACGGGTGGTTCACCCGCAGCTCGGTGCTGCGCCACGTGTCGGTGCTGAGGTCGGCACCCGCCTGGTACTCGATGTTCGAGTGGAACATCTCGGCCTGGCCGGTGGGCAGGTAGTCGGCCTTGAAGTCCTTGACCTTGACGCACAGCGGCGTCATCCCGGTGCCGTCGTTGGTGTTGCCCGCGCGGAACGAGTCGAACACCGCGGGCGACGTGGTGCAGAAGCCGGGACCGTCGTTGGCGATCACGATGACATTGCCCTCGTACCCCAGCAGCTTGCCCAGCGCGATCGCGACCAGCAGCCCCACCAGCGACAGGTGGAACACCAGATTGCCGAACTCGCGCAGGTAGCCCTTTTCCGCGGACAGCGTCACCTCGCCCTCGCGCCGGCCGCGACGAACCTCGGTCCGCCACCCTCGCAAGGAAACCTCGGCGGCCTCGATCACCTCGTCGGGGGTCCGGTCGTCGGTCTCGCTGAAGTGGTGCGGCAACCGGCCCAGGTTGCGCGGCGCGGGCACCGGCGGGGTCCGCAGAGCCCGGTAGTGGTCCCAGCAGCGCGGCAGGATGCAACCGACCAGCGAGATGAACAGCAGCACGTAGATGGCGGTGAACCAGAAGCTGCCGAACACGTCGAACAGTTCGAACCGGTCCATCCACGGGCCCAGCGTCGGACGGTCGGCGATGTACTGGTCGACCTTCTGCGCGTTGAGGCTGCGCTGCGGCAGCAGGGCGCCGGGGATCGCGGCGAGGGCGAGCAGGAACAGCAGCACCAGCGCGGTGCGCATGCTCGTGAGGCCGCGCCAGGAATTACGGACCAGGGCCCAGACCCGGCCCAGCAGCGACTGCCGGACGGGCGGGGTGGGGGTGGTCGTAGTGGTCAGCGTGTCAGTCATCAGATCGGAAGAGTCACCTCGGAGACGAACCCGTCACGCACCCAGCTGACGAACTGGTCCCAAGCCCCCGTGACCAGCGCGACGCCGACGGCGACGAGCAGAACACCCCCTACTACCTGAATGGTGCGCGAATTGCGCCGCAGCCAGCCGACCCCGCGCAACGCACCGGCCGACCCGAAGGCCAGCACCACGAACGGCAGCCCGAGACCGAGGCAGTAGGCGACGATCAACGTCACCCCGCGCACGGCGGTGGTGCCCTCGGTCCCCGCGGACACCGCCATCACACCCGACAGCGTCGGCCCGAGGCACGGTGTCCAACCGAGCGCGAACACCCCGCCGAGCAGCGGCGCGCCGAGGATGCTGGTGAGCCTGCGCGGCTCCATCCGCGTGTCGCGCTGCAGGGCGGGCACCAGGCCGATGAACACCAGACCCATCAGGATCGTCACCACACCGCCGATGCGCTGCAGCAGTTCCCGATTCACATTGAGGGTCTGGATCACGCCGAAAACAGTGGCCGTGGCCAGCACGAACACCACCGTGAACCCGGCGACGAACAGCCCGGCGGCACCGGCCACCCGCATCTTCGCGCTACGGCGCTGCGCGGTGAGTATGCTCGCCTGCGCGTTGGTGGCAGGCGGCGCCTCGGCACCGACCAGCCCGGCCAGATACGACAGATAGCCGGGGACGAGCGGCACGACACACGGTGAAGCGAACGACACCAGGCCCGCGAGCAGGCAGGCTCCCAGCGCCAGCAGAAGCGGACCCGATGCCGCGGTCTGCTGGAAGGAATCCCCGACTGCGGCGAGCGGAATCACTCGTCGGTGTCCGTATCCATGTCCTGCTGCTCGTCGCGCGGCAACGACAGGGTGCGCTCGGTCTCGGCCGGTTCAGCGGGGCCGAAATCGAACAGACCGGCACCGGCGACACTGCGCGGCACGGTCGCGATGCCGGCCCAACGGTCATCGACCGTCCAGCCCGCACCCATTCGGCGCGCGCCCTGACGGGGACGACACGCGGTCAGATTTCCTGGACGACGACGGCTGCTCACTGCTTCTCCTCGGCGGCGATGCGCTCGACCACGGGCTGAAGGTCTTCGGCCAATAGCGAGCGAAGGAAGACCGCGGCGACCCGGTGCTGACGATCCAGGATCAACGTGGTCGGAATAACACTGGTGGGAAAGTTTCCGCCGAGAGCGAGCAAGGTCCGCATCGACGGGTCGTAGATGGACGGGTATTCGATCTTGTTGTCCACTACGAAGTCCTGGGCTTTGTCGCGCTGATGGTCACGGACATTGATCCCCAGGAACGCGACGCCTTGATCTCTGGTCGCCGCGAAGACTTTTTCGAGAGCGGGCGACTCGGCGCGGCACGGGCCACACCACTGTCCCCACAGGTTCACGACCACGATCTGGTTCGGGAAATCGTCGACCGAAACGGTCTTTCCCTCGTTCATCAGATCGGGCCCCGAGAGCGTGCCGATCGTCCCGCGCGTGGCGGGCGGATCGTAATAGATATCCGTTTTACCACCGGGTGAGACGAATTCGAAGGTCCCACCGCCGGTGGCTACCGCATCGGTACCCGTCGAACAGCCCGCCGCGGCGATGATCACCAGCAGGGCGGACAGGACGGCGATCAGCGCCCGCGGCCGACGGCCACGGGCGGTTCCCGACGAGGTGAAGCGTGTCATGCGCCGTGAACCGACGGATCCGACGCCCCGGCGGGCTCGGAATAGACGATGTCGACGAGCGTGTCGCCGTGATAGACCAGCGAGGTCAGCGACGCCAGCGAGCACTGCCGGTTGCGCGGGTCGTGCCACAACCGCTGCCCCTGCAGGAATCGGCGCAGCGTCCACACGGGCAGCTGATGCGAGACCAGCACCACCTCGTGACCGGCGGCCTCGACGCGGGCCTTGTTCACCGCGGCGAGCATGCGATGAGCGATCTGCAGGTACGGCTCGCCCCAGGACGGGGTGAACGGGTCGCGCAGTTTCCACCAGTGCCTCGGCTTGCGCAGGGCCCCGTCACCGACGGAGACGCGCAGGCCCTCGAAGGTGTTGCCCGCTTCGATCAGGTTCTCGTCGGTGCGCACGATCAGGTCGTGGGCGGCCGCGATCGGCGCCGCGGTCTCCTGCGCGCGCTGCAGCGGGGAGGCGATCACCATCGCGATGTCGTGGTCGGCCAGCGAGCGCGCGACGGCACCGGCCTGCGAGCGACCGGCCACCGAGAGGCTGAAGCCGGGCAGGCGGCCGTAGAGGATGCCGTTCGGGTTGTGCACCTCGCCGTGGCGCAGCACGTGCACGATGGTTTCGACGCTCGACGGGTCGTCGTCGAGGGCGGGCGGCGCGGCGGCGGGGGCAGGATGGGGCGCCTCGTCGCTATCCGCCGGGACTGGGGCGAATTCTGCGTCGGGCTGGTCGGAGCTCACGCTGGGGATCCTTCGGGGGTTGCGGCCGCGGCCGCGAGGGCGGCGGCGGGCAGAGCGGCGGCGATACGGTCGAACGCGTCCTCGTCGAGTGCCGCGGAGACGAACCATGCCTCGAACGCGCTCGGCGGCGCGTACACGCCCGCGTCGAGCAGAGCGTGGAAGAAGGCAGGGTAACGCCAGGTCTGGCTCGCTTTGGCGGCGGCGTAGTCGGTCACCGGACGCTCGGCGAAGAACACGCTCACCATATTGCCTGCGAACTGGACTTGATGCTCGACACCGGCCTCTGTCAGGGCTTTCGCGAACAGCGAGCCGAGGCGGTCGGCGTTGCGGTCCAGCGCCGCGTACACCTGCGCGTCGGCCGCACGCAGCGTCGCCAGGCCCGCCGCGACGGCCACGGGGTTACCGGACAGCGTGCCCGCCTGATACACCGGGCCGAGCGGAGCGAGGTTGTTCATGATCTCGGCGCGACCGCCGAACGCGGCGGCGGGCAGGCCACCGCTCATCACCTTGCCGAAGGTGTAGAGGTCACCGGCGACGCCTTCGTGGCCGTACCACCCCGACGCGCTGACCCGGAACCCGGTCATCACCTCGTCCATGATCAGCAGCGCGCCGTGGTCGTGGGCGAGGGTGCGCAGGCCCTCGTTGAAGCCGGGCAGCGGCGCGACCGCGCCCATGTTGCCCGCGGCGGCCTCGGTGATGACGCACGCGATCTGACCGGAGTGCGCGTCGAAGGCGGCGGCGACGGCGGCGAGGTCGTTGTAGGGCAGCACGATGGTGTCGGCGGCCTGCGCGCCGGTGACGCCCGGCGAGGTCGGCAGGCCGAGGGTCGCGACACCGGAGCCCGCGTCGGCCAGCAACGCGTCGACGTGGCCGTGGTAGCAGCCGGAGAATTTGATGATCTTGGATCGGCCGGTGAAGCCGCGGGCCAAGCGGACCGCGCTCATCGTGGCCTCGGTACCGGAGTTCACCAGGCGGACCCGCTCGACGGGGTCGACGCGGGCGGCGATGGCTTCGGCGAGCTCGATCTCGGCCTCGGTCGGCGCACCGAACGACAGTCCGCTCGTCGCGGCCTTCTGCACGGCCTCGACGACGGCGGGGTGGGCGTGACCGAGGATCATCGGCCCCCAGGAGCACACCAGATCGACGTAGTCGTTGCCGTCGGCGTCGGTGAGCGTGTAGCCGCTCGCGGAGGTGATGAACCGTGGCGTACCGCCGACCGAGTTGAACGCACGAACCGGGGAATTGACGCCACCCGGGATCACGGCGGCCGCCCGCTCGAAGAGCTGGGCCGAAACCGGTACCTGCGTAAGACTCACGGATTCCAGTGTCTCAGTTCGCCTCGGCACGCCGGACGACAGGGTGGAGCACAGTGACCCAGACCGCAGCGACCCACCGACGACACGCCCGACACGCCGCCCCGATCGACGAAAGAATTCGATCTAGGCCCATTGGCCTGCGACTACGCTCCGTGCGGCTCAGCACCTGGGCCAGAGGGAAATCAGCTATCAGCGAGAGGGTATTTCATGCGTTTCGGCGTCACCAGCACTGCCCTTGGCACGGGATTCATCGCGGCGGGAGTGCTCTTCGGTTCGGGTTCGGCCACCGCGTTCGCACCGCTGGCCCAGCCCGATCGGATCGGTGCCCAACTCAGCCACGAGGAGACCGTGGCCCTCGGGTCGGGGCCGATTCCGGCGATCACCGCCATGCTCGTGCCCGCCAATCGGATCGGCGTGGGTCTGCACACCGACACCGACCTGTACCGCGACGCCGACGGCGGTATCCACGCCACCCTGCGTCAGGTGGTGACGGAAGCGGCGGCCCATCCCGACGGCACCGTCTCCGTCTTCCTGAACGCACCCGGCACGCGCGGCGGCCGGGTCGTCGACGTCTACCAGCAGTGGACCAGCTGATCAGGTGTACATGCAGGGCACTTCGGCCGAGATCGTGTGCAGCTGGCACATGATGCCGTTGTAGATCCCGCTCGAGCCGGTCTCCGGGGCGAAACCGTCGGCGGCCGGCTCGGCGATCATCGGGGTGAGCGGCAGGCCGGGGGCGGCCTGGGCGGGCGCCGCGGCCAGGGCGATCGTCGCCACCGCGGCGGCGACGGTACAGATTCCTGCGGTCAGTCTGGTCATCGATTCCTCCTCGAGGGAGCCCGCGGTGCGAGCTCGCGTCCCGAACCCCCACGCACACATCGGAATTCGGCTTCCGCTAGATCATCGGTTCGACGCCGCGCGGTGCTACAGATCCGCGGTAGAACCTGGCGACGACATCGATCACCAGCAGCCCGCTCACGATCACCAGCGCACAGGCGAGCAACAGCATCGGCGGCACGTAGCGCACCGCCACGAAGCCGGGGTGCTCCTCGGTACCGGCGAATTCGGTCGTGCGCCGTGCGGCACGCCAGCTGACGACCGCGCAGGCCAGGAAGAGCACGGCGAAGCCGAGTTCGAACAGCGCGATCCAGCGTCTCATTCCTGCGATCCTGCCAGGGGCGAGATCGAATCAGCCGACCAGGCTCGGTAGCAGAATCAGCGCGATGACGGCGAGAGTGAGCACAACCATCAGCCCGATGACCAACAGGTCGCGTCGCAGGCTGTGTGGTTGCTCGATCACCACGCGCATCATTGCCTCCGCTTCCCCGGCTCACCCGGTGTGATAAACCTCACCATACACTGTGTGGTGTCACTTCCGGCGGGACTGGAAGTACTTCGTCGACTCCGGCCGATAGCTGAGGAACGCGGCCCCCGCGGCGAGCACGCCCTGCACGATCGCCGAGCCACCCGCCACGATCGTCGCGGCATTGGCGACGGCGGAGAAGCTGAACATGGTCGCGACGGCGCCGAGTCCGAGCCAGATCGCGACGACCGTGAGCACCGTGCGCGCCCAGCTCTTGCCACGGCCGAGCTGATGCGCGATGGCCACGGTGACACCGGCCAGCAGCACGCCGACCAGCGCGGTCAGCCCGAAAGCCACCAGCACCATCGCATCGACGGTGGACGCCGGGAAGTTCGGATCCGACTTGTGCATCTCGTCGAGGAACTGCTTGCTGAGCTTGTCGCGCTCCCCGGTCATGGTGATGACGCTGGCGAAGGTGTAGACGACACCGAGGCCGGCGATTCCCCACCACAGTTGACGGGCGGTGCCGACGTCTTCCGGCATGGGAAGGGTTTCGGGTTTGTTCGGTGGAACGATCACGACAGCCAGTGTGCTGCCTCGGTCGCCCAGTAGGTGAGCACGATGTCCGCGCCTGCCCGCCGGATGCCGATCAGCGACTCCAGGATCGAGGCCCGGCGATCGATCCAGCCACGCTCGGCGGCGGCGGTGATCATCGCGTACTCGCCGGAGATCTGATACGCCGCGACGGGGACCGTCGAACGGTCGGCGACGTCGCGCAGGATGTCGAGGTAGGACATCGCGGGCTTCACCATCACGATGTCGGCGCCCTCGGCGAGGTCGAGGTCGAGCTCGCGCAGCGATTCGCGGCGATTGGCCGGATCCTGCTGGTAGGTGCGGCGATCGCCCTCCAGCGACGAGCCGACGGCCTCACGGAACGGGCCGTAGAAGGCCGAGGCGTACTTGGCCGCGTAGGCCAGGATGGCGGTGTCGGTGCGGCCGACCGCGTCGAGGCCGCGCCGGATCGCGCCGACCTGTCCGTCCATCATGCCGCTGGTTCCGAGCAGATCCGCACCGGCTTCGGCCTGCGACAGCGCCATCTCCACGTAGCGGTGCAGGGTGGCGTCGTTGTCGACCGCGCCATCGGTGCCGATGACCCCACAGTGACCGTGATCGGTGAATTCGTCGAGGCAGGTGTCGGCCATGATCACCGTCGCGTCCCCGACTTCTTCGGCCAGGGCGCGCAGACCGCGGTTCAGGATCCCGTTCGGATCACTGGCCTGGCTGCCGGAGGGATCCTTGTCCTCGGGCAGCGGCACCCCGAACAGCATCAGCCCGCCCACCCCGGCGGCCACCGATTCCACGGCGGCCTTGCGCAGCGAGTCCAGCGAGTGCTGATACACCCCCGGCATCGAGCTGATCTCCCGCGGCTCGTCGAGTCCATCGGCTACGAACATCGGCAGCACCAGCTGACGCGGCTGCAGTGTGGTCTCGGCGACGAGTCGACGCAATGCGGGTGTCCTGCGCAACCGCCGCGGGCGGTCGAAAGCGGTCATAGCCCGCAGAATACGCCTGTCCCCCGATGGTCGCCGCAGCGCCTACAACGGGTCGCGACGGCGGGCGGTTTCGCCCAGAATCTGCTCGAAAGTTGCGAAGACCGGGGAGGGGCCCGCCGAACTCCAGGTTTCGTTGGTGAGCAGGATCGCGGTCACCGCGCCGTCGTTGGACCAGGTCGAGCCGAGTCCGCCTGCCCAGCCGTAGGCACCTGCGCGTGGGCCATCGGGTTGGTCGCGTAACTGGACGCCGACGCCGTAACCCCACCCCGCGCTGTCGCCGGGGCCGGGCCCGCCGCGGGCCAGTTGCTCGGCGGTGAGGTGGTTGGTGGTCATGGCCGCGACGGCGTGCTCGGACAGCACCCGGGTGCCGTCGAGTTCGCCGCCGTCGCGCAGCATCCGCGCGAAGCGGTAGTAGTCGGCGACGGTGGAGACCAGGCCGTCGCCGCCCCCTTCGAAGGCGGGCGGAGTGCTCCATTGACCGTCGACGGGGTCGAAGACCGTGCGGGCGCCGTCTGTTTCCGCGTAGTGCGGGCCGAATCGGGCCAGCTTGCCGGGCGGGACGGAGAAACCCGTGTCTGTCATGCCGAGCGGGCGCAGAACTCGTTCGGCCAGGAATTCCGAGAGCGGCCGGTCCGCTGCCCTGGCGACCAGGAAGCCGAGGATCGACGCGCCGACGTGATAGAGCCAGCGTTCGCCGGGCTGATATTGCAGGGGCAGGGTGCCGAGCCGGCGCAGCCAGGTGTCCGGGGGCAACATCCGCGCGGGCGTCGGCGGGCCCCAGCCGAGGTCGAGGTCACTCCAGGCGGCGTCGAACGGCTTGGGTGAGAAGTCGGCGAAATCCATGCCCCAGCCGAGGCGGAAGGTCAGCAGGTCGTCGACGGTGATCGGGCGGTTCGCCGCGACCGTGTCGGTGACGTCGGCGGTGGGGTTCGCGAGAACGCGCGCGCCGGCGAGTTCCGGGAGCAACCGGTCGACCGGTTCGGCCGGGTCGAGTACGCCGTCGTCGATCAGAATAGAGGCCGCGACCGCGGTGAGCGGTTTGGTCATCGAGGAGATCCGGAAGATCGTGTCGGTGCGTATCGGGGTGGCGCGGGTGGCGTCGAGATGACCGATGGCGCCGGTGGCGACGTCGTCTCCGGTCGCCACGAGCCAGGCAAGGCCGAGCAGTTCGTCCGCCGCGATGTGCGCGCCGAGCCGCTTGCCGATCTCGTCCACCGTCATCGCCTCTCCTCGGGTTGCCTTGCGCTACTAGACCACAGCGGTCCGACAGCTACTGACGAATCAGCACCGGCGGCGCTTCACCGAGGTCGGCGACCGGCCACGGCGAACCTGTGGATAATATCGAAACCCACTGGAGCTCAATGGCTTCCGCGAGAGATCGACGAAACCTGTCGGTACCCCTCGGTATAATCGAAAGCGTGTTCGAGGGTTCCGACGATCGGGGGCGGGACCCAAACGCAACGGGAGGACGCCGAATGAATGCCATTGCCGCTCAGACCACTTTCATCACCGCGCCGTACGTGCCGCTCGAGAAGAAGCGGCTGCCAGCGGGCCGTCCGCGCCGCTGGTACGTGGCGCACAATCGTCGGCTCAAGGCCATGCGGTTGACGATCGCGCTGCTGGATTCCGGTGTGTACCTACCCAATCAGGCCACCAACGACACGATCCGGCGCACCGCCGAGAAGATCGACATCCGCCCGCCGTCGGATGCCACCTGCCGACTGGTGCGCACCTTGCTGCGCTACAGCCGGTGACCCCGATACGCCGAAAGCCCGCCGTCGCGGGCGGGCTTTCGGGGTATCTGCTGAGATCAGCGACTGCTGCTGCGGCGGCTCTTCTTGCGCGGCGGCGGCAGCAGGCCCTCGGCGCGCAAGCGCGACGCGTGCTCGGCCAGTGCCTCCACCAGTGGGCCGACCTGAGCCGTCTCGGGCTGCACGTCCACCCGCAGACCGAACTCGATCGCGGTCTCGGCGGTCTTCGGGCCGATGCAGGCCACGATGGTGCGGGCGTGCGGCTTGCCCGCGATGCCGACCAGGTTGCGCACCGTGGAGGACGAGGTGAACAGGACCGCGTCGAAACCGCCGGTCTTGATCATCTCGCGGGTCTCCGCGGGCGGCGGCGAAGCGCGCACCGTGCGGTAGGCGGTGACGTCGTCGATCTCCCAGCCACGCTCACGCAGGCCCTCGGCCAGGGTCTCGGTGGCGATGTCGGCGCGGGGCAGCAGCACCCGGTTCACCGGATCGAACACGTCGTCGTAGGGCGGGAAGTCGGCGAGCAGACCTTCGGAGGACTGTTCGCCGCTGGGCACCAGTTCGGGGTTGATACCGAAGGAGCGCACCTTCTCCGCGGTGGCCTCGCCCACACAGGCGATCTTCACACCGGAGAACGCACGGGCGTCCAGACCGAACTCGGCGAACTTCTCCCACACCGCGCGCACCGCGTTGGTGGAGGTGAACACCACCCACTGGTAGCGCCCGTCGACCAGGCCCTTCACCGCCCGTTCCATCTGGGCGGGGCTGCGCGGCGGTTCCACCGCGATGGTCGGCACCTCGATCGGGATCGCGCCGTGGGTGACGAGCCGCTCGCTCATCTCCCCCGCCTGATCCTTGGTGCGCGGGACGAGCACGGTCCAGCCGTAGAGGGCACGCGACTCCCACCACGACATCTTGGCGCGCTTGTCGACTTCCTTGCCGACCGTCACGACCAGCGGGCCGACGAGCTCGGACGCGGCGTTGTTCAGCGAGGCCAGCGTGGCCTCGATGGTGCGCTGCTGACGAGTGGTGCCACGCACAGTGACCGCGACCGGCGTCTGTGGCGCCAGACCGTGTTCCACCAGCGCGCTCGCGGTCTCGGCCAGGTGACCGGAGGTGGCGTGCAGCACCAGCGGGCCGGGGGCGGCGGCCAGCGCCGACCAGTCGACCTCGCCGCGCACATCGGCCTCGGTGTGCCCGGAGCCCAGCGCGATGCCCGCGTAGCTGGGCACGGCCGAGCCGTTGGGCAGGCCAGGCAGCACCTCGAACACCATGTGCGAGCGGGTGACGGCGTTGACCTCGTTGATCACCGAGTCGGTGGTCAGCGGGTCGCCGGTGACGATGCGGACCACGTCGTGACCGTTGCGGGCCTCGGCGATCAGCGTCTTGGCCACCTCGGCGGGTTCACCGAGAGCGGGCCGCACGTCGACCGGGCTCTCGCCGTCCTCGCCCACCTCGACCGCGCTACCGATCAGGGCGAGCACGCCCTTGTCGACATCAGGGTCGGTGAACGCCAGCATCGCCCGCTCGAGCACCTCACGGGCACGCACGGTCAGCAGGGCCGGGTCGCCGGGGCCGGATCCGACGAAAAGGATCCGCCCTGGTTGCTTCTTGGTAGCTCGGCTGCTGCTCATCGGTTGTTCTCCATCGGGCTGGAATTAGTGAAGTCGGTGGGTGCCGGTTCGTCTGTGACGCTCAGCAACGCGCGAGCACCCAGGTCCAGCAGTTCGCGCGCCAGCGTGCGACCGAGTTCGGCCGCGTCTTTCGGCGCCCCGACGATCGAGGCGCGTAGGACGTCGGAGCCGTCGATCGCGGCGGCACAGGCGCGCAGCGAGAGTTCGTCGAAGATCCGGCCGTCCTCGTCGATCGACTCGACGATCTCGGCGAGCGCTCCGATCGGTGCGGTGCAGCCTGCCTCGAGCTCACCGAGCAGCGAACGCTCGGCGAGCACCGCAGCTCTGGTCGCGGCATCGTCCAGCCCGGCGAGTATCTCGATCAATTGCGGGTCGTCACTGCGGCATTCGACCGCGAGCGCGCCCTGCGACGGGGCGGGCAGCATCTGCACGGGTTCGAGCGATTCGGTGATCTCGTCGGTGCGCCCGATCCGGCACAGGCCTGCCCGGGCGATGACGATCGCGTCGAGTTCGCCCTCGCTCACCTTGCGCAGGCGGGAGTCGATATTGCCGCGCAGCGGGAGGATGTCGAGGCCGAGGCCGAGTGCGCGCAGCTGTGCCGCACGGCGCGGGGCCGAGGTCCCGACGCGAGCACCGGCGGGCAGTTCGCCGAGGACCATGCCGTCGCGAGCCACCAGCGCGTCGCGCGGGTCCTCGCGCGGCGGGATCGCGGCGATGGTGAAGCGCGGGTCCTGCGCGGTGGGGAGGTCCTTATAGGAATGCACCGCGATGTCGATGCCGCCCGCGGCGAGCTCGTCGCGCAGCGCGGAGGTGAACACGCCGACACCGATCTTCTGCACCGGGTCCGAGGACAGGTCGCCCGGCGTCTTGATGACCACCAGTTCGGCGGGCTGGCCCACCGCGATCAGCGCATCACGGATAGTGCCCGCCTGTGTCAGCGCGAGCAGGCTGCCGCGCGTGCCGATCCGCCACGGCGCACTGCTGCTGCCTGCGGTCACGGTGTCCTCTTCCTGCACTGTCGTGGTCATGCGGTTTCCTCCTGCGCATGCCCGAGCGGCGCTGCGTGGTTTCGCATGCTGCCTGTGTCGGGTCTTGACTCGGTCAAGCGTGACGGCCCATCGCCGAGGTGGCCTGCGGTGAAGTCGTCGGCCAGCGCGGCCTCCGCCGCGGCGACCTCCATCGGGGCGGCAACCGCTTGTACCGCACCAGGTTTCAGTTCGAACAGCTCACGCAACGCTTCGGCGTAGCTGTCGCCGCCCGGCGTCGATGCCAGCTGCTTCACCCGCACGGTCGGCGCGTGCAGCAGCTTGTCGACCACGCGGCGCACCGTGCGTGCCACCTCGTCGCGGGCCGGGTCGGCCAGGTCGGGCAGCCGTGAATCGAGGCGGAGCAGTTCGGCCTCCACCACATCGGCGGCACGCTGACGCAGTGCGGCCACCGTGGGGGTGACCTCCGCCATGCGTTGCCCGGCAAGGTATTTGGCGAGTTCGTCGGCGACGATGACGCGCGCGGCGGCGGTGTCGTCGGCCGCGGCACCCGCGGCCGGATCGCGCTGCAGCGATTCGATGTCGATGACGGCGACGCCGGGCAAGCCCGCCACGGCGTGCTCCACATCGCGGGGCAGGCCCAGATCGCAGAAGACCAGGGGACGCTCGGCGGCGTCGGTGCGCGCCCGGCCCGCGAGCGCGCGATGGGTGTCGGCCAAGGTCACCACGGACCCGACCGCGCCCGTACAGGTGATCACGACATCGGTGCCCGCCATGGCCTCGGTGAGCCGCGACATCTCGACCGCCTCGGCGTCGACACCGTGCATGGCCCGCCCGGTTTCGGCAAGACGCTGGGCGCGTTCGAGGGTCCGGTTGACGACGATGATGCGCCCGATCCCGGCCCGCGACAGGTGTGCCACCGCCAGCCCGCCCATCGCGCCCGCACCGACCACCACCGCGGTCCGCCCGGCGAGATCGCCGACGACACCGCGCGCCCGATCCAGCGCCACCGACACCACCGAGGCACCGGCCCGGTCGATTCCGGTCTCCGAATGCACCCGCTTGCCGACCCGCAACCCGTGCTGGGCCAGCTCGTGCAGGGTGCGCCCGACCGCCTGCTGACCGTCGGCGCTGGCGTAGGCGCTGCGAATCTGGCTGAGCACCTGCTGCTCGCCGACGACCATCGAGTCCAGGCCGCTGGCGACCGCGAACAGATGCTCGGCCGCGGCTTCGCTGTAGCGCACGTAGGCGTGCTTGGTGAGATCGCCCAGCGGCAGTCCGGAATGCTTGGTGAGCAGCTCGCTCACCTCGCCGAGTCCACCGTGGAAGGCGTCGACGACCGCGTAGACCTCGACCCGATTGCAGGTGGAGACGATCATCGCCTCCGACACGTGGCTCGAGGCGAGCAGCCGATCCACCAGCTTCGGCCGATCGGCCTCACTGATGGCCACCTTCTCCAGCACCGACACCGGGGCGCTCCGGTGCGAAATCCCTACCAGCAGAACACTCATGACCGCACCTCGCCGGCGCTGTGTTTCGCCATGCGTGTCCGCACGCCGTGTCGCTGTTCAGCTCGCTGGCGCTCGCTCATGGCGTGATCACCGATCCCTTGGTGCTTGGCTCCGTTGCCGAGTGGGGCGTGGCCGAATGCGGCGCGGTACGCCGCGTCGGCCTGCCGCGAGCCGGTTCGACCGGTGCGGCATGGGTGAGGTGGTTCGGCGGCGGTACCCGGCGCGCGACACGGCCGGAGCCGACCTCGGCGATCTCGGGCAGCGCGGGCGCGTCGTTGCGGGCGGCGTCGAAGGACAGCATCTGCAGTTCCATCGCCAGGTCGACACGACGCACCTGGACATGGGCGGGCGCGCGCAGTTCCAGCGGCGCGAAACTCAGAATCGACGGCAGTCCGGCGTCGACGAGCCGGTCACACACGTCCTGGGCGGCTTCGTCGGGCACGGCCACCACCGCGATGGTCGGCGTCAGCGCCGGAATCTGCGCGGTCAGCTGCTCGACGTCGCGCACGACGAGACCGGCGTACGACTGGCCGATCACCGACGGGTCGTTGTCGAAGATCCCGACCACGGTGAAGCCTCGTACCCCGAATCCGCCGTAACCGACCAGCGCGCGGCCCAGGTTGCCCGCGCCGATCAGCACCACCCGATGTCCCTGCGACAGTCCGAGCACATCTTCGATCCTGGTGCGCAACTTGGCTACGTCATAGCCGACACCCCGCACACCGTTGGGTCCGAGGAAGGAAAGATCCTTGCGCAGCTTCGCCGAATTGACACCCGCCGCGACAGCGAGTTCCTCACTCGATACGATGACTACACCCTCGTCGGCCAACCCGGCGAGAACCCGGAGATAGGTAGCAAGACGAGTCACCGTGGCCTGCGGAATGTCCCGCACAAGAGCCTTGCCGGAGACGCCACTCGGCGTCTCGTGCTGCTCTGTCACGTCGTCGGCTCCTCGTTCCGGGCCTGATCGCGGTCCGGATCCTCTGTTTCGTTCACCGGTGTGGGTCGCTGCGATTACGAGAGCGCGACCGGTGCCATAGGGGCGGTACAAACCCGGCCACCGCCGCTGCGTGCCAGGGGCGGTGCGGATTGCGTGTCACCACCGTAACCGCTTGTGCAGGCGTTCACAAAGTCGGTGAATTCGGCCTCATTTTCCGTCGCGACCAGCGATCCGGCTCAGGTCCGCCCGCAAACGGGGCTCATCGACGTCGAAATAGCTGTGTTCACGGCCGTTCAACAGGACCACCGGCAGGCGATCACCGTATTCCGCGCGCAGTTCCGGCTCGCTGACCGCGGCTTCGTCGACGTCTACGGTGGCGACCGGGAGACCGAAATCACCACAGATCGTCCGCAATTGCTCCAGTGCCGTGCTGCACATGCCGCAACCAGCGCGGGTCAGCAGGGTCACCGTCGGTGTGGGATTAGTCATGAGCCCTATTTAATCCTCGAGCCCTCAGCGAGTTGTCGGTGCGGCCGGTTACTGTGGACATGGTTCGCGCGACTAGCGGAGGGTACTGGTGCCGGAACGTTCGAAGGTGACTAGGGCCGGATTCGTCGCAGGGCGATTCGGGGAGTTCCCTGCGCGGTGGCAGCCCAGCCGCCTCGGTCAGGAGCTACAGGAGCAGTTCGCACGGCTGCCACGCAGCCCGTTCGGACCGAGCGAAGAAGAGCTACGCGCCAACCTGGCCGGTGAGGCCAGTGCCGACGCCGCGCTCGAGCTGCACGATGCCGAGCTCGCCGAGCAGGGTGCCGACGCGGGCCCCGAGGTCCCGCGCGACCTCACCGCCGCGGCGTTCTTCGACGTCGACAACACCCTCGTGCAGGGTGCCTCGATCGTCCACTTCGCCCGTGGGCTGGCCGCGCGCAAGTACTTCAAGACCTCCGACCTGGTCGACGTCGCCTGGAAGCAGGTGAAGTTCCGGGTCACCGGCAAGGAGAACTCCTCCGACATGGTTTCGGGGCGGGAGAAGGCGCTCAGCTTCATCGCGGGCCGCCCCACCGCCGAACTCGCGGCCCTCGGCGAGGAGATCTACGACGAGATCATCGCCGACAAGATCTGGCCCGGCACCCGCGCACTCGCCCAGATGCACCTCGACGCCGGTCAGCAGGTCTGGCTGGTCACGGCCACCCCGGTCGAGCTGGCCAACGTGATCGCCAAACGCCTCGGCCTGACCGGTGCCCTCGGCACGGTCGCCGAGAGCGTCGACGGCAAGTTCACCGGCCGCCTGGTCGGCGACATCCTGCACGGCCTCGGCAAGGCGCACGCGGTGCGCACCCTCGCCATTCGCGAAGGACTCAACCTCAAGCGCTGCACCGCCTACTCCGACAGCCACAACGACGTCCCCATGCTGTCGCTGGTCGGCACCGCGGTGGCGATCAACCCTGACTCCGATCTGCGCGAAGTCGCGAAGAACCGCGGCTGGGAAATCCGCGACTTCCGCACCGGCCGCAAGGCGGCCAAGATCGGCGTCCCCACCGCGTTGGCGCTGGGTGCCGCCGGTGGCGCCGTGGCGGCCGTTGTCGCGCGCCACCGCGACACCTAGCCGAGCACGACGTTCCGGCGCTTGGCCAGCAGCTTGTAGAGGGTCTGCTGGATGGTCTCGCGGACCTGGTCGGTGACCTCGAACATCGTCATCGGGTCATCGGCCTCTTCCGGCTCGAACGCCGTGGTCGCGATCGGCTCACCGAATTCGATGTACCACTTCGACGGCATCGGCACCGCGCCCAGCGGCCCCAGATGCGGGAACAGCGGCGTCACCGGGAAGTACGGCAGTCCGAGCAGGCGTGCCAGCGGCTTGATATCGGCCAGTTTCGGGTAGATCTCCTCCGAGCCGACGATCGAGACCGGGATGATCGGCACCCCGGCCCGCACCGCCGCCGACACGAACCCGCCGCGCCCGAACCGCTGCAGCTTGTACCGGTCGGCGTAGTTCTTGCCGACGCCCTTGAACCCTTCCGGGAACACGCCGGCGATGTGCCCGGCGCGCAGCAGCCGCTCGGCATCGGGATGGCAGGCCAGCGTGTGCCCGGCCTTGCGAGCCAGAGCGCCGAGCAGCGGCATCTCGAAGATGAGGTCGGCGGCCAGCAGCCGCAGCGCCCGCTGATGCGGATGCTTGTCGTGCACGGCCAGCTGCAGCATCAGCCCGTCGATCGGCACGGTGCCCGCGTGATTGGCGACCAGCAGCGCGCCGCCCACGGCGGGGATGTTCTCGATCCCCGCGACCTCGACCCGGAACCAGTAGTCCGACAGCGGCCGCAGCGCGGGCAGGATCACCGATTCGAGCAGGTGCCGGTCGTAGCCGAACTCGTCGACCTGGTAGTCCCCGGTGAGCCTGCGGCGCGCGAACTCCGCGGTCCGTTCGATCTGCTCGCCGACGGCATCGCGCACGATGTCGGTCAGCGACTTCGGCGGCCGGGCGGGCATGCCCGGTCGGCGTTCGCTGAGGGAGGTGACCGGCATCGCCTGCATCGGCTGATCCGGCCATCGCCGGGTCTGCGGTCGCTGTCGGGTCTCGACGTTCACGTCGAGACGAATGACTTTCGCTCCCTCGTTCATGTACGCGCTCCTGTACCGGCCCCGATGAGACCGAGCAGTTTGTGTTCCGCGGCGTCGATCCAAGCCGGATCGAAGACAGGCCGCAACGCTGCGCCCGCGATGAAGTCGTCGAACGCCTGGATCGTGGTCCAGCGTGGGGTGAAACCGAGTTCGGTTCGCATACGGGTGGTGTCGAGCCCGCAGCCGAAATAGAAATAGTCGGGTTGTTCGCCACTGAATCCCCGCATGACCGGACCCATCAGCGAGCGGCCGACCGTGCGGAAGACGAAAAAGGGAACCGGCGCGACGATGCGCCCGGCACGGCGGATCGCCTGCGACATGGCCAGCGCGCCGTCACCGGCGATATTGACCGTGCCACCGTGTGCACGCTGCGCCGCGTGCACCAGCACCGCGACCGCGTCTTCCTCGTGCAGCAATTGCAGTCGGGCTTCGCGACCGAGAACGGTCGGAGTGATCGGCGAACGCAGATATTGCACGCCCCGATCGGCCAGGCGCGGACCGACGATCGGCGCGAAACGCAGAATCGACGCGGAAATGTCGGGCCTGCGGCGCGCCATTCCGCGCACCAGCGCCTCGATATCGATCATGTCGCGCGCGAACCAGCCCGCGGGCGGCGTGCGCGCGCCCATTTCCTCGGTGAATTTCGCCGGATCCTTGGCGCTGCAGCCGTACACCGCCGACGACGATCGCACCACCACGCGGCGCACCGACGGCGCTTTCTGACAGACGGCGAGCAATTGCATCGAGCCGAGGACATTGAGATCCTTCATCACCGCGCGACCGCCACCGGCGGGCGGACGGGTGAGCACAGCCGCGTGCACGACAGTGTCGACGTCGTTGCCCTCGACGACTTTGCGGATCAGCGGATTCCGGATATCGGCACGCACGAAGTCGGCACTACCCATTTTTCGCCGGAGTTCACGGCTGGGAGTCACGGTATCCACCGCGATGACACGTTCGACGCCGGGTTCGGCAGCCAGCCGTGCCGCGACATTGCCACCGAAGAAGCGGCTGGCACCGGTGACCAGCACAACTCTCGGTGCGTGTCTTTCCCGTGTATCGGAACTCGAACCTGACGCCACTCAAAGCCCCCTGCTCATCGTGTTTCGCGTACCAGAGTAGCCGCATTCACGCCACTCACCGTCACGATCTACAAGCTTTTAACACCGGCGACCCATCCTCGACCAGTGAGCTTCACAAACCCGCGCATTTCACAGCGCGAGCCCGCCACCTCGAAGGTGACGGGCTCGTCGCGGTACGCAGGCTTACTTGCCGAGTTTGCGCCGCTGAACACGCGTGCGGCGAAGCAGCTTGCGGTGCTTCTTCTTCGACATACGCTTGCGGCGCTTCTTGATCACAGAACCCATAGGGTTTCCTCGCGTTCTCTCTACTCGGCATACACACGCGGTGTTCACGTGCGTCGTTTGGCGTCCGCGCCGCCGGGGCAACCGGACACCACGAACGGTGCCACCGGCAGGCGGACACGAACCAGTTGTCCATGCTACCGGGGCACCCGAGCAGCAACGAAACCGCCCTTGTACCTGGCCGAACTACGTCATCCGGCGTCGAAGTACGACGTCTCCAGGTAGTCGTGCACCGCCTTCGCGTGCACTCGGAACGAGCGTCCGACACGCACCGCGGGCAGTTCACCCGAGTGCACGAGCCGGTACACCGTCATTTTCGACACCCGCATGAGATCGGCGACTTCGGCGACGGTGAGAAACTGCGTGCCACCGCCGATCACCGTTTGCGGGGTGGCGCCGACCCGCGGCGCGGGCGAACCCGAACCACCGCTCGACGCCGATGGATTACTTGACATTCTGTTCGCAGACATCATGGCACCATTGACCTCCGGCACGCCCGCGCCGCCGGCTTCCCCACCAGCGGAACAGACACGCACGTGCTTCTACGAGCTTAGCGGGACCAGTGGGATTACTGCGACGGGTGTGAGAAATCGGTTCTCGAACCGGGTACCCGTTTGTCACTCGTTCGTTGCGCCCTGTTCGACAGAGCGCTGCTTGGCAGCGTGTAGCGCTTCGGTGAAAGCCGAACGCAGCGCACCACGTTCGAGTTCGCGCAGTGCCGCGGCGGTGGTACCGGCGGGCGAGGTCACCGCGGCCCGGAGCTCGGCCGCGCTCTGCCCGGTTTCGTCCAGCAGGGCCGCCGAGCCGATCATGGTCTGCACGACCAGTTCGCTGGCCACCTCGCGGCTCAGGCCCAGGCCGACGCCCGCATCGATCATCGCCTCGACGACGAGGAAGAAATACGCCGGCCCCGAACCGGATACCGCGGTGACCGCGTCCATCTGCGCCTCGGGCACCGTCACCACTTTGCCGACGGCTTCGAGCATCTCGCCGACCTGCTCCAGCTGCTCCGGCTTGGCGTAGCGACCGGGCGACTGCACACTCATGCCCTGTCCGACCAGCATCGGCGTGTTCGGCATCACCCGCACGACCGCGAAACCGGCGGGCAGTTTCGACTCCAGCCGGGCGGTGGAGACGCCGGCGGCCAGCGAGACGAGCACCTGATCACGACCGTTGTCGAGATCGGCCTTCGACAGGTCGGTGAGCACCGAGTCGACCACGCCGGGCTTCACCGCGATGACCACGATGTCGGCACCCTCGACAGCGTCGGCGACCGAACCGCTCACCCGCACCTTGAATCGCTCGGCCAGCTGCGCGGCGCGCGCGCCGAGCGGCTCGACAACGACCAGATCCTTTGTTGCCCGGCCGGATTCCAGCAATCCGGCCACTAGCGCCTCACCGATCCGACCGCCACCGACCACCGCAATTCTCGTCATGAGAACTAGGTTAGTTGGCCCGGTGACGTCAGCGCGCCGCCGGGATCAGGGCCAGCTGACGACTCTGGGCGACGACGGCACCAGTCGAGTCGATGACCAGGTGGTCCTCGTCGAACATCCGCTCACCGACCTCACGGGCGGTCGCGATGACGCGCAGCCAGCCGCGCGCGGGGATGCGACGCAGATACGTGGTCATCTGCACCGTCGGCGACCAACCGAAGTGGCCGAGGTTCATCGGCACCGGCGGGCTGATGTCGGCGGCCATCATCGCGAAGGCCGCACGCGCCCGCGGATCGGCTTCGTCGCCGTCGAACGGGCGGATCCACAGCCGCAGCCGGGGCGGGCCGGTCTCGCCACGCAGGAATTCGCCCCAGCTCGGATCGATCACCATGTGGGCGCCCTGGCTGACGTGCACGATCTTGCCCATGGGCGAATCGGCGGAGTAGCGGAACGCCTCGTCGACCGGTTCTGCGGGCATGTCGGTGTCGGGGCCGCTCCAGCGCGTCTCGGCGGAGTCGAGGTGGCCGAAGGTGAACGCGGTCCGGACCAGGGTGCGGCCGTTCTGGATCAGGTCCACGTCGGCCAGGCAGATCTGGCGGCCTTTCTTGCGGATGTGCACCGCGTATTCGACCTCGCCGGGGTCGGGGGCGCCGAGGAAGTCGGTGCTGGCCGCGATGGGCGCCATCTGGGCGAGCGCTTCGTCGGCCTCGGTGAGCCAGCGGGTCGCCGCGGCGGCGGTGGCCGCGACCATGGTGCCGCCGTGGACCTTGGGGCCGATGGTCCAGGTGGGCGCGATCACACCGGCGTAGCGGCCGGTCTCGGCATCGGTGGTGGTGAGCTCGGTCAGGTCGAGGACCTGGCTGAACGGCGCGTCGGTCGCGAGTTCTCGCGTCATCGTCACTCCTGGTCGAGGGGCACAACAATTCGTACAGCGTACAAGCACGCCGGGGCCGCGACTATTCCGCGCTGCGGCGAGACGATTTCCGCCGCACCACGGTCATGGCAAGTCGGCGTGGCGCGGCTGGGGGTCCGGCGTCGCGCCGGTGAGGTGGCGGCGTGCGAAATCGAGGGTGCGCGCCAGCTGGGTGGAGCGTTCGGCGGTGGTTCGCGCGTTCTGGGTATTGATCTCGGCGACCGCGTGGCCGCGGAAACCGGTGTGGATCAGGTGTTCACACAGTTGCGCGCACGGCTGGGTGCCGTCGCCGGGCACCAGGTGCTCGTCGTGCGCGGCGCCGCGACCGTCGGCCAGGTGCAGGTGGACCAGGCCCTCACCCATCCGGCGCGCCAGCTCCAGCGCGTCGGCGCCCGCGGTCGCGGTGTGCGAGAGGTCGAGGGTGTAGTGGTCGAAGCCGATGTCGGTCGGGTCGTAGGAGGGGCTGAACGCGCTCACCGCGCGGCCGGGGCCCGCGCGCCGTTCCAGCCTGCGCACCGCGCCGTCGCGGAACAGGGTGTCGGCCCGCATCGGGAACATGTTCTCCACAGCCACCTTGACCGGGTGATGCGCCTCGAGCTCACCGACCTGATCGGCGAAACCCCGCGCGTAGCGGCGCTGCCAGCGAAACGGCGGGTGCACCACCACGGTGTCGGCGCCGAGCGCCTCCGCGGTCCGCACGCTGCGTTCCAGCTTGGCCACCGGGTCCGCGCCCCAGACCCGTTGGGAGATCAGCAGACACGGCGCGTGCACGGCCAGCACCGGGACGCCGTAGCGTTTCGCGTAGGACTGCACGGTCGCGATGTCCTGGCTGGCGGGCTCGGCCCAGACCATCAATTCGACACCGTCGTAACCCAATTCGGCGGCATAGCGGAACGCCGCCTGCGTGTTCTCCGGATAGACCGAGGCCGTCGACAGCCCGATCGCGATGTCCGCCCGTGCGTTCCCCACAGCCCACTCCCTGTATTCAGCTGGTACTGAGGAGAAAGGCTAGCGGTCCCAGCGTCACGAAGACGCCAACGACGACGGCGATCACAGTGCTGAAGATGTCATCGGTGCGCCGCAGGATCCGAACCAGCGCCACCAGACCCAGGATCACCACCATCGCCAGGGCCAGCGCCACCCATGGCAGCGTTTCCCACATCGTCTCGAAACCCTTGAACAGCAGCATTCCGGCGACCGCCGCGCCCGCGCTCTGCGCGCCCAGGATCATCCACTGGCGGCGGTTGGCATTGTCGCCGTCGCCGCGGGCCATGCTCGATACGCGGGCGGCGCGGCTCGCTACCGACCCGCCCGCTCGATTGCCCGACAGCCTGCTCGCGGCCCGTGACTCGGCGACGCTGCCGGTCTTGGGCTTGGTCCGGCTCGCCACCTTCGCCCGCGCCCGGTCCGCCAGGGTCACGGCGGCCGCCTTGGTCGCGGCGCGCCTGCTCGCCCTGGTCGGCTTGGGTTCGTAGTCGTCGTCGTAGTCGTCGTCATCGTCGAACGCCGCGTCGTCGTACTCGGATTCGGCGTAGTCGGCGTCGGAGTAGTCGTTGTCGACGTAGTCGCGGTCGACGTAATCGGACTCGGCGTAGTCGTCGGTGTCCTCGCCATCGACCTGGTCGGCGCCGACCCGGAACACGACCTCGGTGTGCGCGTCGGCGCCGGGACCGCGATCGGCGCGCTGGCGCAGCAGGTCCCCGGCCACCGTCTGCCCGGATACCAGCGGCTGCTCCTGGCTGACCGGCGACCACGCGGCCGTCGGGAAACCGCCGCTCTCCGGCGCGGGCGCGTTCTTGTCCGGACGATGCCTGCGCGCCGACCACGACGGCAGCCCGCCGGACTTCGGCTCGCCCCGCCGGCGATCCAGCGAGGGCCGCTGGTCCGCGCCGCGGGCAGGCGGCGCGTCGACACCCGGCGCGAGGTTGTAGGCCTGCGTGGCGTCGGCGCCCGACGGCGGATACCCGTTGAAGGCTTGCGTGGCGTCGGCGCCCGGCGGCGGATATCCGTTGAAGGCTTGCGCGGCGTCGCCACGCCCCGGCGCGGGCTGCCCGTTCGACCCGGGCGTGCCATTGCGCCCCGCCCCGTGGAAACCTCGCGCGGGCTCAACCCCAGGCCGCCCGGTGGCAGGCTGACCGTCGAAAGACTCGCCCGGGCGCCCGTTGAAGCCCGACGCGGGGCTGCCGTCGAAAGACTCCCCCGGTCGGCCGTTGAAGCCCGGCGCGGGCCGACTGTCGAAAGACCCGGCGCCGCGATGCTCGTCGAAACCCGATCCGGCCAGATTGTCGAAACCGGCGATATCGGGGAGCGCATCCAATCCACGCGACTGCCCCGGCCGGCCCATGAATGCCTGTGGCGCGTCGATGCCCGCCTCGTACAGCGGCGCGTCGAACGACGGGCGGCCCGGCGCCGGGCTCGCCTCGACGGCCTCTTCCGCGGCTTCGGCGGCCCGCCTGCGCGCCGCCCGGCCACCGGTGACCGGCGGCGGCGGTTTCGGGGGCTCGGCGTACGGGGCGAGCTCGGGCTCGTCCGGTCGATGCCGTCTGCCTCCGCCGACCGCGGGCAGCGCACCGGAGCCGAACATCTCGGCGATACCGGGATCGACCGGCTGCGTGGGACCACCGGGAACACCGAGGCGACCTGGACCGCGTCCGCTTCCACGGGACCCGGCGTCGCGCGCTTCGGCACGGAACGGGCCGAACGGATCGGACGACGGTCGCTGTTCGGCGAGTCCGAGTGGATCGCGCGAATCGGGCGCGGAGTACCCCGCGTCGGGGTCGAATCGGGTGATCGGGCCCGACATCGGCGAGAAGGCCGGTTCGGCCGGACCGGGCGGCGGGTAGGGCGCGGGCTGGTAGCTCGCGGGCGGTTCGTAAGTCGGCGCGGGCTCGGGTGCGTAGGTGGGCGCCGGGACATAAGCGGGCGGGGGTTCCGGCGCGGGCGCGGCGTGCGAGTTCGGCTTGACCGCCGCGTTCTCGCCGGTCAGATCGTTGACCGAGAGTCCGCGCCCGCTGCGCCGTCGTCGTCCGCCGCCACCGGAGGCAGCGGGCGCGGCCCCCTGCGCGGCGTTGCGCGCCAGCAGCTCAGCCACCGATAGCTGTTTAGAATCCTCGCTACTCATGCCGACTCCACTTCCGCGACCGGCGTGACCGGCGGCACCGCGGCCGGTCCACCTCCGTTGGGCTCGGCGTCCAGTTTGCGCAAGATGAGGCCTTCGCGCAGCGCCCAGGGGCAGATTTCGATGCTGTCGAGCGATAACGCCCGCATACTCGCCTCCGCGACCAATGCGCCGGCCACCAATTGCTGGGACCGATCCGAACTCACGCCTTCCAGTTCCGCGCGATCCGACGCGGTCATCCGGGAGATGAACGCGATCAGCTGGCGCAGACCGGAGCTGGTCAGTGTACGTCGCACCCGCGGACCGGCCACCGAGGGTGCCGCGCCGGTCAGCCGGGCCAGCGAACGGAAGGTCTTCGAGGTGCCCACGGCCAGGTCGGGCCTGCCCGCGTCGATCATCGTCTTGGACGGGACGACCAGTTCGGCGTCGAGCCAGTCGCGCAGGACCGCGATCTTGCGCTTGCCCGGCGGGTCGTCGCGCAGCCACTCCCTGGTGAGCCTGCCCGCGCCGAGTTGCAGCGACAGCGCCACATCGGGTTCCTCGTCGCCGCCGTTGGACAGCTCCAGCGAGCCGCCGCCGATGTCGAGGTTGATGATCCGGCCCGCGCTCCAGCCGAACCAGCGGCGCACCGCGAGGAACGTCAGCCTGGCCTCGTCGTCGCCGGAGAGCACTTGCAGATCGACTCCGGTCATCGCTCGCACGCGCGCGAGCACTTCCTCGGAATTGGTCGCCTCGCGCAGGGCCGAGGTGGCGAACGGCATCAGCTCCACGCACTTGGAATTGCGTGCCAGATCAGCGAATTCGAGGATGGTCGCGATCAGCCGCGCCTCACCCTCCTCGGTGATCCGGCCCCCCGAATCCATGCTCTCGGACAGGCGCAACGCCGACTTCGTCGAGCTCATCGGCATCGGGTGGCCACCACGATGCGCGTCCACCACGAGCAGGTGGACGGTATTGCTTCCGACATCGAGAACACCAAGCCGCACACGAATACGGTACTTGGTGATCCGGTACAGCAGGCCAGGCGACTGAACTGTTAGCGTCAAGAGTTGTGACCGAAGGCGCATCTGGCACCGCGGAGACCGGGCTCCGACCTGGGCGAAAGATCGATCCCACCCCGGAGGTCGAGCTCGATTTCCCCCGGGAGTGGATCGAGTTCACCGATCCAGCAAACGACGAGCACCAGATCGTCGCCGATCTGACGTGGCTGCTGTCGCGCTGGACGTGCGTGTTCGGCACGCCTGCCTGCCAGGGCATCATCGCCGAACGCCCCGACGACGGCTGCTGTTCACACGGCGCTTTCCTGGCCGACAAGGACGACCGCAAGCGCCTCAACGGTGCTGTGAAGATGCTCACACCCGATGACTGGCAGCTGATGGGCGAGGCCACCGAGAACGGCAAGGTCGTCAAGAAGGGTTACCTCGAACTCGACGAACTCGAGGACGAACCGGCCCTGCGCACCCGTCGCTTCGACGGCGCCTGCATCTTCCTCAACCGTCCCGGATTCGCGGCGGGCCCCGGCTGCGCGCTGCACATCATGGCCGTGCGCAAGGGCATCGAACCCCTGGAAGTGAAGCCGGACGTGTGCTGGCAGCTGCCGATCCGGCGCACCCAGGATTGGGTGGAACGCCCCGACGGCGAACAGATCCTGCGCACTGTGGTCACCGAATACGACCGGCGCGGCTGGGGGCCCGGCGGCCTCGACCTGGATTGGTACTGCACCGGCTCTCCCGACGCCCACGTCGGCGCGAAGCCGGTCTGGCAGTCCTACGGCCCGGAACTGCGCGAGCTGCTCGGTGCGCCCGCCTACGACGAACTCGCCAAGCACTGCCGCCGACGCGAGGGCCTCGGCCTGGTCGCGGTGCATCCGGCGACGGTCGAAGCCGAACGGATGAACCCCGGAGCTCACAGATCGAATCACGCGGAGTGAAAGCCTCGTGACCATTCGGTTCACCTGTAGGTCGTGCATCCGTCACCGAACTCGGGTTGGATAGCTGTTCATGTCCAAGAAAGCGATCTACGCAGCGACCCTCGCGATCGGCGCGACCCTCTCCATGACCGGCCTGGCCAATGCCGAACCGAACGGTGATCCGGCCGCGTACGCGGACTTCACGGCCGACTTCGTGAACTACAGCGACCCGGCCGCGATCGATGCCGCCAAGAACGGCAAGTACATCATCATCAGCACGCAGGGAACCTCCTCCCCCATCGGCTGCCGCGGCAACGGCGCCGACGTGCCGATCTACGACTGCAAGCAGTTCGACGGCGTGGAAGTTGTCGCCCTGAAGAAGATCGAAACCCCCCTGGGCACCGCGTGGAGCGTGCTGTAACCGCCTCTGCGCGACTCTTGGCCAGATCTAGGTGCGGGGAGACCCATGTACGCGACCGGCGGCAAGGCATCTAGTTCGTTGGCTCGTGCCCGGTGAGTTACCCATGTTCTCGCTAGATCAGTCATTCCGTCCATGAACGAAAAGGATCCCGTCGGTGTGCCGACGGGATCCTTTCGTTATCGGGCTGGTGTCAGGCTTCGAGCTTGTAGCCGAGGCCTCGTACGGTCACCAGGTGTTCCGGTTTGGCCGGGTCGGCCTCGATCTTCGAGCGCAGGCGCTTGACGTGGACGTCGAGGGTCTTGGTGTCGCCCACGTAGTCGGCGCCCCAGACGCGGTCGATCAACTGGCCGCGGGTGAGCACCCGGCCGGAGTTGCGCAGCAGGTATTCGAGCAGGTCGAACTCCTTGAGCGGCAGGGTGACCTGACCACCGTTGACGTGCACGGTGTGCCGGTCCACGTCCATCCGTACGGGTCCGGCCTCGAGCACACCGTTCTCACTGCCCGAGTCGAGCTCGTCGCCCGCGCCGCGGCGCAGCACGGCCCGGATCCGCGCGATCAGCTCGCGCGCCGAGTACGGCTTGGTGACGTAATCGTCGGCGCCCAGTTCCAGCCCGACGACCTTGTCGATCTCGCTGTCGCGGGCGGTCACCATGATCACCGGCACGCCGCTGCGCGTACGCAGCTGCTTGCACACGTCGGTGCCGCTCATGCCGGGCAGCATCAGGTCCAGCAGCACGATATCGGCGCCGGAGCGGTCGAATTCGGCCAGCGCGGACGGGCCGTCGCCGACGACGGTGACGTCGAAGCCTTCCTTGCGAAGCAGGAACGCCAGCGGCTCGGCCAGCGAATCCTCGTCTTCGACGATCAACACACTCGTCATCTGCGTGCCTCCACACCGTTCGTTCGTCCCGCGAGAGTGCGCGGGACGGTGGTTTCTCTCGTGGTGGACTCCGGCGTCTGTTCCGCGTCCTCGTCCCCATCGGTTTCCAGATGGGCGGGGATGCGCAGCGTGAACGTCGAGCCGGTGCCCAGTTTGCTCCACAGGGTGATTTCGCCGTTGTGGTTGGCCGCCACGTGTTTCACGATGGCCAAGCCGAGCCCGGTGCCGCCGGTCGATCGGGAGCGGGCCTTGTCGGAGCGGAAGAACCGCTCGAACACCCGTTCCTGGTCTTCCTTGGCGATCCCGATGCCACGATCGGTGACCGCCATCGCGACATGGTCGCCGCGCAGCGACCGGCTCACCGACACGTGCGAACCCTGTGGTGAATACGCGATCGCATTCTCCACCAGATTCGACAGCGCGGTCACCAGCAACGTTTCGTCGCCGAGCACTTCCAGCCCGCTGGGCCGGTCGGTGCTGACGGTGATGCCCGCGGCCTCGGCGGCGGTGCGCGAGCGGTCGACCGCCTGCTGCACCACCGTGTCGACGTCGACCACGGCCAGATCGGGCAGTTTCTCGGCGCCCTGCAGTCGCGACAGCGCGATCAGCTCGGTCACCATCTTGCCCAGCCGCCGGGATTCGCCCAGTACACGGGAGCCGAAATGGCGTACGGCCTCGGGATCGTCGGCCGATTCCAGCATGGCCTCGGCCAGCAGGCTCATCGCGCCGACGGGGGTCTTGAGTTCGTGGCTGACGTTGGCGACGAAATCGCGCCGCGTCGCTTCCATGCGGGCCTGCTCGGAATCGTCGTCGGCGAACAGCACGACGAAACTGGTTTCCTCGCGGGAGAGTTTGCGGGCAACACCGCGCACGGCGATCCGGCCGCGGCCGGGTAGCGGGTTCTTGGCGGTGAGGTCGTATTCGGCGGATTCACCGGTCGCGAGGACCTTCTCCACGGCGGCCCACGCGCGTTCGTCGAGCAACCGGTTGCGGACCAGCCCGAGTTCCTCGGCGCGCGGATTCACCAGCACCACATCGCGGTATTCGTCGACCACGGCGATGCCGGACTCGGAGGCGAGCACGATCAGGTCGAGCACCTGCGACATCGTCAGCCCGGTGTCTTCCTGGGTACGAGCGGCCTGCCTGGCATTGACGAACGGGATCAGCAGGCCACCGACTGCCAGCCCCACGACAGCAGCGAGGACTGCCAACAGCACGGCCTGCGGAACACTCACAAGATTGATCGTACGAGTGCGGACCGACATAACGTCGGCGGGTCGACGAAGTTTCGCGCAGGTCACAGGCACTTGGCATGGCGTTCTTTTGCCGTTCACCCGGCGGGCACCTGGATTGGCGCCGGGCGTGTCAGCCGGGCGGTTCGCCGTACATCGCGGTGGTCACCGCGGGCCCGTGCCGGTCGACCCATGCGCCGAGCGCATAAATCGGAACGAGCAGATCGCGGCCCGCTTCGGTGAGTTCGTACTCCACTCGCGGTGGCGCTTCGGCATACCGCCGCCTGCGTACGAGCGTCATCCGCTCCATCCGCCGCAACGTCTGGGTCAACATCTTCTGACTGATCCCACCGGCCCCGGTCAGAAGTTCGCTGTGACGTTGCGGACCATCGCGCAACAGGTACACCACCACCGGCAGCCACGAGTTCGCGAACAGGTCCACCGCCATTCGCGCGGGACAGTCGGCCTCGTAGTCACCGTAGGGCGGGTATTGCACCGGTTCGGCGGCGGTCATGGGTACCAGCGTGCCACCGCCGATAGGCACCCGCGGGTGCCTATCGGCCTTTCTAGCGTCGGTGTGGTCGATGCCACCGGGCTCGACACCGGCGAATCACGGGAGTTCTCATGCGTATCGGAATCATCGGCGCGGGCGCGATGGCGTCCGCGTTGGGCGGCGGCTGGGCCACGGCGGGCCACGAGGTGCGGATCGGGGCCCGCTCGGCCGACGCGGCGCGGGCAGTCGCGTCCGAGATCGACGCGATCGGTGGCGCGGGATCGGATGCCGGCCGGGCGAGCAGGCCTGTGGTCGACGTGCGACCGGCGACGATCAGCGCGGCGATCGCCTTCGCCGAGGTAGTGCTGTTCGCGATACCCGTGAGCGCACTCACCGAACTGCTCACCACACACGGCGCCGAGCTGGCCGGAAAGATCGTCATCGACTGCACCAACGCGTTCCTGCCCGACGAATCGGCACCGGACGGCGTCACCGCGTTCGTCTTGAGCGAGGACGCGGTGGCCGAACGCATCGCCGCGGCAGCGCCGAAAGCCCACGTGGTCAAGGCCTTCAACCTCCTCGCCGCCGAGGTGTGGGCGGGCGCCGACCGAGTCTTCGACGGAGTGCGGTTGGCCGTCCCGATCTGCGGCGACGACGCGGCGGCGGTACAGACAGTGGCCCGACTCGCCGAAGACCTCGCTCTGCGACCGTTTACCGCGGGCGGCCTGCACCGCGCCAGATATCTGGAGGCGACCTCGGTCTTCACCGTCGGCCTCTGGTTCGCCGGCCTCGATGCCCGCGCGATGTTGCCTCCACTGTCGGCGGCCTTCGCGGTCGCCGACGCCTGACACGGGTCGGTCCGGCGTCATCGTGCGATGCGTCGTCATCCACACGATCACGCCGGCTCGGCCGTCCCCGGGACGTTCAGGCTGCGATCCCCAGCCCCAGCGCCACGGCGACCGGCGCCAGGTACAGCACCGGGAACGCGACCGTCTTGTACGAGCGCGCTCGCAGCACCGTCACCACCGCACCGGCGAAGTACAGGATCAGCCCGGTCGCGGCGAGAACCCCGATCACCGGCACGAACAGGCCAGCCAGCAGCCCGATCGACCCGAGGGCCTTGGCGATACCCAGCGGTGTCCACCAGGTCTGCGGCACACCGTATTCCACCAGCGGCTCCACCACGAAGGGGGCCCGGCGCAGCAGCGAGAACGCCGAGAACCCCACCCACAGCGCGGCGATGACAGTAACGATGACGTAGGCCGTGAACATGTGCGTAACTCCTTCGGCAGCCGCGTGTTTCGCGGTATCTACCGAGGTGACGACACAGCCCCCGCAAGTGTGACATCGCCGCGGCAGCACAACGGCCCCACACCGGTGGACGGTGTGGGGCCGAAGCGCCGGAAGTTACTTGCCGCCCTGATTGGCGACCGCGGCGGCACCGGCAGCGGCGGCCGCCGGGTCCAGGTACTCGGCGGCCTTCACCGGGCGCAGGTTCTCGTCGAGTTCGTAGACCAGCGGAATGCCGGTGGGGATGTTCAGACCGGAGATGTCCTCATCGGAGATGCCGTCGAGGTGCTTGACCAGCGCGCGCAGCGAGTTACCGTGCGCGGCGACCAGCACGGTCTTGCCGGTGAGCAGTTCCTTGGAGATGGTGTCTTCCCAGTACGGGACCATCCGCTTGACGACGTCGAGCAGGCACTCGGTCTCGGGGACCTCGATGCCCGCGTAGCGCGGGTCCTCGGCCTGGCTGTACGGGTTGTCGGGCTGGATCGGCGGCGGCGGGGTGTCGTAGCTGCGACGCCACAGCATGAACTGCTCCTGGCCGTACTGCTCGCGGACCTGCTCCTTGTTCTTGCCCTGCAGGTCGCCGTAGTGGCGCTCGTTGAGGCGCCAGTCGCGCACGACCGGGATCCACAGCCGGTCGGCGGTGCCGAGCGCGTTGTCCGCGGTGCTGATCGCGCGGCGCAGCAGCGAGGTGTAGACGACATCGGGCAGGATGCCTGCCTCTTTGAGCAGCTCCCCGGCCCGTTTGCCCTCGGCGATGCCCTTGTCGGTGAGTTGGACGTCCACCCAACCGGTGAAGAGGTTGAGGGCGTTCCATTCGCTCTCGCCGTGGCGCAGCAGCACGAGGGTGTAGGTCATAGGGGTCATTCTGACATTGCGGTGATGTCAGGCCCACTCCACCTCGTCGAAGCCGATGACGATCTCGTACGGCCCGCCCTTGACCAGCGCGTCGACCTGTAATCGTGACGCCACGGAGTCGACTTCGCGCACTACGGCGCACACTCCTTGGAACGGACCCTCCGGTATATGGACGACATCGCCCGGCACATAGTCGGCAGCCACCTCATGGAGGCTACGCCCGCCGGTGACCAGGCAGAACGAACGCGCCGAGCACGCATTCGGCCGGACCGAAGAGTCCTCACATCGCCTCAGTCCGCGTCGGCCTCGACCGCCAGCACCCCCGCACCGACCAGCGTGGCGCCCTCGCTCAACGTCGACAGCTCCACCGACAGCTCTTCGATGAACTCGAGCCGCGCGTGCCGGGCGACGGCAGCGCGCAACGGTCCCCACAGTGGCTCCCCCGAGTGCGCGAAACCGCCGCTGATCACCACCCGATCCACATCGAGGAGCGCGGCGGCCGACGAAATCCCCTGACCGAGAGCGGTTCCCGCGCGGGCCATGGCGGCGAGCGCGATCCGGTCGCCACGGTGCGCGGCGTCGGCGAGCTCCATTCCGCTCTCCCCCGCCCAGCCACGCGCCCGCGCCCAGCGCACCGACGACATCCCGCTCGCCACCGCCTCCACGCACCCGAATCCCCCACAGGGGCAGGCGGTGTCATCGCCGGGCACCACGATGTGCCCGATGTGCCCGGCATTTCCCGTGCGCCCCACCACCACTCGACCGTCGGCGACGATCCCCCCACCGACTCCCGACGACACCGTCAGGGCCAGCCCGTTGTCCACCCCGCGCAGCCCGCCCACCCGATGCTCGGCCAGCACCAGGCAGGCGCCGTCGATGGCCAACCGCACCACCGCGTTCGGGAACAGCGCGCGCACATGGTCGACGATCGCGAACCCGCCGCGCCACGCCGCCAGATTCAACGGCCTGATCATTCCGGCGGGCACATCGACGGGCCCCGCCGCTCCGATCCCGACCGCGCTCACGTCGTTGTCACCCGCCACAGCGAACAGCAGATCTCGGCACACCGCCCACGGATCGTCCGCGACAGCGGGCGCCCGCTGCACCCCGTGCAACCGGTAGTGCGGGTCCACAAGTCCCGCAGCGAATTTCGTTGCCCCGATATCGAGCGCAAGCACCGCCATCACCACTCCTACCTACCGCGCCGGGTCACGTCGCCGCACACCTCGACCGCACCTGATGTGAGTCATCACAACATGTGGCACGCGACACTTTGACTACTGGTCGGTACAAATCACAGGTTTTCGTTAGATACTTCGACACGGGTCGGGTCGTCTCGTTGGGCAGCACTACTGTTGATGAAGGAAAGCTGTGTCGAAAATCGCTGTACTGGTGTTGAGTCTGCTATCGGTGGGCTTGTTCGCCGCACCCGCGGGCGCGAACCCGCTGTATCCGACGCCTGATCCGGATCCGTTCTTCACCGCACCCGCCGACATCGCCGCGCTGGCACCCGGCGACGTCGTGCGGACCCGCCACATCGACACCTGGATGTACCCGGGCACCGAAGGCCACCAGGTCGCGTTCCGCTCCACCAATTCGGCGGGCAACGCGATCATGGGCATCACCACCGTGCTCATGCCGATCGGGGTGAAGAACCCGCCGCTGGTGTCCTACCAGGCGCTGATCAACTCCATCGGCACCCGCTGCAATCCGTCGCAGTCGCTGTTCAACGGCGAGCTGCAGGACGCGCCGGGCGCCATGCTGCCGTTGGCGCGCGGCTGGGCGATCTCGGTGCCCGACTACCTCGGCCCGACGGTGGCCTACGGTGCGGCCAAGCTCAGCGGCATGGTCACTCTCGACAGTGTGCGCGCGGTGCAGAAGGTCGCCGAGCTCGGCGTGGGCAACTCGCCGGTGGCGATCGCCGGCTACTCCGGCGGCGGCATGGCCACCGCCTGGGCGGGCGCGCTGCAGCCCACCTACGCACCGGAACTCAAGCTCGCGGCCGTGGTGTCCGGCGGCATCCCCGCCGACCTCGAATTGATGGCCGACGCACTGGGTTTCGCGCCGCACCCCGGCTTCGGCCTCGCCTTCGCCGCCGCGATGGGCATCGAGCGCGAGTACCCCGAGCAGGTGCCGGTATCGGACCAGCTCAACGAGAACGGCCTGTGGTTCCGTGAATTCACCAAGGACGCGTGCCGTCGCTTCCTGCTGTTCCACGGCGCCCTGCGCAACGCCGACCAGATGGCGGCGTCCAAGGAGCTGATGGGCAGCCAGGTGGCCCGCGGCGTCCTGCAGGAGAACAGCCTCGTGCACTTCCAGGGCGCGCCCACCGCACCCACCTACATCTGGCAGGGCAAGTACGACATCCTCACCCCGTACGCTCCGGTCGCCGAGACCATCGCCCGCTGGTGCGGTCAGGGTGCGCCGGTACAGCTGAACACGGTCGAGATCTCCGAACACATGACCGCCGCCGTGGCGGGCTTCCCCGACGCGTGGAACTACGTCGAGGCCCGCTTCCGCAACGAACCGGTCCCGACCAACTGCTGAGCTGAAAAACGATGCCGGACAGGAATTTTCCTGTCCGGCATCGTTTGTTTTCAGACCTTGTCGGCGTCGTCGATGATGTGCTCGAAGGCGCGCAGGTTCTTCAGCGACTCACCGCGCGAGACCCGCCACTTCCATTCCTTGCGAATGGATTCGGCGAAACCGAGCTCCAGCAGGACGTTGAAGTCGTTGTCGACGGCTTCGAGGATCTGACCGAAGATGCGGTCGAGTTCGTCGGCGGTGACCGACTCGGCGGACATGCGGCCGACCAGGTAGATGTCGCCGACATTGTCGAGGGTGTAGGCCACGCCGTAGAGGCGGCGGTTGCGGCGCAGCAGGTATTTGTAGACGCCTTCGAAGTTCTCGTCGGGCTTGCGGCACACGAACGATTCGATGCGAACCCCGTGCTTACCGACGGTCAGCATCACCGTGGTCTTCAGCTTGCGCTCGCCGGGCAGCACCACGATGAACGTGTCGTCACCGTGGCGGGTGTATTCGATCTCGCGATCGCGCAGCGTGTCGTCGATGATCTGCGAAACGGCGCTCACCTGCGCACTCCCGTCCGGCGCCGCAACAGCGCCCGCGATCTGGCCTGCCTGGTCTCGCCCGCGTGCAGGGCGATGGGACCGCGTTCGGTGCGGAACCCGGCCATCGCGGCAGCGTAGCTGTCGAGCAGGCCGTCGGCGGTGTGCGCCCAGGAGAACCTGCTCGCGTGCTCCACGGCGGTGGCGCCCATGCGGGTGAGCCGGTCGGGGTCGTCGAGCAGGGCGGCCAGCGCGTCGGCCCAGTCGGGGGTGCGATGCCCCGGCACGAGCAGACCGGATTCGTGGTCGCGGACCGCGGTGCCGAGACCGCCGACGTCGGCGGCGAGGACGGGGGTACCGCTGGCCTGCGCCTCGATGGCGACCAGGCCGAAGGATTCGTTGTAACTGGGCACGGCCACCACATCGGCCGCGCGATACACCTGCACAAGCTGGTCGGCGGGCTGCGGCGGCAGGAACGTGACCCGTTCGGCGATGCCGAGGTCGGCGGCCAGTTCGATCAGCGCGTCGGGCCTGGCCAGGCCCGTGCCGGACGGTCCGCCGACGATCAGCACGCGCAGCTTGCGGCCCGGGTCACGGCCGAGGAGCTCGGCCGCGGCGCGCACGAGCACATCGGGGGCCTTGAGCGGCTGGATCCGGCCGATGAACGCGACGATCTGCTCGTCGGCGCGCAACCCGAGCTCGGCGCGCGCGGCGAGCTTGTCGCCGGGCCGGTAGCGGGTCAGGTCGGCGCCGGGCGGCACCACGTCGATGCGGTCGGGCGAGGCGCCGTAGAGCTCGACGAGCTGCCGGGCTTCGTCACCGGTGTTGGCCACCAGCCGGTCGGACTCGGCGATCACCTGCTTCTCGCCGATCACCCTGGTCTCGGGTTCGGGGGTATCGCCCTCGGCCAGCGCGGCGTTCTTCACCGCGGCGAGGGTGTGCGCGGTGTGCACCAGCGGCACCCGCCAGCGGTCGCGTGCCAGCCAGCCGACCTGGCCGGACAGCCAATAGTGCGAATGCACGAGGTCGTAGTGGCCGGGCAGATGCCGTGCTTCCTGACGCAGGACCTCGGCGGTGAACGGACACAACTGAGTGGGCAGCTCGTGCTTGTCGAGTCCCTCGAACGGGCCCGCGACCACGTGGCGCACGATCACGCCGGGCGCGGCTTCGGCCACCGGCGGCAGTTCCGAGGACGTCGCCCGGGTGAAGATCTCCACCTCGGTGCCCCGTTTGGCCAGCTCGAGCGCGGTTTGCAGCACGTAGACGTTCATCCCGCCCGCGTCCCCCGTGCCGGGCTGCGCCAGCGGCGAGGTATGCACCGATAGCACCGCGATGCGATGGGGCAAAAGATCGGGACGACGCTGGCTCACACCCTCCAGTGTGCACGCCACGACGCCGCCACCGTTACCCCTACCGGGTTCGGTGACGGCTGTCACAGCCTGTTCGTGAGTGAGTTCACGTGCGCGTCGTGGTCGAGCCTGCCCGATCCGCGACCCGCGCGCGAGCGGATTTCGGTCCTCGCACTCCGACGTCACGCGCGGTGCAGCGCCGCCTCGAACACGGGCCACGATTTGTGCATGTCCTGCTCCCAATAACCCCACGAGTGGGTGCCGTTGGGGCGCATGTCCACGGTCGCGGGGATGCCGAGCGATTGCAGTCGATCGCGCAGCTGCTGGGTGCACAGATTCGTGACGGCTTCGAGCCCGGCGCCGAACAGCAACTGCATGGTCAGCTGCATCGGGTCGCCGTTGGCGCCGGTGATGGTGTCGTACGGCCCTGGGATGCCGGTGCCGGAGGAGATATAGACGTCGGTGCCGCGCAATGCTTCCGCGTGCAGGTAGGGGTCGTTGGCCGACCACGCGGGATCGGTGGGTGGGCCCCACATATTGGCCGCGTTGCCGAGCCTGCTGCCCACCACGGTCCGCACGATCGCCTGTCCGCGTGGATCACTCGTGCGCACGCACCCGCTGTAGGACCCGATCGCCCGGTACAGGCCCGGTTCGGCGAGCGCGAGCTGGAACACCGAGGTCCCCGCCATCGACAGTCCCGCAATGGCGTTGGCGCCGGTGCCGCCGAACTCCGCGTCGATCACGGGCGGTAGTTCCCTGGTGAGGAAGGTGGTCCAGCGCTGCTTGCCGAGCACCGGGTCGTCGGTTCGCCAGTCGGCGAAATAGCTTCCCGCCCCGCCGAACGGGATCACCACGTTGACCTGTTTGTCCTTGAAGAACTCGACGACGTCGGTGCGATCGAGCCAGTTGCCGTCGGCACCTCCGCCGACCCCGTTGAGCAGATACAGCGTCGGCGCGGGCGCTGTCGGATCCGCGGCTCGCAGCACCCGCACCCGGGTGACGAGGTCCATCGCCGGTGAGTACACGCCCACATCGATGGTGTGGTCCGGTTCGACCCGCTGATCCTCGATCCGCGCCGCCCCCGGTTCGGCGCTCGCGGGCACCCCGACCACGACACCGGCCATCAAGCCGAGCACGGCCACCGCGACCCGTACGCCCACTGCCCGACCAAACATCATCGAACTCCGTTCTCGACGCCGAATCCTCTTCTCCACATACGATCCAACGACATTCCAGAACGCTACACACGAATTCAGTGGAAGTCTGTGACGATTCCCAGAAGATTTTCCTGAACTCTGGACGTTCGATCCGATTGGTTAGCGAGAACAATCACAGGCCGATCACATCAGCGCGGCAGACCAATCACACCGATGACTCTACCTGCACGGACACCTGGTCCGCCCGCCGAGACCCGAGCCGCGCCCGCGCCTCCGCCGACAGATTTCACCCACATCAATAGACCGACCGGACCTTTTCATTCGATGCCCTGAATTGTGAAATATGACGCAACATGTCTGCGAATTCATTCGCATCACCGGAGTCCGCGGTGAACCCGCAGGCAGGAGCGTTCAGCCGACGCGCAGTGCCGCGGCGAACACCGGCCAGGAGTGACGCAGATCGTCGCGCCAGTAGCCCCAGGAGTGAGTTCCGTTGGGGCGCAGGTCGACCGTGGCGGGAATGGCCAGGTCGTGGAAGCGGGTGGCGAGTTGCCGGGTGCACAGCGCGGTGACCGCGTCGAGCGCGCCGCCGATGATCAACTGGTCGACGAGCTTCATCGAATCACCGTGCAGGCCCGGCCCGTCGATGGTGTCGAGCACCCCGGGAAGACCGGTGCCGGAGGAGACGTAGATCGCCAGGCCGCGCAGGCGCTCGGCGTGCAGGAAGGGGTCGTTGGCGGCCCAGAGCGGGTCGCCGGGTTGTCCCCACATGTTCACAGGGTCACCGTTCTGGCCGGAGACGACGGTGTTGACGATGGCATGGCCCTGTGGACCGCTGGTGGAGACGCAGCCGCTGTAGGAGCCGACCGCCTTGTACAGCGCGGGCGCGGCGAGTGCCAGCTGGAAGGCCGCGGTGCCCGCCATCGACACGCCCGCAACGGCATTGGCCCCGGTTCCGTGGAATTCGCGGTCGATGACGCGGGGCAGCTCGCGAGTGAGGAAGGTAGTCCAGCGCTGACGGCCGAGGACGGGGTCGTCGGCCCGCCAGTCGGCGTAGTAGCTGCCCGCGCCGCCGATCGGCATCACGACGGTGACCTGCTTGTCGGGCTCATGCGCCACCTCCATGCCCGGCCGCAGGACCTGGCCGTCCAGCTCAGAGTAGGTCGCCCTCACTTGCCCCGGACATGTTTCTGAAACATTAACGATTCAGAGCCGACGGGGTCCGCGTTGCTCACTCCAGCGCGTCGATGAACGCGCTGACCTCGGCGAGGAAGCGTGGCCGGTCCTCGATGAACAGCCCGTGCAGAGCGCCTTCCCAGAAGGAACCGCGAGCGTCAGGGGCATTGTCGAGGATGTACTGACCATTGGCCGCCGGGACCACCGGGTCATCGGTGCCGTGCAGCACGAGAACCGGAACATCCAGGGCGCGCAGGGTTTCGGTGTTGTCGATCGTGCGGTAGAACAGCGCCTTGCGCACCGACGGCGGGGTCGCGAGACTGCCGCCGAACAACCGCTGCGCGTCGACACCCTTGTCCGCGCTGGGCCCGGTATTGGCATTGCCGAACACCGAGAACGCGCGCACCGCCCGCCCGGCGGCCTCGTCGAACACGCCCGGAATCGCCTTCTCCATCGACGGCCCGGGCGCGGCGCCGGGCACATCGCGTCCGATATGGGCGGGCGCGCCACAGTAGACGACACCGGCGACAGCCGCGGTGCCATAGGTGGCGAGGTAGTCGGTGGCGACGATCCCCCCGTAGGACCAGCCCAGCAGCACCGCACCGGCGTCGATACCCTCGGCAGCCAGGACCGCGGCCACATCACCCGCCCACGCCTCGGGGTCGTCATAGCCGGCGCCGGGATCATCGGAATACCCGTGTCCGCGCAGGTCGACCGCGATCACCCGGTAGCGCTCGGCCAGCTCGTCCGCGGCCGCCCCCCAGCACCGCAGATTCCCGGCCCACCCGTGCAACAGCACCAGCGGCCTACCGGTACCACTCACCCGGTAGACGATCCTCGTTCCATCGGCACTGACAGCATCGCGAACAGCCATCCCGACAGGCTAATCGGCGCACGGCCGCAGCGAAGGCGCAGGTACGGCTGGCATCACCGTGATCGGAGCCATGGCGGGCGGAAATCCTGGGCGAATAAGATCGGCAAACATGAGCATTCGCACCGCTGTCGTCACCGGGGCCAGCTCGGGAATCGGTGAAGCCACCGCCCGGGAACTGGCGAAGCAGGGTTATCACGTCTACGTCGGTGCCCGCCGGTTCGACCGGGTGCAGCGCCTCGCCGAGGAGATCGGCGGCACCGCCATCGAACTCGACGTCACCTCCGAGGAATCGGTGCGCACGTTCACCGAGGCCATCGAGCGCGTGGACGTGCTGGTCAACAACGCCGGCGGCGCGAAGGGCATGGCCGCGGTCATCGACGCCGACCTCGACGACTGGCGCTGGATGTGGGAGACCAACGTCGTGGGCACCCTGCGCGTCACCAAGGCGCTGCTGCCCAAGCTGATCGCGTCCGGCGACGGCCTGATCGTCACCGTCACCTCCATCGCCGCCCTGCACACCTACGACAACGGTTCCGGCTACACCTCCGCCAAGCACGCTCAGGCCGTCGCTCACCGCACCCTGCGCGGCGAGCTGCTCGGCAAGCCGGTGCGCCTCACCGAGATCGCCCCCGGCGCCGTGGAAACTGAGTTCTCCCTGGTCCGCTTCGACGGCGACGCCGAGCGCGCCGCCAAGGTCTACGAGGGCATCGACCCCCTGCACGCCCAGGACATCGCCGAAATCGTCGGCTTCGTGGCCACCCGCCCTCCGCACGTCAACCTCGACACCATCGTCGTCAAACCCCGGGACCAGGCAGGCCCCGGCTCCTTCGCCCGCCGCTCCTGAACCGTTCCCTCCCCGTAAACGTGAGCCTGGACACCTCGACCCATCGGGTTCGCCGCCCGGCCGATCGCACAACACGATGGGCCGGGCGGTCAATCCGCTCGCGAGACAGGCGAATCCGGGACGGCAACCGTTCGAGTAGCGGGAGCGGCAGCGGGTATTGATACTGGGGGCGGGCGGTTCGAGCGTTGCTGAGAATTCGCCGCAGCAGCCGAACTGGCACTAACATCGCCGTTTGCCGTTAGCCAGTCTTAGGAGTAGAAGTTCGATGCTCGGTATGAAGTCTGTTTTCAGTGGGTTCAAAGATTTCCTGATGCGCGGGAACGTCATCGACCTCGCGGTCGCGGTCGTGATGGGTACCGCTTTCACCGCGGTGGTCACCTCGTTCAGCAAGGGGCTCATCAATCCGCTGCTCGCAGTGTTCGGCTCGACCAACGAACTGGGCCTCGGCGTCCAGCTGATCGCCGACAAGCCGGCGACGTTCATCGCACTCGGCCCGATCATCACCGCGTTCATCGACTTCTTCATGGTCGCCGCGGTCCTGTACTTCGTGCTGATGCTGCCGATGAAGTCACTGAAGAACAAGTTCGGCACCACCAAGGACGCCGAGCCCACCGAGACCGAACTGCTCATCGAGATCCGCGACCTGCTGGCCAAGCAGCACGGCCTGAGCACCGACGAGGCCGTCGCGCTGAGCAAGGCACGCGCCAGCGAGTCCGTCGAGGCGTAGTCGCCCCCGATTCCCCGGTCCGGCCGACCGGACCCGAACGACCCCCCGACCGTCGAGTCGGGGGGTCGTTCTTTTTCCGGCGGGGTCAGGCGTATGCCGGGGTCTTGGCCGGCCAGCGCGGATGGTTGGGGTCGATCACGTAGGAGTGGGTGTGCTGGAAGTGCCGGGGGCCGACCTGGATCGCGTCGGCCAGGATCGCCGGGTCGACCGAGCCGAGTTCGTGGATGTGAGTGATCTCGGCCGGGTCGTGACGGGGCCACAGCCGGATCGCCGCGGCGGTGCCGAGCGCGGCGATGACGGCCAGGGTCGCCCAGGTGGTCGTGAAGCCCGCGGTGGTGGCCAGCCAACCGGTGATCGGGTAGGTGATGAGCCAGGCGAGGTGGGACAGGGAGAACTGGGCGGCGAAGAGGGCGGGGCGGTCTTCCGGGCGGGCGGAGCGGCGCAGGACGCGGCCGGTGGGGGTGAGGATCAGGGCGGTGCCCGCACCGATGGTGGCCCAGGTGGCGAGGGCAGCGGGCCAGTGCCCGTCGCCCGTCGGCAGGGTCGACAGGACGAGTGCGGCGGTCAGGCCGGTGAGCAGCACCCCCGCCCCGGCGAGCATCACCGGGCGCTCGCCGCGACGATCCAGGATCTTGGGCAGGGTGAGCGCGATGAACATGGTGCCGACGCCGTTCGCCGCGAGCAGCAACGCGACGCCGGACTGGTCGCCGCCCAGCACATCCCGTGCGTAGTTCACGGTATTGACCATCACCACCGAGCCCGCCGCGGCGACCACCAGGTTCAGCCCGAGCAGTCCGCGCAGTCGCGGCGTCGCCGCGAACAGCCGCAGCCCGGCGACGAGCCGCTCGGTGATCGCGCCGTCACCGACGGCCGCCTTCGGGATGCGCGCGGCCATCACCAGGGCGACCGAGACCGCGAAGCCGAGGCCGGTGCCGACGAACAGCCAGTGGAAACTGATCAGGCTCAGGGCCAGCGCCGCCAGCATCGGGCTGAGCAGCGTTTCCATGGTCGCCGCGAGCTGGGCGGCCGACAGCGCCTTCGTGTAGTCGCGTTCGTCGGGCAGGATATCGGGCAGAACCGCCTGGTAGGTGGGGGTGTAGGCGGCCGAGGCGATCTGCAGCAGCGTGATGAGCACGTAGATCTGCCAGATCTGGTCGACGAAGGGCAGGGCGAGCACGATCGCGCCGCGAACCCCGTTGAGCGCCATCAGGAACTGTCTGCGCGGGAGCCTGCCCGCATAGGCGCCCGCGATCGGCGCGACAGTGACGTAGGCGACCATCTTCAGCGTCAGCGCGGTGCTGAGCACGATGGCCGCGTTGCCGCCCGCCAGCTCGTAGGCGAGCAGACCGAGGGCGACGGTGGTGAGTCCGGTGCCGAACAGGGCCGCGACCTGGGCGGTGAACAGCAGCCGGTAGTCGCGGTGCGCGAACAGTGAGGTGGTCATGGCGGCTGCCCTTTCAAGACTGCTTATCTGCGTATGAATGCAATAAGCAGCATAGGCCGGAGAATATTCCCGTACCACCGAAAATCTTCGACTTGACCTCAACGACCGTTGAGGTAGGACGGTTGAGCGCAGCGGCGGCCGAGGGGCCGTCACCGACGAAGAGGAACGTCATGAGAGCCACGGTTGACCACGTCCGAACCGCACCCGGCCCGCTGCGACTCGCGGTCGTCATCGGCAGTACCAGGCAGGGGCGCTTCGGCCCGACGATCGCGAGCTGGTTCGTCCGGCAGGCCGCCTTGCGCGACACCGTCGCCGTGGACGTCGTCGACACCGCGAGCATCGAACTGCCGCACGCGTTCGGCGCCGCCACCGACCACCCCTCCGTCGCGGCAGCCACCGAAAAGCTCGCGCGCGCCGACGCGTTCGTCGTGGTGACACCCGAGTACAACCACAGCTACCCGGGCACACTGAAGAACCTGATCGACACCCACCACGCCGAATGGCAGGCCAAGCCGGTCGGCTTCGTCTCCTACGGCGGGATCTCCGGCGGGCTACGCGCCGTGGAACACCTGCGCCCGGTCTTCGCCGAACTCCACGCGGTCACCGTGCGCGACTCGGTCTGCTTCCCGAATCCGTGGGGCCGATTCGACGACGCGGGCGAGCTGTCCGCCCCCGACGACGCCGACGCCGCCGCGGCGACCATGCTCGATCAGCTCACCTGGTGGGGCGAAGCCCTGCGCGCCGCCCGCCTCGCCCAGCCGTACGGGAAGTGACCGCCGTGATCACCACCGTCGAACCGGCCACCAGCCGCGATCCGATGCGGATCGCCCTGGTCCTGGTGGTCGGCATGATCATGGCGACGCTCGATCAGACCATCGTGAACGTCGCCATCAACAAGTTGTCGATGGAGTTCCACGCGGGTCTGAGCACGATCCAGTGGGTTGCCACCGGCTACTCGCTCGCCCTCGGCGCCGTGGTGCCGACCTCGGCGTGGCTGGTCGGCCGATTCGGCGCCAAGCGGCTGTACCTGACGGCGATCAGCGCGTTCGTGGTCGGCTCGGTGCTGGCCGGGCTGTCGTGGAACATCGAGTCGCTCATCGCTTTTCGATTGATCCAGGGGGCCGCTGGCGGGCTGTTGATGCCGGTGGCCATGACGATCCTGCTGCGCGCGGCCGGGCCCGACCGCCTCGGGCAGTTGATGAGCACGCTCGGGCTGGCCATTCTGGTCGGCCCCCTACTGGGTCCGGTGATCGGCGGATACCTGATCGACGAGGTGTCGTGGCGGTGGATGTTCTTCATCAATCTGCCGCTGGGCGCGCTGGTGCTGCTGCTGGCTTTACGGGTGGTGCCCGATGACGCCCCGGAACCACCGCGCGCGCTCGATATCCGGGGGCTGCTGTTGATGTCGCCCGGGTTGGCGCTGGTCATCTACGGCGTCACCGCCGCGGGCGAGAGTGCCGGGTTCGCCACACCCGCGGTGCTGGTGCCGCTGCTGGTGGGGGTCGGCCTGATCGCCGTGTTCGTGCGCCGTTCGCTGACCACCGCGGTGCCGCTGCTGGATCTGCGCGTGCTCGGCAACCGGATCACCGGCACCTCCGCGGTGCTGCTCGCGGTGTTCGCGGGCGGCTACTTCGGTTCGATGTTGCTGCTGCCGTTGTACTTCCAGGTGGTGCGCGGCGAGTCGGCGCTGGTGGCAGGCGCTGTGGGGATTCCGTTCGCTCTGGCGTCCGGCGCGACGATGCAGGTGGCGGGCAGATTGATCGATCGGATCCCGCCCGGCCGGTACCTGCCCGCGTCGATCACGGTGGCGCTCACCGGGTTCGTGCTGTTCGTGATCCAACTCGACGCGGACGCGCCGTATTGGGCGCTGTGCCTCACGATGGTGCTGATGGGCGCGGGCGGCGGCGGAACCCTGATGCCGGTGATGACCACGGCCACCCGGCCGCTGAGCCGCGAGCAGCAGCCTGCCGGGTCGACGGTGCTGAACATGATCAGCACCACGTCGATGGCGATCGGCACCGCGGTGGCCTCGGTGACGTTGGGCGCGCTGCTCCCGGTGACCGGGGGACTCCAGGCGCTCCACGCCATGACTGCGGATCAGCGGGCCGACCTCGCTCCCGCCCTGGCCGACGCGTTCCAGCACACCTATCTGATCGCGCCCGTCATGATCGCGCTGGCGCTCGTCCCGGCGCTGCTCCTGCCCCGCCGTTAGAGGCGACCGAGCCGTCGTGCCGTGGCTGACGAACCACCGCGGCACGACGGCACAGATGCGGGCTACTCGGCGGGCAAGGCGGACATGGACTTCCACGTCGGCCAATCGAGAGCCCAGTCGTAGACGTCGCCGTCGGCCTGGGACAACGCGATCGAGGTGCCGGTCACCTCCACCGGATCGCCGTACAGGGCGGTCGGGAAGTAGGCCTGAGCGTCGCCGGGTGAGAGGTTGATGCAGCCGTTGGTGACGTTCGAGGAACCCTGCGCCGAGAGGGACTCGGGGTTGGCGTGGATGAATTCGCCGTTGTTGGAGATGCGGACGGCCCAGCGTTCGCGAACGTTGGTGTAGTAGGGCGGGTTCGACATCATGAAGTCCTCGTACTTCTCGGTGACGATGTGCACGCCCGAGCGGGTCACGTTGCGCGCCTCGTTGCCTTCGCCGTAGGACACCGCGAAGTCGAAGATCGTGGCGCCGTCACGCACGACCTGCATGCGGTGGCTCGGCGCGTTCGCGATGACGATCTGGCTGCGGCCGATGGTGAAGTCGGAGGTGACATCGGAGTCGCCGTAGGCGCCGCCGCCGAGGTCGACGCCGTAGAGCTTCGCGGCGACGTGCACGGTGGTGCCGGGGGTCCAGTAGTCCTTGGGGCGCCAGTGCACCCGCGAGCCGCCGTCGTCGGGCAGCCAGGCCCATGATCCTTCGGTGCCCTGGTCGGTGGTGACGGTGAGCGCCTTCTCCACGGCCGCCTTGTTCGTGACCGGCCCCGCGAACTTCAGGATGATCGGCGCCGCGATCCCGACTTCCTGGCCGTCACCGATGTTGATGGTGGCCGGGATGGTCGACTGGGGGCTGATCGTGGTGAAGGTGGCCTCGATCGGGATCGGTTTCGCGTCGGCGCCGATGGCCGTACCGGCCCAGGTGTACGTGGCGCCGTAGCCGAGCGGTTCGGCGACCTTGTAGGTGGTGCGGTCGGGGCTGAGCTGACCGGTGATCTGCTTGCCGGCGGCATTGGTGAGGGCGATCTGGTCGATCGTGCCGTGCGCGACCGTCACCGACACGGGCGCGACCGGGTCGACATCGGTGGCGCCGGGTGTGGGTGCGATGGTGACCTGCGCCACCGGCGCCGCCTCGGTGGCCTCGCCCGACCGGTCGATCGTGCACCCGGTGAGCGCGATGAGCACCGCCAGCAAGAGCACCGCAACCACGGATCGCCCACCCCGAACGCCCACTTCACGCCTGCGCGCCGACGAATTACGTCGCGCGGTTGCCCGCGCGCGCAACAGATCGGTTACCGAATGTTTGCTCACGCATCGAATGTACGCCGGGCTACCGACCTGCACCCCGTGAGCGCGGTCTCACCGAGTCCGCTACTGCCGGTTGAGCCATTCCTCGGTGAAGGTGGCCTCGTTGCCGAGGAGTTCGATCAGGCGCTCGGAGATGGCCGCCTCGATCTTGCCGCCGAACAGCGGGATCTTCACCTCGATGGTGCCGTTGATGGCGGTGGTGGAACCGGTGCCGCCGTCGGGTGCCATGGTCACCGTGCCGCGGACCACCGCGGGGGCGCCGTCGACGTGCGCCTCGAAGATGCCGCCGGTGCCGGTGTAGGTCTCTGTGCGCGGAATGATCAGGTCGCCGGGGCGCACCGCGGTGATGGCGGGCGGGAGCTGGTCGGAGGGGATGGACTGCACCATCTGGACGCGGACCTGGTCACCCTCCACAGCGAAGGCGTCGAGCCGGGCACCGGGGCCGCCGACCTCGGCGATCCGGGCCTTCCAGTACTGCTCGTCGGAGTACGCGGCGCGCACCGCATCGACGGAATGCGTGTAGCCGGCAGTGAACGCCAGAGGTGTAGCCATGCTCGACACGGTACCGTCTGCGGACGTGCGTACAACACGGGTGGTGTCCTCCGATCAGCTGCGTGACCTGCTTGCCGAGACCGGCGCGACGGTCCGCGATTCGGTACGTTTGTCCGAATTGACGACCTTGCGGGTCGGCGGGCCCGCGCTGCTCGCCGAATGCGCGACCACCGAGGCCCTGGTGGCCACGGTGAAGGCCCTGGACGCGGCCGGTATCGCGGTGCTGCTGGTGGCGGGCGGGTCGAACCTGCTCATCGACGACGCGGGCTTCGACGGCGTGGTGGTGCTGGTCGGCACGACCGGCGTCGAGCTGGGCCCCGACGGCGTGGTGGCCGAGGCCGGTGCGAACTGGGACGAGGTCGTCGCGGCGACCGTCGCGGCCGGGCTGGGCGGGTTGGAGTGCCTGTCCGGCATCCCGGGTTCGGCCGGTGCGACACCGGTGCAGAACGTCGGCGCGTACGGCGTGGAGGTGGCGTCGCTGTTGCGCCGGGTGCGCCTGCTCGATCGCAGAACCGGGGACGTGCGCTGGGCCGAACCCGCCGAACTCGGCTTCGGCTACCGGACCAGCGTGCTCAAGCACAGCGACGACGCGGTGGTCCTCGCGGTGGAATTCGCCCTGGATCCGAGCGGGATGAGCGCGCCGCTGCGCTACGGCGAACTGGCGAAGGTGCTCGGCGCGGGCGACGGCGAGACCCGTCCGGTCGAGCAGGTGCGCACCGCGGTGCTTCGCCTGCGGGCGGGCAAGGGCATGGTCCTCGACCCGGCCGATCACGACACCTGGAGCGCCGGTTCGTTCTTCACCAACCCGGTCGTCACCGAGGAGCAGTTGCCGCGGGTACTGGCCGCGATCGCCGCGCACGTCGGCGACGACGTCGCGGTGCCCACCTATCCCGCACCCGAGGGCACCAAACTCTCGGCGGGCTGGCTCATCGAACGCGCCGGTTTCGCGAAGGGCTTCCCCGGCGAAACCGCCGCCGCGCGCCTGTCGACCAAGCACACCCTGGCTCTGACCAACCGCGGCACCGCGACCGCGTCCGACATCGTCGCCCTGGCCCGCACCGTGCGCGCGGGCGTCGGGGAAAGGTTCGGCGTGACGCTGGAGCCGGAACCGGTAACCGTCGGCATCGATTTATAGGACCGAGCACAGACAACCCACCTCTTCCCGCCGCCCGCGCCCCAACCACGTAACGTGTTCTGCCATGGCACGCAGACTGGACTACTCGGCTCGCTACCCCCTGCACACCACTGAAGAGCTGTACGCAGCCCTCCAGAGCAGGGACTACTGGGAAGCCCGCGTCGCCGAAATGCGCAAGTACGCGCCCAACAACGAAGTGGTGAGTCTCGACGTCACCGACGACGGCATCGACGTGGTCCTGCACCACACCCTCCCGCGCGAGATGCTCCCCGAGATCGCCCAGACCGTCATGCGCAAAGACATGGTGATCACCCGCAAGGAGAGCTGGGGCCCGTTCGCCCACGACGAGACCGAGGGCAAGTTCTCCGCCTCGATTCCGGCCGGCCCCGGCAGCCTGACCGGCACCATCCGCCTGTTTCCCACCGAAACCGGCTCCACCATGCGCTTCTCCCCCACCGCCAAGGTCTTCATCCCCATGGTCGGCCCGCGCCTGGAGCAGTTGATGCTGGTGAACCTGGTCGACCTGTTCCGCGCCGAGCAGGAAGAGACCCTGCGCTACCTGGACAATCAGACCGCGGGCAAGTCGGTCTGACGCACCGGAGAGCCTCCACGCCCGTGGCCCCCAGCCGCAAGGCCCTCCCTCCGGTCGGCACCATCACCCGCGGCACCACCGGCGTCAACCGCCTGCGCCGCAGTGATCGCTGGCTCGTCAACGACGAACTGGTCAGCGCGACCCTGCGTGAATCGGCCACCCCCTTGGTTGTGGACCTCGGCTACGGCGCCGCACCGTGGACCACCTTCGAACTGGCCGCGCGCCTGCGCACCGTCCGCCCCGATCTCGAGGTGGTCGGCCTCGAAATCGACCCGGCCCGCGTCGTGGAGCCCCGCGACGGCGTTCGTTTCGCCCGTGGCGGCTTCGAACTGGCGGGCCTGCGACCGACCCTGGTCCGGGCGTTCAACGTCCTGCGCCAATACCCCGAGGACGCCGTCCCCGACGCGTGGTCCCGCATCCAGTCCAATCTGGCTCCCGACGGCCTGCTCGTCGACGGTACCTGCGACGAACTCGGCCGCCGCTGCGCCTGGGTGCTGCTCGACCGCCACCGCCCCCGCTCCCTGACGCTGGCCTGGGATCCGTTCACGGTGGACCGGCCCTCCGACATCGCCGAGCGTCTCCCGAAAGCGTTGATCCACCGCAACATTCCCGGCGAACGCGTCCACACGCTGCTCACCGCCGCCGACCAGGCCTGGGAGCGTTCGGCGGCCATGGCGCCCTATGGCCCCCGCATCCGCTGGCGTGCAGCGGCGGAAATGTTGCGCGCCAACGGATTCCCGCTACAGGCCTATAACCGGCGCATGCGCGACTGCGTACTGTCGGTGCCCTGGGATGTCGTCGCCCCGTCAGACCCGGCTTAACGCCCGCCGCACGCGCGTCGACGCGCGGGGCGCCAATCGCTGCCCACCCCACCAGATCTCGTCGGAATCGCACCGGTGAATCGCCACCGCGTCGGCCACCACCTCGTCCAGCGCCGACTGCGAGATCTCGGTCTCGGCCAGGTCCAGCACCGTCCGGACCGGCGTCGTCACCAGAAACGGCCCCGCCGATTCGACATCCGCCGCGCAGAGTTTGCGCCGGGTGAGCACCAATCGCGGGGTCACGGGCGGACGACCCGCCGACACCGACAGGTGCAGAAACCGCGGCTGCAGCCTGCCGATCCCGTGTAATTCCGCCGCACTCTGATACGACACCGCCGCCGCGCCGTCGAACCAGGCCGCCCACATCGCGTACTCGTCGAGCGGCCCCACCCGCCACTGGCCCAGCCGCATCATCCCGACCCCGGCCCTGGTCACCGACCCGTCCCCCAGGGCCGCTCTGACCTGCGATTCGCAGCCGGTACGCAACACCTGACGTGTCGTGAAGAAGCCCGCGTGCCGCCCGGCGAGGCGCCGCAGCACCCGCCACCGATGATCCGCTGTCCCCGCCACCCGGCGCGCGCCCTCGCCAGTCATGAGACCCAGATTACGCCCGGTTGCGTGCGCCAGGTCACATTTTGCTGTGAAGGCTTTCACCACGTCCTCAGAGCAGACACAGAAAGATCGGGAAGAATCCGATGCCATGACCACACAAAACTCCCCACGCCCCAGGATCGGTCGGCGCTCTCTGGTGATCGCGTTGGCCGTGGTCGCAGCTCTGCTCGTCGCGGCCATCGCCGGCACCGAAGCCTATGCCCGGCACAAGATCTCGAGCTGCATCAGCGGCGCGTTCGAGCAACAGATGGGCTCGAGCATCGACGTGGGCTTCGGCCTGCGCCCGATCCTGCTGTCGTATGCGGACGGCAAGGTCGGCACGATCACCGTCGACAGCGAGGACAACAAGTTCGGCCCCGCTGTCGGGATGGTCGTGCACGCGAAATTCAACGACATCGAACTCGTCGATCGCGGCCGCGGCGGCGGCACCATCGACAGCTCGACCGCCGACGTGACCTGGAACAACGACGGCATCCGCGAGACCCTCGGCACCATGGTCAGCGGCGTGCACTCCTCCGCGAGCACCGGGGTGCTGACCCTGGATGTGCTCGGCGGCCTCGCTCAGCTGGAGGTGCAGCCGCTGGTCCGCGACGGCAACATCGTCGTGGAGACGAAGTCGGCGCAGATCCTCGGCATCGGCCTGCCCACCGACCTCGTGCAGGACATCGTCGAGACCTTCACCCAGAGCTTGCAGAGCTATCCACTCGGCCTGCGCGCGCAGGAGGTCAAGGTCACCGATGACGGTGTGAACGTGCACCTTTCGGGCGGCAAGACCGCACTCGAGAGTGCCCCGTCCGGTCAGCAGTCCGAGTTCACCTGCTGATCGTGCGAGGCGGCGGCTGCTCGGGAAACCTCGTCTAGTCGGGAAAACCGTCCAGCACCGCAGCCGATTTCGACAGCCCGAGCCGCGTAGCACCGGCCTCGATCATCGCGGCGGCGTCCTCGGCGGTGCGGATTCCGCCGCTGGCCTTCACCCCGAGCCGCCCGCCGACGGTCTCGGCCATCAACCGTACGGCGTGCGTGCTCGCGCCGCCCGCGGGATGAAAACCGGTGGAGGTCTTCACGAAATCGGCGCCCGCCTGCTCGGCCGCCCGGCACGCGCCGATGATCGCCGCGTCGGTGAGCGCGGCCGATTCGATGATCACCTTGAGCACGGCCCGATCCCTGGTCGCCTCGCGCACGGTGATGATGTCGGCGAGCACGGCATTGAAATCACCGGCGAGGGCGGCGCCCACGTCGATCACCATGTCCACCTCGGCGGCGCCCTGATCCACGGCCAGCCGCGCCTCGGCGCCCTTCACCAGCGAATGGTGTTTGCCGGACGGGAAACCCGCCACCGTGGCCACCACCAGCCCCGGCGCACGCACCGGCAGCATCGAGGGCGACAGGCAGATCGCGTACACCCCCAGCTTGCGCGCCTCGACGATCAGCGCGTCGACCTCGGCGGGTGTGGCTTCCGGGGCGAGCAGGGTGTGGTCGATCAGGTCGGCCACGGCGGCCCGGGTCAGCGGCGCGGAAGTCATTTCCCGAGCATCGCACACCCGCCGCCGAGTCCGGCACATCGGGCACGGCACATCATTGCGCTCCCCTACCCAAATCCTGGAGACTTGAACCTGTGCTGATCCGTCGCGAGACCCCAGCGGACGCCGCGGCGATAGCCGCGATCCACCGCGCCGCGTTCGCCCCGCAGTACGCGGGCGATCCGGCCGTCACCGAACCACCCGAACCCGCCCTCGTCGAGACGCTGCGCACCGACGAATCGTGGATGCCCACACTGTCGCTGGTCGCCCTCGAATACGACATTGTCGTGGGACACATCTGTCTCACCAGAGCCGGAATCGGCCCGTTCCCGGTGCTCGCGCTCGGTCCGCTCGGCGTCGATCCGGAGCGCCAGAAGTCCGGCGTGGGCTCGGCATTGGTCCACGCAGCCCTCGGCGCCGCCGACGCTCTCGACGAATCGGTCGTCGGCCTGGTCGGCGATCCCGACTACTACGCCCGTTTCGGCTTCCTCCCCGGCGCGCGCCTGGGCATCGTGCCCGACGAATCCGACTGGGCGCCGTACTTCCAGGTCCGCGCGCTCACGGCCTATGATTCCGCCGTGACCGGTGAATTCCGTTATCCGGCACCGTTTTACGACCTGTAGGTCACTCGAAGACGACCGTGCGCCGTCCGTGCACGAGCACCCGGCCCTCGAGGTGCCAGCGCAGTCCACGCGCGAGCACGACCCGCTCGATGTCACGCCCCTGCCTGACCATGTCGCGCGCATCGTCGGCGTGATCGACCCGGATCACGTCCTGCTCGATGATGGGCCCCGCGTCCAGCTCGGCGGTGACGTAGTGGCAGGTCGCCCCGATCAGCTTCACCCCACGGGCGTACGCCTGGTGATAGGGCCGCGCGCCGACGAACGAGGGCAGGAAGCTGTGGTGGATATTGAGCGCGCGCCCGGCCCAGTGCGCGCACAGCTCGGCGGGCAGCACCTGCATGAACCGGGCCAGCACCACCGCGTGCGGATCGTGGGAGTCGACGAGATCACGCACCTGCTCGAAAGCCGGTCCGCGCTCGGCGGGGTCCTTCGGGAACGGCACGTAGTGGAACTTCACCCCGTGCGCCTCGGTCATGCCCGCGAGGTCGGGATGGTTGCCGATCACGGCCTCGATGGTCGCGGGCAGCTCACCGGCCTGTGCGCGGCCGAGCAGGTCGTGCAGGCAGTGGCCGTCCTTGCTCACCAGCAGCACCGCGCGCCGCGGCGCACCGGAATCGTGGAGCTGCCATTCGGTCTCGGGACCGAACTCGGCGGCCACCTCGGCGAAGCGCGCCCGCAGCTCGTCGATGGCGAACGGGACCGTCGAGGCCTTCACGGCCTGGCGGGTGAAGAACCAGCCGATGTCACCGTCGGAGTGGTACCCGGCCTCCACGATCGAGCCGCCGAATCCGGCGATGAACGAGGAGATCCTGGCGATGACGCCCGGCCGGTCCGGGCACCCGAGGGTCAGCACGAACCGACGGTCGTCCGAGGTCACAGCGGTAGAACTCATCCGCCGATTCTCGCAGGCGGTCAGGCCAGGGCGCGCACGGGCTCATGGACGGCGGCGAGCACCCGGGCCACTTCGGCATTGAACAGGTCGAAGCGTTCGACATTGCCGAGGTGCCCGGTCGGCAGCACCTCGAACCCGGCGAGCGTGCCTGCTTCCTGCAGCAGAGCGGCCAGGCGCTCGGCGTGGATCGCGGGGGTCATGTCGTCGCGATCGCCCGCGAGCACGGTGGTCGGGACCGAGAAGTTCTTCGCGTCGTCGCCGAGATGCAGCTCGGCGAGCAGGAACCCGTAGCGCGAGCGCGTCATCATCGGGCAGCCGCGCACCACCGACAGCGCGTAGTCCAGCTTCTCGCGCGAGGTGTCGAGGGTCATCACCTGACGGGCGAAGATCCAGCGCACCGGCTTGATCGGCGGGAACACGACCGGGGTGCCGAGGATGAGCTTGCCGAGCCAGTCCGGCGTCGGCATCGAACGGCCGCCGAGAATCCGCAGCGGGATGTTCAGACCGGGAACCATGGTCGACACCTCGACCAGCGAGTGCGCGCCGGTGTTGGTGAGGATCACCGCGGCGGCCTGTTCGGCGACGCGTTCGGGGTAGCGGCCCGCCCAGGCGATGAGCGTCATCCCGCCCATGCTGTGCCCGGCCAGTACCGCGCGCTGACCCGGCAGCAGCACGGCGTCGAGCACGTCGCACAGGTCGTCGGCGAGCAGATTCGTGCTCGGGCGGGCGTAGCCGTTGGTGCTCTCGCCGTGGCCGCGCTGGTCGTAGGCGACCACGCGGTACTCACCGGCGAAGGCGTTGATCTGGGCGTTCCAGTATTCGAGCGAACACGTCCAGCCGTGGGCGAACACGATGACGGGCGCGTCGACCGGGCCGTAGGCGTGCACCCGCAAACGGGCGCCGTCGGCGGTGACCACGGGGATCACGTCGTACGGCATCCGCGGCGGATCGAAGGCCGCGATCCCGTGCGTCCGGGTCCGCAGGTCGGCCCGGTGGGCCGCGAGGGTGGTCTCGACCACGGTGGACACCCGGTCGACCAGGGTCACCAGAGCCGTCGGCAACTTTGCGCGCATCGGCACACTCCTTTGTGTTACTGCTAGATACAGTAACACCGCGTACCACTCACCCGCGAGCCCCTGCGGGCAGCTTTTACCAGCGCGGGCCGCGCTGCACCTCGTCGACCTTCGGGCGCACGTCGGCCAGATACACCCCCGTCGCGATGATCGCGATGAACGACAGCATCCCCAGCCCGCCGATGCCGATCAGCAGAAACACCAGCGCACCGCCGAGAATGGCCAGCCAGATCGGCTTGGTCATCTTGTCGACGGCGGTGAAGGCATCCGAACGCTGACGCACAGCGTGAATGAGCGCGAACACCGTCGCGCCGAAGGCGCCGATCCACAGGATCAGCAGAATCAGCGAGGTCATCCCATTCACCATGTTCACACCCCCATCATACGAACAGCGGCCCCGCACACACCTGGTGTACGGGGCCGCTGTCAGCGGTGATGCGCGAAGGCTCAGACCTTCTTCGGCGCGGGCGCAGCGGCCTTCTTGGCCGGAGCGGCCTTCTTGGCGGCCGGAGCCTTCTTCGGGGCCGGAGCCGCGGCCTTGGCCGGAGCCGGCTCAGTGGTCACGGCGACGACCTCGGCCTCGACCACGGCGTCGACCTTGTCGGCCACCGCCTCGGCCTCGGCCTTGGTGCGGCCCAGCAGGTCGTTGACCTTGGTCAGGGCGTCCTCGGCGCGAGCGGAGGCATCCTTGTAGAGGGTCTCGACGCGGCCGATCTGCTCGTCGACGGCCTGGTTGGCACGCAGCCGGTCGACGGTCTCCTCACCGCGAACGGCGAGATCGGCATAGATGTCGAGCGCCTGGCGGTAGTACTGCTCGGCCAGCTTGCGCAGCTCTTCGGGGGTGAACTTCTCGCGCAGCTCGGCGAGGTCCTCTGGCAGCTCCGACGGCAGGCCGGAGAGGCGGTCACGCAGGGTGTCGAACTGGGCCTGCACGTCGGCGGGCACGTTCGCGATGCGCTCGCGGGCCTCTTCGACGCGGGCCTTGGCATCGGTGGCGACAACGCGGCCACGGACGTCGGCGACGACGTCGTTCACGGCGGCGTAGATGGCGTCACCGGCGCCGACGGTGGCGAACAGCGGCTTGGTCACAGTGGCGGTCTTCTCGGTCATCAGTCTTCATTCTCCTGGTGTGGCGGAGTGTCAGTTGTCGTGAACGAAACGTCAGTGTCTCGTTCGTTCCCCCCTGAGCCGGCTTCTTCCCCGTTTTCCCGGCGAAACGACTCATAGATTTCCAGCAACACCTGTTTCTGCCGCTCGGACACCGAAGTGTCGGCCAGCAGGGCGTCACGGACCGGGCTGTGCGGACGCTGTTCCAGAAATCCTGCCCGCACATACAACACCTCCGAGGAAACCCGCAGTGCCTTGGCGATCTGCGCGAGTACTTCGGCGGAGGGATTACGCAATCCGCGTTCGATTTGGCTCAGGTACGGATTACTTACCCCCGCCAGAGCGGCGAGCTGACGCAAGGACACCTGCGCACCTTCGCGCTGGGCCCTGATGAAACCTCCGATATCTTGAGCCGCGTGCGCTACGCGACTCTCGGGTTGGTCTGTCATCGCTCACCTTCTGGCGTTGTAAGGCCAATACTAGAACAGGGTGCTAGCTATTGCAAGCACTACAGTTAGCACTCGGTCGGCTAACCGTCAGTCAGCCTGGTGACCAGGCATTCGCCCCGGTAGACGGGCAACTCAGTGGAACAGCAGCTGCGAGATCGTGTAGATGGCGAGGCCGGCGAGCGAGCCGACGACCGTGCCGTTGATCCTGATGAACTGCAGATCGCGGCCGACCTGCAATTCGATCTTCCTGCTCGCCTCGTCGGCGTCCCAGCGCGCGACCGTATCGGTCACCAAGGTCGTGATCTCCGCGGAGTAGTTGCCGACCAGATAGCGAGCACCGCGATCGATCCACCCGTCCACCTTGCCACGCATCTCCGGCTCGTCACGCAGACGCTCGCCGAGCTGCTGCACATTCTCGGCCACTTTGCGCCGCAGCGTGGAATCGGGATCGTCGGCCGATTCCAAGATCAACCGCTTCGCCGCCCGCCAGGTGGCCTCGGCCATTCCGGTGATCTGCTCGCGGCCCATGATCTCGGCCTTCACCTTCTCCGCCTTCGCGATCATCGCGTCGTCGTGTTGCAAGTCCTCCGCGAAATCCTGGAGAAAGCGATCGGCGGCCCGGCGCAATTCATGATCGGGATCGGAGCGCACTTTCCAGGTGAACTCGACGAGTTCCCGATAAATTCGCTCCGACAGCAATGTATTGACGAATTTCGGCGCCCACTGTGGCGCATCGCGCACCACGATCCGGTCGATCGTGTCCTGCGAGCCCAGCGCCCACTGATGCGCGCGCTCGGCCAGCAGGTCGATCAGCGGCCGCTGCCGGTTGTCGGCGATCATCTCCGAGAGCACCCGGCCCAGCGGCGGTCCCCACAGCGGTTCGGCGATCCGCTTGACGATGGTGTTGTCGATGATCTGCTCGACGTCCTCGTCGCGCAGGGTGTTGACCACCGCGGTCAGGATCGTCGCGCTCTCCTGCGCCACCCGGGCCGCGTGCGCCGGGTCGGCCATCCACCGGCCGACGCGCAGCGAGATCTGCGCCGAGTCCAGGCGCGCCGAGACCACGTCGGGGGCGAGGAAGTTGGTGCCGACGAAGGCGCCGAGGCTCTCGCCGAGCTGGTCCTTCTTCTTGCGGATGATCGCGGTGTGCGGGATCGGCAGACCCAGCGGGTGCTTGAACAGCGCGGTGACCGCGAACCAGTCGGCCAGCGCGCCGACCATGCCCGCCTCCGAGGCCGCGCGGACATAGCCCACCCACTCGCCGCCGCCGCCGCGCGATTCGAGCCAGCGGCACAGCAGGTAGATCACACTGGCCACCACCAGGAAACCGGTGGCCAGTGCCTTCATCTTGAACAGGTCACGTTTTTTGCCCGCCTCGTCGGTCATCACCGCGAAGCCGGCGGGCTGTGCGGCGGGCTCGGTGCGCGGCGCGAGAACCGCCGTGTTGCCGGGAGATTTCTCCATAGCCCCCATTCTGCTGTGCGCGCGGCGAGTGCGCCGCCGCCAACCCCGCGTGGCGTCGCCCACGACACGGCGAACCGCCCGGTTTGTCGTACGCGCGCGTAAGCACCTGAGTGTGGTAAATGCCGCAACGTGGCCCAAAGGAGCGCCACCCCACACCGGCGCGCCTAAGCTGTTGACTAAAGACGCCAACATCGATCACGAGGGGGCTGTTCTGTCCACCGAAGACCTTGTCGAGATCGGCGAGCAGTCGAGCCGAGCCACTGTGCGCGGCGGCGGCCAGGCCGACGGCCGCAAACGTCGGTGGCGCCAGCACAAGATCGACCGCCGCGAGGAGCTGGTCGACGGCACCCTCAACGCCATCCGCGCGCGGGGCAGCCAGGCCGGCATGGACGAGATCGCCACCGAGATCGGCGTGTCCAAGACCGTGCTGTACCGCTACTTCGCGGACAAGAACGACCTGGTCCACGCCACCATGCAGCGGTTCATCGAAACCACGCTGCTGCCCCGGGTGTACGGCGCGATCAGCCTCGACGCCGACGAATACCAACTCGTGCGCGCCGCGATGACCGAATATGTCGGCACCGTCGACGACGACCCCGAGGTCTACCGGTTCATCATGAGCAATGCCGCGGGCGACAAGTCCTCGCTCGCGGAGTTCGAGCGCCTCTTCGCCGAGGTGGTCACCACGGTGCTGATCGATCGGGCGGGCGCCAAGGGCATGCGTACCGACGGCGCGCTGCTGTGGTCGTATGTGCTGGTCGGCGGCATCCAGCTGGCCACGCACTGGTGGACCACCACCGACAAGGCCATGCCGCGCCAGGACGTCATCGACTACCTCACGATGATGGCGTGGAGCGCGATCGAGGGCATCGCCCGCGCCGGCGGCTCCCCCGAGATCTTCACCGCGCAGCCGCATCCGCTCCCTGAGATCCCGCAACAGACACCCTGAACTGGGTTTTCCCGCGTTCGAGGGAGCCGGGCTCGACAACGCCACACGGTTGGCTACGCTGAACCCGGGCGGGACGCTGTGGCTTGCGTCACCGCCGTGCGCGTCGGCACCAACGGAGGTATCTCGATGGCGAAGAACGTGCCGACTTCCCGGCTTGCCCGCGGGACGAAGCTGGGGGCGGTCGCGGCGGGGTCGGTCATCCGCTCGAAGAAGACCAGACTCTCGATGCGCGGCCGCTCGGAGGCCGTGCGCGCGCGGATGGCCGAGGAGTCGATGATCCGCACCACCGAACAGGTGGTCATGGTGCTGGGCACCATGAAGGGCGTGGCCATGAAACTGGGCCAGATGATGTCGGTGCTCGACCTGGATCTGGTGCCGGAGAACCATCGCGAGCGGTTCCAGCAGCGCCTGGCCGTGCTGCGCGACGCGGCGCCGACGGTGTCGTTCGAATCCATGCGCGCGGTGATCGAACAGGATTTCGGCGCCCCGGTGTCGGAGATCTTCGCCGAATTCGATCCGGAGCCGATCGCCGCCGCCTCGATCGGCCAGGTGTACCGGGCCACCCTGCACGACGGTCGCGCCGTCGCGGTGAAGGTCCAGTACCCCGGGGTCGACGCCGCCGTGCGCGCGGATCTGAAGAACCTCACCATGTTCCGCCGGGTGCTGGCCTCGGCGATGCCGTGGATCACCCCGGCGGTGCTCGACGAGCTGAAACTGAACATGGAGAGCGAGCTCGACTACCAGGCCGAAGCCGCCACCCAAGCCGAGATCGCGCACCTGTATCGCGAACATCCGTTCATCGTGGTGCCCTCCTCGGTGCCGGAGCTGTCGACCACCCGGGTGCTGGTCAGCGAGTTCATCGACGGCGACGGCTTCGACGAGATCCGGAAGATGCCCACCGCCGTGCGTGATCGGGTCGGCGAGATCATCTACCGCTTCTACGTCGGCTCGCTGTTCAGCTTCAACGAGTTCTGCGGCGACCCGCATCCGGGCAATGTGCTGCTCGCCCGTGACGGCCGGGTCGCCTTCCTCGATTTCGGGCTGTTCAACCGGATGGACGCCAAACTGGTCGGATTCGAAATCCAGTGCCTGCGCGCGGCCGCCGAGGATCGCGCGGAAGACCTGCGGCAGCTGATGATCGATCGCGGCGTGATCGATTCGCCCGAGGAGATCGGCGCCGAGGAATGCCTCGAATACGTGCTCGCCGCGTCGGAATGGTGTCTGGTCGACGAGGAACTCACCATCACCCCGGAACTGGCCAGCGGCGCCTTCCTGCTCGCCGTCGACCCGCGAGCCAGCGAGTTCACCGGCATGAAGCAGCAGAATCTGCCGCCCGAACACCTGTTCTCGCGCCGCGCCGACTTCCTCACCTTCGGCATGCTCGGCCAGCTCGACAGCACCAACAACTGGCATCTGATCGCCAGGGAATGGCTCTACGGCGATCCGCCGGTCACCGAACTCGGCCTGGCCCATCGTGATTGGCTCGCCACTCATCCACCGAAACCGGTGAAGAAGACTCGCGCCCGCAAGGCGAGCGCACCAGCCAGCAAGCCCTGAATCAACTTTCGAAAGGCGCGTCATGCCGCAGCACCGTGAGTTCGACCTGATCCTGTTCGGTGCAACAGGTTTCGTCGGCAAACTCACCGCCGAGTACCTGCTCACCGCGGCCCCGGCCGACGCCAGGATCGCCCTGGCCGGCCGCTCGGCGGCCAAGCTCGCCGGCACCCGCGACGAGCTCGGCCCGGCTGCCGCGGCATGGGAACTCGTCGTCGCCGATTCCAGCGACCCCGCGTCCCTGGCCGCGATGGCCGAGCGCACCAAGGTCGTGGTCACCACTGTCGGCCCGTACCTGCGCTACGGCATTCCACTGCTCGGCGCGTGTGCCGCGGCGGGCACGCATTATGCCGACCTCACCGGCGAGCCGCTGTTCATCCACGACGCCATCGAGAAGTACGAGCAGACCGCGGTCGAATCGGGCGCCAAGATCGTGAATTCGTGTGGCTACGACTCGATTCCGTCGGATCTGAGCGTCTACGAGATCTACCGCGCCACGATCGCCGACAACACCGGCGAGCTCGAGGACACCACCCTGGTCGCCTATCTCAAGGGCGGCATGAGCGGTGGCACCATCGATTCCGGGCGCGCCATGATGGAGGACGTCGCGGCCGACTCCGCGCGCGGCAAGATCCTGGCCCACCCGTATTCGCTGAGCCCGGATCGCAGCATGGAACCCGACGTCGGCCGCCAGTCCGATCAGACGCTGGCCCGCGCCGACAGCATCGACGCCGGCTTGGACGGCTGGGTCACCACGTTCGTGATGGCCTCGCACAACACCAAGGTCGTGCGGCGCACCAACGGCCTGCTCGGCTGGCCCTACGGCAAGCAGTTCCGCTACCGCGAGGTGATGAACGCGGGCAACTCGGCCGCCGCGCCGCTGGTCGCCGCGGGCATCGCGGGCGGCATCGTGGCCGGCATGGCCTCGGGCGCGGTCCTGTCGAGGGTTGCGCTCGGGCGCAAACTGCTCGACCGGATCCTGCCGAAGCCGGGCACCGGACCCGACGAAAAAGCCCGCCGCAGTGGCTGGTTCACGATGAAGACCTTCGCGCGCACCAGCTCCGGCGCGAAGTACCAAGCCACCTTCTCCGGCACCGGCGATCCCGGCTACCAGGCCACCGCGGTCCTGCTCGGCCAGAGCGGCCTGAGCCTGGCCTTCGACGCCCTGCCCGAGCGCGCGGGCGTGCTCACCCCCGCTTCGGCGATGGGCGAGGCGCTCACCGCGCGGCTGCGCGAAGCGGGCATGACCATCGAGGTTGCGCGGCAGTGAATCTAGCTCGCAGAACGATGAACGCCCCGGCGCTGGCGGCGGTGTACGAGCACGCGTGGCGACCCACGCTGTTCTACCTCGCCAGCGGCCGGACCACCGGCACCGACCGCCGCGACGCGGTCGGTGCCCTGCGCCTGAGCGGCGCCATGAAGGTGCTCGATGTGGCGTGCGGCCCAGGCAATTTCACCGGCTACCTCAGCGAGTACCTGACCAAGGGCGGGTTCGTCACGGGCCTGGACTACTCGGCGCCAATGCTGGCCAAGGCCGCCACCGACAACGCCAGCCCGCGCGTCGGCTACGTCCGCGGCGACGCGCGCACCCTGCCGTTCGCCGACGGAACCTTCGACGCCGTCTGCTGTTTCGGCGCCCTCTACCTGATCCCCGACCCGCTGGTGGCTACGCGCGAGATGATCCGCGTGCTCGCCCCCGGCGGCCGAATCGCGATCAGCACCAGCTATGCCGAGGACAATTTCTTCGGCTCGGCGAGCAGCGTGGCCGCGAGCCTGAGCGGCCTGCGCCTGTTCGATCGCGACATCTTCCCGAAGCTGTTCGACCGCGCGGGCCTGACCGACATCGACCAGCGCATCCACCGCTTCATGCAATACGTGGACGCCACCAAGCCGGTGTCAGACCAGGCTTAGCCAGTAGTCCTGGAACTTCAGGAACACCAGCAGCAGCACCACCGCGTAGAACACCACGACCAGGGTCCAGCGCCATTCGGCGAGGATTCCCATCGCCCCACGCGAACGGCCCCACAGCTCCTGTGTGGTCACCGCGAACAGCACCGGCACCGCCACCCACACCACCATGCAGTACGGGCACAGCGCGTTGATCCGGTACAGGCTCTGGAAGATCAGCCAGCACAGCCCGGCGATGCCGAGCACGGTGCCGATCCACAGCCCGCCCCAGATCCAGCGCGGGAAGCCGACGCCGACCACCGACAGCACGGCGAGGGTCACCACCACCGAGAACCCGACGACACCGATCAGCGGGTTGGGGAAGCCGAAGACCGCGGCCTGGTCGGTCTTCATGATCGACCCGCACGACAGCACCGAGTTGATGCTGCACGAGGTCACGTAGTTCGGGTCGACGAACAGCTTGAACCGTTCGACGGTGAGCGTGAACGAGGCCAGCCAGCCCGCCAGCCCGGCGATCAGTAGCAGCCAGGCCGAGCGGGCGGGGGCGGTGATCACTTCGCCGCGTCAGCGATCACGGGGGCCAGGCCGTTCTCGGTGAAGATCGCGTCGGTCTGGTTCAGCTGGCCGTTGATGTACACCGACGGCGTCGACTTCACGCCGCTCTGCAGCGTGGCCTGGGTGACCTGCTGGATGTAGTCGTTGTACGGCTTGTCGTTGATGCAGGTCGCCACGGCCGGATCGGTGTAGCCCGCGTCGGTGGCGATCTGGATGAGCTCGTCGTTGCTCAGGCCGGCACCGCCCTCGGCGGGCTGCTTCTCGAACATGGTCTGCAACCAGGACTGGTACTTGGTGGTGTCGGACTTCGCCACGCAGAACGACGCGTTGGCCGCACGCGAGGAGTACTGGTTGGTCGAGGCCTTGTCGAGGAACGAGATGATCTGGTACTCGACGGCGGCGGTGCCGTCGGCGGCGGCCTTGGCCAGCGTCTCCCCGTTGGCGGCCTCGAACTGCTTGCAGGCCGGGCACTGCAGGTCGGCGACCACGCGCACCTTGACCTTGGCATCGGGGTTGCCGATCACGACCGTGCCGGTCTCGGTGACCGCCCCACCCGTCGCGGGCAGCTGTGCTGCGGAGGTCGTCGACGATTCCTTGTCGGAATCGGACTTGTTCACCGCGATGCCGATGCCGATGGCCGCGACCAGCGCGACCAGGACGGCGGCGACGCCGACCTGGATCGCGATCTTGCGCTTCTTGTCGGCCGCCTCGGCCGCCGCCAGCGGATTCTTGCCCGAGGGACTCTTGCCCGTGCTCACCGTCGTCACACGCCTTTCGCTCGTTGGCTCCCCACCGGGAACATCATGCGGGCCGAACCTGAGAGTTTCCGCAATGCTCGTCTTACTCGCATTCAGGACTCGTCGAGTCGACGCAACTGCTCGGCGATATCGAAGTCGGCGGGCGGCCAGTCGAGTTCCATTTGGGCCAGCGCGCCGATCAGCAATTCGGTGATCGCGAGGCGCGCGTACCACTTGTGGTCCGACGGCAGCACGTGCCAGGGCGCGTAGTCGGTGTTGGTGCGGTCGAGAACGGCCTGGTACGCCTTCTGATATTCGGGCCAGTAGGCGCGTTCGGTGATGTCGGAGGGGTTGAACTTCCAGTATTTGTCCGGGCGCTCCAGCCGTTCGCGCAGCCGGCTCTTCTGCTCGTCGAGGGAGACGAACATGGCGACCTTGACGATGGTGGTGCCCGCGTCGGCGATCTCCTTCTCGAACGCGTTGATCTGGTCGTAGCGCTGCTCCCACTCCGCCTGCGGCACGAGGTTGTGCACCCGCACCACCAGCACGTCCTCGTAGTGGGAGCGGTCGAAGACGCCGATCTGACCGTGGGCGGGCAGTTTGTTGCGGATGCGCCACAGGAAATCGTGCTGCTTCTCCAGCTCGGTGGGCACGCCGAACGACGCGTGATCGACGCCCTGCGGGTCCACCGAACCGATGACGTGCCGCACGATGCCACCCTTGCCCGCGGTGTCCATGCCCTGCAAGATCAGCAGCACGCTGCGCTGCCCACCGGTGCGACCGTGCGCGAACAGCTTCTCCTGCAAGACCGAGAGCACCGTGGCCCGTTCGGCGAGCAGTTCCTTGCCCAGTCGCTTGCCGCCGCTGAAGCCCGGCGTACTCGAGGTGTCGAGATCAGCGACGCGCTGACCGTCGGCGCGCAGCGCGATATCGGCCGTCTCGGTCCACTGTTTCGCCATTTCCCATGCCTACCACTAAAGGCTGGGTTTACCGAGCAAGCTCGACGAATCGTTGCCTGCCAGCACTGCACGCCCACCGGATCGGCAATGTGCACATGCACGGGGTTGTTGCCCGCACCGCGGTGGTCAGTGGCTGAGGGCGGCTACGGCGAACATGGCGGCTACGCCGGACAGGGTGCACAGCAGGGTCAGCCGGGAGGGGTGGCCCGCGTGGGCCTCGGGGAGGATGTCGGCGGTGGCGAGGTAGAGGAGGAAGCCGGCGAAGTAGCCCATGTAGAGGCCGATCCAGTTTTCGGGCACGTGGATCAGGGTGCCCAGGATGGCGCCGACTACGGGTGCGATGGCGTCGAGGGCCAGCAGGGTGAGGGCGCGTTTGCGGGCGTTGCCGTAGACGGTGGGGATGGTGAAAGTGTTGAAGCCGTCGGCGAAGTCGTGGCAGATGACGGCGATCGCCACCGACATCCCGACCGCCGCGCCCGCTTGATAGCCGAGGCCGATACCGAAACCGTCCAGCGTGCTGTGGAAGATCAAGCCGCCCGCCGCGAGCAGGCCGACCGACTCGAAACCGTGCTTGTGCGTACCGAATTCCTGCTCGTGGCCGCGATGGACAGCGACCGCGCGCTCGATCACGTGCAGGCTGAGGAAGCCGAGCACCGCGGCGATCAACACGTACGGGATGCCCCGGAACATGCCGTCGGACTGTTCCAGCGCCTCGGGGATCAGGTCGAACGCGACCACCCCGAACATCACCCCGGCGGCGAGCCCGAGAACCAGGTGCTTGCGGTCGCCGATCCGCATGGCGACGAAACCGCCGAACAGCGTCGACAACATCGACACCAGGGACAACAGGATCGCCATGCGCTGCCTATTCGTCGGTGGATGCGGCTTCGGGCTCGGCTTTCTTGCGTTTCTTCTTCTTCGCCGGTGGCGCCTCGGCCTCTTCGGTGACTTCGTAGCGCCGCACGTAAGCGCCCGCGAAACCTTGCAGTGTGGCGGTGACGGGGATGGCGAGCAGGGCGCCGGTCGGCCCGAGTAACGCGGCGCCCGCGATCACCGCCCCGAAGGCCACCGCCGGATGCATGTCCAGGGTGGTCGCGGTGATGCGCGGCTGCAGAACATAGTTCTCGAACTGCTGATAGGCGATGATGAACAACAGAATCCACAGCGCCGTGATCGGATCGTGCACCAGCGCCACGAGCACCGGAAGCGCGCCGGCCATATAGGTGCCGACAGTCGGGATGAACTGGGAGACAACGCCGACCCACAACGCCAGCGCGAACGCCGACGGCACATCGAGCACCCGCAACGCGACGTAGTGCGCGATCGCCGAGCACAGGGCGAGCAGTGCGCGCGAATAGATGTAGCCGCCGGTCTTCTCGACCGCGATGTCCCAGGCCCGCAACACATGCTTCTGCTGTTTCGGCGGCAGCAGCGAACACACCCAGGTGCGGAAACGCGGTCCGTCGGCCGCGAAGTAGAACGTGAACAGCAGCACCCCGAGCAGCTGGAACAGCGCGCCGATCGCGACCGTGCCGATGCCCCAGACGTTTCCGGCCAGACCGACCAGGTACTTCTCGATCGTGGAACTCCACTCCGAGGCGTATTTGGTCAGGTCGTCGCCCGAAAGATCTTGATGGAAAGTCGAATTGACCCAGTTGACGAGGTCCTGGACGTAGTCGGGGGCATTCGTCACGAGCATGGTCACCTGGTTGACCAGCAGCGCGCCCAGCGTCCACACGAACGCGACGATCACCACCAGCACCACCAGGAACACCGCGCCGGTGCCGGCCCCGCGCCGAACACCGCGCGCCGCAAGCCAATTCACCGCGGGCTCGATCGCGAACGCCAGGAAGATCGACACCAGCAGCACCGTGAGCAGGCCCTGCATCTTGCCGAGCACCCAGAACGCCGCGATCAACCCGGCTACCGCGAGCACGGCGTACAGCAGTGCTCGCGGCAGCCAGCGCGGCGGTGTCCGTACCGACCAGAAGGCGGGCAGGGCGCTCACATCGACGGACTGCGCGGCGGGTTCAGCGGATTCGTCCTCGGCAACCACGAATGTCACGGTACCCAGGGCGTGCGCCGACAGCCCGTCGGCGCGCTCGCCTTACACGGTGGCCGTGTCGATCACGAACCGGTACTGCACATCGCTGGCGACCACGCGGTCGTACGCGGAGTCGATCTCGTCGGCGGAGATCAGTTCGATCTCCGCGCCGATTCCGTGCGAGGCACAGAAGTTCAGCATCTCCTGAGTCTGGGCGACGCCACCGATCATCGAACCTGCCAGCGACCGGCGGAAACCGGCGAGGTTGCGCCCGGTGACGCTCATCGGGTGCTCCGGCAGGCCGAGGATGACGAGCGTGCCGTCGAGGGCGAGCAGGCGCAGGTAGCTGTCGATGGGCAGGTCGGCCGACACGGTGTTGATGATCAGGTCGAACTGGCCGCGCAGCTGGCGGAAGGTTTCCTTGTCGCTGGTGGCGTAGTAGTGCTCGGCGCCCATGCGCAGGCCGTCGTCACGCTTGCGCAGCGACTGGCTGAGCACCGTGACCTCCGCGCCCAGCGCCGAGGCGATCTTCACGCCGACGTGCCCGAGCCCGCCCATCCCGATGATCGCGACCTTCTTGCCCGGTCCCGCGTTCCAGTGCTTCAGCGGTGAGAACAGCGTGATGCCCGCGCACAGCAGCGGCGCGGCGACATCGAGGCCGATGCCCTCGGGAATCGAGACGACGAAGCTCTCGTCGACCACGATCTGGGTGGAGTAGCCGCCCATCGTGTAGCCGCCGGGCTGCGCGGATTCGGGCACGCGGGAGTTGTAGGTCCAGGTGGGGCCGTTGGTGCAGTACTGCTCCTCACCTGCCAGGCACGGCACGCACTTGCCGCACGAGTTCACCAGGCAGCCGACGCCGACCCGGTCGCCCACCTGGTACTTGCGCACCGACGAGCCGACGGCGGCGACGATGCCCGCGATCTCGTGACCGGGCACGCACGGATACTGCGCGCCACCCCACTCGTCACGCGCGGTGTGGATATCGGAATGGCAGATACCGGCGTATTTGATATCGATCAGCACATCATCGGGACCGACTTCGCGGCGTTCGATCGTGACCTTCTCGAAGGCCCCGTCGGAAGAGGGCTTGGCGTAGGCGGCAGCGGTGCTCATGGCTACATGCCTACAGCCGCATGCGTGTCTTTGCCAACCACCGCGTCCGGATCGAGACCGGCGAACGCCGAAAACGGGTGACAATGGAAAGGTCGGCTCGCGAGAGAGGACATGTGCTGTGAAGCGTGTCGGACGAGTGCTGGTGACGATGATGGCGGCGCTGCTCGGGGTGTGCGCGTTGCTCGGGTATCGCGGGGAGTTCGCCCTGGTCGAGCCGGAGTTCGTGGCGCAAGCACAGGCTCCCGTGCTGGTGCCGCTGGATCCCGCGCTGGTCGCCGAACAGGTCGAATCGGCGCTGGTCAATATCGATGTCGACGCGGCCGGTTTCGGGATCGGGGCGGCCGGGTCGGGGATCGTGCTCACCGCCGACGGGCAGATTTTGACCAGCCATCACGTGATCAAGGGCGCCGAGGCGCTGACCGTCACCGATATCGCCAACGGTCTCGTCTACGAGGCCACCGTCCTCGGCTACGACTCCGGCGCCGATATCGCGCTGCTGTCGCTGGGCGGGGCCGCGGACCTGCCGACCGCGCGCCTTGGCACCTCGGCTGACCTGCGGATCAGCCAGGACGTGCTGGCGATCGGCGACGCGGGTGGCGACGGCGGCGAGCCGACCTCGGTCGCTGGTCCGATCACCGATCTGGACGCCACGATCGTCGCCATGAACTCCGCCGACCTCACCCGCAAGGCATTGAACGGGATGGTGGAGGTCGCCGCACCGGTGATGGGCGGGCAGTCCGGCGGCGCGCTGGCCGACGCGTCCGGGGCGGTGGTCGGGGTGATCACGGCGGCCTCGGGCGAGGATTCCCGAGCCCAGGGAAAACCGGCCAACGGTTACGCGGTCCCCATCGACACCGCCATGCGGATCGTGGCGCAGATCCGTTCGGGAACGCCCACCGACACCGTCCACATCGGCCCGACCGCCACCCTCGGCGTGCAGGTGATCGATGCCAGACCGGCCGGGGCCCAGGTGAGCTGGGCCTTCTACGGCCAACCCGCCCGCGACGCCGGGATCACCATCGGCGACGTGATCACCGCGGTCGACGGCACCTCGATCACCACCGCCAAGGCCCTGAGCGCGGCCATCAACACCCGCAAGCCCGCCGACTCGATCCGGCTCGAGGTCACCTCCCCCGACGGCACCATTCGAACCGTCGACGTAGTACTGGCCCACGGAACACCCAACTGACCCGCTCAGGACGCCGTCACTCGAGGGTCTGCAGAAGTTCGACGAGAGTGAGGCGGAGCTTTTCCATCTGGGGGCGGCTGTAGCGGGCGGTGTCGTATTCGAGTTGGAGGGTGAGGCGGCCCGCGATGGTGAAGGCGGTGAGTTTCGGGGGCATGGCGGGGCCCATGGCGTAGACATCGTCGCGGACGAACGCGATGTGGTCGGGGATCGAATGGGGTGGTACGCGGCCGATATTGGAGAGGGCGAAGGTGGGCGGCGCGGTGAGCAGGGCCGCGGTGACGTCGTCGTTCACGAGCTGGGCGGCGAGGGGGAACACGGCGGGTTCGCGGCGGTCGAGGCCGGCGCGCAGACCGGTGTCGACCGCCCGAGCGAGTTCGAGCTGGGTGTTGTCGCCGGTGGCCACAACCAGTGTGGCCCCACCCGAGGCGTAGTTGACGATCGTCTCGACGGGTACCGGGGGGTCGAATTCCGCGCGGACGTCGGCCGCGTAGCCGCAGAACATCGGCACGCTGCCCGATTCGGGGAACCGAGTTCTGATGGCGGCCAGCACCGTACCGGTGAGCACACTGTTCACCGAAAGGTTGTGGGAGCGCGCCGCTGTCACCAGTTCGGCGGTCTCCTCGGCGGTCAGTTCGATGCGCTGCATCGCGAAGCGGCCGAGCCGGTCGGTGCCGGTACCGTCGCGGGGCAGTGTCCTTGGCGCGTTCTCGGGGCCCATCGTCGCCGCGCCCGCCCTGACCTCGGCCAACCACGCGTCGGCTGACGCGACCGAAACCACTTCGGCCAAGCGGGTATCCATGGCCTCGGGAATCGTCTGGTCCGAATTCACCTCCGGCACAGCAGCACCCGTCACGTATGCCGTGTAGTGCCGCCACATCTGCCCGAGCAGCGCGAATCCTGATCTGCCATCGGATATTCCGTGATGGATGACCAACACGATCTGCTGGCGCAGACCCGCCCGCAGCAGGTACGCGCGAAACAGCCCGCCGCTCCAGTCCCGCGGCCCGTTCACCAGCGCCAGATATTCGGCCTCCCCACCTTCGATCAGGTCCAGCCGAGGCCGGAACTCGTCGTCGCGGACGAAATAGCCCACCCCGTCCTCGGTCACCACCCGGCTGCGCAGCAGCGGATGCGCCGCGGCCAGCTCGTCGAGCACCGTCCGCAGGATCGCGGGATCCAGCTCGCCGTGCACGGTGGTGCCGAGAAACAGTGGCATCCCGCCGGTCGGCACGCTGCCGATGGTCGTGCCGATGCCGAAATAGCTGGATTCGAACGGGGAGATACGTCGCCGAGAGGTCATAGTCGAAACATACATCTGTTTCATACACTTGTCACTGACGTTTGTTTGAAACCGATGTCACAAACAGACGTATGCGCGACTTGCTATCGTGCGCGAGTGGGAACGCGCGAAGATCTCCTGGAAGCCGCCAAGCGATGCCTGGCCGAACGCGGCTACGCACGCACCACCGTGCGCGACATCGTCGCCGCCTCGGGCACCAACCTCGCGGCTATCAACTACCACTTCGGCACCCGCGACAAGCTGCTCCAACAGGCGATGCTGGAATCCAGCGCCACCGCGGTGACGCAGATCCTCGACGCCCTGCCCGCCGCCGACCCGACCGACCCCACCGCCCGCCTCGAAGCGTTCTGGCACAGCCTGATCACCTCGTTCGTCGAGAACGCGCCGCTGTGGCACGCCAACGCCGAATGCCTGAACCAGGCACTGCACTCGCCCGAGCTGCGCGCCGAACTCGCCGACGCGCAGGGACGAGCCCGCCACGGCCTGACCGAGGCCTTCGGCGACGGCGACAGCAATGTCGGCGCGATCCTGCAGACGATGATCGGCGGCCTGCTCCTGCAATGGCTGATCGACCCGGACAACGCCCCCTCCGCGGCCGAGCTCACCGCGGGCGCCCGGGCCCTGATCCGCGGCTGAGTCGCTCGACCACCCTCGCGGCGATCTCACCCGGTCCGGGCGATGTGCGCTGATCGAGCATCGGTGGATGCTGGTGCCGCGCGGTCCGACAACGGTCGCGCGCGACGCGGACGCCAGGACGAGGAGCGCACATGCCGGATCAGACCGTCCCTGAATTGACCGCCAAGGCCTATCTGTACGGATTCCCCCTGGTCTTCAACCTCGATTCGATCGAGCGATTGCTCCACGAGGGCATCGGCGACATCCCCGCGACGACGTTCAACGACTTCGCCCATGCCCGCACGCTCGCCGACGCCTCGGCGACCTTCGTCTCGATCAACAACGACACCGTGTACTCGGTCGCCCTGATCGACCTTTCAGTCGGCCCAGTGACCTTCCATGTGCCCGATGCCGGCGATCGGTACTACGTCATGCAGTTCATCGACGCCTGGACCGACAACTTCGCCTACGTCGGCACCCGGGCCACCGGAAACCGCGCGGGCGACTACCTGCTCGTACCACCGGGCTGGACCGGTACCGCCCCCGACGACGCGACGGTTATCCATTTCCCCACCGCTGTCGGCGTGATCGCCGGCCGATGGGCCTGCGCCGGCGAGGACGACCTCCCCGCGGTGCACGCCCTGCAGGACGCACTGACGTTGACAGCCGCCGACCGAGCCGCACAGCCGACGGGACTTCCGGCGCCGGATCCGACCCTCGCCCCGGATCTGATGTTCCTCGAGAAGGTCCGCGTCTGGTCGCAGGCCTTTCCGCCCGCGAAGCGCGATCTCGCGCTCCAGGAATCGTTCGCGCGGATCGGTCTGACGACAGCGGGCGCCTCGCCCTACCTCACCCTCGACCCGGACCTAGCATCCGCGCTGCGCGCCGGATTGGGCGAGGGCCAGGAAGAACTGGGCAACGCGATAAAGAGCGGGGCGGGCGCCGGGGACAACGGCTGGCAGCTCACCCTGCATCTCTTCGACTACAACATCGACTTCTTCGAGGTCGGCACGCGCGACGACGACAACTTCACGATTACCGACCCGACCCAGCGGATCATCGCTCGCGCCGTGGCCGCCAAGGCCGGACTCTGGGGCAACCACGCCTACGAGGCCGCCTACGCGATGATCTACACCGACAGCACCGGTAGGCAGTTGACCGGCGCGAACACCTACACCCTGCGCCTCGACCCCACCCCACCGGTCGACGCCTTCTGGTCGGTCACCATGTACACGACCCCCGACTTCTACCTGTGCGCCAACCCGATCGACCGCTACTCGATCGGCGACCGCACCCCCGGCCTCGTCTACGACGACAACGGCGCCCTCACGATCACCATCAGCCACACCGAGCCCGCCGACCCCAAGGCCCGCGCAAACTGGCTCCCCGCCCCGCCCAGTGACTTCCGCCCCTGCCTACGCATGTACCAACCACAACCCCCCATCCTCGACCAGACCTACACCCTCCCCCCGATCACCAGAATCTGACCCCGACACCAGCCGGCATCCCGACTGATCGAACAGTCCGAGTCAGTCGAGGTGGCGACGGACCTCAGCAGCGAAGCCCGGCAGTCCGGAGCGGTCGAGTACATCGAGCAGGAAGGCATCCGGATGTAGCAACTCCGGGAACCCCTCGCCGATCGGCCTGACTTCGAAATCCTTGAGATTGAACGTCAACAGCACGTCCGCATCGCCTTGCAGCGCGGCTGCGAGCACATGCCGATCCTTGGGATGATTCTCCATGCGGTCGACCAGCGGTTGATACCCATCGACCATCGAGTCGGGAAAGAAGTCGTTCAGTGTGCTGATAAGCCGATCAACCTTGGCCGCGGTCGGCTCGTCGTTCTTCTGCCTGTCGCAGAGATTCCGGCGGAGTTCGGCGAGTATGTCCTCCGACCACAACGGCTGGATCAGATCTGCCTCCGCGAGCCGGAGCATCGTGTCACGCAGGTGAGCCGGATACAGGACACAGGTATCGAGGAAGACCCGTTGCATCAGTCGTGTCGCTTCAGCGGCTCCGCGGGGGTGTCGTCGTAGAGATCTAGGTCTTCCGAGATTCGGGTCAGTTCCGACAGACCTGTTGCCCGCTCGGCTCGTCGGATCTCGCGAAAGTTCAGTACATCCGCCAGGCGGACACGACGATGTCGGCCTGGTCGGGTGAACGGAATACTGCCCGCATCCAGCAACTTGACGAAGGTGGGTCTGCTCATGCCGAGCAACTCTGCGGCTTCCTGAGTGGTCAGCGTGGTGTGCAGCGGTGCGACTGTTACCGCCTTTCCCTCGGACAAGGCGAGCGCGACCAGACGAAGCCCCTCGAAGATCTCAGCAGGCAGCGCCACCACCTCCCCCGCCGCGGAACGCAGGATCGTCGCTTCATCGACACCGACTGTCGCGTCCAAGAACCTCCGGACTGCGACAAGCTGATCCGGATGCTCCGGCAAGAGCGTGCGTTCGTTCAACGTCGCGGTCATCACGCCTCCTAGGGACCCCACGATTGTGCCATATTTTCGAATAATTCGAAATCAACCCTCCGGCGGGCAATGCGCTGGGCGCTACTGATCCTGACCTCGACGAGCGCGCTCGAGCACTTCAGCCTCGTCTGGAGCGCTGCTGGGATGGCGGCTCGAACACAACGGCGTCGATAGCTTGCGAAACGGTCGCCCCTCAGCAGCACCGTAGAACTCGCCGGCACTCAGATGCCCGATGTCATAGAGATGACCACCCCAGGCAGAGGCGATTGCGTTGGCCGCCTGCATCTGCACAACCGTCCCCAAATTGCCGAAGAATTGGATAGCGGGGTTGCCGACATCCGGCAACAAAGGGGCGCACCGAAACTCGGTGCGCCCCTTTGTCTTGTGCGTTTACTCCGCGGTCGCGGCCGCCGCCTGCGCGGCCAACGCACGACGCCGGACCCGGCGGGCAGCGGCCACCATGTTGCGCAACGACGGCTCCAGCTGCCAGTAGTGGCGAGTCTTGAGCCCGCCGTCGGGGTTGGCCCACAATCGTTGTGGGGTCACGGCATTCGCGGCTTGGGTGAGCAGCTCGTCGAACTCGTCGATATCGGGGATGCGGGCCGAGCGGCTCTCGTAGACACCGGGGCCGACGCCGTGGGTGAGGCCGTGGCCGGTGGACAGGTCTTCGGTGAGCGCCTCGATGACCCATTCGATCGAGCGGGTCGCCACGATCGCGGTGACGTCGGCGTCGAGCTGATCGATCGCGTCGACCACCTCGGTGCGACCGGAATAGCCGATGTGCGTGTGGATCTGGGTGTCGGGGCGCACGCCGGAGGTGGCCAGCTTGAACGCGCCGACCGCCCAGCGCAGGTACTCCTCGCGGCCGTGGGGGCGGGCGGGGAGCAGCTCGCGGATGGCGGGTTCGTCGACCTGGATGATCGCGATCCCGGCCTTCTCCAGGTCGACCACTTCGTCCCGGATGGCGAGCGCCACCTGGTCGGCCGTCTCGTAGAGCGGCTGATCCTGGCGGACGAACGAACGCGCCAGCATGGTGACCGGCCCGGTGACCATGCCCTTCACCGGCTTGTCGGTCAGCGACTGCGCGTAGGTGGTCCACTCCACCGACATCGGTGCGGGCCGTGCCACATCGCCGTAGACGATCGGCGGTCGCACACAGCGCGAGCCGTACACCTGCACCCAGCCGAAGCGGGTGGTGGCGAAACCGTCGAGCTGCTCGGCGAAGAACTGGATCATGTCGTTGCGTTCGTGCTCACCGTGCACGAACACATCGAGGCCGATGTCTTCCTGGAGCCGGATCGTGGCCTCGATCTCGGCCTCGACCTGCTTGCGGTAGTCGTCGTCGGACAGCCGGCCCGAGGCCACCTCGTGGCGGGCTTGGCGCAGCTTGCCGCTCTGCGGGAACGAACCGAGCGTGGTGGCGGGCACCAGCGGCAGGTTCAGCCGCTCCTGTTGCGCGGCCGCACGGACGTCGTAGGGCGCGCGTTCGCGCATCTCGGGCGTCACCGCGTACACCCGCTGACGCACCGCGTGCTTCTGCTTGAAGTGCACCTCGGTCGGCCGCTTGCGCCAGTTCTCCGACGGGCCCTCGGTGAGCGCCTTGGCCAGCGAGACGACCTCGCCCACCTTCTGTTTCGCGAAGGCGAGCCGGTCGGCGACATTGCCTTCGATGTCGTATTCGGCGAGCACGTCATAGGGCACGTGCAGCAGCGTGGTGCCGGTCGACACCACCAGATCCGGGCACACCTCGGCGATCGAGTTGAGGTAGCTCAGTGTGACGAAACGGTCGGCCCGCCACACATTCTGGCCGCTGATGACACCCGCGTAGATCCGCTTGCGCCGGATCCCCGGGATCGCCGCCAGTTCTTCCGGTTGCATCCGGTAGGAGGCCAGATCGAGTCCGATGGCCTCGACATTGCTCGCGGCCAGAATCCGCAGCGCCTCGCCGAAGTCGCCGTACTGCCCGGTGACCAGGATGCGCGGACGCAGCGGCGCCTTCGCCAGCTGGTGGTAAGCCTTTTCGAACGCGGCCAGCTCGGCGGGCGTGCGCTCACCGGTGAAGCAGGGTTCGTCGAGCTGCACGCAGGTCGACCCGCGCTTGGCGAGGATCTCGAACAGCTCTTCGTAGAACGGCAGCAGCTGATCGAGCAGGCTCAACGTGTCGAACTCGGTCTCGCCCGGCACATGTCCGGCCTTCGACAGCAGCAGCAGCGACACCGGGCCCAGCACCACCGGACGTAGCTCGATCCCGCGCGCGGCCGCGCGGTCCCACTCGTCGAGCAGGGCCTGCGGATGCAGCGAGAACGTGGTGTCGGCGTCGAGTTCGGGCTGACGGTAGTGGTAGTTGGTGCCGAAGAAACGCACCAGCTCGAGCGGCGGGGTGTCCGGGTTGCCGCGCGCCATCAGGAAGTAGAAATCGAGCGGGTCGAGCCCGGCCTCGAACTCCTTGAATCGCGAGGGCACCGCACCGAACAGCAGCGCGTTGTCGAGGATGTGATCGTAGAAGGAGAAGGTGTTGCCCGGCACCTGCGTGAGTCCGGTCGCGGCCAGCTCGTTGAACTGACGCTCCTGGATATCGCGACCTACCGCGCGCAGTTCCTCGCGCTCCATCGATCCGCGCCAGTACGCCTCGAGCGCACGCTTGAGCTCTCGGTGCGGACCGATCCTCGGGTATCCGAGAACGCTCGACCCGAATCCATCGGTGACGTTGACCATGACCGCCGATACTCCCTTTCGATCACACGCTGCGCTCGAGACATAGCACCGGGCACGCGAGCGCGTCCGGCTACAGCAGCTTAAGCCGCAAGAACGCCCCCGCGCCGCTCCCCCCGCAAACCCCGAGCACCTGAGCGCCTCTTGTAAGTCTTTCTAGGGGCCCGCCCTGATCTGGACTGACCGGAGGGTGCGACGAAGGAGTACCCGGAGGGAGGGAAGATCAGGGGCCCGAAGGGCCCCGCTCGAGCGCGCCAGCGCTCCAATAAACACAGCCCTCCGGTGAGCAAACTCCTATTTGCCGTACTGGTAGAACCCGGCTCCGGTCTTCTTGCCGAGCAGCCCGGCTTCGACCATGCGCATCAGCAGCGGCGGAGCCGAGTAGAGCGGCTCCTTGAACTCGGAGTACATCGAGTCCGCGATGGACTTCACGGTGTCGAGGCCGACGAGGTCGGTCAGCGCCAGCGGGCCCATCGGGTGGGCACAGCCGAGCACCATCGCCTTGTCGACGTCGTCCTTGGTGGCGAAGCCCGACTCGACCATCCGGATGGCCGAGAGCAGGTAGGGCACCAGCAGCGCGTTGACGACGAAACCGGAGCGGTCCGCCGAGCGCACGATCTGCTTGCCGAGGATCTCGGCGGCGAACTGCTCGGCGCGCTTGGCGACCGGCTCGCTGGTCTTGAGCGTGGTGACCAGCTCGACCAGCGGCAGCACCGGCACCGGGTTGAAGAAGTGCAGACCGACCACGCGCTCGGGGTTCGCGGTGGCGACGGCGATCTTCATGATCGGGATCGAGGAGGTGTTGGAGGCGAGCACGGCGTTGGGGTCGGTGACGACCTTGTCCAGCTCGCTGAAGATGGCCGTCTTGACCTCTTCGTTCTCGACAACGGCCTCGACCACCAGCTGACGGTCGGCGAAGTCGCTGAGATCGGAGGTGAAGCGCAGCCGCCAGGCCGCCTGCTCCCGCTCGCGCTCGGTGATCTTGCCGCTGCTCACGCCACGGTCCAGCGAACGCAGGATCCGGGCGCGGCCCGCAGCGGCGAGTTCACGGGTGGTCTCGTAGACGAGGACGTCGACGTGCGCGCGTGCGCACACCTCCGCGATGCCGGCGCCCATCTGTCCGGCGCCGATGATGCCAACGCGCTGAATCTTCTCGCTGCTGCTCACGTCCCGCTCCTGCTGTGTGTCTGGCTGTGGGGTGGCTGGGGAGGTCATAGCGACCAAAGTATAGGGATGCCCTCCCACGCCAGGGCTGTATGGCGTGGGAGGGCGTACACCCCTACCGGAGTAGAGGAAAGGTGTTGCCGGTCAAAGCAACCCCGAGGGGGATCAGTGGAACTGACCCTCTTCGGTGGAGCCCTTCAGGGCGGCGGTCGACGTGTTGGGGTCGACGGTGGTGGCGATGGTGTCGAAGTAGCCGGCACCGACCTCACGCTGGTGCTTGATGGCGGTGAAGCCACGCTCGGCGGCGGCCTTGAACTCGCGCTCCTGCAGGTCGACGAACGCGGTCATGCCCTCGCGAGCGTAGCCGTGCGCCAGGTCGAACATGCCGTAGTTGAGCGAGTGGAAGCCCGCCAGGGTGATGAACTGGAACTTGAAGCCCATCGCGCCGAGCTCACGCTGGAACTTCGCGATGGTCGCGTCGTCCAGGTGCGCCTTCCAGTTGAACGAAGGCGAGCAGTTGTAGGCCAGCAGCTGGTCCGGGAACTCGCTGCGAACCGACTCGGCGAACTTGCGCGCGACCTCGAGGTCCGGGATACCGGTCTCCATCCAGATGAGGTCGGCGAAGGGGGCGTAGGCCTTGGCACGCGCGATGCAGGGCTCGATGCCGTTCTTCACACCGAAGAAGCCTTCGGCGGTACGGGTGCCGTCGAGGAACTCACGGTCGCGCTCGTCCACATCGGAGGTGATGAGGGTGGCGGCCTCGGCGTCGGTGCGGGCGATGATCACCGAGGGCACGTCGGCGACGTCGGCCGCGAGACGGGCGGAGGTCAGGGTGCGGATGTGCTGCTGGGTGGGGATCAGCACCTTGCCACCGAGGTGGCCGCACTTCTTCTCCGAGGCGAGCTGGTCTTCCCAGTGCACACCGGCGGCACCGGCCACGATCATGGCCTTCTGCAGCTCGTAGGCGTTCAGGGCGCCACCGAAGCCGGCCTCGGCGTCGGCCACGATCGGGGCCAGCCAGTTCTTGACCGACTCGTCGCCCTCGACCTTGGAGATCTCGTCGGCGCGCGACAGGGCGTTGTTGATGCGACGCACGACCGCGGGAACCGAGTTCGCCGGGTACAGCGACTGGTCCGGGTAGGTGTGGCCGGACAGGTTGGCGTCACCGGCGACCTGCCAACCGGACAGGTAGATGGCCTTCAGGCCGGCGCGAACCTGCTGCACGGCCTGGTTGCCGGTGAGGGCGCCCAGCGAGTTGATGTAGTCCTCGTTGTTCACGAGGTCCCACAGGATCTCCGAACCGCGACGGGCGAGGGTGTGCTCCTCGACGACGTTGCCCTGCAGCTTGGAAACCTGCTCGGCGGAGTAGGTGCGGGTCAGGCCCTTCCAACGCGGGTTGGTGTCCCAATCCTGCTGGATTTCCGCTGCGGTCTTCGGGGTGCCGGGGAGAGACATCTCTTGACTCCACTTCCTCGTGTGGTCGGTGCTCCACGCAGACGGCGTGCGAATCAACCGGCGGCTGAACGCTTTCGGTTGCACATCTCGTACTGCTGGGGCAATTTGCAGGCTTGCTAGGACTTACTAGGGCCCAAGGGGTGTACTTCCAAACAATGGCACACCCAGAAATGGCCGTCTACCTGTTGGTTGTGTGAATCTCAGCTAGTTTTGCCGACGCGTTTGCTAACTTTGCGAAATTAGCGGGCTAATTGCAAGGACTCCGCCTACCAGCGAGTAGCGCTGACCTGGAGTTTTAGCATAACGCTCGTACTGTTAGCGATCATCAGGTGGGCCCGCGCCGACACTCCCGAGCCTCGCAGTCTGTGAGTCGTTTCACACACCACGCCGGACACGAATGATGTGCGTGTCGTCACTCGATTCGGTCACGACGCGGGTATTGATCCCACCGCCCCCGGAAGTGGACACTCATCCACCGAGGCGAAAGAGTGGGCCCATGAGGATTTCGAGGATCGCGGCGGCATCGCTGACCGTGTTGGCGGCGGCGCTGAGCCTGGCGCCGGTGGCGAGCGCGCAACCGAGCGGGGCGGCGGGCACCGTCGTCGGCGTGGAGTCACTGCCCGCCGCGGCCACCCTGCCCGGATCGGCCCGCGCCGAGCGCCTGCTCTACCGCTCGACCACGGCGGGCGATCAGCCCACCACCACCAGCGCGGCCGTGTACTTCCCCGCGGGCGAGGCTCCGCAGGGCGGCTGGCCGGTGATCGCGTGGGCGCACGGCACCGTCGGCCTCGGCGACGACTGCGCCTACAGCGTGGCCGGGCCCGCCGCGGTCGAGCGGGACTGGGCCTACCTCGGCACCTGGTTGAAGCAGGGCTACGCGATCGTGGCCGCCGACTACGCGGGCCTCGGCGGACCCGGCGAACATCCCTACCTCAACGGCATCGCCGAAGCGCACAACGTGGTCGACGGGGTCAAGGCCGCGACCGCGCAGTACGCGTCCCTGTCGAACAAGTGGGCCGTGGTCGGCCAGTCCCAGGGTGGCGGCGCCGCGGTGTTCACCGCCCGCTACGCCACCGAATTCGGCGGCCCCGACCTGGACTACCGCGGCGCGGTCGGCACCGGTGTGCCCGCCTACATCGAGGACGTCATCCAACTCGTCGGCCCTGGCGTGCCCCCCGTCGCCCTGAGCTCCCATCTCACCGCCTATGTCCTGTACATCCTCAGCGGGCTGCGCACCACCTACCCCCACCTCGACATCGACGGCCTGCTCACCGACACCGGCCGCACCTGGCTCGCCCGCGCCCAAACCGGCTGCATCGGCCCGCTCGGTGACGAACTGGCCGCCGCGAAGCCCTCGGTCGGCAGCATGTTCGCCCGCCCGCTGTCGTCGATCCCCGACGTCCACGGCCTGCTCGCGCACTACATGGGCCTGCCCGAATCCGGCTACGACCGCCCCCTCTTCCTCGGCCAGGGCCTGCGCGACACCGACGTGGTGACCCCCGAAACCCTCCGCTACGCCGCCGTCCTGGAGGCCAACGGCCAGCCCGTCACCTTCCGCGCCTACCCCACCGACCACGACGGCACCGTCAACGCCTCCCTGGTCGACTCCCTCCCCTTCGTCAGGTCGTTGTTCGCCTGACCGAACACGACAACGGCCCCGTGCTACATCAAGTGGCATGGGGCCGTTGCGGTTTCGATACGTAGAGTCGCAGGGTGAGAATTATTCGATCCGCCGCCCTGGCCGCTTTCGTGCTGCTGCTCGCACCAGCTTTCGCGCACGCCGATCCGCCGCCGCCGATCTTCACCCCGGAAGAGCAGTGCGAGACCACGCGCACCCTGGTCGACAACGTCCGCGCCGCGAAACCTGATGCGACGCCGCAGGAGATCGCGGACACGTTCGTCGACTACATGGATTCCATGGGCGCCTACAACCGCGTTCCGCAGGCCAAGGAATCCGATCGGCAGATCACGCTGGGCAACATCGAACGTTGCGGTTTGGCCTAGGCAACGCCCGCCGGATGCACCGTGCGCCAGTGTTCGGCGATATCGATGCGGCGAGTTGTCCACACCCGGTCGTGGGATTGGACGTGGTCGAGAAAGCGTTCCAGTGCCGCGGTCCGGGCGGGACGGCCCGCGATGCGGCAGTGCAGGCCAATGGAGAGCATTTTCGGAGTGCCCTCGGCCCCTTCGCGATAGAGGACGTCGAAGGCGTCGCGCAGGTGGGCGTAGAACTCGTCGCCGTTGGCGAAGCCCGCCGGGGAGGCGAAGCGCATGTCGTTGGTGTCGAGGGTGTACGGAACAACCAGGTGGTTGCGGCCGCGCACCTCGGTCCAGTAGGGCAGGTCGTCGGCATAGGAATCGGAGTCGTAGACGAAACCGCCCTGCTCGACCACCAATTCGCGGGTGTTCGGGGAGTCGCGGCCGGTGTACCAGCCGAGCGGGGCCGAGCCGGTGAGCTCGGTGAGGATGCGGATCGCCTCGGCCATATCGGCGCGTTCGGCCTCGCGGTCGACCAGCTGATAGGACTTCCATTGCAGGCCGTGGCAGGCGATTTCGTGGCCGAGTTCGGAAAAGGCCGCCACCGCTTCGGGATTGCGCTGCATCGCGCGCGCCACCGCGAAGACGGTGAGCGGCAGTTCGCGCCGTTCGAAGGCGCGCAGCACCCGCCACAACCCGGCGCGCGAACCGTATTCGTAGAGCGATTCCATGCTCATGTGCCGGTTCGGGAAGGCATCGGCGGGCGTCATCTCGGAGAGGAAGGTCTCCGATCGTGGCGAACCGTCGAGGACGTTGTTCTCCCCGCCCTCTTCATAATTCAGTACGAACTGCACGGCGATCTGCGCGTCGCCGGGCCATTGCGGGTCGGGCGGATTCGGCCCGTACCCGACGAAATCGCGCCCACCCGTCGCACCTCCCACGGGATCGCTGGGCGATACCGCGCTCATCCGAGCTCCCCGTAGAGGCGCAGCCGTGCGAGGCCGCCGTCGGGATAGATATCGAGGCGCACCTGCGCGACCGAGGCGGCCGCGGGCTGCAGCGCGAACCGGTGGCGGGTATCGGGCAGCAGGTCGGTGCGCGGCAGGAGCTCGACTTCGGTTCCGTCGCTGGTGAATCCGGTGAGCGAGGCCGCGCCGGGGCTGTTGCCGAGGAAGCAGGAGGTGTCGATCTCGGCCAGCCGGATCGCCCCTGGCCCGGCGAGTTGGATTCGCACCCAGTCGTTTCCGTCGTCGCGACGGCGCGCCGTCTCCCAGCCGTCGCCCATTTCCCTGGCCAGGCCCGGGTAGAGCAGCTGGTTGGGCGAGCTGTAGAAGCGGTTGGAGCAGTCGAGCACGAGGGCGCCGTTCTCCAGCGCGGCGAGATCGAGCGGGCCGAGGCCGAGCAGCGCGGTATCGGGCCGGCCTTCGCCGTGCACGCGCAGGCGGGCGACCCCGCCGTCGGGATGCATGGTGAGTTTCACGTGGGTCCAGCGGTTCTCGTCGTCGACGGCGAACGGATTGCGGGTGTCACCACCGACCTTCACGCGGTCGAGCAGGGTCACCCAGTCGGTGCGGGCGGCGATCTCCTCGGCGGGCGGGTAGCCCTCGATCGCCAGCGCCGACAGCGATACCTCGGGCGGAAAGTTGCCCTTGAACCAGGCGGTGTCGACTACGACGCCACGGATCACGCCGGGCACGCCGAGGCGTACGACGGCCGAATCGTCGCCGGGCTTACCGCGGTGCCTGCGGGTCTCCCAGCCGTCGTAGACCTGACCCTTGTGGCCGAACGTCGCCGGCTGGTACTCCGACGGGCCCGGGCTGACCAGGTTCTCCTTCTCCGCGAAGAATTCGTCGTTCGCCCAGATCACGGAACCGCCGAGGGTGCGGACGGCCAGATCCGGGAGCAGGGTGAAATCGTCGCTGCCGGTGAATCGGCTCACGGGTGCCTCCTGGGGTCGAATGCCATATTACTGGTATACCGCTATTCGGGGCGGTTACCTCACGTCGCGCGCACCCGTCGAGCGGCGAGATCGAGCAGAACATCGCTGGTCAGCCCCGGCGCGTCGGCCAGGAGTTCGGCCTCGGTGTACGCACCGGCGCGCAGTCCGCGCAGCACGGTGCTCGCCAGGGCCTCGGCGGTCGCGGGCTCGTCCATGACGCCGCCACCGCGCCGGTCCAGGTAGGCGGTCAGGCGCGGCACCGCCACCTCGGACGCGCCGCGGAAGAAGTCGTAGGTGGCGAGCCAGCGGGTGATCAGGTGGCCGGGGTGCATGTCCCAGCCCTGGTAGTAGCCGCGGCGCAGAGCCCGCTCGACCAGGCGGTGGTGATTGGCCATGGCGGCTTCGGGATCGACCTCGGGGACGATCTGGGTGGAGCCGTCGCAGATCCACACCCCCGTCTGCGCGGCGGCGACCTGCATCACCGACTTGGCGTAGTCGGCTGCGGGATGGTCGAGGGCCTGATCGGTGGCCGCGATGCCGCAGGCGGCGGTGTAGTCGTAGGTACCGAAATGCAATGCGCTACACCGGCCGTCGGCCAGGTGGATCATCTTCACGATGGGCACGGTGCCGTCGGGGGCGATGATCGCCTGCGGGCTCTCGATCTGGAGTTCGAAACGCAGCGACCGTTCGGGCAGGCCGTGGCCGCGCTCGAGGCCGGTGCACAGGTCGACGATCGCCGACACCTGTTCCGCGGCACGGATCTTGGGCACCGTGAACACGAAACCGGGCAGCGCGCCACCCGCCCCGTCGAGAACCATTTCAAGGGTGCGCAACGCGCGCCGACGTTCGTTCGCGGCCAGACCTTTCGTCCGGACACCGAACGAGACCGGTGCGCCGGGCTTGCCTGCCCACGCCGCCAGTGCCTCGCCCGCGGCCTTCGCCGCCGCGTCCTCTTCGTCATCGGCGCGGAACCCGTAACCGTCTTCGAAGTCGATGCGCATGTCCTGCACCGGCCGCTCCGCGAGTCGACGGCGCACGGCAGGCAGCGAACCGGTGACATCGAGACCGACCAGGAAGTCGGCATGGCGATGCAGCAGCGCCAACGCGGCGGCGCCCCACTCGGCGGGGGTCTGCGCGGTGGCCCGGTCGGCGGGAACGTAGGCGGTGTGCACGGGCTGGACCCGGTCACCGGCTCCGGGATAGCGCACGCGCAATTCGGCGTCGACGGCATCGAGCACCGCGTCGACGCGGGCGCGAATATGTTCGGGCAGGCGAGTATTCACCCGGCGGTTCCTTCCTTGATGGCCCGCCACACACGGTCGGCGGTCATCGGTAATCGGTCCGGGCGGACACCGACGGCGTCGCGGATCGCGTTCGCCAGGGCGGGGGCCACCGGGTTGTAGGGGGACTCACTCATCGATTTGGCACCCAGCGGGCCCAGTTCGTCACTGGTTTCGGCGAAATACACCTCGGTGCGGGGCAGATCGGCGAACTGCGGAATGTGATAGTGGCGCAGCGTCCGCGTGGTCACCACGCCTGCCTCGGTCCGCAGGTCCTCGTAGAGCGCGGTCCCGATCGCCTGGGCGACGCCGCCTTCCACCTGTCCGCGCAGCTGCACCGGGTTGAGCACCGTGCCCGCGTCGGCGACCTGGACCGACTGCAATATCCGAACCGCACCGGTAGACGGCTGGACCGCCACCCGGAACGCGTGGACATTGAAGCTCACCGAGCGCGGGGTGCCCGCGTGGGTGCCGTGGGCGAGCAGCGCCCCGTCGGCGAGCAGCTGCGCCGCGGTGATCAGTTCGTCGCCGCAGCGCACGCCGCCCGCTTCGAGCAGACAGTCGCGTTCGGGGTGACCGCTCACCTTCGCTGCCCTGGCCAGCAGCATCGCGTGCAGTTCGAGCGCCGCCGCGTAGGAGGCTTTGCCCGCGACCATGGTTCCGGTGGAGCCGAACGCGCCGGTGTCGTGGCCGACCACGTCGGTGTCGGACTGGCGGATCACGATCCGCTCGGCGGCGGTGGCCAGCGCCGTCGCCGCGAGCTGGGCGTGGACTGTCGTTGTCCCGTTGCCGAATTCCGCCGTGCCGACGCCTATCTCGTAGCGGCCATCGGAGAGCAGGCTCGCCGTGGCATCGGCGTGGTGTCCGCGCGGCGGTACGGTCGCGATCATGGCCACGGCCATCCCCTCACCCACCTGCCAGTGCGGGCCGGGCGCCGCCACACCGTTGCCGCGACGTAGTGCCTGTTGAGCGGTGTCGAGACATTGGTCGAGGCCGTAACTGCCGAAAGTCAGGTCGGACTCGTCGATTTCGGCGGCGGTGAATTGATCGCCCGGTATCACCACATTGCGCCGGCGGAATTCGAACGGGTCGATGCCGAGTTCGCGGGCGAGTTCGTCGATCGCCGATTCGACGCCGAAGATCACCTGGCCGAGCCCGTATCCACGGAACGCGCCGGAGGGAACGTTGTTGGTGTACACCGCTTGCGCGTCGACCCGCTTGTTCGGGCACCGGTAGACGGCCACCGATTCGCCGACCGAATGGAACATCACGCCCGCGCTGTGATTGCCGTAGGCGCCCGCGTCGGCGAGGACATCCACCGAGAGCGCGGTCAGGACCCCCGCCGCGTCGGCTGCCGCGGTGACCGCGACGCGCATCGGGTGACGGCACGTGGCCGAGGTGAATTCGTCGGTGCGGGTGAACTCGTAGTGCACGGGATGCCCGGTGCGCAGGACGGCCAAGGCGATCAGGTCCTCGGCCAGCATTTCCTGCTTCGCCCCGAATCCGCCGCCGACGCGAGTCGCGAACACCCGCACGCGATCTCGGTCCAACCCGTACAGGTGGCAGAGTTCGTCGCGCACCAGGAACGGCACCTGCGTACTCGATCGGACGACGAGCCTGCCCGCGTCGTCGAGCCAGCCGATCCCGCCGTGGGTCTCCAGGTGCACATGCTGCACACGCGGCGAATTCCACACGCCGCTCACCACTTTCGCGGCATGCTCGATGCCCGCATCGAAATCACCCACACCGCCGTGGATCTCGGCGATCAGATTGCGCTGCGCGTCGGCGATCCGTGCCGAGTCCGGCTTGTCGGCATGCAGCAACGGTGCGCCGTCGGCCAACGCTGCCTCGGGCTCGAAGACCGCGGGCAGCACCTCGTACTCCACGCGCAGCGCCCGCACCCCCGCGCGTGCGGCGTCCAGGGTCTCCCCCACCACCGCGGCTACCCGCTGTCCCGCGAACCGGACCGTGCTGTCGAGCACGAAGGTGTCGTCCGGATCGTCCTCGCGTAGTTCGTGACGAGCCGTGGAGAACGGGGTCCGCGGTCCATCCACATGCGTCAACACCGTGTGCACACCCGGTACCGCCCGCGCCGCCGCCACGTCGACGGAGACGATCCGCGCATGTGCGTGCGGACTGGCCAGCACAGCCAGATGCCAGGGAGCCACCGGCGGCATCTGCTCCCCCGCTCCCGGCACCACGTCCATCGTGAACGCCTCCCCACCCCGCACGATCCGCGCCCCTGCGGGCGCCCCCACCCCGTCCCCGATCTGGCCCGGCCGATACTTCCGCCGCATCACCCCACCGACCCGTGCCTGGACTGCCGACACGGCGGACACCCCGACCTGCGGCCCTTCTTCGGCCGAAACCGTGGTGACCTCGCCGGCCAGATGCCCGCCCACATACGACTCGACACCAGGCCCCTGCGCAACGATCGGCCCAGCCGATCGCGCCTGCTCGTCACCTGGCGGCCGTACGTCGTCACCAGGCGAATGAGCTGACCGGCCGGCGGTCGACTCACGACCGGCCTTCCCTGTGCACAACGTGCCGGATTCTCCCGAACGGCGCTGGGCTGAGTCGGACTCGGTATTTGTGCACAGTGCTGCACAGGATGCGGCCACAGCGTCGGCGATGGCGCGATAACCCGTGCAGCGGCACAGGTTTCCCTTCAGCAGCTCGGCACGTTCGGCGTCCGTGATCGCCGGAGCAGCAGAGTTGTCCACAGATGTGCCGGACCGAACGGCGGCCAGACCCGACGCTGTCACCACCATTCCAGCAGTGCAGAAACCACATTGGAACCCGGCGTTGTCGACGAAGCTGCGCTGCACCGGGTTCGGCCCGTCCGTGTCGCCGAGGCCCGCGGCGGTCGTCACCGCGCGATCGGCGGCGCGGTGTGCCGGGATGAGGCAGGAGTGGACGGGTTCGCCGTCGAGCAGCACCGAGCAGGCGCCGCAGTCGCCGGAGTCACAGCCCTTCTTGACCGCCAGCTCACCGTGTTCGCGCAGCAGCGTGCGCAGACACTGGCCGGGCCGCGCGGTCACTTCGACCGCGCGGCCGTCGATATCGAGCCTCATGAACCACCTCCGTGTTCTGTGGTCAGCACAATGCGGCCGCGCAGACCGCCCTCGGCCAGTCGGGCGTGCGCATCGGCGGCTTGTTCCAGCGGCAGCGTGTCGGCTACTCGCAGGGCGAGGTCGTAACCGGCGAGGGTGGCGAGGGCCGCGCCGTCGGCGCTGATCCAGGCGTGGTGAACGCGGATACCGCGCAGGGGAAGCGGGTCGGCGCCACCGACAACGGTGACGAAAGACCCCCGGTTGCGCACTGCGGCAAGCGCTCTGGCGCTCAGGCCCACGGTGTCCAGGACCGCGTCCACGCCACCGGGCACCAGCGCACGTACCGCCTCGGCCAGATCTGGAGTCGCACGCGGCACCACCCACGTAGCACCGAGCCCGCGCACGAAGTCGGCGTCCTCGTCGCCGACCTGCGCGATCACTCGGAGTCCACGCCATCGCGCGGCGATCTCGACCGCGAAACCGCCGACCGCACCGGCCGCGCCGGTTACCAGCACGCTGTCGCCTTCGGCGAGATCGAGCAGATCGAGCGCCTGAAAAGCGGTGAGCCCGTTAAGCGGTAGCGTCGCGGCCTGCGCGGCCGAGCGTCCGACGGGCGCCGCCGCCACCGCCGCCGCGTCGAGTACGAGGTAGTCCGCATAGCTGCCCAGCGACCGGTCGAGCAGATCACGAAGCCCGATCACGGGCTGGCCCACCGCGAAGCCGCGCACCCCGGCGCCGACCTCGTCGATCTCGCCCGCCACGTCCCAGCCGATCCCGGTCACCGCTCGCGGCGCCATCAGACCGGCTTCGACCAGCGCTCCCGACCTGGTCACCGCGTCGACCGGGTTCACCGCGGCCGCCGACACCCGGATCCGCACCTGACCCGGCCCCGGCGCGGGCACCGGCACCTCGACGAGTTCGAGTGCTTCCGGTCCGCCGAAGGTATGGACGACAACTGCGCGCATGATGATTTCTCTCTTCCGTAGGTACTGACCAAACCTAGGGAGAGCTACTCTCTATCGGGAAGTACGCACTGTGAAGTGCGTACCGCACGCGAAGGAGAGCGATGAGCACGCGGACCGCCGCCGAGCGCCGCGCCGAGGCGAGCGCGGCCTACAACGCCTACGTGGCCCAATGCCCGGCGCGTCAGCTGCTGGACCGGATCAGCGACAAGTGGGTGAGTCTGGCGATCAACGCGCTGGCCGACGGTTCGCTGCGCTACAGCGAGCTGAACCAGCGGCTGGCGGGCGTGAGCCAGAAGATGCTCACCCAGACCCTGCGCAATCTCGAACGCGACGGCCTGGTCACCCGCACCGTACTGCCCGAGGTGCCGGTTCGCGTCGAGTACCGGCTGACTCCGCTCGGCGAGGACTTGCTGCCGGTGATGCGCACGATCAAGGGCTGGGCCGAGCAGCACATGGATCAGGTGCTCGTCGCACGGGCCGCCTACGACGCGCCTCGCTGAACTCACGACGCCTCCCCGAGTTCGGCGGCCACCTCGCCGACCAGCAGCCCGGTCACATGCTCGCGCCAGTCGGGCGCACCGTGCGGATCGTCGAACCATACGTCGGCATCGAGGCAGGTCAGCGCGTCGTTCACCTCGGATGACGAAGGGACGGAATCGAAGTCGAGGACGATCGGGCGAACGGTCGCCGCGGTGATGGTGATCGCGCACCGATCGTCGGGCGCACGCGTGCCCATCACCACCGACCCGGAACGCCCGAGCGGAGCCAAGGCCACCTTGCGAAAGCTGGTGCGCGCCAACAGGCTGGAGGTGGGAACCAGGAACGAGCGCACCACAGCGCCCGATCCCAGCAGGTTCGTGCCCGGACCGGTGACGAAGTCGCGCAGGGAGATTCGGCGCTCACCACCGCCACGCGGCCAGATCACCGCGGTGGCGTCCAAGGCGACGAGCGCGCCGAGAACCGCGCCGGCGGGCAGCGACAGGCACACGTTCCCGCCGACCGTCGCCGTGCGCCAGATCTTGTGCGAGGCCAGCAGCGCCCGGCAGGACTGCGCGAACAGGGCCGTCCCCGGCCATTGCGGCCGCATCGTCGACGCGCCGAGTTCCCGGCCCGGACGGGCGCAGGCGAACTCCGCGAGCGTGCAGGTCGCGGCGATCTCCAGACCCTGCGCGGACTCGGTCAGCGGTGCCCAGCCGAGAGTGGTGATGTCGACGAGCGTGTCGAGATGATCGTGCGGTTCGGAGAACAGGAAAGTACCGCCCGCCAGCACCGCGCTTCCCGCTCCGACCTGCGCCAGATCGGCGCGTTCGCGGGCGAGAACAATCTCGGAGACAGTGTCCAGATCCACGTTCACCTCGCTAACCTCACCGGCCACAGTAGGGGCCGGGAGTTGCCACGATGTTGCACGAAACCCGCGCCAGATTGCGCCGCGGTTAACCCGGTGTACGCCATCCAGTGTGCGCCGATCCAGGCAAAACCGCAGATCAGCACGCCGACGACGAGCATGGCCGCCGGCCCGACATCCGAGCTCACGTGCCGGCCGGCGCGCGGATGACGTCACGGCCCGCCCCCACCGCGCGTGATCACGCGCCGGGGTCCGCGCGTGATCACGCACCGGCCAGCAGCGTGGCCTGGGCCTGGGCCACCTCGGCACCCACCGACGCCTCGTCCACCGTCAGCACGACATCGTCGCGAACGACCTCGCGCCCGTTCACCAGCAGTGCGGCCAGCGGCGGCGCCGAGCCGAGGATCAGCGCGACGACCGGGTCCTCGATACCGGCGTGAGCGGGCGTATCCAGCCGCCACAGCGCCAGATCGGCCAGCTTGCCCGGCTCGATGGACCCGATCTCGGCCGCCCGCCCGAGCACCCGCGCACCGCCCATGGTCGCCAGCTCCAGCGCCGTGCGTACCGTCATCGCCCGCGGCCCGCCGACCGCCCGCGCGTACAGCAGCGCGTTGCGCGGTTCCTCGACCATCGAACTGGACTCGTTGCTGGCCGCACCGTCGACCCCGAGGCCTACGGGCACACCGGCCGCCACCAGGTCCGCGGTCCGCGCGATCCCGGCGCCCAACCGGCCGTTGGAGGTCGGGCAGTGCGCGATCCCGGTCCCGGTGCTCGCCATCGCCGCGATCGCCGGGTCGTCGAGGTGCACGGCGTGGGCGTACCAGACGTCGTCGCCCAGCCAGCCCAGCTGCTCCATGTACTCGGCCGGCGTGCACCCGAACTTCTCCTGGCAGAAGTCCTGCTCGTCGAGTGTTTCGGCGAGGTGCGTGTGCAGCCGGACGCCCGCGGAACGGGCCAGCGCCGCGGATTCGCGCATGAGGTCGGCGGTCACCGAGAACGGTGAGCAGGGGGCGAGCGCTATCCGCACCATCGCGTCGAAGGACGGGTCGTGCCAGTCCCTGATGGCCGCCGCGCTCGCGGCGAGAATCTTGTCGATCGACTCGACCACGGTGTCCGGTGGCAGCCCGCCCATGCTCTGGCCGAGGTCCATCGACCCGCGCGCCGGGTGGAAGCGCAGCCCCACCTCGGTCGCCGCGCCGATCTCGGCGGCGAGCAGGTCACCGCCGCCGCGCGGGAACACGTAGTGGTGATCCGACGACGTCGTACATCCGCTGCGCGCCAGCGAGACCAGCGCGCCGGTGGCCGCCGTCCGCACCGACTTCTCGTCGATCCGCGCCCACACCGGATACAGCGTGGTCAGCCACTCGAACAGGGTGTTGTCGGCGGCCAGCCCACGGGTGATCCACTGGTACAGGTGGTGGTGGGTGTTCACCAGGCCGGGGGTGAGCAGGCAGCCACGTCCGTCGATCCGCGCGACCGCCGGGCCGAACTCGGGCGGCTCACCCGCACCGACGGCATCGATCTTGTTGCCGCGCAGGGTGACCCAGCCGTCTCGGTATTCGGTGCCCGCCGCGTCGACGGTCACCACCGCACAGCCGTGGATCAGCAGATCGGGCGCGCTCACGGCTGCCACGCGATGCCCGCATCGGGTGCGTCCGCGCGCGCCAGGGTGGCGTGGATCGAGCCGTACGGCCGGTCGGCCGCCCAGAAGACCTCACCCTTGTTCTCGATCTCGAACCGCGCGAGGTCGTAGTCGAAGTGGTGTTTGTTCGGCGCCGACAACCGGATCTCGGCCAGCATCGGAAAACGTTGCAGCACGGCCGTTCCCATCGCGTACAGCGTCTGCTGCAGGGCCTTGGAGTAGGTGGTCGCGAACAGCTCGAGCAGGGTGGCGCGGATCCCGGCGTACACCTCGTCCCAGTCGAATCCGCTGGTCTCGGCGAACCGCCACCCGACCACCAGCGAACTGGCCAGCACGCGGTCGTGGGTCGGCGCGAGCGTCGTGTACTCGTCGGTGAGGAAGTCGGCGAACTCCGATCCCGTCGACTTGAGCAACACCAGGTCCTTGATCCCGCCGATCACCCACCGCTGCTGCCGCGCGCCCTTGCCCGCCACGGTCACCGCGGCCGTGCGCACTTCGGGACCCTGGCGCACCCAGGTGTGATCGTGTTCGGCACCGTCGACCGAAACCCGCTGCCAGCCATAGGAGTCCACGTCGATCCGCGCGCTCGACACCGGATCCACCGAGTCGGCGAAATGCTTGCCCAGCGCGATCGCGTAGTCCTCGATGGTGTCGAGGCCGGGCTTCTTCGAATACACGAAGGCCATGTGTTTCTGGGTGTCGGTGGGCAGGACGTGACGCTGGTCACCCTCGGTGTACGCCGCCTCGAAATCGCCACGCAGCGTGGTCGAGACGTTCACGTCGCGAATCTCGTGGCGCGCGTTCTCTTTGTAGAAACGCACAACCCGATTCTCGGCCTTGCCATAGCGATGGTCGGTCAACACGATCGGACCGGTCAGTGCCATCTCAGCTCCCTCGGTAGGTGGAATAGGCGAACGGCGACAGCAACAGCGGCACATGCAGATGCGGCTGCTCACCCACCGTGAACGCGACGCAGACCTCCGGATAGAAGGTCTCGGTGCCCTGCGCCGCGAAGTAGCTGCCGGTGTCGAAGAACAGTCGGTAGTCACCCGGATTGAGTCCGGCCGCCAGGTCTTTCACCCGGCCGTCGGCGTCGGTGAGCGCCTCGGTGAGCCGCTGTTCCCCGCGCATCAGCCACACCGCCACACCCGTGGCGGGCTCGCCGCGCACGGCGTCGAGGACGTGGGTGCTCACGCTCGTCATGCCGCCACCAGCCCCGCCAGGCGCAGCCGGTTGATCTTGACCAGTTCAGTTCGCATGACCTGCCTTTCCGTCGACGGATCGTTGTCCAACCGCGCCCGCAGGATCGCCAGCAACTCCTCGCCGCTGCGACCTGCCGCGCAGACCAGGTAGATATGGCCGAACTTCGCCTCGTAGGCACGATTGCCCTCGGACAGCGCCGAGCGCACGTCCTCGCCCGCCACCCCGGACTGCTCGCGCGCCGACGCCGCCGAGGTCGGCCGGTCGCCGATCCGCGGGTGACCGGCCAGCGCCTCGTCGATTTCGGCGTCGTCCAGCGCAGCCGTTCCCGCCTCGGCCGCCGCCAACAGCGCTTCGGTGGTGGCATAGGGGCGCGCGGCCGCGATCGCCCGCGCCCAGCGTGGCGCCGAGCAACAGGCAAGCAGCGCTTCTTCGGCAGTCTTCGCAGGTAGATCGTTGAAACCCGCGAGACTGAGCCCTTCGCTCGTCATCGATCCAGCATCGCGCGATCCCGGGCCCGCCGCCACCGATGTGCAGTCCATCACGTCGGCGTGTCGTCGTCGCCGCGCTCCCCTGCTGTAATCGACCGGCAACATTGCGTCATTACCTTCGCTCACATGCCCCCAGTCGACCGTTGCGCGCGCACCTCGTGCACGGGCATCGTCCTCGCGGCGGGTGCGGGCACGCGATACGGCAAACCCAAGGCACTCGCCGAGAACGGCGCCTGGTTGCGCTCGGCGATCACCGCCCTGCGCGACGGCGGCTGCGATCCGGTGATCGTCCTGCTCGGCGCGACCGGACCCGATCCGGCCGCCCTCGGACTGCCCGACGGCACCCGATGCCGGTGGGTCGCCGACTGGGCGACCGGACTCTCCGCGACGGTGCGCGCGGGCCTGCGCGCCGCCGCCGAAGAGGACACCCGTTACGTGGCGTTCCTGCCCGTCGACACCCCGGATATCGGGGCCGATGTGGCAGCGAGAGTGCTCGCCGCGGCACGTTCGAGCAAGAGCGGACTTGCCCGCGCTGTGTTTCACAACACACCTGGACATCCGGTTGTGATCGAGAACAAGCACTGGGACGCCATTTTCGAGATGGTCTTCGGCGATATCGGGGCCGGTTCCTATTTGGGCGGTCGACAGGATATGGTGTGCGTCACGTGCGACGACTTGGCGACAGGGACCGATCGCGATTTCCCGGAAGTCGGCGCACGGTGATCGGAGTTGTGAGATATGCGCGATATCGTCGATGACCTTCTGCGAGTGTGGCATTCGGGCCGTACGGGCGGCCTCGCCACCGTGGTCCGTACCATCGGCACCAATTCCCTGCCCATCGGCTCTTCGATGCTCGTCACCCCCAACGGTGGCGTCTTCGGATCCATCGCCTCGGGACGTCTGGAAGAGACCGTCTACGACGCGGCGCTGGAAGCGGGCCGCACCGGCGTCCGGCAACTGCGTCGCTACAGCATGCTCACCGGTCTGGAATCGAGCGCCGACGACGGAACGCTCGTCGATATCTTCGTAGAACCGTTCTCCTGCCGCGATTTTCCCGAATTCCCCACTATCGCCGCCGATATCCAAGCCCATCGCCGGGTCACCGTGTTCACCGTGGTGTGGAATCAGGATCCCGATGTCATCGGCCAGCATCTGGTCACCGACCGCAAGCACGCGACCGAACTCGTCGCGCTGCCCGAGTCGGATCTGTTCGTCGCCTCGTACTGCCCGCCGCCGCGTCTGATCATCTTCGGCGCCAACGCCTACGCGGCCACCCTCGTCGCGCAGGCGCGGATGATCGGCTACCGGGTCACCATCTGCGACTCGCGCCCCGAGTTCGCCGATCCGGCCTCGTTCCCCGGCGCCGAAGTGGTCGTCGACTGGCCGCACCGCTACCTCAACACTCTCTCGGCCGCGGGCGAGGTCGACAACAGCACCGCCATCGTCGTGCTGGCCAACGAGCCGCGCTTCGAGATCCCGCTGCTCACCGTCGCCTTACGACTACCCGAGCTCGGCTACCTCGCGGCCCTCGGCACCCCCGCCGACCAGGCTCGTCGCCTCGACGACCTGCGCGCGGGCGGCTTCGACGAGCCGACCCTGTCGCGCGTGCACGTACCCGCGGGCCTGGAAGCGGGCCCGCGCACGCCCGCCGAGACCGCCGTCTTCATCACCGCCGACTTCCTCGCCTCCCGCGCGGGCCTGCGCCTGGCGGCCCAGCGCGACTACGGGTCGACAGCCGCTGTGGGCCTGGCCATCTAGGCCGCGGCCGGCGCCGCTGGTCGCGGCCTACTTCAGACCTGGGTTTTCGGCGTACACCTCGCGCAGTACCGACAGGTCGAAGAGCTGGTCGGCCTTGATGTCGATCTTGGCGGTGCGCAGCGCGGCGATGTTCTGGTCGATCAGCGCGTCGGACATCGTCAGCAGGCCGTCGGTCTTGGTCGACGCCGAGACGACCAGGTCGTTCTGCGCGGTGGCCTCCTTCGTCTGCTCGGCCAGATCGAGTTTCAGGTCCTTGCCGTAGACCTCGACGGCCAAGCGCGCGGACTCGGCGGGGTTGGCGACAGCGTCCTTCCAGCCCTTGATCTGGGCGGTCAGGAAGGCCTTGAGTTTGTCGCGCTCGTTGTCGATGGTGTTCTGGCTGACGGTCAATGTCTCGGCGACCAGCGGCAGACCGAAGTCGGCGAACAGGAAGTGGTCGTTGGCGAAGCCCTTGGCGGCCAGGGTGATCGGCTCGTTGGTCACATAACTCACCCAGCCGTCGACCTCACCGTTGGCCAGCGGGGTCGGATCGAACTGTGCGGGTACCACGGTGACATCGCCGGGACTGATGCCGTTGGCCGCCAGCAGGGCGCTGAAGATGAGCTGATTGGTGTCCTGCACGCCGATCTTGCGGCCCTTCATCTCCGCGGGCGAGGTGATCGGCTTGCCCGCCGAGCTCACGATCGCGAACGGGTTCTTCTGATAAGTCGCGCCGACGATCTTGGCGGGTAGTCCTTCCAGCACGGCGGGCGCGGTGGTCTGCGGTGCGGAAAGACCGAGCCAGACCTTGCCGGTATCGAGACCGGCTTCCACCGAAGTCGACGCCGCGCCACCCGCGACGAGATCTACCGCACCGAATCCCGCATCTTTGAAATAGCCCTTCGAATCGGCGAAATACTCGCCCGCGAATTCGATGTTCTTGATCCAGGACAACTGGACAGCGACCTTGCCGAATTTCGAGCCGTCGTCGGTCGAGCCGTTCGAGGAAGTGGCCGAACTACCGCCGCAGGCGGCGAGCAACCCGGCGCCGCCCAGCGCCGCGCCGGCCAATGCGGAAAAGCGGAGAAAGGAACGACGGTCGATACTGTTCATACGCAGAATGTAGGTTCGGTGCGTTTCGTTCTCTTTGCGGCCACGTTCCACCGCTATTCCCGTTTATTCGGCGGCTGGTGCCGCGGTTCTAGGATCCAGCGTTCGGCCCGAAGCGCGCGAGTACCACGTTCTCGATCACGCCGACAATCGCGTACAGCAGTACCGATACCACCGTGACCACCACGATCGACGCCCACAGCCGGTTGTACTGGAACATCGGGATGGCCCGCACCAGGCTCGCGCCCAATCCGGTTCCACTGCCCAGCCATTCACCCAGCAGCGCGCCGATCAACGCGCCGGGCACCGAGACCCTGGCCGCGGCGAACACCGACGGCAGCGCGGCGGGCACCGCGACCATCCGCAGTCGTGTCCACCGGGTGCCGCCGTAGACGGTCACCAATTCCATTGCCTGCCTGGGTGCTTCACCCAGGCCCGTCATGATCATCACCAGGGCGGGGAAGAACACGACGATCGCTGTCAGCACCGTCACCCCCGCCGTGCCACGGCCGAAGATCAGCACCACGATCGGGCTCAGGGCGACCAGCGGCACCGACCGCAACAGCATCGCGACCGGCATGAACGTCTGTCGCACAGCCGAATACAGCACGAACAGCGCGGCGACGCCGAGTGCGCCGAGCATCCCGACGACGAACCCCGATGCCGCGTCAGCGAGGGTGATCGCGAGGTCGTCGAAGATCGCCTGGCGCGCCGCCGGCGCGCCTGCCGAAGTGACCAGGTAGGCCCAGACATCCGACGGCGTCTTCCCCACTCGCGGCCCGATCTGCGGGAACAGGCGGAGAAACAGCGTCCAGATGACCAGCAGCAGGATCAGCGACGTCGCCAACGGCAGCAGGAAGCGGCCGATCCGGCGCACAACAGTGGTGGTCATCGTCGCTCCTCCACCGTCGTCCACGGCGTGATCAGGCGGGCCGTGCCCGCCACCAGCAGGTACCCGAGTCCGGCCAGCGCGGCCGCGGCGATCGCCATGCCCCAGGTGCGTGGCACGTTGTAGGCGGTCTGTGCGGCGGTGAGCGCGACTCCGATACCGCTGTCGACGCCACCCAGATATTCACCGATGATCGCGCCGAGCACGGCCGACGGCGCGGCGATCTTCAAGGCGGCGAACGTATTCGGCAGGGCGGCGATGGCTCGCACCCGATACAGCTGCTGCCAGCGGCCACCGCCGTAGACGCGCACCAGATCCAGGCTCGCCGGATCGGCCGAGCGCAATCCACTCACCGCGCCGACCATGGTGGTGAAGAAGCAGTACATCGCGGCCAGGAACACCGTGGGCGTGCGGCCGCCGAACACCACCAGGATGATCGGGCCCAGCGCCACCAGCGGCGTGCAATAGCTCAGGATGGCCAGCTGGGTCGCGAGGGGTTCGATCCGCGGCACCAGCATGATCAGCGCCGCGATTCCGATCGCCAGCACGTTGCCCCAGAGGAAGCCCTGCATGGCCCCGATCGCGGTGACACCGAAGTTGGGCCCGTAGAGCCCCCATCCGTCCGACCACATGGCCGAAAGGACCCGCCACGGTGAGGGAATCGTCCCGCCCGCGGTGCCGGCGGCGGCCAGCGCCCACCACACGGCGATCAGCACCACCACGCCCGCCGCCCCGGCCACCCGGCCCGTGCCGATCCCCGCCGGGAGACGCCGCGCGGTCGCCACGCTCACGCGACCCCACCCCGCCCGAACAGCAACTCGGACAGGTAGTCACAGAGCTTGTGGAATTCCGGCGTGCGCATCATCTCCGGTGTGCGCGGACGCGGCAGGTCGATCTCGACCAGTTCCAGCACCCGGCCCGGTCGTGGACTCATCACCGCCACCACGTCGGAGAGGAACACCGCCTCGCCGATGCCGTGGGTGACCATCAGGGTGGTCGCGGGCTTCTCGGTCCAGATGCGCAGCAGTTCCAGGTTCAATCGCTGCCGGGTCATGTCGTCGAGCGCGCCGAACGGTTCGTCGAGCAACAGCACCGACGGCTGCACCACCAGCGCTCGCGCGATCGAAACCCGTTGGCGCATACCGCCGGACAACTGTGCGGGCTTGGCCTTCTCGAACCCTTCGAGGCCGACCAGCGCGATCAGTTCGGCGATCCGGTCCGGTTCGGCGGGCAGTCCGGCCACCTGCAACGGCAGCCGGATGTTCGACTCCACACTGCGCCACGGCAGCAACGCCGAATCCTGAAACGCGATTCCGAGCTCGGCTCCACCGCGCAATTGTTCCGGGGACATGCCGTTGATCCGCGCGGTACCCGCACTCGGATCGTCGAGACCGGCCAGAATCCGCAACACCGTCGATTTGCCGCAGCCCGAGGGCCCGAGCAATGACAGGAATGCGCCGTGCGAAGTCCGCAAATCGACCGAGTCCAGCGCGTTGACAGTGGTGCGGCCCACCGTGAAGGTCTTGCTCAACCCACTGATCTCGATCCCGGTGGTCGCGCTACCGGGGATTTCCTTACCCATGCTCGTCACCATAAGAGCGCCTGGTTGCGGCGGCATTTCCGAATCACAGCCCAGATTGCGCCCCCGTAAACCGTGCTCGAAGTCACCATAAAAGTGAACCGGTAACGATTCGGTCCTGTGAGAGGACATAGAGTGTCGGAGGATCTGACAGCCCTGCAGGCGTCGAGCGCATATGCTCTCGGCGACCGGGGGAAGCACTGCGATGACGTGCCCGACAGGGCCCGTGGACTGGAACCGACTGTTCGATGAAGCTCTCTGCACTACGTACCGTGGCCGCGCTGCGCACCACCGCCGTGGCTCTGACCGCCGCGTTGTCGGTGGCCGTTGTCGCCGGTGGCGCCGCGACCGCCGCACCCGAGAAGCCCTCAGCCGTGTCGTCCATCGTCAAAGACGGACGCGTGTGGCATCTGAAGGTGTACTCGGCGGCGATGAAGAAGGACATCACGATCGACGTGCAGCGTCCCGTCGACGAGTCCAAGCCCGCTCCCAACTTCTACATGCTCAACGGCCTCGACGGCGGTGAGGGCACCGCCAGCTGGGCGGCGCAGACCCAGGCGCTCAGCTTCCTGGCCGACAAGCAGGTCAATGTGATCCAGCCGATCGGCGGCCGCGGCAGCTACTACACCGACTGGAAAGCCGAAGACCCGAAGCTGGGCCTGAACAAGTGGAGCACCTTCTTCACCCAGGAGCTGCCGCCGCTGCTCGACGGCGCCCTGAACTCGACCGGCCTGAACTCGCTGGCCGGCCTGTCCACCTCCGGCACCTCGGTGCTGCAGCTGGCCGAGGCCAACCCGGGTCTGTTCAAGTCCGTCGCCGCCTACAGTGGCTGCGCGCAGATCGCCGACCCGATGGGCAAGCAGGCCGTCAAGTTCTCCGTGGAGACCTGGGCCGGTGGCAAGACCGCGAACATGTACGGCCCGGACAACGATCCCGCGTGGGTCGAGAACGACCCGGTCGTCAACGCGGAGAAGCTGCGCGGTACCAACCTCTACATCTCCAGCGGTAGCGGCATGCCGACCAACGCCGACGTGGCCTACTACCTCAACGGTTCGCCCGGCCCGATGGGCGTGATCAACCTCGGTCTCGGCATCGGTATCGAGGCGGCGACCAACGCGTGCACGCAGAACCTGAAGGCCAAGCTGGACTCGCTGAACATCCCGGCGACCTACCAGTTCACCCCGATGGGCACCCACTACTGGCCGTACTGGGAGCAGGCGCTGCACGAGTCGTGGCCGCTGCTCGCGCAGGGCATGGGTATCTGATTTCCCACGAAAAGCGGGAGGCATCCGGATTCGGATGCCTCCCGCTTTTGCGTTGCCGTGCAGCTACGTGGTCGGCGCGACCGCCGTGCGCACCGTGAGCCCGGAGCGGATGAAATAGGCGATCTCTTCGCAGATCTCGTCGACCGAGATCGCATCGCCGGGAACGGTGGCGTGCACCATCTCCTGGGCGAGGGAATTCACGGCGCCGATGACCGCGAGACCGAACAGGTGCAGGCTGCGCGATTCCGCTTCGCCGCGTTCGGCCGCGCGCTGCGCTTCCCGGGTGAGCAGCGCCGAGATCGACCGCCGCTGCGCGCGCCGCCATTCCTCCACCACCGGACTCACCCCGACGACCTCGACATAGAACACCCGCGCCGCCCGGCGATCACGGCAGGTCACGGCGAGGAACGCGCGGAAACTCTCCACCACGCGGACCACCAGCGGCTGTTCGCTGGTGTGCTCCAATGCCTCGTCGAGGCGGCGCAGCGCGGCCGCGTTCAACCGGTCGACGAGTGCGATCAGCAGGGCCTCGCGGCTACCGATGTCTTCGTAGAAACTGCGGGTCGACACATTCGCGGTCGAACACAGTCGCTCGATCGAGGTCGACGAATATCCCTGGGTGCCGAATAGTTCCAGCGCCGCGTCGGTCAACCTGTTGCGGCGTAGCGCGACTCGCTGCTGGCGCGACAATCCACCGTAACTACGACCACTATCGGTTACATCCGCACGCCGAACCACGGATGCATGCTAGCGCGCGATCGCCGGACAGCCGGGCGATTCGCCATTGTCGCCGCGAGCGAATTCCGCTGGCGTATCGGAATTGTCGAACTCCGAATCAATTCTGTTCGGTGGCGGCTTCTCCGTCGTCGAGTGGTTCGGCCAGCGGCCAGCCACCGGCGGCCAGATGCGAAGCCACCCGCGAGACATCGGCGGGCGCGGGCTGCTCCTTCGCGAAATCGGCGATGGCGGCCGCGATTTCGGCCTCGCTGATCGATTCCCGATTCGGATTCGCCTCCACCAGTTTCTCCCCGATCACCCTCACCTCGTAGTCGGTGAGATGGCGGTGCAGTACCGCGAACAACGCGACGTAGTCCGACTGGGGAATGCCCTGCGGGTAGCCCGCGCGCAGCCATTCCAGCACGCGCGAGAGCAGGTTGCCACGGACCGGCGGGGTCGCGGGAGTGGGGTTCGGATCGGTCATGGCTTCCTCACTCATGATTGGCCGAACAGGTGGATGCCGAACTGGTGGGCGATGAACGCCTTGGCGGTGAACAGGATTCCGGTGATCACCACGACGACGATGAGGACCACACAGCTCAGCGCACCCGCCAGCGCCGGATAGTTGCGCCGGACCCGGCCCTCGGCGTCGACGGTCTCGGCATTGGCCCACCACCGCACCGCGAGGGCGAAGACCGCGGGAACACCCGCTCCGAAGATCAGCGCGGCGAGCACCACTTCCCACAGTGAACTCAGATTGGTGATCACGGTGTGCATGATCGCTCCCCTCTACCCGGCATGGTTCTGGTCGATCGGCGACGGTGCCGAGGTGGGTGGCTGATGGCCATCGGGCCATTCGTTCACATTGTGAGTGCCGACCGGGTCCCGGCGCGACCGCAGATAGATTCCGAGCGCCCCGCCGATCAGGAGGCCGAACACCACGAGCACACCGGGGAGTCCACCGATGACGTTCGCGATCGCCCAGCAGATCGCGCCGACGATGCCGGCCATCGGCAGGGTCAGCAGCCAGGCGACGGCCATCCGGCCCATCACCCGCCAGCGCACCTCGGCGCCCTTGCCGATGCCGGTACCGAGGATCGCGCCGGTCGCGGTCTGCGTGGTCGACAGCGGCAGGCCGAAATGCGCCGAGGTGAGGATGATCGCCGCCGAGGTCGACTCGGCGGCCAGGCCCTGCGGCGACTCGATCTCGACCAGACCCTTGCCGAGGGTCCTGATGATCCGCCAGCCGCCGAGATAGGTGCCCAGCGCGATCGCGACGGCACAGGCGGCCATCACCCACAGCGGCATGTGGTCGTCCTTGTCCAGCGAGCCGTAGGCGACCAGCGCGAGGAAGATCACGCCCATCGTCTTCTGCGCGTCGTTGGTGCCGTGCGCCAGCGAGACCAGGGAGGCCGAACCGATCTGGCCCCAGCGGAAACCTTCTTCGGACTTCTCCTGGTCGACGCCACGGGTGATCCGGTACACCACGAACGTGCCGATCGCCGCCACCATGGCGGCGATCACGGGGGCGAGCAGCGCGGGCAGCACGATCTTGATCAGCACGCCGTCCGACCCCGATGCCCAGATCACGCCGTTCCAGCCGAGCGCGGCGATCGTCGAGCCGATCAGGCCGCCGAACAGGGCGTGCGAGGAACTCGACGGCAGGCCGAGCAGCCAGGTCAGCAGGTTCCACAGGATGCCGCCGACGAGGCCCGCGAAGACGATTACCAGCAGGTCCTGCCCGCTCACATCGTCCAATTTCACGATCCCCTTGGCCACCGTCGCCGCGACCGCTACCGACAGAAACGCCCCGATCAGGTTCAGCACACCCGAGAGCGCGACCGCCGTCTTCGGCTTCAGCGCTCCGGTGGCGATCGAGGTCGCCATGGCGTTGGCCGTGTCGTGGAATCCGTTCGTGAAGTCGAAGACGAGAGCTGTCGCGATGACGATCAACAGGACCATTAGTTCGGCGCTCACGGGAACAGTGTGTCGCATGCTGCCGCCGGATTGCCAAACTGTTGCGGGTAAGTCGCACGACCAGCGGCTGAGCTCAGCCGGACGCCACGCCGAGCGCGCGCACCGCCTCGATGGTGTCGGCCTCACGCGGTTCCTTGTCCGGCCGGTACCGCACCACCCTGGCGAAGCGCAGCGCGACTCCGCCCGGATACCGGGTACTGGTCTGGACGCCGTCGAGCGCGATCTCGACGACGAGTTCGGAGCGCAGATACACGGCCTGACCGTCGCGGTGGGTTTCGTGACGCGGGAATTCCTCGGTCTGCCAGCGCAGCAGTTCGTCGGTGAGCCCCTTGAACGTCTTGCCGACCATCACCGGCTCACCGGTCTCCGGATCGCGGGCCGCCAGATGCAGATTGGACAGGAAACCGGTGCGGCGGCCGTAACCCCATTCCGCGCCGATCACCAGTAGGTCGAGGGTGTGCGCGGGTTTGATCTTCTGCCAGGCCTTGCCGCGGCGGCCCGCGGCGTACGGGGCGTCGAGCGCCTTGACCATCACGCCCTCGTTGCCGACGGCCAGTGCGTCGTCGTAGCAGTCGGCGGCCGCCTCGGGGGTCGGCGCGATGAGCGCCGGAATGCTGTGATCGCCCGCGACCCGTTCGAGCGCGGTGCGCCGCACGCGCAGTGGTTCGTCGATCAGGTCGACGCCGTCCAGGTGCAGGCAGTCGAAGAAATAGGGGTGCAACCGGCGTGGATCGCCGATGGTGGCGAACCGGCTCATCGTTTCCTGGAACGGGCGTGGGCGGCCCGCGTCGGTCAGGGCGAGGGTTTCGCCGTCGAGCACGACGGTGGCGCAGTCGAGGGTTTTGACCAGGTCGACGAGTTCGGGCACCCCCGCGGTGATGTCGCGCAGGGTTCTGGTGAAGACCCAGACCTGGTCGCCGTCGCGGTGCACCTGGATGCGGGCGCCGTCGAGCTTGTGTTCGACGCTGATGTCGGAGCCCAGCTCGGCGAGGGCTTCGTCCAGCGAACCGCCGGGTGCGGCGAGCATCGGCGCTACCGGGCGGCCTACTTCGAGGCGGAACGCGGCCAGGGCTTGCTCGCCCCCGGCGAGCGCGGCCGTCGCGGTGACGGGCAGCCGGCCCGAGAGCATGTGGGCCCGGCGCACCACGTCGACGGGGATGCCGGTGGACTGTGCGAGCGCCTCGATGACGATCGCGGTGAGCGCGCCCTGCCGGAGTTCGCCGGTGAGCAGGCGGACCAGGAAGGACTGTTCCTCCGCGGTAGCGGCGGTGAAGAGCGCGGTCAGCAATGCGCGGCGCCGGTTGGTCGAGCCCTTGCCGTTCAGCTCGGTGAGCTGGGAGAAGATGTCGTCCACCGCGCCCACGGTGAGGCTCGCGTCGCTGCTCGGCGGTGTCTCGAGCCCGGCCACCGTGCGCCAACCGGCCCCGATCCGGCCCTGCACCAGCTCGCCGGACAACCACGCCACCACGGTCCCGATCTCGGCCGGGCCCGCGGCACCGAAGAGCTCGGCCAGCGCGGCGGTTTTCGCCTTGCGCGACCGGGTCGCCCGCACGGCCGCGGAGGCCGTGACGACATCGCTGAACAGCACCACACGACAGTATCGCGAGGGTGTGACACAGAGCTCGAGCCCCGGTGTTAAGAATCCATTGGCAAGGCTGCGAAACCGCCCCTAAACTGGACATATGGCCAAGACCTATGTCGGAGCGCGGCTGCGCCAGCTGCGTACCGAACGTGGGCTGAGCCAGGTGGCGCTCGCGCAGAAACTGGAGATCTCGGCCAGCTATCTGAACCAGATCGAACACGACGTGCGACCGCTCACCGTGCCGGTGCTGACGCGCATCAACGAGGTCTTCGGCGTCGACCCCACCTTCTTCTCCGCCCAGGACGACACCCGGCTCATCGCCGAGCTGTCCGAAGTGGTGATGGACGCCGAGCTCGGCATCGAGGCCGACACCCAGCAGATCGCCGACATGGTCTCCGCGCATCCGTCGATGGCGCGCGCCCTGGTGGCCATGCACAATCGCTACCGCAACACCAGCGCGCAGCTGGCCGCCGCCACCGAGGACCGGTTCGCCGACGGTTCCGGCAGCGCCGCGATCAGCAAGCCGCACGAGGAAGTGCGCGACTACTTCTATCAGCGCCAGAACTACATCCACGAATTGGACACCGCCGCAGAGGATCTCACCGCGCGTATCCGGTTCCACGGCGGCGAGGTGAGTACCGAGATCGTGCGCCTGCTGCGGGCGCACGGCGTGCGGATCAGCGAGCGCATCGACCTCGGCGAGGGCGTGCTGCACCACTTCGACCCCGAGACCCAACAGCTCGAGATCTCCCCGCACCTGTCCGGCGGACAGCGCACCTTCAAACTCGCCGCCGAACTCGCCTACCTGGAGTGCGGCCCGCTACTCGAAAAACTGGTCGACGAGGGCAATTTCGCTTCCGACGCCTCGCACAAACTCGCGATGCTCGGCTTGGCGAACTACTTCGCGGCCGCGATGGTCCTGCCCTACACGCACTTTCACGAGGTGGCCGAGAATTTCCGCTACGACATCGAACGCCTGTCGGCCCATTTCTCGCAGAGTTTCGAAACCATCTGCCACCGCCTGTCGACCCTGCAACGGCCCACCCTGCGCGGCGTCCCGTTCTCCTTCGTGCGCGTCGACCGCGCGGGCAATATGTCGAAGCGCCAGTCCGCCACGGGTTTCCACTTCTCGGCCAGCGGCGGTACCTGCCCGCTCTGGAATGTCTACGAGACCTTCGCCTACCCCGGCAAGATCATGACCCAGATCGCCCAGATGCCCGACGGCCGCAAATACCTCTGGATCGCGCGCACCGTGGAACGCCGCGCCACCCGCTACGGCCAACCCGGCAAGACCTTCGCCATCGGCCTCGGCTGCGAACTGCGCCACGCGGGCCGCGTCGTCTACGCCGACGGCATCGACCTCGGCGAAGCCAACGCCACCCCCATCGGCGCGGGCTGCCGAGTGTGTGTGCGCTCCAACTGTCCTCAGCGTGCCTTCCCGCCGCTGGGCAAGGCCCTCGACATCAGCGAACACCGCAGCTCGGTCTCGCCGTACCTCATCAAGTAGTTCGCCCCACTCAGAACGCCTCCTCCGGGACGGCCATGATGTCGTTGTCGATGGCGGCGAGGATGTTCTTGGCGGCGGTGAGCTCGGGCAGGACATTCTTGGCGAAGAAGCTCGCCGCGGCGACTTTGCCCTGGTAGAAGGGGCGGTCCTGTGGTGCGGCGTCGGCGGCCAGGGCAGCGGCGGCGATATCGGCCTGGACCAGCAGGCGCCAGGCGATGAGCAGGTCACCGACCGACATCAGAAAGCGGACCGCGCCCAGGCCCACCTTGTAGAGCTCGGTGGGCTCGGTCCGGCCCGCCATGGCGTAGCCGGTGAGGGTGGCGGCCATCGCGCCGATGTCGGCCTGGGCGGTACGCAGCAGGGCGCGCTCGACGGCGAAGCGGCCGGTGTCGTTGTCCAGGTAGACGCTGATCTGAGCGTTCACGTGCGCCAACGCGACACCGCGATCGCGAATGATCTTGCGGAAGAAGAAGTCCTGAGCCTGGATCGCCGTGGTGCCCTCGTAGAGCGAATCGATCTTGGCGTCGCGAATGTACTGCTCGATCGGATAGTCCTGCAGATAGCCCGAACCGCCGAAAGTTTGCAGTGACTCGGTGAGCAACTGATACGCCCGCTCGGATCCGACGCCTTTGACGATCGGCAGCAGCAGATCGTCCACGCGGTGCGCGGTCTCCGGATCGGCGCCGGAAACCAGCTGCGCCACATCCGCGTTCTGATGCGCGGCGGTATACAGATACACCGCCCGCAGCCCCTCCGCGTAGGCCTTCTGCAGGGCCAGCGACCGGCGCACATCGGGGTGATGGGCAATGGTGACGCGCGGTGCCGCCTTGTCGGCGATCTGCGTCAGATCCGCGCCCTGCACCCGCGTCTTGGCGTACTCGAGCGCGTTCAAGTACCCGGTCGACAACGTCCCGGACGACTTCACACCCACCGTCATCCGCGCGTTCTCGATCACCTTGAACATCTGGGCGATGCCGTTGTGCACATCGCCGACCAGCCAGCCCTTGGCGGGCACCGCGGTGCCGCCGAAGGTCAGCTCGCAGGTCGGCGAGGATTTGATGCCCATCTTGTGCTCGACCCCGGTCACATACACACCGTTGCGGTCGCCGGGTTTCAGCGTCTCGGGATCGAAGAGGAACTTCGGCACGTAGAACAGCGAAAGTCCCTTGGTGCCGGGGCCCGCGCCCTCCGGCCGGGCGAGTACCAGGTGAAACATGTTCTCCGCCGTATCTCCCACGTCACCGCCGGAAATGAACCGCTTCACCCCCTCGAGGTGCCACGACCCGTCGGGCTGCGGCACCGCCTTGGTGCGACCGGCGCCGACATCGGATCCGGCGTCCGGCTCGGTGAGCACCATGGTGGCCTGCCACCCGCGCTCGAATCCGCCCTGTGCCCAGCGTTTCTGTTCGTCGTTGCCGAGCTCGTAGAGCACCGAGCCCATCAGCGGGCCCATGTTGAAGAAGCTGGCTGCCGGATTGGCGCAGATGATGAGCTCGTTGATCGCCCACATCAGCGCGTTCGGGGCGGCGGTGCCATCCATTCCCGCCGGCATGGCGAGGCGGTACCAGCCCGCCTCGTGCACCACCTCCACCGTTTTGCGCAGCGGATCGGGCACGGTGATGACGTGGGTTTCGGGGTCGAAGACCACCGGGTGCCGGTCGGCCTCGGCGAACGAGTCCGCGATCGGCCCCTCGGCCAGGTGTTTGACCTCGTCGAGGAGCTGGCGCACCGTATCGGAGTCCAGGTCGCCGTAGGCGCCGGTATCCAGAAGCTTGTCGAGGTTCAGCACCTCGAACAGATTGAACTCGATGTCACGCACGTTCGCCTTGTAGTGCCCCACTGGGCCCTCCTCGACTGACCGCACACGGCCGATTGCCGCGTGACTCGGCTGCTCGACGTCGTACAAATCGAAGCGTGCCGCACCCGCGCGTCCCTACGCAACCGTAGGCAAGGAGACCCTTCGACAGCTTCCACGGCGAACAATTCACACGGACGAAACAGACGAAACGGGCACGTGATCGGGAGTCATTCGGGTGCAACAAGTTCCATCTACTGTCTCGAATCACGAATACAGCAGCTGTATACAACTCGGTGTACATCCAGTCGCCGGGGAGCAGCGGTGGTGTTCGTTGTGGCGCGTGTGGCGCCGCCGTTACACCTGATGAGGAGAACCGCCCCATGTCTGAATCCCGTTTGGTCAAGGCACTTGCCGTGCCTGCCGCGGTGGCCGTCGCCGGCCTGCTGCTCACCGGCTGTGGTGCTCGCGACGACGCGTCGACCGGCTCGACCGCCGCCTCCTGCGTCGACACCAGCAAGGACACCATCAAGGTGGGCTCGCTGCACTCGCTGTCGGGCACGATGGCCATTTCCGAAGTCACCGTGGCCAATTCGACCAAGCTGGCGATCGACCAGATCAACGCGGCGGGCGGTGTGCTCGGCAAGAAGATCGAGATCGTCCTCGAAGACGGCGCCTCCGACCCCAAGACCTTCGCCGAGAAGGCGGAGAAGCTGATCAGTTCCGACTGTGTCGCTTCGGTATTCGGCGGCTGGACCTCGTCGAGCCGCAAGGCCATGAAGCCCAAGTTCGAGAACCTGAACTCGCTGCTCTACTACCCCGTGCAATACGAGGGACTGGAAGATTCCAAGAACATCTTCTACACCGGCGCCACCACCAACCAGCAGATCATTCCCGCGCTGGACTACCTGAAGCAGAAGGGCATCAAGTCCCTCTACCTGGTCGGCTCCGACTACGTCTTCCCACAGACCGCCAACCGCGAGATCAAGGCCTACGCCGCGGCCAACGGCATCGAGATCAAGGGCGAGGACTACACCCCGCTCGGCTCCACCGACTTCTCCACCATCGTCAACAAGGTGCGTGCCGCCAAGGCGGGCGCGGTGTTCAACACCCTCAACGGCGACTCCAACGTCGCCTTCTTCCGCGAGTACACCAACGCCGGCCTGAAAGCCGCTGAGATGCCGGTGGTTTCGGTGTCGATCGCCGAGGAAGAGGTCGCCGGTATCGGCGCGCAGAACATCGCGGGCCAGCTGACCGCCTGGAACTACTACCAGACCGTCGACTCCCCGGCGAACAAGAAGTTCGTCGCCGACTACAAGGCGGCCTTCGGCGCCGACAAGCCCACCTCCGACCCGATGGAAGCCGCGTACGCCTCGGTCTACCTGTGGAAGAACACCGTCGAGAAGGCGAAGTCGTTCGCGGTGGCCGACATTCAGGCCGCGGCCGACGGCGTGAGCTTCGACGCCCCGGAGGGCACCGTCACCATCGACGGCTCCAACCACCACATCACCAAGACCGCCCGGATCGGTGAGATCCGTCCCGACGGCCTGATCTACACCGTCTGGGATTCCGGCAAGGCCATCACCCCGGACCCGTACCTGAAGTCCTACGAGTGGGCCAAGGGCCTCAAGTAAACAGCCCGACAGATGTGGGACGCGTAGTGCGCGCGTCCCACATCGCCCCCTCTCCAAGGAGTCCACTGCAATGGACGTGCTGATCAGTCAGCTCTTCACCGGGCTGAGTCTGGGATCCATTCTTCTGCTCGCCGCGCTCGGCCTATCCCTGACGTTCGGTCAGATGGGCGTCATCAATATGGCGCACGGCGAATTCATCATGGCCGGTTGCTACACCACTTATGTAGTGCAGCAAGTCTTCTCGTCGGCCGGAGTCTCGCTGGTCGTGTCCCTGCTGATGGGCTTCCTCATCGGCGGCCTGCTCGGCGCCGCCCTGGAGATGGGGCTGATCCGCTACATGTACGACCGGCCGCTGGACACCCTGCTGGTCACCTTCGGTGTCGGACTCGTGCTCCAGCAGGCCGCGCGTGACATCTTCGGCGCACCCGCCAAGAACGTACTGGTGCCCGAATGGCTCAGTGGCGGCATCACTATCGCGGGCGCGGTCGTGCCGAAGACCCGCATCTTCATCCTGGTGCTGGCGATCGTGGCGGTGACCGCCCTGGCCGCCGTGCTCAAGACCACCCCGATGGGTCGACGGATTCGCGCCGTCGTGCAGAACCGCGGGCTCGCCGAAACCAGCGGCATCTCCAGCAGATTCACCGACATCAGCACGTTCTTCATCGGATCCGGACTGGCCGGTGTCGCCGGTGTGGCGCTCACCCTGATCGGTTCGACGAGCCCCACCATCGGCCAGAGCTATCTGATCGACGCGTTCCTGGTGGTCGTGATCGGTGGCCTCGGCCAGATCAAGGGCACGGTGATCGCGGCGTTCGCGCTCGGCCTGCTCAACTCGTTCATCGAATACTCCACCACCGCGTCCATCGCGAAGGTGATCGTGTTCGTAGTGATCGTCATCTTCCTGCAGGTCCGCCCGCAGGGCCTGTTCACCGTGCGGACGAGGAGCCTGGCATGACCGCACTCACCGAACGTCTCCGCGCGCACCCGCGACTCACGCCCCTGGTCGGGTTCGCCGTTGCCGCCATCCTGCTGTTCGCCGTCGCCCCGGCGGTCCTGAGCGACTTCCGCCTGAACCTGCTCGCCAAGTTCCTCTGCTTCGCCATCGTGGCTGCCGGCATCGGATTGGCTTGGGGCCGTGGCGGAATGCTCACCCTCGGCCAGGGCGTGTTCTTCGGCATCGGCGCCTACATCATGGCCATGCACATGCAGCTCGCCGACGCCGCTCGTCTCGGCAACGACGTCCCGGAGTTCATGGAGATCTCCGGGATCAGCGAACTCCCCGGTTTCTGGCAGCCGTTCAGCTCCGCGCCGGTCGCCATTCTCGGCATCCTGGTGCTGCCCGCGCTGGTCGCCGCCGTGCTCGGCTACGGCGTGTTCAAGCGCCGGGTGCGCGGCGCCTACTTCGCCATCCTGAGCCAGGCGCTGGCCGCGGCGCTGGCGATCCTGCTCACCGGACAGCAGGCCATCGGCGGCTTCACCGGGCTGTCGGACTTCCGCTCCTTCTTCGGATTCCGGCTCTCGGACCCGGCCAACCGGCAGATGCTGTTCTTCATCGCCGCGGGCACGCTGCTCGTGGTGGTGGCCCTGATCCGTCAGCTCAACCGCAGCCGCTACGGCGAACTGCTCGTCGCGGTGCGTGACGCGGAGGAACGGGTGCGCTTCCTCGGCTACGACCCGGCCAACATCAAGATCGTCGCCTACGTCGTGGCGGCGTTCCTCGCCGGGATCGCGGGTGCGTTGTTCACCCCGATCGTCGGCATCATCTCCCCCGCCGACATCGGCGTCATCCCGTCGATCGCCTTCCTGATCGGCGTCGCCATCGGTGGCCGCACCACGCTGCTCGGGCCGATCCTCGGCGCGATCGGGGTGGCCTGGGCGCAGACCTCGCTGTCGGAGTCGTTCCCGTCGGGCTGGACCTACATGCAGGGCATCCTGTTCATCGTGGTCGTCGGCTTCATCCCCGCCGGGCTGGCCGGACTGTGGCCGATGTTCAAGGGCTGGCTCGACAGTCGCAAGAAGTTGCCGCCCGCACCGGAAGAACCCGCGCCGGTCGTGATCGAGGAAGAGGTGCACGCGCGATGACACCCGAACCCAAAGCCGGCGGCAACGCGGGCATGGACAGCGACTACCTCGAAATTCGCGGCCTCTCGGTGAGTTTCGACGGATTCAAGGCGGTCACCGAGGTCGATCTCACGGTGCTGCAGGGCGACCTGCGGTTCCTGATCGGCCCGAACGGCGCGGGTAAGACCACGCTGATCGACGCCATCACCGGCCTCGTCCCGGCCACCGGTTCGGCGCAGAAGTCGGGCACCGAACTCCTCGGCAAGAAGGTGCACCAGATCGCGCGCCTCGGCGTCGGGCGCACCTTCCAGACAGCCAGTGTGTTCGAGCAGCTCACCGTGTTGCAGAACCTGGACATCGCGGCGGGCGCCGGCCGTTCGGCACTGTCGCTGCTGCGCCTGCGCAAGTCGGTGCTGCCGAGCATCGAAGAGGCTTTGGAGACAACGGGTCTCACCGCGCTGCGGGACAAGCCCGCCGGGGTGCTCGCGCACGGACAGAAGCAGTGGCTCGAGATCGGCATGCTGCTGGTGCAGAACGCGTCGGTGCTGCTGCTCGACGAGCCCGTCGCCGGCATGAGCGCCGAGGAGCGCGAGGAAACCGGAAACCTGTTGCGCCGCATCGGCAGTGATCGCGTGGTGATCGTCGTCGAGCACGACATGGACTTCATGCGGTCCTTCGCCACCTCGGTCACCGTGCTCGCGGGCGGCAAGGTGCTCAGCGAGGGCAGCGTCGAACAGGTGCAGGCCGATCCGAAGGTGCAAGAGGTCTATCTCGGTACCGCGACTCTGGTCGCGACAGACAAGGAGCCGGCCGATGCTTGAACTACACGACATCCGTTCCGGATACGGGCGCACCGAGGTCATCCACGGCGTCAGCATGACCGTGCCCGACGACAGCGTCGTCGCGATCATGGGCCACAACGGCGCGGGCAAGACCACCCTGCTGCGCGCCGCGGTGGGGCTGCTGCCCACCAAATCGGGGACCATCACCTTCGACGGCGAGAAGATCACCAAACTCTCACCCTCGCAACGGGTCAAGCGCGGAATCGGCTATGTACCGCAGGGCCAGCAGAGCTTCGGGCAGCTGACCACCGCCGAGAACCTGCAGGTGGTCGCGGACGGACGCAAGCGCGGCAAGGCGCTGATCGACGAATCCCTCGATCTGTTCCCCGCGCTGAAGGACCTGCTCACCCGCAAGGCGGGCCTGCTCTCGGGCGGGCAACGTCAGCAGCTGGCCATCGCGCGGGCACTGATCACCGAGCCGAAGCTGCTCATCCTCGACGAACCGACCGAGGGCATCCAGCCGTCGGTGGTCGCCGAGATCGAGCGCACCATCATCGAATTGACGCAGCGCGGCGGTTTGAGCGTGCTGCTGGTGGAGCAGCACATCGGCTTCGCACTGCAGGCCGCACAGCAGTACTACGTGCTGCACTCGGGACATCTCGGCTCGACCGGGACAGGCGGCGCGGGCGCGGAGTCCGCCGTCCGCGCGGCGATGGCGATCTGATCGCAGCGGCGCACATGGCCGGGAGGGGATCGGGCGAGGACGCGCGTCCCGCCGGCGGCCGGCGGCGGGTACCGCTGGCCGCCCGCGTCTACGACCAACTCCGCCACGACCTCGCCACCGGGGAACTGGCGCCGACCGAACGACTGCGCGCCGAGCGGCTGGCCCAGCGCTACGGCGTCTCGCGCACCCCGGTGCGCGAGGCGCTGGCCCGGCTCCAGGCCGACGGGCTCGTGCAGCGCCATGCCGACGGTCTCTACCTGTACCGGCCTCGCCTGAACGAACTCGACGAGCTCTACGAACTACGAATCGTGCTGGAATCCCGTGGTTTTCAGCGCATCGCCGCCGGCGGTTCCGTCCAGGCGAACATTCCGATCGAGCACGACCCGCCCACCGTGCGCGCGGAGCTGGCCCGCTGGCTCGAATACCGTGACACCCCACCGGAACCCGGGCCCGACCTGGTCGCGGCCGACGAGCGGTTCCACACCGAACTGCTGCGGGCGGCGGGCAATTCCGCCCTCGCCGAGGCACTGGCCGCCGTCTACCTGCGGGTTCGCCCGGTACGCACGATGGATGTGGCGACCGCCGAACGGGTGGCGGCCATGACGGCCGACCACATCACCATCGCCGAACAGGTGCTCGCCGGCGACGACGAACAGGCCCTGCGCACCCTCACCGCGCACATCGATTCCTCCCGCGCGCATGTGCGGGTGCGCGCCGAACAGGCGATCGCCTTCACCAAACTCGGTCGCGCCGTGCGGGATTGATCAGCATTCCGCCTGGAACGGCCAGCACTCGGTCTTGCGCGGAGTCGCCGACGCGGGCGCACGGGTCGTCGACGTCTGCGAGGTATCCGACATCGGGCGCGGATGCGGCGAATCCTGAAACAGCGCCACGCCGACCACCACGAAGACGACGAAGATGCCGAGCAGCGCGGCGGCGAACAGTCCGATGCCGACGAACTTTCCCCGGGGCGACGGATCAGCAGGCGGGACAGGCTCACTGAATTTGCGCACCTGCGGCACCACCGGAGCCGGCGCGGGTCGATGGGTGTCGAAGCCCTCCTCGACCAGCTCGGCCCGCGACGGCACCTCGACCGCACCGAGCGCCGTACAGGTGTTGAGCACCCGTTCGACCGTCCATTCGCGCGGTCCCGCCGAGAAGCCTTCCAGGTATACCCGCAGCTCGTGCGCGTCGACGCTGTTCGCGACCAGCACGTCGAGACCGGGCCGCAGCGCGGTGCGCGCGGGCCGCACCACCACACCCCGATACGGCACGAGCACCACCGCGCCGGACACATGTCTGCTGTCCTGCAACGCCTGCTCCAGCGCGACCCGCACCGCGTGCACGCCGTGTTCGACCCGGTCGGTGAGACCGTTCGACGCGTCGGCGGCTAAATCCAGCGGACTGTCGCTGATCCGCCAGCTGCCGTCGGCGGCAGCGCTGAGCAGCCCGCTCTGCCGTCGCCGGAAACCCTTCACCTCGAGCACCGTGATCCCGCGCGGCGTCACGATCACCGCGCCGAGCCGCCGGTCACCCACCCGGCAGTCGACCAGCGCGAGCCCCGTACTCGGATAGGCACGCAGGCAGTCCACGAGCTCGCGCTCGGCGCCGGTGAGCTCGGCACCCGGTCTGATCCGAACCAGCATGTGCGATGTTCCCCTACCAGTGCTGCGACCTCACACCGCCGCTGCGCGCTGCGGTACCCACCGATCATGACGCGCAACTGTTCCGAAAACCACTGGAAACCAAAGAAAACCGGCACGAATACAGGAGTGACCTCAGGGGCGGATACCGGCGAGTACGCTCCGATCTTGGCCGACGATGTTCGAGAAGACAGGTGGATCAGAGATGGATTCAGCGCCCCTACCACGCGTTTCGCCGGGACGGTTCGGTGAACTCGGGCCGATCAACTGGGTTGTCTGGCAGGTACTTTCCCGTGCGTCGGGCACCGAGGACGCGCATCTGTTCAGCACCCTCGGTCGCACGGGCGGGCTCTTTCGCGGCTGGCTGCATTTCTCCGGCAAGCTGATGCCGGGTGGCCGGTTGCCGCGAGCCGAGGCCGAGCTGGTGATCCTGCGGGTCGCACAGCTGCGCGCGTGCGACTACGAGGCCGACCATCATCGTCGATTGGGCCGCAAGGCGGGGCTGTCGGCGGTCGAAATCGAGCGGGTCGTGGCAGGTCCCGAGGCCGAAGGCTGGACTCCGCGGCAGCGGGCACTGCTGACTGTCGTCGATCAGCTGGTGACCACCCGCAACGTGGACGATGCGGCGTGGAACGCGCTGGCCGAGCACTACGACGAGCGGACGCTGATCGAGATCGTGCTGTTGATCAACCAGTACGAGGGTCTGGCATCGACCATCACGACCTTGCGGATCGAGCGCGACACGTTCTGACGGTGTGACCTAGGTCATATAGCGAGCCCGCGCAAGATCTCCCACAGTAAAGGCGTACAACGTACGGAGTTAATCGCCACCGAGGAGACCCCATGCAGATCAGCGCTTCCGCCCTCTCGCTCAATGTCGCCGACCCCCAGGCCTCGGCGCAGTTCCTGATCGACCACCTCGGCTTCACCGAGAAGATGGCCGCCGACGGATTCGTCAATGTGACGCGGGCCGACGCGGGCATGGACGTGATCTACCTGCGCACCGGGCTCGGCTCGTTCAAGCCCGCCCGCATCGCCGGGAGCGCGGGCGAGGGACTGCTCGTCGTCTTCGTCGTCGACGACATCGACCGCGAATACGACCGCCTGCGGGCCGAGGGCGTCCCGATCGAGACGCCCATCGAAACCGAGGAGTGGGGCGAGCGATACTTCCAGATGACCGACCCCAACGGGATCGTCATCCAGCTCGTGCAATGGGTGTGATCAGCGACGGGCGATGCGCAGCGCGGCCACGACCATCGGGATCTGCAACGGCAGCCGCGCCAGCACGCCTGCCTTGAAAGCCGTGGGCGCCTTCGGATTACCGACCACATCCACCGTCATCTGGATATTGGCCGGGAAGACACCGATGAACAGCGCCGCGGCCAGCCAGCCACCCAGCTTTCGCGTGCGCGGCACGGCCAGCGCGGTCGCCACGCCCAGCTCGGCAACCCCGGACGCATAGGTGTAGGTCCGCGGGTTGCCGGGCAGCTGCGGCGGCACGATCTTGTCGAACGGCTTGGGCGCTACGAAGTGCAGGGTGCCCATGACGAACAGCAATCCGCTCAGCCAGGAGTGCGAACGTCGACGGGGAGTTTGATCAGCCACGACCCCGACGGTACCGCTGTTCCGCCTCGCCGGGTACTCCGGTCGACCAGGGCGCAGCCATAGGGTGAGCCCACACCCGGTGAGCTACTCATGCGCTGTGGTCATGGATGGCGGCGGCTATTGCGCGAAGACCGTAGACGCCGAGGTCGCCGGGCGGCCGAGGAGCTCGGTCAGATCGCCGGTGGTCACCTCGAGCAAGCCCTCGCCGATACCGGCGTCGGCGTCGGCGAGGACGGCGGCGTACTGCTCCTCCAGACCCGCTGCGCGCAGGGCCGCGGCGTAGTCGTCCGTGGAGAGGTCGGCGTAGCGGACCGGGGAGCCCTTCGCCTCGGCGACCGCGGCCGCCAGGTCGGCGCCGGTCAGCGCCTCGTCACCGCCCAGCTCGTAGACGCGGCCTTCGTGCCCCGCACCCGTGAGCACGCGCGCGGCGGCCTCGGCGTAGTCGGCCCTGGCGGCGCCGGAGACCCGGCCCGCGGCCATCGCACCGTAGAGGACACCGGACTGTGCGGCGTTCGCGACGGCGCCCGTGTAGTTCTCCCAGTACCAGCTGTTGCGCAGCAGCACCGTCGGCACGGCGGCGCTCGCCAGCACCTCTTCGGTGCCACGGTGCTCGGCGGCCAGCAGCATCGGATTGCTGTCGGCGCGCGGAATGCTGGTGTAGGCCAGCAGTTCGACCCCGGCGCGCTCGGCGGCGCGCAGGACATTGGTGTGCTGGGCGACTCGCTTGCCGAACTCGGTGCCCGAGATCAGCAGCACCCGGTCCACCCCGGCCAGGGCAGCGTCGAGGGCCGCCGGATCGTCGTAGGACGCCTGCCGCACTTGCGCGCCGCGCGCGGCGAGGTCGGCCACTTTGCTCGGATCGCGCACGATCGCGACCGGCTGCTCCCCTGCGGCGAGCAGTGCCTCCACGACCAATCGGCCGAGCTTTCCCCCTGCTGCTGTCACTGCCACGGTCATTGCTACCTCCATCGGCACAAGCGCTAACTATTAGTAAGCACTATTCCTCCAGTAGGCACTTGCGTCAAGTGAGTAAGATGGATCCATGCCCGAGACGACCCCCGCGGACCACGACCCCACGCTGGAAGCCGACGTCTTCGCGCGCAATTGCGATTCCCGCCCCGTCCTGCAGAACATCACCGGACGGTGGGGTGTGCTCGCCTTGGTCGCGCTACGCGACGGCCCCGTCCGATTCAGCGCCCTGCGCCGCCGGGTCGACGGCGTGAGCGAGCGCATGCTCTCGCAGACCCTGCAGTCGCTGGAACGCGACGGCATGGTCCATCGCGAGGTCCTCGAAGCGATTCCGCCCCGCGTCGAATACACCCTCACGGAGCTGGGCACCACGGTCGCGGACCGGCTGGAGTCGCTGATCGTCGTCCTGGAATCCAATATGGACACCGTCCGCACGGCACAGGACAGCTACCACCGCGCGGGGATCACCGGCCAGCACTGACTCAACGCGCGAGCAGCTCGGAGACCGTGACGAATCGGTAGCCCCGCGCGCGCAATCCGTCGACGATCTCGGGCACCGCGGTAATGGATTCGGCGCCGTGCATGACGTGCAGCAAGATGATCGAGCCCGGCCGGGTCTCGGCGAGAGTATCGGCGACGATGGCCTCGCGAGACGCGCCACCCGCGGAATCGGGCTCCACATCCCAGGTCACCGAGGTGCGATCGTGGTCGGCGAGATACCGCGGCAGCGTCCACAGTTTCTTGCCGTACGGCGGGCGGAAACTGATCGGCCCCGGATACCCGGCGCGACGGATCTCGGCGTCGGTCCGCTCGATCTCCTCGCGCACGGTATCGCCGGAAACCAGCACCATGCGCCGGTGCGAATAGGAGTGATTCCCGATCTCGTGGCCCGCGCCCACGATCGCCGCACCGTATTCGGGATGCGCGGCCAAGTCCGCGCCGACCAGGTAGAAGGTCGCCCGAACCTGCAATTCCCGCAGCGTCCGCAGCACCTCCGGCGTCCGCGCGGTCGGTCCGTCGTCGAAGGTCAACGCGACGACCTTCTCTTCGGTCTCGACCCGATCTACCAGCCGCCCCGCCACCTGATAGGTCCGTGAATTCATCAACACATACAGACCGGCCACCACCGCCATGACCACGACGAGGCCGACAATCCCACCCACCAACCACCGACGCATGGACAGACGGTAACTCACCGGGCCCGCTCAGCCCGGTGAGTTACCGGTGTACCTAGACGATGACTTGAGTGATGTCGCCCGGCTTCAGGTAGTCGAAGAAACGGTGGGCGCCGTCTTCGGTCATGCGCACACACCCGTGCGATTTCGAATCGACCGGTCCCACGTGGAATGCCATGTCGCCGTTGAAGAAGGTGGCCCAGCGCATCGGCGCGTTGTGCATCGTGCTCCAGTGGAATTCCCGCTTGAAGGAAATCTTGGTCACCGCGGGCGGCGTTTCGTAGCCGGCCATGCCGTGCGAAATCGGCGTCGGCCCGAAGATCACCCGGCCGTTGTCGACCAGCCACGCCTCGTTCGTCGACAGCCGCAGGCACGCCCTGGCTTCGACGACCGGGCACGGCGATGCGGTGGGAACGATGGCGGGAACACCGGGAACGTCCGGCCCACCGGGGAAAAGAGGTTCCGCGGTGGCTGGCGTCACTGTGCCGAATCCGGCCACAGCGACGGCGACTGTTGCCGCGATCCGTGCTGTCCAACCGAGAATGCTCTTGCTCATCGAGTCGTTGCCTCTCAACCGTGCCCGCCACCCGCGAGCCTGCCCGGGTGAGGGGACCATCTCATGGAACACAAAATGCCGAACACGAGCGTGGAACAACTACCTGGAGGTGATGTCGATCATCGGCCACAGACCCTGATTCACCAAATCAACGCCCGGAAAAAGACCGAATAGAAACCAAAAAGCCGGGCACGCGATCGCGCACCCGGCCGTTTCAGCTGATATCTCAGAAGTTGATCATGTGCCCCGCGAGGCCGTGAATCGCTTCCTGCACCGCTTCGCTCAGCGTCGGGTGGGTGTGCACATTGCGGGCCACCTCGTTGACGGTGAGGTCCCACTTCTGGGCGAGGGTGAGTTCGGGCAGCAGTTCGGACACGTCAGGGCCGATCAGGTGCCCGCCGAGGAGTTCACCGTGCGTGCTGTCGGCGATCAGCTTCACGAAGCCGGTCGGGTCGCCGAGACCGTGGGCCTTGCCGTTGGCCTGGAACGGGAAGTTCGCGACCTTCACGTCGTAGCCCTCGTCGCGGGCCTGCTGCTCGGTGAGACCGAAGCTGGCGACCTGCGGCTGACAGAAGGTGGCGCGCGGCATCATCCGGTAGTCACCCAGGGTCATCGTCTCGGCGCCGCCGATGGTCTCGGCCGCGACCACGCCCTGCGCCTCCGCCACATGGGCGAGCTGCAGCTTGGCGGTGACGTCACCGATCGCGTAGATGTGGCCCACGTTGGTGCGCATGTAGTCGTCGATCTCGATGGCGCCACGGTCGGTGAGCGCGACGCCGGTGGTCTCCAGGCCGTAGCCCTCCACCCGCGGCGCGAAGCCGACGGCCTGCAGCACCTTGTCGACGGTGACGGTCTCGATCGCGCCGGACTTGTTGTCCTTGATCTGGACGGTGACCTTGGAGCCGTCGTCGTCGATCGACTGCACGGCCGCACCGGTGGAGATGGTGATGCCGAGCTTCTTGTACTGCTTGGTGATCTCCTTGGAGACGTCGGCGTCCTCGTTGGGCAGCGCGCGGTCGAGGAACTCCACGATCCGCACGTCGACGCCGTAGTTCTTGAGGACGTAGGCGAACTCCATGCCGATCGCGCCCGCGCCGACGATCAGGATCGAGCCGGGTAGGTCACGGGTGAGGATCTGCTCCTCGTAGGTGACCACGTTCTCGGAGAGCTGGGTGCCCGGCAGCAGCTTGGTGGTGGTGCCGGTGGCGATGATGACGTTGTCGAACGTGATCGTCTCGGCGCCGCCCTTGGTGAGAGCCACGTCGATCGAGTTCGGGCCGGTGAAGGTGCCGAGGCCGTCGAACTCGTCGATCTTGTTCTTCTTCATCAGGAAGTGCACGCCCTTGACCCGACCGTCGGCCACCTTGCGGCTGCGATCGAAGGCGGCACCGAAGTCGAAGCTGACCTCACCGGAGATGCCGAAGGTCTTGGCTTCCTTGTGGAAGATATGGGCCAGCTCGGCGTTGCGCAGCAGTGCCTTGGACGGGATGCAGCCCACGTTCAGGCACACGCCACCCCAGTATTTCTGCTCGACAATCGCTGTTCGCAGGCCGAGTTGAGCGGCACGGATCGCGGCGACATATCCGCCGGGACCAGCGCCGAGAACGACGACATCGTAGTGGGAAGTCACGTCACCGAGCCTAACTCTGTTTCGAGGAGTTCACCCACCCGTCCCCCACATAGGTGAGCTGCGCTCCCGACCGGCGACGATCGCCGTCAGCCGGGCCGCGGCGCGCCGGCCAGTAATCTCGGACAGGTGAGCGGGGTCGAAGGCATCGGTAGCCGGCTCGACGGCACGGCGTCGACCCATCTCGTGCGGCTGCTCGTGCAGGCGGCCAGGGCGGCGGGGGCGGCCGAGGGCCAGTTGGCCCGGGTGGCCGGTACCGACGATGTCGTTCTGCGCGGTGAGCTGAACCGGATCCCGATGAGTTCGCTGCTGCGATTGTGGGAGTTGATCGCGCAGGCACGACCCGGTGCGGGATCGGGGGCCGCGATCGCCGCCGCCGCGCCGCTGGGCTCGCTGAACACCTGGGACTATCTGGTGACCACCGGTGCGACACTCGCGGATTCACTGCGCGCGGCCCAGCCGTACCACCGCCTGGTCACCGCGGCCACCGAAGGGTTCGACCTGTCCGGCGACGGGGATCTCACCATCGGCTACCGGACTTCGGCCAGCGATCCGGCGGTGGCCTCGGTGGTCAACGAGTACGTGCTCGCCTACTACCTGCGCCGCGCGCGCGAAGCGACCGGCCGACCGCTCGTGCCGACCCGGGTGAGCTTCGGTCACGCCGCCCCGGCCGAACACTCCGGGCTGGTGGCCGTATTCGGTACCGCCGATATCGAATTCGACGCCGAAGCGGACGCGATCACCTTCCACGCCGACGACGCCAACGCACCGCTCACCCGCGCGGATCCGATGCTGGCCGACTTGATGCGCAGCCACGCCGACCTGGTCCTGGCCTCCGCCCGCCCGATCTCCGATCCGCTCGACGCCTTTCGTATCGCCCTCGGCGCGGCACTGGACGCGGGCGACCCGGCCCTGCCCAGGGTCGCGAAAAGCCTTGCTATGAGCCAGCGCACCCTGCAACGCCACCTCGCCGAACACGGCACGTCCTGGCGCGACGAACTCGACCTGCTCCGTCACGAACGGGCGAAAACCCTGCTGGACCAGGGACACAGCACCGCCACCGTCGCCGCCCGCCTCGCGTTCACCGACGACCGAGCACTGCGCAAGGCCTTCCACCGCTGGACCGGCGCCTCGCCCACCGCGACCCGCTAGTCGCGCTCACCCGGCCGTAGCGCTCCCACGATCTCGTCGGCGAGCAGCAGACCGGCCAGGCCGTGACCGTGTTTGTCCCGTCGGACGAGGGAGATGACGTTGTCGCTGAAAGCGTCGCGGACCGGCCGGAAGATCAGACGGCCGTCGCGCAGTTCCTCGGCGATGTCGAATTCGCTGAGGAAGGCGATGGCCTCGCCGGACGTGGCGAGCCGTTTCATGGTCTCGATCGAGTTGGTGTGAAACGCGGGCTGGATATCGAGATCGGCCTTCGCGAAAGCCTCTGCGACGATGCCGTGGATCACCATCGAGCGATCGGCGAAGATCAGCGGGAACGGCGTGCACTGCGCGAGCGGGACCGTGTCCATGGCCGCCAGCGGATGATGCGGGCGGACAACGACTCCGAGCCGGGTATTGATCCGCCAGTAGGTCTCCAGCCGTGTGGACGACGGAATATTGAAACCGAGACCGAGGTCGGCCTCGCTGTTCTCGACCGCCTGCACGATATCGAGGGTCGACATGGTGCGGATCGATATCCTGACCTGCGGATGACGGGTACGAAACGTCGCGGCGGCGGTGGCGACGACGCTGCTGGCCAGGCCGGTCATCGTGGCGATCACGACCTCACCGCTGCCGAGGGCACGCAGATCGCGGATATCGGCCACCGTTTCCCGGTATTGCCGCAGCGTCTGCCGGATGTGCGCGAGCAGCGCCTCACCCGCCGGGGTCAGGCGCATGCCGCGAGGCAGGCGCTCGAACAGCGGCTGGTCGAGTTCGGCCTCGAACAGCAGGATCTGGCGGTTGATCGCCGAGGGTGCCACGTGCAGGCGGGCACCGGCCGCGCGGATGGACCCGAGACGGGCCACCTCGTCGATGTACTGCAGCAATCGCGAATGGAGCACCGCGCACCTCCTCCTCGGAACTGTACGAAAATTTAGTACACCTCGTGCGAAAACGCATGCTTGTGGGCAACGGTGTTTGTCGCGTCCAATCGAATACAGGCAAGCAACAGTAATTTTCGAAGTGAGGACCACCATGGCCCAGCAGAATTCGACGACCGCCGACATCACCGAGGTCGCCACCCAAGACGACCACGTGCGGATGATTTTCGGCATCTTGGAAGGGAAGCGAGAAGCCGACCTGCTGTTGCGCAATCTGCATATCGTCGATGTGCACACCGAATCCGTTTACCCCGGTTCGCTACTGGTCCACGGTGAGCGCATCATCGCGCTGAATCCCGACGAATCGATCGTGCGATACCGCGAATCCTTCGACGGCGAGGGTCTTTACGCTATTCCGGGCCTGATCGACGCGCATCTGCACTTCGAATCCCAGCTCGCGCATCCAGCGGCATTCGGCGAGGCGATCGTGCCGAGCGGAACCACCACCGTTTTCGGGGAAACGCTCGATTTCGCCAGTGCCGCGGGCGACGATGCGATCGACGCGGTCCGCGCGCTGTTCGCCGACCACGAGAAGCTGCCGTACCGGCTCTATGCCTTCGCACCGGGAAAGAAGACCTCACCCGAGGTCACCGAGGCGATGCTGGCGATGGATCCGGTGATCGGCCTCGGCGAACTGGCCCACCTGTCCTATATGACCGGCAACGCCGACGATTTCCGCAAGTCCGCGCTCGGACGCGCGAACGCGGGAGTCGTGAACTGCCACTGGGGCGTCACCTCATTGTCGGACATGCTGCTGAATTACATGCCCGCCATCGGCGTCGACAACAACCACGACGTCTGGAACGAAGACGATATCGAGAAGAGCATCCGCTACGGCCTCAATACCCAGATCAAGTTCGGCGTAGGCAGTCCCGAGGTCATTCGAACGATGCTGCGCGCCATCGTGAAACGCCGTTGGCCCGCCGAGAACTTCCAGCTGTGCGCCGATAACATCTCGGTGGATCGGGTGCTGCGGCAAGGCCATATCGACTGGGTCATCTCGCTGGCCGTCGAGATGGGCATGCCGCCGATCCAGGCGATCAAGATGGGCACGCTGTACACCGCGCGCTCCTTCCACAAGGACCGCGACCTGGGTTCGCTGAGCCCGGGACGATTCGCCGACATCGTGCTGACCGACAGCCTCGCCAAGATCAACCCGCGCTATGTGTTCAAGGGCGGCAAGCTCGTCGCCGAGAACCGTCGCCTGCTCGAGCCGGTCGGCATCGACTACTCGGTCCTGGCCCAGCAGCCCCGGTCCGGCCTCGCCGACCTGCGCGCCGAGCAGCTCGAGCTCACCCCCATCGAGGTCTCCGAGGACGGCACGCGGGCGAAAGTACTCCTTTTCGACGTGTACGGCCGCGGGCATCTCGACTTCGCGCAGGAGGTCTGGGTCCCGGTGCGCGACGGCGTCGTCGTCCCCGAGCTCGAAGGCGTTCGCCGCAACCGGATCTCGGTCGTGCAGCGCTACGCCGACGGGCAGCGCCACATAGTCAACGCGCTGTTCGAAGGCGTTTCGCTCGATCGCGGCGCGGTCTCGACCTTCTGGCCGGCTCCGGCGGCCTACTTCGTGGTCGTCGGCAGCGACAGTACCGAGATGCGCGAGAACCTCCGGCACTTGGACGGCCTGGTCGGCGGCTGCGTCGTGACCGAGGACGCGCAGGTGAAAGCGGTTCTGCCGCTGGACTTCTACGGAGTGATGGCCGATATGGACCTCGCCGAACTCGTCGAAGCGACCCGTTCGATCGACGACGCACTGGTGAAGCTGGGCAACCACAACGAAGGTGAGCCGGTCGTCAACAAGCTACTCACCCTGTTCATCTCGCTCGACCGCTTCGGCTTCATGAAATAGCCTCGGCTACCAGAGCACGGGATCCACCGCTATCAACACGACAACGACGCGGCAGCCATCGACAACGGCAACAAGGTCCGCCCCACCACCGCCCGGTCTGTCGTGAACGGACCGGGCGGTGGCGTGCGCGGACCTGGGCAGGTGAACGCAGCCGCCATAGCGTAGTCATCACCGGCGAGAAACCCCGGCTGACCTCGAAAGAAGGCTCGATCATGTCGAACACGGCCACCCGCGCACTGCCCACCCACACCCGCGAGATCCACCTCGCCGCCCGCCCGAGCGGCGCACCGGTCGCGACCGATTTCGCCCTGGTGGAACGGGCACTGCCGGAGCTCGCCGAGGGCCAGATCCTGGTCCGCAACACCTGGATGTCGGTCGACCCGTACATGCGCGGCCGGATGGACGACAAGGAGTCCTACATCCCGCCGTTCGAACTCGATGCGGCCCTGGACGGTTCAGCCGTCGGCGAGGTGATCGCCTCCCGCTCGGCCGAGATCGCGGTCGGCGCGACCGTTTCGCACTTCGCGGGCTGGCGCGAGCACGCCGTCGTCGACGCCGCGACGGCTACCCCGATCGCCCCGGAACTCGCTGCGCCGCAGCACTTCCTGAGCGTGCTCGGCACCACGGGCCTCACCGCCTACGCCGCCCTCACCGACGTCGCCCAGGTGCGGCCCGGCGACACCGTGTTCATCTCGGCTGCGGCGGGCGCGGTGGGCAGCGTCGCGGGCCAGCTCGCCAAGGCGCTCGGCGCGAAGCGGGTGATCGGTTCGGCCGGTGGTCCCGTCAAGGCCCGAAAGCTGCTCGAGGAGTTCGGTTTCGACGCGGCGATCGACTACCGCGCCGGTGATCTCGGCGGTCAGCTCGCGGCAGCCGCGCCCGATGGCGTCGACGTCTACCTCGACAGCGTCGGCGGCGAGCACTTGAAGGTCGCCATCGAGGCGCTCAACCAGCACGGCCGGATCGCGCTGGTCGGCGCGATCAGTGGCTACAACGGCGCCACCGCACAGCAGACCCCTGACCTCTACCTGGCGGCGACCAAGGAGGCCACCCTGCGCGGCATGCTGGTGACCAGCTACTTCCCGATCTTCGGCGAGTACATCGCCAAGGCCGCCGGCTGGCTCGCCGACGGCACCCTGACCACCACCGAAACCGTCTACGAGGGCCTCGACCAGGCCCCCGCCGCCTTCCTCGGCGTCCTCACCGGCGCCAACACAGGCAAAATGCTCGTCCGCCTCGCCTGAGCGGCACCCGGAACGCCCCGCTGCGCACCGCACCCCGGTCCGGCGGGGCGACCGCCGTCGATCAACCGGATTCGGTGCGGGTCACGCACGCCAGACGTGGCTCGCGGCCCGGGCGAAGTTGCCGCCGAAGATCGCCGCACGCTCGGTGGGCGTGAACCCGCGCGCGGCGAGGAGCTCGTCCAGGCCCGGCACCTCGGATTCGCCGAACAGGTCCTCGGGTGGAGTCCACTGGAGTGGGCCCCATTTCGTGTAGGACTCGGAGAACGCACCGGGATTGTCGCGGATCTCGTCGTTGAACTCCTGGCCGTCGAACGAATAGTCCGATCCGATCCCGATGTGGTCGATCCCGACCAGATCGACGCCGTACCTGATGTGATCGGCGACCGCCGCGACCCGCTCGGCCCGGGCGGCAGGCTCGTTGCGGCCGAGGAAGATGCCGACGCCGTTCACGCCGATCACCCCACCCGTCGCGGCACACGCTCGCGCCTGCTCATCGGTGATGTTGCGCGGATGCTCCCACAGCGCGGCGAAATTGGAGTGGCTGTAGATCATCGGGACCGAGGTGTGCGTGGCGATGTCGAGCCCGGTGCGGCGCGAGCAGTGTGAGCCGTCGGCGAACATCCCGACCTCGTTGAGCTTGCGTACCAAGTCTTTTCCGTACCCGGTGAGCCCGGTGTCATCGGTGTCGAGGCAACCGCAGCCCGCCGCGTTCGCATGGTTGTAGGTGGGTAGCAGCGAACGCACGCCGAGGTCGTAGAACAGCTCCACATTGTCCAGATCGCCGTCGAGCGGCCCGGAATCCTCCAGATCGAAGGCCAGCGAGATCACCTGCGGCGCACCGATCTCGCTTGCCCGCTCCACCAGCCGGAACCGCGGATCCGCCCCCGCGTCGTTGCGGAACCGGTGCAGCAGGGCCAGCGAATCGTCCTTGGTCTGCGCCGAATACCCGACATTCACCGACAGATACGACCCCAGCGGATACCGAGCCAGTTCGGCGACCCGCGCCGTGTGCCGCAACGGCAGACAGCAGTGCTGCTCCCACAGGAACACATCCACCTCCGTTGACTCGTGACCTGCGATCCTACGTTTCGCGGCGCATTCGACACCGGACCGACGCTAACGCGATCCGCGATTGCTCCGATAGATCGGTACTGCTCCGCTAGCCCCGAAGGCCCCAGATCTAAGGCGGTGCGACATGCGTCGCTTCCTCGTCCTGCTCACCACCCTCGCCGCCTGCGCCGGCCTCTCGACGCTGCCCGCGGCCGCGGCTCCGTCCGACTGCGGACTCGCCTGGGGCTCACAGGACAAGACGTCGTCCACCTACTCCACCGCTACCGTCGCCGACGTTCGCGCTGGTCGCCACGAGTGCTTCGACCGACTCGTCATCGACCTGTCCGGCCCCGCCGCCGGTTACCACGTCGGGTACGTCGGCACCGTCACCCAGGACGGTTCCGGCGCGACCGTGCCCCTGCGTGGCGGCGCCTACCTCCAGATCGCGGTCCATGCCCCCGCCTACGACGACGCGGGCAGCAGCACCTACAACCCGTCGAACCGCACCGAACTGCTCTCGACGAGCGGCTATCCGACCCTGCGCCAAGTCGCGTTCGCCGGCTCGTTCGAAGGCCGGACCACCTTCGGCCTCGGCGTCCGCGCCCGCCTCCCGTTCCGCGTGAGTACTGTCGACAATCCGGCCCGCGTGGTCGTCGACGTCGCCCACTCCTGGTGATTCACCAGCCCTGCCGCTCCGGGCGCGAGCCGATCAGCTCATCAGGTTCGGCGCTCGCCCGGGAGCGGTACACGATGTAAGGCCGGTAGAAGTAGCTCAGCGGTGCGCTGAAGGCGTGCACGAGCCGGGTGAACGGCCAGATCGCGAACAAGATCAGGGCGATCGTCACGTGGAGGTGGAACGACAGCGGCGCCTCGGCCATCAGGTCGCCGCGCGGGCGCAGGATCCAGATGGAACGGAACCACGGCGACACCGTCTCCCGGTAGTTGTGTTCGGGCCCGACCGCGCCCGAACCCAGCAGGGTGGTCGCCAGCCCGGTGATCAACGCGCAGACCAGGACCAGGTACATGAGCTTGTCGTTGAGCGTGGTCGCGGTGAAAACCGGGCCGTTGCGGCGGCGACGATAGATCAGCAACACGATGCCGGTGAGGGTGGCGACGCCCGCGATGCTGCCGAGCACGATCGCTTGGATGTGATAGACGTGCTGGCTCACGCCGATGGCGTCGGTCCAGGATTCCGGGATGACCAGCCCGATGATGTGGCCGACGATCACCACCATCATCCCGTAGTGGAACAGCGGGCTGCCGATGCGAAGCAGCGTGGACTCGTACAGCTGGGAAGACCGGGTGGTCCAGCCGAATTTGTCGTACCGGTAGCGCCACCAGGTACCGACGATCAGAATCGCCAGACTCACATAGGGGACGATGTCCCAGTAGATCTCGCCCGCCGACACATCGTTGGCTGCCATGTCACCGAAGTCCTTTCACTACAGCGGGTTCGCGCTCGTGCGCACTTCGGCGCGGCGGCACGGTGAGCGTGAACGGTGCCAGTCCCACCGATTCGGCGGCCGGTCCCACCTCGACCAGCCTGCGGGCCCAGCCGAGATCCTGTTCGGTCGCCGGCGGCAGGGTCGCGACCACCGCGGCCAGCACCGGGGCATAGCGTGAACCCTCGTCCGACAGTGCGAGTCCGATCGCGTGGATCGCGCGCCGATACGCGGTGAGCAGGGCCGCACCGGCGACGGGGTCCACGGTGGCCGCGAACTCCAGCACGACGGGAAGGTGGTCGGCGACCTCGCCGGTCGGCGGCCGCACACCGGCGCCGCGGTACGCCTCGGTGAAGGCGAGCATCGCCATGCCGCGATTGCGGGTATCGCCGTCGGTCCAGTAGGTGAGCAGCAGCGTCGCCCGTCTACGCAGGTCGAATGTCTGGGTGAACTGTTGCGCGGCAACGACTTCGGGGAGCTCGCCCAGGTCCGCCACCACCCGGAGCAACGGTTCGGCCTGCGCGCGCGGCAGGTGGGCGCACAGTCGCGTGACGAGTTCGAGCCGCGTTCGGAGTTCGCTGTCGGGGTAGGCGAGCAGCAGCGAGGCCGCCTGCCACACCAGCCGCTGCTCGGCGGCGCGCCGGGCCGCGCGAGCGCGCATCATTTCCGGCCACCGGGGAACATGCCTTCCGGCGCGCCCTTGCCGTCCCAGTTCAGCAAGTTGACCCGAGAGCCGACAGTCGGAGCGGCGGATTCACTGGTCTGGCGTTGTTTGAGCGCGTGGAAGGTCTCCACCGCGACCGGCACCGGCTTGCCACTGGTCTCGCCGAAGGGACCCGAGACCTGCTCGTACATGCCGGGCCCCCCGTCGAAGTCGAGGGCGCAGTCGGCCACGGATTCCTCGAGCTGATGCCCCTGATCGGCGTAGGCCGAGGGAATCACGTAGCGGTCTTCGATTTTCGCCAGTGCCAGCAGCCGGTACATCTGGTACATCTTCTCCTCGGTCATCCCGACCGCCGCGGGAATCTCCGCACGCGGCTCACGTCCGAGGTTGATGTCGCGCATGTACGACCGCATCGCGGCCAGCTTGCGCAAAACCACCGCCACCGCTTCGGTATCCCCGGCGGTGAACAGTCCGGCCAGATATTCCAGGGGAATTCGCAACGATTCGAGCGCGCCGAACAGGTTGCCCACATCCTCGCCGTCATGACCGTCGCGGCTCACGGCGTCGACCACCGGCGACAGCGGCGGGATGTACCACACCATCGGCATCGTCCGATATTCCGGATGCAGCGGAAGCGCGACCCGGAAGTCCTTGATCAGCGCGTGAATCGGGGATCTCTGCGCCGCCTCGATCCAGCTGTCCGGAATACCCGAGGCACGCGCTCCCGCGACGACTTCCGGATCGGCGGGATCGAGCAGCACATTCACCTGCGCCTCGTACAGATCGCGCTCGTCGGCGACGGCGGCGGCGTCGAGCACCTTGTCCACGTCGTAGAAGATCAGCCCGATATAGCGCAACCGGCCCACGCAGGTTTCCGCGCACACCGTCGGCAGGCCGACTTCCACGCGCGGATAGCAGAAAGTGCATTTCTCCGCTTTGCCCGTCTTGTGGTTGAAATACACCTTTTTATAAGGACATCCGGAAATGCACATCCGCCAGCCACGGCACTTGTCCTGATCAACGAGCACGATCCCGTCCTCGGTGCGCTTGTACATCGCACCGGAGGGACAGGACGCGACGCACGCCGGGTTGAGGCAGTGCTCGCAGATGCGCGGCAGATAGAACATGAAGGTCTGTTCGAGATCGGCCTTGACCTTCTCGCTCACCTTCGCCAGCACCGGGTCGCCGGGAAGAATCTCGGGCGACCCGGCCAGATCGTCGTCCCAGTTGGCCGAGCCCGTGATCATCATCGGCTCACCGGTGAGCAGGCTGCGCGGCGCCGCCACCGGAATCTGGTCGCTCAGTGGGGCATTGGTCAGGTTCGCGTAGTCGTAGGTCCACGGCTCGTAGTAGTCGCCGATCGCGGGCATCTTCGGATTGGCGAAGATATTGGCGAGCTTGCTGAACCGGTCGCCGCCGAGCAAACGCAACCGGCCCTTCTTCATGGTCCAGCCGCCGCGCCACTTCTCCTGATCCTCATAGGTGCGCGGATAACCCTGTCCCGGGCGGGTTTCCACATTGTTGAACCACACGTATTCGGTGCCGGTGCGGTTGGTCCACGCCTGTTTGCAGGTCACCGAACAGGTGTGGCAGCCGATGCACTTGTCCAGGTTCATCACCATCGCCAACTGCGCCATGACTTTCATCAGTACGTCACCTCCTGGCTACGGCGACGGACCACGGTGACTTCGTCGCGCTGGTTTCCGGTCGGGCCGAGATAGTTGAACGCGAACGAGATCTGGGCGTAGCCGCCCGCCAGATGGGTGGGTTTGATGAGCAGCTGGGTGATCGAATTGTGAATACCGCCACGGGTTCCGGTCGTTTCCGAGAGCGGGACGTCGATGGTGCGTTCCTGGGCGTGATACACGTAGACCACGCCCTCCGGCATCCGCTGCGACACCACCGAGCGGCACACCAGCACACCGTTGCGGTTGAGGGCCTCGACCCATTCGTTGTCGCGCACCCCGATCTTCGCGGCGTCGGCCGGGCTCATCCACATCGTCGGGCCGCCGCGCGAGAGCGCCAGCATCAGCAGATTGTCCTGATACTCGGAGTGGATGGACCACTTGGAGTGCGGTGTCAGATAGCGCACGCTCAACCCGACACCGTCGCGCTCGCCGATGGCCGGTTCGCCGTAGAGCTTGCCCATGTCCAGCGGCGGGCGGTAGATCGGCAACGCCTCGCCGAGCTCCTCCAGCCAGTCGTGGTCGACGTAGAAGTGCATGCGACCGGTGAGCGTGTGGAACGGTTTGAGGTATTCGATGTTCTGGGTGAAGGGCGCGTAGCGGCGGCCGCCGGTCTCGCTGCCCGACCATTCCGGGCTGGTGATCACCGGTACGGGCCGGGACTGGGTCTCCGCGAAGGTGATTCGCCGTTCCTCACTGCCCTCGGCCAGCTTGACCATGTAGCGCCCGGTGCGCCGGTCCAGCTCTTCGAAACCCGCGACCGAGAGTCTGCCGTTGGAGGTGCCCGACAGCATGAGGATGGTCTCGGCCACCTTCTCCGCCGTCTCCATCGCCGGACGACCCACCGCCACACCGGAATCCATCACCCCGTGCAGGTGGCCCAGCTCGACGACCTCCTGATCGGGGAACACCGTGACGCCCTTGGTGGTCATCCCCTTCTGCTCCACCAGTGGCCCCAGCGCCGCCCACTTCTGGGCGATCGCCGCGTAGTCGCGTTCGACGACGGCCAGCGGACCCATCGTCTGGCCCGGTACCGGCACCTCGCCCGTGGTCTGCCAATTCGACTGGGTGCCATGGGGGTAGGCCATCGCGCCGGGTGTGTCGTGCTGGAGGGTGCCGAGCACGACATCGGTTCTCGTCCCCAGGTGCACGCGGGCCATCGCCGAGAAGGCGCGCGCGATCGCGGCGAAGGCGTCGAAGTCGGACTTGGTTTCCCACGGTGGATCGATGGCCGGGGTGAAGGCGTTCATGAACGGGTGCATGTCGGTGCTGGACAGGTCGGCCTTCTCGTACCAGGTCGCCGCGGGCAGCACGATATCGGAGAACAGGGTGGTCGAGGTCATCCGGAAGTCGATCGACATCAGCAGATCGAGCTTGCCCTCGGGCACCGGGTCGGGCGAGACCACCTCCACGGGACGGCGCCCGGGACCCGCGGGGGTGTTGCGCACGTTGGAGCCGGTGCCGAGCAGATGTTTGAGGAAGTACTCGTTGCCCTTGGACGAGGAACCGAGCAGATTCGACCGCCACACACTCAGGACCCGTGGCCAGTTCTTCGGGCTGTCGGGATCCTGGACCGCGAAACGCAGCGCGCCGCTGTGTAATTGGTCGACGGTGTAGGCCACCGGGTCGAGCCCCGCGGCGGCCGCCTCATCGGCCAGGTCCAGTGACGAACGGTCGAACTGGGGGTAGAACGGCGTCCAGCCCATGGCCACCGCCGAACTCATCACGTCCATCGTGTGCTTGCCGCGGAACAGACCGCGACCGGTCGGCGCCGCGAGCACGTCGGCGCGATACCCGTCGTAGCGCCACTGGTCGGTGTGCGCGTACCAGTAGGAGGTGCCTGCCATCAGGCGCGGCGGGCGCGACCAGTCGGTGCCCATCGCGACGGTGGACCAGCCCGTCACCGGTCTGCATTTCTCCTGCCCGACGTAGTGGGCCCAGCCGCCGCCGTTGCGGCCCATCGAGCCGGTGAGCAGCAGCATCGCCAGAATCGCGCGGTAGGTGGCATCGCCGTGGAACCACTGGCAGATGCCCGCGCCCATGATGATCATGCTGCGCCCGCCGGAATCGACCGCGTTGGCGGCGAATTCGCGGGCGATCCGGACCACCTGCGCGCTCGCGACGCCGGTGATCGGCTCCTGCCAGGCGGGGGTGTACGGCGAACCGGGATCGTCGTAGCCGCTCGGCCATTCCCCCGGTAGCCCCGGCCGGGCCACGCCGTACTGGGCGAGCATGAGGTCGAAGACGGTGCAGACCGGGCCGCCCGCGACCATCCGCACCGGCACACCGCGATCGATCGTCTCGCCGTGGCCGTCGACGGTGTCGAAACGCGGCAACGTCACGACCACGGACCGCCCGTCGCCCGCGTCGGCGGTCAGCGCGGGCTGCAGGTCGCCGAGGTCGAGGTTCCATTTCCCGACGCCCTCCGGCCCGAACCGGAACCCCAGCGAGCCGTGCGGTACCGCGGGCTCACCGGTGACGCTGTCGATGAACACGGGCTTGAAGGCGGCGTTCTCCGCACTGGAGCCGAGATCGGCGGCGGTGAGATTCTTGCCGGGAACCAGGCGGCCGTCCCGTTCGACCAAGCGGATCAGGAAGGGCAGATCGGTGAACTGGCGGACGTAGTCGACGAAGAACGGCTCCCGTTCGCGCACGAAGTAATCGGTGAGGATGACGTGGCCCATCGCCATCGCCAGCGCACCGTCGGTGCCCGCCGCGCAGGGCATCCATTCGTCGGCGAACTTGGTGTTGTCGGCGTAGTCGGGGCTGACCGTGACGACCTTGGTACCGCGATAGCGCACCTCGGCCATCCAGTGCGCGTCGGGCGTGCGGGTCACCGGCACATTGGATCCCCACATCATCAGATACGAGGCGTCCCACCAGTCGCCCGACTCCGGCACGTCGGTCTGATCACCGAAAACCTGCGGTGAGGCCACCGGCAGGTCGGCGTACCAGTCGTAGAACGAGGTCATGACCCCGCCGATCAGCTCGACGAACCGGGACCCCGCCGCGAAGGAGACCATCGACATCGCCGGAATCGGCGAGAACCCGGCCACCCGGTCGGGACCGTATTCGGCGATGGTGTGCACGTGCGCCGCGGCGATCATCTCGACGGCCTCGTCCCAGCTCACCCGTACCAGACCACCCATCCCCCTGGCCTGTTGATAGGTGCGGCGCCGATCCGGATCGGCTTGCAGATCGGCCCAGGCCAGCACGGGATCGCCCAGCCGCCGCTTGGCTTCGCGATACATCTCGACGAGCACCCCGCGCGCGTAGGGGTAGCGCACCCGCGTCGGCGAGTAGGTGTACCAGGAGAAGGCGGCGCCACGGGGGCAGCCGCGCGGCTCGTAACCGGGCCGATCGGGGCCTGCCGAGGGGTAGTCGACGTCCTGGGTCTCCCAGGTGATGATGTCGTCTTTGACGTAGACCTTCCACGAACACGACCCGGTGCAGTTCACCCCGTGGGTCGATCGCACCACCTTGTCGTGGCTCCACCGGTTGCGATAGAAGATGTCGCCCTCACGGCCGCCGCTGCGGCTGACAGTGCGCAGGTCCGCGGATTCGACACCGGGGGTGAAGAACCGGCCGCTGCGCACGAGCAGGTCTTCGACGGCTCCGCCGATTCGCGCTGGGGATGGCACTGGATCTGTCTCCTTCGACGAGGTCGGATCGAGGTGCGGCGACGCGCTATTCGACGGCGCGCAGTTTCACCGAGGTGTAGACAAGGGCGGCCAGCGCGGTCGCGGCGAGCAACAGCAGCCCGATGGTGTAGCTGTGGCTCGCCTCGTCGTAGGTGATACCCATGATCAGCGGTGGGAAGTAGCCACCGAGACCGCCTGCGGCTGAGACGATTCCGGTGACACTGCCGACGTTGGAACTCGGCGAGCGCCTTGCCACCCAGGCGAAGACGCCGCCGGTGCCGATCCCCAGGAACAGCGCCATCGTGATGAAGGTGGCCGCCGATGCCACGTCGGCGGGCGGTTTGAAAGCCGCGACCACCGCCATCACCGCCGTCCCGGCCAGCGAGGTGACCACGATGTACTTCGGCGCGATCCGGTCCGACAGCGCGCCGCCGATGGGCCGGGCGATCACCGCGGCGAGCGCGAAGGCGGCGGTGCGCGTGCCCGCGTCGACCGCGGAGAACCCGTACACATTCTTGATGTAGGTCGGCAGATACGAACTGAAGGCGACGAAACCGCCGAACACCACCGCGTACAGGAACGACATCTCCCAGGTGACGCCGAGCTTCATCGCGGCGCGCAGCTTGGGCAGCACCGGGTCGGTGTTCGGAGTGAAGTCCGGCGAGTTGCGCATGAACACGATGCACAGCACCGCGGTCACCGCGAGCGCGGCCGCCACGATCAGGTGGGTGGGCAGCAGTCCGAACCAGCGGACGAATCGGGGTGTGAAGAACGCCGACACCGCGGTGCCGACCATGCCCGCACCGAACACGCCGGTCGCGAAGCCCCGCCGGGCAGGCACGTACCAGGAATTCGCGAACGGGATACCGATGGCGAACACGGTGCCCGGAATGCCGAGCAGGAAAGCCGACGCCAGCATCATCGGATAGGACTCGATGCTGCCCGCGATCCCGACCGCGACGACCGGCACGATCGAGGCCAGCGAGACCCCGATGAACATCATCCGGCCGCCGATCCGGTCGGTGAGCGCGCCCGACACGATCCGGCCCAGCGAGCCGACGAGAATCGGCATCGCCACCATGATCGAGGCCGCCATGCTGCTGAGCGCCATCTTGTCGGCGTAGTTCGGCGAGAGCGGGCCGATGAGGTTCCACGCCCAGAAGTTGATGGCCGACACCCAGGTGGCCAAGACGAGGTTGAGGGTCGGGGACCCGGTGCGTACCGCTGTCTGTAGCGAGGTCACCGACTCAGGAGAACACACTGCCCCTACCCTGACCGGGCAACACGCAACAGCACGGCAACCTCGACCGCAACCCGCATCTACCAGGTGTGGGGATGGTGCGCACCGGCCCGATGCCCCGGCATGGCAAACCACAGACCAGCACGGGTGTGACTGCGACCGGCCGCATCGGCAACAATGTGGGGATGAGCGGCGTTGAAGAGAACGTGACCGATCCCTATCTCTGGCTCGAGGACGTGACCGACGAGGGCGCGCTGGACTGGGCGCGCGCCCGCAACGACGTGGTGGGGCGGCGGTTCGCGGCGACCGGCCGATTCGCCGAGATGGAGCGTCGCGTCCTGGCGATGCTCGACGACGACACCAAGATCGCCTATCCCGGCCGGCGGGGGCCGTGGCTGTACAACTTCTGGCGTGATGCCGAGCATCAACGCGGGTTGTGGCGGCGGACCACCTTCGAGTCCTACGCCACCGACACACCCGAGTGGGATGTGCTGATCGACGTCGACGCGCTGGCCGAGGCCGACGGGGAGAACTGGGTCTGGGCGGGCGCCGCGGTCCTGCGGCCTTCGCAGGAGCGCGCCGTCATCCATCTGTCGCGTGGCGGTGCCGACGCGACCGTCGAACGCGAATTCGACCTGACCACAAGACAATTCATCGCGCCCGAGGACGGCGGATTCTTCGTCGCGGAGGCGAAGTCGCGGATCGGCTGGATCGATGCCGACACCGTCTACATCGGCACCGATTTCGGGCCGGGATCGCTCACCGATTCCGGCTACCCACGCATCGCCAAGCGCTGGCGGCGCGGCACCGAATTGTCCGCTGCCGACACGGTGTTCGAGGGCAAGTCGAGCGATGTCTCGATCGGCGCCGGATACGACCGCCACCCCGGCTACGAGCGGCACTACCTGCACCGGTCGACGGACTTCTTCAACAGCGAGGTGTCGCTGCTCGACGACGGGGAGTGGCGCCTGATCGAAACCCCCACCGACGCGGACGTGGACTGGTACCGCGACTGGCTGCTGGTGCGCTTGAAGACCGAGTGGACCCCGGGCGACACCACCTTCGCCCCCGGCAGCCTGCTGGTCACCGATCTGAACGAGTTTCTTTCGGGTGCAAGGGAATTCGAGGTTCTGTTCGCCCCGGATCCGCACACCTCACTGGAATCGTGGGGATGGACCGAGAACCACCTGATCCTGACCACCCTGCACGATGTGCAGACCGGATTCCGCGTGCTCACACCCGGGCCGGACGGCTGGGCGGCCGGCGAGCTCGCCGACTCCCCCGCCATGTCGTCCACCTCGGTGGCCAACCTCGACCCGCTCGAGGGCGGCGACGAGTTCATGCTCACCACCACCGGTTTCACCACGCCGACCACCTTGCTCAGCAGCGCGATCGGCGACACCGCGGTGACCTTGAAGCAGGCCCCCGCCTACTTCGACGCCACCGGCCTCGAGACCGAACAGTTCTTCGCGACCTCCGACGACGGAACCGCGGTGCCCTACTTCGTGATCCGCCATCGCGATCGGCGCGGCACGCCGGGCCCGACGATCATGAACGGCTACGGCGGCTTCGAAATCTCCAAGACTCCGGCCTATCTCGGCTCGGCGGGCATGAACTGGCTCGAACGCGGCGGCACCTACGTGATGACCAATATCCGCGGCGGTGGCGAGTACGGCCCCGAATGGCACACGGCCGCACTGAAAGAGCATCGCCACCGCGCCTTCGAGGACTTCGCCGCCGTCGCACGCGACCTCGTGACCCGCGGCATCACCACCGCGGATCGGCTCGGCGCGATCGGCGGCAGCAACGGCGGCCTGCTGATGGGCGTGATGCTCACCCGCTACCCGGAACTGTTCGGCGCCATCGTCTGCCAGGTGCCGCTGCTGGACATGAAGCGCTATCACCTGCTGCTGGCGGGCGCGTCGTGGGTCGCCGAATACGGTGACCCGGACAAGCCGCAGGAGTGGGCCTACATCAGCGAGTACTCGCCGTATCAGAACACCGACACCGGCAAGCAGTACCCGCCGATCCTGCTCGCCACCTCCACCCGTGACGACCGGGTGCATCCCGGGCACGCGCGAAAGATGGCCGCGCTCCTGGAGTCCCAGGAGCGCACCGTCTGGTACTACGAGAACATCGAGGGCGGTCACGGCGGCGCCGCCGACAACAAGCAGTCGGCGTACCTGTCCGCGCTGGTCTACGAGTTCTTCATCCAGATGCTGATCGAGGGGCGCCGCTCGGCCTGAGGGGTCAGCGGTCGCGCAACCACTTCTCCACCGCGTCGACGGTGGAGTCCGGATCGGTGATCCAGCCGTTGTGCCCGAGGGCCTCCGGCTGGAACCACCGGGTGATCTGCGCGCCGGGCAGTTTGCCCAGCAGATGGTCGGCGGAGGTCTGCGGGGCCAGGTCGTCGCCGGCGACGGTGATCGACAGCACCGGGAACTTCAGCCGCGACATCCGCTCGTCGTAGTCGATATCGGCGCCGACCGGCACGAAGCGCCCGGTACGCGCCAGCCTGGCCCAGTCCGACATGAGAACTTTGGACTGCCTGCCGTAGGCGCGCTTGCCGAGCAGGTCCCCCGGCCAGAACCCGGCCAGGTTCGACGCGACCGCCACCGCCGCCGTGCCCACCAGCACGCCCGGACCGAATACTCCGCGATACCCGCGGAAATACGGTGTGCCGGAGGCGACCAGGATCAGGCCACCGAGCCTGCCGCGCACCCTCGCGGCGTACATCGCCGCGAGCTGGCCGCCCATGCTGTGGCCGAGCAGGTACGGCGTGCTGGCGGGGAATCGGTCGCGCACCGCGGCCAGCATCGCCGGAAAGTCCACCGAGACCAGTTCGTGGTAGCCGTAGGTGCTCTCGGCGTCGGGACGGCGGGTGCTCTCGCTCTGACCCCGCAGTTCGCCGATGGCGACATCGAATCCGCACGCGGCCAGCCGGTGTCCGAAATATTCGTAGAACTCGCCGGGCACGGCCAGACCGGGGAGGATGACCACGACCGCGCGTGGTGCGTCCGGGGTGACCGGATGCCGGTGCGCGCCGGTGGCCGGAATGAGCCGCACCGGCAAGGTGCTGCCGTCGGGTACCTGGATCGGGACGATCTCGACCCGCGCCATCAAGCCCCGACCGCGCCCAGGATCACCCGGCTCAGCACCTTGATCACCTCGTCGAGCGGCGGGCGCGGGTCGCTGCCGCTCCAGCCGTCGACCACGTAGTTCACCGCGCCGATGATGGCGAGCACGCGCAGTTCGTAGTCGCCGGGCGGGATTTCGCCGTGCATGGCCGCGTCCTCGGCGGCGCTGGCCAGCAGCGAACCCCACACGCGGCGCAGTTCCAGGCGGAACTTCTCCACCTTGGGGCCTGCTCCGACCACCTCGACCAACGCGACCCGCGCCTTGCGGGGATCGGTGCCGATCGACTCGACGTAGGCCCGCACGGCCGCGTCGATCTGCTCGAGTACGGTCGCCTCGGACTTGTCCTCGAGCGCGGCAGCCACGGCCTCGCGCGAATGTCGGTCGATCTGCTCGTACAGCTCCAGCAGCAGGGATTCGCGACCGGTGAACTCCTCGTAGAACTGCCGAGACGATAGTCCCGCGTCCTTACAGATCGCACCGACCGAACTGTTGGCGTACCCGTCGCGCGCGAAGACCGTCAGGCCTGACTCCAGAAAACGCGCACGCCGCTGGCGTTGCCGGTCCTCTACGGGTTGCCCGGCATACATTCGTCCCGTATTCGCATCCTGTGACATTGTCGCTGACAATACCGAAGGGCCTGATCCCCTCGTCATGGATCAGGCCCTTCGGCTGCCCATTCGGCCAACCGCGCGTTAGCCGAAAGATGGCTACAGACGGCTCAGTTGCCCGAGCCCTGCACCGAACCGGTGCTCAGCGAGCTGGTGAGCAGTCCGAGCAGCAGGGTCAAGATGTTGCCGTCGCTGCTGTCATCAGTGATGTTGTAAAGCATGTGTCACTCCAAGTCGATGTTTTGTGACTTCGTTGTCACGGGCCATTTGCCGTCTCGGACGATACCCAGACACAATGTGAAGTGGAGGTGTTTTAAAGGAATTTTCTAGAATTTTTTGTCATGGAGCACAAGACACCGGAACTCGGGGCTCGCCCAGACCGAGCATGAGCCGATTCGCCCACGAGAACGAAGCCGTCGACAGCACGAGATCGTGAATATCGGTATCGCCGAATCCGAGTGCGCGCAATCGATCCAGTTCCGCGTGCGCGGGCCGTGGCGGTTGCGCGGCCAGCGCGGCGGTGAAATCGATGATGGCGTCCCAACGTTCGTCGATCCGTACCGTCGTTCCCTCGTCCAGCAGCCGCTGCACGTCATCGACGCGCCGAGACAACTGCGATGTGAAACGTGAGTGTACCGAAGCGCAGTACTCACATCCGTTGAACCGGGAAGTAACCGTCGCGGCGAGCTCACGCTCGGCTCTGATCAGCCCTTCCCTGCTGTAGAAGATGTCCTTGTCGTTGGCGCTGCGCTGGGCGAGCACCTCGGCATTGCGGGCGAGCAGCCGGAAGTAGGGGCTCTCGCCGCGCTGTCCTTCCAGGAGCGGGCGCTGCCGGTCGTCGGCCTCGGCCAGGTCGATCGGCTCGACCCAGGGCGCCCAGTCGAGCTGATCCTGGGTGAAACCGGTGGGGCGAGCGCCGGCCCGAGCCTCGGTCATCGCTGAGCTCCGATCAGGGCGAGGCCTGCCAGCAGACGGACCTGGTAGCTCACGAAGCCGACGAGCTGGGAGACGGTGACGATATCGGCCTCGGTCAGTCCCGCCGCCAGCAGAATGTCGACGTGGACGCGCGTGCTCGTCGCGGGAGCCTCGGTGAGCCGCACAGCGTGGCGCAACGCGGCAGCGAGTGCCGCGTCACCGGCCGAATCCGACTCCGTCCCCGCCCCTTGCGCCAGGGCGAGGTAGTGGGCGGCGAGATCTTTCGCCTCGCCGAGCACGGCCAGGTGGGCGGCGATGGCAGCCAGACGCGCACGGCCGAAGGCAAGACCGGCGGGGCCGTCGAACAGCGCGTCGTGCACGCCCTGCGTGTGCTCGACCACGGCGGGCCTGCGCTGCCGCACGGCGGCGACCCTGGCCGCCGTCTCGGTGCCGAGCACCGCGTCGATGACATCGGTCATGCCGGTCTCCCTTCGGTAGGCCAATCCAGTTGCGGCGCAACCTCGGTGGCGAAGAGTTCGAGGGAACGCGGCACCACGGGCTGATCGCTCACGCGGGCACCTTCCCCAGGTAGGCGTCGCGGATCGCCGGGTTGTCGAGCAGTTCGGTGGCGGTGCCGCGCAGGACGATCCGCCCGCCCTGCAACACGTTTCCGGAGTGGGCGATCGACAGGGCGAGCTCGGCCTGCTGTTCGACGATGAGGATCGCCAGACCCAATTCGGCGTTGAGACGGGCGATCTCGTCGAGCACCCGGTCGACGAACAGCGGCGACAGGCCCATGGTCGGCTCGTCCATGCAGATCAGTCGCGGTTTGCTCATCAATGCCCTGGCGAACGCGAGCATCTGCTGTTCGCCTCCCGAGAGCGTGCCCGCCTGCTGGGTGCGCCGATCCCGCAGACGCGGAAAGTGCTCGTACAGTTCGTTCGCCCGCGTGACGAGCACCGAGCGGCGTTCCTTGCGGATGTAACCACCGACGTAGAGGTTCTCCTCCACCGTCATCGCCGGGAACACCCGCCTTGCCTCGGGTACGGAGGCGAGACCGGCCTTGATGCGGGCCGCGGGCGAGCTGGTGCTCACGTCGACGCCGTCGATGCGGACCGTGCCGGAGGTCGGGCGCAGCAGCCCGAGCGCGGTCTTCATCGTCGTCGACTTGCCGGAGGCATTGCCGCCGAGCAGCGAGACGATCTCGCCGGGGCGCACCGTCAGCGACACCTCGTCCAGTGCCTTCGAGGGCCCGTAATGCACAGTGACATCGTCGAATTCCAGGATCGGTGTGGTCTTCTCGTCAATCGGCACCGGCGGTCACCTAACCTTCTCACCCGGCACGCCCGCGGGCGTGCGTAGTCGGCGTCGGCCGAGGTAGGCCTCGATGACGCGCTCGTCGTGCTGGATCTGTTCCGGCGTGCCCTCGGCGATGACGCGGCCCTCGTCGAGCACGATCACCCGGTCCGAGAGCGCGTTCACCAATTCCAGTTTGTGCTCGACCAGCACGATCGTCTGACCGGCGGCTTTCAGCTCGGCGAGCTGCCTGCCCACCTCGGCGGTCTCGGTCTGGTTCATGCCCGCCGCGGGCTCGTCGAGCAGCAGCACCGTGGGCTCGAGTGCCAGCGCCCTGGCGATCTCGGTGCGGCGGCGGTTGGCATAGGACAGGGTGTAGGCGTTGTGGCCGGCGCGCGGTGTGAGCCGCTCGGCGAAGCGGGCCAGCTGGCCGTCGACCAGGGCGTCGGTGCGACGCCGTTCCGCGCGCACGGCGGGCGTCGGCAGCAGCGCCAGCACGGTCTCCGCTACCAGCGGCACCCAGCGCAGCAACGGAATCCGCGAGAGCCGCTGCCACGGCCGCCCCGCGGTGATGGTGGTGTGCAAGCCGATCTCGACGTTCTCGCGCACCGTGAGGCTGCCGAACACGCGGCCGTTCTGGAAGGTCCGCGCGATACCCGCACGGGCGGCCGCCTCCTGTGAACCGGGGCGCAACCGCTTGCCCGCGACCTCGACCTGTCCCGCGTCGGGGCGCAGCACGCCCGAGACGAGGTTCACGGTCGTCGTCTTACCCGACCCGTTCGGACCGATGATCGAGACGAATTCGCCCGTGGCTACGGCCAATTCGATGCCGTCGACCGCGCGCACACCGCCGAAGGACTTGCGCAGACCGCGCACGGCCAAGACGGGAACACCTGGTTCGCTCGGCGACGAAGCGGTGTCATCGAAGGACGGGGACACGTTCACTCCTCACCAGAACGCCCTGCGGCCGGAACCGGATGATCAGCAGCAGCACCACGCCGTAGAGCAGGATGCGGGCTTCCGGTGCCAGCCGCAGCGCCTCGGGAACACCGATCAGCACCGCCGCCCCCAGCACCGCGCCGTAGGGCGAACCGGTGCCGCCGAGCACGAGGATGGTGACGATCAGCAGGGACATGGGCAGGTTGAACACGGTCGGGTCGATGTAGCTGTACTGGTGCGCCAGCAGCGCGCCCGCGATGCCGGAGAACAGCGCGCTGATCGCGAAAGCCAGCGCCTTGTAGTCGCGCACGGGGATGCCCGAGGACCGCGCGGCCACCTCGTCGGCACCGACGGCACGCAGGGCTGTGCCGAGCCGGGACCGCTGCACCCCGACGACCACCGCGAGGGCGATCGCCAGGAACACCAGCTCGAGCAGGAACACCTCGGTGTTCTCGGTGAACTCGTGGCCGAGGATGCTCGGCACGGGAATACCGAAGATGCCGTAGCTGCCGCGAGTCACCGACTCCCAGTTGCGGATCACCGCCACGATCACGATGCCGATGCCGAGCGTGGCGATCGCGACATAGTGCCCGTTGAGGTTCCACAGCGGCGCAGCCAGAATCGAGGAGATGATCGCGGCCAGCACCCCACCCGCGAGCGCGGCGGCCAGGAAGGGCCAGTCGTGGTTCACCGTGAGGATCGCCGAGGTGTAGGCGCCGATCGCGATCGGCCCGGCCTGCCCGATCACCAACTGGCCTGCCGAACCGGCGACCAGCGTCATCGAGACCGCGATGATGGCGTAGGCCAGGATCTGAGTGCCGACCACGATGGCGTAGTTGTTCGCGACCAGCGGCACAACCAGCGCCGCCACCGCGAACACCGCCACCGCGTGCCACCAGCGCACCCTGAGCCGGCGGCCGACGCCCAGGTAGGTGCCGGTGAGCGGTTCGGCGCTGATCGCGGGCACCTTGGCCAGCAGGCCACCCGGCCGGAGCACCAGGAACGCCACCAGCACACCGAAGGTGATCAGGTCGCGGTAGCCGTCGCCGAAGGTGTAGATGCCGACGGCCTCCACGATGCCGAGGGCGAACCCACCGATCACCGCGCCGGGGATGGAACCGAGACCACCGATGGTGGCCGCGACGAACCCGGTCAGCCCCGCGAGGGTGCCGCTGGTCGGGGAGATGTTCGAGTTGTACAGCCCGACGAAGATTCCCGCGAGACCGCCGAGCCCGGAGGCGATCGCGAAGGCCAGCACCTGGATGCGCGAGACACCGATGCCCATCTGCGCGGCGGCGTCCGGGTCCTGCGCGGTGGCGCGAATGGCGAGGCCGTAGCGGCTGAACCGCAGGAACCCGGCCAGGCCGAGCATGACCACCAGGGTGATCGCGAACATCACCAGATCGGAGGTGCCGAAGCGGACGCCGCCGAGCTGGAAGTTGTTGGTGGGCAGCACTTGTGGAAACGGCCGGGTTTCGGGACCGAAGACGATCTGGGTCAGGTTCTCGATGATCAGTCCGGCCGCCACCGTGGCGAGCAGCGCCGCGATGGCGGGCGCCTTGCGCAGCGGATGCACTGCCAGCAGGTCGATTCCGATGCCGACGGCGGCGGTGATCGCGACCACCAGCACGATGGTCAGCCATAGCGGCAGACCCTGCTCGGCGATGAACCACCAGCCCAGGATCGAGCCGAGGGCGAACACCGCGCCGTGCGCGAAGTTGATGACATTGGTGACGCCGAAGATGAGCGTGATGCCCACGGCGAGCAGCGCGTACGCGTTGCCGTGGACCACACCGGCGATGAGCGTGTCGAGCATCAGCGGTTGCCGGTCGGCACGAACTTGCCTTCCTTCAGCACCAGTTCACGCGGGGACACACCCTTCGGACGCCGCGATTGCTGGTCGAAAGCGAAAGTGCCCAGGCCGATTCCGGTGAACTGCGTCTCGGTCTTCAGTCCTTCGAGGACGCCCTCGCGGGTGGCGCCGCCCTTCTTCGCCGCCTGCACCACGACGGTGAGCGCGTCGTAGGCGTAGACATTGAAATCGCCGGGATCGGTGTTGAACTTCTTGCGGAACTTCGTGACGAAGTCCTGGATCTTCGGATCCGGGTCGGCCGGGCTGAAGATGCCGTTCACGATGTCGCCCTCGGCCGCCGCGCCCGCCAGCGAGATGAACTGCGGTGTGTTCTGGCCGCCGAAGAACTGGCCGGAGAAGCCGACGTCGCGCAGCTGCTTGACCACCAGCGCGCCGTCGGGACCGTAGCCCAGGTGCACGAACGCCTCGGGGTTGGCCTCGCGGCCCTTGATCAGGATCGGCTTCACATCGGTGGAGTCGGGCAGGATCGGCGAGGAGTAGACGATCTCCACGCCCTTCTCCTTCGCGAACTTCTCGAAGAAGCCGAACGCCTGCTTGCCCCAGTCGGTTTCGAGATAGACGACCGAGACCTTCTTCGCCTTCTTCGACACCCATTCGGCATTGCGTTCCTGGAAGACGTCGAGGGTGATCGACGGGCTCCACGAATAGTCGCCCGCCTTGGTGAAATCGACCGAGGAGTTAGTGAAGCCGTACTGAACGAGCTTGCCGCGGTTATAGATCGGCGACGCGGCGATCGAGGCAGGCGAGGAGAAGTCGCCGAGTTCGGCGATCACCGATTTGTCGTCGACGAATTTGGTGGCGATCGGGACGGTCTGTTTGGGATCGGATTGCGAATCCTCCCACTTCAATTCGACCTTGCGGCCGTTGATGCCGCCTGCCGCGTTGATCTCGTCCAGCGCGAGGTCGAAGCCCTGCTGCCACAGGCGGCCGTACTCCGCCGACGGTCCGGTTCGCGGACCGGAAACACCGAAATACACCGTGCCACTGCCGGAGTCGGCACCGGTATCGCTGCAGCCGACCACCGCGGCAGCGACGCCGACTACGGCGAGAGCGCCCGCCACGATCTTGAAACGACGCCGCGAACCGACCGAGAACTTACTCATTGCTGATTTTCCTTCGAGCTTGAATACAGCGCTTGCGCTATCTGTGCGATATCGCCTGGTCGTCACCCGGGGCACCCCACCGCAAGCGAGGGTTGCCGATCAGCGAGCCGGGGCTCGACAGTGCTGATACTCGTGACCGTGGGCCGAAATCTAGCAGCGAATTCGCGTGTATCCGTCGCACCTTCCGGGTATCCGATACGACTGTTGGACAGTCGGATACGGCACTAGCTGCGGTGATCCGCGAGGCGCCGTTTTGCGATCAGCTCGAGACAAAGACCACGCCCGGTGAACTCCGATCAGCGCAGGGTGCGACAAATCATTGTCGGCGAGCGCCGGGCGCGGTATTCCTGTTCCTATGACCACTGTGCTGAGCGGCGGGCTCGAACTCGCAGGCGACTACTGAAACGGCGGACCGGGGGTGAGCGCCGACGGGCAGAACAGTCGCAACGATCTGTGTCGTAGGGATTCTCGTCGGCGCGCAGCTGTGCGCGGTGCCGGGCGACTCGGCCACGGCACCGGACACCGGCCGCGCCGCGGCGTCCTGGACAACCACTGCTTTCGGGCTCGCCTACAGAACAGGCCCTCCGGCCCCCGGCCCGCTGCCGGGTTCGCGGAGACACCGCCCGCTGAGCATCGGGGGTCCGGCGGCGACGGCCTTGTCCGCCCCTGTGGTGATCGCGGCGCCGAGTTCGAGCACGGCCCTCGCCGCGAGGGGTCCGCCTCCTCGATGCGCGCGCCGCGCTCGGTTCTGTGCTGCCTCCGCCGCCGGGCCCGGGCCTTTCGCGTCACCATACGGAACCTGCCTCTCGGCCGGTGCCTATGCTGAGCGTGACAGTCCGTCACGTATAACCCGGAGGCAACGTTGCCGAACAACCTCGAAGCCAGCATCGACATCGCCGCACCGCCGGAGAAGGTCTGGTCGGTACTCGCCGATCTGCGCCGCATGTCCGAGCTCAGTCCGACAACCCTGAAGATGGTCGCGCTCGGTGGCGTCCGCGACGGCGCTTTCACCGTCAACGTCAACAAGGTGGGCTGGAAGGTCTATCCGACCACCTCGCGGATCGTGCGCTTCGAGCCGAACCGGGCGCTGGCGTTCCGGATGAACGAGAACCGCACGGTCTGGGCCTACGAGCTCGAGCCGACCGCCACCGGCACCCGGGTCGTCGAAACGCGCACCGTCGACGCCAAGGGCCTGCCCGGCTGGCTGCGGGGAACGATCAAGGTCGCCATGGGCGGCGAGGAGAAGTTCGAGGCCGACCTGGTCTCGGGGATGCGGGAGACGCTGAGCAAGGTGAAGGTCGCCGCCGAGCGCTGACCCGATCCACACCTGAGCCCGCCGGAACTTTCCGGCGGGCTTTTTTCGTCACGGCAGGTTGTCGCGGATCTCGTCGAGTGCCTGTGCGCTGCGCGTGAGCAGTTCCTGCACCGCCGCCAGTTCGGCCTCGGTGAATCGCTCGGCCAGGGTGCGCTCCACCGCGATCGCGCGGGTGTCGGCATCGGCCATCACCGAGCGTCCCGCCTCGGTCAGGCGGGTTTCCAGCACGTTCTTGTGCCACTCGTGCGGGGTCCGATCCACCAGGCCGCGCTCCTGCAGGTTGGTCAGGACGGTGTTCATCGTCGGCGGGGTGACGCCCGCCAGCCGGGCCAGGGCGGCGGCCGAGATGCCGGGGTTCTCGGCGAGGTGCAGCAACGCGCTGTACTGCGCAACGGTCAGCCCGGCCGGTTTCAGCGCGGCAGTCTTGGTCGCGATCAGGGCTTGCTCGGCGCGCTTGATATACGAGCCGAGCCTCTCGGCGGCGGGCATGGACGTCATGGGTGCATGGTATCCGCCCATCACTTCATAACTCCCTTGACGATCATAACGACTCTAATTTACATTACTGCCTATTGCTTGATGTTCAGCATTACATCACTGAGAGGCTTCATCATGTTGCGAACCATCGCCGTCGCCACCGCGTGCCTGGCCCTGACCGCGTGCGGGACCTCGCCTGCCACACCCACGCTGAGCACGGCCTACGAACTGCCGGGCACCGCCGTCTATCCCGAGGGCATCGGCCTGGACGCGCGCAACGGGGACACCTATGTCGGGTCGTTCGCGGATGGAACCGTGTATCGGGCGACAGCCGACGCCTCGCGCGCGGAGGTGTTCCTGCCCGCGGGCGCCGACGGCAGGAAGACGGCGAACGGTGTGAAGGTCGACCGCACCGGCCGGCTGTGGGTGATCGATTCCGGTGCGGGCGTGAGTGTCTACGACACCGGGTCACGCGCGCTGCTCGCGAAGTTCGACGTACCCGGTGACGCAGCACGTTTCGTCAACGACCTCGATTTCGGGGCCGATGGGTCCGCCTACCTGACCGACAGCGTGCGCAATGTCGTCTACCGAGCGGTCATCGGTTCCGGTAGTGACGAATTGAGCGTGGCCTACGATCTGACCGCCACGCTCGGACCGCGCGACCCGACGGTGTTCGAGCTCAACGGAATTGTCGCCGACCCCGGCGGGACGTATCTGATCGTCGTCGCCATGTCAGCGGCCGAGCTGTACCGCATCGACCTCACCGGCGGCCCGGCATCGATCCGAAAAATCGCGCTGACCGGTGGCGATGCGCGCCACGGCGACGGATTGGACCTGCGCGGGGACACCCTGTGGATAGTTCACAACCTCGACAACACCATCAGCCGCTGGACCCTCGCCGACAACGGCGCCACCGCCACCCGCACCGGCGAATTCCACGATCCGGCGCTGAATGTTCCGACGACGATGGCGCATTCGGGCGAGCGGGCACTGATCGTGTCCTCACAGTTCGACAAGGGCGGACCACTCGGGGCGCAGGGCACACCGGGGCCGTTCGTGGTTTCCGCCGTCAGTGGGATCTGATGAATTCGCCCAGCACCGACACGAACTCGTCCGGTTGCTCCACCTGGGGCGAATGGCCCGCGTGTTCGACGAGGTGGGTGTCGGCGCCCGCCGCGGCGAAGCGGGCGAGCGTTTCGGTGCTGTCGTAGAGGGTGTCGTGCCGACCGTGGACGGCGAGGACGGGCTGGTCGAGGGCTTGCGCGCGGATGTCGAGCGGGGCGGCCGCGAAGTCGGCGGCACGGCCGCCCACCGCGTAGGCGAGGCCGCCGGGCAGAGCGGTGCGGAAGTCGCGGACCAGCGCTTCGGCCAGGCCGGGCGCGGAGTCGTAGCGGAATCGGGGCGCGAAGACCGACCGGTTCGCCAGCCGGATCACCGGTCCGGGTGTCCACCGTTGCGCCAAGCGCACCGACCACGGACGAACCACCCATCTCGCGGCGGTCGGGATGCTCGCGGCCCGGTAGTCCGGGGCCTGGCCCACGACCACGACGCGAGCCACCCGGCGCGACGCGGCGGCGAGTTCCAGCGCGATCTCGGCGCCGAACGAGTGGCCGACCACCGTCACATCGGTGAGGTCGAGATCGTTCATGAGCGCGACGATCGGCGCGGTGCGGGCCGCGGCGGTGAAGTCGCCGTCGGCGCCCAGGTCGTGCATGTCCACCCGGATCACGCGGAAGTTCGCGACCATCCGCTCGGCGACCGCGGCGAACCAGTCCACCGAGCCGGGGATGCCGTGCAGGAACACGATCGCCGGTGCGGTGGGTTCGCCTTCGTCGACAACCAACACGTCAACCACCCTAGTCGGCGCGGACGCGGACCGTTGCGCCGTCCTCGGCGACAGCCGAATAGGCTCAGGCCATGTCTACCGTCCTGCTCTACGGCCTCGGAACCGCGGTCCCGCTGCTGATCGGGGTGGCGGTGGGGCTGCGGTGGACGCTGCCGAAAGCCGTGCTCGCCGCGATGATGGCGTTCGGCGCGGGCACGATGATCGCGGCGATATCGGAGGAGCTCTTCGCGCCCGCCTTCCACCGCGACGGCGCACTGGTCGCCGGCACGGCGCTGTTCGCCGGTGCGGGGGTCTACGTGGTGGCCAACCATCTCATCGAGAACAAGCTGGGGCCCGCCGCGATCGGCTGGGCGTTGCTGCTCGGGACCGTGCTCGACGGTGTACCGGAGAACCTCGCACTGGGCGTATCCCTCAGTGGCGGAGGCGGATTGGTGCTGGTGGTCGCGATCGCGGCGGGCAATGTGCCCGAAGCTGTGAGCGGGGCGGTCCTCATGCGCGAGCAGCACGGGTTCGAGGCGGGCCGGACCTTCGCGCTGTGGGCGGTGACGGCCGCGGTGCTCGTCGCGGTGACGGTGCTGGGAAACGCTTACGCCGACTCGGTTTCGCCGACCGCGATCAGCGCGGTCCAAGCGTTCGCGGGCGGCGCCACGATCGCGGTGCTGGCCGACTCCCTCATCCCCGAGGCCTACCGCGAAGGCGGCTGGTGGGTCGGAATGGCAACCGCGGCAGGATTCTTCGTCGCTTTCGCCATCGGCTGAGCCATTCCGCCCGGTCGCGGCCAGGATTTCAGTCCCGTACCGGTGGCAATATTCCGCCGGTTCGCATACGCTTCGCCGCGGATGAAAACGCCTCATGGAGGGACGAGTGATCACTCCGAACAGGCCGGAGGACGTAGCCGATGCTCGGCACACAGTGCCGTTGACCCAACTGATACACCTGATGGCGGAGTATCAGCATCTCGGCGCGCACCGTGACACCTTTCTCGCCACCCCCGCCGACGACACCTTCGTGCGCGGCTGCGGCATCGTCGCGGGCTGTATCGCCACCATCGGCATCATCGTCGCGGCCGTCGGCGGATGGCAAGGCGGAGTGGCACTACTCGTGATCGCCGCCGCGCCCGTCCTGCTCGCGCTGCGCCGCGGGGTGATCAACCGGCAGAACCGCGCCGCCCGCATCGACCTGTTCGACCAGGGCGTCACCGTCTACCGCTCGGGTCAGCGGGTGGCCGGATTCCGGTGGGACAGTACCGAAGTGCGTCAGCACGCGATCCCCTTCCACGACACCACCCCCGTCTCCTACCTGCTGGAGCTGTCGGGTCCCGGCGGTGTCGAAGCGACCGTCGACGAAGAGGGTTTCGCCCGCGCCCGCGAATGGGCCCGCGCTATCCAATCCGCCGTCACCGCAACCCAGCTCCCCGCCGCGGTAGCCGCCATCGACAACGGCGAAACCGTCCCCTTCGGCGAGCTCTCCCTCTCCCTCGACGCCCTCATCTTCCGCGGCGAAGCCCTGTCCTGGGAAGACATCCAGCTCATCGACGCCCGCAGCGGCCACATCCGCATCAAACTCTCCGGCATGTGGATGTCGCTGGCCCCCGTCGGCACCATCCCCAACTTCTACATCTTCAACGAACTGGCCGAACGCCTGCGATTGACCCCGGTCGCCTGACCTCCCGCGCGCGGGTCGGTTCACAACAGCGCCGTTCACTCCCCCTTTTAATGCCGAAGGCCGGTCCACCGTGATGGTGGACCGGCCTTCGTGACTTGCGTTGGGCTAGCTGATCAGGAGATCAGAAGTCCATGCCGCCCATGCCGCCGGTGGGGTCGCCCGCGGGGGCGGCCTTCTCCGGCTTGTCGGCGACGACTGCCTCGGTGGTGAGGAAGAGCGCGGCGATGGAGGCCGCGTTCTGCAGGGCCGAGCGGGTGACCTTGACCGGGTCGGCAACGCCGGCGGCCAGCAGGTTCTCGTAGACACCGGAGTCGGCGTTCAGGCCTTCGCCCTCGGGGAGGTTGGAGACCTTCTCGGCCACGACGCCGGGCTCGAGGCCCGCGTTGAAGGCGATCTGCTTGAGCGGAGCCGACAGCGCGACGCGCACGATGTTGACACCGGTCGCCTCGTCAGCGGTCAGGCCGCTGAAGCCGTCGAGCGCGGGGGCGGCCTGCAGCAGCGCGACGCCACCACCGGCAACGATGCCCTCTTCGACGGCGGCCTTGGCGTTGCGCACGGCATCTTCGATGCGGTGCTTGCGCTCCTTGAGCTCGACCTCGGTCGCGGCACCGGCCTTGATCACCGCGACGCCGCCGGCCAGCTTGGCCAGACGTTCCTGCAGCTTCTCACGGTCGTAGTCCGAATCCGAGGACTCGATCTCGGCGCGGATCTGCGCCACGCGGCCCTTGATGGCCTCCGCGTCGCCCGCACCCTCGACGATGGTGGTCTCGTCCTTGGTGATGACGACCTTGCGCGCGGTGCCGAGCAGCTCGATACCGGCGGTCTCCAGGGAGAGGCCGACCTCTTCGCTGATGACCTCGCCACCGGTGAGGATGGCGATATCGGCCAGCTGGGCCTTGCGACGGTCACCGAAGCCCGGCGCCTTGACGGCGACAGACTTGAAGGTGCCACGGATCTTGTTCACGACCAGGGTCGACAGGGCTTCGCCCTCGACGTCCTCGGCGATGATCAGCAGCGGCTTGCCGGCCTGGATGACCTTCTCCAGCAGCGGCAGCAGGTCCTTGACCGTCGAGATCTTGGACGAGACGAGCAGGATGTACGGATCCTCGAGGACCGCTTCCTGACGCTCGGGGTCGGTCACGAAGTAACCGGAGATGTAGCCCTTGTCGAAGCGCATGCCCTCGGTGAGCTCCAGCTGGAGCCCGAAGGTGTTGCTCTCCTCGACGGTGATGACACCTTCCTTGCCGACCTTGTCCATCGCCTCGGCGATGAGCTGGCCGATGGCCGAGTCGCCCGCGGAGATACCAGCGGTAGCAGCGATCTGCTCCTTGGTGTCGATCTCCTTGGCGGTGTCGAGCAGCTTGGCGGTGACGGCCTCGACGGCCTTCTCGATGCCACGCTTGAGGCCCAGCGGGTTCGCGCCGGCCGCGACGTTGCGCAGACCTTCACGCACGAGCGCCTGGGCGAGCACGGTGGCGGTGGTCGTACCGTCGCCCGCGACGTCGTCCGTCTTCTTGGCGACTTCCTTGACCAGCTCGGCGCCGATCTTCTCGTACGGGTCCTCGAGGTCGATCTCCTTGGCGATGGACACACCATCGTTGGTGATCGTGGGGGCGCCCCACTTCTTCTCGAGCACGACGTTGCGACCCTTCGGGCCCAGCGTCACCTTGACAGCGTCGGCGAGGGCGTTCAGACCCCGCTCGAGACCGCGACGGGCCTCTTCGTCGTACGCAATTGTCTTGGCCATTGCGTTGAGATCCTCCACATGTCTATGGCTGACACACGAGACGACCGCAGGTTGGATCGCCCCAAAGTTACGCTGGCCAGGTGCGGTGCCCGCGACGGACGACCGAGGGTGTCGATGGAACCCGATCTCACCACCCCGACCTGGCACTCAACAGTCACGAGTGCCAAGCCATTTTTAGCACTCGACTGACGAGAGTGCAAGGTCGCGCCCGGCACGACGAACACACCGGACGCGACCGCCCGTCACGCCTCGTCCTGCACCGAGGCCAGGAACTGATTCAGCAACTCGACGAGTTCGGCTTCGACGACGGCTTTGTCAAGGCCCAGACCGCTGAGTACGCCCGTGCCGTTCTCCTGTTCCAGCAGAGCCAGCAGGACGTGCTCGGTGCCGACGTAGTTGTGGCCGAGCCGCAGCGCCTCGCGAAAGGTGAGCTCGAGTACCTTTTTCGTGTCGCCGTCGAACGGGATGAGAGCGGGCACGTCGCCGTCGGCGGCGGGCAGCGAGGCGGTCGCGGCATCGCGCACCGCGTCCAGCGCGACGCCCCTGGCGATGATCTCCTTGGCGGCCAGACCCTCCGGCTGACCGATCAGACCGAGGATCAGATGCCCGAGTGCGATCTGACCGCTCCCCGAGGCGCGGGCCGCCTCCTGGGAGCCGACGACCACCTGCCGAGCCCGGTCGGTGAACTTGGCGAAGCCGGCCTGCGGGTCCATGGCAGCCGTGTCGCTCGGCCCCTTGGGTACGAATCGTTTCTGGACGGCCTGCTTGCTGACGCCCATGCTGGCGCCGATGTCGGTCCAGGAGGCGCCGGACCGGCGAGCCTGGTCGACGAAGTGGCCGATCAGATGATCGGCGGTCTCGCCGAGGTGATTGGCGGCGACCACCGCGTCGGAGAGCTGGTCGAGGACGTTGTCGGGGCGGGCCTTCTTGATGCCGTCGATGAGGTCGTCGAGGCGAAAGTTCGGAGTGCTCATGCGTCAACCATAGGTTGACGATAGTGGATCGTCAACGGTTGGTTGACGGCAAATTCCTGGCAGAGTGTCGCCATGGGGAGAATCCGGCGCTGGGCGCCGCGCGTGGTGGGGATCGTCGTGACGGTGGCATGCCTGGTCGGGGCCGGGCGCCTGCTGTGGCCGCAGCCGGGGCTTGACGAACAGCCGGGGTCGACCGCGCGCCAATTGGCCTTCGTACGCGACGCGCTCGACGAAGGCTCGGATACCGCTGCGCAGCAACTGTTTCCGGAGGGGTATGTCTTCTCGAACGTGCTCTACGGTCTCGCCTGGGTGCAGGCCGCGCACACCGATTCCGGGCTGCGCGATGACGCGCTCCGTGAATCACGATGGGCGCTGGCACGCGCGGAATCCGACGAGGGCCGTGCGGTGTTCAGCCCCGGGTTGCAGCCCGCGTACGGGGTGTTCTGGGCCGGGTGGACCAACTGGTTGCGGGGCGCGATCTTGTCGCTCGATCACTCCGATCCCGCCGCGGTGCAGCGGTTCTCCACGCACAGCGCCGAGCTCGCACAGGCCTTCTCGGCGGCAGGCACGCCGTTTCTCCAGGCCTATCGGGGTCAAGCATGGCCGGTCGATTCGACGGTCGCGATCGCGTCACTTCGGCTACACGACAAGCTGTTCGGCGCACAGTACACAGCGGTGATCGATCGGTGGCTGGAGCAGGCGAAGACCCGACTCGACCCCGCGACCGGTCTACTGCCGCATCAGGTTTCACCGACCGACGGATCGATGCTGACCGGCGCCCGGGCAACCTCGCAGACAGTGATACTTCGGTTCCTGCCCGAGATCGACCCAGCATTCGCCAAGAGCAACTACGCGCTGTACCGAGACCGATACCTGACCTATCCAGGCGGTTTCGGGCCCGCCCTTCGCGAATACCCGAAGGGCGTGGACGGGAGCGGTGACGTCGACTCGGGACCGTTGGTCGCCGGGGTCAGCCTTTCCGCCACTGTCGTCGCCCAGGGCGCCGCCCGTGTGAACGGCGACAGCGCCTTGGCGGCCGCGATCGGCTCCGAAGGCGAGCTGCTCGGACTGCCGGTCAGCCTGCCCGGCTCCAAGCGGTACGCCTTCGGCCTGATGCCCATCGGGGACGCGTTCGTGGTGTGGTCGTCGACGGCACGTCTGCTGACCGAACCGACGACGGCGCTCGAACGAGATGTGCGCTGGTGGTGGCGGCTTCCATGGCTCAGCGTGCTCCTCGCGCTCGCGATCGCGCCCTGGGCACTGCCGCTCACCCGACGCCGGTGGCCGCGCAGCAGACGAGACACCGCCACCTGACCGCACCGGGCGACCCCGGCGCAATCGCCCCTCTTCGCGGCCCCCGGTCAGATCTGACGCAACGGCCGCGAAGAGGGCGATTACGCCAGTCCGGTCGAACTATCGCAGGCCCACTGTGAAGGCAGTGCCGCGCACGATCAGTTCCTTGATCAGCGCGCCGACACGGCCCGTGATCACCGTGTTGGTCGGGGTGTCATCGGCCTTGACGACCTGGAACACCGCGTCACGGCGGCCCAGGCTGATGCACTGCGCGACGTAGCGGCCCGTCATCGGCTCGGGTTCGCGGCCACGCGCCCGCGCCGTGATCGCCCCGACCACGTACTGACCGGCGGGAATCGCTGTCGCGCACGCCATCCGCAGCGGGCGGCCGTCCACGCCGGCCATCAGCGCGGCATCGCCGACGGCGTAGATGTCGGGGTGCGAAACCGAGCGCAGCGTGTCGTCGGTGCGGATACGGCCGTCGTCGGCCACCTCCAGTCCCGCGCGACGAGCCAGATCGGGGACGGTGAAACCGGTGGTCCAGACGGTGGTTTCGGCGGGCACCAGGGTGCCGTCGGCGAGCCGAACCGCGTCGGACAGCACCTCGACAACCTTGACACCGGAACGGATTTCGACACCGGCCCGCGTGAGCGCATCCCGGATCAACTGGTGCGCGCGCGGTGAGAGCCAGGCGCCCGGATCCTCGGTGCCGAGCAGGCTGATCCGCGAATCCGGCTGCGACTCAGCGAGTTCGGTGGCCAGTTCGATCCCGGTCGGGCCCGAGCCGACGATGACGATCTGACCCGACAGTTCCGTCAGGTCCTCGGCGGTGGCGACGAATGTCGCATGCTCGGCCGCACCGGGCACGGCGTCGCGGTCGGCCTGGCTCCCGAGCGCGTAGACGAGGGTGTCGTAGTGCAGCGTCCACTCCCCGTCGAGGGCGACGATCTTGCGCTCCGGGTCCAGGTCGGTGACCCGCGCCTGGAGGAATTCGATGCCCTTGCGTCCCAGCGACTTCCGCAGGTCGAGCCGCTTGACCGGCTGGCCGGCGGCGGCCTGGTGCAGGCGCACCCGCTGGACGAATTCGGCGCGGCCGTCCACGACGGTGATCTGGGTGCCGCGAGTCTTCTTCGCGAGGGCGCGGGCCGCGGTGAGTCCCGCGTACCCGGCGCCGAGGACGACGATCCGATGCTGACCGGTCATGGTGTGGCTCCTTCTCTCGAAATGCCTACACACACCAGACCGATCAGCCCCCGAGTTCCTGACAGGTTTTCGAAGTGATCTGGATCACACAGTTACGGCGGCCAATTTGACCGGGTTCACGACCGTGCGAACCGCCGCGATCGAGCCCGCTTCGTCGAAGTCGAAGACGAGGACACCGGCCGCAATCTCGTCCTGGATCAGGATCAGACCCACGTCGCCGTTGATCTCGGTGAATTCGAACCGCGACGTGGGGCTGAGGAAGCGCCGCAGGTTGGACAGGTAGCGGGCGACCACATCGCCACCGACCACCGGGATCTTGGCCGCGACCACCCGGCCGCCGCCATCGGCGACCGATACGACATCGTCGGCGAGCAGTTCGCGCAGACCGTCCACATCGCCGGTCGAGGCCGCCTGCAAGAACTTCTCGATCATCGTGCGCGCGTGCTCGGCCGACACCACGAAGCGCTGTTTACCGGTGCGCACCCGCTGACCGGCCCGATGGAATATCTGCTGGGTGTTGGCCACGGTGAGATCGAGCATCTCCGCGATCTCGGCATGGGAGTAGCCGAAGGCCTCGCGCAGCACGAACACGGCGCGTTCGATCGGGCTGAGCCGTTCCATCGCGGTGAGCACGGCCAGGGAGACCGACTCTCGTTCCTCGACGGTCCCCAGCGGACCGAGCGCGCCGCCGCCGGTCGGCACCGGCTCCGGCAGCCACTGCCCGACATAGGTCTCGCGCCGGGCCCGAGCCGAAACGAGCTGTGTGCGACACAGATTCACGGTGACGGTCGTCAACCACGCTTCGGCAGTGGCGATCTCCGCGCGGTCGGCCAGCGCCCACCGCAGATAGACCTCCTGGACAACGTCCTCGGCCTCGCTCGCCGCCCCGAACATGCGATATGCCAGCGAGAAAAGCCGCGGCCGATGCTCCATGAACTCTGTGATATCGGCGGCTGGCGCCGCGGGGTTTTCGGCCCTGTGGGCCTCGAATCCGAGGGGCGATACTGCGCCTTCGGCGTTCCGTCTCGCCCCTCGGATCCGAGGCGGCCGAAAACCGTGGCCCTCGGGTGGAGGAGGTGGCGTTGATTGCTCCATGTCGAAACGTCCAGTCGCGGGAGTCGTATGCCAGTTCAGTCGTCGTTGCGTGGACGACGCAGACGCAGGCGCGCCGATCCACGGATCGCCGGTCGGCGGATCGCGGGCATCCGCCGCTGCGCGCGCCGTTGCGCCCGCCGCTCCGCCGGCTTGTGCTGCCAGGTCTCCGGGCGCGCGGCCACCCAGCGGGCGGACCGCCAGGCGAACGGGATGTGCGCGAGGTAGAGCGCGACCAAGATCAGCAGCAGCACGATCGGGTACGTGACCAGCAGCGCGGCCGCCAGCGCGGTGAGCACCAGCAGCCCCGCCGCGGCCTGGGGAGCGACCGACACCGACTTCATCGCCAGGGTCGGGATCGTGCTCACGCACAGCAGCGCGGCGAAGACCGTCCAGGCGGCGACGAAGGCGAAACTGTCCCACCAGCCGTCGCCGAACTGCACCTTCAACGCGATCGGCACCAGCGCGATCAACGCTCCAGCGGGCGCGGGGACGCCGACAAAGTACTCCCGTGCCCAGTTGGGCCGGGAATCGTCGTCGAGCAGGGTGTTGAAGCGGGCAAGGCGCAGGACCAGGCTCACCGCGAACAGCAGCGCGACGATCCAGCCCGCGCTGTTGCCGTCGAGCAGGGTCACGTAGATGACCAGCGCGGGCGCGACGCCGAACGAGATCGCGTCCGAGAGCGAATCGAGTTCGGCGCCCATCTTGCTGGTGGCGTCGAGCATGCGCGCGAGCCGCCCGTCGAGGGTGTCGAGCACGGCGGCGGCACCGACCATCGCCAGCGCGATCCCGAGTTCGCCGTCGAGCCCGAACTTCACTGCCGACAGGCCGGCGCACAGCGCGAGAATGGTGACGACGCTCGGCAGCAATCGCACCGAGCGGGGCCGTTTGCGAGGTGCTGTGCGAGCCTGTTCGATCATCCCAGCACAGCCAGGACTGTTTCGGCCCCGATCGTGCGCTGTCCGGGGGCCACCAGCAGTTCGGTGCCGACCGGGAAGTACGTGTCGACGCGGGACCCGAACCGGATCAGGCCGTAGGTGTCACCGATGGTGAGCAGGTCACCGACGCGGGCATCGCAGACGATGCGACGGGCCAGCAGACCGGCGATCTGCACCACGACGACCTGCTTGCCGTCGGCGGTGTCGATGACCATGCTGTTGCGCTCGTTGGCGTCGGAGGCCTCCGGCAGATCGGCCGAGAGGAATTTACCCGGCTGATGCAGCACCTCGCGCACGGTTCCCGACACCGGAACGCGCTGCACGTGCACATCGAGCACCGACAGGAAGATGCTGACGCGCGGCAACGGCTGATCGCCGAGTCCGAGCTCGACGGGCGGCACCGCGGTGTCGACCAGCGCCACTTCACCGTCGGCGGGCGCGACCACGATGCCCGCCCGGTTCGGCGGCACGCGATGCGGGTGCCGGAAGAAGGCGGCGCAGGCGGCGGCCGAGGCCAGACCGGCCCTGCGCACCCATTTGTTACGTCCGCCGATGACCGCCACCGCCAGCGGCACCGCCACGAAGGGCAGTCCGGCGGGATGGAGTGGGGGTACAGCGGCCCGCACCAAATCGACGACATGTCCGACGCCGGTGGTATCGGGCGTGCCGGGCGGGGTGGGGCGGCGTGCCACGGGCTCCCTCTTTCGTGTGATGACTACAAGCGATCACACCTTACGGGAAGCCCGCGGCAAGCACCTGTGGTCAGTGGACCGATTTACGCCCGGTGAACAGCTTCACCAGGTACAACAACACGCAGGCGCCCACCAGACAGGTGATGAAGCTGAAAATCCAGCCCGCGCCTTCGACATCGACGCCGAACAGGCTCAGCACGAAGCCGCCGAGCAGACCGCCGATGACCCCGACGACGATATTGAGCAGGATGCCCTGCTGCGCGTCGGTCTTCATGAACTTGCTCGCGATCCAACCGGCCAGACCGCCGATGATGATCCAACTGATGATGCCGAGTCCGAGCATGCTGTCCTCGATCCCTCGAAGGGTCGGCGAGCAATCGCCTTGTCACCAAGATACCCCCGGCGCCCTTGTGACAATCGACACTCGGATCACGAGGCGCTAATATGAGGAAGCCTCATGTCTGAGCGTTCACATGGTGTCCACGCACGGGTAACGGGCGATGAGGGACAGATTTCGATGCTTCGGGTACACCCAGCGGTGCTGCCGCAGGTTGACAGGTACATAGGAGACGCACAATGGCTCGAATCGCCCAGACGACGGGTACTGAGCACACCGCCATCCTCGGATTGGGCGTCTACCGCCCGGCTCGGGTGGTCACCAACGACGAGGTCGCGGGGCCGATCGACTCCAGCGACGAGTGGATCCGCACCCGGTCCGGCATCAACACCAGGCGCTTCGCCTCGGACGAGGAAACCATCCAATCCATGAGCGTCGCCGCCGCGCGCGACGCGATCGCCGCCGCCGGGGTGCAGGTCGACCAGATCGACTGCGTCATCGTGGCGACCTCGACACACCTGATGCTCACCCCGGCCATCGGCCCCCGCATCGCCACCGAGCTGGGCATGACCGGCGCGGCCGCCTTCGACATCTCGGCGGGCTGCGCCGGGTTCTGTCACGCGGTGGGTATGGCATCGGACCTGGTCCGCGCGGGCACCTCGAATCACGTGCTGGTGCTCGGCGTCGAAAAACTCACCCCCACCGTCGACTTCACCGACCGTGCGACAGCCTTCCTGTTCGCCGACGGCGCGGGCGCGGTCGTCGTCGGCCCGTCCGCCGAACAGGGCATCGGCCCCACCGTGTGGGGTTCGGACGGCACGCAGCACCACGCGATCCGCCAGACCAAGGACTGGGTGGAGTTCTTCGACGAGATCGAGGAGAAGGGCACCGACGCGGTGCGCCCCTACCTCACGATGGAGGGCACCGCGGTGTTCCGCTGGGCCGCGCACTCGCTGGAGAAGGTGTGCCGCGACGCGATCGACCGCGCGGGCCTGACCACCGGCGACCTCGACGCGATGATCCCGCACCAGGCCAACGGCCGGATCATCGAGATCATGGCCAGGGTGCTCGAGCTACCGGAGCACTGCGCGCTCGCCAACGACATCGAGGATTCCGGCAACACCTCGGCAGCATCGGTCCCCCTCGCGATGGAGGCGCTGCTGCGCAAGGGCGAATCGAAGCCGGGCGACACCGCGCTGCTGATCGCCTTCGGCGCCGGGCTGTCCTACGCGGCACAGGTTGTCACCATGCCCGCCTGGAAATAGCCGACCAGCAAATTCCCAACCAACCGGGGTGGCCTGCGCCGAAGCAGGCCACCGACCGGTTGACTCGCCGTGTCCACGTTGTCCCACTTGCACCAACTCGGACAGGCTGGCAAACTTTTCGCTACCGACGTTCAGCTGATCGACGAAGCTCAGCCTCCAGCGTTCCCGTCGTCAACCCGAGGTGATCGGCCGTGAAACTGCGCTCACTCCTGCCACGCAGGTACATCAACGAGGTCCCGCTCCTGCCGAGTATCGGCCCGGACGACGCCTTCACGCTCCCCAGCGCGTTCGTGCCCCGCGGCACCCGTCTCAAACGCGAGGAACGCCTCGAACGCCTCCTCACGCCGACCGAACTCGACCTGGTCCTGCACCACCAGCTCTGACGGCTACCTCACAGCAGGGGGATACTCGATCAAGTGAGCACTCCCTCGGTAACCAAACCGGCCATTCTGAGCGTTGACGACGATCCCGGCGTATCACGTGCCGTGGTGCGCGATCTGCGCCGCCGCTACGGCGCCGATTATCGGATTCTGCGGGCCGAATCGGGACCGCAGGCACTCGAGGCGCTGCGCGAGATGAAACTGCGCGGGCAGCCCGTGGCGGTGCTGATCGCCGATTACCGGATGCCCGGCATGGACGGGATCGAATTCCTCGAGCAGGCGATGGACCTGCACCCGTACGCGCGCCGGGTGCTGCTCACCGCCTACGCCGACACCGACGCCGCGATCAACGCGATCAACGTCATCGATCTCGACCACTATCTGCTCAAGCCATGGGATCCGCCGGAGGAGAAGCTGTACCCGGTGATCGACGGGCTGCTCGAGGTGTGGCGCAGCGCCGAGCAGCGGCCGGTGTACGAGACCAAGGTCGTCGGCGATCGATGGTCGCCGCGGTCTTCGCAGGTGCGAGAGTTCTTGGCGCGCAACCAGTTGCCGTATCGGTGGTACCCGGTCGACGAGCCGGAGGGCACCCGGTTGCTGGAGGCGGCGGGCGCCGACCCGCTGACCTGTCCGGTGGTGATCACGGCCGCGGGCACCGCGCTGATCCAGCCGACCGACAGCGAGCTCGCCGAAAACGTCGGGCTCACCGTCGAACCCAGCGGGGACTTCTACGATCTGATCGTGGTCGGCGGCGGACCCGCCGGGCTGGGCGCGGCGGTCTACGGCGCGTCGGAGGGATTGCGCACGGTGCTGGTCGAGCGCACGGCCACCGGCGGACAGGCGGGGCAGAGCTCGCGGATCGAGAACTATCTCGGATTTCCCGACGGGGTGTCGGGCTCGCAGCTGGCGGATCGGGCGCGACGGCAGGCGGCGAAATTCGGCGCGGAGATCGTCACCACTCGCGATGTGGTCGCACTCGAGATCAACGGGTCGGCGCGCACCGTGCGATTCGCCGATGGCGGAAAGCTGTGCGCGCATACGGTTCTGATCGCGACCGGCGTGGACTATCGACGTCATCCGGCGCCGGGTGTGGACGAATTCACCGGGCGCGGCGTGTATTACGGTTCGGCGATGACCGAGGCGGCCGAATGCGCCGAGCAGGAGGTCTACATCGTCGGTGGCGCCAATTCGGCCGGCCAGGCGGCGGTATTCCTGTCCCGCAACGCCCGTCGCGTGCACCTGGTTGTCCGGGGCGACTCCCTCGATCGGTCGATGTCGCACTATCTCGTGCAGCAGATCGCGGGCATCCCGAACATCGTCGTGCACACCGAGACCGAGGTGGTCGGCGTCGACGGAGACACCCATCTGGAACGAATCATCCTGCGCGACAACAGCACCGGCACCGAAGACAAGGTCGACGCGCAACGGCTGTTCCTGTTCATCGGCGCCGCGCCACAGACCGGCTGGCTCGACGGCGTCGTCACCCGTGACGCTGCCGGATACGTGCTGGCCGGACCCGACCTGATGGTCGACGGCGCGCGACCACCCGGCTGGGAACTGCCGCGCCCACCGCAACACCTCGAGACCAGCGTCCCCGGCGTGTTCGTCGCCGGCGATGTGCACGCCGAATCCGCCAAGCGGGTCGCCTCGGCGGTCGGCGAGGGCGCGATGGCGGTCATGCTCGTCCACCGGTATCTGGCGTGAGTGAGGACTCCATGATCTGCGATCCGGAAGAACTGCGCACTCTGTTCCTGTTCGAGAAGCTCGACGACTCCCAGCTCACCGAACTGTGCGCCGTCGGGCGCATCGAGTACGTCGACCCGGGCCCGGTGTTTCGCGAGGGCGAACCCGCCACCTGCTTCTACGTGCTGATCGACGGCGAGGTCCGGCTGACCAAACTGTCCGGCGGTGTGGAGATCGAGATCAACCGCACCGACCATCGCGGGGTGTACGCGGGCGCCTGGATGGCCTACCTGGGCGACCGGGCGAACCAGGACTACAACGGCTCGATGTACGTGCTGCGCCGCTCCCGGTTCCTGGTCATGGACGCGGCCGATTTCTCCCGGATCATGCACGAGTGGTTCCCGATGGCCGTGCACCTGCTGGAGGGCGCGTTCTTCGGCGGGCAGAAGTCGAGCCAGCGGATCGCCGAACGGGAACGGCTGCTCGCCCTGGGTTCGCTCTCGGCCGGGCTCACCCACGAGCTCAACAATCCCGCCGCCGCCGCGGTGCGCGCCACCTCCGGCCTGCGCGAACGCGTCGCCGGGATGCGGCACAAACTGAAGATGATGGCCGAGGGCAAGTTCCCGGCCGACGCGCTGGTCAAGCTCGTCGAGATGCAGGAGCAAGCCGCCGACCAGGTCGCCAAGGCACCCGACCTCAGCCCCCTGGAAGCGGCCGACCGGGAGGACGCGCTGGCCGACTGGTTCGAGGAGCGCGGCATCACCGACGGCTGGAATCTCGCGCCGACCTTCGTGCAAGCGGGCCTGGACACCGACTGGCTCGAGGGCGTGCACGCGACCCTGGAAGCCTGTCAGGCGCCGGTGTTCGAGGGCGCCGTGCGCTGGCTGAACTACACCATCGAGACCGAGTTGCTGATGAACGAGATCTTCGACTCGACCACCCGCATCTCCACTCTCGTCGGTGCGGCCAAACAGTATTCGCAGATGGATCGCGCGCCCTATCAGGTCGTCGACCTGCACGAACTGCTCGATTCCACCCTGGTGATGCTCAACCGCAAACTCGGTGACGGCATCCGTGTGGTGAAGGACTACGACCGCGCTCTGCCGCCGATCCCCTGCTTCGCCGCCGAACTCAACCAGGTGTGGACCAACCTGATCGACAACGCCGTCTACGCGATGGGCGGCGAGGGCACCCTGACGATCCGCACCTTCAAGGAGAACGACTGCGCCGCGATCGAAATCGGGGACACCGGGCCGGGCATTCCCCCCGAGGCGCGGGGCCGGATCTTCGAGCCGTTCTTCACCACCAAACCGGTCGGCGACGGTACCGGGCTCGGCCTCGACATCTCGTTCCGGATCGTGGTGAACAAGCACAACGGTGACATCCGGGTGGAGTCGGAACCCGGCAACACGCGCTTCGTCGTCCGCCTGCCGTTGCACCCGGCGGCGGAGGATGTGAGCACACCTACTACAGGAGGTCTAGATGGCTGAAGCGGGGATCGATCCGAGCGTGCCGCCCAGTGGCGCCGGTTGCGTCGAGTGCGACGCGAGCGGCGGCTGGTGGGTGCATCTGCGCCGCTGCGCCGAATGCGGGCATGTCGGCTGCTGTGACAGCTCCCCCAGCAAGCACGCGACGAAGCATTTCGAGGCCACCGCGCACCCGTTCATGCAGAGCTACGAACCGGGCGAGGACTGGTTCTACAACTTCGCCAGCGGCGAGATGTACAGCGATGGTCCCGAGCTCGCCGCGCCGACCAGCCATCCCACCGATCAGTCCGTCCCCGGACCGGCCGCGCGGGTCCCCGCGAACTGGCAATCGCTGCTCGGCTGAACGGCGGCTAGGGCTTCATCCCGGCGGCGTCGGCTACCGGCTTGTCGGCATTGGCCGGGACGAGGCAGACCAGCTTCACGGTGCTGAGCGCCACGTTGGGGCTGCCCTCGAACGGACCACCGGGGTGTGCCGCGAGGATCTGATCGATGGCCTTCTTCTCACCGTCCGGGTCGAGCGACTTGAACTGCGTGCAGGTGATGTCGGTGCCCGAGGTCGGCGCGGCGCTCGACGTGGGCGCCTTGGTGGTGGTGGCGGGCGCGCTGGAGCTCGGCGTGCCCTTGCGCAGCCCGCTCGCATCAGCGGAGTCGTCGGACCCGCACCCGACCAAGGTCAGGGTCAGTGCCCCGGCGGCCAGAACGGCGAGGGAGATTCGGTTCATCTGCTGCTTTCCCGGGTAGATCGCGGCGCCGGCACCTCCGGCGCGTCCGGTGCAGCGTACCGACTGGCGGCGATAGTTCGTCATGTCAGCCAGAATGGCCGTCTGACCTTGCGAGCGGCCTATAGATTCCTGATCGCGCCGCGAAGGGCAGAATGGGGCGGTGGCTGAACTTTCGCTCACCGCCCGGCTCAATCCCTCCGCAGCCGACGCCCGTCGCGGGGTGGTGCGCCTGCACCCCGAGACGCTCACCGCGCTCGGCCTGCGCGAATGGGACGGCATCGCGCTGATCGGCGCGCGCAGGACCGCGGCGGTGGTGGCGAAGGCCCCCGCGGACAGCCCGCCGGGGGTGGCGCTGCTCGACGACGTGACGCTGTCGAATGTGGGATTGCGGGAGAACGCGGCGGTGACCGTCGCCCCGGTGACCGTCTTCGGCGCCAGACAGATCTCGCTGAGCGGCTCGTCGCACGCGATGGCCAGTGTTCCGGCGGCCACCCTGCGGCAGGCGCTGCTGGGCAAGGTGGTGACCGTGGGAGACACGGTGTCGCTGCTGCCGCGTGATCTCGGACCCGATATCAGCTCCTCGGCGGCCACCCAGGCGCTCTCGCGCGCCTTCGGAATCGCTTGGACCACCGAACTACTCACGGTGACGGCGATCGAGCCGAGGCCGGGACCGGTGAGCGTACAACCGAATTCGGCCGTCGGCTGGGGTCCGGGTGCGGCCGCGATCCAGCACACGGTGGAACGTGACGGCGACATGCAGTCGTCGGGGAGCACATCGGGGCAGCAGTGGTTCCCCGAGCCGGATCAGCCTGCCTCGGCCGCCGTGACGGTGAGTTCGGGGAGCACCCCGATCCAGATCGAGGATCTGGCAGGAGTGCAGAGCCAGGCGGCCAAGCTGGCCGAATGGCTCAGCTTGGCGCTGGATGAACCGGAGTTGCTCAAGACGCTCGGCGCACCGGCGCATCTCGGTGTCCTCATCACCGGGCCCGCCGGGGTCGGCAAGGCCACCTTCGCCAAAGCCGTCGCCGCACCGCGCCGCGTCATCGAGCTCGACGGGCCGAGCGTCGGCGCGACCGAGAGCGGCACCCGGCTGCGTGAGGTCGCCGAGGCGGTGGCCGATGTCGCCACCGGGCAGGGCGGCGTGCTGCTGATCACCGATATCGACGCGCTGCTGCCCGCCGAGGCCGAGCCCGTCGCCACCCTCGTTCTCGACCAGCTGCGGGCCGCGATGCGCGCACCGTGCGTCGCCCTGCTGGCCACCACCGCCCATCCGACACAGGTGGATTCGCGTCTGCGCGCTCCGGACCTGTGCGATCGCGAACTGGCGTTGCCGCTGCCCACCGCGGCGATCCGGCGTGCGTTGCTGGAACAGCTGCTGCGCAAGGTGCCCGCGGGAAAACTCGACCTCGATGTGGTCGCCTCGCGCACACCGGGTTTCGTGGTCGCCGACCTGACCGCGCTGTGCCGGGAAGCCGCCGTGCGCGCGGCGGGCCGCGCGAGCCGAGAGCACACCGAACCCGAACTCGTCCAGAACGATCTGATCGGCGCGCTCGACGTGATCCGCCCGCTGTCCCGTTCGGGCACAGAGGAATTGGCGATCGGCTCACTCGACCTCGACGACGTCGGCGACATGATCGAAACCAAACAGGCACTCACCGAATCGGTGCTGTGGCCGCTGCGCCACCCCGACTCCTTCGCCCGCCTCGGCATCGAACCGCCGCGCGGGGTCCTGCTCTACGGGCCACCCGGCTGCGGCAAGACCTTCCTGGTGCGGGCACTGGCAGGGACCGGCCAGCTCAGCGTGCACGCGGTGAAAGGCGCGGAGCTGATGGACAAGTGGGTCGGCTCCTCCGAACGCGCGGTGCGCGAGTTGTTCCAGCGCGCCCGCGACTCGGCCCCCTCGCTGATCTTCCTCGACGAGGTCGACGCGCTCGCCCCCCGCCGCGGCCAGAGCAGCGACTCCGGGGTGTCGGACCGGGTGGTCGCGGCGCTGCTCACCGAACTCGACGGGGTCGAACCCCTGCGCGATGTGGTGGTGGTCGGTGCGACCAACCGCCCCGAATTGATCGACCCCGCACTACTGCGGCCGGGCAGGCTCGACCGCCTCGTCTTCGTCCCGCCGCCGGACGGCCCGGCCCGGCTGGAGATCCTGCGCACGGCGGGCCGCTCGGTCCCGCTGGCCGAGGATGTCGACCTGGGCGCGCTGGCAGAGGATCTCGACGGCTACTCGGCCGCCGACTGCGCCGCCCTGCTCCGCGAGGCCGCGCTCTCGGCACTGCGCCGCGATATGGCCGCCGCCGACGTCACGGCCGAGGACGTGGCCACCGCCCGCGCGAGCGTGCGGCCCTCGCTCGACCCCGCGCAGGTCGAATCGCTGCGCCGCTACGCCGAGAGCAGGGCGTGAAGCCGAACTCGCCGTCCTGATCCGGCCGCGACATCCCCGGTGCGGGCGTGCTCCGCCGGTAACGTCGGCAGAGTGCCCAAGATCGGTGATGGTCTGGACGTGGTCACGGCGTTCGCCGGCGCCGCGGCCGCGGGGATGTCGCTGTTTCTGCCGTTCAGCTTCGGTGACGATTCGTCGATCGATTCGCCGTACCGCGTCACCAGTCTGATCAACAGCGTGCCCCGCGCGGCCGCACTCGGTCTCATCGTCGCTGTCGTCGTCGCCGTGCTGGCCAGGCCCATCACCCGGCCGGGGCTGATCTGGCTCACCGCGACGGGCGGGGCGGCGGCGCTGGCGATCAACTACCTCATCGGCGAGGCGATGACCTCCGCCGACGTACTCACCACCCAGAACTACATCGACTCGCTGTGCGGCGGTGTGCTGTTCGGGGCGCTGTGCATCTGCGCGTGGCGGATGCGCTGGTCCGCGGTCGGTTTCGGGCTCGGGGTCCTGGTCGTGTTCGTCTACGGCGAAGTCGTGTCGGTGTTCAACTCGAACGACTCGGCGACGGCGGACAAAGTCGTGCACACCCCGTTCTGGCTGGTCGGCTCCGCAGTCGTGCTGCTGGCGGTGAACACCGTGCGCCATCGGCACGGCATCATGCTGCCCGCGGTGCCGCGGATGGCGGCGGATCTGCCGATCGCCCCGATCATCGCCACCACCGTGCTGTCGCTGTCGCTGCTGATCGCCACCGAGTGGCTGGGCCGCGAGTTCGACGGCCGCCGCGGCAACTCCTGGCAGATCGCGCTCGCCGTGATCGTCACGCTGGTGGCGGCCTTCGTGGCCGCCGCGCTGCTGCCCGGCCGTGACGGCACCGGCGTGCTGATCGCCGTGAGCATTGCCGCGGCCGCCGATGCACTGGGTGACGCGCCCAGCCTCGGCTGGCATCTCGTCCTCGTTCTCGTGCTCGGTGTGGTCGCCATCCTGGCGGGCCTGCGCTGGGCGACACCGTGGGGCGTGCTGCTCGGTGCCGCCGCGATCTGCGGTTTCGCCATTGTGGCCGAACATCTTCCGTGGGCGTTCGTGTGGACGGCGGGGGTGGTCCTGTTGACCTGTGTCGCCGGTTTCGGTATCGGCTCGATCCGGGTCAGCTACCTGCCGAGCGCGATACCGGCGCTCGGCGCGCTGTACCTGCCGTCGATCCTGTGGTCGATCCCCACCGGGCAGCGGCACTGGCCGACGGGCGATACCGCCGTCGCCGATCAAGTGCCGGGGCAGGTCGCTCTGGCCATCACCGTCGGCGCCGCGGCCGGACTCGCGGTGCTGTACCAGATCCGGCCCACCGGGCAGCCACGGGCGGCGCAGCCATAGCCGCACCGCCCGCGACATGGCCGACGCGACAACCTCGGTGCCGCCGAACATCGCGTCCGCGCCCGTAGGATCGGGGCGCGCTACTCGACCGCTACCTACCCGACGGAGGGGGAGTTGCTAGCCGTACTGCTCGTTCACGCACTGGCCGCCCTCCTGGCCCCGCTGTGTGTACGAGTGCTGGGCCGCAACGCTTTCTACCTGCTCGCCCTGGTACCACTGGGCAGCCTCGGCTGGGTGATCGCGCACTGGGGAGACACCGTACGCACGCACGTGCAATGGGCGCCGCAGATCTCGATGGACATCGATCTGCGTTTCGATGCCCTGTCCGCGGTGATGTGCACACTGGTACTCGGCGTCGGCGCGCTGATCCTGGCGTACTGCGGGCGGTACTTCGAGCGTGACGAGGTCCGGCTCGGGGTGTTCGCGGCCGAGCTGACCGGGTTCGCCGGTGCCATGTTCGGGCTCGTCACCAGCGATAACATGCTGCTGCTCTACGTGTTCTGGGAAATCACGACGGTGCTGTCGTTCCTGCTCGTCGGCCACTACGCCGAGCGCGCGGTCAGCCGAAGGGCCGCGATCCAGGCGCTGCTGGTGACCGGCGCGGGTGGGCTGGCGATGCTGGTGGGGATCGTCATCCTCGGGCTGCGCTACGACAGTTTCCTGCTCTCGGAGCTGCTCGCGGCGAGCTCGGTCCCGGCCGGGAGCGCGGTGCCGGTCGCGATCGGCTTGGTGCTGATCGGGGCGATCAGCAAATCGGCGATCGTGCCGCTGCACTTCTGGTTGCCCGGCGCGATGGCGGCGCCGACCCCGGTGAGCGCGTACCTGCACGCCGCCGCGATGGTGAAAGCCGGTATCTACCTGGTGGCCCGCCTGGCGCCCGCGCTCGCGCAGACACCGCCGTGGCATCTGATGCTGTTGCCGCTCGGCATCATCACGATGCTGCTGGCGGGGTGGCGGGCGATCCAGGTGCACGATCTGAAGCTGGTGCTGGCGTTCGGCACCGTCAGCCAGCTGGGTCTGATGATCACGATGATGGGCATCGGCACGCCCGACGCGGCGCTGGCCGGGCTCGCGCTGCTGGTGGCGCACGGGCTGTTCAAGGCGTGCCTGTTCATGGTGGTCGGCATCATCGATCACGGCGCGGGGACCAGGGATCTGCGCAGACTGTCCGGGCTCGGCCGGCGCGCGCCGGTGCTGTGCGCGATCGCGGTTCTCGCGACACTCAGCATGGCCGGGCTGCCGCCGCTGCTCGGTTTCGTCGGCAAGGAGTCCGCACTCGGCGCGCTGTGGTCGGCCGAGGTGCTGAGCGCGCCGGTGCGGCTGGCCCTGCTGGCCGGGGTCACCGTCGGTTCGGCGTTCACCGTGGCCTACAGCATCCGATTCGTCTGGGGCGCTTTCGGAGTCACCGCCAATCCTGAGCGCACGGTCACCTGGCACGCTCCCGGCCCGCTGCTGCTCGGTCCGCCCGCGGTGCTCGCGGTGGCCGGGCTGGCGGGCGGTCTCGACACCCAGGCGGTCGATCGATGGTTGAGCCCCTACGCCGAGTCGCTGCCGGGCGAGCTCGACACCCATCTCGCGCTCTGGCACAGCTTCACCGGACCGCTCGCGCTGACGATCGTGATCGTCGCGGCCGGCATCGCGCTGTTCCTGATCCGCGGCCGGATCGGCGAACCCGCGCACCCGCGTCTCGGCAACGCCGATCGCAACTACGACGCGGCGCTGCGCGCGATGGACCGGCTGTCGTTGCGGATCACCGGAACTGTGCAGTCCGGTTCGTTGCCCGCCAGCCAGGCCACCATCCTCGGCACGCTCATCGTGTTGCCGACGGTCATGCTCGCGGTCGGTACGCGAACCGGAGTGCAACTGCGACTGTGGGATTCACCGTTGCAGGCGGCGATCGGCGCGATCATGATCGCGATGGCGCTGGCCGCCACCGTCTTGCGCAACAGGCTGGCCAGCGTGCTCGTCGTCGGGGTGACCGGCTACGGCTGCGGCGTGATCTTCGCGCTGCACGGCGCCCCCGATCTCGCGCTGACCCAATTCCTGGTCGAGACACTGACTTTGGTCGTGTTCGTGCTCGTGTTGCGCGCCTTTCCGGCGGAGATCGCCGAAAGTCAGGGCACGGCGTTCAAATTCCGCCGGGCCCTGCTGGCCATCGGCGTCGGCATCACCGTCCCCGTGCTCGCCGCGTTCGCCATCGCCGCCAAGCACGGCAACCCGATCTGGGACGCCATCCCCGATGCCGCCTATCGGATCGGCGGCGGCAAGAACGCGGTCAACGTCCTGCTGGTCGACATCCGCGCCTGGGACACCCTCGGCGAGATCTCGGTGCTCGTCGTCGCCGCGACCGGCGTGGCGTCGCTGGTCTTCCGCAGCCGCCGCTTCGGCAGCGCACCCCGCGCCGCCGATTCCCCGAACTACGACCCCGACGCGGTGAGCTGGCTGCCCGCCGCCCGCCTGCTCGATCGCCGCGAACGCTCGATGGTCCTGCAGATCACCACCCGGCTGGTCTTCCCCACCATCATGGTGCTGTCGGTGTACTTCTTCTTCGCCGGCCACAACGCGCCCGGCGGCGGCTTCGCGGGCGGACTGGTCGCCGGATTGGCCCTGACCCTGCGCTACCTGGCGGGCGGCCGATACGAACTGGGCGAAGCGCTCCCGGTCGACGCCGGGCACCTGCTCGGCGCCGGACTCACCCTCGCCGCGGGCACCGCGACCGCGTCGCTGCTGCTCGGCGCACCTCCCCTGTCCTCGGCGATCATCGAGGTGACGCTGCCGCTGCTGGGCCACCTCAAACTGGTCACCGCCAGTTTCTTCGACCTCGGCGTCTACCTGGTGATCGTCGGGCTGGTGCTCGACGTCCTGCGCAGCCTCGGCGCCCGCCTGGACAAGGAAATCCGATGAGTGCCAACCTCGTTCTGCTGATCACCATCGGTGTGCTCACCGCGTGCGGTGTCTACCTGCTGCTCGAGCGGGTGGTGTCGAAGATGCTGCTGGGGATGATCCTGCTCGGCAACGCGGTGAACCTGCTGATCCTCACGATGGGCGGCCCGGACGGGAAGCCACCGATCCTCGGCAGCGACGACACTTCCCCCGCCGGCCTGGCCGATCCACTCGCGCAGGCCATGGTGCTCACCGCGATCGTGATCACCATGGGTCTGGCGGCCTTCGTGCTCGCGCTGGCCTATCGCTCCTACATGCTGACCACCACCGAAGACGTGACCAACGACCCCGAGGACGCTCAGGTCGCCGCCCGCCGCGAACGGGAGGATCCCGAACAGTGACCCTGTCCCCGGAGCTGTTGCCCGCCATCGCCGCACTGCCCGTGCTGGTTCCGCTGCTCGCCGCCGCGGCGACGCTGGTGTTCGGCCGCCGCCCACGGCTGCAGGCGATGATCACGCTGACGGCGCTGTCGGTGGTGCTGCTGATCAGCGCCCTGCTGCTGTATCTCGCCGATCGCGACGGCACCACCGCGGTGCAGGTGGGCGGCTGGCCTGCCCCGATCGGCATCACGCTGGTGGTGGATCGGCTCAGCGCCGCGATGCTGCTGGTCTCGGCCTTCGTGCTGCTCGTGGTGTCGATCTACGGTGCGGGACAGAACATCTCCGACGGTGGCGAACACCAGCCGACCTCGATCTACCGGCCCACCTATCTGGTCCTGACCGCGGGCGTGTCGACCGCGTTCCTGGCCGGTGACCTGTTCAACCTGTTCGTCGGCTTCGAGGTCCTGCTCGTCGCCTCGTTCGTGCTGCTCACCGTCGGCGCCACCGAGGAAAGGATCCGCACCGGCATCGCCTATGTGATGGTGTCGATGGTGTCGTCGCTGATCTTCCTGATCGGCATCGGCCTCACCTACGCGGCGACGGGCACCCTGAATCTCGCGCAGCTGGCCGTGCGCCTGGAAGCGACGCCCAGTGGCGTGCGCACCGCCTGCTACGCGGTGCTGCTGGTGGCGTTCGGGATCAAGGCGGCGGTGTTCCCGCTGTCGAGCTGGCTGCCCGACTCCTACCCCACCGCGCCCGCGCCGGTCACCGCGGTGTTCGCGGGTCTGCTCACCAAGGTCGGTGTGTACGCGATCATCCGCACCCACACGCTCTGGTTCCCCGACGGCGCGTTCGACGACATCCTGCTGGTGTGCGGACTGGCGACGATGATCGTCGGCATCCTCGGCGCCATCGCGCAGACCGATATCCGGCGTCTGCTCTCGTTCACGCTGGTCAGCCATATCGGTTACATGGTGTTCGGTATCGGCCTCGCCACCACCGCGGGCCTCACCGGCGCGGTGTTCTACGTGGCCCACCACATCCTGGTGCAGACCGCGCTGTTCCTGGCTGTCGGACTGATCGAACGCCAGGCCGGATCGGTCTCGTTGCGCCGGATCGGCGGACTGGCGACAGCCAGCCCACTGCTGGGCGTGCTGTTCCTCGTCCCCGCCCTGAATCTCGGGGGTATCCCGCCGTTTTCGGGTTTCATCGGCAAAGTCACACTCCTGGAAGCCGGAGCCGCCGAGGGCAGCGTACTGGCGTGGGTGCTGGTCGCGGGTTCGGTGATCACCAGCCTGCTCACGCTGTACGCGGTGGCGCGGGTCTGGAGCAAAGCGTTCTGGCGACCACGCGAAGAGGCGCCCGAAGGCCATCTCACCGCCGCGAATCTGCCTACGCTGGTGGAGGATTCGACCGACGTGTACTACGAGGACCGCACCGATCCCGGCCGGATGCCGGTACTGATGGTGCTGGCCACCGTCGGACTCGTCGGCGCCGGCCTCGCGCTCACGGTGTTCGCCGGACCGGTGCTCGGCATCGCCGAACGCGCCGCCGACGACCTGAACGACCCGTCGGTCTACATCGACTCGGTCCTCGGCCCGGTGCTGCGATGAGCCGACTCGTGAACCGCGACAACATCCTTCGCGTCGCCGTGCTGATCTGGCTCACCGCCGTCTGGGTCGCGCTCTGGGGCGATCTGAGCGTGGCCAACACCGTCGCCGGGGCCGTCGTCGCACTGATCGTGGTCTTCGGCCTGCCCCTGCCGCTGGTCCCGGTGTCCGGGCGCTTCCATCCGCTGTCGTTTCTCGAATTGGTCGCTGTCGGAACCTATTACGCGCTCGAATCGAGCCTGCAGGTGGCCTGGTTCGCGATCCGGCCCAGCGGTCCGCCGGTCTCGGGCGTGCTGCGCGTGCACCTGGGCATCCAGTCCGATCTGGTGCTGGTGATGTGCACCGACCTGCTCAACCTGATTCCCGGCACCATGGTCCTCGAACTCGACCGCGCGCGCTGCGTGGTCTATGTCCACGTGCTCGATGTGGGCAGTGACGAGGCGGTCGTGAAGTTCTACCGCACCACCCGGCGTCTGGAGCACCTGATGATCAATGCCTTCGAACGACCGAGCGAACGCCGTCGCGTCGAAACGCCACCGGAGGTGCAACCATGACTGTCGTGGCCGTCATCGCCGCTGTCCTGCTCACGGCCGCCGCGGTGATCACCAGCTATCGCGTCCTCGCCGGGCCGAGCACCCTCGATCGCGTCGTCGGCATCGATTCACTGATGGCCATCGCCGCGGCCGGGCTCGCGGTATGGGCCGCCTACAGCGGCGACACCACGGTGATCCCGGCCATCGTGGCGCTCTCGCTGGTCGGCTTCCTCGGGTCGGCCGCGGTCACCCGATTCCGGGTCAGGGACGACCGATGAGCGCGTGGGAATGGGTGTCGGCGGTGCTGATCCTCACCGGCTGCGCACTGGCGTTCACGGCGTCGATCGGCATCGTCCGCTTCCCCGACACCCTCACTCGCATGCACGCCGCCACCAAACCACAGGTGGTCGGCCTCATGCTGGTTCTCGTCGGCACCGGCATCGACATCCGGGACGACGTCAATGTCTGGATGCTGGTCCTCACCGGCCTGTTCACGATCATCACCGCGCCGGTCATCGCCCATCTCCTCGGCCGCACCGCCTATCGCGAACAGCGCCACCGCGACGGGTTGTTCTAGGTGGCGGGCGTCGCGATTCGCTCGAGGGCCGGTGCGGGCGCGCTGGCGAACCAGGTGTTGTGGAAGGCGATCGCGACCGCGGCCAACAGCCCGATGACGATCGCGCCCGCGGCCACCGGATACTCCGCCATCGGCACCGCCAGATACCGGTAGGACAGCAGCAGCCCCGCGAACACCGCCACACCGAAGCCGACCAGCCGGATCCTGAAGCCGCCCCACCCCCGCTCGGGCGCGCGCAGAGCCGACTCGACGGTCAGGCACAGCACCGCGCCCGCCACGAGGTCGACGCCGTAGTGATACCCGAAGCCCAGTGTCGCGGTGACCGTGGCGGCCAGCCAGAACGCCCCGCCCCAGCGCATCCAGATCGGGGCGCGTGACCCGTCGACATCGCGACGGGTGTGGATGAACAGCGACAGCGCCCACGCGGTGTGCATGGAGGGCATGCAGTTACGCGGGGTGAACTCGTCGAAGACGAGGGCGGCCGGGTTCGACTCGAGCGGCGGCATCGCGGCGGGCCAGAAATTGCCCACCTGGAAGCCGTGCCCGTCGGCACCGAACGCGAACATCGGCCCGACCACCGGGAACAGCACATAGAACAGCGGCCCCACCAGACCGAGCACCAGGAAGGTGCGCACCAGATAGTGACTCGGCCACAGCCCGGTCGTGACCACCTTGCGCAACTGCCACACCGCCACCGCGATCGCGGCGACCGGCAATTCGATGTACACCCAGTGCAGCACGGCGTACACCTCGGGCCCGAGCACCTCCAGCACCCGCCCGACGACCCACGACGGATCACCGAGCGCGTGATCGGCGAGCAGCACGTATTCGTCGAGCACGGTGGGGCGCACCGCCGAAGTCAGGTGCAGCCACACATCGCCGACCTTGGTGGCCAGCACCAGCAGCGCACCGAGTGCGACGGCTCGCAACGCGTCAGCGCGCTCGCGACCCCGCCAGCGCACTGCCGCGACGACCGCCAGCGCGGCCAGCACGATCGTGGGTCCGTTGCCGACGGTGAACTGTTTGCCGTCGATGAGTCGCAGCGCGACCCACACCGCGTCGATCCCGATCGCGGCGGCCAGCGCGAACACCCTGCGGCGGGTGGAGATCCCGACGAGCGCGAGCACCAGTCCCGCCCACGGCACCGACATCGATTTGGGCGTACCGGCGAAGTCGCGAGCCAGGCTGGCCAGCGGTCCGTCGAAACCCATGATCCACGCGACGATCTGCAATCCGACCAGCAGCGCGAGCACCGCGGCCACCCCGGCGACGGCGAGTGTGCGTGGTTCACGCAGACGCGAACCGAGGGTGGCACCCCCCGCAACGGCGCGCGGATGTTCGACAAGCATCCGACCATCGTAAACGGCGGGTGAACGCCGTCTCCCCGCGCAGCTGAACGCTACTGATCGAGCTCGCGCACCAGCGCGTCGACGACGGCGACCATGTCGCCCTGTGTCTGGGCGGCGACCCGGCGTTGCCGCTGGTAGGAGGCACCGTGGCGGGGAATGTCGGCCACCGCGGCCAGTTCGTCGGCGCAGCCGAGACGCTTCGCGGTCGGCTCGAGCCGGGTGAGCAGATCCATCAGATCGTCGGTGACCAAACGCTCATTGCTGGCGTCGTCGACGATCACGATCGCGTCGAGCCCGTAGCGCGCGGCGCGCCATTTGTTCTCTTGCACATGCCATGGCGGCAGCGTCGGCAGTTCCTCGCCGTTCTCGAGACGCTGGTCGAGGTCGACGATCAGGCAGTGGATCAGCGCGGCCACCGAAGCCAGTTCGGCCCGACTGGACAGCCCGTCGCAGACGCGGACCTCGATGGTGCCCCACTTGGGCGCGGGCCGGATGTCCCAGTGCATGCCACCGAGTTGTTCGAACACACCGGTTTTCATCTGGTCGTGCACGAAACCTTCGAACTGGCGCCAGTTCTCGAACTGGAACGGCAGCCCGGCGGTCGGCAACTGCTGGAACATCAGCGCCCGGTTGCTGGCGTAGCCGGTGTCGTCGCCGGACCACATCGGCGAGGACGCCGACAGCGCGAGCAGATGCGGATACGACAGCAGCAGCGAGTTCAGGATCGGAAAGACCTTGTCCCGGTGCGACACTCCCACATGCACGTGCACGCCCCAGATGAGCATCTGACGGCCCCACCACTGGGTGCGTTCGATCAGTTCGTCGTAATGCGGTGAGCGCGTGAGCTGTTGGGCCGACCATGCCGCGAACGGGTGGGTGCCCGCGCAGAACAGGTCGACACCGAGCGGATCGGCCGCGCGCCGCACCGCGTTCATGGTGCCGTGCAGGTCTTCGACCGCGCCGCCGACCGTGTCGTGCACACCGGTCACCAATTCGACCGTGTTGCGCAGCAGTTCCTTGGTGACCTGCTGGGTGCCGTCGTGGGCACGCAGGTCGCCGACCGCGTCGAAGACCGCCGAGGCGGTGTTGGACAGATCACGCGACACCTTGTCGACGAGCGCGATCTCCCATTCGATGCCGATGGTCGGCCGGGGCGAACCGCGAAACGACACCGGCTCGAAGGCCCCGGCCATGGGTGTGTCTCGCTAACCGACGACGCCGCACGCCACCCGGGCGCCCGCGTCACCGGTGGTCAGGGTGGTCTCGTCCGGGCCGGTGCCACCCTCGCGCGTGTAGCGCGGCGGGATGTTGCCGAAGTTGTCGGCACCGCCGTGGATGATCAGCGCCTTGCCCTTGACGTTGTCGAGAGTGACCGAGTCGGTCTGGGTGACCAGCTTCGCGGTGCCGTCGGCGCCGACCTGCAGCGAGGTGAGGTCACCGCTGGCCGGGTGCGCGGTGGCACCGCCGACCTGTAGATGCCCACCGGCCGAGGCGAAGTCGCCCTCACAGGTGCCGTTCTGATGGAAGTGCAGGCCGTGGAAGCCGGGCGTCAGACCGCGCGCTTCGACGGTGACGACCAGGTGGCCACCCTCCTGCACGATGGTCGCGGTGCCGACCTCGGCGCCCGCACCGTTCTTGAGCGAGGCCTTCAGGCCGCCCGCCACGCCACCGTGGTCGTCGCCGTGGCCGGGAGCCGCGGTCGCCGACGGTGCGGCGTGACCGCCACCGTGGCCGCCGCTTTCGCCCCCGGGCGCCGCCGAGCTGGTCCACACCGGCGGCGTGGTGCCCTTGACGTCACTCGACTCCTGGCTGTTGGTGCAGGCTGCGAGCCCGAACGCGGCGACCGCGAGCACCGGGGTCACAATGCGCCAGGACGGGCGACGAGTTGTCGACGTGGCCATCAGGGGACTCCTTATCGGACTGGGGCTATACCGCTCAAGATGATGCCACAGCGGCGACATGGCCTACGGCACCGCGTGCCGCGCCTGGTTCAGCGACCGGTCAGTACGACGACGACACCCGGCGAGGTGTCCCCCGTCTTGGGCGCGACCGTCCCGCCGACCTGCTCGGCGATCTCGGTGGCCGCGGCCTTGTCGCGCGCGCCGCCGCCGTAATACACGGTGGTGGTGGTCAGGTTCTCACCGCTGTAGTTGCCGGTGCTCACGTTGGTCCAGCCCGCGGTGGTCAGTTCGCTCGCGGTGCGTGCGGCCAGGCCGGCGACCAGGCTGTTGTTCAGCACCCGCACCGACACGGTCTGATCCGTGGTGCCCGTCGCGGGCGCGGTGGTGGTGGTGGTCGTCGTCGGTGCGGCGGACGACGTGGTCGTGGTCGGGGCGGCGGCCGCGCTGGTGGTCTTCGGCGCGGCCGTGGTGGCGGGCACCTGCGCTACCGCACTGGAGGTGGTGGTCTCGGTCTGCTCCGCATCGGATGCCACGGCATCGGAGTTCGACAGCGACATCGCACCCAGACCGGCGAAGACAATGGCCAGCGCGATCAACACCATCGCCAGCGCGCGCAACGGCGGGCCGCCGGGGGTGGGGTTCGGGTTGCTCACCCGCCCAACCCTAGCCGCAACGAAGGGTGTGTGGCCGTCATGTCAGACCTGGAAGCCGAGTTTGCGGGCGGCACGCGATTTCTGCCTGCTCGCTCGCAGCCGGCGCAGCCGCTTGACCAGCATCGGATCGGCGGCCAGCGCCGCGTCGGAGTCGACGACAGCGTTGAGGACCTGGTAGTACCGGGTGGCCGACATGCTGAACAGCTCGCGGATCGCGTCTTCCTTGGCGCCCGCGTACTTCCACCATTTGCGCTCGAAGTCCAGGATGTCGAGCTCGCGACGACTCAGACCCGCGCTCTCGCCGGCGGCCGAATCCTGTTCGCCCGCAGTGAGGCCCTCCGCGATGTGCCGAGCTGCTGCGCCGTCCATCTTGCTCCCTCGCCGAGTATCACGAGATGGGTAGATACCGTCGTCATTCAACCACGGGTTCCCCCGATCCTTCGACCCATGTCACGGCGTGTTGACTGAAGGCCAGTAGGGGTGGCGCGGCCCACAGGGGTCCGCCGATCCTCCGCCCGCGCCAGCGGCGATAATGGCGACCATGGCAATTCTCCCGATCGTGATCGTCGGTGACCCCGTTCTCCACAACCCCACCGCGAAGGTGACGGAGACCCCCGCGGAGCTGGCCGAGCTCATCGCGGATATGTACGACACTCTCGAAGAGTCCAAGGGTGTCGGCCTGGCGGCGAATCAGGTCGGCGTCGGCAAGCGCCTGTTCGTCTACGACTGCCCCGACTTCGACGCCACCGGCAATCCGCTACGCCGCAAGGGCGTGGTGGTGAACCCGGTGCTGGAGACCTCGGCGATCCCCGAGACCATGCCCGACCCCGATGACGACGAGGAAGGCTGCCTGTCGGTGCCCGGCGAGCAGTTCCCGACCGGTCGCGCGGACTGGGCGAAGGTCACCGGGACCGACGAGAACGGCGAGCCCGTGGAACTCGAGGGCACCGGCTTCTTCGCGCGCATGCTCCAGCACGAGGTGGGCCACCTCGACGGCTTCCTCTACGTCGACGTGCTGATCGGCCGCAATGCCCGCGCCGCCAAGAAGGCCATCAAGCGAAACGGCTGGGGTACACCGGGTTTGAGCTGGATCCCCGGCACCGTTCCCGACCCCTTCGGCCATGACGACTGACATTCCCCTCGGCCGCCGGGTGGTGATGCGGTACCAGCTGCCCGCCGGTTATCCCCAGCCACTCACCGACGTGATCGGCGAGCTGGTGTCGCTGACGCCGCCGTCGGTGCGGACCGTCGAGGGCGAGCTGGTCTCGGTGTCCGCCGATCGCGTTGTCGCCTTGAAAGCGCTGGGGCCAAGGCCCATTCGCACCAAGGAGATCCGGTCGCTGGAGACCGCGGCGGCCATGGCCTGGCCCGGCAGCGCGCATCTGTGGATCGACGGCTGGCTGGCGCGAGCGGGCAACGGCTACACCGGGCGCGCGAATTCGGCTGTGCCGCTGGGCGAGTCGGGTGTGCCCGCGGTGTTGTCGATCGACACCATGCACAAGATCGCGGACTGGTACACCGGTCAGGGGTTGCCGCTGTTGCTGCAACTGCCCGACCGGCTCGCTCCTGTCCCGCCGACCTGGAACACCTGGAGCGAGACCGTGGTCCTCGGTCTCGACATCGCGAATTTCGTCCTGCCGCAAGGGCCGTCGATGGTGCGTATCACCGACGCGCCCGAGGACGGCTGGCTGCGGACGCACCGCTACCGCGGCGAGATCCCGCTCGACCCGGCCGTGCGCGAACCCGACCGTGCCGTGCTCACCTCGGTCCTGGACGGTGTTCTCGGCTTCGCCTCGCTCGGCCTGCCCGAACCCCTGTCCATCGGGCGCGGCGCGGTGACCACCGCCCCCGACGGCCGACGCTGGGTCGGGCTCACCTGTGTGGCCGTAGCGACCGCGCACCGCCGCAACGGGCTCGGCGCGCTGCTGTGCGCCGAACTGATCCGGTGGGGTGCCGAACAGGGCGCGAGCCACGCCTACGTCCAGGTGGAGGTGGGCAACTCCGGCGCCCTCGCCCTCTACCGCGAACTCGGCTTCATCGAACATCACGCCTACCGCTACGCCGCCCCGCAAAGTCATCAGTCCTGAAAGGACCATCGCTGTCGTGCGTCTCGCCACCTGGAACGTCAACTCGATCCGCTCCCGCGTCGATCGGGCGATCGCCTTTCTGGACCGCCACGACATCGATGTGCTGGCGTTGCAGGAGACCAAGTGCCGTGACGATCAGTTCCCGTTCGAGCAGTTCGAGGCCGCGGGGTACGAGGTGGCGCACGTGGGCCTCAATCAGTGGAACGGTGTCGCGATCGTGTCGCGGGTCGGGCTCACCGATGTCGAGTTCGCGTTCCCCGACCAGCCCGGCTTCGACAAGGACGCGGGCGATTCGCTGATCGAATCGCCGGTGGTCGAGTCGCGCGCGATCGGTGCGACCTGCGGCGGAGTGCGGGTGTGGAGCCTCTATGTCCCCAACGGGCGCGCGCTCGCCGACCCGCACTACACCTACAAACTGAACTGGCTCTCGACGCTGCGCGCGAAGGCGGCGGGCTGGTTGGCCGACGACCCGGCGGCGAAGATCGCGCTGGTCGGGGACTGGAACATCGCCCCCACCGACGACGACGTCTGGGCGCCGGAACTGTTCGTCGGCAAGACCCACACCTCCGCCCCCGAACGCGAAGCCTTCCAGTCCGTGCTCGATCTCGGCTTCCGCGACGTGATGCGCCCGTTCGCCCCCGGTCCCGGCGTCTACACCTACTGGGACTACACCCAGCTGCGTTTCCCCCGCAAGGAGGGCATGCGCATCGACTTCATCCTCGCCTCCCCCGCCCTCGCCGACCAGATCAAGGACGCTTCGGTGGACCGCGAGGAGCGCAAGGGCAAGGGCGCCAGCGACCACGCACCGGTGATCGCCGAATTCTGACGGACCCGCCGCGCATTCTCGGTTACGTTGGAGGGAGAAGTTTCAGCCTGCAACGTAGCGGGAGGTGCGCTTTCATGTCGTTCTATCGCCGGGTCGGGTCGGTGCCGCCGAAGCGGCATACGCAGCATCGGGATGAGCGCGGCAACCTCTACTACGAAGAGTTGATGGGCGAGGAGGGGTTCTCGGGCGACTCCTCGCTGCTGTATCACCGCGCGCTGCCGCCCGCGATCGTCGACGCGACCGTCTGGGAGCTCCCCGACCAGACGTTGACGCCGAATCATCCACTGCATCACCGGCATCTGCGGTTGCCGCTGCTGTTCCCCGGCGATACGGCAACGACGACCGACCCGGTTACCGGGCGCAGGTTGCTGCTGGCCAACGCCGATGTGCGGATCTCGTACGTGGTCGCCAAGGGCGCGTCCCCGCTGTACCGCAACGCCATCGGCGACGAGCTGGTGTACGTGGAATCCGGTGCGGCCGTGGTGGAGAGCGTGTTCGGGATCGTGCCGGTTCACCAGGGCGATCAGGTCCTCATGCCGCGCGCGACGACCCACCGCTGGCTGCCGATGGGCGAGGAACCGTTGCGCGCGTATGTGATCGAGGCGTCGAGTCATATCACCCCGCCCAAGCGCTATCTCTCGAAATTCGGCCAGCTACTGGAGAATTCGCCGTACTGCGAACGCGATCTGCACGGGCCGCTCGAATTGCTGCGCGTCGAGGACACCGAGGTGGAAGTCCTGGTCAAGCACCGGGCGGGCACCGAGGTGATCGGCACCAGGATGGTCTACGCGACGCATCCGTTCGATGTGGTCGGCTGGGACGGTTGCCTGTACCCCTACACGTTCAATATCGCCGATTTCGAACCGCTGACCGGCCGCGTTCATCAGCCACCGCCGGTGCATCAGGCCTTCGAGGCCACCAATTTCGTCGTCTGCAATTTCGTGCCGCGCAAGGTCGACTACCACCCGCTGTCGATTCCGGTGCCGTACTACCACTCGAATGTGGATTCCGACGAGATCATGTTCTATTGCGGCGGAAACTATGAGGCGCGCAAGGGTTCCGGTATCGCCCAGGGTTCGGTTTCGGTGCATCCGGGTGGTTACGCGCACGGCCCACAGCCCGGTGCCTACGAACGCAGTATCGGGGCGGAGTTCTTCGACGAACTGGCGGTGATGGTGGATACGTTCCGGCCGCTGCAACTCGGCGAAGGGGCGCTGGCCTGCGAAGATCCCGCTTACGCGTGGACCTGGTCCGGCCGTGGGCCGGGGCTCGCATGAGTCAGGGCGGCGGCCACCGATGAGCGGCGCGCAGGTGTCGCGCGTGGAAGTACCGGCCGACTCGCTGTTCGGGCCGGAGAACATGCCCTACGGCGTTTTCGCACCCCCTGACGGCGACTTCCGGGTCGGTTGCCGGTTGGGCGATATGGTGCTCGATCTGGCTGCGCTGCTGGATGATCCGGTGTTCGCTCAACCCGAGATGAACGCGTTTCTCGCGCAGGGTTCCGGCCGCTGGCGTGAGGTCCGTGAGCGGGTGCGCGCGCTCGCCGATACGGCTCTGCCGGCTGCTGCCGTATATCCCGTGTCCGCTGTGCGAATGGCACTGCCGGTGCGGATCGGTGACTACGTCGACTTTTACGCCAGCCTCGACCACGCCACCAATCTGGGCAGGCTGTTCCGTCCGGACAGTGAACCGCTGCTGCCGAATTGGCGGCACCTGCCGGTGGGTTACCACGGCCGGGCAGGCACCGTGGTCGTCTCGGGCACCCCGGTCGTCAGGCCGCGAGGCCAGCGCCGGACCGCCTCCGGCACACCTGATTTCGGCCCGTCGCAGCGGCTGGACATCGAAGCCGAGCTGGGCTTCGTCGTCGGTTCCGGCTCCACGCTCGGCGCACCGGTCTCCGTCGACGAATTCGCCGAGCACGTGTTCGGCGTCGCCCTGGTCAACGACTGGTCGGCTCGCGACATCCAGGCTTGGGAGTACCAGCCGCTCGGCCCGTTCCTCGGCAAGTCGTTCACCACGTCGCTCTCGGCCTGGATCACCCCGCTGTCCGCGCTGACGCGGGCCCGGGTGCCGCTACCCGCACAGGACCCAGCACCCCTCCCCTACCTGCGCGGTACCGGCGACTTCGGCCTCGATATCGACCTGACCGTCTCCTGGAACGGCGAGGTCGTCGCGCGCCCGCCCTACTCGCGCATGTACTGGTCGCCCGCCCAGATGCTGGCCCACCTCACCGCCAACGGCGCCTCGATCCGGCCCGGCGACCTCTACGCCTCCGGCACGATCTCCGGCCCGGAGCCGTCCCAACGCGGCTCGTTCATCGAATTGTCCTGGGGTGGAACACAACCCATCACGGTGAACGAGCAAACCCGCACATTCCTGGCCGACGGCGACGAGGTGACGATCACCGCCACCGCGCCGGGCACCGAGGGCAGGCCCATCGGCCTCGGCGAGGTCGGCGGCCGAATCCTGCGGGCACGCGGCACCTGAAGCACCGCTAGCGGTTGCGAACCCCCTCCGCGTCCACCCAGGGGCGGAGATGATACTCGAGCCACCTCCACCCCGAGGCGGTATCGGAAAGAATTCGACGCGGGATACGGTGACGGTTCGAACGTTTCCGAGCAGAGGGCACCCGACGATGTTGACGAGAATCGCCCGCACCGCCGTTGCCCGACCACGATGGGTGGTCGCGGTCGCGCTGGTGCTGATGGTGTTGTGCGGCGCGATCGGCGCCACCGTGCACTCGCACATGAAATCGGGTGGATTCGTCACCGCCGATCTCGATTCGGTGCAGGCCAGCCAATACCTGAGCGACCACTTCCCCGGCAGTGAACCCAACTACGTGCTGACGGTCTCGGCCGAGGGCGTCGCCGATTCGCCCGCCGCGCGCGCAGCCGCCGACCACGCGCTCGCCGTCCTCGGCGCGCATCCCGAGATCGTCAGCGGTGTCCAGTCGTACTGGACCGCGCGCCCCGACCTCAAACAGGCGATGCTCAGCAAGGACGGCACCCACGCGCTCATCCTGGCCAGCATCGAGGGCGACGACGCCGAACTGCCCGTCCGGGCCGCCCAGCTGAGCGAAGAACTCCAGGTCGAGAGCGGTCCGGTCACGGTCAAGGCCGGTGGGCTCGCCGCCTCCTTCGCCGATATCAACACCCAGATCAGCAAGGACCTGATCATCGCCGAGGCGATCGCGATCCCGATCACCGGCCTGCTGCTGGCGCTGGTGTTCGGCAGCCTCATGGCCGCCGCGCTGCCGGTCGCGATCGGGCTGTTCGCCATCGCGGCGTCGCTGGGCATTCTGCGCGTACTGACCGCGCTCACCGACGTGTCGATCTTCGCGCTGAACATGACCACGGCCCTCGGGCTGGCATTGGCGATCGACTACAGCCTGTTCATCGTCAGCCGATATCGCGAAGAGCTGACGGCGGGCGCTACTCCGACCGCCGCGGTGACCCGCGCGATCCAGACCGCTGGTCGTACCGTCGTGTACTCGGCGCTGGTGGTCGCGCTCTCGCTCTCGGCGCTGCTGGTCTTCCCGCAGTACTTCTTCAAGTCCTTCGCCTACGCGGGTATCGCCGTGGTCGCCGCCGCCGCGGCCGCCGCGGTGATCGTGCTGCCCGCCCTGCTCATCCTGGTCGGCGATCGCATCGACGCGGGCGACCTGCGCGCGCCGATGCGCCGGTTGTTCCGGCTGGCCCCGAGGACGGAAAAGGAACCACGCCAGAGCTTCTGGTACGGCCTCGTCGTCGCGGTGATGAAGCGTCCGATGTCGATCGCGCTGGCCACCACCGCGTTCCTGCTGGTGCTCGGCTCGCCGTTCCTCGGTGTCCAGTTCGGCTACCCCGACGACCGGTCGCTGCCCCCCGGTGTCGCCAGTCGCGAAGTGGGCGACATCCTGCGCACCGAATTCGATGCCGACATGGCCTCGAGCGCGACCATCGTGCTGCCCGAATTCCGGGGCAGCACAGCCGAGCTCGATACTTACGCCCGCGATCTGTCGAAGGTGCCCGACGTACCGGCCGTGCTCAGCAGCGCGGCGGTGTATCGCAACGGGATGCGGGTGGCCGCGGGCGTGCCCGAGATGACGGACCCGCAGCACGGCGCCTACCTGTCGGTCGCCACCTCGCTCGATCCCTACTCCGACGCGGGCGGCGATCAACTCGACGCGCTGCGCGCCGTTCCCGCGCCGTCGCAGGCCCTGATCACCGGCCCGGCCGCGCTGAACCAGGACTCGGTCGAGGCGATCACCGGCAAATTGCCGCTGGCGGGCGCGCTGATCGCGCTCACCACGCTGGTGCTGCTGTTCCTGTTCACCGGCAGCGTGGTGCTGCCGGTGAAGGCGCTGATCCTCAACATCCTGTCGCTGGCGGCGACGTTCGGCGCGATGGTGTGGATCTTCCAGGAAGGCCACCTGTCGGGCCTGCTCGGCTTCACCGCGACCGGCACCCTCAACCTGGCCATGCCCATCCTCATGTTCAGCCTGGCGTTCGGCGCGTCCATGGACTACGAGGTCTTCCTGCTGTCGCGGATCCGCGAGGAATGGCTGGCCGGGCCGAAGACCACCGAGGGCAATACCGAAGCCGTCGCGATGGGCGTGGCCCGCACCGGACGCATCTTCACCGCCGCCGCACTGCTGATGAGCATCGTGTTCCTCGGCGTCGCCAGCTCCGGCGTGTCGATGATGAAACTGTTCGGCCTCGGCTGCGCGCTGGCGGTGATCAGCGACGCGACCGTCATCCGCGGCCTGCTCGCCCCCGCGCTCATGCGGATGATGGGCACCTGGAACTGGTGGGCACCGAAGCCACTGGTGGCGCTGCACAGCAAGTTCGGATTGCAGGAAGCCGATGACCTGCCGACCCCGGTCGAGCGCCAGCTGACCGAATCCGGCACCCGTTAGCCAGCGTTCAGGCCGCCGCCTACACTGCAAACCAGCCACGCACGCCCCGACCTCGAGGAGGGGCTCGCCGCGAAGCGGCGGTTCGCGGCCGTCCCGCCGATGGGAGGCCGTTGCGTAGGCGACGAAGGAGCAAGCAACGGCCTCCCATCG
>NZ_JBHXAQ010000008.1:0-206447 GCF_042728755.1 Nocardia sp. NPDC060249
TTCATAGAGTTACGGTAGTTATAGCGGTGGGGAAACGCCCGGTCCCATTCCGAACCCGGAAGCTAAGGCCACCTGCGCCGATGGTACTGCACTCGACAGGGTGTGGGAGAGTAGGACACTGCCGGAACATCTTTGCGAAAGGCCCTCCAACTTCGGTTGGAGGGCCTTTTTGCGTTCCCAGGATACCTCCCGATCCTGGGCGAACAGTCCGAACCATCAACATTTCAGAAATGGGCATGTCGGGGGTTCCGGTAGGCGACGATGATGCGACGTCGCTTCGGGAGGTCACCATGAACTGGCTCTGCGCTCACCAGGCACTGCGTCGTTGTGCGGCCGCGCTGGTGCTGCCCGCCGCGCTGGTCGGAGCGGTCGCGACCGCGCCACCCGGAGCCGCCGCGCCCTCCGTCGATCCACTGGTCGGCGCGGTCGGTTCGGTCGCGGGCCTCGCCGGCATCGAACTGCCGGCTACCTACGGCCCCGAGACGGCGATCGTGGTGCTCGGCTACGGCCTGCTTCCCGATGGCACGATGCGACCCGAACTGGGTAATCGCTTGCACGCGGCGCTGATTCAGGCCTTCATGTCACCCGCTTCCCCGGTCATCGTGACCGGCGGCAACCCACGCAACGGTGTCACCGAGGCGCAGGTGATGGCCGACTGGCTCAATATTCGCGGTGTCGCCAGGCACCGGCTGCACGCGGAAACCGAAGCCGGTTCCACCGTGCAGAATGCCGAGTTCTCGGCGCGCATGATGGCAGCGCTCGGCGTGACCGAAGCTGTCCTGATCACCTCCGCCGACCACATGCGTCGCGCCGTGGACAACTTTCTGGCAGCCGGCATCCCGGTCGTCGCCACTATGACGCCGGACGTGGCCCCTCTCTGGGCCCAGCCCTACGGCTCCGAAAAGTAGACCCCGACCGCGCCGTTACTCGAAAACATGACCCTCGCTAATTGATAGCCGCGCCGATGTCGGTGCCGCCGATTACGATGCGGGTGGCATCGTCGCGGGTTGCGAGGATGCGGTGCGGTAATGGCAGACAGGGGAATTCGATGGATCGGCCGGTATGGGCGCCCGAAGGTGTCGATATGCAGCATCCGAGTCCGGCTCGGATGTACGACGCTTTGCTCGGTGGCTCGCACAACTTCGCGGTCGACCGGGACGCCGCGGAAATGGCGATCAGCCTCGTTCCCGACCTGCCGCGGTTGGCGCTGAGCAATCGCGCGTTTCTGCGCCGGGCGGTCCGCTTCATGCTCGACGCCGGAATCCGGCAGTTCCTCGATATCGGGTCGGGCATCCCCACCGCGGGCAATGTGCACGAGATCGTGCACGAGCTCGACCCGGAGGCCAGGGTGCTCTATGTCGACATCGACCCGGTGGCGGTCGCCCATTCCCGAACCATCCTGCAGGGCAACGATCGCGCGGGTGCGATCGAGGCCGACCTGCGCAAACCCGGCGACCTGGTCGCCGCGGTCCGCGAGACAGGGCTGATCGACTTCGACGCTCCCGTGGGTTTGCTGCTGATCGCGGTGCTGCATCTGGTGCCCGACGTCGATGATCCGGTCGGCAAGGTGACGGCGCTGCGCGAAACGGTGGCAGCGGGTAGTTTCATAGCCATTTCACATCTCACCTCAGAGCTTCGTCCCGATGACGCCGGTAAACTGGGTACGCACTCGGTGAACCAATCCAAGGTCGGAATTCATTTCCGGTCCAAGGACGAGATCGTCGCGTTGTTCGAGGGATGGGATTCGGTCGAGCCAGGCGTTGTCGAGCTGCCGTTGTGGCGGCCCGAGTCCGAGCGTGACCAGCACGAGAAGCCAGGCCGTTCGCTCGGCCTGGGTGGGGTCGCGATCAAGAAGTAGACCGCCTGACATGGCGGTGCGATAGACGATGACAGGTGGATGAAGCAGTGGGGTCGTGGGAGCTGGCGCGGCGGTGGGCGGATGCCCTCGATGGCGTCGTAGCTCCTACCCTCAACCGCTCGCAGATCGAAGAGATGCTGGCTGCCCTGTGCACCGGTCTGATCGACGCGGCGCGTGGCGGAGAGGATCCGGACATCGCGCGGCGGGCGGCTCGGATGCTGGTCGCCGCCAACTACCGTGACCCGTCAGCGGTGAGCCGTTCGGTGCCGGTGATCTGTGCCGATCTGGTCGAGCTCGTCGCCGACGGCCCGGCCGACCCCGCGCTACCGCAGATCCGCGACCGGGCGATCGTCCTGGCCGCCGACTTCGCAGCCGGCTTCACCTCGGCGCTGCGAGCCGCCGCGCTGGCCGAGCAGGAGGCCACGCTGGCTGCAGTGCTCGCCGCGGCGCAGGAGGCCGAGAACCGCCGGGCGCTCTCCGAAGCCCGATTCGAGGCGGTCTTCGACGGCGCGCTCGTCGGCATCGGCACCGTCGACATGACCGGCCAGGTGGTCGACTGCAACGCCATCATGGCCCAGATGCTCGGCCAGACCCCGGAGACGATGCCGGGCCGGACTGTCGCCGACATCCTCGGCCCGCAGAACCTGAACTTCGCGTTCGAACAGCTCCAGCTGATGGTCGCCGGCGAATCCGAGAGCTTCCGCACCGAGACCGAGCATCTGCATACCGACGGCCGGGTGACCGCGATCGACCTGTCGATGTCGGCGGTGCGCGGCACCGATGGGGGAATCGAGTTCCTGATCGGTGTCGCGGTCGATGTCACCGAGCGCAAGCAGCTCGCCGACCGTCTGTGGCACGACGCCAATCACGACGCGCTCACCGGACTACCGAACCGCCCGCACCTGTTCAACAGACTGGCCGACGCGCAACCGCCGATCGGGGTCTGCTATCTCGACCTCGACGGGTTCAAGGAGATCAACGACCTGTGGGGGCACACGATCGGGGATCGTGTGCTCGAAGTCGTGGCCGACCGGATGCGTGACGCGGTGCGCCCGGACCAGGCGCTCGCCGCCCGCATCGGCGGTGACGAGTTCCTTGTGCTGGTCGAAAGATGCTCCGGCGAAGCGCAATTGGCACGACTGGCCGACGAGCTGCTGTCCGCGCTCACCGAGCCGCTCGAGGTGGACACACACATGCTCGCCGTCGGCGCCAGTATCGGGACCGCCTTCTTCGAGCAATTGCCCGGCGCCGTGGACGAATTGGTGCACGCCGCCGATGCCGCGATGTACCGCAACAAGAACGACGCGCGCCGCGATCCAGCCCGGTAGCGGCAGGCCCGGCCTCGATCAGACCGTTTGCTGTTCGCGCTCGGCCGCCCGCGCCAGTGAGCGATCGCGTTGCTCCTCGAAGCGCAGGACATCGCCGCCCAGCCCCTCGAGGAAGGCCGCCAGATCCTCGCGAGCACGCTCGCCGCGAGGCCCGAAGTCGTTGCGCTCGAAGATGTCCCACTTGCGCAGCACCGGCATCAGGACCTCTTCGAGATGCTGGCGCAGATCGTAGATGCCGTGCTTGGCCATCAGCACGCCGTTGCGCCGCCAGCCCGGCATACCGGCACCGGGCATCTGGAAGTTCTGCACGATGGTGTTGATCGCCTCGATGGTCTGGTCGGGGGCCAGGTCGAGCGAGGCGGCGCACAGGTTGCGGTAGAAGATCATGTGCAGGTTCTCGTCGGCGGCGATGCGGGCGAGCATGCGGTCGGCGATCGGATCGTCACAGACCCGGCCGGTGTTGCGGTGGCTCACCCTGGTGGCCAGTTCCTGGAAGGTCACATAGGCCACGGAGAACAGGAATCCGGCGCCGGTCGAGGCATGGATGTCGAAGCCAGGTGCCTTGTCGTCGACGACGGCCATCGCCGAATACCCGTTGGTCATGTGGATCATTCGGGCCTGTTCGAGCGCGACCGGGTCGACCCCGCGGGTCACCACGAGGTAGTCGCGCAACACGATGCCGTGCCGGTTCTCCTCGGCGGTCCAGCGACCCACCCAGGTGCCCCAGGCGCCGTCCTTGGAGAAGTTCTCGGCGATCTCCCGGTGGTAGGAGGGCAGGTTGTCCTCGGTGAGCAGGTTGGTGACCATCGCCGCCTTGGCGACTTCGCTGAGAGCGGATTGTTCTGGGTCCCAATCGATTCCGCCCATGGCCGCGAAGTTGCGGCCACGGTCCCACGGCACATAATCGTGCGGGTGCCAGTCCTTTGCCATCGACAGATGGCGGTCGACATTGCTCGCGGCGATCGGTTCCAGTTCGATCAGTAGTTCCAGTTGGGTCAGGTTCCTGGCCACGCTCGTTGCCCTTTCCGGTTAGTGAAAAGCGAGAGTTGCGTCGGTCCGGTAGTGTTGCCCGTCGTCACAATAGACCCGGCGCATCGCGCCTGGAAACGACACGGTGTTCCTGCGCACTGTTTCGGAATTTGGGCGCGTCGCGCCGTGTGCATATACGCTCCACCAGTTCAGCTCCATCAGCGGTTCCCGTTCAGTCGTGGCATAGCTAGAGAGAGTGAGCGAAAAATTATGACGGACATCGTGGTCACGAGCCTGGCGGCGACCACGTCGATCGCGGGCGACGTCGACTCGACCTGGAAAGGTCTGCTCAACGGCGAGAGCGGAATCGACGTCTTGGAAGACTCCTTCATCGACGACTTCGAATTGCCGGTGCGGATCGGCGGCCACCTGAAGGTGTCGCCCACCCTCTCGCTCACCCGCGAAGAGGCGCGCAAACTGTCCTACGTCGAACAGATGGCCGTGGTTCTCGGTCGCGAGGTGTGGCGCAACGCCGGCACCCCCGCCGTGGACCGCGACCGGCTCGGCGTCTCGATCGGTACCGGCCTCGGCGGCGCGGAATCGCTGATCTACGCCCGCGACCGGCTCCGTAACGGCGGCTACCGCAAGGTCTCGCCGTTGACCGTGCAGGCCATCATGCCCAACGGCCCCGCGGCCTGCGTCGGCATCGAATTGGGCGCGCGGGCAGGGGTTTCCACGCCGGTGTCGGCCTGCTCGTCGGGCTCGGAGGCGATCGCCAACGCGTGGCGGATGATCATGATGGGCGATGCCGACATGGTGGTCACCGGTGGTGTCGAGGGCTCCATCCAGGCGGTGCCGATCGCGGCGTTCACGCAGATGCGGGCCATGAGCACCCGCAACGACGATCCCAAGGCGGCCTCGCGCCCCTTCGACGCCGACCGCGACGGGTTCGTCTTCGGCGAGGCGGGCGCGATGATGGTGATCGAGACCGAGGAGCACGCGAAGGCGCGTGGCGCGACGATTCACGCCCGGCTGCTCGGCGCGGGTGTCACCTCCGACGGATTCCACCTCGTGGCACCGGATCCCGAGGGCACCGGGGCCGCGCGGGCGATGACACGCGCGATACAGACGGGCGGGATCAGCCGCGCCGACGTGACCCACATCAACGCCCACGCCACCGCGACGCCGATCGGTGACACCGCCGAGGCGAATGCGATCGCGAAGGCGATCGGCTCGCACGCCTCGGTGTACGCACCGAAATCGGCTCTCGGGCATTCGATCGGCGCGGTCGGTGCGCTCGAATCGGTGCTGACGGTGCTCAGTGTGCGCGACGGCATCGTTCCGCCCACGCTGAATCTGGACAATCAGGACCCCGACATCGATTTGGACGTGGTGTCGGGTCAGGCGCGGCGCGGCCGCATCGATTACGCGGTGAACAACTCCTTCGGTTTCGGCGGTCACAACGTGGCGATCTCGTTCGGGCGGTATTGACGACTCACCTTGTCGTGGCGGGTTCGGAGTCAATGTGCGTTGAAAAGGATTGGGAATGATCGGCGAGACTTTCGACGACTATGTAGACGAACTGGGGACTATCCGGATTCCCGGCGATCAGACCTTGATCGACTTCGTCGACAAACACAGCGAGGCCAACGGAGACGACCTGGCCTATCGCTTCATCGACTATTCGACAGAACGTGAGGGGGAATACCAGGAGCTGACCTGGCGTGAGTTCGGCGTGCGGCTGCGCGCGGTGGCCGCGCGATTGCAGCAGGTGACCCAGCCCGGCGACCGGGTGGCGGTGCTGGCGCCGCAGGGCCTGGACTATGTCGTCGCGCTGTTCGCGGCGGTGTACGCGGGGAATGTGGCGGTGCCACTGTTCGATCCGGAGGAGCAGGGCCATAGCGACCGGCTGCACGCCGTCCTCGGCGACTGTGAACCCGCCGCGGTGCTCACCGTCGGCAGTGCGGCGGCCGGTGTGCGCACCTTCTTCCGCGAGCAGCCCGCGGCGCAACGGCCCAGAATCATCGCGGTCGAGGCGATTCCCGACACCGTCGGCACCCGCTGGCGCAGGCCCGATATCAATATCGACAGCGTGGCGTATCTGCAGTACACCTCCGGATCCACCAGGGTGCCCGCCGGTGTCGAGATCACCCACCGCTCGGTGGGGACCAACCTGCTGCAGATGATCGATGCCATCGGGATCACCGAGAACGCCCGCGGGGTCACCTGGCTGCCGCTGTTCCACGACATGGGGCTGCTCACGGTGATCCTGCCGACCATCGGCGGCAAGTTCATCACCATCATGTCGCCCAGCGCGTTCGTGCGCAGGCCCGCGCGCTGGATCAAGGAGCTGGCCGCACAAGCGGACGGCGCCGAAATCTATTCGGCGGCGCCGAATTTCGCGTTCGAACATGCGGCGATGCGTGGGTTGCCCAAGGGCGGCGAGCCGCTCGATCTGTCGAACGTGATCGGACTGATCAACGGCAGTGAGCCGGTGTCGGTGGCCTCGATGCGCAAGTTCAACGAGGCGTTCGCGCCCTACGGGCTGTCCAAGACCGCGATCAAGCCGTGCTACGGGATGGCCGAGGCCACGTTGTTCGTGTCGGCGACCAAGCGCGACGACGAGGCGCGGGTGGTCTATGTCGATCGCGGGCAGTTGAACGACGGCCGGATGGTGGAGTGCGACGAGCACGCCGAGGACGCGGTGGCGCAGGTGTCATGCGGACACGTCGCGCGGTCACAGTGGGCGGTGATCGTCGATCCCGGCACCGGGGTCGAGCGTCGCGACGGCGAGGTCGGCGAGATCTGGCTGCACGGTGACAATATGGGCATCGGGTACTGGGGCCGGCCGGAGGAGACCGCGGAAACCTTCCACAACCGGGTGGTCGCGCGGCTGCCGGCCGGAAGTCGCGCCGAAGGCGCGCCCGATGACGCGAAGTGGATGCGGACCGGCGACTACGGCGCCTATCACGACGGTGAGCTGTTCATCACCGGTCGGGTGAAGGACCTGGTGATCGTCGACGGCCGCAACCACTATCCGCAGGATCTCGAATACTCGGCACAGGAGGCCAGTACCGCCCTGCGCCCCGGTTTCATCGCGGCCTTCTCGGTACAGGCCGGGCAATTGCCCACCCCGGTGCTCGAGGCGGGGACGGTGTCCGATCCGGCGGCGGAGCAATTGGTGATCGTCGCCGAAAGAGGGACGGGTGCGGCGAAACTCGAGCCGGGCCCGATCACGGACGCGGTGCGCGCGGCGATCGCGCGCAGGCACGGAGTGATGGTGCGGGACCTGCTGCTGGTGCCGGCGGGGTCGATTCCGCGGACATCGAGCGGCAAGATCGCCCGGCGGGCCTGCAAGGCCGCGTATCTGGACGGGACGCTGCGCGGGGGATACCGCCAGCAGGCCTATCCGGACGCACCGGAGGCATGAGACTCGGTCGGCCACCGGTCGTTCCGGTGGCCGACCGGATATCCGCGCTGCGCCCGGCGCCCGGCCGACGCGGTGCAGGTGTTCAGTTGACGCAGGGAATGGTGTCGCCGATGTTGGTGGACAACGGTTTTCCCTCATCGGGCAGCGGCATCGAGCCGGACGATGTGGTGGTGGGGGGAGTGGTCGTCGATGTGGTCGGGCTCAGCTCGGTGGGCATGGTGAAGTCCGCGCCGAGCGCGACCTTGATCCGCCCGTCTTCGATCGACGGCGACGCCGAAACCGGCAGTCCGCCGAGGAGTTCGGCCAGCGCGTGCGCATCGTCGGCAGTGCCGAGGCCGTAGGTGATGGCCGAGTACTGGCCGTCGCTCGAATCACCGTTGCCGATCAGGCCCGCACCGTAGCCCCGGTTCGTCAGCGCGGCCGAGAGCGCCGCCGCCTGGCCTTTCGCGGTGCCCACATTGTGCACATCGACCACGCTCGTCGGGGTCGGCGCCGTGGTCGTGGTTTTCGGTGCCTCCTGGCCGAAAGCCGCCCGCACCTCCCGTTTGATCGCGGCCGGGTCGATGATGTTCACGTCCTGACCGTCGATCACGTCGTAGCGCACCACCGGCAGCGTGCGGAATTCGACCGGTACCGAGCCCGCGGAGCCCATGTCGCGGGCGAAGTCGAACAGGTTCCAGCCGTGGGAGAGCACCACATCACGGTGCGCCACATCCATCAGTTCCGCGAGTTGGCTCAGGTTGGTCAGGGTTCCGGAGTCCTTGAGCGACTTGGCAACCGAAGTGAGGAAGGCCTGTTGACGGTGGGTGCGGTCGAGGTCGCCGTTGAGCAGTCCGTGACGTTGGCGGACGAACGCCAGGGCTTGTGAACCATCGAGATGCTGCCTGCCCGCGGGGAAGCTCGCGCCGGAGAACTCGCTGTCGTCGACGGCGTGGTTGAGGCACACGTCGACCCCGCCGACCGCGGTGGCCAGGTCGTAGAAGCCCGCGAGGGAGATCTCGGCGAACCGGTCGATCGGAACCCCGACGAGATTGCGGACAGTGGTGACGATGGACGCGCGTCCGGCCTCCCGGCCGCGCCGCTCCAGCACGATCGGATCCTTTTCGCCCTGTTCGATCAACTTCGCTTGCACCGCGGCCTTCTTCAGGCCGTACGCTTCTTTGATCTTGATCTGCTGGTAGCCGGGGATTCCTGTCACCGGCACGTAGTCGTCACGGGGGATGGAGAAGGCGACGACCTTGCTCTTGTCTGCCGGAATGTGCAGCAGGATCAGCGAATTCGCGTTGTAGCCACCCTCGGTGCCGTCACCGGCGTGCAACTGGTCGAGCACCTCTTTCGGCAGGTCGTTGCCGTTGAGGTCCTTGCGGGTGTCCAGGCCGATCAACAGGATGTTGACGGCGCCGCCGCCGGAACGCGGAGCGTCCTCACCGAGCGCGGTGGACTGGGTGAAGCCGGAATCGAAGTCCTGCTTGGCCGACCAGGCCAGGCCGGTGCCCGCGAGCACGGCCAGCGCGGTGGTCGCCACCAGCAACCTGGCCATGATCAACCCGGCTCGGCGAGCGCGTCCGCGCCGTGGCGCGCGATGGCCGGTGGCGGCGTGGCTGCCGACACGCTGCGGTCCCCGCCGCGCTGTGTCTCCGCGCGGCGGCGCCGGAAAGGCGTTGTCCCCGTTCACCGCAGCGCGCTACCTGCCTGCCACTGTTCCCACGGCACACTCCAGTCGCCGTTCTGCCACACCTCGAGCGGGGCGCCGCCGGTATTCCTGATCTCGACCACGTCACCGGGCTGGGAGAAATCGTAGAACCAGCGGGCGTTCTCGCCGCTGAGATTGAGGCAGCCATGTGAGACGTTGGTGTTGCCTTGGGCCCAGATCGTGTCGTCGAGTTGGTGCAGATAGATGCCGTCGGTGCTGATCCTGGTCGCCCAGCCGATGGATTCCTTGTAGCCGAGCCGGGAATTCACCGGCAGGCCGTAGGTGGAGGAGTCCATGATCACCGGATTCGCCTTGTCCATCACCGTGTACACCCCGGGCTGGGTCCAGAAGGTGATGGTCTTGCCCGCGACGGTCTGGCTACCGCCCATGCCCAGCGAGGTGGGCATGGTCTTGATCAGAGTGCCGTTCTCGTACACCTGCACCTGCTTGTCGTTGTCGTCGACGATCGAGACGTGCGAGGGCCCGATGGTGAAGCTGGTCTCGGTGTCTTCCTGGCCGTAGAGGCCACCGCCGAGATCCTTGCCGTAGATGTCGGCGGTGAGGGTCACGGTCGTGCCGGGTGCGTAGTAGTTCGCGGGGCGCCAGTGGGCGTTGCGGTTGTCGAGCCAGTACCAGGAGCCGGTGACGGGCGGGTCGGTGGTGACCGACAGGTACTTCTCGGCCGTCGCGCGATCGGGCACGTCCTCGTCGAAGTGCGCGACGACGACGGTGCCCACGCCGAAAGTGCCCGAGGAGGAGAGTTCCGTGCCGCCCGTGGTCCGGAAAGAGACCTTGGTCTGGTTGTTCGGCGCCAGGGTGGTGAACGACGAGGTGATCGGCCCGACCCGGCCGGTGACAGTAGCCGCCTCGGCCGTGACCGTGTAGGTGTGGCCGTAGCCCAGCGGTTCCGACGGTTTCCAGGCCGACTGGTCGGGGGTGAGGATGCCGTCGACCGTGCCGCCCTGCTCGTTGGTCATCGTGACCGCGGTGAGCTGTCCGTCGCTGGTGCTGACGCGGACCGGGCCGAGCGGATCGATCTCGGTCGCACCGTCTTCCGGCGCGACCGAGATCGCCGGTGCCGGGGCGGCGGACTCGGTCCCAGAGTCGGTGGGGGAGCCGCCGCAGGCCGCGACCAGCACCAGCAGCCCGGCGGCTAGGCCGGCTCGGAAACGTCGTCCTGACATGCGCCCCTCCTGTGCTCGGTGCCGCTCAGCTCCGCAGGCCGACCTCGACGTCGAGCGAGAGGTTGATCTTGTCGCCGATCACGGCGCCGCCGTTGGCCATCGGCAGGTCGGTGGTGAGGCCGAAATCGCGGCGGTTGATGGTGGCGGTCGCGGTGAAACCGGCGACCGGGGCGTCGGCCATACCGGGGCCGGTGCCGAGGAATTCGACCTCGAGGGTCACGGGGTGGGTGTTGCCGCGGATGGTGAACTCGCCGGTGACGGAGAATTCGGTGCTCAGCGCGGTGAAGCCGGTGGCCTTGAAGGTGGCGATCGGGTGGTTGGCGACGTCGAAGAAGTCGGCGGATGCCAGGTGCCCGTCTCGCTGCGCGTTGTCGGTGGTGACGGAGGCGACGTTCATCTCGACATCCGCGTCGGCCGTGCCGTCGGGATGAACCACGAGCGTGCCGGCGAAATCGGTGAATCGGCCGTGTACTTTGCTCACCATCAGATGGCGCACGGAGAACTGGAGCGTGGAATGCGCGGGGTCGATGACCCAGGTTCCCGCGGGTAGTCCGGTAGGGGCCGACATGGTCTCTCCTCACTGGGCGATCCGGCCCTTGTGCGGGCCGACGGGCGTGAAGCGATGGCGCCAACCAGCGTAACCCTGTTCGCCGCGGGCGGGTCAGTCCTCGCTGGTGGCGCGTTCGCCGAGAAACCGCAGCAAGCCGGGATCGGTGGAGGTGAAGCGGTCTACTTCCTGTCCGCCGGTGCATTCGTAGAGGGCGATGGTCACGGAGTCCGGCCGGCGGCTGACGACCCGCCAGACCGCGCCGCAATCCTGCCAGCGGAGAAGGGTTTCGACGGGGTCGGTGCTCACTCGATCCACCGTAATGCTCCGCGATCGCGGAGCGTTCGGTTGTCCGAGGTGGAGCGATGGCTGCGGCGGGAAGGCGTCGGCTCAGATCCGTTCGCGGTAATTCGCGGCTACGAGCGCGAGGCAGGCGGCGGCGATCGCGGCGGTGACCAGATACATGGCGGGATAGCCGAAACCGAGGCCGCTGTGCAGGGACGACAGGACCGCGGGCACACCGAAGCCGAGGTAGCTCACCGAGTAGAAGACCGCGTTCAAGCCCGCGAGGTCGCCGGGGCCCGCGATACGTTCGATCTGTTGCAGCCCGGCGACCAGGCCGATGCCGTAGCCGCTGCCGAGCACGACGGCGGTCAGCAGGGTCACCCAGATGCTCAGGGTGGCCGCCGTCCACGCCGCCAGGACCATGCCGGCGGTGAGCAGCACGAGCGCGACCACCGCCGCGCGCGCGGTGCCGGGGCGGTCGATGCGTCGCGCCACCGATTGGATGGTGAATCCGCAGCCGAGCGTCACCATGGTGACCAGGGCGGAGAAGGCGATCGGGGCCTGCTGCACGCGCGGCAGCATCAGCGTCGGCAGGACGGCGTAGGCAGTGGCGTTGGCGGTGAACAGCCACAGGGCGATCGGCACCGCCACCCGCAGGAATCGTCGGTGCCCGGCGGCGGGGATTCTCAGGTCGTCGCGCAGCCTGCCCGGATTCGCGCGGCGGGTCACGGTTTCTGGTGTTCGAGCCACCCAGAACGCGGTCGCGACGCAGAGCGCCGCGTTGACGAGATAGGCGGTCGAATCGGGCAGTGGACCCCACTGCGCGAGCGTTCCCGCCACACCCGCGCCCAGAGCGAATCCGGCGGTCAGGCTCATCGCGGACCGGCGGGCACCCTTGCCCGTGGCGGCCGCGGCGAACGGTGGTTGCGACAGTTCCTTGAGCCAGCTGCCACCGACCGCCATCGCCAGTCCGAGCGCGACACCGCACAGCATCCGCCCGGCCGCCAGCATCGGCACCGAGGCCGCGCCCACCGCGAGCAGCAGCGAACCGGCCGCGGCGATCAGCGGTGCGGGCAGCATCAAGGGGCGGCGGCCGAACCGGTCGGACAGCGGGCCGCCGATGAGCAGGGCGGGCACGATGCCGAGGACGTAGTAGAACAGCAGCAGGTCGACCGCGGTCAGTGGAAGGCCGTGGGCTTTGTACATCACCAGCAGCGGCGTGAACTCGTTGCCGCCCCACGCGATCGCCACCATGGCGGCGGACACGCCGAGCCACGCCCGGGTGACGGAGACAGCACTGGGCCGCTCGGTGGTGAGAATCGCCATCACAGGCCCTTTCCGTCGTGCGCGCACCGGAATTCATGGATGTGGCGGGTGGACGGGCCCCGACCTGCTCGGCCGGACCCGCTACTCCCGCCGCCCGCGCACAGGGCGAACTGGTGGCAACCGGTCTCATTTTAGGGGCGGCCGGTCGCTGTATTACCGTCGGCCTGTGCGTGAGCTGCGGATGGGGTGTGCGATGTGGACGCATCCGCAGTGGCAGCAGCGGTTGCCCGCGCCGGGGGAGCGCTTGCGCGCCTACGCCGGGCACTGCGGTGCGGTCGAGGGCAACACCACGTTCTACGCGACGCCGTCCGCGTCCACCGTCGAGTCCTGGGCGCGCCAGACCACGCCCGATTTCCGGTTCGTGCTCAAGCCACCGAGGGCGGTGACGCATGAGCGCCGACTCGTCGACGCGGGCGCCGAACTCGGTGCGTTCCTCGATGTGATGGCGCCGCTCGGATCGCGCGTGCACGCGCTGTGGATCCAGTTGCCCGCGTCGTTCGGACCGACCGATCTCGGCGCCCTCGCACGTTTCCAGCGTGAGCTGCCCGGTGGACTGCGCAGTGCTGTGGAGGTGCGTCATCCGGCGTTCTTCGAAGACGAGCGGGCCGCGGTGCAGCTGGAACGAGTGCTCGGGCGGATCGGAGCCGAATGGGTGCCCTTCGACACGACGGTCCTGTTCGACGGGCCACCGGGAGACCCTTCCGAATTCGAGGCACGGGCGAAGAAGCCGCGCGTTCCGCGTCGGATGCGTGCGCTCACCGAGTACCCGATCGTGCGCTACCACGGGCGGGCCGACACCGACCGCACCGTCGCGGGCTGGCAGCCGTGGGTGGAGACCGTCGCGGGCTGGCTGCGCGAAGGTCGCTCGCCGACGGTCTTCGTGCACACCCCCGACAATGCCGCGGCGCGCGGCCTGGCTCGCCGCTTCCACGACGAGGTCCGTGCGATCGTCCCCGATCTCCCCGCACAGCCGACGCCGGAGTCCGACGAACCGATGACGCTGTTCTGAGGGGATGGACGTGTTCGAGGGAAACTCCGTTTCGCCGGGCGGCGCCCATCGCGGGCACCTAGGGTTGGTTCGGGGGTGCCGGGGGGTTCGCGTACGCCCGTGAGATCTACTTCGGAGTGACGAATTGACCGAGCACACAAGCGAACTCGACCAGGCGATCGCCGAACGACTCGAACCGTGGACCGCCCGGCTCGGCGCCGACCGCAAGGCCTATTTCCATCATGTGCTGCGCGTCTTGCGCGCGGCCGATCTCCTGTTCGCCCGAAGCGGCGAGCCGGGGCCGCCGCCGAGTTCGCGTGAGGAGTTCCGCACCGCGGCGACCTTCCACGATCTCGGCATCTGGGCAGCGTGCACCTTCGACTACCTCGAACCGTCGTGCGCGCTGGCGACCGACTGGCTGATCACGCACGACCGGGAGGACATCACCGAGCTCGTCACCGGGATGATCCGCGACCACCATCGGGTGCGCCCCGCGGGCGGCGCGACCGATCCGGTGGAGCTGTTCCGGCGGGCCGATCTGATCGACGTGACGTTCGGCGCGCGACGCTACGGCCTGCCCTACGCGGCGTACTCCGCGCTGATGCGGCGGTACCCGGACAGCGGCTTCCACTTCAAGCTGGTGGAGCTGACGGTCCGGCGCGCGCTCATCCATCCGCTCTCACCGTTACCCATGATCCGCTGGTGAGAGGCTATTTCGGCAGCACTATTGTCACGACGCCAATACTGCGGCACACTGGTGTCCGTAACCACCGGTCACGCCTGGACCGGTGCTGTGCCGAGCCGAACAAGGAGACTCGATGGCCGCCAATCGGTCCAGCTGGATGAACGAGGACCTGGACGCCCTGCGTGACATGACCCGCGCGTTCATGGCCAAGGAACTTGTCCCCAACATCGACAAGTACCGCGAGCAGCACCACGTCGACCGCGACCTGTGGAACAAGGCGGGCGAAGTCGGCCTGCTGTGCATCTCGATCCCCGAGGAGTACGGCGGCGGTGGCGGCACCTTCGCGCACGAGGCCGTACTCATGGAGGAACAGGCCCGCGCGGTCGACACCTCGTGGGGCGTCAGCCTGCACAACGGCATCGTGGCCCACTACCTCCTCGCCTACGGCACCGAGGAGCAGAAGAAGCACTGGCTGCCCAAGATGGCCAGCGGCGAGGTGGTCGGCGCCATCGCGATGACCGAGCCCGGCACCGGCTCCGATCTGCAGGCCGTCAAGGCCAAGGCGATCCGCGACGGCGACGAGTACGTCATCAACGGCTCCAAGACCTTCATCACCAACGGCGCGCAGGCCGACCTGATCATCCTGGTCGCCAAGACCGACCCCACCCAGGGCGCCTCTGGCGTCTCGCTGGTGCTGGTCGAGGCCGATCGCGAAGGCTTCCGTCGCGGCCGCGTGCTCGACAAGATCGGCCAGAAGGGCCAGGACACCTCCGAGCTGTTCTTCGAGGACGTGCGTGTCCCGGTGACCAACCTGCTGGGCACCCAGGAGGGTCAGGGCTTCATCCAGCTGATGCAGCAGCTGCCCCAGGAGCGCCTGATCGTGTCGATGGGCGCGGTCGCGGGCATGGAGGTGGCCCTCGACCACACGCTGCGCTACACCAAGGAGCGCGAGGCGTTCGGCCGCCCGGTGTTCGGTTTCCAGAACACCAAGTTCAAGCTGGCCGAGGTCGCCACCGAGGCCCGCATCGCGCGCGTGTTCATCGACGATTGCGTCGAGAAGCACATCCGCGGCGAACTCGACATCCCCACCGTCGCCATGGCGAAGTGGTGGACCACCGACAAGGCGATGCAGATCGCCGACACCTGTCTGCAGCTGTTCGGCGGCTACGGGTACATGAACGAGTACCCGATCGCACGCATGTGGGTCGACAACCGCGTCCAGCTGATCTACGCGGGCACCAACGAGATCATGAAGGAAATCATCGCCCGGAGCCTGTGACACTGCAGCTCCATCGGTGATCCCGACCGGCCGCGAACACCTGTTCGCGGCCGGTTTTCGCTGTTGGCAGGTCATTTCGTGACCTATCCGTCGTCCCTGCCGAGACGAATGTCCTTCGACTGACAGCGACATTTCCGACGACGAGGACGGTGCGGCAGCAGTGGACACGGACGGCAGCGGTTCGACGGGACGACCCGGACCGGAACCGGTACTGCCGGACCGAGCGCAGATGATGCAGGCGGTCTGCGGGGTCGCCGGTGCGAGTGATCCCGTTCTCTCCGCCGCCCACGAGCTGGCCACGCTGCACGAACGCCGCGAACAGCAGATCCCCGGCGATACCAGCGAGATCGATTGGGCGCGTGCACGTCTGGTTTGCGAGATCGACCGCTGGGTGGTGATCCGCTCGCCCACTCCGGCGACCTCGGCACCCATGCACACCGAGAGCATCGGCGCCGTCGTCGACCGCATGGCCCATTTCGCCGCGCTCACCTACCGTGCGCTGGCCTGCGGCGCCGAAGCCCCACTGCACGCCGCACAGCTACGCCTGCACGAATTGGCGTGTGGCTACGACGATCTCATCGCCGAAGTTGCCAGCGGGGCACGGCGGCTACCCGATGGGCTCGACGGCGATCCACCGGAAAGCGATGGGACACAGCAACTCCGGAACAAGCCACGCGACGACTAGCGGCGCCACCATCGTTTTCCGGTCGCTACCTGGGCGATCAACGTCCACATCACCGCCCACGGGTGTTCAGCCGGGCGCCGTACCGTCAGCGAGAGACGGCGAACGGAGCCCGGCATGCTCGATCCGCGACTGCACACCGCATGGTTGGTCAACGCTGCCTCGGGGGCCGCGGCGGCAACCGTGCGTGCGCCGATGGCGCGGCCGTATGCGTGGAGCGGCGTGCGCGATCGGCTCGTCGTCACCGATCTCGAGGTCGTCACGGTTACTCACGACACGGCGATCCTCACGTGGTCCACTCATCGACGCGATCGCGCGGGACAGCTTCGCCCGGCCGCGGCCGACACCGAAGTGCTGCTCGCGCCGGCCGACGGCACGGCCGCACCGGTGACCCGCTACCTCGACGGTCGTCGCACCGCGCACCACTACGCGGAACTGCGCGGCCTCGAGCCCGGCCGCCGTTATCGCTTCCGCGCTTGCTCCGACGGCGAAACCGCTGTTCCCGGCCGTACCTGGGTGACACGACGCCCCGGGACGCCGGAGGTCACGGGGGTTTTCCTGACCGCGCCGCCACCACCGGGACGGCTGCTGCGCACGATCGCCCTCGCCAACGACCTGCACTGGGGCGAGGACCGCAGCGGCTTGATCGTCGCCGGGCTGCCGCCGGGTCTGCGCCACGACGACGGCCACTACCCCCAGGTGATGACCGAGGCGCTGCTGTACGACATCGGCCGACCCGAGCGCGCGGCAGATCATCTCGTGGTCGCGGGCGACCTCACCGATTGCGGCACCGCCGAACAGTCCGCGGGCATCAGGGCACGCCTGGACGCCTGGGGCACGGCGGGCAGCGATCACTTCGTCTGCCGTGGCAACCACGACGTTCCGCGCGGCGCGAATGATCACTGGGGCAGGGTGTTTCAGCCCTTCGGGCAACTCACCAGCCATGAGCTCGGCGGTCTGCGCCTGATCGGCCTCGACACCACGCGCGGGCGAGGTTCCGGCGGCACGATCAACGCCGGCCAACTCGCCCGGCTCCGCGCGACACTCGCCGCCGACCCCGACCGCCCGACGCTGATCTTCGGACACCACCCCGCGACCCGCTATGCGGCCCTGAGCAACCCCGCCGGCCCCGGTTTCGTTCTCGATCGTGCGAGCGTGGCCGCCCTGCAAGCCTGCTACCGAACGGCTCCTGGCGTATTCCTGCACCACAGCGGTCACACCCACCGCAATCGCCGCAGCCGTCCCGATTCCGGCCACGTCGAGTACCTGGAGGTAGCGGCGGTGAAGGAGTACCCCGGCGGCTACGCCCTGCTGCGCATCTACGAACACGGCTACACCGTCCACTTCCACCGCATCGCCGCCGCGGCTGCGCTGGCCTGGACCAGCAAGACCCGCAAGCAGTACTTCGGCCTGCACCCCGACCATGCCCTCGGCAGCCTCCCCGACCGCAATCATCGTGCATTCCATGACTTCTCGGGAGTCACCGCGCTGCGTTGAGGCAGTCGACGGACCTCGCCCACGAGCTCGTCGAATCGACATCACGCTTCGCCCCGGCGATCAGAACATCCGCACCGCGACCAAGCGCCAACTGTCCTTGGTCGACTCGATGCGGCCGGCGATAGCGAGCGTCCGAGGCCCACGCTGATACGAGGCGAAGACTTCGGCGGCACCGTCCTGTGCCGCGGTCAGTTTCACGCGGGTCAGGGTGGCGCTGCCCAGGCCCCGGCCGGGGACCAAGTCCTGCGCGAGCATGGTGTTGATGGCGGCGAGCGCTCGTGCGTCTGTGTAAGCGCGCAGGTGAGTCGACGATCTGCGCCGATCGACCACCTCCAAGAGCAGCCGGAGTATCTGCTCGGTGAATCGCTTTGCAGTCGCGGAAGATTCGGCCGTAGGCGCTGCTCGGGGGCAGGACGCACGCACTGCCCTGCGAATACTCGCCGGCGTTCCGCCCGCGGCCCTCGGTCGGCCGGAACCAGTAACCCGATGGGGCACAGCGGTATTCACGGCCGCAGACCGCTGTACCGCTTCCCCACCCTCCAACCGCGGCTCGCAATGCGGCGCGGGCGACAACATTGTTCCCTCCGTAGACATGCTCGTCCCCTTCGAGTCAGTCCACCCACTCCCCAGTGGTGCCGTACAGCATGACATGAAGGTCCGACAAGTGTTCGCGAAATCAACGCAGGTCGCCTGGAGATGTCCGCTCTGAGGACATTTGAAACCTGGAACCCGTCCTGCGGCTGCGCGTTCGGATTTGATGTCGGCGGCCTGTGTCACACTCGCTGATGATGAGCCGCCACACGACTTTCCGGTACTGCCTCGACCCTACGGTCGAGCAGTCCGCCGTGCTCGTCCGTCATGCCGGCGCGGCCCGATTCGCGTTCAACCAAAGCCTAGCTTTGGTGAAAACCGCTCTCACGCACCGTAAAATCGACCCTGAGTATCCGGTTCCGTGGACACGGTTCGACCTGATCAACGCGTTCAACGCCTGGAAGAAGACCGAAGCAGCAGGAAGAGTCTTCGCTGTCGACGCGGCCGGGATCACCGAGATCCAGGTGACCGGCCTGGCGTGGCGTACCCAGGTCCGCCAGCAAGTCTTCGAGGAAGCCGCCGCCGACTGCGGTAGCGCACTGGCCGCATTCTCGGACTCCAGGACAGGCAAACGCGCGGGTACGCGGATCGGGTTTCCCCGTTTCAAGAGTTCAAGAGTAAGGGCAAAACTGTCCCGTCGTTTCGGCTCCGCAGCGTCCAGGCGAAATCCGGGCGGGCGTCTGTCCGGGTCGGTGACCACGACACAGCGCGGTCAGTGACTCTGCCCGGGCTGGGTGCGGTCAGGGTCCGTGAAGATACCCGCCGGTTACGAAGGTTGCTCGCCAAAGGACGGGCGAAGATCCTCTACGCCACAGTCTCCTACCGCTCCCGACGCTGGTGGATCAGCCTGGCTACCGAATCGTCCGATCTGCATCCGGCACACCGTCATCAGCCTCGCGAAGACGGCGACTACCAGGGTTGGGTCGGGATCGACCGCGGGCTGACAGTATTTGCTGTCGCCGCTACTGCCGACGGGGTCGAGGTCGCCCGCTTCGATACCGCTCCTAGACCATTGGCCACTGGGCTGAGTCAGGAACGACGCCTGGCGAAGTCGTTGTCTCGCAAACAGAAAGGGTCACATAACCATCACCTGGCGGTCGTGCGGCTTGGACGCCACCATCGTCGAGTTGCCGATATTCGCCGTCATTTCACTCATCAGGTCGCTAACACACTGGTCAAGACCCACGACCGGATCGTGATCGAAGACCTGAACGTAACGGGGATGCTCGGTAACCACCGTCTGGCTCGTGCGATCAGCGATGCCGGATGGGCTGGCTTCGCTCGACTGCTGACCTACAAACAGGCATGGCGTGGCGGCACTGTCACCATCGCGGATCGTTGGTATCCATCGAGCAAACGCTGCTCTTCCTGTGGAACGATCAGTGCGGCCCTGTCGCTGGCGGATCGAGTGTTCCTCTGCGACTGCGGGTTCAGCGCAGATCGTGACCACAACGCGGCGATCAATCTCGCCATCTGGCCGACGATGCAGCAGAACTTTTCACGATCCCCGGACCCCCGAGCAGGAGGCCGGGTAACCAAAGTCCGCCGACGGGAAGGCGCTGACCGTCACCCTTGGGGTGTCGGTGAAACCGTCCCGGAAGAAGCGGGAACCGAGATTCACGCTGCGCTCGCGGTGTGAATCGACGACGCCCGAGAAGGGCGGTGCCTGAAAACTATCGGAGTTTCCAGACATGCTGTAAGAATGGTCCGTGCCGTTCACACCTGTGGTCACCTGCCTGCCTTCGCGCGCCCGGGGCGGTGGTCTGGCATGACGATCGAAACCGGTCTCGAGGACGACGTCAGCCAGCTCGCCCAGCGAGTCGAACGTGCCCGTGGGCGTCTGGCTTACCAATTCGATCCGGCACTCACCGACGCGCTCTCCGAAGACGAGCTGCGCGCCGAACGCGAACTCGCCGAGCGCATCCGCGAACAGGATCGCGAGCAGCGCTGGAAGCACACCCAGGCGATGGCATCCGCATCGGACCGTAGCCGACAGACCACCGAAGCGATCGAGAAGGCCGACATGCGAGATCTGCTGCTCGCCAGGAAGGCGATGGCGTCCCAGCGTCGCGAATCGAGCCCGCACGCGAAGCTCGCTTCGTTGTACCGGCACCGGTCGTGGTCGCTGAAGGCACTGGCCGGTGTGGTCGGCGCGGGCATGCTGTGGTCCGCGGTGAACGTGCAGCAGAACATCGCGCCCGGTGGGCCCAGCGATCCGCTGTTCTGGTTCAGCTATCTGCTCGAAGCGATGATCAGCGTGTGTCTGATCATCATCATGGTCGGCACGAACAAGGTGGCCGAGTGGGGCGTGATCGACAACCGCCGCCAGGTCGCGCTCGCCGAGCTCGCGCTGCTGGGGCTCACCGTCACCCTCAACACCTATCCCTATGTGCGGGAAGGCCGGTGGTACGACGTCGCGGTGCACGCGGTCGCGCCGGTGATGATCGGTGTCGCGCTACTGATCCACGACGCGGTCAGCGCCAGGTACGGCTTGGCCATCACTCGCGCGACCAGCCAGGTCAGGGACCTGCCCGACCCCGCCGACAACATCCTCGGCCGCCAGGCCACCGAGGGTATCCGCCTCACCTACACCCCGCCGATGACGAGCTCGGCTCGCGCCGAGGCGCTCGCCGCCACCGAAACGGCCGCGACGACGCCGATCACCCGCGAACCCGCCTGGACCCCCACCGAGCCGGTCGCCAACGGCAACGGCCGCTCGCCGGAGAAGCGCAAGCGCTTCGGCATCGGCAAGCCGTCCTCCGCGGACAAGGCCACCGCCAAGAAGTCCGTCTCCGCGCCCGTCGTGGCACCGGAGCCCGCCAAGGAACCGGCCAAGCCGGAGCCGGCCACCGATTCGGTTCCCGCCGCCCGCAAGAGCGCCATCTCCGACATCGAGGCCCGGGTCGAAAAGGCGTTCGCCGAAGCCAATTTCGGGTACGAGGCGATCGAGCCGACCAGCATCTACGACACCGGCCAGTTCCGCATCGCGGAGAGCCTGGAACAGGAACTCAACGATATGCGTGAGGCCCGCCGCCAGGCCCGCAAGGAGCGTGCGAACTAGAAGCACGACAAAGGCCGATACCCGAGACTGTGCGGGTATCGGCCTTTGTCGTATTCGGGTCAGCCGAAGAGACCGCCGCCGGTGCCCGCCTGCTGGCCGCCGCCGGTGCCGCCGATGAGGCCGCCCGGGGGAAGTTCGGAAGGCTGGACGATGACGAAGCCGCGGCCGGAGAAGGCGAGGGTGCTGGCCTCGCCGGTGCTGCGGCCCATCAGGCGGCCGAGGCCGAAGGAGTCGTTGCGCTTGATGCCGGTCTGCAGACTGGACGACCACGCCACCGCGGCGTTGGGGTCGGCGAAGGTGGCCTGGTCGACAGTGAGGACGACCGGGGAGCCGTGAGTGGTGATGGCGATGCGGCCGCGACCGGTGAAGACGCAGTTGAACAGGCCCGCGTTGGAGGCGTAGCCCGCGGCGCCCTGGACGCGGCCGATGTCGTAGCGCAGCGTGGAGTCGAAGGCGAGGACGTTGGCGCCGTTGATGGTGAGTCCGTCGGTACCGTCGAGGTCGATGATGTGCACGTCGGCGGCGCTGTTGGCCAGGAACAGGTCGCCGCGGCCGGTCACCTTCATCAGCGGCACGCCTTCGCCGGTGAGATGCTGGCGGATGGCGCGGCCGATGCCGCCGGAGCCGAGCGCCTCGAACTTCAGGTCACCCTGGTAGGCCACCATGGACCCGGCCCGCGCCATCACCTCCCCGTTCATGCCGACCTTCACCATCTTGCCGCCCTGCTTCTGGATACCGAGGCCGTTGACCTCGGCATGCGAGGGGTCGAACAGGTCGCTGTGCACGGGCTGGGCTCCTTGCTGAGATGCATACATCGGCTGTTGAGCGGGTTGGCTGGGCTGTCGGTAGACAGGTGGTGGGGAGGCCGGTGCGACCGGTGGGGGAGCGGGTTCGGGGTCGTCGTCGAGGTTCACCCCGTAGGCAGAGGCGATACCGGCGAGCCCGTCGTCGTAGCCCTGGCCGATCGCGCGAACCTTCCACGCGCCGTTGCGGCGATAGATCTCCACGCACACCACACCGCTCTCGGTGGTGAGGCCGGGGATCGGGAAAGTCAGTGCGGTGGAACCGGATTCGATGGTGGTGGTCAAGGTGCCGACGGCGGCGAACGTCGCGGGTCCACGACCGTCGAGGCTGGCGGTGACCACCACCTTGTCCACATCGGCGGGCAACGCCGAGGTCTGCACACCCACCACGTCGGGGCCACCGTTGCCGTGCCGGTACACCACACCCGGCCCGGTCGGCTGATTGAAGAACACGAAGTCGGCGTCGGAGCGCACTGTGCCCGCGGTATTCACCAGCAGGGCCGACACGTCGACCGATGCCGAACTCGCCACGGTGACAGTCAACTGATCGCCGGGCGCGGGCCGGTTCTCGCCGGGAGCCAGCACGGTCACGAGGCAGCGCCCGATGCTCGGGTGGTTTGTCTGATTCCCAAGAGATCCACGATCTCGATAGTGCCGTGTCTGTCGTCGCTTCGCCAGCGTCGCGGCGGAGGTAGGTCGTTACTGCTGCGAATGGCCGTCGGCGGCGATACGCTGCGGCCATGAGCTCTGCGGTCCATGGATTCACCGATGACGCCCTCGGCACGCACGACGCGGTCGGTGTCGCCGCGGCGTTGCGCGCGGGGGAGGTGAGCCGGTCGGAGGTACTCGAGGCCGCGATCGCCAGGACCCGGCGGGTCGATCCGAGTCTGGACGCGGTGCAGATGACGTGTTTCGATCGCGCGGCGTCGGCGCCCGAGACCGCGGGCGTGTTCGCCGGTGTGCCCGCCTTCGTGAAAGACAACACCGACATCGCGGGGCTGCCCAGCTGCCACGGCTCGGCGGCGTTCACGCCCCGTCCGGCCACGGTGACCAGCGGTCCCGGCGCGCAGTTCCTGCATTCGGGCGTGATCGTGCTCGGTAAGTCGACGCTGCCGGAATTCGGGCTCACCGCGAGTACCGAATTCACCGATCGCGCGCCGACCCGTAATCCGTGGAATCCGGAGTACTCGGCGGGCGCCTCCTCGGGTGGTTCGGCGGCGCTGGTGGCGGCCGGGGTGGTGCCCATCGCACATGCCAACGACGGTGGCGGCTCGATCCGGATTCCCGCGGCGGCCAACGGACTCGTCGGCCTGAAAACCACCCGCAACCGCCTGCTCGATCAGCCGGGCGCCCGCAAACTGCCGGTGCACCTGGTCTCCGAGGGCGTGGTCACTCGCTCGGTCCGCGACACCGCGCACTACCTGGCCGCCGTCGAACGATTCGGCGCGAATTCGGCGCTGGCACCGGTGGGGCTGGTCGAGGGGCCGAGCGCGCGACGCCTGCGGATCGGCCTGATCACCGCTGATGTCCTCGGCCGTCCGGTGCACGCCGACAACGGCGTCGTCCTGGCGTCCGCGGCGACAGTGCTCGAGGGCCTCGGCCACGAGATCGTCGAGATGCGTCTGGACGTGGATCCGCGCTTCGTGGAGGACTTCAAGCAGTACTGGGCGGTGATGGCCGCGGCGATGGCGCTGTCGTTCCGGCTGGGGCACCGCGGGTACTTCGATTCGCGCAAGCTGGACCCGTTCACCACCGGTCTGATCAGGCTGGCCAAGCGCAATCCGCTCGGGGTGGCCGCGTCGACGTGGCGGTTGCGCGGGGGAGTCGCGGCCTACGACCGGCATTTCGCCGCGGTAGACGTGCTGCTCACCCCGGTGCTCTCGCATCCCGCCCCGCGCATCGGGGAACTCGCGCCCGGTCAGCCCTTCGACGCGCTGTTCACCAAACTTGTCGACTACGTGGGCTTCACCCCGCTCAACAATGTCGGTGGGGGGCCGGGCATTTCACTGCCGCACGGTCTGCTGCCGAGCGGTCTGCCCGGATCGATCCAGCTCGCCGCGGGCCGTGGTGACGAGCGGACGCTGCTCGACCTGGCCTACCAGCTGGAAGCGGCGAGCCCGTTCCCACGGATCGTCGATCGGGCCGCCGCCGCGGGTGCCGCCTGATCAGCCGGTGCGCACTGCGCTGATCAGCCGTTTGTTCCCGCGCTGATCAGTTGTTGCGCGTCGCGACGTTGATCGGGCGCAGTCGCCCCGGGCTGTCGGTGCCCGCGTCGAATGCCCAGTGCTCGCCGTCCCAGCCGGGGTACTGAGCGCGCCAGCGATCGACGAGGCGGGCGTCCTCGAGCGAGGCGACCACGCCGGCCGAACCGGTGTACTGCAGCCGCTCGTACTTGTGCCGAGTGACGGTGTCGATAGTAGGAACGGTGACCAGGGCTGACATTGACCCTCCGGGATCGAGATGAACGGTGACGTGACGAGTGCGCTACCCGGACCGTCGGACCGGGTGCTGCGGTGGCGCGTCACCGCTCGATCCGAGAGTATGCCGCTCGTCGTGTCACCGCGCAGGTTTTGAAAATGCAGTTCTTCGAATTATTGGGTACCCGATATGCAAATCGTCGATTCGCAACATTTGGTTACGGCGGCGGTGCCGGTTCACCAGCTCGGGCGGACTCGGCCCGGGGTGACCACGCGACCCAGTGCCTTGCTGACCTGGGCGAGAGTGCTCGCGCCGAGAGTGTTCGACCAGTTCTGGGTGAACTCGGCCAGCGCGGCTTCGGCGGCTCGTGTGCACGCCCAGCCGCGCTCGGTGAGGGTGATCAGGCGGGCGCGCGCATCGCGCGGGTGTGGATTGCGATCGGCGTAGCCCTTGGTGACCAGCTCGTCGACCAACTGGCTGGCCGCCTGTTTGGTGACGCCGAGGTGGTCGGCGATCTCCCCGACTGTCGCGCCGTCGGGTGCCATACGCGCGAACGCGAAGCCGTGCGTCGGCCGGATGTCGGTGAACCCCGCCGCCGCGACCCTGGCGTGCACCGCCTGGGTTATCTCGGCCGCTGCCGCGAGCAGGAGGAGGGGCAGGTCTGCGTTCGCGGGCACGACAGTCATTCTGGCACTTGACACGATAGTCAATCTACTTGACCATATAGACAAGTTGCTTGACCGTATGGAGGTTTCGAATGCCAGTGATCCGTTCCGCGGACGCGCAGGTGCACGAGGTGCACAACGCCCGCTTCACGTCCCTCGTCCGACCCGGCACCGGCAGTGCCGAACTGTGTGTCTGGCAGACCGAGGTTCGGGCCGATTCGGTGGGCGTGCCCCATCGCATCCTGGGTGAGGAGGCCTTCGTGCTGCTGTCGGGCGAGGTGACCATGACGATCGACGGCGAATCAGCGCCGATGAAACCCGGTGACGCGGCGGTCGCGCCCGCCGGTTCGCTGATCGCCCTCACGAACTCGGCCGGCGAGGTCGCCACGCTGTTGGTGACCGTGCGGGTCGGCTTCGCGGCAGAGCTCCCCGACGGCTCTACTTTCGCCCCGCCCTGGGCATCCTGAGCCGTCCTCGCGACTGTTTCAAGGCCAGAACTTGAAAGTTCGGCTACCCGAACAATATAATTCTGGAATGAGGGTTGGGTTCTACCGTTCGCCGGTGCGACGCCGGGTACTTGCGGCATGTGTTCTGAGTGTCCTGGCGTTCGCGCTCACTGCCTGCGGTGGGATCACCTCCGATGACGACGGGAAGAAGGTAGTTCTCACCACCTTCACCGTGCTCGCCGACATGGCGCGGAATGTGGCGGGCGAGCACCTGCGGGTCGAATCGATTACGAAGGTGGGGGCGGAGATCCATGGGTACGAGCCGACGCCGGGCGATATCAAGAAGGCCGCGAAGGCTGATCTGATCCTGGACAACGGGCTGAACCTCGAGGCCTGGTTCAGCCAGTTCGTCGCCGATCTCGAGGTGCCGCACGCCGTGGTCAGCGAGGGGGTGGCGCCGATGGACATCAGCGAGGACGCCTACCGGGGCAAGCCCAATCCGCACGCCTGGATGTCGCCGGTGAACGCACAGATCTACGTCGACAACATGGTCCGCGCGTTCACCGATCTCGACCCCGAACACGCCGACGCCTACCGTGCCAACGGCGACGCCTACAAAGCGCAGCTCGGCGCCGTGCGCGACGATCTCGTCGCCGCGGTGAACACCCTGCCCGCCGACCAGCGGGCCCTGGTCACCTGCGAGGGCGCGTTCTCCTACCTGGCCCGCGACGCGGGGCTGACCGAGAAATACATCTGGCCGGTCAACGCCGAACAGCAGGCCACTCCGCAGCAGATCGGCTCGACCATCGACTTCGTCCGCCAGCGCGGCGTGCCCGCCGTGTTCTGTGAATCGACGGTCTCCGACGCGCCGATGCAACGGGTGGTCGAGGCGTCCGGTTCACGGTTCGGCGGCGTGCTCTATGTCGATTCGCTCTCCGAAGCCGATGGGCCGGTCCCGACCTACCTGGACCTGATCCGCCACGACGCGAAGACCATCGCGACCGCACTCGCCGGAGCCTCGAAATGACCGCGCCCGTCGTCGAAATCCAGGACGTGACAGTCCATTACGGTGATGTGCTCGCCCTCGACACTGTCGAGCTGACCCTGAAATCGGGCCGGGTGTGCGGGCTGATCGGCATGAACGGCTCGGGCAAATCGACGCTGTTCAAGACCGTGATGGGACTGGTCACGCCCGATCGCGGCCGGGTACTGATCAATGGCCGCCCCCCGGCGGCCGCGCGCAAAGCGGGCAGCCTCGGGTATGTGCCGCAGTCCGAGGACGTGGACTGGAGTTTCCCGCTGTCGGTGCGCGATGTGGTGATGACCGGGCGCTACGGGAAAATGGGGTTCACCCGCCGGGCGAGCAAGGCCGACCGTGCTGCCGTCGACGCCGCGCTGGCCCGCGTCGAGCTCACCGAGCTCGCCGACCGGCAGATCGGGCAGCTGTCGGGTGGTCAGAAGAAGCGCACGTTCGTGGCTCGCGGCATCGCCCAGGAGGCCACGATCCTGCTGCTCGACGAGCCGTTCGCCGGTGTCGACAAGCGCTCCGAGGCGACCATCACCGCGCTGTTGCGTGAGCTCGCCGCCGATGGGGCCACCATCCTGGTGTCCACCCACGACCTGCACGCGTTGCCCCAATTGGCCGACGAGGCAGTGCTGTTGAACCGCCGGGTGCTCGAGCACGGCGACCCCGATGTGGTGTTGCGACCGGAGAACCTGGCCAAGGCCTTCGGCCTGGATGTGGACGGAGACCGATGAGCCTCGAGGAATTCTTCATCGACCCGCTGCGCTACGAATTCATGGTGCGCGCGCTGGCCACCACGGTCACGGCCGCGGTGGTGTGTGCGGTGCTGTCGTGCTGGTTGGTGCTGATCGGCTGGTCGCTGATGGGTGACGCGGTGTCACACGCGGTGCTGCCCGGAGTGGTGCTGGCCTACATCGTCGGCTGGCCGTTCGCCGTCGGCGCGGTGATCTTCGGGTTCCTCGCGGTCGCGCTGATCGGCGTGGTCCGCGATACGAGCCGGGTGAAGGAGGACGCCGCCATCGGCATCGTGTTCACCACCTTGTTCGCGTTCGGTTTGGTGCTGGTGTCGGTGACGCCGAGCCAGACCGACCTGAACCACATCGTCTTCGGCAACCTGCTCGGCGTGAGCCGCGGCGAGATGATCCAGATCATGATCCTGGCCGCGATCGTCCTGGTCGCCTTGGTCCTCAAACGCCGCGATTTCACCCTCTACGCCTTCGACGCCACCCACGCCCACGCCATCGGCCTCAACCCCCGCGTCCTCGGCACCGCCCTGCTGGCCCTGCTGGCCCTGACCTCCGTGGTAGCGCTGCAAGCGGTCGGCGTGGTCCTGGTGGTGGCCATGCTGATCATCCCCGGCGCCACCGCCTATCTCCTGACCGACCGCTTCTCCCGGATGCTCGTCATCGCTCCCACCATCTCGGTGCTGTGCGCGGTCACCGGCCTCTACATCAGCTACCACCTCGACACGGCCGCCGGCGGCATGGTGGTGGTGACGCAGGGCATCGCCTTCACCTTCGTCTACCTCTTCGCCCCCCGCCACGGTGTGATCGGCCGCCGGATCAGCGCCTCGCGTGCCCGGAAGTCGGTGACCACCATCGGGGTCGTCGACTAGGGCTCCGACGGCAGCGGATCGGTGATCCGGTCGGTGTCGGTGTGTGCTGTCAGGATGTAGATCATGAATGTCACCGGGGACGATGTCCGCGCCTGCGTCCTGTCGCTACCGCAGACGACAGAGCAATTCGCCTGGGGCATGCCGATTTTCAGGGTCGCGGGCAAGCTGTTCCTCACCCTTCCCGAGGACGAGACCTCGATGGCGGTCCGCTGCCCGATCCTCGACCGCGACGAACTGGTCCTCGCCGAACCCGGCAAGTTCTGGATCGCCTCGCACGAGTCCGGTAATGCCTGGGTCCGCGTCCGCCTGGCGTCACTCGACGATCGCGAGGAACTGGAAGCCATCGTCACCGACTCCTGGCGCCAGGCCGCCCCACGGGCCTTGCTGGATGCGGACCAGTGAGCGCGGGACAGCACACTGGGCCGCGAGATCGATTACAGCACCGGCGTGATCGTGGCCTCGATCGTTTGGATGGAGTCCACCGGGATGACGAAGGTCTCGGTGATCTCCACGGTGGTCAGGCGGATGTCGGCTACCCCGGTATCGAGGAGATAGTGGGTGGTGACCGTGTCGCCGGATTCGGACATGGTGAGGTCGCGAATGCCTTGGATCACGCGGTATTGGAGGCCGTTCTCCAGATCGGCCTTCAGTTGCGGGCCCGAGTAGCCGGTTTGCAGGCCGACCTCGACGCGGGTGGCGTCGGGGGCGAAGGGGACCGCGCTCGCGTCGTGGGAAACCAGGGCATCGAGGTAGGCGCGGGCAATGGCCTGACGGGGTGAGTCGGCCGCGTTCGGTGCTGCCGCGGCGGTTGCCGGGCCGAGTGCGAGGACGACGGCGGCCAGAGTCGAAACGTGAGTGATTCTCATGTAGTGATGCTGGCGGTCCGGACCGGTAAGTGCAACCGGGTGCGCGAGAGTGGTCGACGTCGCGGCCCGGTAGGGTCGAACTTCCTATGGCACTCAGCGCAACACTGCACAACTTCGCCGTTCAGCTCGCCGATGTGGACCGGGGGGTGTACGAGGATCTCGAGTTGCGGGTGGCACGGCATCCGTCGGAGACCCTGGAATACATGGTCACGCGGATCCTCGCGTACTGCTTGCAGTACGAGGAGGGGATCGTGTTCAGCGAGGGTGGGATTTCGGCCACCGATGAGCCCGCGGTGCAGGTTCGGGATATGACCGGCCGGACGACCGCGTGGATCGAGGTCGGCGCCCCCGACGCGGACCGTATTCATCGTGGGAGCAAACTCGCCGGTCGGGCTGTGGTCTACACCCACCGCGATCCGGCGAAGGTGCTCGCCCAGTACGCGGGCAAGAAGATTCACAACGCCGCGCAGATTCCGCTGGTCAGTTTCGATCGCGCGTTCATCGATGAGGCCGCGGGGCTGGTCGACCGCCGAAATACCGCCACCCTCTCGGTCACCGAGGGTGTGCTCTATCTGGACCTCAACGGCACCAGCTTGCGCACCGATGTCACCGAGCAGCCCCTCGGCTGAGGCCGGCACGGAGTAGCTTGGCTGGCACCGGTGACGCTCGGCCCGAGCGCTTGGACCGCACCGGTCTCGTTGTCGAGTGGAGGTCGCGGTGCCCGGTGTGATGAGTCGGTTCGTGATTCCGGGATTCCTGCGGGTCACCCGGCGCAACCGGAATTACGTCGATGCCGAGCTGGCCGCGGCGCATGTGCGTGAGCGCGGTCTGCGGCCGCTCGCCTACGGTCCGCCGCGCAAACTCCGCGGTGTCGAGGTTTCGGTGGAGCACGACCGTGGCTGGCCGATCTACACCCTGACCCCGTCGGACGGGATTTCCCGCGGCGGCCTCGTGTACGCGCACGGCGGCGGCTGGGTGGGCGAAATCGCTTCGCAACATTGGCAGCTCGCGGCCAGGATCGCCGCCCGGACCCATCTCGTCGTGACGGTCCCGATCTATCCGCTGATTCCGTTCGGCACCGCGGCCGAGGTGATTCCCCGCTTCGCCGAACTGGTCACCGCGGCCGGCGAGCGCTACGGCCCGACCTTCCTCGCCGGCGACTCCGCGGGCGGTCAGATCGCGCTGTCCACCGCGCTGCACCTGCGCGACGCGGGCCATACCGTTCCCCGTACGCTGCTGATCTCGCCAGCCCTCGACCTGACCCTGGAGAACCCCGAGATCGACGCGGTTCTGCTGCGCGACCCGTGGCTGGGTCGCGACGGTGGCCTGGTGTTCGGCAGGATGTGGAGCGGCGAACTCTCGATGAAGGACCCCCTGGTCAGTCCCCTGTTCGGCGACTTCGGCGGGCTGGGCCCGATCACCGTGTTCACCGGCACCGACGACATCCTGAACCCCGATGCCCGCCTGCTGGCGGCGAAGGCGCGCGCGGCGGGCGTCGACCTGGACTATCAGGAAGAACCCGGACTCGTGCACGTCTACCCGCTGACGCCCAGCCGCGAAGGCGCGGCGGCCCGTCGCCGGATCATCGCCACCCTGCGCACCGAACTCGATGCGGCACACGCCATCTCGTGAGCCCGGTCAACGCTCGGACAGGTGCACCTTGAACAAGATCGTCAGCTGAGTGACCGCCTGGTCGAACGGGTGTGAGGACTTGAGCGCGCGGCTGTGCACGATCGTGCCCTCGATGGTGGTGAGCAGGAACCCGGCCAGCGACACCGCGGTCGCGCGCTCGATTCCGGTGGCGACGATCCCGTCGGCGAGCCGGGCGGTCCATTCGGCGAACGCCTGGCCCGCGATGGACTGGACGGCGGGGTCGAGTTCGTCGAGAGCGGCCGCCATCATGAACGAGCCCGCGGTGTAGTCGGACTTTTCCAGTGGAACGCGCCAGAAGGCGAGCAGATCGGTGAGCCACTGCTGGGCCGACGGCGCGGTCTGGAGCGCGTCGGCCATCGCACTCACGTGGGAGTACACCAGGCGGGCCACGATCCGTGCCGCCGTCTGCACCAATTCGCCCTTGCCGGAGGGGAAGTGCTGGTACAGCGAGTTGCGCGACGTTCTGCTGCGCTCGAGTAGTTCGCTGAGGGACGACGCGTGCACACCGTGTTCCTGGACGGTGCTGATCGTGTGCTCGATGAGTCGGGCGCGTGGTCCGGCGGCCATCCGATCTTCTCCTACCCCTTGATTGAACCGATCGGTTCATGTTAGACCTATTCCTACGTGAACCGATCGGTTCATATGGAGAGGATGCCATGCCCACCCCCATTGCCACCGCGGTTCCGGTCACCCACGCGGGAATTCTCGGCCTCGGCGTGTACCGCCCGCGCCGTGTCGTGCCCAACGCCGAGATCGTCGACGCGATCGATTCGTCGGACGAGTGGATCAAGACTCGTTCGGGGATCGCTGCCCGGCACTGGGCCGAACCGGACGAGACGATCGTCTCGATGAGTGTCGCGGCCGCTCGCGACGCGCTCACGGCGGCCGGGGTGAGCGCCGAGCAGATCGACGCGGTGGTGCTGGCGACGTCGTCGCAGATGGTGCTCGGTCCGTCGGCGGGCGCGGTGGTGGCGACCGAACTCGGCATGCACGACACCGCCGCCTTCGACATTTCCGCGGGCTGCGCGGGCTTCTGTTACGCGTTGGCCGATGCGGCGAATCTGGTGCGCTCGGGTCAGGCGCGGCAGGTGCTGGTGATCGGGGTGGAACGGCTGTCGGATCTGCTCGACACCACCGACCGCGGGTGTGCGTTCATCTTCGCCGACGGTGCCGGCGCGGTCGTCGTCGGCCCGGCCGAACAGGAGGGGATCGGTCCGGTCGCCTGGGGGTCGGATGGCGCGCGCACCTCGGCGATCAAGCAGGACAAGGACTTTCTGGAGTATTTCGCCGAAGTCGCCGCGGCGGAGGCCAGCGGCGGCACTTCGCAACGTCCCTACATCCGGATGAACGGTACCGAGGTCTTCCGCTGGGCTGTCACGTTTCTGGAGAAGGCGTGTCGTGACGCGCTCGACCTCGCGGGCCTCACGGCCGACGACCTCGACGCGTTCGTCCCGCACCAGGCAAATATTCGCATCACCGACGCGCTGGTCCGCACCCTCGGCCTGCCCGAGACGGTCGCCGTCGCGCGCGACATCATCGAAACCGGTAACACCAGCGCCGCCTCCATTCCGATGGCCATGGAACAACTGGTGCGCTCCGGCGCCGCCGAACCCGGCGACACCGCGCTGCTCCTCGGTTTCGGCGCCGGTCTGGCATACGCGGGGCAGGTCGTTCACCTGCCGCCGATCGCCTAGTCCACCAGCGCGCGCAGATACCGGCGACGGTAGAAGCGTTGTGCGACAAGAAGTACCGGAAACAGCAAGCGCCATACTCCGGCCGGTGCCGGTCTCGTCAGTGAACGCAGGGTGAGCGAGACCGCGCCGGTCGAATCGCGGTGCACGACGAAGGCTTCCTCGCCGCTGACCGGATGACCGGGCAGGGTGCCGTAGGCGAAGCCACACCGGCTCTCGGTATCGACCACCGCTACTACGCGAACCGGCTCGTGGACGGAGACGGGCCCCCATCCCGCGCTGATCCGGTACTCCGCGCCGGTCGACGCCGTGACCTCGGGGGCAACGCGGAAACCGCTGCGGCGCTTGATGCCCCATCGCAGCACAGCTTCGGACGCGGCGGTCCACACCGGCTCGCCGTGGCCGATCACCACCGTGGTGTCGAACCGGCGGAATCCGGGAAACTCGCCGGTCCACAGATCGTCGGCGGGGCTGGTCGCGCCCGCCGGGGTGTAGGTGAGTCCCTCGTCCACGTGGGTAACGATAGGCGCTGCTCAGGTTGTCACGCGTTCGCCTTCTCGCGCAGCGACCGCTGGGTCACCGGTACCGCGTAGGCCGCGCCGTCGCGGATGCCGAATTCGAAGCGGCAGGGAAACAGTGAGGGTAGGCCGGTGGCGCGTAGGTCGAAGTTCGCGGCGAGGGTTTGCATGGCCCAGTTCTGCAGCGAATCCGGGAGCTGCAGGGTGGTGCCGTCGACGCAGCACACGTAGGCGTGGGTCTGTTCTCCGTCGACGGGAAGAGGGTTGCGCAGACCGACCGCGCCGATTTCCAGAATTCGTCCGGCGTTGTGGGAAGTAGCGACGCTCGGCAAATCCAACTCGATGTCGTCCATGCGGAAAACCGTAGCGCAGCAACTATTCAGGGAACACCGAAATCGCGTGGACTTGACGAACTTCGCTGATGTCGCAGATGTGCGAAAGTGCGAGGTCCGTTCCCCGCGCCTCGGCGGAGCTCGGCGCACCGCGCGCCGGGCTCTGCCGCCGCGATATCAGCCGATCGCGAAGCGCAGCAACGCCTGGCGATCGCCCTGCTTGATCTTGCCCTTGCGGTCGAGGACCTCCAGCTGCCACACCGGACCGTTGCGGAAGGTCCGCGCGATCGCGTTGGCGTTCTCCGCGCCGAGCAGTGACGGCCAGATATCGGCGACGGGCTGGGTATCGCCACCGGTGGCGTCGTAGATCTTGAACGAGACGTTGTTCGCCTTCTCGAAGGAACTGCCCTTCTTGAACGCGACGGCGACGAAAACGATGGAGTCGATGGCAGGGGGAACAGTGCCGAACGTGACGTGCACGGTCTCGTCGTCGCCCGCGGCCGCACCGGTCTGCTCGTCACCGGTGTGCAACACCGATCCGTTGCCGAGCGGGTCGAGCGAATCCAGGCCGGCGAATCGCACCGGCTCAGCGCCCTGGAACAGCACGGCGATCAGGTCGAGGTCGACACCGCGCTTGCGCCGGGCCATTCCGAGAATTCCGCCGCTGGAACCCGCCGACGGATCCCAGCTCACCCCCACGCTCATTTTGGTGATACCGGCGAGATCGGCCGCGCCGTCTTCCTTCTTCAGAGTAATCACGATTTTCAGGCTACGGACTTCGCTCGCCACGTGCATGGCGACGGGAATCCGCTCGTCAGCCGGAGTGGGTCGCGAGGTAGACGAGGGCGGTGACCGCCAGTGCGATCGCGCCGAGGATGCCGCCCGCGATGGTGTCGGCGCGGTTGGTGGCCACACCGTTCTCGATCCGATCCCAGCCGATGAACGCGGCGACCACCGCCCCGATACCGGCTGGGGCGGCGACGAACTCGCTGACGACGGGAATGAACGAGACCGCACAGGCGACGATGCCGAGCACCAGCGACGCGAGGCCGACACCGTTGCGTGGCGGCGGAAAGGTCTCGGGACCGGGCATTGCCTGAGCGTAGTCCCGCCGCGCGATGAGTGCTGGTCGCACCCGGTCACAAGCCCCTCGGTCACAGCTTCGTCATGGTTGATCGCGCAAGCGCCGGGTACCCCACGGAAATAGCAGCCTTCCGGGCTGTGGAGTTCGAGAAGGGATAAGGTTTGTCGATTTCAGCTGACGAATCGAAAATTCGAAACCCGAACAAAGGTTATGTAGCCCTACTCGGCTGGAGTTTGAACGCGGTCGAGGCGGTTGATCGGTTCGATCGCCGATATATTGTCGTCGCGCCCGAATGGGCGCAAGATTATTGCGCAGAGCACAACATTCCCTATATCCCCTGGGATTTCGAGCGGCTCAACGATCGTTCGATGGAGATCGCCGAGACCCTGAAGGAAAAGGGGGTCGATGTCGCCATTCCGATCTTCGAGGAGACGGTGGAATGGGCGGGTGCGATCAACTCCGTCCTGCTCGACAATCCCCGTCTGCTCGGGCAGTCGATGCTCCTGCGCGACAAGTCGCTGATGAAGCGGCGCGCACAGCTCGGCGGCATCCGGGTCGGGATTTTCGAAGAGGCGCACGAACGCGATGACGTGATCCGGTTCCTGAAGCGCGTCAATCAAACCCTGCTGAAACTCGACGGCGACCCCAACGATCCGATTCACCTCAAGGCGTTCGACAAGGCAGGCTGTCTCGGCCACCGGATCATCCGGACCCCCGACGAGGTGGACTTCATCCCCGACGACGAGTTCCCGATGCTGATGGAATCGCACCTGGACGGCTGGGAATTCGCGGTCGAGGCCTGGGTGCACAACGGCCGTATCTGCTTCCTGAACATCTCGGAGTACGTGACGCTCGGATACTCGGTGTTCGTGCCGGCGACGCCGGAACTCGAGAAGTACCGGCCCGAGATCACCCGGCAGGTCGAAAAGCTGATCAAGACCTTCGATATCGAGTTCGGCTTCATCCATCCCGAGTACTTCGTCACCAGCGACGGGGAAATGTATTTCGGCGAGGTCGCCTACCGGCCGCCGGGTTTCAAGGTGTTCGAGCTGCTGGAGCGGACCTACGGTTTCAATGCCTACCACGCGCTGGTGCTGGCGTTCGACCCGAAAACCACCGACGAGGAGATCGACGCGTTCTTCCCGAGGGAAGTGGTGGATGCCACCGGCCACGCGGGATGCTTCGGCGTGTATCCGCGTCGGCGTGTGGTCAGCCGGCTGTCGGTGCCGCCCGAGACCGAGGATCACGATTACTTCGACACACACGAGCTCACCGCGCCGCAGGCCGAAAAGGTCACCAAACGAACCGCATTCGGTAATCACTGGGGTCTGCTCTATTTCTTCGGTGAGGACCCGTACACTCTGCGGGATCTGTTGAAGCGACAAGAAGAGCTCGACTTCTATATTTGATCCGTTGCCAGGGGCAGCGGTGTGCGAAGGGATCGGCGATTGAGTCCGGACGGTCACGACCCGGCGAGCTTGGACCGGCGCCTGGCCGCGGTGGACCACGCCACGCAGTCCCTCGCGGACGCGGGCGATTTCGGCAAGCAGGTCAAACTGCCCAGGGCGATGGACTCGCTGCGGCGGGTGCTGTTGCTGCCCGGCGGGTGCGCGGCGGTGCGTGAACGCGCCGAAAAGCTGGAGACCGCGGGCCTTTTCCTCGGCACGGATTGGGCGCAGCCGCAGATCCTCATCCCGGCGCTGAGCACCGGCTCGTTGCGCAGCGCCAACGCCGACACGGTGGTGTTGGAGGCGGTGAGTGACCTGCGGTTGCTCGCGGTCGCCAAGGGCGAGTACCGGCACGCGCTGATCTCGGCCGAACAGGCCGACGATCATCTCTCGCAGGTACTCGCGGTGAATCTGTCGCTGCTGTTCTCCCCGGCCACCGAGGCCGAGCGGGAACAGCAGGGGCGGATGGCGCAGGTCTCGCGTGAGCTGCTGCACTACCTCGTCGCCGAGGTCGGGTACGAGAAAGTGCTGGAGAACCTGGTCGACGAGATCTGGCGGATCCTGCGCCAGCGGCCCATCCAGGTCGACGGGGTCAAGCGGATGATCACCCAGATCGCTGTCGCCCGTGCGAATCCCGAGGTGGATCTCGGCGCCAGCGGTCTCGGCGCGGACCGGCTGATCAGCAGTCTCTACGGAACCACCGAGGGGTGCAGGGAAGACCCCGGGGTCGAGATCTATCGCACGCGGCTGGAATCGATGGACGACAGTGCGTTGCAGTACGAGGCAACGGGATTCGCGCGGTCCATGCACGACACCGGGCTGGTCTCGCCGTATCACGCTGTGCTGCTGCGCTTTCTGCTCACCAAGGGTGAGTATCTGCTCGGCGAGGCGATGGGCCTGTCCAGCACCGGCCGCGACAGCCTGCTCTGCTATCACGAACTCGTCCACAGTCTCATCGAGCAGGCCGTTCACGTCGAAACGGCGCAGTGCGTGTACGGCCTGACCTTGTTGCTCGAACGCGGCATCCTCTATCAGCCGCCGGTGGCGCCCGCGCTGTGGCGCCAACTGGCACTGCGGCTTTCACCGCATTCGCGCACGCGGCTGACCCGGGTGTTCGGGCCGACACCCGATCCGCGGGCGTGGTTGCTGTCCGGGATGCTGTCGGTGCTCGGCCTGCCGCTGGGAATCGGGCAGGGCGACAACCCCACCTGCCAATCGGCGCGGGCACTGTCGATGTGGGCCTACAACGACCCCGACTATCTGCTGCAGACACTGGTGTGGGCCGCCCGAGACGACGAGATCGTCATGCACTTCGAGGGTCAGCCGATTTCCTCGCGGGAGACCGGTGACACGGAATCGACTGCGCTGCAACTCGATCTGGACCCGGTTTCGCTGCTGGTGGTCCCGCACCTGGACCGGATCTACGCGGAGATGGGACGCCGCTGTGTCGGCCGCGACGGCGATCCGCACCGCTGGATCAACCCGGAGTTCCACGGCTGGTGGTCCGGACGCGGCTTCCGGATCAATGTCGACGTGGCCACCGGCCTGCTGACCGACCTCGACGAATTCCTGCGCCACTTCTACGCCGGCTATCACCCCTTCTACAACGGCAACCAGCCGGTGATCCACCCGCAGCCCGCCGGTATCGCCGTCACCGACAGCGCGGCCCGCTTCGTCGGCTGGCACGCGATCACCGTGCTGCGCGTCAGCCTCGACCCGCAGGATGTGATGCGGGTGTACTTCTACAACCCGAACAACGACAGCGGCCAGGACTGGGGCGACGGGGTGGTCGTCGGAACAGCCGGGCACGGTGAGCGTTTCGGCGAAGCGTCGCTGCCCTTCGAGCAATTCGCCTCGCGCCTCTACATCTTCCATTTCGATCCGCTGGAGCCGGGCGAACTGGCCGCCGTCGAGCGCGCCGAACTCGACCGGGTGATCGGCTATCTGCGCCGCAGCTGGGGCGCAGATCGCCTGCCCGTGGAAACGGGTGCGGCCGAACAGGATTGATCACAGCAAACGTTCAGAGTCGAACGCTAGGGTGTGGGCGTCGGCGCGCTTCGTGCCGCGATGATCAAGGGGAGATTCGATATGGGTGTCAGCCTGTCCAAGGGTGGCAATGTCTCACTGACCAAGGCGGCGCCGAACCTCACGGCCGTCGCGGTCGGCCTCGGCTGGGATCTGCGGACCACCACCGGCACGGACTTCGACCTCGACGCCAGCGCCATCGGCCTCGGCGCCGACAAGAAGGTGGTGTCGAGCGGGCACTTCGTCTTCTTCAACAACCTGAAGTCGCCCGAGGGCGCGATCGAGCACGCGGGCGACAACACCACCGGCGCCGGCGACGGTGACGACGAGACGATCAACGTCGACCTGGCCAACACCCCGGCCACGATCGACTCCATCGTGTTCCCGGTATCGATCTATGACGCCGCCACCCGCAACCAGTCCTTCGGCCAGGTACGCAACGCCTACATCCGCGTCCTCGACCGCAGCAACGGCGAGGAGCTGGCGCGCTACGACCTCTCCGAGGACGCGTCCACCGAAACCGCCATGGTCTTCGGCGAGCTGTACCGCAACGGCGCCGAGTGGAAGTTCCGCGCCACCGGCCAGGGTTACGCCTCCGGCCTGGAAGGCATCGCCCGCGATTTCGGCGTCAACCTGTAGCGGTGCCGGTCAGCTGCGGAACTTCTCGCAAGCCGGGAAGACCCGCAGCTGACCAGCCCAGCTTCTCAGCAGCCGGATTCTGCGGCGCGATGCCGCCCGACCGGCCCAATTCACCCGCGGCGGGTGAGGCGGTGTGTACCGCGGACACCGAGCATCGGGTGGACGGGTCGACCGAGCTGAGGAGCTGATTCGCGATGGCATTGAACTACGACGTTCGCACCGATTTCGAGAATGCCGATCGCGGGTTCATCAAGACCCTGACGCTTATGCGGATCGCCAAGGCCGACGGCACGGTCGTTTTCGACACCAGTGGGTACGGGTTCCTCGACGGGCCGTGTCCGGAAACGGTCAGCCCGAGTCTGTTCCGGCAGGCCCAGCTCTGTGTGAAGAACGGGCTGTTCGAGGTCGTGGACGGCATCTATCAGATCCGTGGTTTCGACATCTCCAATATGACGATCGTCGAGGGCGATACGGGCATCATCGTGATCGATCCGCTCATCTCGGCCGAGTGCGCGGCGGCCGGGTTGGCGTTGTATCGCGAGGAGCGCGGCGACCGGCCCGTCACCGGCGTCATCTACACCCACTCCCACGGCGACCACTTCGGCGGTGTCGACGGCGTACTGCCCGACGGTCGCGGTGACGTGCCGATTCTCGCGCCCGCCGGTTTCATGGCGGAGGCCGTGTCGGAAAACGTCTACGCGGGCGTCGCGATGACGCGGCGCGGCACCTACATGTACGGCATCGGGATGACGCCAGGACCCGAAGGCCAGTGCAGCACCGGGCTGGGTATCGAGGCCTCCCATGGCACCTTCGGCCTGATCCCGCCCACCGTCGACATCACCCACACCGGCCAGCAGGAGACCGTCGACGGCGTCCCGATCGTCTTCCAGATGACGCCGGGCACCGAAGCGCCCGCGGAGATGAACTTCTATTTTCCCCGCCACCGCGCCCTCTGCCTCGCCGAGAACGCGACCCACAATCTGCACAACCTGCTGACCCTGCGCGGCGCCCAGGTACGTGATCCGCGGACCTGGTCGCGCTACATCGACGAGGCGATCGAGATGTTCGCCGTCGACGCCGATGTGGCGTTCGCCTCGCACCACTGGCCCACCTGGGGTGCCGAGAACATCGTGGGATTCCTGTCGGTGCAGCGCGACCTGTACATGTACCTGCACGACCAGACACTGCGGATGATGAACGAGGGACTCAACGGCCCGGAGATCGCCGAACAGTTCGAGTTGTCGCCGAACCTGGCCGACGCGTGGAGCGCCCGTGGCTATTACGGCTCGGTGAGCCACAACGTCAAGGCGGTGTACCAGCGCTATCTGGGGTGGTTCGACGGGCACCCGACCTCGCTGTGGGAGCACCCGCGGACGGCGAAAGCGGTCCGCTACGTCGAGACCATCGGCGGCATCGACGCGGTGATCGAGAAGGGACGTGCCTACGCCGACTCCGGTGATCTGCGCTTCGCCGCCGAACTGCTCACCCACGCCGTGTTCGCCGAACCGGACAACAAGGCCGCGAAAGACGCACTCGCCCAGACCTATCGACAGCTGGGCTTCGGTGCGGAGAACGCCACCTGGCGCTGCTTCTACCTCACCGGCGACAACGAATTGCGGCACGGAATCCAGCGGACCGCGCTCGACCTCGGCGGTGGGATGGCGGCGGCACTGTCGGTGGATCAGCTGTTCGACTCGATCGCGATCCGGGTGAACGGTCCACGCGCGGCGAAGGATTCGTTTCGGATCGAGTGGCATTTCACCGACCAGGACTCCGTCGTGCGCCTGACCCTGTCCAACGGTGTGCTCATCCAGACGCCCGACCCGCGGTCCAAGGCCGATATCGACCTCACTGTCACGCTGACTAAGCCACAACTACTCGGCATCCTCGCGGGCAAGGGCTTGGCCGGGATCGACCACACCGGCGACCCCGGCGTCCTTCAGCGACTGTTCGGCCTCCTGGATACTCCCGACCCGAACTTCGCGGTCGTGACACCGTAGCCGCATCGCGGGTCAGGGCGGTGGCGGCGCGTTCCATTCGTCCAAGACTGCCGACAGCGCTCAGCCTTAGCGTTGCCGCATGGCAACAACACGAACGTCCCCCGATCGTGCGATCGATGAGCAACTCCTGGCCGTTCTCGACGAGTGGCAGGTGGCGATCGTCGCCAACGACGCGGACCGGATCGGTTCCTACATGGCCGACGAGTGGATCATGGTCTCCGAGAACGGCATCACCACCGCCGAACAGTTCCTGGCCTTCGTCCGCTCGGGCGACCTCACGCACTCGGCGATGGCACGCGCCGGTGAGCCCAGAATCCGATACCACGGCGAACTCGCCCTGCTCACGACCCGGGTCACCAATACCGCCCACTACCAAGGGACACGATTCGACGCCGACGAATGGACCACCGACGCGTTCCTCCACACCGACGGCCGATGGCACTGCGTGTTGACCCAGATCACCGCTACGAAGAAGTGACCATCGCGGGCACGGGGGCGACCTGCACGCTCAGACCCGGCCGGGGGTTCCAGGTGGAGATCGCCCAGATGACGACGAGGTCGATGCCGATGAGGATCACCGACCACCACGGGCAGTACGGCAGGGACAGGAAATTGGCGATGATCGAGAGGGCGGCCAGGCAGTAGGCGGCGATGCGGGCCCAGGTCGCGGTCAGAATCATCCCGACGGCGACGGCTACGAGGAGCACACCCAGCGCCAGGTGGATCCAGCCCCAGCCGCTGACGTCGAGCTGGTAGCTGTATTCGCTCGGGATCAGGAACATCTCGTCTGTGGTGACGTCGGCTATGCCGCGCAGAATGCTCAGTGTGCCCGCCACCAGGAGCATGATCACCGCGAGCATGGTGATGCCCGCCGCGAGGCCGCGCCGGACGGGTTGCGAGGTGATCGTCATGGATCCGACGGTAGGGCCGTGGGGCGGGACAGGCATCCCCCGCTCCGGGTGAAGTCGAGCGGCCGCTCGGACGGATTCACCCGATTCGGATGATGTGTGCGGCCGGTGTGCTCCGCCACGATGGCGGCACGGATGGAACCGTGACCACCGGCCGGTAGTCACGCATCACAGAAGTGAGGTCGAATCATGTCGTCGGTGTGGGACGTTCTCTGGGTCATCATTGTGAGCTTCTGCTTTGTCGCCTACCTGATGTTGATGTTCTACCTGCTCACCGATCTTTTCCGGGATCGGTCGACCTCGGGCTGGGTGAAAGCGGTGTGGGTGGTGTGTTTGATCCTGTTCCCGCTGCTCACCGGACTGGTGTATCTGATCTTCCGCGGTAGCGGCATGGCGGAGCGGACCGCCGAAGCGCAGAAGCAGGCGCGCACGGAGACCGACGATTACATCAGGCAGGCCGCGGGCACCAATTCCGCCGCCCAGATCGCCGACGGGAAGAAATTGCTCGACGCCGGAGCCATCACCGAGGCGGAATTCCAGCAGCTCAAGGCCAAGGCCCTCGCCTGAAATCCGCGAACGACTACGTAATCCGGCGTCGCCACAGAGAGGAACAGGATTCGATGACCAGTCAGCAGGGTGTCTCGGCCAGCATCGAAGCCAACAACGAGACGTTATTGCGCGCGCTACCGTTCGGCGACACACAGGATTTCGCCGATGCCGAGCGCGGCTTCGTCGCGGCGCTGACACCCGGGGTGGTGCACAACGCCGCGGGCAAGGTGGTGTGGGACATCGACGCCTACTCGTTCCTCGACGGCGAGTGCCCGCCCACCGTGAATCCGAGTCTGTGGCGGCAGTCGCAACTGTGTGTGAAGCAAGGCCTGTACGAGGTCACCGACGGCATCTTCCAGATCCGCGGATTCGATCTGTCCAATATGACGCTGGTCGAAGGTGACACCGGCGTGATCGTGATCGATCCCCTGATCTCGGAGGAGACCGCCGCCGCCGGGCTCGCGCTGTACCGCGAGCATCGTGGTGACCGCCCGGTGGCCGGGGTGATCTACTCGCATTCCCATATCGACCATTTCGGCGGTGTGAAGGGGGTGACCACCGAAGCAGAGGTCGCGGCGGGGCGTTGCCCGATCATCGCGCCGGTCGGTTTCACCGAACACGCGGTCGAGGAGAACGTGTACGCGGGCACCGCGATGGCGCGCCGCGCGGCCTACATGTACGGCGCCGCGCTTCCCCGTGGGCCGAAGGGAGCGGTCGGTGCCGGCCTCGGGCCGACCAATTCGCTCGGCACCCCGACTTTGATCTCGCCGACGGTCTACATCGACCACACCGGGCAGACCGTGACGGTGGACGGGGTGAGCATCGAATTCCAGATGACGCCGGGCACCGAGGCGCCATCGGAGATGAACTTCTACTTCCCCGACCGGCGGGCGCTGTGCATGGCCGAGAACGCCACCCACACCCTGCACAATCTGCTGACCTTGCGCGGTGCGCTGGTTCGCGATCCGCACGTATGGGCGAAATATCTCACGCAGGCGATCAACCGCTACGCCGCCCGCACCGATGTCGTGTTCGCCTCACATCACTGGCCGACCTGGGGAACGGACCGGCTGACCGAGTTCCTGTCGCTACAGCGCGATCTCTACGGCTACCTGCACGACCAGACATTGCGGGCATTGAACAAGGGCTCCACCGGCATCGAGATCGCCGAGGAACTGCCCTTGCCACCGGCTGTCGTGAACTCGTGGTCGACCCACGGTTATTACGGCTCGGTGAGCCACAACGTCAAAGCGATCTATCAGCGCTACATGGGCTGGTTCGACGGCAATCCCGCCACGCTGTGGCAGCATCCGCCGGTCGCGAGCGCCCGACGCCATGTCGAATTCATGGGCGGTGCCGGCGACGCGATCGCCAAGGCACGAAAGTCCTACGCCGAGGGCGACTTCCGCTGGGTCGCCCAGGTGCTGAACTACGTCATCTTCGCCGACCCCGGCAATGCCGAGGCGAAAGCGCTGCAGGCCGACACGCTCGAACAGCTCGGCTTCGGCGCGGAGAACGGCACCTGGCGCAACTTCTTCCTGATGGGCGCCTACGAATTGCGCAACGGCAACGTCGGTACTCCGCTGGCGACATCCTCGGCCGACATTTCCGCCGCCCTCTCCGTGGAGCAGGTGTTCGACGCGATCGCGCTGCGCATCGACGGCCCGCGCGCGTGGGACGCGAGGATCGTCATCGACTGGCGGATCACCGATTCCGGCACGGTGCACCGCACCGAACTGCGCAACGGACTGCTCGTGCACTTCGACGTCGAGGGCGACCTCCCACCCGCCCGGACGACGTTCGCGCTCACCGAAGCGGACCTGCGCGCGGCACTGCTCGGCGGCCAGGATCTGGCGACGATGATCGGCGACGGTCGGGTCACCGTCGAGGGTGACCCGAGCGAGCTGGCCGAACTGGTCGGCTACCTCGACGCCCCCGACCCGGATTTCGCGATCGTCACACCCTGATCCACCGGTCCGCCGTCGAAGGAGCTGCGATGGGCGCGATGCCGACGGTGCGGCGGTGGAGGCGTTGAGTGAGGTCGTGCGGCGGGTGCGGGGCTGGTTCGCGACCGAGCGGATGTCGAAAGCCGATGTCGTCGCGGGGATTCCGGGCGCGATCGGCGGGGTGCCGGACGGCATGGCGGCGGGCGTACTCGCGGGGGTGAGCCCGGTGCACGGGCTGTACGCGAGCATGGCCGGGCGATTCTTCGGCGGGTTCGGCACGAGCACGCAGCTGATGGTGATCACCACGACGAGCGCGTCCGCGTTGGCGGTGGGATCGACCCTGACCGATGTCGCACCGGATCAGCGCTCGGGCGCCATCGTGATGTTGACGCTGGTCGCGGGCGCGATGATGATCGTCGCCGCGATCTTGCGGCTGGGCAAGTACACCCGGTTCGTCTCGCATTCGGTGATGACCGGATTCCTGCTCGGCATCTCGGCCAACATCCTGTTCGGTCAGTTGCCGAGTCTGCTCGGGGCGCCGGTGCGGGGGGTCGATCGCGGTGGAGAAGGCGTTGCACGTGGTGCTGCATCCGCTGGACTTCGACTGGCGGGCCGCCGTGGTCGGACTGCTCGCGATGATCCTGCTCGTCGGGCTGGCGCCCACGCGGTTGCGCACGGTCGCCGCCCTGTTCGCCTTGCTCGTGCCGATGATCGTCGTGCTCGTTTTCGGCTGGAGCACTGTCGGCACGGTCGCTGACACAGGCGAGATTCCTACCGGGATTCCCCTGCCGCACCTGCCGGACCCGAGCACGCTGTCGCTGTCCATGGTCGCCGGGGCACTGGCGGTGACGCTGATCGTGCTGGTTCAGGGCGCCGGGGTGGCGGAGTCGGCGCCCAACCCCGGCGGTGCGCGCAGCTCGGTCGATCGTGATTTCACCGCCCAGGGCATCGGCAATGTCTTCGCCGGGTTGTTCCGCGGAATGCCGGTCGGTGGTTCGGTGGGACAGACGGCCATCAATCAGTCCTCGGGAGCGCGTGGCCGCTGGGGCGGAATGTGGTCGGGGCTCTGGATTCTGGTGATCCTGGTCGCGCTCGCCGGGGTCGTGGGCAGGGTGCCGCTGCCCACGCTGGCCGCGATTCTGATGGTCGCCGCCGCGCGTTCGATCGATCCGGACCGCCTCGTCGCCATCTGGAGCAGCGGCGCGATCTCACGGACCGCGCTGCTGGTGACCTTCTTCGCCACCCTGCTGTTGCCTGTGACGGCGGCGGTCGGTGTGGGGGTCGGCTTGTCGCTGCTGCTGCAGCTGAACCAGGAGGCCATCGACTTGAAGGTGGTGCGGTTGCGGGTCGACGGTGACCATCTCATCGAGGCCCGAGCACCGACCACGTTGTCCGACAAGGAGATCGTGATCCTCGATGTCTACGGCAGCCTGTTCTACGCGGGCGCGCGCACGCTGCAGGCGAAGCTGCCCGACCCCGACGACGCGCACGACCCGGTGGTCATCCTGCGACTGCGCGGGCGCACGAGCGTGAGCGCGACCTTCCTGCACGTGGTCGGCGACTACGCCCGCCGGCTGGACGCGCTCGGCGGCCGCCTCTACCTCAGCGGTGTCGACCCGCGCATTCGCGAGGTCTGGACCGACGACCTACTGCACGCGCAGGGTCTGCACATCGAATTCTTCCCGGCGACACGCACTCTCGGCGAATCGACCCTGGCCGCCTACGCCGATGCCGAGGTTCGGATCCAACGAGAGGGGAGGTCGTGATGTGGGCGGACTGATGGCATTGCTGTTGCCGGAGATCGTGGGGTTGATGGTGACACCGGGCGCGGTGATCGGCCGTGTCCTGCTGCTGCGCTCGCGCGACCCGATGCGCAACGCGTCGACGTTCGGGCTCGGGTTCCTGGTGGTCTATTCGGTTGTCGTACTCGGGGTGTTGAACCCGAATCTGTTCATCATGATGTCGGGAATGAGCGTGATCGCCAGCTCCGCCGTCGGTCTGGAGGCGGCGCTGTTGGCGACAGTGATCCTGCTGGTCGCGGCGGTCGTCGACTTCCTGATTCCGATCGGGATCTATCTGGCGATGGGCGAACGGGCCGAACACGGGCTGGCGGTCGCGCAGGCGTGGATGTTGCGCCACAGCCGGGTACTGACGTTGTCGGTACTCCTCGGATTCGGTGCTCTGTTCACCGCTCGCGGCATCGTCAACCTCGCCGGGCTGACGTGATTCTTCGGAAAGGACCGCCATGCTGAGCTTTCTGGTCCCGCAGGACCAACGTCGATCGCTGGACGAGCTGACCGACAAGCTGGATCTGTCGGTGGGCCAGGTCGCGTCGAAGCGATCGGCGTTCTGGATCATGCTGGTGATGTCGGCGGTAATCGCGATCTCCGGTGTCATCGGCGATTCCACCGCGACGGTGATCGGCGCGATGATCGTCGCGCCGTTGTCGATACCGATCCTGGGTGTGGCGTTGGGCGTGGTAACCGGTCGCGGGCCGTTGCTCGGGCGGAGTCTGCTGCTGGTCGTGGCGGGCATCGTGGTGGTGGTCGCGCTCGGCTTCCTCTTCGCACAGTTGCTGCCCAATCCGGTGAATGTGCTGTCCAACGCCCAGGTCGTCGGGCGGACCTCGCCGAAATTGATGGATCTGACCGCGGCGATGGCGACCGGTCTGGTCGCGGCGATCGCGATCACCCGGCGTGACGTGGGCGATGTGCTGCCCGGGGTGGCTATCGCGATTTCGCTGGTGCCGCCGCTCGGGGTGGTCGGGGTGTGTTTGGGGTCGCAGGCGCCCGCGCTGGCCGGCGGCGCGTTCGTGCTGTTCGCATCGAATGTGATCGCGATGATCATCACGTCGACGATCGTGCTGCTCATCGCCGGGTACGCGGGTGATGCCGATCCGGCGACGATGCGGCGGGGCAGGGCCTACATGGTCCTCGGCGCGGCGCTGGTGCTGGTGGCGATCCCGATGGTGCTGAACTCGCTGTCGACCCTGTGGGCTGGTCAGATCGCCGACGCGGCCGACGACTGGCTCCGAGACACACCGAACGCGCAGGTCATGGACGTCACACTGCACAGCGATATCGCGACCGTCGCGGTGCTCGGCCCCGCGCAGTTGCCGCCGCGCGAGGAGTTGCAGCGGAAGGTGGACGAGCTCGTCCCTTGGGACCCGAAGGTGGTCATCATCCACACGGTCGGTGGTCGCGTGCAGTGACCACAGTGCGACGCCCCCGGCACCGGGCCGGGGGCGTCGTGCGCGGGGAACTCAGCTGAGCAGTTTGGCTTTCGCGGCGGCGAATTCGGCGTCCGACAACGCGCCAGCGGAATGCAGCTCGGCCAATTTGCCGAGCTGAGCGACGGTGTCGTTGCCCGCGCTCGGGGCGGCGGGCGGTGGGGGAGCCTGTTGCGGCGGCGGCGGAGGCGGTGCCTGCTGTTGGGCGTAGGCCTGTTGTTCGGCGGCCCGCTGCGCTCCGCGCCGGTTCATCGCGTTAGAGGTGGCGGTCGCGGTGCCCGCGACGACCGCGGTCCTGGCAATGGTGCCGATCAGTCCCGGTCGCCCGACGCGACCCCGGCGAAGTGGCATGACGATTCCTTCCTAGGCGAGGGCGAGCGCGGCGTCGACGGCATCGCGGGGTACCTGCACGTGCAGCGCGACCTCGCCGTCGGCCGCGCGCACCGCGCCTGCCAGGCGCAGCGCCCACGTTTCCTCGAACACGATGACGACAGCGGTCGTTCCCGGTTCCATCGACGCTCGGACGACGTCGAGGTCGTCGTCACTGACGAGGTCGATGTCGGCCGCCGTCAGACCCGTCAGACCCACGGCGGAGATGTCGTCGTCGATCTCACGTTCGGTGACGGCGCCCGCGTCGTCCATGGACAGCACGATCAGATCGAGCAGCGTGACCGTGCCTTTCGCGACGATTTCGGCCAGTGCCGCGGACACGGATTCGTCGATCTCGGTGCCGGGAAAGGTGAGCACAAGGAATTCGACCGGTCCGAGCGTTGCTGGTGATCCCATGGCCGAATCATGCCGTCGCCGGTGGCCGGGCCGCTTCACCCGATTCGGATGAAAACAGGCGCGCGCAGTTCACCCGGAAAGTGTGAGGCGCGCCGGTATCGGCCCGCTTAGCGTCGTGGCATGGGCTCAGTAATCGGCGGTCTCTTGCCACTGGCAGTGGGTGTGGCCGTCTCGCCGATCCCGATCATCGCGGCCATTCTGATGATCCTGTCGAAGAACGCGGGCGGTGCCGCGAAGGGTTTCGCCGTGGGGTGGGTGGCCGGAATCCTCGTCGTGACCGGTGTGATGACACTGCTCGCCGGGACGCTGGGCGGCACGGACAGCGAACCGTCGACGGGCGCCTCGATCGTGAAGATCATTCTGGGCGTCGCGCTGGTGGTCCTGGCGGTGATCCAGTGGCAGGAACGGTCGCAGACCGAGGTGCCCGGCTGGATGAAGGCGATCGACACGCTCACGCCGGTGAAGGCCCTGGGGCTGGGAGCGCTGCTCTCCGGCGTCAATCCGAAGAATCTGCTGCTGTGTGTGTCGGCGGGTGTCGCGATCGGGGCAGGCGGTCTGAGCGCCGGGGGAGACCTGGTCGCGATCGTGGTGTTCACCTTGCTTGCCTCGGTCACCGTCTTGGCCGTGGTCGTCGGGTACATGCTCGCGGCCGACAAACTCGGTCCCATGCTCGACAGTCTGCGGGAATGGTTGCAGCTCAACAACCATGCGGTGATGGCGATCGTGCTGTTGATCATGGGCTCGGTGGTCGTCGGCAAGGGCATCGGCGGGCTGTAGCGAGGAGGAAACGTGGCGCTGTCGATACCACCGGTGTTCGAGTCACTGCACGGCTATCGGCGGGCGTGGCTGCGACCGGATGTGATCGCCGGTCTCACGGTGTGGGCGGTGCTCGTGCCCGAAGCGCTGGCCTACGCGTCGATCGCCGGCGTGCCGCCGGTGGTCGGCCTGTACGCGGCGGTGCCGTCACTGGTGCTCTACGCGCTGGCGGGCAGTTCGCGCCACCTGGTGGTCGGCCCGATGTCGGCGACCGCGGCACTGTCGGCGGCGATCATCGCGCCGCTCGCGGGCGCCGACAACGGCCGCTATATCGCGTTGACGGCCGCCCTCGCCATCGCGACCGGCCTCGTCGGTCTGCTCGCCGGTCTCATCCGGCTCGGCTTCATCGCCGCGTTCATCTCCGAACCGGTACTCAAAGGTTTCATCGTCGGACTCGCCCTGGTCATCATCATCGGCCAGGTGCCCAAGCTGCTCGGCGTCGGCAAGCACGACGGCAACTTCTTCGAGCAAGCGTGGGGCGTCGTCACCGAGCTGGGCGACATCGAGTGGCGCACTGTGACGGTCGGCCTGATCAGCCTCGCGCTCGTGCTCGCACTGCGCCGCTGGCTGCCGTTCGTACCAGGCGCGTTGGTGGCGGTGGGATTCGGCATCCTGGTCGTGACGGTGTTCGGACTCGAGGACAAAGGCGTCGCGATCGTCGGTCATGTCGACTCCGGACTGCCCGCGCTCGGCATGCCGTCGGGGGTGTCCTTCGGTGACTATCTCGATCTGCTCGGACCAGCCGTCGGTGTCCTGCTGATCGGCTTCGCCGAGGGGCTCGGCGCCGCGAAAACCTATGCGGCCAAGGCGGGTTACCCCATCGACCCGAACCGGGAGCTGATGGGACTCGGTCTCGCCAATCTCGGCTCGGGGGTGAGTTCGGGGATGGTCGTCAACGGCAGCTTGTCGAAGACGGCGGTCAACGGCGGCGCCGGGGCGAAGACCCAGCTCAGCGGGCTGATCGTGGCCGGTCTCACCATCCTCACCCTGCTGCTGTTGACCGGGTTGTTCGAGAAACTGCCGGAAGCCACCTTGGCGGCGGTCGTGATCGCGGCCGTCGTCGAGCTGGTCGACATCGCCGCGCTGCGCCGCCTCTACCGGGTCTGGACCCACATGCTCGCCAGCATCTACGGCAAGGCGGCGCGCGCCGACTTCCTGGCCGCGATGGCCGCGATGCTGGGCGTGCTGGTCTTCGACACGCTGCCCGGCCTGCTCATCGGTATCGGCGTGTCGATGCTGCTGCTGGTGTATCGGGCCTCGCAACCGCATGTGGCCGAGCTCGGCAAGGAAGGGTCACTGTGGGTGGCCGTCGTCCGGCACCCGGACGCGGCCACGCGCCCCGATCTGCTGGTCGTCCGGGTCGAATCGGGGTTGTTCTTCGCCAATTCCGACTATGTGAAGGACCAGATCGAAGGGCTGTGCACCGACCGCACCCGGATGGTCGTCCTCGACGCCGAGACTTCGCCGTCGGTCGACGTGACCGCTGCGGCGATGCTGCTCGCCCTGCGCGACACCCTGGCCGCCCGCCGCATCGGGTTCGCCATCGCGCGACCGGTAGCCCAGTTCGGTGACGCCCTCGGCTCGGCCGAGCACGGTGACGTCCCGGTCCCGATCTATCCCACCGTCGCCGCCGCGGCCGCGGCACTGTCCGGGTCATGAACGTGCTCGCCTGCCGAAAGGAACACAGATGAACGGCATTCTGGTCGCCCTCGTCGGAGCGCTGTTGTGCTTCTACGGGATTCGCTCGGTCCACCTGGGCTTGCTCGCGATCGGGTTCGGTCTCGGCTGGCTGATCGCCGACCTGTTCAACGCGAGCTTCTGGTGGCTGCTGCTGGCCGCGCTGATCGGCGCGGTGTCGGTCTGGGTGGTCACCTCGCTGGTGTTCCGGTTCGCCGCCTATTTCATCGGCGGTCTCACCGGCGTGATGATCGGCACCAAGCTCGCGACGGTGCTGCAGCCCGGCGACAAGAACGTCGCCCTGAGCATGATCGTCGCGCTAGCGGTGGGTGTGTCGGGCGCGTTCCTGGCACAGAAGTTCCGGGCTCGCGCACTGCTGTGGTTGACCTCGATCGGCGGCGCGAGCATGGTGTGCAGCGGTGTCGCGCGGTTCAGCGACTCGCTGTCGTTCCTGCGCGACCCCGAGCCGGGCTGGCAGCAGGTCACCGCCACCCTGGCCTGGGTGGGCCTGTCGGTCGTCGGCTGGATCACCCAGCGCCACCTGTTCGCCGAGCAGCTCGGCATCCAGCACCTGGCCGGTGACGACGACGAGCCGGACATGAGTGACCGCAACGGAGGCTGGCCCACGAGGTGATCACCCGGGCGGTTGACGTCGGCCCGCGACGTGGCGGCCGGGCAGGCGAGGCACTAGACAACCGTGTTGTCGGACCGGGCCACCGATTGGTAGTCGCGCACGACCAGCGCGGATTGCAGGAGCCACAGGAGCTTGGGATCGTGGGCACTGAGTCCCACGAGGTCGTAGATGCGCCGGAGCCGGTAGTCGACGGTGTTCGTGTGGACATGGGTTGCGCGTGAGGTGAGTCGGCGGTTGAGGCCGTTGTTGATATGTGCGCGCAGCGTGCTGATCAAGTCCGGAAACTCGGCAACCGGGTCGAGGAACGATGCGAGACGATCCCGTCCAGGTCCTGGCCGAGTCAGTTGATACTCGACGGCGAGGTCTTCGATCTGGTACATGCCCGGTGGGTAGTGGAGTCTTGTCGCCACATCCAACAGTTCGTGTACCTCCTCGACCGTCGAGGGAATCCGATGTCGGTCGGCGGTGATCCCCACCACGGTGAGGGACGTCGAGGTGACCATGTCGCGGATCTTCTCGGTGGCGAAGGATTCCGGCACCAGAATTGTTGCGCCGAACCGGGATTCCAAACCCGGAACGGGCTGCCCGAATCGTGTCTCCAGCATCGCCCGGAAGTCGCGCGGTGACACCGCATCGCGCGCGGACCGATCCGCGGCCACCGCGAGCACGTGGTACCGCTCATCGGGCGGTGCTCCGTGCTCGCGGGTGGCTCTGGTCGTGTAGCGGCCACTGAGCAGAGTGCGCGCCACGGACGCGCCGTGATCGCTGTGGGGCGGTGCGACCTCCATATAGATCGTCGACACCGTGGCGGTCACCGAGCTCAGCGCGTCCATCAGTCGACGAACGTCGTCGAAGGGCGCGCAGTGGGCTTGGAGGTCGTCCAGGTGCAGACGGAATCCCGCGTGCACGTGCTGCTGCACAGTGTCGAGGGGGACACCGATGCTCGCCCAGCGCGCGACGGCCGGACGAAGACGCGGCATCCGGACGCTGTGGTGTGTCCGCTCCGCGCTGGACACCAGTGCCAGGCAGTCGGCGACCATGGCGCTGATCTCCTCGCGCAAGACATTTCCCCGTCGGCTACGGCGCGGGATGGTCTCGAGAATCTTGTGCGCGATCCGATCGGTCGCCGGCGAGAGTTGCGCGGTGGACCCGAGTTCGACGTCGCTGGTCATCGGGGGCTCACGGTGTGCCGCCGCCGGCCGTGCTCGACCGCGTCTGCCTCGATGAGCGCGTCGGCGACGGCGGTCTGGCGCATGTGCTGCTTCATTGCAGGCATTTCGACAATTCCTATCTGATCGACCGCACACCACCGATCCCGGTGACTCGGACCACGAACGGGCGACAGTGTGATGCGTATCGCTTCGTGGTGGCGGCAAGAGAAAGTCTGTAACCGATCGGTATGCGCCGTCACTGCACTGAGGTCCAGAGTCGGCAAAGGCGACCTTGTGGTCGGTGCCAAACTCTGCTCAGCCGGGAATTCGTCAGCGGAGGTCGTCGGGGTGGGGGCCGGTCCCGAACGGATTCGGCTCGTCCTCGGCGAGGATGCCCACGAAAGGTTCGCCCTCGTCGGCGAAGGTGTAGGCCCCGCCTTCGATACGGTCGATCAGGCCGCGAGTCCAGACTGCTTCGCTGTCGGCGGAGTGCACCCACATGTTCATGATCTCGCCGATGTGCCCGAGCTGCCCCGGCCCCTGCTCCGGCGTGTAGTACTCGGTGACCGAGGCACGCCACTGCTCGAGGCCGATGATGCGTTGCTTCAGGAGTGCGACGGCCTCGTCGCGCGGTAGGTCGACGATGAACCCGATGGCGGCCGAGATCATGTCCATCTGCTGGTCGTAGGAGGTCAGGGCCTCGCGTAGCAGTGCGCGGAATTCCTCGGTGCCCTTGTCGGTGATCTCGTATTCGACGCGGGGTGGACCGCCGACGGTGCTCGGGGCGACCTCGTGCGCGACGAGCAGTCCTTGCTTGGCCATCTGCTTGAGCGCGTGATAGATCGAGCCGGGCTTGGCGTTGGACCATTCGTGCGCGCCCCAGAATTCCAGGTCGTTGCGCACCTGATAACCGTGCGCTCGTCCGTGCTGACGGACCGCGCCGAGGACCAGCAGCCGGATCGCTGACATGGACGTCTCCCTTCCGAGCGAGTGCGATCAAAATAGCAGTATTCAAGTTTGACTAACCGGACCGGCCCGGGTACCTTGGCGCCTAGTCAAATTTGATCACTGGTGATGGAGGATGTTGTGACTGACCACGATCTCTCGATCGTCGTCGAGGGCCTGCGCAAGAAGTACGGGGCGAAGCAGGCCCTCGACGGACTCGATCTCGCTGTTCGAGCCGGGACCGTGCACGCGGTACTCGGCCCGAACGGCGCGGGAAAAACCACGGCCGTGCGCATCATGTCCACGCTGCTGCGCCCCGAGGCCGGGCGAGTCGAGGTGGCGGGCATCGATGTGCGCACGCGCGCCGACGAGGTGCGTGCCCGAATCGGTCTGCTCGGCCAGAGCGCGGCCGTCGACGAGGAACTCAGCGGGCGACAGAACCTGGAGATGTTCGGGCGTCTGTACCACCTCGGCGCGCGGCGCGCGGGTACGCGGGCCGACGAACTCCTCGCGCGATTCGGTCTCGCGGACACCGGCAGGAAGGCGGTCAAACAGTACAGCGGCGGTATGCGGCGCCGGCTCGACCTGGCGGCGTCGCTCATCTCCGAACCGCAGGTGCTGTTCCTGGACGAACCGACGACCGGGCTCGATCCCCGCGGCCGCGCCGAGGTGTGGAATTCGGTGCGTTCCCTGGTCGACGGCGGCACCACCGTGCTGCTGACCACGCAATACCTGGAGGAGGCCGATCAATTGGCCGATCAGATCTCGGTGATCGACCACGGGAAGGTCATCGCGGAGGGCACCGCCGACCAGCTGAAATCCAAGACCGGCGGCGACCGCATCGACGTGGTCCTGCACGACGCCACCCACCTGGCCCGCGCGGCCGCGCTCATCCCCGGCGAGGCGGTGGTGGACGAGGATCGGCGCATGGTCAGTGCCGCGGTCGGCGACCGGATGGTGGCGCTCACCGAGACGGTCCGGGCGCTGGAGGCCAACGGCATCGAAGCCGAGGACATCGCGATCAGACGGCCGACGCTCGACGAAGTCTTCCTGCAGCTGACCAAGGAGGTCGCGGCGTGAGCACGACATATTCGACGAACCAGCCGAGTTCGACACTGAGCACGGCGATCACCGATTCCTGGACGATGACCAGACGCGAGCTGGCGCACTGGGCCCGCCAGCCCGTTCAGGTGGTCATCGGGCTGGTGTTCCCGGTGATGCTGTTGCTGATGTTCAGCTACCTGATCGGCGGCGGGCGTGGCATCGACGGTGACTTCAAGGATTATCTGGTCCCCGGAATCCTCACCATGACAATGGCTTTCGGTCTCGAGGCCACCATGCTCGCGGTGACCCAGGACCTCGGCAAGGGGGTCATCGATCGATTCCGCTCGATGCCGATGAACTCGGCCGCGGTCCTGGTGGGTCGCAGCGTCGCCGACATGCTGCAGTCGGCGGTCGGGCTGATCGTGATGATCGCGGTCGGATACGCGATCGGCTGGCGCTGGCACGACGGTGCCGCCTCGTTCCTGGCGGCGGTGGGGCTGTTGTTGCTGTTCCGGTTCGCGATGTTGTGGATCGGCATCTATTTGGCGATGGTCGCGGGCAAGCCCGAACTGGTGCAGGCGGTGCAGATCCTGGTCTGGCCGATCAGCTTCCTCTCCAATGCCATCGCCTCGCCCGAGTCGATGCCGTCGTGGCTGGGAGCGGTCGTCGAGTGGAACCCGATGTCGGCGACGGCCACGGCAGTGCGCGGCCTGTTGGGCAATCCGGGTGCGGTCGGGGACTCCTGGGCGGGCGCACACGCCGAGATGCTGGCGGTGGCGTGGCCGCTGGCCTTGATCGCGGTGTTCTTCCCGCTGGCGGTGCAGCGGTTCCGGAGTCTGAGCCGCTAGCTCAGCGTCGAGCGCCTACGGACGGGCCGGGTAGCCCCACTCTCGGCAGGCAGGCCTGAGTGCGTCCGGGATCGTCTCGTCGGCGGGGAGGGTCCGCGCGGGCTGGATGGCACCGGAGCGGATGGTGTCACTCCAGTCGCCGATGCCGCGCACGTAGCTGCCGTGGTCGAAACGGCCGTAGTCGAGCATCGAGGGTTGCCACTCGACGTCGAGGAATTGGCACAGGCCGCGCACGGTTTCCTCGGGGCGGTGGGTCAGGTCCTCGTAGCGGATCTCGTGGCCGTGGAGCGCCGCCCTGGCCTCGTTCATCGCCGCGACGAACTCCAGAGTCCGCCGCACCGGGTCGATCTCACGGCGATCCGCCCAGGCGCGGCTCAAGGACTCGGCGATCTGGACCGGGTGGCGCAACAGGAACACATAGCGGGCGTCGGGCCAGCACGCGGCGATCCGTCGCCAGGTCAGTACGCTGCTCGTCGTCTTGTTGACCATCCGGTCCTTCCCGCTGCGTTCCAGTTCGTGGTGCAGGAGGCGGTCCCAGAGGAGATGTTCGAGCTCGCGGATCGTCAGGCCGAGCGCGTCCAGCGAGATGCTGGCGTAGCGCTCGGTGATGTCGTCGGCGGCCCACTCGAGTTCCTGGACGGTCAGCAGGTTCAGGTGCAATTCGTGCGGGGCGTGGATGCGCGCATGGCTGTCGAGGACCGAACGCAGCAGGGTCGACCCGGATCGGGGCGCGGACAGGATGAAGATCGGCGCGGGCACGAGTCGGTTCGCCGTCGCCTGCTTCACGGTCGCGGGCTCGGCAGCGGGGCGGTGATCAGGCCCCGGCGGATCAGGAGTTCGAGTACGTGGTCGGCGGATTCGGCGATCGACTCGGCGGTGGTGTCTATCCGCAGGGCGGGGAGCAGTGGTTCCTCGTAGGCCGCGTCGACTTCGGTGAGCTGAGTGAGCTCGCCTCGGGACCGGCGCCCGTACAGCCCTTTGACGTCGCGTTGTGCGCAGGTCGTGAGCGCGGTCGCGACGTGGACTTCGGCGAAGTCGAGGCCGGCGTCCTCGTGGCGGTCCCGCATCATCGCACGATCGGCGGAGTACGGCGCGATGGCTGCCACGAGGACGAGCACGCCGTGCCCGGCCAGCATCAGCGCGAGAGTGGTGATCCGGCCGAGGTTCTGTGTGCGGTCGCCGGGGGTCAGGCCGAGTTCGGGCCACAGCCGCCCGCGCACGTCGTCGCCGTCGAGTACCTCGACCGGATGCCCCGCGGCCGCCACACGGTGCCGGGTGGCGGCGGCGATGGTGGATTTTCCCGAACTGGGCAGCCCGGTCAGCAGAACTGTCCCGCCCGGTCTACAGGGCCCGTCATTCATCAGACATTTCTGACAGGGTGAAATTATGTGGGGGTATCGATTGCGCGATCTGTGCGTAAACGACTGCCACCCAATGGAATTCGTCCAGGGACGATAGTGAATTCGGTGCTACCGATAGTGAATCGGTGTGCTCACTCAGACTTCGATATGCGAGCCCATGATGACCGTGCGATCTCGTGGCAGGGCGAAGTAGTCGGCGGCATCGGCGGTGATGTGGGAGGTAGCGATGAACAGCCGTTTGCGCCACGTGGCCATGGTCGGCTGGTCGCCGCGGCGGAGTTCGATCTTGGAGACGAAATAGGAGGCCCGCTCGAGATCGAGTCTGCCCTCTGTCGCCGCGACGTCGAGATACCGCAACGCCGCGGGGATATCGGGACGTTCGGCGTAGCCGTAGCGGGCGGTGACGTGGATGATGCCGTCGTCGCCGTGGCCGAGGGGGTCGATGGCGAGCCGTTCCGCGAACGGGACACGGGGCACCGGTTCGGTGGCGATGCTCACGATCGCGATGTGCTGGTGCCGGACATGGTTGTTCTCCACATTGGCGCGCATGGCCAGCGGGGTCGTCTTCTTGCCTCGGTTGAGGAAGATCGCCGTGCCGGGAACCCCGAATGTCCTGGGTCGCCCGGCGCGCAGTTCGTCGACGAACTCCTGGAGCGGGCCTTCGCGTTGCTCGCGTGCCGCGGTGACGATGTCGCGGCCGCGCTCCCAGGTGGTCATCACCGTGAACGCGACGACACCGATGAGCAGCGGCAACCAGGCGCCGTGCACGATCTTGGTGAGGTTTGCCCCGAGGAACAGGAGATCGATGCCGAGCAGCGGCACCGCGCCGAGCGCGAGCAGCCAGATCGGGGTCTGCCACCGGGCGCGGGCGACGTAGAAGAACAGCAGTGTGGTGATGGTGATCGTGCCCGTGACCGCCATCCCGAACGCGTAGGCGAGGGCGTGCGAGGTGCGGAACGCGAAGACCAGGGTCAGCACCGAGACCATGAGCAGCCAGTTGATCCACGGGACATAGATCTGACCGATGGTGGAATCGGAGGTGTGCACGATCCGCAGCCGCGGCAGGTAGCCGAGTTGCGCCGCTTGGGAGGCAACGGAGAACGCGCCGGTGATCACGGCCTGCGCGGCGATGACCGTCGCGGCGGTGGCCAGCAACACCATCGGGAGCCTGCCCCAGCCGGGGACGAGCAGGAAGAACGGGCTGGTGATGGCGGATGAGTCGGACAGGATCAGCGCGCCCTGGCCCATGTAGCTGAGCATGCAGGCCGGGAACACCAGAAACAGCCAGCCCCGGGCGATCGGGCGCCGCCCGAAGTGGCCCATGTCGGCGTAGAGCGCTTCGGCGCCGGTCACCGCGAGGACTACTGCGGCGAGCGCGAAGAACGCGATTCCGAAGTGGCCGAAGAGAAATCCCACCGCGTAGGTGGGCGAGATCGCCTTCAGGATTTCCGGGTTGTCACTGATGCCCGCGATCCCGCACACCCCGATCGCGGTGAACCACGCGATCATCACCGGCCCGAACAATCGTCCGACGACGGCAGTTCCTTTGCGCTGCACCAGGAACAGTCCCACGATGATCACCGCGGTGATCGGGATGATGAAATCCTCGAATGACGGTTCGACGACCTTCAGTCCCTCCACCGCCGAGAGGACCGAGATCGCCGGGGTGATCATGGAGTCGCCGAAGAACAGTGACGCTCCGAAAATGCCGAGTGCCGCGAGAAATGCCGCCGTCCGCTTGCCGCCCGGCGCGCTCCAGCGGCGCAGCTGGGTGATCAGCGCCATGATGCCACCCTCGCCGTTGTTGTCGGCACGCATCGCCAACGCGACGTAGGTGACGGTGACGATCACGGTCACCGACCAGAAGATCAGCGAGACGATCCCGAACACGTTCTCCTGGCTCACCGGCACCGGATGTGGGTCTGCGGGGTTGAACACGGTCTGCAGGGTGTAGATCGGGCTGGTGCCGATATCGCCGAACACCACGCCCAGTGCGGCGACGATCGCGGCGAGGCGAACAACCTCACGGCCCGTCCCCGGCCCGGTGACGGTCGACGTGGACGGCGGCGATGCGGTCACTGTTTTCCTTCCGTGGACGAGCGCCCGACGGCGGGCCGCCGTGACACTATCCGCTGCGGCGGTGAATTCAAGCGCCGACGAGCGATCTATACGAGATCTATACGGCGGTCGGTGCCGAAGACGACCTTGCGCAGGATCAAGAACCGCAACCCGCCCACCGCGGCCATGACGGCGATCACGGCGCCCGCCTGCGCGGCCTCGCCGAGATCCGGTGCCAGCCAGTCCAGCCCGGCCAGCGCCGCCGTGCTGATCCCGAGGCCGAGCAGCGCCAGTCCGCCGCCCTCCCACTGTGCGGTGAACCCGCCGACTCTGCTCCCCGCCCGGAAGGTGAGCTGGCGGTGCAGTTCGTTGGCGATCACGGTGCTCACCATCGATCCGGCGACATTGGCGACCAGGGGCCCGCTTCCGTGCATGGTCATGAACAACAGCACGTAGGCGATGTTGCTGACGCCGCCGACCAGGGCGAACCGGATCAGCTGAGCGAAGGTGTGGTCGCCGCGCAGGAATCGCAGCACGCGGACGGGATCGATGCGTGCCGCAGGGCCGACCCACAGTGGGTAGGTGCTGGTGGGCAGCATTTCCGGGTGGGTGATCTGCGAGACGGTCATGTTCGTTCCGATCGAGCGTGCGGACTCGGCGGTGGTGCCGGGCAACGCTTGTGACTATACGTAGATGTATACGTATAAACAAGTGTCGCGGCAGGACGGCATCCGTGATCGGCGAGATCGGTATTGGCACCCGCGGCGCACTCGGCGGACACTGGAGGGATGGTTGACAGGGAGCAACGCACACCCTTCTACGGGGTGGTGCTGATTCTCGCAGCGTTGGGCGCGTCGATGGCGGTCAGTTACTACGGGCCGACCTGGTTTCGCGTCACCGTCTACATCCTCACGGCGGTGGTAGTCCTGGTCGGCGGTGTCATGACCTTCCGCGACTACTCGCACTGACGCAGCGAACTCGCGCGTCGCGCCCTGGCCTGTCAGGGGGCGCGATGGGTTGTGCTGGTGGTGCTGGATTCACCGTGCGGCAAACCCTGTTGAGGGTGCGGCTGCGGCGAGGACCCTGTGGTGGTCCGAGTATTCCGTTCGCTGCCGCAAGGAGATTCTCATGACCGTCGAAGCCAGCACCCGACTCAACGACGTGGATATCGACGCCGTAGGTGGTCTAGTGGCGGCTGTTCGAGCCGATCCGGCCAAGGGACAGACCACCTGGGCGGCGCATGTCGGGTGGAAGGGCGGCTTCGCCTCGGAGGCGCGCGTTCGCACGTTCGCCGCGATCCCGTCGGACGAACCGTCCGCCCTCGGCGGCGCCGACACCGCCCCCAACCCCGTCGAACAACTCCTCGCGGCACTCGGCAACTGCCTCGCGGTCGGCTACGCGGCCAACGCCACGATCGCCGGCATCCGAATCGACAACTTGCGCATCGACGTGAAGGGCGACCTCGACCTGCACGTATTCCTCGGGCTCGCCCAGGGACACGCGGGTTTCGAATCGATCACCGCGACAGTGTCGATCGATTCGGACGCCTCCCGGGAGCAACTCGAGGACCTACACACAAAGGTCCTGTCCAGCTCACCGGTAGGGCACACATTGCGCACCCCCGTGCCCGTCGACATCACCCTCGCCTAGGCGAGCGGCCCGGACATGAATGGCATAGGCGGCGATTCGCTCTCCACCACGAGAGGCTCTGCCGTTGAATTGCATTGAATCGCCAAGAAAGTTCGGCTGTAAACAGAACAGTCCCCGGTAGTCTCCATCGAATCCATGAGCTCAGTCGTCGCTGACAACTCCGGTGTTCGATTGGCTTGCCGGGGGCTTAGCCAGATCCTGAAATGACGTTACTGCTGTCGGCAAACGTCTTTGTCGGCAGTGCAACTCATTCCGGTGTTCCGGTATGTGTCCAGTCTTCTCCGGATCTGCCCGATGTCAATACCTTCGCGCTATCGAATATCGCCTGATTTCGAGCGCCGTCACGACGGCGCGCATTGTCGCGCATTGTGCGGACGGTCGTTTCGGAGGACAGTGGATATGTCCGGTGGCGCCCACCGGGGCGCCGCCCTTCCTGGAGTAGGAGGTGGCCCGTGTACGCACGTTCCAGCACATTCGCTGCCCAGCGGTCGTCGATCGACCGCGGTATCGCATACCTCCACAATGCGGTGATGCCGAACATGCCCGAAATCGACGGGTGGGTCGGCATGTCACTGATGGTGGACAGGGCGACAGGCCGATGCATCGCCACGACCGCGTGGGAATCCGAGGACGCCCTGCACGACAGCAGGATGCACGTCCGATCGCTGCGTGACGGTCTGGCCGAAGCGCTCAACGGCCAGGTCGAGAACATCGAGGAATGGGAAGTCGCGGTCATGCACCGCGATCACCTGGCCGGCGCGAGTGCCTGCACCCGATGCACCTGGATCACAGTCGAGCCGACCGCGGTCGACCTGGCAATCCATACGTTCAAGTCCACCTTGCTGCCGGAATTGGAGAAGATCGAAGGATTCCGCAGCGCCAGCCTGTTCGTCGACCGGGAAACCGGCCGAGGGGTGGGATCCACAGTCTGGGCGAGCCGAGAGGAATTGGACAACAGCCGACCGCTGGTGGATCGCATGCGAACCGAAGCGACCCGCACCATGGGAGCCGAAGTCCTCGAGGTAGCGGAGTTCAGACTCGGCTTCGCCCACCTGCGCGTTCCCGAGTTGGTCTGAGCGACGAGACAACCGGCCGTGGAGCGGCGACTCCCGGCCGGTCTCCAGGCCGTTTCGAAGGAGCATGGTGAGTGCCTCAATCGGAGCCGATGAACCCTTCGACGCGGCTGATCGGGCGGAACTGCAGCGCTTACGACAGGAGCTGGCGGAACTCCGCGGCGCGCCATCGCCGACCGCCGATCCGGTCGACGGCACACGTTCCTCCGGTCACCGGAAGCTGCGCTGGACGGGCGCGGCGGTCCTGCTCGTGTTGGTCGCCGTCCTGTCCTTTTCCGCGGTCCTCGCCCGCTACACCCACAACGAGGTCCTCGACACCGACCGCTATGTCCGGACAATGACATCGCTGGGATCGAACCCGGTCCTGCAGCGCGAACTCACCGATCAGATCACCGAGGAGATCGTCACACGCCTCGACGTCGAGGCCGTCACCGCCGACGCGCTGCGGTCGATCGCCGACGACGCTCCTCGCGTGCCGCCCGCCGTGGTCGGGTTGTCGCCGGTGATCGCCGATCAGGCCGAGTCGTTCGTGCACCGGACGGTGGAATCGTTCGTTGCCTCCGACGAGTTCGAGACGCTGTGGATCCAGGCCAACGAGCGGGCGCATCAGGCGCTGGTCGCGGTGCTGACCGGGCAGACCCGGCCCGCGGTCGATGTCAGCGACCAGGGGGTGGTCAGCATCTCGCTGGCCCCGATCATCGACCGGGTCCGCGCGGCGCTGATCGATCGGGGCTTCGCGTTCGCGGACAAGGTCCCCACGGTCGACAAGTCGTTCGTGCTGTTCGAATCGCCCGAACTCGTCAAGGCGCAGCGGGTGACCTCGGCGTTGGACAAGGCCTCCGCGGTGCTGCCCTGGTTGACCCTGCTGGCCGCCGTGGGTGCTGCCTTGGTGGCGCCGAACGGTGCACGCCGGCGCGCTGTTTCGCTGGTCGGAGTCAGCATCGCGATCGCGATGGCGCTGCTGGCCGTGGCGATCGCGCTCGGCCGGTCGTGGTATCTGGGGGCGGTCCCGGCGGATGTGCTCTCCGCGCAGGCGGCCGAGGTGCTGATCGACACCGTGCTGGTTCCGCTGCGCACCATGGTGCGGGCGGTGTTCGTGCTGGCCATGGTGATCGCGGTCGTCGGGTACCTCACCGGATCGTCGGGATCCGCGGCCGCGGTCCGCGGCGCGGGAGCGAAGGCGCTCGACGCGCTGCGCGGGCCCGAGGACGGGCGGGCACCGTCTGCGATCGCGTCCGCGGTCGCACGGTTGCGCATCCCGCTGCGGGTGGTCGTCATCGTGATCGCGGTGACGACCCTGGTGTTCTGGCCGTACCCGTCGGGCGTGGTCGTGGTGGTGACCGTGCTCGTCGCGGTGGCGGCCCTGCTGGCGGTGGAACTGGTGGCTCGCCCTGCGCTGACCGAACGCGACTCACCGGTCACCGAGGCGGTGCCGACACAGGACGGGTGAGTGCTGATCGTCGCCGGTCCGACGATCACGGTGAATTCCATGTTGGAATGGGTTCCGGTCAGAGGAACAGCGGGAGCACGTCACGACTGCCGGGATGGTGAGCTTCGATGAGCAACGATTCGGCTGGGCAGACGGGCGGCACACAACGCCTGCTGGCGGCGTTACTGGCGATGGCGATGTTCGTGCTCGTCGTCGATACCTCGCTGATGAACGTGTCGATCTCGGCGGTGGTGCGCGATCTCGACACGACCGTCAGTGGGGTCCAAGCGGCGATCGCGTTGGAGGCGCTGGTCTCGGCCGCCTTCATCCTGATCGGCGGCAAAGCAGGCGATCTGATCGGACGCAAGCGGGCATACGCGCTGGGGCTGATCGGCTACGCGATCGGGGCGTCGGCGATGGCGTTCGCGCAGAGCCTGATCGCGATCGTCGTCTTCTGGGCGGTGCTCGGCGGGATCGGCGCGTCGCTGCTGTTGCCCGCCATGCAATCGCTGATCCACGGCAATTTCGACGGCGCGGCGCAGAAGAAGGTCTATGCCCTGGTGGGCGCGGCGGCCGCGATCGCGGCCGCGGTCGGCCCCCTGCTCGGAGGATTCATCACCACCTACCTGTCGTGGCGGGTCGGGTTCGTGTTGGAGGTCGTCGTGATCGCGATCGTGCTGTCCGGGATGGGCATTGTGCGCGATGTGTCCTATACCGGCCCACGCAGCGTCGACCTGGTCGGGGCGGTGTTGTCGGTACTCGGTATGGGCGGAATCGTGCTGGGCATCCTGGTGTGGCAGGAGGGCGGCGAATCGGTCGGCGCAGTCCTGGCTGTCGGCGCCGTCGCGCTGGCCGGCCTCGCCTATTGGCTCGTCCGGCGCAAGCGGGCGGGAAAGCCGACCTTGCTCGACCCGGACCTGTTCCGTTCCAAGGCCTTCCGGCTGGGCATCTCGGGACAGATGCTGCAGCAGATCGCCCTCGGCGGCACGATGATCGCCCTGCCGATCTACCTGCAGATGGTGCTCGAGTACAACGCGATGCAAGCGGGCCTGTCCATCGCACCCCTGTCGCTGAGCATGTTCGCCGTTGCGGTGCTCACCGGCAGATACGCGGGCGATCGGCCCGCGAGCACCATCATCCGGTGGGGATTCGTGCTCCTCACGATCGGGACGGTGGTACTCATTCCGATCGTGCCCCGTGCGGAATTCGGCTGGGGGCTCATCATTCCCCTCATCATCGCGGGCTCGGGGCTGGGTCTGCTGGTGTCTCAGCTCAACAACTACACACTGGCCCCGATCGAGGAGGAGCGGATCAGCGAAGCCGCCGGTGTCAATTCGGCGGCCGGGTCGTTCGGGTTGTCTTTCGGGCTGGCGTTCGCCGGCGCGATCATGCTGGCGACCTTGTCGATCACGTTCACGCGCATGGCGGAATCGAGCACGGTGCTCCCGCAGGCAGAGCAACAGCAGGTGGCGCAGGTGCTGGAGGACGACGCCGAGGTCATGAGCAACACCCAGCTCGGTCAACTGCTCGTCGACCAACCTCCACAGATCCGTGACGAGATCGTTCGCATCAACACCGACGCCAGGCCCTTCGCGCTGCAAGTGGCCCTGCTGGTTCCGCTCCTGGCCGGGCTCGTCGGGTTGTTCAACTCGTTCCGGATGCGGCGAATCCCGGAAGCCGCGCCGAAATCGTCCTGATGTCGCGATATCGGCGGGCATTCGGCCCGGTCGGGGCCAAGGTGGCGATCAGCCACACCTGGGGTCCCTGGTATGCGGCGCCGCTCCGGACGATGGTTGACCTATGAGTCGCAGGAAATCGACCACCGAGGTGTGGGCATGGATGTCTCGACCGTTCTGATCTGGCTGGCGATCCCGGTCTTCGTTGTCGCCGTTGTGGCGGAGATCGTCTACCTCGAGCGTCACGGCAAGCCGTACGACTACCGTGACTCAGCGACCTCCATCGCCGCCGGTTTGGGGTACCAACTCCTCAACATTCCCTGGGCGCTGGCCGAACTCGCGATCTTCGCGTCTATTTCCTCGCTGGTGCCGTGGCACCTCGACGGCTGGGTCGCGTGGGCCGTCGCACTTGTCGGGGTCGATTTCGCCTATTACTGGTTCCATCGCGCGCACCACGAAATCCGGGTGTTCTGGTCGGTGCACGTCGTGCACCACTCGAGCGAGAACTTCAACCTCACCACGGCACTGCGCACGCCATGGCTGGTTGTCACGTCCCTGCCGTTCCTCGCCCCACTGGCACTGTCGGGAATCGATGGCAAGATCATCGCCGCGGCCTACGCGATCAACCTGCTGTACCAGTTCGGCATCCACACCGAGGCCATCGACAAACTTTGGGCGCCTGTCGAATTCGTGTTCAACACACCGAGCCACCACCGCGTGCACCACGGCTCCAACACCGAATACCTCGACCGCAACTACGGCGGCGTGCTCATCATCTGGGACCGCGTCTTCGGCTCCTTCGAGCCGGAGGGCGAGCCGGCGATCTACGGCCTCACCAAGAACGTCAACACCTACAACATCGCGAAGATCAACGCCCGCGAGATAGTCGCGATCTGGCACGACGTCAACAACGCGGCGAAATTCTCGGACAAGCTCGGATTCCTGTTCCGAGGTCCCGGCTGGCGGCCACGGCTGGTCGACCATCGCTACCTTCAAAACTATTGCCACTGAACGGCTCAGCGGAGGATATCGGCCACGTGTGGCAAGTGGAACAGGCACCGCCCTCCAACCCAGCCATACGACGTGGGGGGACATCTCGGGCGGGCCGAGGGCTGTGTCGGAGGGGCTATCCTGAGTTGCGTGAGTCGGGGTAATCGCACATATCGGGTCGTCGATGGACAGCGGATCGAGGGCACTTGGCGCCCGATCTTCATTCGCAACGGGGGCAGCTATTTCCTCACCGACCTGAAGATTTTCGCGGACGGCGCGATCGACTGCTGGGGCACGGTCGATCTCGACGGTCTACGCGCCAAACTGGCGAGTGGCTGGATCGCGACCACGATCGAGCCGAACGCTCGTGGGTCGGCGCACGACCTGGCCGACTGGCAGTTTCTCGACCCGCAGGTCTCGATCAACCCGGACGACTTCGTCGTTCAGGTCGCGGACGCGATCGACCGGCTCAATAATCGACCCGATTCGACCGGTCGTTGCCGGCAACTCATCGCCGACTATGTGAGCAGCCGTGACGAGTCCGACCGCCGCGCGTTGGCCGAGGCGTACCTGCAGATCCCGGCATCCGACCGGCGCTACGCGCTCGGTGACATGGACTACAAGGACTGGCCCCTGCGCGTGATCTGCACCGCCGTCGATGAGCCGATGGTGGGCGATGATGGCCTGGTCGACGGTGAGGTCGTCACCGAGAAGATGCGGGATGAGGCGTTCGACTATTTCATCGACCGACAGCATTCCGAAGACAAGTGGGCGAATCGGCGCGCTGCGGACGAGCCAGAACACGGGCGATCCGGCCCGATCACCTCGAGCCAGGTCGTCTATCCGCGAGGATGGCCCGAAGACGCCGGGGTTCTGGTGTTGCGCAACGAGTTTCCCGCGCCGATCACCTACGGCGACGAGGTGTATCCCACGCTCGTGCACGCCTATTGGGCGCTGTCCACGCAAGAACCGGAAATCGCCGAACAGATCCGGCAGGCCGAGCGCCCGTACGACGCCGAACAGGTTGCCGCGACGGGCACGCGACATCCGCAGTGGTCGGTGACGCGGTCCGCCGTCATGGCCGCACTACTGCGCGCAAAATTCGCTCAATACCCTGAGTTCGCTGAACAGCTCATCGCCACCGGTGACAGCCCCATCTACTACCAGCAGTTCAGGTCCCTGTACTGGGGGAGTGACGGCGAGGCCGGTACCAATTGGGTCGGCCGGCTCCTGGAACTGGTCCGAGCGGAGATAGCTTGCGCGCGCAGCGGATTGCTGTTGGCGCTGTAGCAAACCGGGGTTCGGGTAGTTCGCACGGACTACGAAGACATCTCCGGCAGCAGTTGGCTGCCGACGGAGCGGTTGACGCGCGGGGTCCAGCGGGCCTGGGTCAGCTGATCGGGGACAGGTTGCCCGGTGTCCAGACCTGGTCGTAGAAATCCTTGCCCGGGCCGTAGAGCCGGACGATGACGAAGAATCCCTTGCCGGGCACGGTGCGTAGCCAGTTGCGCTCGTCGGCGTCGGCGGGCTTGTCGGGACCGAAGTAGATGGTGTGGGACCCGTCCTGGTCGGTGGCGGGCTTGTCCATCGCGTTGATCGAGGGGAAGCGCTGGCCGTTGTCGAGGCCGGAAGCGGTGACCGGGTCGTAGACCGCGACCGACCAGAACAGTTTCGCGGGAACGTCAGCGGGCAGGTGCAGGGTGTAGGAGCGGGCGCCATCGAGCCGGTCACCGTTGGTGTCGCGCATCGTCACCGGGTACTTGGCGCCCTTGTCGACGAGGTCGACCACCATGGCGGGGGAGTCGGAATAGGCCGAGGTGAAGTAGCCCGCGCGCTGTTCGAGGTTGGTGAAGGTGCCGCTGGCCTGGAATTCGGTGTTCTGCCCCGCGAACACGTTCAGCCAGGGCCGTTCCGGGAAGTAGGTGCCGCCGGGCTCCAGCGGAAGCAGGTCGGTGATGGTGACCTTGCTGATCTTGAACGCGGTCCGGGCCGCCTTGTCGAGCAGTTCACGGTCCTGCGCCGATGGCGCGAACTTCGCGCCCTTCTCGATGCCGATGGTGTGCAGAAACCCGCGCATGTCCAGGTCGTGGGGGTCAACCGCTTCGGCCTGAACGAACCGGTCGAGCATGTCGAAGTAGGCGCCGTCGCGGGGGAACAGCATGTCCAGCTCGACCCCGGAGGCGTGCGGGAACCGCATCGCCGTGGCCCCGGTGCTGTCGCCGAGGGGATAGATGCGAGTGGCCTCGATCCGGTTGACGGTCTCGGTGAGATCGGCGGGATCGGCGAAAAACGAACGCCAGAACAGAAAGACGTTGTTGGTGCGGGAGTGGTAGACGAATCCGTCGGTGGGTTCGGGGCCGTCGAATCCCGGCGGCAGCAGGACGTAGGTCCCGCCCTTGCCTTCGTCCGGCCCGACCATGCCGACATCGCCTTTGTGCTGATGTCCGTCGATGACCGGTCCCAGAATGGGGCGCTGCCAGAAATCGTCGAGGATGCCCTGCACCCCGGCCGGTGCCTCCACGACCAGCGGCCCGAACTGGGCGAGGTCCAGATAGCCCATCGCGTACACGACATCGAAGTTCGGTGTGGTGACCAGCGTCTTGGCATCGATACGGTCCTGCCACACCGGCAGCACGTTGTACCCGGCACCGAAGCGGCGCTCCGAAGCCTCCTTCATCGCCCAGATGTTCACCGCGGGCAACGCCCACAGGTAGGCCTGGACAGCACGCTGGAACCGCAACTCCTCGGTCAGCAGCCGCACGGTTTCCTCGGTGGCGAACCCGCCCTCGAAGTCGGACTCGGCCAGATCGTCGTATCGCGTCATGCAATCTCCCTCACCCGCGGCTATCGCCCAGCTCCACGTCCGGGCCGTCACCTCCCACCGAATCGTGCCGACAGGGAGGGCACATCACCCGGACCGGATGAATCATCGGCTGCGCCCGCCGAATCACGCGGCCCGCTACCAGAGGGGCAATCCATCGTCGATGGCACCGCACGGTCGGTGACACGACCCGCGTCACGACCACAGCGAACGCTGGAGCCTCGAACGTGGCACGTATGCCACAAATCTGTGCGCGAGAGGGGACTTGAACCCCTACGTCCGTGGACACCAGAACCTAAATCTGGCGCGTCTGCCAATTTCGCCACTCGCGCTTGGATGTGTACGACCGTCCAAACTCTACCGGGCGAATCGGGCTTCGCGAAGCGTTGGGGCGGCGTGGCGTACTCGTGGGTAACACGACCTGGGGTTATAACGATTCGATAAACCTCAATGTGAGGGGCACTCATGTTTGATAACTCGGGTAACAGGCCGGACCTGCGGGTTCAAACATGAGGCTGTGTCATGTTTCTGAACATTCTGGTACGGACGTACGAAAATACTGGGGAGTAGCTCGCTAATGGGCTGGAAACGTGAGGCTTTCCTCATGATTTTGTGCGATTGTGGCTCTCAACAGGCCCGAGGGGCTGCCGGAAACGTGTGCGTGCCGTCGGTGGGCGACACGCCAGGAGAAGGAAGTCGAGCGTCTTGACGATCAACGAGAGCACCGAAATCGGCAGGGGAGCGACCGCGAGCGCCAATGGTCGCGGCCAGGCCAGGGGTGTCCGCGCGGCGCTGCTGGAGCAGCTGCGCAGCGGGGCGGGATACGCGTTGGCGTTCGGCGGACAGGGTGCGCAGTGGCTGCGCGAGCTCGAGGAGATCGGGCGCGACAGTGCGCTCGAGCCCGAGCTGACCGCGCTGGTCCATGAGGCGGCCGCACTGATCGAGCCGGTTGCGACGCAGTTGCTGGTGGTACGCCCCGGCGGTTTCGACCCGATGGGCTGGGTGCTCGAGAGCGAGCTCGACGAGCCGGAGGAGCCGTCCTCGGCGCCCTCGGACTCGGTGCTGCGCTCGGTGGCTGTCTCCATGCCCGGTGTCCTGCTGGCCCAGCTCGCCGCGACCAGGGCGTTGCGGTTGCAGGGTCTGGACCCGGCCGAGCACGCGCCCGTCGCGATCGTCGGCCATTCGCAGGGGCTGTTCGCCGCCGCCGCGGTCGAGGCGGGCGGCACGCGCGACGCGGAGCTGCTGGCCATCGCCCAGCTCGTCGGCGCCGCTGCCGGGCTCGTCGCGCGCCGGCGTGGACTGATGCCGGTGGGCGAGCGCTCGCCGATGGTCGCGGTGTCGAACGTGGACCCGGAACAGCTGCGGGCGATCGTCACCGAGGTGGCGCAAGGAGTCGACCCCGCGATCGCCGCGGTGGTGTCGATCCGCAACGGGCGCAGGCGCGTCGTGCTCTCGGGTGCGCCCGCGCAGATCGATCGGGTGCGCACGCGCTGCGCACAGCTGCACGACGAGCAGACCCGTGAGCGTGAGAGCAAGGCTCGCGGCGGCGCGGTCTTCGCGCCCGTGTTCGAGGACATCTCCGTCGACGTCGCCTTCCACCACCCGGCGCTCGCCGAGACCGTCGAACTGGTCGCGGGCTGGGCCCGCCAGTGCGAGATCGACGCCGACCTCGCCGCCGCCCTGACCCAGCAGGTGCTCGTCGACCCGATCGACTGGGTCGCCACCGTCGACGCCGTGGTCGACGCGGGCGCACAGTGGATCCTCGATCTCGGCCCCGGCGACCTGCTCTCGCGGGTGACCGGCGGCTCGCTCAAGGGCAGCGGTGTCGGCGTGATCGCCGCCGCCACCCGCGCCGGTCAGCGCAGCCTGCTCACCCCGGGCGCCGCACCGGCGGCGTCGACGCCGTGGTCGGCGTTCGCGCCGAAGCCGGTGCGTCTGCCCAACGGCCGCATCGTCGTCGAGACGGCGTTCACCAAGCTCACCGGTCGCTCGCCGATCCTGCTGGCCGGCATGACCCCGACCACCGTCGACGCGAAAATCGTCGCGGCCGCGGCCAACGCGGGTCACTGGGCCGAGCTGGCCGGTGGCGGGCAGGTCACCGAGCAGATCTTCGCCGACCGGGTCACCGAGCTGCGTCAGCTGTTGCAGCCGGGTCGCGCGGTGCAGTTCAACTCGCTGTTCCTCGATCCCTACCTGTGGAAGCTGCAGCTCGGCGGGAAGCGCCTGGTGCAGAAGGCGCGGGCGGCGGGGGCGCCGATCGATGGCGTGATCGTCACCGCCGGTATCCCCGAACTCGACGAGGCCGTCGCGCTGATCGGTGAGCTGTCCGAGGCCGGCATCAGTCACGTCGCGTTCAAGCCGGGCACCGTCGCCCAGATCAAGGCTGTCCTGCGCATCGCCGACGCCGTCCCGGACTACCCGGTGATCATGCACATCGAAGGCGGCAAAGCCGGCGGGCACCACTCCTGGGAAGACCTCGACGACCTGCTGCTGGCGACCTATGCCCAGCTGCGCAGCCAGTCCAACGTGGTGATCTGCGTCGGCGGCGGCATCGGCACCCCCGAACGCGCCACCGACTACCTCACCGGCACCTGGTCCACCGGCCACGGCTACCCGCTGATGCCCCTCGACGGTGTGCTCGTCGGCACCGCGGCCATGGCGACCCTGGAAGCCACCACCGCCCCCGCGGTGAAGCAACTGCTGGTCGACACCCCCGGCACCCCCGAGTGGGTCGGTGCGGGCACCGCCAGCGGCGGAATGGCCTCCGGGCGCAGCCAATTGGGCGCCGACATCCACGAGATCGACAACGCCGCATCGCGTACCGGCCGCCTGCTCGACGAGGTCGCGGGCGATGCCGAGGCCGTAGCGAGCCGTCGCGCCGAGATCATCGCCGCGCTCGACGCCACCGCCAAGCCCTACTTCGGCGACGTCGCCACCATGACCTACCAGCAGTGGCTGGAACGCTATGTCTCGCTGGCTGTTTCGAGCGAGGTGCCGATCTCGTTCGACTGCGGCAGCGATATCGGTGACGCGATCCGCGACGCCACCCGTTCGGACTGGCTCGACATCAGCTGGCGCGACCGGTTCGCGGAGATGATGCGCCGCACCGAATCCCGGCTCAACCCGGCCGACAGCGGCGAGATCGAAACCCTGTTCGCCGACGACGACGCCTTCGAACACCCGGTGCGGGCGCTGTGCGCGCTGAAGGATCAGTACCCGACCGTCGCCGACACCGTGCTGCACCCGGCCGATGTGCCGTTCTTCGTCTCCCTGTGCAAGACGCCGGGCAAGCCGGTGAACTTCGTGCCCGTCGTGGACGCCGATGTGCGCCGCTGGTGGCGTTCGGACTCGCTGTGGCAGGCCCATGATCCGCGCTACTCGGCCGATCAGGTGTGCGTCATCCCCGGCACCGTCGCCGTCGCGGGTATCACGCGGGTGGACGAGCCGGTCGGCGAGCTGCTCGACCGCTTCGAACAGGACACCGCGTACAGCCTGGTCAGGGCCGGTGTCGTCCCGGAGCCGGTGGACGCGCGTCGTGTCGCCGGTGTGGTGACGGGAGCGATCGACACCGTGCTCGCCGCCCCCGACGTGCAGTGGGCAGGTCGCACCACCGTCAACCCGGTGCACCGCCTGGGTGACATCTCGGAGTGGACCGTGGAGCAGGGGAGCGCGGTGCACCAGAGCACCGGCGCCACCCTGACCGAAACCACCGGTCCCGAAAGCGAATTCAGCTACGTGGAGCTGACGGTGCCGCTGGCCCGCGACTCCGTGCGGATCCGCATCACCGTGCCCACGAGCGTGTATTCCGGTGGCGCGCCGGTGATCACCGACGCCGACGCCGAAACCGCGATGTCGGCCCTGCTCGGCGTCGCCGCCGGGAAATCGCTGCCCGAGGTGAAAGCCGGTGTGGCACACCTCAACCTGGCATGGATGCCGGATCTGATCGCCGACCATGCAGGCGTCACCGGCTCGGGCCTGCCCGACACCCTCAGCACTCTCGGTCGCACTGCCCCCGATGTGCTCGTCGGCGCCTGCTGGCCCGCGGTGTTCGCGGTGCTCGGCGCGGCGCGTACCCCGGTCGGTGGCTCGGTCATCGAGGGCATGCTCGACCTGGTCCACCTGGACCACCAGATCGACCTGCTCGACGAACTGCCCTCGGAGACGAGCATTCTCGTCGTCCGCGCCGAAGGCGGCGCGGTGGTCGACACCGACATGGGCCGCGTGGTCGAGGTCGTGGTGCACGTCGGCCTGATCCTGGACCAGGGACTCGACGCCACCCCGCTGGCCCGCCTCGTCGAACGCTTCGCCATCCGTGGCCGCAACGGCGCGGGTGAGCTCACCGATCCGCCGCGCGCGGCCGGTGCGGTGTCCGGCACCGCCACCGACACCCCGCGCCGCCGTCGCCGCGACGTGCAGATGGCCGCCCCGCGCGCCATGCACGCCTTCGCCGCGGTCTCCGGCGACCACAACCCGATCCACACCTCCGACGCCGCCGCCAAGCTGGCCGGCCTCGGCAGCCCGATCGTGCACGGCATGTGGCTCTCGGCCGCCGCCCAGCACGCGGTGGTCGCCGTGGATCCCGAAAGCTCCGTTCCCGCACGCACTCTCACGGCATGGACCACCCGGTTCCTCGGCATGGTGCGCCCCGGCGCGACCGTGGACGTGCGGGTGGAGCGGATCGCGGTGGACGCGGGCGCCGAGATCGTCGAGGTCTCCTGCCGCGTCGACGGTGACCTGGTCATGACCGCGACCGGGCGCACCGCCGCCCCGAAGACCGTGTACGCCTTCCCGGGCCAGGGCATCCAGCGCAAGGGGATGGGCCTGGACGCGCTGACCCGCTCGAAGGCGGCCAAGCGAGTGTGGGAGCGTGCCGACGCGCACACCCGTGACGCCCTCGGTTTCTCGATCCTGGCGGTGGTGCGCGACAACCCGACCTACCTCAAGGCGCGCGGTGTCGAACACCGGCACCCGGACGGCGTGCTGCACCTGACCCAGTTCACCCAGGTCGCCATGGCCACCCTCGGGGTCGCCCAGGTCGCCGAGCTGCGGGAAGCGGGCGCGTTCGTCGAAGGCGCGATGCTGGCCGGCCACTCGGTCGGCGAGTACAACGCCCTCGCCGCCGTCGCCGGTGTGCTGCCCCTGGAAGCCGTGCTCGAGGTGGTGTTCCAGCGTGGCTCGGCCATGCACGAGCTGGTGCCGCGTGACGCGCAGGGCCGCAGCGACTACCGGATGGCCGCCATCCGCCCGTCGCAGATCGGGCTGCCCGACGCCGAGGTGATCGACTTCGTCAACGGCATCGGCGCGCAGACCGGTGAATTCCTCGAGGTGGTGAACCTGAACCTGCGCGGCTCCCAGTACGCCATCGCGGGCACGGTGGCCGGGCTCGAAGCGCTCGAAACCGAAATCGACCGTCGCCGTGCCGAATTCGGAGGCAAGCGGGCCTTCATCCTGGTGCCCGGCATCGACGTGCCGTTCCACTCCTCGGTGCTGCGCGACGGTGTGCCGGAGTTCCGGCACAAGCTCGAGCAGTTGCTGCCCGCCGAGGTGCACCCGGAGGTCCTGGTCGGACGCTACATTCCGAACCTGGTGCCCCGCCCGTTCTCCCTGGATCGCGCGTTCCTCACCGAGATCGCCGAGCTGGTGCCCTCGGAGCCGCTCGTGGCTGTGCTGGCCGACTTCGACAGCTGGGCCACGCGCGATGCCGAGCTGTGCCGCGTGGTGCTGATCGAGCTGCTGGCCTGGCAGTTCGCCAGCCCGGTGCGCTGGATCGAGACCCAGGATCTGCTGTTCACCGACACCGCGCACGGCGGTCTCGGCGTCGAGCGCTTTGTCGAGATCGGCCTCGGTGCCACCCCGACGGTGGCGAACCTGGCCTCGCAGACGCTGAAGCTGCCCGCGTTCGGCGGGGCGACCGTGGAGGTCGTCAACGTCGAACGTGACGCGGCGGTCGTCTACTCCACCGACACCGATCCGGCCCCGGTCGACGACATCGACGACACCCCGGCCGAAGCCGCCGCTCCGGTGGCGACCGCGGCGGCCCCCGTCGCCGCCGCTCCGGTGGCGACCGGCGGCCCCCGCCCCGACGACATCACCTTCAGCGCCGCCGACGCCACCCGCGTGCTCATCGCGCTGTGGACCAAGCTGCGGATGGACCAGATCGGCCCGGTCGACACCATCGAGGGTCTCTGCGACGGTGTCTCCTCGCGCCGCAACCAGCTGCTCGTCGACCTCGGCGCCGAGCTGTCCCTCGGTGCCATCGACGGCGCCGCGGACGCCGACATGGGCGCACTGGCCGCCACTGTCGAACGTCTGGCCCGCACCTACAAGCCCTTCGGCACCGTGCTCACCGACGCCATCGGCGACCACCTGCGCAAGGTCTTCGGCCCCTCGGGCAAGCGCCCTGCCGCCATCGGTGACCGGGTCAAGAAGGTCTGGGAACTCGGCGACGGCTGGGCCAGCCACGTCACCGCGGAGGTCTCGCTCGGTACCCGCGAAGGTGCCAGCGTGCGCGGCGGTGACCTCGGCGGTCTCGCCGGTGGTGCGCTCAGCGATGCGGCATCGGTGGACGCGGCGATCGACGCGGCCGTGCAGGCCGTGGCCGCGCGACGCGGTGTCGCGGTCTCGATGCCCTCCTCCGGTGGTGCGGCAGGCGGCACCGTCGACGCGGCGGCGCTCGGCGAGTTCACCGAGCAGATCACCGGCCGCGACGGCGTGCTCGCCACCGCGGCGCGGGTGGTGCTCGAACAGCTCGGCCTCAGCGAGAAGATCAGCGCCCCCGAGGCGACTCCCGACACGCTCGCGGACCTCGTCTCGGCCGAATTGGGTTCGGACTGGCCGCGTCTGGTCGCACCCGCGTTCGACGCCCGCAAGGCCGTTCTCATCGACGACCGGTGGGCCACCGCCCGCGAGGACCTCGCGAAGATGTGGCTCGGCGACGACGCGACCACCGCCGAGCAGTCGATCGACGGTTTCGCCGGCGCCGGTGAAGCTGTTGCCGCCCAGGCGAACTGGTGGCGGCAGCGGGCCATGCACGAGGCCCGTTCGGTGCTGGCCGGGGTGTACGCGCAGATCGCGAAGACCGCACTCGACACCACCGAGCCCGGTCTGTGGTCCGACGACCTCGCCGTGATCACCGGCGCCAGCAAGGGTTCGATCGCGGCAGCGGTCACCGGCAAGCTCCTGTCCGGCGGCGCGACCGTGGTGGTCACCACGTCGGGCCTCAACGACGAGCGGCTGCGGTTCTACCGCTCGCTCTACCGCGACAACGCCCGCCACGGCGCGGCGCTGTGGGTTGTCCCCGCCAACATGGCCTCCTACCAGGACCTCGACGCGCTGATCGACTGGGTCGGCAACGAACAGGTCGACAACGCGGGCGGCGCCAAGGTCAAGGTCAAGGACGCGATGACCCCGACGATGCTGCTGCCGTTCGCGGCGCCGCGCGTCGCCGGCGACCTCGCCGACGCGGGCGCTCGCGCCGAAATGGAAATGCGGGTGCTGCTGTGGTCGGTGGAACGGCTGATCGGCGGCCTGTCCGCCCTCGGCGCCGACCATGACGTCGACGCGAAACTGCATGTGGTGCTGCCGGGTTCGCCCAATCGCGGCCTCTTCGGCGGCGACGGCGCCTACGGCGAATCCAAGGCCGCCCTCGACGCGGTGGTCTTGAAGTGGAAGGCCGAGAAGTCCTGGGCCGAACGCGTCACCCTGGTGCACGCGCTGATCGGCTGGGTGCGCGGCACCGGGCTCATGGGTCACAACGACCCCATGGTCGAGGCCGTCGAAAAGGCGGGCGTGCACACCTGGTCGACCGACGAGATGGCCGACGAACTGCTCAAGTGGTGCACCTCGCGCGCTCGTCAGGTGACCATCACCGGCCCGCAGCAGATCGACCTCACCGGTGGTCTGGCGCGCGCCAAGCTCGACCTGCCCGCGCTCGCCAAGCAGGCGCAGGAGGCCGCGGTCGAGAAGATCGAAGAAGCCGCCACCGCCGTGACCATCGCCGCACTGCCCGCACCGCCCACTCTGAGTTCGGCACTGCCGGTGCCGGAGTGGGCCCCCGTCACCGCGGACCTGAGCGAGATGGTCGTCATCGTCGGTGCCGGTGAACTCGGCCCGTACGGCTCCTCGCGCACCCGCTTCGAGATGGAGGTCGAAGACCAGCTCTCGGCCGCCGGCGTGCTCGAGCTGGCCTGGACCACCGGTCTGATCCGCTGGGAGAACGAACCCAAGCCCGGCTGGTACGACACCGAATCCGGCGACTTCGTGCCGGAATCCGAGGTCGCGCAGCGCTATCACGACACCGTGGTCGAGCGCTGCGGTGTGCGCCGCTACGAAGACGACGGCGCCATGCTCGACAACGCGGCCCCGCTGCTCACCTCGGTGTTCCTCGATCAGGACCTGTCGTTCACCGTGGCGGGCGAGGCGGAGGCACGTGCCTTCCACACCGCCGATCCCGAGCACACCGTGATCGCGCCGGTCGCCGATTCGAGCGACTGGACCGTGACTCGTCAGGCGGGCACCGAGATCCGGGTGCCGCGCAAGGCGAAGCTGTCCCGCGTGGTCGGCGGCCAGATCCCGACCGGTTGGGACCCCACCATCTGGGGTGTCTCGGCCGACATGGCCGCCTCGATCGACCGGGTCGCGCTGTGGAACATCGTCTGCACCGTCGACGCGTTCGTCGGCGCGGGCTTCAGCCCCGATGAGCTGATGAGCTGGGTGCACCCGAGCCTGGTGGCCAATACCCAGGGCACCGGCATGGGCGGCATGTCCTCGATGCGCTCGCTCTACGTCGACAACCTGCTCGGCGAACCGCGCCCGAACGACATCCTGCAGGAAGCGCTGCCCAACGTCGCCCTGGCGCACGTGGTGCAGTCCTACGTGGGCAGCTACGGCGCCATGGTGCATCCGGTCGCGGCGTGCGCCACGGCGGCGGTCTCGGTCGAGGAAGGCGTCGACAAGATCCGGCTCGGCAAGGCCGAGGTCGTGGTCGCCGGTGGCTTCGACGACCTGGGTATCGAGGGCATCGTCGGCTTCGGTGACATGTCGGCCACCGCCGACTCGGCGAGCATGCGCGCCAAGGGCATCAGCGACCGCTACTTCTCCCGCGCCAACGATCGCCGCCGCGGCGGGTTCGTCGAATCGCAGGGTGGCGGCACCGTGCTGCTGGCCCGCGGTGACGTGGCCGTGGAGATGGGTCTGCCGGTGCTCGGCGTCGTCGCCTTCGCCCAGTCCTTCGCCGATGGCGTGCACACCTCCATCCCCGCGCCGGGTCTCGGCGCGCTGGGTGCCGGGCGCGGCGGCAGTGAGTCGCGACTGGCGGCCGAACTGCGCAAGCTCGGTGTGACCCCCGACGACATCGCGGTGATCTCCAAGCACGACACCTCCACCGCGGCCAACGACCCCAACGAGTCGGAGCTGCACGAGCGGCTCGCGGGCGCGCTCGGTCGCACCGACGGCGCACCGCTGTTCGTGGTCTCGCAGAAGAGCCTCACCGGTCACGCCAAGGGCGGTGCGGCGGCGTTCCAGCTCATCGGCCTGTGCCAGGTGCTGGAAAACGGTGTGGTGCCGCCGAACCGGAGCCTGGACTGCGTCGACGAGAAGATGGCGGGCTACCCGCACCTGGTGTGGGCGCGCGAGCCGCTGCGCTTCGGCGAGAAGTTCGCGCTGAAGGCGGGTCTGGTGACCTCGCTCGGCTTCGGTCACGTGTCCGGTCTGCTCGCGGTGGTGCATCCGCAGGCGTTCCTGGCCGCGATCGAACCGGCCGCGCGGGCCGAATACCAGGAGCGGGCGCAGACGCGTCAGCTCGCGGGCAGGCAGCGGTTCGCCGAGGCCATGTGCGGCGGGTCGGCACTGTACGACAAGCCCGCCGATCGCCGGCTCGGCGCCGACGGCACGCCGGCCAAGCAGATCCGTCAGCTCGAGGCCGACATGCTGCTCTCGCCGCAGGCACGCCTGGACAGCGACGGCGTCTACAACGCGAGCGGATGGGGTTGTGGCACCGGGCAAATCGCCCCGCAGCCGACCGAAGCGTCGTAGGCTGCCGATTCGTGACCATTCTCGGTATCGGTTTGGACTTGGTGACCATCTCCGAGTTCGCCGAACAGCTGCAACGGCCCGGGTCGACCATGCTCAGGGAGACGTTCACCGCTGGTGAACGACGCTACTGCCAGAGCAAGCAAACCGACCCGGACCGCAGCTTCGCCGCACGCTGGGCCGCGAAGGAGGCGGTGCTCAAAGCCTGGGCATCGTCTCGCTTCGCCCGCAGCCCACAGATCGGCGACAACCCATATCCGCTCATCGAAGTCGTCAACGACGCGTGGGGCAGGCCGAGCATCAAACTCCACGGCCTCGCCGCGGAATTCCTGCCCCGGGTGCGGGTGCACCTGTCCCTGACCCACGACGGCGACACCGCCGCGGCGATGGTCGTGCTGGAGGACCCGGGCGAACTGGCCGATTTGATCGAAGGCCGAAACTAGAACTCGCGAACCGTCACTTCTCTTCGGCGGTTCGCGATTCTTTTTCCGCGACCAGCAGATACGCCACCATGAGTCGCTTGAGTTCGGCGACGGCATCGGTATTCGACTGATTTTCCTGCACGGAGAAATTCAGCATCGAATACACGACGTGCACCAGCACCTCGGCCATCATCGTGCGCCGGGCGCGCGGCGTGCGCGGTGTCAGCGGTCGCAGCATCTGCGAGACGACGGCGGCGAATTCCTTTTCGTGCAGCGCGCCCGTCGCCCGGGTGGAAGGGGTCGACTGCATCGCCAGCCACACTTCGCGCCGCGACGGGTCGGTGGTCCACAGGTTCGCCATGTGGTCGACGAACTGGTTCATGTGCCGCAACCAGTCCAGCGAGGGCACTTCACCGTGGAAGTCGGCCAGCTCGCGGGAAACCGCAACCAGGTCTTGCCGATTGAGCTCGCAGACGATCACGTACTTGTTGGCGAAGAATTGATACAGGGTGCCGATCGGCACCTCGGCGCGCTGCGCGACCTCTTCACAGGTGAACGACTCGAAACCCACCTCGACCAGCAACTCGCGCGAGGACGCCAGCAGGGCGTCGAATTTGCGCTTGCTGCGCTCCTGCGTCGGCCGCTTGCGCGGCATCAACTCCTGGGGGTCGTCCTGCAATTCCAGCGCAGGGTCCGGACGGCTCTGCGGTGACCGGGCCTGCGCGTGTACTTCCACCCATCCAGGCTAGCGGTATACACAGATCCGCGACACGCCTCTACCGACAGCGTGTCAACAACTGGCAGAAATCCTGACCCATCCATGCCCTGACCGGTGACGAATCATCAGATAAGTGTGCGTCTATCCGCACGCTTATTCGCGGCTAGCCAGCTCACGCCGCACCAGACCTACCGCGAGGTGACGGACCCTGTGTGGTCCCGTCCCGCACCGTTTCGCACAGGGGAAGGCAAGACTTGTGGCAGCAGGATCTGTGGTAACCCTCGGCGTCAGCACCGAACGGGGAGCCGTGCACGCGGTGGCGTTCGCCGAATCGGGCGTCACCCTCACGGATCGGATGCTGCTGCGGCGCACCGTCCGTGCCAACGGCGACGGTAAGTCCGAAGTGGCGGCAGCGGTACACACCGCCCTCGACGCGATCAAGGCCGAGCTCGATGACGAGCACGAGATCGCCGGGGTGGCAGTGAGTTACCGCGACGCCGTCGAACGGCGCGCGATCGTGACCCGTTTGGCGGAGACCCCATGGCGCACGGCCTCGCTGGTTTCGGCGAAATCGTCGCATCTGTTCGTCGCGGGTGCGATGACCTGGCTCGACGAGTTCGACAATCTGCTCGTCTACGAGGCGGTGCCCGGGTATCAGGCGATGACACTGATCGACCAGGGTCGTCACCGCGTGCTGGCCGCCTACTCGCAGACCGGCGCGCCCACACCCGACGCATTGCGCGCCGGGGTGTCGGCGGCGTGGGATCAGTTCGAGGCGGCGTCGGTGCAGCCGGGCGCGGTGGTGCTGGTCGGTTCGTCGTCGGACGCGCCCGCGGTGCGCGACGCGGTCGCCGGATTCGGGGTGCCGGTGCTGCCGTGCCGGTTGGCGCCGTTCGCGCCCGCCGCCGGTGCCGCGCTGGTCGCGCTCGGCGACACCGTCGTGGTGCCGATCTCGACCGGGTCGCGGTCCAAGCGGGGGACGGTACTGGTCGCCGCGGCGAGTGTGCTCGCGGGTGGGCTCGTCGCGGGTGGTTCGTACGCGGTGATCAACAGCGGCCCGCCCGCGGTCGACAACACCGCCGTGTCGTCGGAGCCCGGCGCCGCGTCGGCGCCGGTCGTTCCGCAAGCCCCCCAGACACACGAAGCCGCCTCGGTGGAGTCCGGTTCGAGCGGCGGTGTGGGTTCCGGTAGCGGGTTGCAGGTGAGCCCGGTGGAAGAGTCGCCCACGTCGCCGTACGAAACGGTGTCGCCGAATCCGCAGCTGGTGAACCCGGGCGAGTTCCCGCTCGACTACCCGACCCAGCTGTACGGGGACGCGCCAGAGGAAGACCCGCTCCCGCTCGAACCCGCTGTGCCCGTGGTTCCGCAGATCCCCGCCGCCGCACCGACCCTGCCCGGCACCGGCATCCCGCTCGGGATGCAGCCCGCGCAGGCGCCGATGCCGCAGGGCCCGCACACGGCGTCCGCTGACTGATCGTCGCCACCACGAAGGGGCAGCGCACGCGCTGCCCCTTCGTGGTGCTCAGACGCTGGTCTGGCGCCGGAACAGCGCCCCCGCCGCGATGTACCCGACGAGCCCGATGCCCGCACACCACAGCACCGCGAGTATCCAGCTGTTCCCGATCGGCGTGCCCATCAGCAACCCGCGCAGCGTCTCGATCACCGGGGTCACCGGCTGATTCTCGGCGTACCAGTGCAGCCACGTCGGCATCGACGAGGTCGGTACGAACGCCGAACTCACATAGGGCAGGAACATGAACACGAAGGTGAAGCCGTTGGCCGCCTCCGGGTTCGGGGCGAGCAGGCCCAACGCGGCGGCCAACCATGACAGTGCGAACACGAACATCGCCAGCACCCCGAAGACGCCCAGCCAGCGCAGCGGATCGGTGGTCGGGCGGAAACCGAGCACCACCGCCACCCCGATCACGATCGCCGAGGTGATCAGATTGCGGATCACGCTCTCGGCGACGTGCCCGGTGAGCACCGCCGACCGGGCGATGGCCATGGTGCGGAACCGGTCGATGATGCCCTCGGCCACGTCGGTGGACAGCGCGAGCGCGGTGGTGGACGCCCCGAAACTCGCACACAGCAGAATGATTCCGGGTACCACGTAGTCGATGTAGGCGCCGGGACCCACGTCCATGGCGCCACCGAACACGAAGACGAACATCAGCAGGATCATCACCGGCAGCACCACCGTCATGATCATGGTGTCGGGGCTGCGCAGGGTATGGCGGATGTTGCGGTCCAGCATCGTGGCCGAATCCTGCAGTGTGCGTGTGGCGTTCATGCGGCGACCTCGGTTCGGCCGGGCTGACCGGTCAACGCGAAGAACACGTCGTCGAGGTCGGGAGTGTGGACGGTCAGCTGCTCGATCGCGATATCGAGCTCGGCGAAACGGTCGAGTAGCCGCTTGATCTCGATGGCGCTGCCGTCCGAGGGCACCTGCAGGGTCAGCTGTTCGGGGTCGGGGTGGGCGCCGGCCGCGGTGTCGAGTGCGTGTGTCGCGGCGGTCAGCAGTGCCCGGTCGCCGAAGCGGAATCGGATGTGGCCGCCGGGCACGAGGCGTTTGAGTTCCGCCGGGGTGCCGTCGGCGACGATGCGGCCGTGGTCGAGTACGGCGATCCGGTCGGCGAGCTGATCGGCCTCTTCCAGGTACTGCGTGGTGAGCAGGATGGTTGTCCCTTCGGCCGCCAATTCCCGGATGGCGGACCACAGATCGCGTCGGCTGCGTGGGTCGAGGCCGGTCGTCGGCTCGTCGAGGAAGACCATCCGCGGCTCACCCATCAGGCTCATCGCGAGGTCGAGCCTGCGCCGCATGCCGCCCGAGTAGGAGGCGACGGGCTTGTCGGCGGCGTCGACCAGGTCGAAGCGCTCCAGCAGTGCGTCGCCACGGCGTCGGGTCTCGTCCCTGCCGAGGTGCAGCAGCCTGCCGGTGAGGCGCAGGTTCTCGGCGCCGGTGAGTACTCCGTCGACGGCGGCGTACTGACCGGTGACGCCGATCAGGCGCCGGATCGTATCGGGGGCCTGTGCCAGATCGTGGTCGAAGAGCCTGATGTCGCCGCGATCGGGCCTGCTGAGCGTGGCCAGGATGCGGACCAGCGTGGTCTTGCCCGCACCGTTGGGTCCGAGCAGGGCGAAGACGGTGCCCGCGGTGATGTCGAGGTCGAGCTCGTCCAGGACGACGTGGGCACCGTAGGTCTTGTGCAATCGACGGATCGAGAGGGCGGGCGGTGGCGCGGATGTCATGAGTTCTCTCCGATCGAGAAACTGTTTATGTAATAAACACAGTTTATAGGCTAAACAGTTCTTGAGCGCAAGAGTGCGCGGGTTAGAGTCGAGGCGAGCAGAGGAGGCAGATGGCGACGTCCGGAGACATGGCGCTACCGAAAGCGGTCGAGCTGATGTGGGGGCGCGAGCAACCCGGCGGCAGGGGACCCAAACGCGGTCTCACCCTGGATCAGATTCTCGACGCCGCGACCGAAGTGGCCGACGCGGAAGGATTCGCCGCGCTGTCGATGAATCGGGTCGCCAAGCAGCTCGGCTTCACCGCCATGTCGCTGTATCGCTACGTCGACAGCAAGAACACGCTGGTCGACCTGCTGATGGATCGCGTTGTCGGCCCCCCGCCCGAGATCGCCGCCGGGACGCCGTGGCGGGTGGGTCTCGAGCGGTGGGCGGTGGCCGAGTTCGAACGGCTCGGTCGTCATCTGTGGTGGTTGGACATCCCGCTGAGCCGCCCACCGATGGGTCCGAACAACATGGCCTGGCTCGAAACCGCGCTGCAGGTGCTCGCCGAGGCAGCCGTGCCGGAGCCGGTCAAGCTCCAGCTGGTGATGAACGTGTCGATGTTCGTGGTCGGCAAACGGCGGTTCCTGCGGGACCTGCAGGAGGAAGAGGGCGGCGACTTCGCCTCGGTGATGGCCAGGGTGCTCGACCCGCAGCGCTTCCCCTCGGTGTCGGCCGCCCTCTCCAACGCCGCGTTCGACGACGACGATATCGACTGGGAAAGAGCCGATTTCGAGTTCGGGCTCGCCCGGCTACTCGACGGTTACGAGGTCTTCATCGCCACCTTCGGCGACTAGACCGACAGATCCCGGCGCAACTTCGCGACGTGCCCGGTGGCGCGGACGTTGTACTGGGCGACCTCGATCTTGCCCTGCTCGTCGACCACGAACGTCGAGCGGATCACGCCCGTCACGGTCTTGCCGTACATCATCTTCTCGCCGAAGGCGCCCCATTCTTTGAGCACCTCGCGCTCGGGGTCCGAGAGCAGCGGGAAGGTCAGGCCCTCGTTGTCGCGGAACTTGGCGAGCTTGGCGGGCTTGTCGGGCGAGATGCCGATCACCTCGAGGCCCGCACCGCCCAGCTCGGCCAGATTGTCGCGGAAGTCGCAGGCCTGCTTGGTGCAGCCGGGCGTGCTGGCGGCGGGGTAGAAGTAGACGATCACCTTGCGGCCGCGGTAGTCCGACAGCGACACGTCCTTGCCGTCGGCGTCGGGCAGCGTGAACTCGGGGGCGGTGTCTCCGGGGGAGAGGCGATGGTTGTCGGTCACCACCGCACGGTAACCGACCGGGTCCGCGCGGCGCATGGATAGACTCGGTGCCGAGCAGCAAGACATATACCTGGAGGTGACGGTGGCCAAGGACGACACCGACCGGATCGAACGCGAGATCGAGATCGCGCGCACCCGGTTGGCGACCACGCTCGACGAACTGGCGGTGCGCGCGGATCCGCAACGGATCGCGGACGACACCAAGACGATGGTGGTCGCCAAGTTGAACGAGCCGAAGGTCAAATACACGCTGATCGGAGCGGGCGCCCTCGTGGCCGGCCTGGTTCTGGTCAAGATCTTCCGCCGCTGAATCAGCCGGCCGGACAATAAAAAACACCCGATGTGCCAACGAGTCACATCGGGTGTTTTTCTGTCTCTACTGCGTGGGGCAGGCCAGGCCGTCGCCATCGGGATCGAGGTGCGGCGAGTAGCCCGCTTCGCCGCGGAACAGCGGTGCGCGGCCCGCGGCCATCGCGTCGTCGCAGCTGCGGAACGCGCCACCGGCGGAACCGGACTGGACCAGGTTGGCCGAGCCGGTCGCTCCGAGGATGGAGTCGAAGCTCGACGAACCGGTACCTGCCGAGCCCGCGAACGGGTTGGCGCTGGCGACGGGAGCGGCGATCAGGGCGAGCCCTACGGCGGCAAGGCTGACGGTGAGCCGACGAACGTTCATGAATTCCTCTATGTCTGCTGCGGTTCGGGTGTGGTCACGGCCACGATGTGGCCGGTAGCCCCGTCCACCTTTGTGACGGGGCGTCCGATTGTCAACCGCACGCTTCGGCGAGGATCGCCGCGAGTCGCGGTCGGTTATTCGCCCAGTCTGCGCCCCGTCAGGTGTTCGGCCGGGATGGTGCCCATGCGGCCCGCGTTGAAATCTTCCATCGCCTCGATGATTTCCTGCCGAGTGTTCATCACGAATGGCCCGTATTGAATCACCGGTTCGCGCAACGGAGTTCCGCCGAGGAGCAGGACCTCGAGATCGCCGGTGGTGCTGTGTTGGGTGAGATCAGCGGTCAGGGTGAGGGCATCGCCCTTGCCGAAAACCACCAGCTGCCCGGCGCTGATCGGCCTGCGATCGACGCCGACCGTGCCGCTGCCCGACAGCACATACGCCATCGCGGTGAAGTTCTTGGGCCACGGTGTCTCCAGCTGGGCGCCGGGGACGAGCGAGGCGTGCGCGTAGGCGATCGGGGTGTAGGTGGAACCGGGGCCGGAGAAACCGGCGACCTCACCGGCGATGACGCGCACGAGCGCTCCGCCGTCGTGCGAGCTCACCAGGGTCAGTTCGCTCGCGCGCAGGTCCTGGTAGCGCGGGGCGGCGAACTTGTTCGCCCGCGGCAGGTTCACCCACAGCTGGATTCCGTGGAACGTACCGCCGGAGATGACCAGCTTCTCCTCGGGCAGTTCGTCGTGCAGCATGCCGGAGCCCGCGGTCATCCACTGTGTGTCGCCCTCGCCGATCACCCCGCCGCCGCCTTGGGAATCGTGGTGGACCATGGTGCCGTCGAGCATGTAGGTGACGGTTTCGAAGCCGCGGTGCGGATGCCACGGCGCGCCCTTGGCCGCATACGGCTCGTAGGCGACCGGGCCCATCTGGTCGAGCAGGATGAACGGGTCGGCCGAGCGCAGGTCGACGCTGGGGAACGGCCGGGTCACCTCGAATCCGGCGCCCTCCTGCTGGCGGGCGGCGGTGACGATCTGGCGAACCGGTCGCTGGGTCTCGGTGACATCGGGACGGGGCAGCCGGGGCAGCACCATGATGTCGTCGACGGTGATAGCTGGCATGGGGTGCCTCCTGGGAGCTACGTAGTTGGTTTCCATGTCAACCAACTACGTTCTAGAATCATTCCCGTGCCCCGATGGTTGTCCGAAGAAGAGCAGCAGACCTGGCAGTCCTACATCCTGATGCGCCAGCGACTAGACGCCGTCCTGGCCGCGGGCCTGGGCGAACACGGACTGTCGATGGCCGACTACGAGCTGTTGGTCCCGCTGTCGGCGGCGCCGGACGGATGCCTGCGCGCCAAGGAACTGGCCGCCCGGGTGTGCTGGGACAAGTCCCGGTTGTCCAAGCAACTGGCTCGGATGGCCACGCGCGGCCTCGTCGATCGAGTGCCCGCCGAGGACGACGCGCGCGGAATCGTCGTATCGCTGACCGAGGCCGGACACACGGTGCTGCGCGAGGCCGCGCCCGAGCATGTCGAGTTGGTGCGGGAGTTGTTCATCGACCGGATGACCGATGCGGAGAGTGCGGCAATCCGGTCGCTGGCGGCGAAGGTGACAGCGGCGAGCGAGGCCCGAAGCGAGTCGGCAATCTCGCCGCGGTGAGCTGAGACTCCCGCGTGGCAGTCCTCGATGCCGAGTCCGTGCTGTCGTGGCGGTACGTTGAGACATGCCCATCGCCTCGCTCAACGGCATCCAGCTCAGTTACGACGTCACCGGTTCGGGACCGCTTGTCCTGCTCGTGATGGGTAGTGGGAGTCCTGGACGCGTCTGGCGCACCTATCAGGTGCCCGCCCTGGTCAAGGCGGGGTTCACCGTCGCCACTGTCGACAATCGCGGGATCGCGCCGTCGTCGGAGTCCGCTGCGGGAATCACCATGGCGCAGCTGGTCGGTGACACCGCCGCGCTGATCGAGCACCTCGGTGCCCCGGCGCATGTGGTCGGCACCTCGATGGGGTCACGGATCGTCGCCGAACTCGCGCTGGCCCGGCCCGCGTTGCTGCGCCGGGCGGTCATGTTCGCCGCAACCGCGCGTCCGCACCCGGTGACGAGCACGCTGAGCAAGGGCGAACAGGCGTTGTTCGACAAGGGGATTCAGTTGCCGCCGGAATACGCGGCCGCCGTCAAGGCGATGATCAATCTGTCGCCCCACACCCTGGCCGATCCGGCCAAGGCGCAGGAGTGGCTCGACATCTTCGAATTCACTTCGGGGAAGGGAACTCCCGGCACTCGGGCGCAAGCCGGATTGGATCGGTCGCAGGACCGGCGCCAGGCCTATCGGGGGATCTCGGTGCCCAGCTTGGTGGTCGGGTTCGCCGACGATCGGATGGTGCCGCCGCGGTTCTGCCGGGAGGTCGCCGAGGCGATCCCGACGGCCACCTATGCCGAGATCGAACGGTGTGGGCACTACGGGTATCTGGAACGACCCGATGAGGTCAACCGCATCCTGATCGAATTCCTCTCCGCTGCTCGATAACTCACCACTCACAAGGATCTTCGATGACCGATTCGCTCAACTGCCCCGCCTGCGACGACAAGTACACCTATCAGGAGATGAACGGAACGTGGGTGTGCACCAACTGCGCGAATCAGTGGGGGCTGAGGGTGGTTCCGGATCTCGACGACGTCTGAGTCGGCGACCGGTCAGCTCAGTGCCGACGCGGCGGACGCGGCGATCGCGGTGGCGACGGCAGTGAGAGCGGGGGAGTGCAGCTTCCACTGCTGCCAGTACAGCGGGACATCGATGTGGGAATCACCGTCGATGTTGACCAAAGTGCCTGCGGCGCGGTCTTTCTCGGTTTGCAGGTCGGGCAGCATGCCCCAGCCGAGGCCCAGCCGCACCGCATCGGCGAACGCGCTCGACGACGGCACATAATGACCCGGCGGATCCACCTGGCGGCGGGTGCGTCGGCGTAGCTGACGGAACTGGAGATCGTCTTTGCGGTCGAAGTGCACGACAGGCGCGTGGGTGTACGCGGCGGAGGTCGGGCCGTCGGGAAACCAGGTGCGGACGAATCGTGGTGTCGCCGTGGGGCGGTAGCGCATCGCGCCCAGCGGGGTCACCGTGCAGCCCTGCACCGGTGTCGCGGTGGCGGTGATCGCGGCGGTCACCGTGCCGTCGCGCAGCAACCGGGTGGTGTGTTCCTCGTCTTCGCGGTGCAGGTCGAAGGAGATTCCGGCGGGCACCGTCGCGAGCGCGGGCATCACCCACGATTCGAGGGAGTCGGCGTTGACGGCGATCGGGATGCGGATCGGCCGGTCGGCGGGGCGGCCGGCATCGCCGAGTTCACGCGCGGTGTCGCCCGCGAGCAACTCCACCTGCCGGGCCAGCCGCAGCACCGCGAGCCCGGATTCGGTGGGGCGCACCGGTTTCGAGCGTTGCACCAGCACGCGTCCCGCTGATTCCTCCAGCGCCTTGATCCGCTGGCTGATGGCCGACGGGGTGAGATCGAGCCGACGCGCGGCCGCGTCGAACGTGCCCTCGGTGAGAACGGCGTTGAGGGCGCGCAACTGGTCCAGCTGGAGATCCACGTAAGCAACTCTAATGGTTGTGAAGAATCATTAGCTGGACTGAAAATTGACGGTCTCTTAACGTCGGTAACTGTGACGGCATCATCGGCGGCGTTGGCCGCCCTCTCCGGATTGGGCTTCGGGCTCTCGCTCATCGTGGCCATCGGCGCGCAGAACGCGTTCGTGCTGCGTCAAGGGGTGCGGGGGCAGCATGTGCTGCCGGTGATCGCGGTGTGCGCTGTGTCCGACATCGTGTTGATCGGCGCGGGCGTGGCCGGGTTCGGGACCGTCGTCGAGTCGGTTCCGGCGGTGCTGACCGTGGCCCGGTACGCGGGGGCGGCCTTTCTGGTCGGCTACGCGCTGCTGGCGGCCCGGCGCGCTCTCGGTTCGTCGACGTTGATCGCCGAAGCGGCGGGCGCCTCGGTGGCCGTTGGCGCGTCCGTGCTCACCTGCTTGGCGCTGACCTGGCTCAATCCGCACGTGTATCTCGACACGGTGGTCCTGCTGGGTTCCTTCGCCAGCACCTACGCGACGCCCGACCGCTGGTTCCTGGCGGCGGGGGCCATGCTCGCCAGCGTCGTGTGGTTCGTCGCCCTCGGCTACGGTGCGCGCCGGCTCGGTCCGCTCTTCGCGCGCCCGATCGCGTGGCGTGTACTGGATTCGCTGATCGCCGTGGTCATGCTCACGCTGGCCGTCGGGCTGCTGCTTGCCTGAGACGCGGCGCTAGGACTCCGCCGCCCACGGCTTCACCGGCGGCTTGACCCACAGCAGCTTCTCGTCGGCGTGGGCGCGCACCGCGGCGGCGTGCTCGGGGTTACGGGCCGCCCAGGCGTCCTTCTGGTCGAGGAGGTCAGCGACCAGAAGCCAGGTCTCGCCGGTGCTCGGTGGATTGGTGTCGGCGGCGCGGGCCAGCTTGCGCAGGGTGGCCGCGGGCAGGGCGAGCAGTTCGGCGCCGCGGATATCGCGTGCCCAGGCATAGGCGGCCATGCGGCGGGCTTTGGCGACGCGGCTGGCGGTGGCCGCGTCGGAATGCGCGTGATCGGGTGCCTGATCGGCGCTGTCTGGCACGACGGCGATTCTACGACGAAACGCCCGCGCTCCGGTCGGCGATGACCGGAGCGCGGGCGTTCACCCGTCAGGTTGTTCAGCAGGCGCTGTCGAGCGCGGTGGATCAGTACGCGCTGTTGACGTTGTCCATCGAGCCGTAGCGGTTGGCCGCGTAGTTGCAGGCCGCGACGATGTTGGACACCGGGTTCCAGACGTCGAAGGGGGTGCCCTCGACGTGGTAGGTCGCGAAGGTGGGGTCGATCACCTGGAGCAGGCCCTTGGAGGGGATGCCGTTGATCGCGTTGATGTCCCACAGGTTGATCGCCTGGGGGTTACCGGTCGACTCGCGCATGATGTTGCGGTGGATGCCCTCGTAGGAGCCGGGGATGCCCTTCGCCGCCATGATGTCGAGCGCCTCACGGATCCAGCCGTCGAGGTTGTTCTCGTAGGCGCGGGGGGCCGGTGCGGGCTCGGGCATCGGGGCCGGGGCGGCCTCGGGAGCAGGCGCGGGGACGGCTTGCGGCGCGGGCGCCGGGGCAGGGATGGCCTGGATGGCGGGTGCGGCGGCAGCGGGGATGTTCTCCGCCTGCTCGACGACCATGGCGGCACGCTCGGGAACGCTGTCGTCGGCGAACGAGACGGCGGAGGACGCTGCTACGGCGACCAGACCGACTGCGGCGACTGCCACGGTGAACGCCTCACGGCGCGAGCGACGGCCGATAACGGTGCTGAGCTTGTCTTTGTTGAGCATTGCTTTTCTGTTCCTTCATCTCTGTCTGGCGACGCAGGCCCTGCATAAGGGCGCGATGGATCGCGCAGCGCGCACGGGAGTACACGCCGGTCAGGCGATGCGTTGTTTCTGTCTGTATGGGAAGGTGCGACACTGTCGGGGGACGAACGCTCGATGGCAGTTCATCGCTGGCGCCGCACGGTGCTCCACAGCTGGCTGCGGGGAGACCACGCGCTGTTCGGTGCTATCGGAGGTTGGATACTTCCGGGCTAACCAAACCGCAGGTCCGTTTGTGACCTGATGACAGAATGGTCACGACTGGTTAACGCAAGGTGAACGAAACCTGAACGGCAAACGTTGCCGATCTTGGTTCCTTGCCGGGCAGTTGCAGAATCGTTATGTATGCAGGAGGTTTGCGACTCTGATCTGCGTGGCGGCCGTCACAGAAAAAGTTTGCCCGAATCAGGTTTTGCGGAGGTTTGCGCAGCTCGAGGGAGTCCGAATCGCGGCCTGAGCGCTAGCACACCGGATTGTCCATGGCGGTCCGATAACGAGATCGTGACCGTTGCCCGGCGGTCGACTCCGAGCAAAAAGACCGCATCCCGGCAGTTGTGGTAACTGCCGGGATGCGGTCTGTGGTGCGCCATCAGGGACTTGAACCCCGAACCCGCTGATTAAGAGTCAGCTGCTCTGCCAATTGAGCTAATGGCGCGTGTTTTTGTTCTTTGCCCCGTCTCCGGTGCGGAACAAACATTAGCAGGGTGTGGGGAGGAAAGTGAAATCGGGCGCTGACCAGCAACAATGCCGCACATCTGGCGTTGTTAACGCCGACGGCCCCCGCGCCTATCTAACGATTGTGACTTGGTCGTGTCGCGGGGGCTTTCCCGTTGGAACCGGCCGGGCCAGCTGGCAGAATGGGCGAGACGTCGAGTTCGTAACGCCCCCCGCCTACACGGATGGCTCTAGCGATTCGGGTCGGTGGGATCTGCGGCGCACTGTAATCGCGTCGGTACGGAAACGGGGTTGACATGGGTAAGAAGCGGGGGCGACCTCGGTCGCTACGGACGATCGTTCCAGTGGTGCTGTTGGCGGTGTTCGCGCTCGGCGCGTCGGCATGCTCGGCCGCGGAGGGCACCGGGGTGGAGGTGGCGATCGATCGCAATCCCCTCGCCGAGCTCATCAAGCCGAAGCTCGTCTCGACCATCAAGGACGGGCAGGTCGGCGTCTCGCCCGGCATGCCGATGGCCTTCCAGGTCGAGGACGGCAAATTCACCGAGGTCACGCTGACCAACCAGCAGGGCACCACGGTGGCGGGCCAGCTGGCGGCGGACGGGCGCTCCTGGTCGACCGCGGAGGTGCTCGGCTACGGCAAGACCTACAAGCTCACGGCCTCGGCCATCGGGCTGGGTGGCGCGAACTCCTCGACGCTGAGCTTCACCACCAGCTCGCCGAAGAGCCAGACCAAGCCGTACCTGCTGCCCGGCGAGGGTGAAGTGGTCGGAATCGGTCAGCCGGTGGCGATCCAGTTCGACGAGAACATTCCCGATCGCCGTGCCGCGCAAGAGGCCATCAAGATCACCACCGAGCCCGCTGTCGAGGGTGCCTTCTACTGGGTGAACAATCGCGAAGTGCGCTGGCGCCCAGAGCATTACTGGACTCCGGGCACCAAGGTGACCATCGATGTGAACGTCTACGGCAAGGACCTGGGCAAGGGTCTGTACGGCCAGGACAACATCCATTCGTTCTTCACCATCGGTGACGCGGTGGTCTTCACCGCCGACGACAACACCAAACAGGTCGTGGTCGAGAAGAACGGTCAGGTGATCATGACCATGCCCACCTCGATGGGTAAGGACAGCACGCCCACCGACAACGGCATCTACATCGTCAGCGACCGGCACGAGAAGATCATCATGGACTCCTCGACCTACGGTGTGGCGGTGAACTCCTCCGACGGGTACCGCACGCCGGTCGACTACGCGACGCGAATCTCCTACAGCGGCATCTTCTTCCACTCGGCGCCGTGGTCGGTGGGGCAGCAGGGCTACTCCAACGCCAGCCACGGCTGCCTGAACCTGAGTCCGGCGAACGCGCGCTGGGTGTACGAGAACGCCAAGCGCGGCGACATCACCGTCATCAAGAACACGGTCGGCGGCACCCTGTCCGGTGTCGACGGGCTGGGCGACTGGAACATCGCGTGGCCGGAATGGAAGGCGGGCAACGCCGACGCTCCGTAGTCGCGCGACGCACGAACCACGAAGGGGCACCGGAAACTTCCGGTGCCCCTTCGTGGTGTCCGTGGCCGGTTCAGACCGGGGTGGGAAGTTCGCTGCAGTCCATCATCGCCTCGCCCGCGACCGCGAGCGCGCTGCCGAAAGCGCCGCACAGAATGCGTCCGCCGAACAGCAGGCGGTCGAGGTTGGGCAGGCCGGCCGAGCCGGTACCGGAGGAGCCGGTGGTTTCGACGCCGGTGGTGGAGCCGCTCTGCGCCGAACCGGATTCGGGCTGATCGCTCGGCAGACCGAAGTCGCCGATGGGGGCCTCCGCCGTGAAGTCGGTGAGGGGCAGGCCGGGCGAGGCCGTGGCGGTCCCGGCGACGGGGCCGAGCACGGTGGCGGCCGCGAGGACGGCGACGACGGTGGAACGCTTCATCAAGGGGTCTTTCCGGTCGAGCGCTGACGCGATGGCGAGATCTGCCCCACATCTGGGCAGCGGTCCAAAGTGTAGCGGTCAAACGTGATGTTCGTCATGGTGGTGCGAGTTATCCGGCGGCGGCCAGGTCCGGTTCGTCGCGATGGATCTCGGACGCGACGCTGAGATGGTCGACGACTACCCTGCGCGCGCCGCAGCGGCAGCGTTGGTAGGCCACGACGCCCTCGCTGGTCCGGTGGCGTGACTCGATCTGCCAGGTGTGTGCGGGGTGGGTGTTCATGATTCGAGTCTGATGTAATGGCATTGTGCATTACAACCATTACGGGCGGGAGCCGGTGCTGCTGGGCGTCGAGCTGCTCAACGATCCGTGTCTGAACGCCGCGGAGTTGGCACGGCGCTGCGCGGCGGCGGGTTTGGTGCTGTCCGCACCGGTGTCCGAGGGTGATCTGGCGTCGGTAACAGCCTTCCTGGGGCGCTGGCGGGGCGTGGTCGAGTGTGCGGACCGTACCGAGCGTGCCGCCCGGCTCAACGTGTTGCTGGCCGAGTACGCCTCCGCGCCCCGCCTGACCGACCATGTGGGCGACGGCTGGCATCTGCATTTCCGTGACCCCGGGGTGGCGACGGACCGTCAGATCGCGGCGCTGATCACTGTCGGCACCGCGTTGCACCTCACCGGGCTGGGGATGGACCGTCTCGGCGCCTGCGCGGCGGAGGGGTGCTCGCTGGTGTACGCCGACACGTCCCGCAACGGCAGGCAACGCTTCTGCAGCCCGGCCTGTGCGAACCGGTCTGCCGTGCGGCGGCACCGAGCGAGCCGCGCCGAAAGCGGTGCCGCCCCAGTCGGTCCGTAGTCGCGGAACGTCGGGAGAACAAAGAAGACCCGGTCCATCAGGACCAGGCCTTCTCTTCGGGGTGACCGACGGGACTCGAACCCGCGACATCCAGGATCACAACCTGGTGCTCTACCAACTGAACTACGGTCACCATCACCGGTGAATCACCGGCGCCGTCGATACTAGCGTGACTTTGGTGCCAGGCCCTAATCCGCTGGTAGAGGGCTTGAACCGGTGACATCCACGGCCTCGGTGGCGGCCTGCGCGGCGGCGGCGATCTCCGTGGTGGTCGGTCCGGGCAATGGGACGAACGCGGTGCGGCGATAGTACTCGAGTTCGCGGATGGATTCCTTGATGTCGGCCAGCGCGCGGTGAGCCAGGCCCTTCTCCGGCTGACCGAAGTAGATGCGCGGGTACCAGCGTCGGCACAGTTCCTTGATCGAGCTCACGTCGACCATCCGGTAGTGCAGGTGCGCGTCCAGTTCCGGCATGTCGCGAGCGATGAAACCGCGATCGGTGCCGATGGAGTTACCGCACAGCGGCACCGTGCGCGCGGTGGGCGCGTACTCGCGGATGTAGTCGAGTACCTGCTGCTGGGCCTGCTCGAGAGTGACGGTGGAACGCCGAACCTCTTCGGTCAGACCGGATTTCGCGTGCATGGTGGCGACGACCGGTGGCATGCAGGCCAGGGCGGCGTCGTCGGCGTGGATGACGATGTCGACACCGTCACCGAGAATGTTGAGGTCGCTGTCGGTTACGAGCGCGGCGATCTCGATCAGCTTGTCGCTGTCGAGACGGAGCCCCGTCATTTCGCAATCCATCCAGACCAGGAGTTTGTCTGACACGGGAGTCACCCTAATGGTGGGCCCGTGCCCCGGGTCGGCAGGTGTGTCGCACGGGCGAGGCGGGCCAGGTTTGCCACCGACATCTCCGGATGTTCGCCGACCAGGTGACCGGCACGGATACAGTTTGCCTGGAATTGACCACAGACGTTTCGAGCATTTCTTGCGTACGTGCCAGTGAGCAGACGGAGGACGCGCGAATGACCACCCCACAGGAGAAGGCGGCAGCGGCACGCAAGGCGGCCGAAGACGCGGCCAGGGTCGCCGCCGAGGCCATGGCGGCCGCGGAGGCCGCCGAGCAGGAAGCCGCGGCGGCGAACGCGAAACCCGCCGAGGGCAGTGAATCCGATTCCGCGAGTGCGGAATCGGCTCCGGAGCCACCGACGTCCGGCGAGTCGAGTGCGGCCGCGGAGATCGCCGAGGGCTACGCCGTCAGCGGCCCGGCGTTGGAACTCGGCACGGTGATGGTCGACGGTGTGGCCGATCCTGGTGCGCGCGTGCGTATTCCGCTGCGGATGATGAACCGGCACGGTCTCGTGGCGGGCGCCACCGGCACCGGCAAGACCAAGACCCTGCAGGGGATCGCCGAACATCTGTCCCGCGCGGGCGTTCCCGTGGTGATGGCCGACGTCAAGGGTGACCTGTCGGGGCTGAGCGAGCCGGGCGCCGACACCGAGAAGATCCGGGCGCGCGCGGCGGAGACCGGTGCGACCGACTGGGCGCCGGGAGCGTTGCCCACCGAGTTCGTCTCGCTCGGCACCGGCGGCATCGGGGTGCCGATCCGGGCGACGATCACCTCGTTCGGCCCGATCCTGCTCAGCAAGGTGCTCGGCCTCAACGACACCCAGGAATCGACGCTCGGCCTGATCTTCCACTGGGCCGATCAGCGCGGCGTCGCCCTGCTGGACCTGAAGGACCTGCGTGCGGTGATCACCCACCTGACCAGCCCAGAAGGCAAGGAAGACCTCAAGGGCATCGGTGGTGTGTCCTCGCAGACGGCCGGGGTGATCCTGCGGTCGCTGGTGAATCTGGAAGCCGACGGCGGCGACACGTTCTTCGGCGAACCCGAACTCGACCCGGCCGATCTGCTGCGCACCGCGGGCGGGCTCGGTGTGATCACGCTGTTCGAGCTCGGTCAGCAGGCGGCGCGGCCCGCGCTGTTCTCGACGTTCCTGATGTGGGTGCTGGCCGATCTGTTCCAGACGTTGCCCGAGGTGGGTGACGTGGACAAGCCGAAGCTCGTCTTCATCTTCGACGAGGCACACCTGTTGTTCGCCGAGGCGTCCAAGGCGTTTCTGCAACAGGTCGAGCAGACCGTGAAGCTGATCCGGTCCAAGGGCGTCGGGGTGTTCTTCTGCACCCAGTTGCCCACCGATATCCCGAACCCGGTGCTCTCCCAGCTCGGCGCCCGCGTACAGCACGCGTTGCGCGCCTTCACCCCCGATGACCAGAAAGCGCTGTCCAAGACGGTGCGCACATATCCGAAGTCGTCGGTGTACGACCTCGAAGAGGCGCTGACCTCGCTCGGCACCGGTGAGGCCATCGTCACTGTGCTCTCCGAGACCGGTGCGCCCACGCCCGTCGCCTGGACCAAGATCGCGCCACCGCGCTCGCTGATGGACACCATCGGCGACGAGGCGATCAAGTCCAAGGCGCTGTCGAGCGCGCTGCAGGGTAAATACGGGCAGAGCATCGACCGGGAGTCGGCCTACGAGATGTTGCTGGCCAGCGTGGCGGCCGCGGAGCCGGCACCCGAATCCGCGCCGCCACCACCGGCAGGCTCGCCGTCTCCGCAGGAGCAGGACTCGGCCGCCGAGCGGATCATGGCCAACCCGGCGGTGAAGAGCTTCCTGCGTTCGGCGGCGAGCGCGGCCGGTCGCGAGATCAGTCGCAGCCTTTTCGGCACCCGCCGCCGGTGATCGAGCCGTTCGGCGGCGCGAGCTCGCGTCGGCTACTCAGTCCACGAGCTCACGCGTGAGCAGGTCGGCGGTGGTCTCACGGCGCAGCAACTGCTTGGTACGGCCGTCGGCGACGGCGACGATCGGTGGCCTGCCCACGGTGCGGTAGGTCGTCGCCAGCCCGTGGTGGTAGGCGCCGGTGCACGGTAAGGCGAGAACTTCGCCGGGGTGGAGATCGGCGGGCAACCGCACCTCGGTGGCGATGAGCGCGCCGGACTCGCTGTGCTTGCCCGCGATGGACGCGGTGATCTGCGGGCCCGTCGGGTGTCGGTTGACCACGAGCGCGCCGCCGTGTCCACGGCCTCGGCCGCCGCATCCGCCGCCGTCGACGATCACACGGGTTCCGCCGTCGGCGGTCTCGTTGACGGCGAGCACCCGATACAGGGTGACGCCCGCCCTGGCGACGATCGCGCGCCCGGGTTCCATCGCGAGCACGGGACGAGGGAAACGGTGGCGCGCGCAACCGGCGTCCAGCGCATCGTCGAGGATATCGGCGAGTTCGCGCAGGTTCAGTTCCGCGTCGCCGCTGCGCAGTGCCACCGCGTGCCCGCCGCCGATGTCGAGGTAGGAGAGCAGCAGGCCGTATTCGTGGTCGATCCAGGACATCTCGCCGATCATCCGGCGGATCGCCTCGCCGTAGTGGTCGGGGTTGTGGATCTGCGAGCCGAGGTGGCAGTGCAGGCCGACGAGCTGCAGGTTGCACCGGCCCGCGATCCGGGCGACCGCGGTCTCGAACGACCGGCTGCCGAGCGGGAAGCCGAACTGGTCGGCGCCGGGAACATCGATGCCGGTGGCGACGCGGAGCAGCACCTGCTGCGGTTGGGTCGCCAGGGCGGTGAGCAGGGTGATCTCGGTGAGCGAACCGACCACGATGCGGCCGACGCCGCAGCGCACGGCGGTCTTCAGTTCATCGAGGGTCTTGCCGTTGCCGTGCAAGACGATCCGGCGCGGATCGATGCCCGCGGCGAGCGCGACCGACAACTCACCGCTCGACCCGACTTGCACCGCCAGACCCTCGTCGGCGACCCAGCGCGCCACCGCGCCGACCATCAACGCGGTGCCCGCGTAGACGATCTCGGCCTCGGGGAAATGCTTGCGGTAGGCGCGGCAGCGCTCGCGCACCTCGGTTTCGTCCACCACCTGGACCGGGGTGCCGAACTGGTCGGCGACATCGGCGAGCGCCACCGAGCCGAGGGTGATCCGGCCCTCGTGGTCGTAGTGGGTATCGGTCGGCCAGACCGCGGGATCGAGCCGCGGCACGGTGGTCGCGCGCAACGACGGGAAGATGTCGAGCAACGTCACTGTGGTCTCCTGAGGACGCCCCCGCATTTCGGAATGGCGGGGCATACTCCAGGATTACGCTCTGCGCGGCCCGCTGAACTCGGTGTTTACGGGTCCTTGACCACCTGCGAGGCCATCCTGACGGGTTGCTGACAGCGGCGATGCATCAGGCGGTGCTCAGCTGCCCAGCTTCTTGTAGAACGCACCCGCGATCGGTGCCGTGAACGAGCGGGGACCGTAGTTACCCGCGACGCTCATGCCCTTGCTGATCAGGCCGGGGACGATGCGCATCTTGTTGCGGGCCAGCGCGTCGATGGAGACCTTGGCGGTGTACTCCGACGACACCCAGAGGAAGTCGGGGACCATCTTGTCGACGATCGACTGGTCTTCGGGGGCCGGGGTTTCGGTGCGGACGGGACCGGGCGCCAGCAGGGTGACGTGCACGCCGCTGCCCTTGAGCTCCCCGCGCAGCGACTCCGAGAAGGTGTTCGCGAACGCCTTGGACGCCGCGTAGGTGGCGTTGTTCGGAATCGGCATATTGCCCGCCGCCGAACCGCTGATCAGGATCCCGCCCGCCTTGCGCTCGATCATGCCGGGCAGCACCGCCAGGCTCAGGTCGTGCACGGCGGTGGCGTTGAGTTCCATCTGCATGCGCTCGTAGGCGAAGTCGAGCTCGGCGACCGGGCCGAACGTCGCGACGCCCGCGTTGTTGCACAGAATCGCGATATCGCGCACCGCGAGCTCGTCGACGAGGCTGGCCCGCTGGGTGCGATCGGCCAGGTCGACCGCGCGGACCTCGGCGGTGATGCCGTGGGCCAGGGTCAACCGCTGGGCCAGCTCGGTGAGGATCTCACCGCGGCGCGCGACCAGGATCAGCGAATAGCCGCGCCCGGCCAGTTCGGCGGCCAGCGCGGTGCCGATGCCGGAGGACGCGCCGGTGACGACGGCACGATTGTCTGCAGTGGGGGAGGGCAAGCTCACGAGGGGAGCTTAGGGGATCGGCTACGGCCGTGCGGTGTCCGCATCGACGGGGTGGCACAGCGCCGCGAGGGTTCGACGCCGGGTGCCCGGCACCATCGATACTGGACCGATGGCTGACGAGCAGGTGTTCGGAATGGGCGATGACCCGCTGGCCGAGCCGACGTGGCCCGCCCTCACCGACGGCGAGATCGCGCGCGCGGTCGCCACGACCTGGGGTGGACCGGCACTCGCGGCGATCGAATGGCGTGGTGCGCGACCGCTGTCGTCGACGGTGGGGGTGCGGTTGAACGGCGGGCAGCGGCTGGTGGTGAAGCGGATGCCGGTGCTGTTGCGTGATGAGGCGGCGTTGGGCGAAGAGCATCTCTTCATGGCGCATCTGCGGGATCGGGGTATCCCGGTGCCCGAAGTGCGCGTCACCGTGGGTGATCGGGCGACGCCCGCGTTCGGCCACGACCGCAGCGGCGACCGGGCGCGCGAACGCGACCCCGGTCGTGGGTCCGGGGCGAGCGATGAGCTCCGTCGTGCCGGAGATGGTGCGAGGCGCGATCCAGGCGAGTTCGTCTACGAGGTGCATCGCGTGGGTCGGGGGGAGGATCGGTATCGCGCGGACTTCTCCTGGTCGCCGTATCGCGATGGTGACGACGCGGCCAGGGCGGGCGCGATGCTCGGTCGATTGCACACTGCCGCAGCAGATTTCGATGCACCCACGCGCCCTGCTCGACCCCTGCTCGCGAGCCTGCACGGTGATGTGGTGAGCGCGTTCGAACAGCACATCGCTCGACGGCCGTCGGTCGCCCGGTTCCTCGGTGAAAGGGACTGGCGCGCCGAGGTGCCCGAACTGGCGGTCGACATCTCCGGCGTCGCGCCACTGTGGACGCATGGGGATTGGCACGGCACCAACCTGCTGTGGGACGACCACGAGGTGACCTCGGTGATCGATTTCGGATTGGCCGACCGGACCACCGCCGTGTTCGACCTGGCCACCGCCATCGAGCGCACCGCCATCGACTGGGTTTCCCTGCGTGACGGCGGCCCCGCACACGTCCGCGCGGACCAGATCACCGCGCTGATCCAGGGATATCAATCCGAGCGAACGCTGTCAGCGGCCGAACGGGACCTGCTCCCCGACCTGCTCCCGCTGGTCCACATCGGCTACGAACTCTCCGAAATCGACTACTTCCTCACGGTCGCTCAGGATTCGCACAACGCCGAAATAGCCTATCGGGACTGGCTTCTCGGCCATCTGCGCTGGTACGAGTCGCCCGAGGGAATCGACCTGCGTGATCTGATTCGCAACGCTTCTGCCCGCTGAGCGCACACCGGGTCCCGCCGACGGGGGCACCAGCGCATCGGGTCGGCCGACGAGGTCGGCCGGATCCGCAGACGATCACCGCCCCGCGCACCGGATGCGAGTTCGGTGGGCGGGGCGGTGCGGTCGTCCGTCGCGTCGGACGACCGGTCTTGGGGGGAGGTGACTACTACAGGCGGGCGGCCAGGCGGGTGCCCTGGTTGATCGCGCGCTTGGCATCCAGTTCGGCGGCCAGGTCGGCGCCGCCGATGAGGTGCAGGTCGACACCCGCTGCGCGCAGCGGCTCTTCGAGTTCGCGCACGGATTCCTGTCCGGCGCAGACGATCACGTTGTCGACCTCGATCACGCGCGGGTTCTCGTGCTTCTCGCCGAAGCTGATGTGCAGGCCCGCGTCGTCGATGCGGTCGTAGTTCACGCCGCCGACCTGCTCGACACCCTTGGCCTTGAGGGCCGCGCGATGCACCCACCCGGAGGTCTTGCCGAGATCCTTGCCGAACGGGGTCGACTTGCGCTGCAGCAGCACGACATCGCGAGCCGCGGGGGAGGGCTTGGGCTCCTTGAGCTGGCCGGGGGCCTGCTCGTTCTCGGAATCGACGCCCCACTCCTCTTTCCACTCGTCGAGCTTGAGCGTGGGATGCCCTTCGACAGTGAGGTATTCGCTCACGTCGTAGCCGATGCCGCCCGCGCCGATCACCGCGACCTTCTTGCCGACCGGCTTCTCCTCCTTCACCAGTTCGGCGTAGGAGAGCACCATCGGGTGGTCGATACCGGGGATGTTGGGGATGCGCGGGCGCACACCGGTCGCCAGGATCACCGAGTCGTACTTGCCGGCGATCAATTCCTCAGCGGTGACCCGCTTTTCGAGATGCAGGGTGACGCCGGTGAGGTCGATCTTGCGGCGGAAGTAGCGGATCGACTCGTCGAACTCCTCCTTGCCGGGGATACGGCGGGCGATATCGAACTGGCCGCCGATCTTGTCGTCGGATTCGAACAGATCGACGTGGTGGCCGCGCTCGGCCAGACTCACCGCCGCCGACAGCCCGGCCGGACCGGCGCCGACGACGGCGACCCGCTTGGCGCGCCGAGTCGGCAGCAGGTTCAACGTGGTCTCGCTACCCGCACGAGGGTTGACCAGGCACGACACCTTCTTGTTGCCGAAGGCGTGGTCGAGGCAGGCCTGGTTGCACGCGATGCAGGTGTTGATCTCGTCGGCCCGATCCTGCTCGGCCTTGTTGGCCCATTCGGCGTCGGCCAGCAGCGGGCGGGCCATGGAGATCAGCGCCGCGTCGCCGCGCGTGAGGATCTCCTCGGCGACCTCGGGCATGTTGATCCGGTTCGAGGCGCAGACCGGGATGTTCACCGTGCGCGCGATCTTCGCGGTGAACTCCACGAACGCCGCGCGTGGCACCGAGGTGACGATGGTGGGCACCCGTGCCTCGTGCCAGCCGATATCGGTGTTGAGGATGTCGACGCCGACGTCTTCCAATTCCTGTGCCAGGGCGACGATTTCATCGAAGGTCTGGCCCTTCTCCACGAGTTCGGCCATCGACAACCGGAACACGATGATGAAATCGGGGCCCACTTCGGCGCGGATGCGACGAGCGATCTCGACGGGCAGCCGACGCCGGTTCTCCGGAGTGCCACCCCACTTGTCGGTGCGCTTGTTCACCCGCGGCGCGAGGAACTGGTTGAGGAAATAGCCCTCACCGCCCATGATCTCGCAGCCGTCGTACCCGGCGAACTTGGCCAGGCCCGCGCAGCGCGCGTAATCGTCGATGGTTCGCTCGACGCCCTTCGACGACAGCGCCCGGGGCTTGAACGGGTTGATCGCGGACTTGATCGCCGACGCCGACACACTGGTCGGCATGTAGGAATAGCGCCCGGCGTGCAGGATCTGGATGGCGATCTTGCCGCCCTCGGCGTGCACCGCCTTGGTGATCGTGCGATGCCGGTACGCCTCGGTCTTGTTGGTGAGCTTGCCGCCGAGCGGCAGCAGCCAACCGGTGCGGTTGGGGGCGTAGCCGCCGGTGATGATCAGGCCGACACCGCCGCGGGCCCGCTCGGCGAAGTAGGCGGCCAGTTTGTTGGTGTCCCACGCGCGGTCCTCCAGACCGGTGTGCATGGAGCCCATGACCACGCGGTTGCGCAGCGTGGTGTGGCCGAGGTCGAGTGGCTCGAACAGATGGGGATAGGCAGTCATGGGTGGTCGTCACCTTTTCGCGGTCGCAGGGCCTGCAGTACTTCGTCGCACCATTCGAGGTAGCCGGACTCCGCGCGGATGCCCGCGCGAAGCACCAGATACTGGTGCAGAGCGGTGCCGGAGAGCTGGTCCGGCACCGGGAAGAATTTCTTTTCGCTGAGGCGGTACTCGTCGAGGCGCTGGGCATGCTGGCCGCGATGGCGCTGCACCTCGGCGCAGATGGCATCGATGTCGCCGTAGGCGGCGGCGCGGATCTTCACACCCAGTTCGTCGCGGGCGGGGATGGCGTCGGTGGGCTCGGCGAGCCAGCGGGCGATCTCGGCCTGACCGGCCGGAGCCACCGAATACACCTTCTTGTCGGGCTTGCCCTGCTGGTTCACCGATTCGACGGTGACCCAGCCGGAGGACTCCATTCGCTTGAGCACCCGGTAGATCTGCTGGTGGGTGGCACTCCAGAAGTAGCCGATCGACTTGTCGAATCGGCGAGCGAGCTCATAACCCGACCCGGCCCGCTCGGTGAGCGAGACCAGTAGCGCGTGCTCCAGTGCCATGGCACGAGAGTATCCGGAACGCTGGGTACTATGCAACCAGGTTCATATGAACAGACGGCGTGGATGTATTGGACGGCGTGGGTGCCGGTTCGCCGTTACTCTTCGGCTTATGACCGAGGTGAACGCGGCCGAGACCGTCGGCGAGGCGGCCGGACGCGGGCAGGTACTGGCGTGGGGACTCTGGGACTGGGGATCGTCGGCGTTCCAGGCCGTGACGCTGACCTTCGTGTTCTCGGTGTATCTCACCGACAAGGTGGGCGATGATCTGCCGGGGTCGACACCGGCGAGTGCGTGGCTGGGCTGGGCGCTGGCGGGGGCGGGGCTGATCGTCGCGCTGACCGCGCCGGTCTGTGGGCAGTACTTCGACGCGGTCGGTTCCCGTAAACGGGCCTTGGCGACCTTGACGGCGCTCACGGTCGGCGCGATGTCGCTGATGTTCTTCGTCCGCGACGACTATCACGACCTCTGGCTCGGCCTGGCGCTGCTCGCCTTCGCCTCGGCCACCTTCGAACTCGCCGGCGTCCCCTACAACGCGATGATGCGGCAGGTGTCGACCCCGGCCACGGTCGGGCGGGTCTCCGGATTCGGCTGGGCGATGGGCTATTTCGGTGGCATCGTGCTGCTGCTGATCTGCTACGTGGGATTCCTCGCCGGGGACGGTGACACCCGCGGACTGCTCGCGATGCCCACCGATCAGGGCCTCAATGTCCGGCTCGTCATCGTGCTCGCGGCAGTGTGGTTCACGGTGTTCGCGCTGCCGGTGCTGTTCGCGGTGCCCGAGATGCCGCGCACCGGCGCCGACCCCGGCGCCGCGAAAGTCGGCTTCCTCGGTTCCTACCGGGTGCTCGTGCGTGACGTGCGGGAGTTGTGGGGTCAGGATCGGCACACGGTGTACTTCCTGCTGGCCAGCGCGGTGTTCCGGGATGGTCTGGCCGGGGTGTTCACCTTCGGCGGGGTGCTCGCGGTGACGGTGTACGGGTTCGCCGACGCCGATGTGCTGCTGTTCGGGATCGCCGCGAACGTCGTCGCGGGGGCGGCCGCCGTCGTGGCCGGGCGGTTCGACGACCGGATCGGGCCCAAGCGGGTGATCGTGGCGGCACTGGTCGGGATGATCGGGTGCGGTCTCGCGCTACTGATGGTGTCGGGCCCGGCGATGTTCTGGATCTTCGGGCTCGCGCTCACGGTGTTCGTCGGTCCCGCGCAGGCCTCGGCCCGTTCGTTCCTCGCGCGACTCGCTCCGCCGGGACGGGAGGGTCAGCTGTTCGGCCTGTACACCACGACCGGCCGGGCGGTGTCGTTCCTGGCACCGGCCCTGTTCGGGGTGTTCGTCTCGATGTTCCACAGCGACCGCGCCGGCATCGCCGGACTTCTGGTCGTGCTGGCGGCGGGTCTGCTGGTGCTGCTCCCGGTGCACGCGCCGTCGCGCGCGGTGGCGGCCGATATGTGACCCATCACCGATGGGGCGGCGCCGAATTGTGTGTACGCCCGTACTCTGAATTCAGTCCGCGTTTTTGGGTACCCAGCCCGCGATGCCCAATGCGATCAGGCGCATCTGCATCACGGTGCGCTCCACGATCGCCGATTCCTCACGGGAGGTGGACGCGACGAACGCAGCGATGCCGTCGGTAACGGTGGTGACCAGTAGATCCGCGGCGATCTCCAGCTCGGTGGTGCTCCACGAATCCAGCGCGCGCAGGCGCGACAGATCGGCGACGATCTCGCGCACGATGAGCTGCATCTCCATCGCGATCGCCTGACGCAGCGGGGCAGGCCCACCGTGACGCTCGCGAATGAGGAAACCGAACAGGGCGCGTTTGGCGCGAACCTGCTCGAAGACGAAGCGGACCGTATCGGCCAGATGCGCGTCCGGCTTACGCCTGACCTCACGCAACGCCAGCCGCAGCGCGGTGACGCCCTCGTCGACGATGGTCGCGCCGAGGTCGTCGAGCGAGGCGAAGTGCCGGTAGAAGGCGGTCGGCACGATACCGGCCGACCGGGCGATCTCACGCAGGCTCAATGCCGCGAATCCGCGCTCCGAGGCCAGCGCCAGGGTGCCCTCGAGGAGGGCTGCCCGGGTATGCGCTTTGCGCTCGTTGCGGGTTCCTGCCTGCTCAGTCACATCGGTGAGCATACATCCGTTCACCATAGCGGCCTTCGTCATGATGTTGTCCGCCTCACATTATTGCCGGTTGACAGTGGCCCGGGGCCATCGGGCACACTAGTGAGTGTACAGACGTGCACTGAAATTTGACGAGCACGTCGCTGGACTTCTCCGTACTTCGCAATAAGGGGCAACACGACATGGTGGGACTGATCGATCTGGTGCAGACGTTGACGACGCCGCACCCGCTGGACCGGTACCTGGAGCTCGTCCGCCCCGGGCTCACCGCTCGGGAACTGCGCGCCGAGGTCACCCATGTCTCGCACGCGGTGCCCGGCTCGGTGACGCTCACCCTGCGTGCCTCGCGGCAGTGGCGCGGCCACGCCGCCGGTCAGTACGTGCAGATCGGCGTCTCGATCAACGGCGTGCGCCACACCCGCTGCTACTCGCCGATCGACCCGGAGAGCCGCGGCGAGCGCTACCTGCAGCTCACCGTCAAGGCGCACCCGGGCGGGCTCGTCTCGAACTACCTGCACGCCAACGCCAAGCCGGGCATGGTCGTCGACCTGGCGCCCGCCGCCGGTGTGTTCCACCTACCCGAGCGCCGGCCCGGCAAGGTGCTGCTGGTCAGCGGTGGCAGCGGGATCACGCCGGTACTGTCGATGTTGCGGACCCTCGACGCCGAGGGTTACACCGGGCAGGTCACCTTCCTGCACTACGCCCGTCAGCCCGAGATGGTGCCGCATCGGGCCGAGCTGTCCTCGATCGCGCAGCGTCGCGCCAACTTCCGTATCGAATACCGCTACCCGGTCGAGCCGGGCACGGTGATCGACGGTGAAACCTCCACCGGCAGTGGATTCTTCGACTACGACGAGCTCGAGCGGGTCGCGCCCTGGTTCGCCGACGCGCAGACCTTCGTGTGCGGGCCGCCGCCGCTGATGCGGGCGGTGCACACGATCTTCGAGGCCGAGGGTCTCCAAGATCGGGTGCTCAGTGAGGAATTCACGCTCACCACGGTCCCGGCGGACCCGTCCGAGGCCACCGGCACGGTCACCTTCTCCGGCAGCGACGTTGCCGCCGACAACACCGGAGCAACGCTGCTCGAGCAGGCCGAAGCGTCCGGCCTGACCCCGGAATACGGCTGCCGCATGGGGATCTGCTTCTCCTGCACCGCGACCAAGGTCTCCGGCTGCACCCGCAACATCCGCACCGGCGAACTCGACGCCGAGCCCGACAAGCAGATCCAGGTCTGCATCAACACAGCGGTCGGCGACGTCGACATCGCACTGTAGAACGACACCGAACACCAGCAAGGGGAGATACAGCCATGACGATCCTCACCGAAGGCACAGACGGTCCGGTCATCCTGAGCCCGGAGCAGGTCGAAGAACTCGGCGCCGCGCTGGACGCGATCCGCGCCCGCGTCGTCGACGACCTCGGCGAACGCGACCGCGACTACATCTACAACATCATCAAGACCCAGCGTGGCTTCGAGATCGCCGGCCGCGGTCTGATGTACCTGGGCTTCCTGCCGCCGTTCTGGCTGGCCGGCGTCGCCGCGCTCGGTGTGTCGAAGATCCTCGACAACATGGAGATCGGCCACAACGTGATGCACGGCCAGTACGACTGGATGCGCGAGCGCGGCATCAACTCCCGCGAATTCGACTGGGACACGGTCTGCCCGGCCGATCAGTGGAAGCACTCGCACAACTACATGCACCACACCTACACCAACATCGTCGACATGGATCGCGACATCGGTTACGGCATCCTGCGGATCGACGAGGCGCAGAAGTGGAACCCCTACTACCTGGGCAACCCGCTCTACGCCTTCCTGCTGATGACGTTCTTCGAGTGGGGCGTGATGCTGCACGACCTCGAAGCCGACAACATCATCAAGGGCAAGCGCAAGTGGTCCGAACTCAAGCCGCTGCTCAAGGGGCAGGGCAAGAAGGCGGGCAAGCAGGTCCTCAAGGACTACGTGATGTTCCCGGCGCTCACCGGCCCGCTGTTCCTGCACACGCTGGCGGGCAACGCGGCCGCGAACCTGGTGCGCAACCTGTGGACCTATTCGATCATCTTCTGCGGCCACTTCCCGTCGGGCGTCCAGACGTTCTCCAAGGAGGAGACCGAGGTCGAGACCCGCGGTGAGTGGTACGTGCGTCAGATGCTCGGCTCGGCCAACATCAACGGCTCGCGACTGTTCCACATCATGTCGGGCAACCTCTCGCACCAGATCGAGCACCACCTGTTCCCCGATATCCCGGCGAACCGGTACCCGGAGATCGCGCCCGAGGTGAAGGCGCTGGCGGAAAAGTACGGCCTGCCCTACAACACCGGTCGTTTCTCCAAGCAGATCGGTTCGGTCTGGGCCAAGATCTTCCTGCTCGCGGTGCCCGATCGTTTCGTGAAGAGGGCACCCAAGCCCGGTGTTATCGTTATGCGTAATCGGAAGGCAACCGAAGTGGGCGTGTAAATGGTCGGCAAATTCGAAAGCAATAAGGATCTGGTCCAGGAACTGACGTCCTCCGGTGCCCAGCGGGTCGGCAAGATCGCGATGCTGATCACCGGAACGGTCGCCGAGGTTGCCCGGGAGATCGGTGAGTTCGTCACCGACGCGATCGAGATGAGAGAAGCCGCGGCTGCTGCTCGTCGCGACGCGGCGCAGGACCGGGCCGAGGCGGAGTTGGCGAAGGCACGCGATGCCGAGACCGACCCGGTCGACCTCGACGCTCCGGCCGACGGCGACCTCGGTTCGGCGCCGGTGTTCGCCGAACCGGGCGACAAGGCCTGACGATTCACCACACCGGCAACCGCCTGCGGTGTTCGGTGACATCGGTGATCAGATCTCGGTAGCCGTCGGTCAATTCGGCAAGACGACACCACTGCAGATGGGTGCGAGCCTCCCGCTGCCGTGGTGTCGTCGTCGTTTGAGCCGGTCCCGCCATGGCCTGCTGGGCGGCGATCCATTTCGCGGCCATCCGGTCGATCACCGCGCCGAGGGTCTCGGTGTGCAGCGAGGCGCCGTCGCGGTGTGCCACGTGGGCGGCGACCCAGTCGTCGATGCGGGCGATCAGCGCGCCGCGGTCGTTGTCGATGTCGTCGACCAGTCGCGCGCACGCCGCGCCGGTGCTGCTCGACGCGGCGGGGTCGCGTGCCTGCTCCAGCACTCTGCGCCGGCGATCGTGGCAGCTCGCGAGCCCGCGGGCGGCGTCGAGAACCCGGTGTGGCGCCGGGTCGGGGTGGTCGGTTTCCAGAAAGGCCCGCAACAGTGCCGAGGGAGTCGGCAGTTGTGCGGCATCCAGACGGTGGCCGTGATCGATCGGCATGGGCACGCCCCCTGACAACGCTTTTGTGCATGGATACGCCAGAGCCGAGGAGGATGGGTATGGGGGTGCACTCCCCGGCACCGGCGTAGCCCCGCCCGGACGTCGACAAGAGTCCGCGACGCTGCGGGTGGAGAAGACGGCCCGGGGGAATCGGGACCCTTTCAGGAAAGCGCGATGCGGCGCCGACGCGCAATAGTAGGGTGTACAAACTCGGTGGTCGGCGGAAATTGTTATCCACCATTACGGCCGGGTCTCCCCACGAGCACTCCCGGGTAACCGTGGTGGCACATTTCCGGCAATCATTTCGGGGCCGCATGCACTAATCTCGGTGATTGTGCCCGCTTACGTGTCATCGCCCGAGCTGACCTTCGGGTTCCTGTTCGCCCTGGAGGACCCAGAGCGCATCGCCGATGTCGTGCGCGGCCTCATGGAACGTCGTGCGGTGTCGGTGTTCCGGCTCGCGCGCCTGTCCGACGACGACGGCCCGCCCGAGCGCTACGTCGTGAACTGGGCTGCCATCCCACAGATTTCGATCACCACCGGAGCCCCCGGCGACGAGGAGCTGCGCGCGCAGCGGATCATGCTGGTCAACGCCTTCCTGGGGGAGGGCGGCGAGGTGCGCATGTACTCGGGAAACCCGGACGGGCCGAGCTGAATTCAGCGGGTCGACTCGTAGATCCGGCGGACTACGTCCTCGATATCGGGTTCCTCGATCGACAGATCGCGCACCTGCGCCCGGTCCGACACCGCCGCCAGTAACGCCGCCGCGGTGGTCTTCTCGGCGTCGAAGGCCAGGCGCTGGCGCATGCCGCCCGCCTCGCTGGACAGTAACTGGGCCCCGGACGGCAGATCATCGAGATCCGGTGTGGGCGCGGCCAGGTCCACCACCAGTACCCGGCGCGCGCCGACGGTGGCGCCGAGCCCGGCCAGCGAACCGTCGTACACCAGCCTGCCGTAATCGACGACGAGCACCCGATCACAGAGTCGTTCGATATCGCCCATGTCGTGGGTGGTGAGCAGCAGCGTGGTGCCGCGCTCGATCCGTTCGGCGCGCAGGAACTCACGTAATCGCTGCTTGGACAGCACATCGAGGCCGATCGTCGGCTCGTCCAGAATCACCAGCTCGGGCGAATGCAACAGTGCGGCCGCAACTTCCGCGCGCATGCGCTGACCGAGCGAGAGCTGGCGGACGGGAGTGTCGAGGGTGTCGGCCATTTCCAGCTGTTCCACCAGTTCGTGGGTCCGCTTGTCGGCGATATCGGGATCGAGACGATGGATCGCGGCCAGGATCGCGAACGACTCGTGCAGCGGCAGATCCCACCACAGTTGCGAACGCTGCCCGAACACGACGCCGATGCGCGAGGCGAGTTCCTTACGCTGACGCACCGGCTCGAGGCCGCAGGTGCGCACGGTTCCGGTGGTCGGCACCAGGATGCCGGTGAGCATCTTGATGGTCGTCGACTTGCCCGCGCCGTTGGCGCCGATATAGCCGACCGCCGAGCCGCGTTCGATCCGGAAACTCATCCGGTCGACGGCGGTGATGGTGTCGCGATGTCGGCGCCAGCGGCTGCCGTTCTTGCGGTAGACGGTGAATTGCCGGGTGAGGTCATCGATGTCGATGATCGGATCCTGGTTCTCGTGCTCGTCCATCGTTATCCCCCTCCTCCCTGATAGTGCCTCGTACCGATCCGCCACGCAGCCGATGCGAGCAGCCACACCCACGCCGCGGCGAGTGGCGTCAGCCACGCCGACCACGCGGGCAACAGTGGCGGCCCCGGCAAACCGAGCAGGGCGATCGTCGGCACGTATGCCGTGAACGCGACGGGAATCGCGAACCCGAACAACAGTTTCAGTGGTGTCGGGAACACCGAGGCCGGCTGCATCGCGGCGAACGAACCGCCGTAGGTGAAGCTGTTGGTGAGCTCGGCACCGTCGATCAAGAAGAACTGTAGTCCGGCTGCGCACACGAAAAGGCCACAGAACAGCGCGATTCCACTGATCAGGGTGATCACGATCAAGGTAACCGGGGCGATGCCCCAGTCGATATCGTTGCGCCACAGCCCGATCCCGAGCACGATCACCGCGACAGCGGCCCGCGCGAGCCTGCGTAACGAGATGTCGCTGGTCACCAGCTGCAACAGCAACGGCTGTGGGCGAAGGTGATACGCGTCCAGCGTGCCCATCCGGATCATCGACGGCAGCGAATCCAGATGCCCGACCGCGACCTGGGCCAGCGCGAACGAGGTGTTGGACAGCCCGAACAGCAGCAGCGCCGCGTCCACATCGAGGCCGCCGAGTGTTTTGACATTGTGGAAGATGACCCACACCTCGGCGAACTCCACCAGCCCGATCAGGAAGGCGCTGAACACCTCGGTGGCGAACGAAAGGCGGTACACCTGCTGTGCTTTCACACGCGAACGCAATACTGCGAGATAGGGAGTGAACCAGGTCCCGGCAACAACGCGCGCGGAATCCGGTTCAGCCACCCTGTACCTCCAGCCTGCGTTGTCCCGCCCGCAGCAACACCCTGCCGAGCAGTCCGATCACCAACACCCAGAAGCCTTGTATCGCAACGATGATCAAGGCGTCCGACCCGGCGGCCCGCCCTGACAGCGTATCGATCGGGGCCTGCAGGATGGAGGGAAACGGTGTAGACATGGCGACGACACGCAACCAGTCGGGAAACATGTGCACCGGGACGAAAAGCCCAGCCAGAAACGTTCCGACGATCTGATACAGCACCCGGATGCCACGGATCTCGACCACCCAGAACCCGATCAGCGCCACCGCGAACAGGCAGAGAAACGACAGGGCCACCGCGAGCAGCACACTGATCAGGCCGAGCAGATAGGCCACCGGCGTACTCGGCATCGACAAGCCGAAGGTGGCGGCGCCGATGACGATGCTCGGCACTCCGCGCGGCAGGATCGTGCACGCGGCGCGGCCCATATCGGTGGCCAGGTAGCCGAGTTGCACGTCGATCGGACGCAGGAAATCGATCGCCACGTCACCGGTCTTGATCCGGTCGACCAGGTCGATCTGCGGCCCCATGAACTGGGTGGCGCCCAGCAGCGCCTGCGACAACCACACGTAGGCCCCGATGGTGCCTTCGTCGTACCCGCCGAAATCACCGGCGGCCCGCACCGCCGCGACCATCACCGCCGCACGCACGAACCCGAACACGCAATTGGTGAACAGCCCGGCGAACATCGCCAGCTTGTATTGCGCCTGCCGCTTGAATCCCGCCCGCGCCAGCGTCCAATACACCCGGAAAGCCCCAGGCTTGCGACGTCGCCGCACCGCGAAGGCAAGCCCACCATCCCCCGCCACAGTGCCCCGCACAATCAGTCAACTCTAGGCCGATCGCCACTGAACAGGACGAAAACGGCACGGATCGCCGATGCCCGCCGCGCACAGGGCTATCGGCACATGCTCAGTCCTTGGGGAAGCCCGTCGCGAACAAGATCGCGATGGCGACCGAGCTGACCACGGAGATGGCAAGGATGATCCACATGAGGCGAAAGATTACCCGGCCCGGGTACCCCGCCCGGCATCGCACCGCCGTGACCGGCATCAGCGCAGGTCACGGCGGTGTCTGACAGACCTTCGGCAAGCCGCTATTCGTCGACCACCGTGATCGCGGCCTCGTTGGCGTCGACCTCCGGATCGGAGGGATTCGCGTCGGACTTCACCGTGATGCGCGACTTGTCGACGCCGTCGCCCTCGAGGGCGGCCGCGATGTTGTCGCCGCGCGCCTCGGCCAGGGCTTTGGCCGAGGCGATATTCGAATCCTCGGCGTAGGTCGTGATCTGGATCTGGGTGTCGTTGCCCTGCAGGGGCACCGCTACCGCTTTGAGGGTTGCGGTGGCGGCCGCGCTGAGATCGGAACTTCCCGCGGCGAAGGTGACCGGCGCGGCGGCCAGGACCGTGTTGATCGCGTCCTGCACCGCCTGATCCGCGGTGTCGCGCACCGTGCTCAGCATCGAGGACGCCGTCGCGGCGACGCTGCTGCGCATGGCGTCGGTCTCGGTGGTCTGGGTGGTCGAGGTGGCTGCCGGTGCGGACGAGTCGTCATCGGAGCCGCACGCCGCGGTCATCAGCAGAACCACCGCGATCGAGGCGATCCCACAGACGCTGTTTCTGAGTTTCAACGGATTCTCCTTGTTTGTGAATGCCGGACAGTGGGTCGTGCGGAAGAGCTGCGGTTCGGCCGGTTCGCTGGATCGCAGAACAGTGCCGCGATGGCGAGAGTCACACAGCGGCGGCGTGTGCGGCTCACCCGAAAAGGGTGAGCCGGGCCGAACCCGGCGAGCTCGACCCGGTCGCTGTCGGCCGCGATCTGGTCCAAGGACACGGAGTGGTTTCCAAAGTCAGACGAATGCGTCGCCATTGCGCACGCTGTTCCCCGGGGATCGGGCCGGAGGTAGATTCGGTATGCGGCAGAGGCTCGATGAAGTACGTCCGAACCACAATTCGAGGTGCAATGTCCTATGACACCGGATGAACTCATGGAAGAGGCATGCAGGCTGGCGAAAGAGTCTGTCGACAACGATTGGGGTGGACCGTTCGGTGCCGTCATCGCGAAGGACGGGGTGATCGTCGCGCGCGGTCAGAATCGGGTGCTGCTCACCGGTGATGCCACCGCCCACGCCGAAATAGAAACCATCCGCAAGGCGACCCAGGTGCTCAACGGTGAGTCCCCGAGTATTTCGAAAGAGCATCAGAACGAGTCGACGCTCGAATTGGTCCCGCGACCCGAAGGATCTCCCGACAAGGTTCCGGAACGCGCGAAAATGTTGATGGGGATGGAGATATTCATCAGCGGCGCACCCTGTCCCATGTGTATGAGCGCGATCTATTGGGCACGTCTCGACGCCGTGCATTTCGCGAGCGACCTGGCCGACACCAGCGAAATCGGCTTCGATGACGCGTATCAATACGAGGACTTCACCAGACCCCTGCCCGAGCGGTCCGTGAAGATCGAACAGTTCCGCCGGGATCTGGGCGCCGAAGCGTACAAGACCTGGGCCGAAAAGGCCGATAAGCACCCGTACTGACATGTCGGCTTCGAAAGCCCTGCCGCCGAGGGCCGCCGCGGCGACGGTGGTCATCACGCAACAGCCCCGAGTCGGCCGCGAGGACGAGTATCGGCGGTGGCAGGCGGAGGTGAACGACGCTGCCGCGGCATTCCCGGGCTTCCTCGGCGCCGATGTGACGCCTCCGGGTGACGCTCAGTCGGACTGGTCGGTCGTGTATCGGTTCGACGACATCGTCCACCTGAAGCGCTGGCTCGTCAGCGATACACGGGACCAACTCCTCGCGCGCGGAACCGGGCTCTTCGAGCAGCCGTCGACGCAGCATGTGCTGGTCGACGAGCCGGACGAAGAGGTAGTGACCGTCGTCGTCTCACACCCGGTGGCGCCCGAACGCGAGGCGGAGTTCATCGCCTGGCAGGACCGCGTGACCGAGGTAGAGCGGACATTTCGAGGCTTCCGCGGATCCGGGCTGCACCGGCCGATTCCCGGCGTCCAGAGCGACTGGACGATCATCTATTCCTTCGCCTCGGCCGAGCATCTCAACCATTGGCTCGAATCACCCCAGCGCAAAGCGCTGCTCGAGGAAGCGCCGGACTTCCGGGAGTTCGAGGTGCACCGGATCGCCAACCCCTACGGGTCGTGGTTTCCGCCGAGCCGGACCGGCGAGGAGGGTGGTCCCGCGTCGTGGAAGACGGCCCTGTCGGTCCTGGTCGGCCTGTATCCGACGGTCGTGATCCTCACCGTGGCCATCGCCGAGGTCTGGCCCGGCGCGCAGCTGTGGATCAGCCTGCTGGTCGGGAACATCCTGTCGGTCAGCCTGCTGACCTGGGTGGTGATGCCGGTCGTCACCCGCGCGCTGGGCTTCTGGATGCGCTCGGACCCCCGCCCCGATCCCCGCACCGACATGGTCGGCCTCGCCTGTTCGGTAGGTTTCCTGACCCTCGCCGCGATCTTCTTCTACTTGGTGACAAGGGTGTTCTGGACGCTCCCGTGACACCGTCCCCGCTGATGCGAGAAGTGTCTGTCGGCAGGCTGGCGGCCATTCTCATAGATCAGTCCAGGACGGCAGTGGCTTCGATCTCCACCAGGAGGTCGGGCCTCCACAGGGTCTGCACGCCGATGACGGTGACAGGAGGCAGAGGGGCGCTGAAACCATCGGATTCCTGGGCGCGCGAGGTGCCTTCCCACAGTGCGTCGGCCATGTCGGTGGTCCAGCCGGCGACATAGAAGGTCAATCGCGCGATGTCGGTGACATCGCCCCCCGCGCCCCGCACCGCTGTCGCGACGTTGCGGAGGGCGTCATGGACCTGGGCCGCGAGGTCGGTCGCGGTCGTTTCACCGAGAGGCGTCACAGCCAGCTGTCCGGCCACCAGCAGCAGGCGGGAGCCGGTGGTCGTGGCGACGGGTGCATAGTCTTTCTGCTGGAGCAGGCCGTCGGGGTGGCTGAGGTGCGCGGTCATCGTGGATCTCCTTCGTCTTTCGGTCTCGAGTCCTGTCGGCGAGCCAACACCGTGTGGTCACCACACAGTCAAGAAGTCCAACGTCCGCGCATACCCGTGCAGGTTCGACCGGGGGTGGACGCTGTGTACCCTGCGGTGCAGAACATATTTGCGGATCGGACGCATATGGAGCTGACGACGCTGTTGGGCCGTCGCGCGGAACGCGAGGCGGTCGACAAGCTGCTCGAGGCCGCGCGCGTGGGTAACAGCGGGACGATCATCGTGCGCGGGCAAGCCGGGATCGGCAAGACGGCACTGTTGGACTATGCCCGGGAAGTCGGCAGCCCGGTCTTCCGCGTGGTGGGGTGCGTCGGCGCGGAGTCCGAGGCGCTCTTCGCTTTTGCCGCCCTGCATCAACTGTGCGCGCCGCTGCTCGACGAAGCGAGACGGCTCCCTGAGGCTCAGCGCGTCGCTGTCGAAATAGCTTTCGGAAGCCGTAGTGGGCCTGCGCCCGACATGTTCCTGGTCGGCCTGGCGACATTGAGCCTCCTGACCGACGCTGCCGAAGCTGCGCCTGTGCTGTGTCTCATCGACGATGCGCAGTGGCTCGACCAGGGATCTGCGCAGGTCCTCGCGTTCGTGAGCCGGCGGATCGCACACGAGCGGGTGGCGATGATGTTCGCCTCACGCGATCTCGAGACCGGCCCCCACCCCGTGATCGCCGATGGGGTGGAGTTGCGCCTGGAAGGGCTGCGCGATGCTGACTCGCGCTCGCTGCTCATGCGGGGAGCGCACGCTCCCGTAGACGAGAAAGTGCGCGATCGGATCCTCGCGGAAGCGAGAGGTAACCCGCTGGCGCTCCTGGAGTTCCCGCGCCGCGCTCGCCTGACCGAGCTCGCAGGAGGTTTCGAATCGCCCGGCGCGCTCAGCGTCCCTCGTCGGATCGAGCACAGCTTCCGGCGTCGCTCGGCAGGGCTGTCCGAAGACGCCCAGCTCTTGCTGCTGCTCGCCGCGGCGGACGCGACAGGAGACGCGGCTCTGCTGTGGCGTGCAGCCGAGGAGTTGGGCATCGCGCAGGCGGCCGTCGAGCCCGCGCAGGAGACCGGACTGATAGAAGTCGATACCAGAGTGCGGTTCCGTCACCCCTTGGTGCGCTCCGCTGTGTACCGGTCCGCTACGCCGGAGACTCGTCGCCGCGCTCACCGCGCCCTCGCCGCGGCGACTGATCCCCACACCGATCCAGATCGCCGAGCCTGGCACCACGCATCCGGGGTCGTGGGGGCAAGTGAGGACGCAGCGGCCGAACTCGAGCGATCAGCCGAACGGACACGCGCCCGCGGTGGTATCGCAGCGGCGGGGGTATTCCTTCAGCGCGCCACGGAACTCACCCCGGAACCCACCGTACGTTCACGGCGAGCGCTGGCGGCCGCGCATGCCAAACACGACGCGGGAGCATCGGCGGCCGCCGAGGAACTGCTCGCGGTCGCCGAACTGGGCCCGCTCGATGAGCTCCAGCGTGCCCGGGTCGATCTACTTCGAGCGCGAATCGCCTTTCATCTGACCCAGAGCAACGACGTTTCGGCGATGTTGCTCGACGCCGCCAGGAAGCTGACGGTTCTCGATCCGGCGCTGGCGCGCGAAACCTACCTTCACGCCATCGACGCAACCCTTGTGGTCGATGCCTCCAGCGTGGCCGAGGTTGCCGACGTGGCGCGATCGGCGCCGCCACCTCCGGGTGAACCGAGCCCGCCGGATCTGCTTCTCGACGCGTTGGTGGCGACCTTCGCGATCGGGTACGCAGCGGGCGCCCCTCATGTTCGACGCGCGCTGGAAGCGTTCCGCGACCACGGCTTCGACGGGGAGGCCACCGGCGAGATGGGGAGCCGACGATGGTTGTGGCTGGCGACTCGAACCGCGGCGGCGTTTTTCGACGAAGACATCGGCATCATGCTCGCCGACAGGAACGTACGACTCGCACGCGAGGCAGGCGCGCTGACGACACTTCCACTGTCCCTTGTCGCGTTGTCCTCGGCACTGGTTCTGACGGGCGAGCTCTCCCGCGCCGCGGAGGTCGCTGCCGAGGAAACCACGATCACGCTGGCGACAGGTGCCGTACCGCTGCTGTACGGGCAGCTCTACGTCGCTGCGTGGGGCGGCGACGAACTCGAAACGCGAAGGTTGTTCAAGGCCAGTGTCGCGAACGCAGGTGACAGGCTCTCCGAAGCGGCGACCGCGCACTACGCCCTCGCGGTGCTTTTCAACGGTCTGGGCCAGTATGTGGCGGCGCGCGAGGCTGCCGCGCGGTCGAACGAGACGGGCGAGCTCGTGAACAGTAGTCTCACCCTTCCCGAGCTGGTCGAGGCGGCGGTTCGCGCGAACGACCCGGATGGGGCGAGAGCGGCGGCGGACGAGCTCTCCGCGCGAGCTGCCGCCAGCGGCAGTGCATGGGCGCTGGGGCTAGCCGCCCGTTCGCGAGCCCTTGTCGCCACCGGTCCGACCGCTGAGACCTACTACCGGGACGCGATCGGCCACCTGCAGAACAGCAGAATGAAAGGCCATCTCGCGCGTACTCATCTCGTCTACGGCGAGTGGTTGCGCCGAGAAGGACTTCGGCAGTCGGCTCGGGAACAGCTTCGCATCGCACATGAGATGCTGACCGACATGCGCGCGGACGCGTTCGCCGCGCGCGCTGCCCGGGAATTGCGCGCCACCGGACAGCACCCGCGCAGTCGCGGCGCGGAACCCACCACCGATCTCACCGCTCATGAGCAGTTGGTAGCTCGCCTCGTCGCGAAGGGGTCCACCTCCAGGGAAGTGGCTACCCAGCTGTTCCTGAGTCCTCGCACCATCGATGCCCACCTGCGCAACATCTACCGCAAGCTCGGCATCAGCTCCCGCAAACAGCTCCGCGACCTGTTGAATCCCTGAGAGGGCGAGCGGTTCATCGATCCGCCTCGTGTTCGGAAGGCGGAAAGGCGTCGCGCAGACGGAGCACAGTCGCCGTCACGACGGCACGGATGTCCGTTTCGCGCAACGGGGCGGAGAACAGCGCCGAGCTGAACGAGAAGCCCTCGACCAGGGCGAACAGCAGGAGCGCCTCGCGGTGCAGCGCTTCCTCGTCGATCGCGCGGTCGGCCAGCGCATCACGCATCAGTGAGCGGATCACCTCCGCGCCCGCGAGGGAGGTCGCGGCGACGTCGGCCGCGAGCTCGGTATCGGTGCGCGCCATGACGCGGTATTCGACCATGGCGATGTTCTCCTTGCGCTCCTGCTCGCTGGTGGGTGCGGCGAAGGTGATGACGTCCGCGATCCGTGTTATCGGGTCGTCGGACATCGTCGCGGCGCGGCCCACGGCGCGCTGCATGAGGACGCCCAAGGTGAAGCGCATGACCTCGCGGACGGTGTCGCCGAAGTAGTACCGGATGCTCCCGATGGCCAAGCCGGTGCGTGCGGCGATCCGGGCGAGGGTCACCGCACGCAGCCCGTGCTCGGCGATCTCGTCGATCACGGCGTCGGCGACCTGCTCCCGGCGGACATCCGGGTCAACTCTCTTGGGCACGAACCTCACCTTAGCACTTCTAGCATGTTCATGCTATTTTATTTGGCATGGTCATGCTAGAAAGGTTCCGTTGTGGTGCTTCCTCCAGTCCCGACCCCGGACAGGATCAGGCGTGAGCGACTGGCGCGAACCCTGGGACGGCGAGCGGCAGGGCTCTCGATACGACGGCTGGAGCGACGGCCGCGATGTATTCGAGGGTCTCGACGGCGACCCGGGAGCATGGTCGACGCCAGCTCCGGAGCCGGGAGCGCCGTTGCCGCCGTTCCGCCGCTCCCTCGCGCTGGAACGCACACGATTCGCGGTCGAACTTCCCGATGGGTCGACAGCGACGGTCGATGTCGATCACCTGTCGGGGCGCGCGTCGCTCTATCGCGACGACCGGCACGTGCAGACCTCCGATATGCCGGTCCGGTTCCCGCTCGGCTCGGAAACCATCGTGGTCGCCGCGAGCAGATTCGGCATGCGGCGGATCCACCTGATCAGTGCTGATGGCAGCGAGCGACGTCTGGATCCAGCGCCGGGGACACCCGAGCACTGGCGCGCCCAGCTCTCCCTGCGACACCCCGGGGCCGGGCGCGCGCTGGCCGCCGGCGCCGTCATCGTGCTGACGGTCGACCTGATCCTCCTCGCACCGCAGCTGCTCGAGCTGGTCACCCATCTGCGGTTCTGGGCTGATCGCTTCAGCCCGTTCGTCTCGCCCGTCGACTTGCCGGGTTGGGCGAACACGGCTCTCACCGTCAGCGCGGGCCTCGCGGGAATCGAACGAACGCTCACCTTCCGCCATCACCGGCTCCTGGATGCCGACACCGACGGGATCGGCAGCTGATGTCCCAGATCCAGCCCCGGACACGACAAAGGAAACGCATGCGATCACGTCTTCGACTCTCGAATCGGTCCCGGCGCCTCACGACCGGGCTCGCCACAGCCGCCACCCTCCTCCTCACCGGCTGTACGCCCGCTGCTCCCGCACCGGGCTCCGGCGCTGACGAGGACTTCGGCGCCTACCTCGTGCAAGAGCTCGACTGGGGCAGGTGCGCGGGCACCGCGACGAGCGCGGCGGACGCCGAGCTGTTCGCGAACCCCGCACTCGAATGCGCTTCGGTGCAGGTGCCGCTCGATTACGACGAGCCAGAGGGCGAGCGGGCACAGGTCGCGCTCCTGCGCTTGCCCGCCACGGGCGAGGCCGAGGGCTCGTTACTGGTCGACCCAGGAGGCCCGGGAGGCTCCGGCACCAGCCTCGTCGCCTCGACCGCACTGTTGTGGCAGGCGAGCCCCGTCGGCGAGCGCTTCGACATCGTCGGCTTCGACCCTCGCGGGACCGGATCGTCGACCCCTGCCCTCGACTGCTACACCGACGAGGAATACGACGCCGGCGACGGCCCGCGATTCGGCGCCGTGTACGACATCACGAGCGCCGAGCAGGCAGTCGAACTCGCGCAGCGCTGCGCCGACGGCTCCGGCGGCGTCGCGAACCTGGTGAACGCCGGGTCGACGAACGTTGTGCGCGATATGGACATCATGCGAGCGGTGCTCGGTGACGACCGGCTGACCTACCTCGGCTACAGCTACGGCTCCGAGCTCGGCGCCATGTACGCCACGACCTACCCCGAGAAGGTCCGCGCGATCGTTCTCGACGGAGCTGTCGCGCCCGACCTGACGGCGAGCCAATTCCGATTGTCCCAATTCCAAGGCCTGCAGGCCCGGTTCGACGACCTCGCCGTGCTCTGCGCCGAATCGCCCGACTGTGTACTCGGCACTGAACCCGCGGCTGCCAACGATCGCCTGCACGAGATCGTGCGGCCGCTCAACGAGACGCCGGCGCCGACGGTCGGCGGCCGAACCGTCAGCGTCTGGGACGTCTACCTCGGAATCAGCGGCGGCCTGTACGCGGAGGCGAGATGGCCCGAAGTCATCTCCGCCCTGATCGCGCTCGAGGCCGGGCGCGCCGACGAAGTGCTCGCCCTGCGCGCCGGCTTCCCGGACCTCGACACCAGCATCGCCGTGCGTTGCATGGACTGGCCCCGATTGGCGCCCGCGGAACACACAGCGCTCGCACGCGAGATCGGGGATGCCGCGCCGATGTTCGATCTCGACGTCTTCACAGCCGGGAACTACCACAGCGAGTGTGAGGCGTGGCCCGCACCGCCCACGCGTGAGGAGCCCTGGCTCGCCGATGCCGAAGCCCTCCCCACGACACTCGTCGTGTCGACCACCGGTGACCCCGCCACGCCGCACACGGGCGGTATCGCGATGGCGCAAGCCCTCGGGGCAAGCCTGCTCACCGTCGACGGCAAGCAACACGGCGCCTACCTGCTCGGCGGTAGCGAGTGCGTCGACGACGTGGTGGACGCGTATCTCCTCGACCTCGAAACTCCGCCCGCCGGCACACGCTGCAGCCTGTGATGCGCCCCCGGCACACGGGCAAGCGGGGAGATCTAGGCAATTGTCACCGACGCGAATCGAGTACTGCCTCTGCGACGGTAGTGATCGGCACGGGCGAAGACTGGATGGCACCGAAACCGCACTTGTCACCGCATGTATCCGCCGCAATCCGCATGAGGAGGCCAACGTGGCATGGAGTACGCGAGAGCTGGCCGAACTCACCGGGACGACCGTGAACACCATTCGGCACTATCACCGCGTGGGCCTGCTGGAAGAACCCGACCGCCGCTACAACGGGTACAAGCAATATCGCGTCAGGCACCTGATCTCACTGGCGCGCACACGCCGCCTCGTAGAGCTCGGAATACCGCTCGCGCGGATCACGGACATAGACGTCACTTGTCCCGACGCATCGCGCGAGCTCGATGCCGAACTTCGAGCGGCAATCGAACATCTGATGCGGGTGCGTGACGACGTGGCTGCCGTCGCCCGAGAACACGCTCCGCTGGACACGCCGCGCGGCTTCGAAGCGGTCGCTCGCGGGCTCTCAGCGCCCGACCGCGCATTCCTCCAGGTCTATGCGCGGCTCGCCGCACGAGATGTGCTTCCCGACCTGTTGCCGATGATCTCGGCAGAGTCAGCCCCGCTGCGTCTGGCGTTCGGTGTCTTACCTGGGAACGCGAACGAGGTTGCGCGGCAGCGAATCGCGGACAGGATCGCGGCGTCGGACGCGAACTGGCGAGCTGTCGACGGCTCGGAGGCCGTCGGCCACGCGCTCGCCGAGGCCCGGCGCGAGCTGTACAACCCAGCGCAGCAAGAGGTGATCGCACGAGCGACATCACTGCGTGCACGACAACTCTCCCGCTGCCAGTTCGAGATCGATGAGGTAGGTCGCGGCGACCTCGTCGACGCCCGAGCTCGAGCCTGAAAAGGGCGTGCCCTTCTCCCCAGACCGTCAGAAGAGTGCTGGGAAACGCCGGTGATCGAGACCACCGACGTGACCGGAAGCCCTTCGAGGTTCTGCGCGGACGGGGCGCTCGACTCGCATGTCCAACAATCGGTACACGATTCGGAAAGATGGGTTGCAGACCAGATGGGGTATTTCGAAAACAAGACGGCCGTCGTCACAGGCGGCAGCATGGGCATCGGACTTGCGACGGCGAAGCAGCTCGCCTCCGAGGGTGCGCACGTCTTCATCACCGGGCGACGCAAGGACGAACTCGAGAAAGCCGCCGCGGAGATCGGCGGCGTGACGGCCGTGGTCGGCGACGTCAGCGTCTCAGCCGACGTGGATCGCCTGTACGCGGAGGTGAGTCAGCGCGGGCAGGGTTTGGACATCCTGTTCGCGAATGCGGGGATCAACCACCTCGCCTCTCTCGAGGACCTCACCGAGGAAGACCACGACAGAATCTTCGACATCAACGTGAAGGGAACCTTCCTGACCGTGAAGAAGTCCCTGCCGTTTCTCAACGAGGGGGCCGCGGTCATCCTCGCGGCCTCCACTTCGGCGGGGGGAGCGGGACGCCATCCTTCGGTGCGTACGGGGCGTCGAAAGCCGCTGTGCGAGCGTACGCTCGCACCTGGGCCAACGAACTGAGTGGTCGAGGCATCCGGGTGAACGTCGTTTCGCCCGGGCCAGTGAACACCCCGCTGTGGGACGATGTCTTCGGTGAGCGCGCCGAGGAGATGAAATCGGCCATCGCGTCGGGATTGCCCGCTGCGCGGGTCGGCGAACCGGAGGACATCGCGGCCGCCGTCACGTTCTTGGCCTCGCCGCTGAGCAGCTTCGTCTACGGCGCGAACTTCTACATCGACGGTGGAATGAATCAGGTCTGATGCCACTCCGATCAACCACTGCGAATTCGGTTCTGTACTGATGGATCGCCCAGTCCGACTCTGACTGAGCCCATGAATGGCTGGCGACAAACGTCGATCCCCTCGATCCGATGGTTTCGGAGCCGGACGCACCGTCATGCCGGAGCTCGGCTGGCGCTGCGGGTGGAGACCGAGAACAGGCGATTGACGGAGCGGATCGTTTGCGGCGAAAGCTGAACGAGGTCACGGTTCCCACAGGGATCGAACCTGCGACGCCAAAACTAACCCTCCACCTGCGGGAAACGCAGGTGGAGGGTTGCGCCCCCGGCAGAAATCGAACCTGCGACCTAGGGATTCTGAGGTCCAAGCAAATCCCGATCACCCTGAGACCCCGTCGACACCCCGCAATTAGCAACTTGACCTGCTGAATGGGTGCTCACGGGGTCTCATGGTGATTCATGGGTGGTTCGCCATAAACGGTAGATACTTGGCGGATCTCCGAATAAGTGGAGGATGCCCCGTAGCCGCCCGAAATCGGTCGCGGGGGAGTCTGGTGACCGGGTGAGTCTGTTCGCCCGGCACAGGGCGCAGCCGCCTCCGCCCGCCGACACAGAACAGCCCCGGAGTCATACCGATTCCGGGGCTGTCGTCGTCTCGTAGGTCAGCGGGCGCTCAGCCGTGTTTCCATCGCTCGCCGGATCAACGTCCGTGCGCGCTCTCCGGTGACTGCCTGACGGGCGAGGACGTCGAACGCTCGTGCGTAGAGCCGGATCTCTCGTGGCTGGGTGACGTTCAGCTCTGCGGAGATGGTTTCGACCTGGACCAGTCGGTCATCGAACATGACGAACCCGTTGATCGTCGGTGCCCGGTAGACCGCTGCGGCGGGGACGATCGCCAACGACACCCGCGCAAGCTCCATGACGGTCTGGAGCCGGTCGAGTTGGCCCAACATGATCTGGTCGTCACCGGCTGTTGTGTGGAGCACCTGCTCAGCGATGACGAACCAGAACCGATGACGGCCGTGGTAGAGCACCCGTTGCCGTTCGATGCGGGCGGCTACGCCCTGCTCAAGGTCGTTCGGGGTTTCGTAGAAGTCGGTGACGCGGGCGAGTATCCAGCGCGCGTAGTCGGCGGTCTGGAGAAGGCCGGGCACTACCTGCGGCTCGAACCAGCGTGTGACCTCGGTGTCGGCTTCGAGCTTGACGGCCTGTTTCTGCCGTCGCCTCGTGCCGGTGGCTAGGACGCGCCGGTACTCGAGGTAGGCCGCTTCGATGTTGCGGAGCGCTGCGATGAGATCGGGCAGGTGTTCGGTGCTGTTGGTGTGCTCGCACCATGTCCGAACGTCGTCCTCGGACGGCGTCTGTTTGCCGTATTCGACTTTGCTGATCTTGGACTCGTGCCAGCCCGCGAGACCCGCAAGAGCGCGGCCGGTGAGTCGGGCATCGTGGCGAAGGCCCCGGAGCTGGAGCCCCAGGGCCTCGCGTGCCGCGTGGACGGCGCTTGTCACCGCTGGGGTTCTCCGGCGGCGTACTCATCACGGGGAACCGACTTCAGCCAGACCGTGTCTCGGACTTCCCGCAGCATCGCGAGAATCCTGGGGTCGGTGGTCACCGCACCGCCCGCGAAACGGCCGGACGGCTCGAACACGTTGAACGAGGCGACCTCGTCATCGAAGAGCCACCAATCGTCAGTGGTCAGTAGCTCAGGGTTGATGTCGGCGCGGTCGATGTACTGAACCTGTTCACCCGCACGGATGTTTTCCTGGGCGACGTGCAGGCACCACCGCGTGTAGTCGGTGTGCGGTCGGCTGACCACCCGAACCCGGCGCACAGTCGCACCGGACGCGGTCAGGTCGGCCACCTGGTCGAGCCACGGCGTCATCCATCCGTAGTCGTCGGGTTCACCGGCCAACCATCGCGCGTAAGGCCCGTTTTCGAGGTCCACGGCGTAGGTGTCTTGGACCTCTAGGTGGAACGCGTCGCGCGTGGTTCTGCCGAACAGTTCGGCGAACCCGTCGTCACTGAGTTGCTGCATGACCGTAGAACTCTCGCTTTCGTAGCGGTACCTCGATGGCTGTCTCGTCGGCAGCCAGGTCGATCTGCGCGAGCGTGTCCGCCTCGGTGATCGGGCGGCCGGTCACGGTGAACGTGCCTCGGCCGGTGTCGGTGAGCGTTGCGCCCAGGTAGGTGCGTGGCTGTGCGAAACCGGTGAGCAGGTGCGGGATTTCGACTGTGTCGGCGGTGTCGGTCGTCCAGCCCTGCACCAGGAATGTGCTCCGGTCTGTCGCGTACAGCGATGGGCAACCGTTCGTGTTCGATCCACCTGATCCCAGAAAATGAAGCTTCACTTTGGACCCTCCCGTCCAGCGGTGTGCGTGAGTTTGCGTCACGCACGTTCATAGTCGCGTGAAACCCGGTGTGCTGACCAGCATTTGCGCAACTTCGAGCAAACTGAAGCAAAGTCGTAGTGCTGCTGACCTGGAGGTTCGTACGTTGAACACGGCTCCGGTAGCGAGTGACAGATCCGAACGGCCACCCCCTTACGTTCTCCCTCTGTGTTGTGCCTCGCTACCGGATGCCTACCAACTTCGACCTGGAAGGTGCGCCATGAGCAAGGCGATACAAGAGACGTTGGACGCCCTGCGCGAACGTGCCGCGCTCCGTTCGATGACCGTGAAACCAGCGCCGGAAGGTTGGGCGCTCGCGAGTCCGTTCCGGGTGGTCTGCCTCGGCACCTTGGCCAATGTCGCCGATTGGCTCGAGGCCGCTGAAACGCGCGACCATGAACCGCTTTCGCTGAACACCGCAGGCGTGAGGGCAGACGGATGATGACCTGGGTCTTGTGGACAGGCGTGGTCGGCATCCCGGCCGGTGCCTTGATCGCCGCGATTCTCTGGCCTATGCCCGCACCGCCGGAGCATCACACGGTCGACGCGATCCAAGCGCGTATCGAATCCGAGCGTGCGCACCAAAAAGACCGCCGGACTGATGTCCGGCGGCCCTGGTAGATCCCCTGCCGTGCCGCGTCTAGTCTCGCCCAGGCTCGCCTGGACCGGCCGCGAACTTGCCCCCTGACTTTACCCAACAGCCCGCACCTACCGGCCTCCGGGTCACCGAACCGCTAACCATTCCGCGGGACGACATATACGCAGGTCATATCACATTTTGGCGCTGTTTCTGTCTGCGGCAGTCGCGTGGTTACCGTCAATGGATGACTAGATACACCACGGTCCTGGAGGTATGGGGACCGTCGCACGACACGACGAACTTCACCAGTGGTGGAGGTCACGAGGAGATCCCCGGCGCAAGCACCAAGCACGCGGTTGCCGATCCCGGCACTGACGAGGTGCTGAAAACACTGTGCGGCAAACCTGCGGGCCGCATGCGGCGTGGGCTGTCCGAAGATCAGCGCGTCGAGTGGGCCTCGACGGAGCGGATCTCGGGCGTATGCCGGAACTGCCAGAAAGCAGCGGCGGAGCGGTCCTGACACCTCCCCGTACTTCGGCTCACCCGTGGAGAATCCCGTCGACCTCGGCCAGGTTCAGCCCGTACCCGCGCGGGCTAGCGGCTGAGACGACTGCGTTTGTGCCTTCATCGGCAAGTTGATAGGTGCCGTACCCGATCGCGCGGGGGTCGCGGGCCCGGGACTTCTCCAGCCGGAGCCCCTGTCGCTGTGCGGCACGGCGAAGCCGGTTCTCGAACACGTGTGCGATCGGTGGTGCCCGCCGATCCGGACGCACGGCATCACGCTGACGAGTGACCGACCTGCCCCAAGACGATGACCGTTCGGGCAGAAGCGGGGAGCCGGTTCCGTCCAGCGCCCGTTGCGCAGGTAGAGCCGAATCGATTCGCACATATGTTCCCTTGGGTGAGACATCGACTGTCCTCGACGTAGCCAACGTAAATCATTGCGGTGGTGGAGTATTCACGTCCGAGTGTTACCCAGGGCGTCTACAACGCACGCTCGGGTGCTGTTCTGAGTCCCCTCTGGCAGTTTGCGGCAGTTGCGAGTGGTAACGCGGTGGATGATTGCGGGTCGCAAAGGTGGGTGATCCGTTCCGCGGAACGGTTGAGCAACGAAGTAGATCAGGCCGGGCAGTGCGCCCACAGCAGCCTGGTCAGCATGGTCGCGACCGGGGCGAATCCGGCGATCGCGGTGACCAGAGCACCGGCGGCGCACCGACGGGAATGCGTTTGCAAGCCGACTGCGCTGCGGCGGTGCAAACGGAAAAACCGTCAAACAATCGCCAAAATCTATGTAACAGCATGTCATGTCGGTACGACATTCATTGCAGACAGTCAGAACGGCTCATATGTCATCTAGATCCTATTGAGGAAGGCTCATCCGCCATGATGCTTCCACCCGACGCCTCCGATGATCTGGTTACGGTTCAGGTACCCCGTTCACGATTGATGGAGGTCTACGCGTTGCTCGGGGCACCACCGGGTGAGGGCGCGGCCTCGAAACCAGTCAGCAGCGACTCGGACTGGGGCGAAGACTTCTCGTGGATTGTGCGCGACCAGAGACCCAGTTTCGTTCGCGTCGGGGCAATGCTGGACGCACTGGTCCAGATCACACCGGAGTCGCTCGCGCTCGACGCGATCGCCAAACAGACGGGGCTCAGCGTCGCCGAGCTACGCGGCGCACTGACCGGATTCGGCCGCTCCATCACCAGCAAGTACGGAGAATCCGAGGCTCCGTGGACCCGAACCTGGGGTCCCAGCGACACACCCGGCCAGGACGGCCAGTACTACTACGCCCTCGCAGACGACACCGCCCAAGCGTGGCGCACCGCGCGCGAGCAGCCATGACGCTGACGCTACCTTCGACCTTGCAGACCGCCGGCAATGCGGCCGCAATCGCCGCGCTGCGACGTTACTACGGCGACCCGTATCTCGAAGCCGGACGCTGCTACGTCGGTGCCTATTTTGACAGCTGGACCGCCACCAGGGACACGACCGACCGTTCCGATGGATTCACCGCCGACGACCTCATCGCCGTGAGCTTCCTGTCGGTCGAAGTCAAGCCCCTGGCCGCGCGTGAAATCCTCGCCACCCGAGCCGACCACTTCGCCGACCTGCTTGCAAAGATCGGACCGGACCGCGACCTCGCCGACGAACACGACCCACTCACGCAGTCCTGGCCGGCATGGCAACTCGACACCCAGCTCCGCAAGCTTCCCGGCGTCGGCCGCACCATCGCCAGCAAACTGCTCGCCCGCAAACGACCCCGACTCCTCCCGATCTGGGACACCGTCATCGCCGCCGTCCTCGGCACCCAGGGTCAGCACTTGGAACCGATCCGGATCGCGCTGCGCCACAACGACCATGAACTCGACAAGCGCCTCCGCCATATCCGCGACATAGCCGGACTCCCTGAACACATCAGTGTCCTGCGCACCCTGGACGTCATCGCCTGGATGGACGGCAAGGTCCGAGGCTACTAGCCGCCACGCACACAGGGATCAGGTCACGGCAAATCTAGCGAGGCAAGCGTGGCGGATCAGGTCCTGCCACGAGGACACCTGTCCACGACGCAAAAGCCCTAATCGGGATAGGTATTGACGGCATACACCCAGGGGAACAAACGTTCGATTATCCACCCGGTCACCTGGCCATTAACGTCGGGGTCGGGGTCGGGGTCGGCGCCTGTGACTGACCACCGCATCTGTCACTTGGTCACACCAGCTGTCACCACGGCTACCAGCCGAAATTGATCTAGGTACTCGCCTCAGCGCCCATAGGTCAGGGTCGGGCGCGGTGTCGGATAGGTCGGTGTCGGGCGCCGAAGGGGCGTAATCGTTCTAGCCGGGCAGTGATCGGGTCTGACTATCTGGGAACACTCGTCTCTAGGGATCAGCGGCTTCGTGCGTTCTTCGGTAAAACTGGTGGCCGCACTCACCAGAAATAGACCTAGCGTGACAACCGCCAGCGCGGCGGTGCCGTAGACGATCAGGCCAGCCCATGCGCGCGCTTGTATAATAAGAAGTTTTGACTTTCGGAGTTCAGCATCTGGTGCGTGAATTTTTCTCAGCCAGTCACCGATTGCCTGATCGAAGACCCCGAATGCGCGTTCGCCGACGCGGGTGGGGTAGGCGAGGAATTTACTGACCCCACTGGCCACTGCCTCTGGTGCATTCGATTGCCTGGTGGTTTGCCACGAAAGAAAAATAAATCTTGTCAGCGGTCCTACTGCTATCACCCCCGTGAAGAACAGCCAGTAGACAGTGCGTCCGGTTGCATCGCCCGCAGTGGCTGCTCCTTGCAGTATGAGGCCTAACAGAGATGAAAAAGTTACCCACACGAACACCATGGACTGGCTGAACGCTTGATTGCGGATAAGGTGTTTTGCCTCACGGAGCAGCACCTTGCGGGCAGCGCTCAGGGTCTGGCCTACAAAGTCGCCTTTTTTCAGGTACGGCAGAAGCTGATCTAAGGGCTCTACAATCGTGTTGCCATTAGGGACGGCTCTTCTTATCCAGCTAGCGTTGTCGTCGGCAGACGCGGCTACCAGCGCTCGCAGAATGCCCACTTCCAGTGGGGATTTCGGCAACTGCGCATCACCAGTTGCGAGGGTCCTGCGGTATGAGTTCGCCAAGGAAACAACTTCCGCCTGACTAACCAAAATAATCACCCACCCAGTCCGGCTCCCGACATGTACACCAGATCTTATGCCTGCTGAGACGGCCCTGCGTAACGATTAGGCCCCCTTACCTCCTCATTTGCGGTATCCGACCCACGCCGACTCCGACGTCTGCCCGATCGCATCTTCCGCCCACGCGCTGCAAACGAACAGCTGGTGACAAAACGAAAAGGCGGTATCGATGTCGCGATCAGCGTGTGTCAACGGCCCTGAGGTCGGGCTCCGCCGCGAACGACAGATTAGTTGGTCAGTCCTATAGCGCCGCGCATACACAGTCGGCCTAGCGGGTCATACTGAGGGGCGGTGCCGTGCATCCGGAAGTTCTCCCCTGGGCTCCAGGTAGTGCAAATTATATGGTTCACCGAGGGTTTGAACACCGCTAAACTATTGGCGCAGTGCTCAAGAGTGAGCTGGGTCTTCCGTCGTCGTCACAGCGCACAAGCTGTTTGACCTTGCAATTCAGAGCTGGTCGCCCAGGCGAGCGCGGCGGTGGGCGTCACGGGCGCGTTCGTCAGCTACTGATGCCCCGTAGCGGCTGATCATCTGACGTGACCTCCAGCCGGCGAGCATCATCAGGTCCTGTTCCTGGCCCCCATTCGCGAGCCAGTTGTGCGCGAAGAAGTGGCGAAGCTGGTGAGGGTGGATATGGTCGATGCCCGCGGCTTCGGCACGCCGCTCGATCATCTGCTGGATGCCCGAGGCGGTCATGCGACCAGACCTTCCAAGCCACAGCGCGGGATTGTCGTTCACGGCGAACGTGTGCTTGGACCGGACGCGTAGGTATCGGCGTAGGGCAGTGCGTGTCTTGTCGCCGAACGGCAGGGTGCGCGGACGACGTCCTTTGCCGAGGACCATCACGGTGTTCTCGGTGAAGTCGAGGGCATCGAGATCGAGGTTCGCGACCTCACCGATGCGAGGGCCGGCGTCGACCATCAGCCGAATGATCGCCGAGTCGCGTCGGTCATCGAAGCTCGCGCCGTCGCAATCGGCGAGCATCTGGCGCAGCGCGGCGAGGGGTGGGACCGGGATCTTTTTCTCCGGAACGGTGGGTGGTGACATCTTCGCGAACGGGTCCGCCTCGAGAAGTTCCTCGCGAACGAGGTACTTGCAGAACTGCTGCAAACTGCGGTACTGCCGATGTGCGAACTCCGGCGTCACCGGCTTTTGTGTGCGCTGGTTCAGGCGATTCAGTGTGTGCTCGATGTACGCGCCGAGCGTTTGGCGGGTCAGGGATTCGAGGGTCGGAGGAAGATTCTCGCTGGTCAGGTACTTGCGGAAGTACTTGACGTCCCTGGAATAGGTGTCGATCGTGCCTTTCGACTTGTTCTGCTGCCGCAGCTCGCTCGTGAAGTCTTCGAGCAGCTCGTCGATGTCGTCCAGATCCTGCCCCATGCAGGAAGTCTACCTGCAAAGTTCCTAGCTGTTGGAGCGTTGTGCCGAGAATGAAGAAGGCTCCTGACCGGCAATCTGTGCAGGTCAGGAGCCATTTGCGCCCCCGGCAGGAATCGAACCTGCGACCTAGGGATTAGAAGGCCCTTGCTCTATCCAACTGAGCTACGGAGGCAGTCGCATCCACCTTGGCCGAAGTCGGCCGTGCTGTCCAGCTCGAAAAGTATAGCGACCGACCGGATCATCGGGCGCAGGCTCGGGGGAGCGCCCCATCGGGGCGTCGCCGGGCACGCCGAACTACCCTCGTTGTCATGTCGTTATCGCAGGACCCCAGCGCTGGACCTGCCGTCGACGGCGGACCACCGGCGGATTCGGGTCCGGCGGCGCCGTTCGGTGTGCTCAGCGTCGTGGCCGGGTGTATCGCCGCGGTTGTCGCGGCCATGGTGGTCGGATTGTCGGCGGCGCACGCGCTCAGTTTGCTCGGTATACCCGATCCGGGGGCGTTGACAACATATGGTTTGCCCGCGTTGCGCGCGGTGGCCGATCTGGCCGCGGCGATGACCGTCGGCTCGCTGTTGTTCGCGGCGTTCCTGCTGCCTCCGCGTGACGGTGGTCTGCTCGAGGTGGGCGGCTACCGCGCGGTGCGCCGGGCTTCCGACGCCGCGCTGGTGTGGGCCGCGAGCGCGGCGCTGTTGGTGCCGTTGACGGTGTCGGATACGACCGGTCAGCCGGTGAGTGCTATCTGGCGACCCGAAGTGCTGTGGCCGGTGATCACGCAGGTCGAGGTGGCGGGCGCTTGGCGGACGACGGTGTTGTTCGCGCTGATCGTGGCGATCGGCTGCCGGTGCGCGCTGCGCTGGGGCTGGACGCCGGTGCTGCTGGCAGGCGCCTTGGTGACGATGATGCCGCTGGCACTGACCGGGCACTCGTCCTCCGGCGGCTCCCACGACGTGGCGACCAACTCGCTGATCCTGCACATGGTGTCGGCGTCGGTCTGGGTCGGCGGGCTGATCGCGGTGCTGGCGCACGCGATGCGCGGGGGCGCGAACACCGATATCGCCGCCCGCCGGTTCTCGGTGGCCGCGACCATCTCGATCGTGGTGATCGGCCTCAGCGGCGTCGTCAACGCCTGGGTGCGGGTGCCCGTCTCGGACCTGTTCACCACCACGTACGGCAGGCTGGTGCTCGCGAAAGCGGCCGCGCTGCTGGTGCTCGGCGCCATCGGCTACCTGCAGCGACGGGCCGCGTTGCCCGCGCTGGCCGCCGACTCGCGCGACCGCGGCGCGCTCATCCGTTTCGCGGGTGTGGAGATGCTGATCTTCGCGGCGACCATCGGTCTGGCGGTGGGCCTCGGCCGCACCCCGCCGCCGCCGCCGACCGCGGTGCCGACGCCGGTCGAGGTGGAGCTGGGCTACACCCTCGCGGGCCCGCCGACCGTGACTCGCCTGCTGTTCGACTGGCGTTTCGACCTGATCTTCGGAACCCTGGCGATCGTGCTCGCCGCGCTCTACCTGCTCGGCGTCTACCGGCTGCGCAAGCGCGGCGATGCCTGGCCGCTCGGGCGAACCATCGCCTGGTGCAGTGGCTGCCTGGTGCTGTTGCTGGCCACGTCGTCGGGGGTCGGGCGCTACGCACCGGCGATGTTCAGCGTGCACATGGGCGCGCATATGGCGTTGTCGATGCTGGCGCCGATCCTGCTCGCCCTCGGCGGCGCGGTGACCCTGGCCTTGCGTGCGCTCCCGCCCGCGGGGCGCGGTGGTGTGCCGGGCCCGCGCGAGTGGATTCTGGCGGCCGTGCACAACCCGGTCTCGCGGTTCCTCACCCAGCCCGTGGTGGCGTCGCTGATCTTCGTCGCCGGGTTCTACGCGCTGTACCTGGGCGGCATCTTCGACGCCTCTGTCGACTCCCACGCCGCCCACCTGATGATGAACACGCACTTCCTGCTCAGCGGCTACCTGTTCTACTGGGTGGTGATCGGCATCGATCCCAAACCGCGCGAGGTCGCGCCGCTGACCAAGCTCGCGATGGTGTTCGGCACGCTGCCGTTCCACGCGTTCTTCGGTATCGCGCTGATGAGCATGACCACGGTGCTCGGCGACTGGTTCTATCGCACCCTCGACCTCGGCTGGAACATCGACCTGCTCGCCGACCAGCGCAACGGCGGCAGTTTCGCCTGGGCCAGCGGTGAGGTGCCGCTGGTGGTGGTGATGCTCGCCCTGCTGATCCAGTGGTCACGCAGCGACACCAAGCTGGCCAAGCGCACCGACCGGGCCGCCGATCGCGACAACGACGCCGACCTGACCGCCTACAACGCGATGTACGCCGAGCTGGCGCGGCGTGACGGCGAGGTCCGCCGGTGAGCGGATTCGGTGTGCCGTCGAGCGAATCGACCGAGCGGGCCGAACCGGAGCGGGTGCTGCGCACCGATGTACGGGCGGCACGGCGGCGGCTGGCCGGGCGGGTGCGCAAGACACCGGTGTTCCACACGAGCGTGGACGGGCCGGACGGGCCGGTGCCGGTGTCACTGAAAATGGAGTTCCTGCAGCACGGCGGCACATTCACGGTGCGTGGAGCGCTCAACGCCCTGCTGTCCGCCGACAGTGGCGCCGACCATGTGGTTGTCGCCTCGGCGGGCAACGCGGGCATCGCGGTCGCGCTGGCCGCGGCGCAGCTCGGCAAGGAATGCACGATCGTCGTGCCGGAATCCGCGCCGCACACCAAGGTGGCCGCGATGTGGGCGCACGGCGCCGAAGTGCTGTGGCACGGAACGACGTACGCCGAGGCGCAACGCCGGGCGCTCACCCTGGCCGCCGAGCGCGGGGCCGACCATCTGCATGCCTACGACATGCCCGCTGTGGTGGCGGGCGCCGGTGTCATCGGGCTCGAGCTGGAGGAACAGGTGCGCGGCAGGCCGCCGGTGCTGGCCGCGGTCGGCGGCGGTGGGCTGATCGCGGGCCTCGGGGCGGCGCTGGGCAAGCGCAGGGAGATCGTCGGCATCGAATCCGAGCACATACCGGTGCTCTCGGCGGCACTCGCGGCGGGCGCGCCGGTCGATATCGACGTGCCGGCGCGCGCCACCGAACTGCTGTGCGCGACCAGGGTCGGCGATATCGCCTTCGGCATCGCCCAGCGTCACCAGATGCCGGCGGTCGCGGTGGCCGACGACGCGGTCGCCGCCGCGCGCGAGTACCTCTGGCGCGAGTTCCGTGTGGTGGTCGAGCTCGAAGGTGCCGCCGCGCTGGCCGCCGTGCAGAGCGGTGCGTACACCCCGGAGCCCGGCGTACGGCCGATCGTGGTCCTGTGCGGAGCGAACACCGAGCTTCCTGTGCTCTGACACCGACCTTGTTCTGACACCGGAGTTGTCCACAACCGCCCGATTCATCCACAGATTCGCTCCGTGCCTCCCGCACCCCCGTTCGCCAGGTCATTCTTGGGTGGTCAGAGCGACAACGGTGGATTCGAGCGGGGGGCGAGCACGATGTACGAGGCACACGCGACGGTGATCGGGACCGTCATCACCCATCCGGTGCGGCGCGATCTCAGCAACGGCGAGCAGATGCTGACGTTCCGGATGGCGAGCAATTCGCGGCGATTCGACGTCAAAACGGGGGAGTGGACCGACAACGGCACGTTGTATCTCACGGTCTCGTGCTGGCGCAGGTTGGTGGCAGGGGTGGATCGATCGTTGCACCGCGGCGATCCGGTGATCGCCTACGGACAACTCCGCTCGCATGAGTACCGCGGCAAGGACGGAACCGAGCGGCGGGATCTGGAGATGCGCGCGGTAGCGGTCGGGCCCGATCTGGCGCGATGCCACGCGAGCGTTGTCCGCCGGTCCGAGGGCCTGCGATCGTTGCCGCATGCGGCGGTGCGGAATATTTCCGACGCCCGCAGCGCTGCGCTACCGAAGGCCGACGACGCTGCCACCGGGTATGCGTCGACCGAAGCTGTTGCCGTAGCCTGTACGACCGTGGCGGATGCTGTCCCCGCGCGATCGCCGGACGTGGTGTCGAGCACCAACGGTGCCGAGCAGGTCGACGCATGAGGGTCGTTTCCGCGGCACTCGACCCTTCCGTATCCCGTCCCCGTTTCTCCCACCGATAGGCTTCCGCGTATGGCTGAGTTCATTTATCAGATGATCAAGGTTCGCAAAGCACACGGCGACAAAGTCATCCTCGACGACGTGTACTTGAACTTCCTTCCCGGCGCCAAGATCGGTGTGGTGGGTCCCAACGGCGCGGGTAAATCCAGCGTGCTGAAGATCATGGCGGGACTGGACCGGCCCAACAACGGTGAGGCGTTCCTCGGCGCGGGCGCCACGGTCGGCATCCTCCAGCAGGAGCCGCCGCTCAACGAGGAGAAGACCGTCCGCGGCAACGTGGAGGAGGGCCTCGGCGAGGTCAAGGTCAAGCTGGATCGGTTCAACGAGATCGCTGAACTGATGGCCACCGACTACTCCGATGAGCTCATGGACGAAATGGGCAAACTCCAGGAGTTCCTCGACCACGCCGATGCCTGGGATGTCGACTCCCAGCTCGAGCAGGCCATGGACGCACTGCGTTGCCCGCCGCCGGACGAGCCGGTCACCAACCTCTCCGGTGGTGAGCGCCGCCGCGTCGCGCTGTGCAAGCTGCTGCTGAGCAAGCCCGATCTGCTGCTGCTCGACGAACCGACCAACCACCTCGACGCCGAGAGTGTGCTCTGGCTCGAGAAGCACCTCGCCGATTACCCGGGCGCTGTGCTGGCCGTCACCCACGACCGGTACTTCCTCGACAATGTCGCCGAGTGGATCCTCGAGCTCGACCGTGGCCGCGCCTACCCCTACGAGGGCAACTACTCCACCTACCTGGAGAAGAAGGCGCAGCGTCTCGAGGTCCAGGGCAAGAAGGACCAGAAGCTGCAGAAGCGACTCAAGGACGAACTGGCGTGGGTGCGGTCCGGCGCCAAGGCTCGTCAGGCCAAGAACAAGGCTCGCCTGGGTCGCTACGAGGAGATGGCGGCCGAGGCCGAGAAGCACCGCAAGTTGGACTTCGAGGAGATCCAGATCCCCGCGGGTCCGCGCCTGGGCGACATCGTGGTCAACGTGTCGCACCTGGACAAGGGCTTCGGCGACCGTCAGCTCATCAAGGATCTGTCGTTCACGTTGCCGCGCAACGGCATCGTCGGCGTCATCGGACCCAACGGTGTGGGTAAGACCACGTTGTTCAAGACCATCGTCGGTCTCGAATCGCCTGACAGCGGTGAGGTGAAGGTCGGCGAGACGGTCAAGCTGAGCTATGTCGACCAGAACCGCGGAGGCATCGACCCGAAGAAGAACGTCTGGCAGGTCGTCTCCGAAGGTCTGGACTTCATCCAGGTCGGCAGCCAGGAGATGCCCTCGCGCGCCTACGTCAGCGCATTCGGGTTCAAGGGCCCGGATCAGCAGAAGCCGGCCGGTGTGCTCTCCGGCGGTGAGCGCAACCGCCTGAACCTGGCGCTGACCCTCAAAGAGGGTGGCAACCTGATCCTGCTCGACGAACCGACCAACGACCTCGACGTCGAAACTCTCAGTTCGCTCGAGAACGCGCTCGATCAGTTCCCCGGCTGCGCCGTGGTGATCTCCCACGACCGGTGGTTCCTCGATCGCACCTGCACCCACATCCTGGCGTGGGAGGGCGACAACGACAACGATGCCAAGTGGTACTGGTTCGAGGGCAACTTCGAGGCCTACGAGGCGAACAAGATCGAGCGTCTCGGCGCCGAAGCCGCTCGCCCGCACCGTGTTACGCACCGCAAGCTGACGCGCGACTGAGACGCGCGGCCCGCGTGACGGCCCGGTGGAACGATCTGTGAACGGTCGCTTCGCCGGGCCGTCGGCGTTGTGCCGAACGGTGCCCCCTGGCGTTCACCCAGCATTCCGCAAGTTACCGGCGCGGCAAGCCCGAATTCCCTCAGCGTGTTCGAGTACCCGGAGCTAGTCTCGAAAATGCGTCACCTGCGTTGCGAAATCGAAGCGAACCACAATCCATGGGAGTGGGCAAAACGATGACGGTCTCGTCGGAAATCTCCAGCGCGGCGTGGGCCGCGGGAATGCCGCAGAGCTTGCGCGGCGATCTCGCGACTCTCGAGGAGGCGTATTTCCGACACGTCGATGCCGGTGACGTGGACTTCCCGATTCCCGGAATCACCCAGATCTTCCGGCACCACATGGAATTGGCCGCCGTTCGGATGCCGGGCAAGGCCAGCGTGCGGGTGCACCATCCCGACGACGGGACCGGGATGGGCGCCGCGGTTCAGGTCGTCACCGACGACATGCCCCTGCTGGTGGAGTCGATCACCGCGGCGCTGGGCCGGATGCAGGTGAGCGTCTCCGAGGTGATCCACCCGATCTTCGAGGTCATCCGCGACGAGAAGGGCCACCTCACCGGCGCCGCGGCACACGAGGTGGACGGCCACGGCGCGACCGGGCTCACCGAATCGTGGATGCACCTGCAGCTGCACCCGTCGACCAGCCGGGCCCAGCTCGATCTCATCGAACACACCATGCCCGAGGTGATCGACGACGTCCGCCAGGTGATCGACGACACCGAGGCCATGGCCGCGGTGCAGAGCTCACTCGCCGACGCGCTCGACCGGTCTGCGGCCCGGGGCTCCACGCCGTTCCCCGGCGTCGATGTGGCCGATTGTGCCCAGCTGCTGCGGTGGCTGGCCGCGGGCAATTTCACCCTGCTGGGTTATGCCCGCTACCGACGCGGCGTCGAGGACGGCCACACGGTGTCGACCGTGGTGCCCGGTGCGAGCCTGGGGGTCCTCCGCCCCGATGTCGGTACCGATTTCAAAGTGCCCATCAACGGTGAAGACCGCCCGTTGCTGCTGCTCACCCAGGGCCTGGTGCGCGCGACTGTGCACCGCTCGGTGTACCCGTACTTCGTCGGTGTCGCCGATGTCGACGACACGGGCGCCGAGGTGGGTGTGCACCTGTTCATCGGAGTGTTCACCGTCAGCGCGGTGCACGAGAACGTACTCGACATCCCGGTGATCAATCGCCGGGTGCGGACCGCGATCGAAGGCGCCGGGTTCGACAAGGATTCCTTCTCCGGGCAGGCGATGCTCGAGGTGATCGAGTCGTTCCCGCGCACCGAACTGTTCTCGGCCGATACCGAGACCATGCGCCGCACCGCCGTCGCGGTGCTCGGCGTCGGCCTGCGCAGGCAGGTTCGGCTCTTCCTGCGTAGCGACGGCTACGGCCGCTTCGTGGCCTGCATGGTGTACCTGCCGCGCGATCGCTACACCACCGCGGTACGCCTGGAGATGCAGGAGATCCTGGTCGCCGAACTCGGTGGCGTGGATATCGACTACTCGGCGCGGGTGAGCGAAGGTGAGCTCGCCAGTGTGTATTTCACGGTGATGATGCCCGCCGAGGCAACCGGCGCGGCAGGCCCCGACACCTCCGAGGACAACCGGCTGCGTCTGCAGGGCCTGCTCAACGCGGCCAGTCACACCTGGGACGACCGGATCGGCGACGCGGTCGCCTCCTCCACCGTGCTCGATCCCGCGCTGGTCAAACGGTATTCGGAGGCACTGCCCGAAAGCTACAAAGAGGACTTCGCGCCCGCCCGCGCGCTGGCCGACATCGTGCGCCTCGAGCGACTCACCGAAGGCGGCATCGGGCAGCACCTCTACCGCAGGCCCGAAGCGGCGCCCGGTTCGTGGCGCTTCAGCCTCTACATCGCCGGTTGCGGTGTCTCGCTGAGCCAGGTGCTTCCGGTGTTGCAGAGCCTGGGTGTCGAGGTGGTCGATGAACGGCCCTACCAGCTCGAGTACGAAGGCGGCGCCGAACGCTGGATCTACGATTTCGGCTTGCAGGCCCGCCCGGAGCTGCTGCGCAACGCACTGGGCGGCGATCTCGACGCCGCACTGCTCGAATCCCCCGGCGATCTCGACGCCCTGCGTACCCGGTTCACCGACGCCTTCGAGGCGGTCTGGTACGACCGGGCTGAAGCCGACGGTCTCAACGAACTCGTGCTGCGCGCCGGCCTGCCGTGGCGGGCGGTCGCGATCCTGCGCGCGTACGCGAAATATCTCCAGCAGGCCGGATTCCCGTACTCCCAGGTGAATATCGCCCGCGTGTTGCTGGCTCATCCGGAGGTCGCGCGCGATTTCGTCGACCTGTTCGCCGCCCGCTTCGATCCGGCCACCGTCTCCGTCGAGGCGGCCGTCGAGCTCGAGACGCGGGTGCGGGCCGGGATCGACGAGGTGGTCAGCATGGACGCCGACCGCATCCTGCGCGCCATCCTCGGTCTGATCAAGGCCACGCTGCGCACCAACAACTATGTTCTCGACGCCGAAGGTCGCCCGCGTGACTACCTGGCGCTGAAGGTCGAGCCGCGCGAGATCGCCGAATTGCCCAAGCCGCGACCGCAATTCGAGATCTTCGTGTACTCACCGCGAGTCGAGGGTGTGCATCTGCGGTTCGGCTCGGTGGCGCGCGGTGGCCTGCGCTGGTCGGACCGCCTCGAGGATTTCCGCACCGAGATCCTCGGTCTGGTGAAGGCGCAGGCAGTGAAGAACGCGGTGATCGTGCCGGTCGGCGCCAAGGGCGGTTTCGTGGTGAAGCGACCGCCCGCCGCGATCGGTGACCCGGTGGTCGACCGCCAGGCGAGTATCGCCGAGGGCGTTGCCTGCTATCGCACCTTCATCTCCGGGCTGCTCGACGTCACCGACAATGTCGACCTGGCCACCGGCGCGGTGCTGCCGCCGGATCGGGTGGTCCGCCGCGACGGCGACGACACCTACCTGGTGGTCGCTGCCGACAAGGGCACCGCCAGCTTCTCCGATATCGCCAACGATGTGGCCACGCGCTACGGCTTCTGGCTCGGCGACGCCTTCGCCTCCGGCGGCTCGGCAGGGTACGACCACAAGGCGATGGGCATCACCGCCAAGGGTGCGTGGGAAGCGGTCAAGCGCCATTTCCGGGAGATGGACATCGACACCCAGAGCCACGAATTCACGGTTGTCGGCGTCGGCGACATGAGTGGTGACGTGTTCGGCAACGGCATGCTGCTCTCGCCGCACATCCGGCTGGTCGCCGCGTTCGACCACCGGCACATCTTCCTCGACCCGAACCCCGACGCCGCCAGTTCGTTCGCCGAACGTGAGCGGTTGTTCGCGCTGCCGCGATCCTCGTGGGCCGACTACGACCGGAGCCTGATCAGCGAGGGCGGCGGGGTCTTCGAACGGACCGTGAAGTCGGTGCCGATCTCGCCGCAGGCGAGGACGGCGCTCGGCCTGCCCGACTCGGTGCAGAAGCTCTCGCCGCCGGAGCTCGTGCGCGCGATCCTGCTCGCGCCGGTGCAGTTGCTGTGGAACGGCGGCATCGGCACCTACGTGAAGGCGAGCACCGAATCCAATGCCGAGGTGGGTGACAAGTCCAACGACGCGGTGCGCGTCAACGGAAACCAATTGCGGGTCAAGGTGATCGGCGAAGGCGGCAACCTGGGCGCCACCGCGCTCGGCCGGATCGAGTTCTGCCGTGCGGGCGGCAAGATGAACACCGACGCGCTCGACAACTCCGCGGGCGTCGACTGCTCCGACCACGAGGTCAATATCAAGGTCCTGCTCGACGGCGTGGTCAGCGCGGGGGGTCTCGCGCCCGCCGACCGCAATCCGCTGCTGGCCTCGATGACCGACGAGGTCGCACGAATGGTGTTGCAGGACAACGTCGATCAGAACACCCTGATCGGTATCGCCCGCACCGACGCGCGCCAGATGCTCAATGTGCACGGCCGTGTGATCGCCGACCTCGAACAGCGACGTGGCCTCGACCGCGAGCTCGAAGCGCTGCCCTCGACCGCCGAGCTGGCTCGCCGTGGCGAGGAGGGCGCCGGGCTCGCCTCACCCGAACTGGCCAACCTGCTCGCGCACGTGAAGCTCGGGCTCAAGGCCGACCTGCTCGACACCGATCTGCCCGACAGCGCCTATTTCGCGAGGAAGCTGCCCCTGTACTTCCCGACGCCACTGCGGGAACAGTTCGGTGCCGCCATCAAGAAGCACCGGCTGCGCCGCGAGATCGTCACCACGATGATCGTCAACGAGGTCGTCGACTACGGCGGTATCACCTACGCCCACCGCCTCAACGAAGAGGTCGGCGCCACCACCAGCGATACGGTGCGCGCGTTCGCCGCGGCCACCGAGATCTTCCAGCTCCATGACGTGTGGTCGCGCATCCGCAGCGCCGACGCCTCCGCCGGGGTCTGTGACCTGCTCGAATTGGAATCCAAGCGGACGCTGGACCGGGCATCGCGCTGGTTGCTGAGCAACCGGCCGCAGCCGATCGCGGTCGGCGCCGAGATCAACCGCTATCACCGCCGGGTGCAGGAGCTGGCGCCGCAGGTGCCGGGCTGGTTGCGCGGGCACCACGTCACCTCCCTCACCCAGGGCGCCGCCGAGCTGATCGCCCGCGGCGCGCCGACCGACCTGGCCACCGAGGTATTCGGGCTGCTCGGGCTGTTCCCGCTGCTCGACATCGTCGACATCGCCGACATCACTGATCGCGACGGCGCCGAGGTGGGCGCCCTGTATTACGCGCTCAACGATCATCTCAAGATCGACTGGCTGCTCGAGGCGGTGAGCCATCTCGAACGCGGCGATCGCTGGCACGCGCTGGCCAGGCTCGCCCTGCGCGACGACATGTACGGTTCGTTGCGCTCGCTCACCCTCGATGTGTTGTCCGCGGGTGACCCGGAGGAAACTCCCGACGAGAAAATTGCATACTGGGAGTCGAAGAACCAGTCCCGGCTGGGTCGTGCGCGCGCGGCCCTGTCGGAGCTGTTCGAGTCCGGGACCCACGACCTCGCCACACTGTCGGTTGCCGCGCGACAGGTGCGGAGCATGGTGAGCGGGGTGGGCGCCCAATCGGAGGTACCACGGTGACGAGTTCGCCGAACGGCAACACCGGCACGCCGGCACCGGAGCTGGTGTTGCCGCAGCGTTTTCACGCGAAGGTCGAGATCCGCTGGTCGGATATGGACGTGTTCCAGCATGTCAACCACGCTCGGATGGTGACCCTGCTGGAAGAGGCGCGGATTCCGTGGCTGTTCGACGACGACAAGCCGACGGCGTCGATGGGGCGGCAGGGTTGTGTGCTGGTCGACCTGCATGTGAAGTACCGCGGGCAGTTGCGCCACGAGGACACGCCGCTCGACATCGCCATGTGGGTCGAGCAATTGCGCGCGGTCGATTTCACCATCGGCTACGAGGTGCGGGCCAGCGGCGCGGCCCCCGATTCGCCGCCCGCGGTCATCGCGACCACCCAGCTCGCCGCGTTCGACATCGATACCCAGCGGCTGCGCAGGCTCAGCGAGTCCGAACGCGACTATCTGGCCCTGTGGCGGGCCTGAAGGCCGTGAGCTCCTCCGAACAACGGGTGCTCCACACGCCCGACCCGGCCGAACGCGAAAACCTGGCCACCTTCCTCGGCCGTGCCCTCCGTCTGGACCCGGCTGCGGTCGTCCGGTTGCGGCGGCGCGGTTCCAGTCTCGTGTCCGCCTGGGTGGCAACGGGGTTCGAGACCCTCGCGGTGCGCACGATCACCGCGGAACTCGGCGTCGACGATGTCACGGTCGGTGCGGACATGGTTCTGGCCGGTCTGGGCACCGGTCACCCGGTCGATCTCGGCTATTCGATGGACTCGGCCTGGCGTGGCGCGCTGCCGCCGACGGACGGGTTCACCCATGTCGACGATGTTCCCGCCCGGGCTCTGGTCGAACTGGCCGAACGCGGTGCCGATGTCGCACGGGAGCACGGTGGAGCTCATGGGCCGCCTGCGTCGTTGCTCGACCAGTCGGTGCTGACTGTGACCGGTGCGGGCGATCTCGAGGTGCAGGTGCCCATGCGGGTGGTGTTCGCGCTGACCGCGATGGACTTCATTCCGCACGCGGGGGAGAAGGCGGAGTCGCGGCGGATTCAGCCGTCGGAGCTGGTCAGGGTTCGCGCGACGCGGACCTGGATGCGGTTGGATGCGCGGTACGGGTCGGTGGCTCGTCGACTGGGTGGTGCGATTCCGTTGTCGCCCAGCTGAACTGGGTCGACAGCTGGGGTCAGTGCACGCCGACGAGACGTAGCAGTGCGGTTGTTGCGGCCGCTGCCAGCACGGTGACCAGCAGCGGGGCGCGTCGCCACGCGAGGACACCGCCCACGCCGACGCCGGCGGGCAACGCGATGCCGAGATGGCCGGAACCGGTGGGCAAGGTCGCCGTCGCGACAAGCGCCGCGAGCAGGATCAGGGCGCCGGTATCGAGCAGGTGAATTGCTTTGGGGGAGAGCCGCATTCGATGACGCAGCGCGGGCCCGGTCCAGCGCAGCGCGTAGGTTCCCACCGCGAGCGCCAGCATGGCGGGCAACAAGTACGGGGCATTCACGCGGACACCGTTTCGGCGACCGGCGCGGGCGGACGGAAGGCGAACACGAGACCGCCCAGGGCGATCAGGACCGGCAGACCGGCCGGGACGAACGGTGCCACGGCAACGGCCGATGCCGCGCCGACCAGCACTGGTCGCACTGTCGCCCGATCGCGCAGGGCGGGCAGGATCAGCGCCAGCAGGATCACCGGGAACACCGCGTCCAAGCCGAGCGCCGAGGTGTCGGGCACGAGCGAACCCAGCGCCGCGCCGAGGGTGGCGCCCAGTGGCCAGCACAGTGCGACGCCGATACCGCAGGCCCAGTACGCGGCGCGTTTGCGCTCCTGATCGCCGGGTGCCGTGGCGAAGGCGACCGATTCGTCGTTGAGGACATGGATGCCGAGCACCCGCTTCCAGCCGCGCCCGAACACCTCGGGTGCCGACAATCCGTACGGCAGATGGCGCGCGTTGAGCAGCAGCCCGGCGACCACCGCCGCCAGCGGGCTACCGCCGGCCGCGACGATCCCGAAGAACAGCAACTCCGAGCCGCCTGCCAGCACCGTCACCGCCATCACGATCGGCATCCACATCGGAAACCCGGCCGCGATCGTCGACGCGCCGTAGGACACACCGAACAGGCCGACGGCACAGCACGCCGCGGCTACGGCAGCCACGGTTCTCCGGTCGAGTGTTCGCCAAATCGAACGCATGTTGTTTATATTGAACGCACGGGGTGGGTAAAGTCAACGCGGTATCGCCAGCCCCCAGGAGGCGTAGATGGACCGGCAGGACCCTGTCGTCGGACCGCCCCAGGCGGTGATCGCCGCGGCGCTGCGTCGTGAACGCGCCCGCGCGGGTCTCTCGCTCACCGAGGTCGCCCATCGGGCGGGCGTCGCGAAATCCACACTGTCGCAACTGGAATCGGGCACCGGCAATCCCAGCCTGGAAACCCTGTGGGCGCTGTGCGTCGCCCTCGAAATGCCGTTCTCGCGGCTGCTCGACCCGCCACGGGCCAATGTTCAGGTGATCCGCGCCGACGAGGGCGCGCCGGTCCCCTCGGCCGATGCCGACTACCGGGTGACATTGCTCGCAGCGGGCCAGTCGCATACCCGCTGTGATGTGTATCGCATCGCGGCCGAACCCGGCCACACCCGTCGCTCGGATCCGCACAGCCCCGGCGTCGTCGAGCATGTCGTCCTGGCGGCGGGCCGTGCCATGGCGGGCCCGGCGGACGAGCCCGTGGAGATGCGCCCCGGCGACTACATCCGCTACCTGGGCGATCTCCCGCACATCTTCGAAGCTCTCGAGCCGGGAACGTGGGCGACGATGGTCATCGAGAGCGCCTGAGTCGATCGAGCGCGGTGCCGGGCACGGCTGCGGCCGTGCGCGGCTGTCGAACGCTGCGCGGCTGTGCCTATCAGGCGGCTCCTTCGCCGAGGTACTGCAACCAGATCGGATCCAGATCGGCGGTGGTGGACAGCAGCCGCCAGTGCGGGCCCTTGGGCGAGACCAGTGGGTGGCGCAGGTGCCAGCCCAGGTCGGCCAGCATCTTGTCGGCCTTGCGGTGATTGCAGGGGGCGCAGCTGGCGACGCAGTTCTCCCACGAGTGCTCGCCGCCGCGGCTGCGGGGGATCACGTGGTCGATGGTCTCGGCCTTGCCGCCGCAGTATCCGCATCGGTAGTGGTCGCGATGCATGAGCGCGGCGCGGGTCATCGGCACGCGGGCGCGGTAGGGCACCCGCACATAGGTGCGCAGGCGGATGACGGACGGAATCGCTACTTGGGACCCCGCGGAATGCAGGACCGGTCCTTCGGGATCGTCGTGGACGGCGTCTGCTTTGGCGCAGATCAGCAGCACGACAGCGCGACGCGCGGACAGGGCGGTGAGCGGCTCGTAGGTGGCGTTGAGGAGGAGGACCCGGCGTTTGCGCCATGCGGCGGCGTCGTGGTCTCCGGCGAGATGCAGCGGCGCGGGGAGATGCGGCAGGTCGTGAAGACCGTGTGCGCCCGGATGGTGATCGGACAAGATATGCAGCGGAACAGCCCCCGAGCCACGATTGTGGACGTCGGCGGGCTGGAGTTGTCGGTGCGTGCGCGCCTCGTGTGAACGGGCGCTCGGTCGCTGCTTCATCTCGTTGACCTCAATTTCATGATTGGCAGGATCATGTGGTATCTGGGGCCGATACTGCCCCCAGTTGACCATGGTTCCGCCGGTATTGCACGGCTATTTTTCAAACTTCCGGATGAACTGTGGTTGAAGGGCGGCGCGTTCGTGACCGTGGTGATCGGGGCACAATGGAGCGCGTGACTTCCGGTGAGCAGACAACGACCTCCTTCTACGAAGCCGTGGGCGGCGCGGAGACGTTTCGCCGTCTGGTGTCGGTGTTCTATCGCGAGGTCGCGGCCGACGAGATCCTGCGTCCGCTGTACCCGGAGGAAGACCTCGGCCCGGCCGAGCGCCGGTTCCGGATGTTCCTCGAACAGTACTGGGGCGGGCCGCGCACCTACTCCGACGAGCGTGGGCACCCGCGCCTGCGCATGCGCCACAATCCGTTCGTCATCGGGCCGCTCGAGCGCGACGCCTGGATGCGGTGCATGCGGATCGCGGTCGGGGAGATCGAACCGTCGATCCTGGACGACGAACACCGCAAAGCCCTGCTGGACTACTTCCAGATGGCAGCGGCCTCCCTGCAGAACGCTCCGTAGCGGAATCAGAGCCCGCTCACCGGAGCCTGCGGGTGCCCGCTGTTCGCTGATGACTGGCGCATAGCGGGCCGGTTTCGCGTCGATGTCGCCCTTTACCACGATGTTTCGCTGTGGCGTGGCGAACGCTGGTGATTTGCCGGATTCGCAGAAAGTCTCGCCCCGCAATGAATATTACGGGCGATCTTTGGCAATATTGCGGGTGTGACACAGACACCTGCCTCGCCGGTGCCGGGGGAAGCAAGCACCGCTCCGTGGTGGAAAACCGCCGTGTTCTATCAGGTCTATCCGCGTTCGTTCGCCGACTCCGATGGTGACGGGGTCGGCGACCTGGGCGGTGTCCGCGAGAAGATGGGGTACCTGGAGCTATTGGGCGTCGACGCGCTGTGGATCTGTCCGGTGATGCGGTCACCACAGGCCGACGGTGGCTACGACGTGTCCGATCCGCGCGATATCGACCCGCTCTTCGGCGGGCTGGCGGCACTGGACGAGTTGATCGCCGAGGCGCACGACCGCGAGATCAAGGTGACGATGGATCTGGTGCCCAACCACACCAGCATCGAACACGCGTGGTTCGCCGAGGCGCTGGAGGCTGCGCAAGGCAGCCCCGAACGCGCTCGCTACATCTTCCGGGACGGCCGCGGCGAGAACGGGGAGGAGCCACCCAACAACTGGCCGAGCATTTTCGGCGGCCCCGCCTGGACCAGGATCACCGAACCCGACGGCACTGCGGGGCAGTGGTACCTGCACATCTTCGCGCCCGAGCAACCCGACCTGAACTGGGACAACCCCGAGGTCGCCGACGATTTCGAGAAGACCCTGCGCTTCTGGCTCGACCGTGGCGTCGACGGTTTCCGCCTCGATGTCGCCCACGGGATGGCCAAGCCGGAGGGCCTGCCCGACATGGACCGGGTCGAGACCAAGATGCTTGTCCACGACGACGACGATCCCCGCTTCAACAACCCGGGTGTGCATGCCATCCACCGCCGTATCCGCACGGTGCTCGACGACTACCCGCACGCGGTATCGATCGGCGAGGTGTGGGTCGACGACAACGTCCGTTTCGGCGAGTACGTCCGGCCCGACGAGTTGCATCTGGCGTTCAACTTCCGTCTCGCCGAGACCCCCTTCACCGCGCAGGGTGTTCATGACGCGATCACGCACTCCCTCGACGCGGTCGCCGACGCGGGCGCCCCACCCACCTGGACACTGTCCAATCACGACATCGAACGTGAGGTGACGCGATACGGCGGCGGCAAGACCGGCGTCGCGCGGGCGCGGGCGATGGTGATGGTCGAACTCGCCCTGCCCGGTGCGGTGTTCATCTACAACGGCGCCGAACTGGCCCTGCCCAATGTCGACGACCTGCCCGACGATGTCTTGCAGGATCCGGTGTGGGAGCGCACGGGTCACCAGGAGCGCGGCCGTGACGGGTGCCGGGTCCCGATGCCGTGGGAGGGACCGGCCACGCCGTTCGGTTTCACCGCGGGCAAGCCGTGGTTGCCGATCCCCGCCGATTGGGCCGACCGCACCGTCGAAGCGCAATTGGAGACCCTGCACTCGACGCTGTCGCTGTACCGCCTGGCGATCGATCTGCGCGCCACCCGGCCGGAGTTCGCGGGCCAGCGGATCGAGTGGTACGGCAGTCCCGACGGCTGCCTCGCGTTCCGTCGTCCGGGCGGCCTGATCTGCGTACTCAACGCCTCCGAGGGCCCGATCCAGCTGCCGCCGGGGGAGGTGCTGCTGTCGAGCGCGCCGGTCGCCGACGACCGATTGCCACCGAACGCGGCGGCCTGGTTGGTGTAGCCGCACCGGACACGCGGTACGGGAACTGCCAGCCGGAGGAGGAACTACTACACAGCATCGTCTACCGTTGGTGCGTGAGCATTCTCGAGACAGTGCTGATCTTCGTCGGCATCCCGGCCGCGATCTACTTCGCGATCGCGGGTTTGTCCTATCTCGGTAAGCCATTCCCCGGTGAGAAGCCGGCCCACTTCGCACTCGGGCAGAAGTGGACCCACCGGCCGGTGCTGTGGAGTGCTACCGATGAGGTGACCGCCGCGGCGGGGCACCACACCGCCGAGCCGCATGGCAGTCATGCGGCTCTCGAAACCGCGCATGCGGAGCTGATCGGAGGCCGGGCAAGTGGCAAGTTCTAATTGGCCCGCGGTGGTCGAGGCCGACCTGCCGCACGGGTTCGCCCTCACCAGCAGCGGCCGCGTGTCCGGCGTGCACGAGCCCGGCACCGTGTTCGACGAGGTGCCGTTCACCGATCGTGAGCGCATCTCCCTCGACAACGCGCTCACCGAGGCGACCCGCGCCACCAAGGTCCGCTTCAACATCTACCTCGGCGACCTCGGCTCCGATCCGGCGGCCGGTGCCGACGCGATCCTGCCGAACACCCCGGAGTCGGCCGATTCGGTGCTCATCGCCGTATCCCCGAACCAGGGCGCGATCGAGATCCGTTCCGGCGCGAACGTGGCCGAGCGCGCCAACGACCGCATCTGCCAGCTCGGCGTCACCGCCGCCCTGGCCTCCTTCCGTCAGGGCAACCTGATCGACGGCCTGATCTCGGCCTCCCGCGTGATGGCCGCCGCGATCGGCCGCTAGTTCGTTCTCCACCGTCCGGCGCGTTCACCTCCTGGTGAGCGCGCCGTTCGTGTTTCGCGGCGGGCGCGTTTCCGCGGCGCCGGCTCGCCGCTGAATCCGAGACCACCCGGCCGCGAAGCGATTTCGCGCGCCGATGATTTTCGCGACTGAGGAATACGATCACTGGCCGTCGTGTTCTAACCGTTGAAATTGATTTAACGAGTTAGGGAGTGACGGACGTGCGGCGTGAGCATCTTGCGTGGGCGCGGGCAGGCTCGTGGCGCTGGCCGCGCTGGCCGCGCTGGCCGCGCTGGCGGCGGGGGTGGCCTCGGCGGCGCGTGGCCACGGTTGTGCACGCCCTCGCCGGAGATCCCGGGCTCGGCGCGAGTATCACCCACACAGAAAGAGATCCAGGATGAACCAGGTAAGCCACCACACCGTCGAGATCCAGGGCCGATCGGTCTTCTACCGCGAAGCAGGCGACTCGGACAAGCCGACTCTGCTTCTGCTGCACGGCTTCCCGTCCAGCTCGGCCATGTTCCGCAACCTGATCCCCGCATTGGCCGACGACTACCACGTGATCGCGCCCGATCACCTCGGCTTCGGCCAGTCGGCCATGCCGCCGGTCGACGAATTCGACTACAGCTTCGACGCACTCACCGAGATCACCCTGGAACTGCTCGATACCCTCGGCATCGACCGATTCGCGCTCTATATCCAGGATTACGGCGCCCCCATCGGCCTGCGCATAGCCTCGCGCCGTCCCGGGCGGGTCACCGCGATCATCACCCAGAGCGGCAACGCTTACCTCGAGGGCTTCACCCCGTTCTGGGAGGTGCTGTTCGCGCACGCGAACGACCGCGTGACCCAACGAGCCCGCAGTGCGCAAGCTGCTCGAGCTCGACGCGACGAAATGGCAGTACACACACGGTGTTCCGGCCGACCGGCTCGCGCTGGTCAGCCCGGATGCGTGGTCCCTCGATCAGGCCTACCTCGACCGTCCCGGCAACAAGGAGATCCAGCTGCAGCTGTTCTTCGACTACAAGAACAACCTCGACGGCTATCCGGCCTTCCAGAAGTATTTCGCCGAGCACCGGCCGCCGACGCTCATCGCCTGGGGTGCCCACGACGAGATCTTCGGCGCCGACGGTGCGCGCGCATATCTGCGTGACCTGCCCGACGCCGAACTCCACCTGCTCGACGCAGGCCATTTCGCGCTGGAGACGCACGGGCCCGAGATCGCCGCGCTGATCCGTGACTTCCTCGGCCGGGTGCTGGGCTGAGACCGGTGGACGGCTGGGCGTCGTAGGGTGCCCAGCCGTCCGGGTGGCATCGAGTAACCTGGTCGGCGGTTTATCGGCCACGTCATGGGCCGTCGGGTGTATCGGGGGAAACTTGCACGCACGTATTGCTCGGGTGATCGCAGCGGGTTGCCTGGCGCTGTCCGCGCCGGCCTGTGCCCAGGACAGCAGGCCCGCCGAATTCGCCGCGGCCGCACCGCTTTCCGCGTTCTACAACCCCAGCGCGGAATCGATTCCGGGACAACGTGGTTCGGTGATCCGCGCGCAGCCGCTCACCGGTGCGCAGGCCGTGCCCGGCGCCCGCAACTATCTGACGCTGTACCGGTCGCTGGACGCGCAGGAGAAGCCCGTCGCGGTGTCGGGGACGCTCGCGGTGCCCGAAGGCGTCGCGCCGGCGGGTGGTTGGCCGCTCATCTCCTGGGGGCCGGGCAGCACCGGGGTCGCCGATGTCTGCGCGGCCTCACGCTCCGAGGGCTCCTCCCCGAGCCGGGACGAACAGGCACGCTGGGTGGCCAAGGGGTACGCGGTCGCCAGGACCGATTACCAGGGCTTGGGGACACCGGGCGGTCACGGGTACATGATCGGCGAGACCGAACAACGCGCGATGGCCGATATCGCCACCGCGGCACGGGAAATCGACAAGACGGTCGGCTCGCGCTGGGTGGCGATGGGGCATTCGCAAGGCGGCCACGCGGCCCTGTTCGCCGCTGTCGACGCCGCGGGGTGGACGCCGAACACACCCCTGCTCGGCGCCATAGCGCTGGCGCCCGCCTCACATCTGGGCGAACAGGTGCGGATGGCGAAGTGGGCGGCGTCGAATCCGCTGGGCAAGCTCGGTACGGGCGACGTGTCGGTGTACCTGCCGCTGTTGGTCCGTGGCGCCCAGACGGTGACCGATGTGGACCCCGCCCGATTCCTCACCGGCCGTGCGCAGTCGCTGCTGCCGGTGGCCGACTCCGAGTGCACCGGCGGGCTGCGCGACAAGAGCAAGTGGGGCGGCCTGTCGGCGAAGGACGTGTTCACCGCCGACGGCGACGTCTCCGGGCTGCTGCGAATCCTCGACGACAACGACCCGAGCGGCCTGCGATTCACCGTCCCGGTGCTCGTCCTCCAGGGCCGTTCCGACCTCACCGTCCCGTTGCAGGCGACGGACGCGATGGTCGCCGAACAGCAGGGCCGGGGCGAGTCGGTCGACTACCGCAAATACGACAGCGTCGACCACAGCGAGATCGTCGCCGCGTCCTTCGCCGACGCGCTCGGCTGGGCAGACACCCGCTTCGGCATCACCCGCTGAGTCGTTGGAGCGCTGGCGCGCTCGAGCGGGGGCCCTTCGGGCCCCTGATCTTCCCTCCCTCCGGGTACTCCTTCGTCGCACCCTCCACTCAGTCCAGATCAGGGCGGGCCCCCTTGTCCCTCGGGTTACGCCCAGAGCAGAAGAGCCGGGTGTTTCGGTTCGGGGGTCCCTACGCTCGGAGTATGGGCGAGCACAGCGGGTTGCGGGTGATTCCAGGCGGACGCGGCGAACGGCGGTCGCGGCCGGAACCACTCTGGCGTGAGGCGCTGGGTGAACGGCTGCGCGCGCTGCGCCTGGAACAGCGCTCCACCCTCGTCGACACCGCGGGTCGGGCGGGGATCTCGCCGCAGTACCTCTCCGAGGTCGAGCGCGGACGCAAGGAGCCATCGAGCGAGATGATCGCCGCCTTGGCCGGCGCCCTCGGTACTTCGCTGGGGGATCTCGTCGCGCAGGTAGCCGAATCGATGCGCGGGCACGCCCTCGTTCCGGCGCGCGCGGTCGTGCTGGGCGGGCAACGTCAGATCGCCCCGTCCAGCTCCGCCCCTATCGCCCTGGCCCCGAACGCCGTCCTGCTCGCCGCCTGATCGGCCGTCGCGAGACCGGGGGTCAGCCGTCCACTGCAGCGCGCGTGCGGCTGGCGGCGATCTGGCTGCGGAGTAGGTCGACGATCGCGCTGACGGGAAGTTCCGGGTCGATCGCGCGCTGCACGCCGAGGCCGATACCGAGCGAGAGCAGTTGCAGCGCCGCGTCTTCCGCGGTCAGGGGGAGTTCGAGCCCGAGCTGATCGGCCTGCGTCTGGATCACTGTGGCGAGCATCGTCGTCAGGGTGCGTCGGCGCTCGGCGAGTTCGGTGCGGATCTCGGGCATGTGCCGGGTGCTCGTCGCGAACTCGACTTCCAGCGCGGTCCAGCCGACATCGCCGATGTTCTCGTCGGCCCATCGCGCGAATCCTTCGATCCGCTCGGCCAAGGTGTCGTACGCCAGCATCGCGTCCACGAGCGACTGGGCGCGTTCCACGTGGACGACGTCGAGTACGGCCAGGCCCAGTTCGTGCTTGGTCGCGAAGTTGGAGTACACCGCGCCCTTGGAGAATCCGGCCTCGGTGGCCACCTTCTCCAGTGGGGTCACGTTGTAGCCGTCGGCCATGAACAGCCGTTTGGCTGTCTCGACCAGTCGTTCACGCGTGAGAGCGTGCGACTCCTTGCGCGTCATTCTGGCCATGTGCAGGAGTTTAGCAAGATGGGCTACCGCTGGAATTCAAATACCGTTAGTATTCGAAATATGACTACACGACGTGGCGTAGCGATCGGCTGTGGTGGCCTGCTCGGCTTCGCCTGGACCGCCGTAGCCCTCGACGCCGTCGAACGCGCGCTGAACTGGGACATTCGCACCGCCGATGTCCTGGTCGGCACCTCCGCGGGCGCGGAACTGGTAGCGACCCTCGGGTCCGGGCGAACCCCCGCCGACCTGCTCGCCGCACTCGACTCGTCCCCGCACGCCGACCCGGTCCTGGCCGCGCACATCGCCGTCGACCCCGGCAGATTCCCCCCGCTGCCGAGGCTCGGATTCCCCGGGCTCGGCCTGGTCGGCGCCGGTCTGCGCGCTCGCTCGCCGTACACCGCGCTGGCCGGACTCCTGCCGCGCGGCGGCGGCGACGCCGACTGGCTGCGTTCCTTCGGACGTGCGCTGGCCGGCCGGAGCGGCTGGGTGAGCCACCCCGCGACCTGGGTGGTCGGCGCCGACGCGGCAACGGGTGCGCGAGTTGCCTTCGGAGCGAGTGACACTCGCATCGCGACGGCCGGAAACCCGGTCGCCGCAGGTGCGCGGGCGGTCGATCTGGGTGATGCGATCGCCGCGTCCTGGGCCATCCCCGGGTGGTTCCCACCCGTGCGGATCGGCGGGCAGGACTACGTCGACGGTGGTTCGGTGTCGTCGGTGTCGGCCGATCTGCTGGTGCCGTGCGAACTCGACGAGGTGGTGGTCATCGCCCCGATGACCTCTGAGGGCGGCGCACCGGCCACCGGCCTGAACCGGGTCGAACGCCTGCTCCGCACCCAGATGACCCGCGGCCTGGATCGCGAAGTCGCGCTGCTGCGCGCCGCGGGCACCCGGGTGGTCCGCGTCGAACCGGGTCCCGGGGAACTCGCCGCCATGGGCGCGAACTTCATGGATTCGGCCCGCCGACCGGCCACCATCGCCGCAGCCCGTCGCAGCGTTCCGGACCGAGTCGCCGAGGCGGTGCGCGCTTCCACTCTCGCGAACCGACCCACATGATCCGCCCGACCCGTCGAACCCGATCTCCCGGATCAGCGCGGTCATCAGCGGATGCTCGCTTGTCCGCCGTCGGGTCCCCGCGCGGCGGCGCCCCGGATCGCATCACTTCCCGCGTCGAGGTCGGCGCACCACTCGTTTCGTTCGAAGGAGAAGTCGTATGAGCCGCCAGCACGAGGTCGTTGTGATCGGAGCGGGGGTTTCCGGGATCTGTGCGGCGATCAAGCTGATCGAGGCCGGGATCGAGGACGTGGTGATCATCGAGAAGGCCGAAACCTTCGGCGGGACGTGGCGGGCCAACACCTATCCCGGCTGTGCCTGCGATGTCCCGTCCGGCCTGTACTCGTTCTCCTTCGCGCCGAACAGCGAGTGGTCGCGGTTGTTCGCGCCCCAGCCCGAGATCCTCGACTACGTCGACCGGGTGGCGCGCGAGCACGGGCTGGCGCAACACACCCGCTTCGGGGTGGAAGTGGTCGGTTCGCGGTTCGACGAGACGGCGCAGCTGTGGCGGCTGGAAACCAGCGACGGCCCGCTGAGCGCGCGTTTCGTCGTCTCGGCCGCCGGTCCGTGGAACGAACCACGCCTGCCCGAGATTCCGGGTCTGGCCGAATTCCCCGGCGAGGTGTTCCACTCCGCGCGCTGGAACCACGGGTACGACCTGCGTGGCAAGCGGGTCGCGGTGGTCGGGTCCGGTGCGTCCGCGGTGCAGTTCGTGCCCGCGATCCAGCCCGAGGTCGCCGAATTGCACCTGTTCCAGCGCACCGCGCAGTGGGTGCTGCCGAAACTCGATCACCGCGTGCCCGGCTTCGAGAAGAAGGTGATGCGCCGATTCCCGTTCGCGCACAAGGCCTTGCGCTCGACCGAGTACGCGTTGATGGAAGGTCTCGGGGTGGCGTTCCGGCATCCGCGGCCGCTGATGCAGACCGTGCAGGCCGTGGGGTCGGCGTATCTGCGTGCCGTGGTGCGTGATCCCGCGTTGCGGGCGAAGCTGCGGCCGGACTATCTGCTCGGCTGCAAGCGAATCCTGTTCTCCAACAGCTATCTCCAGTCGCTGACGAAGAGCAACGTCGACGTGCACGCCACCGGGGTCGCCGAATTCCGGGGCAACACCGTGGTCGGCGCCGACGGCACCACCGCCGAGGTCGACGCCGTGATCCTCGGCACCGGCTTCCACATCCTCGACACCCCGCTCGCCGACATCGTGCGCGGCGCCGACGGCCGCACCCTGGCCGAACACTGGCAGGGCTCGCCCGAGGCCTACCTCGGCACCGTCACCACCGGTTTCCCCAACGCGTTCACCGTCCTCGGTCCCAGCCTCGGCACCGGCCACTCGTCGGCGTTCGCCATCCTCGAAGCCCAGGTCGCCTTCCTCGTCTCGGCGATCGAGCGGGCGCGGCGCGAAGGCTGGGCGGCGCTGGACGTGCGTCCCGAGGTGCAGGCGCGCTACGTCGACCAGGTGCAAACCGCGCTGGCGAGCACCGTCTACAACGCCGGCGGTTGCCACAGCTACTACATGGATGCCAACGGCCGCAACAGTTTCAGCTGGCCCTGGTCCACCGGCGAACTCACCACCCGGGTCAGTGCGTTCGACCCCGCCGACTTCACCATCACCGACGTGACGGTGCCCGCGTGAGCGCTACCGGCCGCGCGACCCACCCATCGAGCACCAGACGAGAGGCCACACAATGAGCTACCCACGGATCGATCTCGCGGGCGCGACGATCGCGATCACCGGCGCCGCCCGCGGCATCGGGCTGGCCACCGCCGAGGCGTTCGTCGAGGCGGGAGCCTATGTCGCGCTCGGTGACCTCGACGAAGCGATGGCCGTGCAGGCCGCCGCCGAACTCGGCGACCACGCGATGGGCCACGTGCTCGACGTCACCGACAAGGCGTCCTTCGCGGCGTTTCTCGACGCGACCAGCCGATGGCACGGCCCGCTCGACGTGCTGGTGAACAATGCCGGCGTGATGCCGAACGGTCCGTTCCTCGAGCAGTCCGACCGGATCGATCAGCTCACGATGGACGTCAACGTCTTCGGCGTCATCCACGGTATGCGGCTGGCGCTGCCCGCCATGGTCGAGCGTGGCTACGGCCACGTCGTGAATGTCGCCTCGCTGGCGGGCAAGTTCCCGCTCAAGGGCCTCGCCGTCTACAACGCCAGCAAGTACGCGGTGGTCGGCCTGACCGCCGCCACCCGGCTGGAAATGGATGCCACCGGGGTCAGTGTGAGCGCGGTCCTGCCGTCGGCGGTGCGCACCGAACTCAGCTCCGGCATCGACTACGGCATCCTGCCCGCCGTCGATCCCGAGGACATCGCCGCCGCGGTCGTCCGCAGCGTCAAGACCCGGGCAGCCGAGACCGCGGTGCCCGGCTACGTCGGACTGATGGCGAACGCGTCGGGGTTGGTGCCGGAACCGGTCCTGCGGGCCTTCCGCAAGATGGCCCACGACGACGCCGCGATCAACGGCGTCGACGACAGTGTCCGCCGGGTCTACCTCGACCGCATCGAAAAGCAGTAGGAATCGGGGGCTGCTCCCGATCACTCCCGTTCGTGCAGCACCTGATCGACCAGTCCGTACTCGAGCGCGGTCTCGGCCGTGAACACTCGGTCGCGGTCAGTGTCTCGGCGCAGGGTTTCCGGAGTCTGGCCCGTGTGCTTGGACAGGATCGCCTCGATCGCCGCACGCATCCGGACGATCTCGTCGGCCTGCAAGATCAGGTCGGGAATGGTGCCCTGGCCGCGAGTCGCGGGCTGGTGCAACACGATGCGGGTGTGCGGGAGCATCGCCCGATGACCGGCCGCGCCACCCGCGAGCAGAACAGCGCCCACCGCGATCGCCTGGCCGACACAGGTGGTGTGCACCGGCGCCTTGATGAATCGCATGGTGTCGTAGACGGCGAGCATGGCGGACAGGTCGCCGCCTTCGCAGTTGATGTAAAGACTGATCGCCTGACCCGGGCTGTCGGATTCCAGGTGCAGCAGCTGGGCGATGAGCGCGTTGGCGACGCCGGAGTCGATCGGCGTACCCAGATAGACGATGCGTTCGCTGAGCAGGTGCGAGTAGATATCGGTGATCCGCTCACCGCCGCCGCGATGCTGCGACACGACATTGGGAATCGTGTAGGTCATGAGATTGCCTTCCGGACGGTGAGGAACGACGTGGAGTAGGGCCGCGCGATCTCGGGAGCCGATCCGCGTAGCGCGCCGACCAGGAATTCGAGGAGCGTCTTCGGTAATGCCGGTGCGGCAACGGCTCTCATGCGGTGATCCCGATGCGGTGGCGGTTCGGAACGACCTGATCGAAGGATTCGACGATGTGGTCGATGAACCCGTACTCGAGGGCTTGGGGCGCGGTGAACCAGCGGTCGTGCAGCGAGTCCTCGTAGACGCGGTCGAAAGGCTGGCCGGTGTCGTCGGCGATGAGGTTGAGCACCGTGTCGACGGTGTAGCGCAGGTCATCGGCCTGCACCTCCACCTCCACCGCGCTGCCGCCGATGCCCGCCGATCCCTGGTGCATGAGGACGCGGGCGTGCGGCAGGGCATACCGCTTACCCGGTGCACCGGAGGAGAGCAGGAATTGCCCTGCACTGCAGGCTAATCCGAGGGCCAGGGTGGACACCTCGCACGGCACGAGCCGCATCACGTCGCGGATCGCCAGCATCGACGGTACCGAGCCGCCGGGGGAGTGGATCCACAGCGAGATCCCGGCCTCGGGGCTCTGGGCGCCGAGGGTGAGTAGCTGGGTGATGAGGAGGGTGCCGTTGTCGTCGTCGAGGGGGCCGTCGAGGACGAGGATGCGGCGGCCGAACAGTTGCTCGCGGGCTCGCCAGCTGAACATCGGGGCTTTGTCGTCGTGTGTCATGAGTCCACGGTGCCTCGCGGACAGCGTGGTTCGGTGGTGATGCTGCTGTGGGCGGATCTGCTCTCAGCAGCGTGGTTTTGGGTGGGGCCGGCGGGGAGGGCGGCGGGGTTGTCCGGCCGCCCTCCCCGTGTGTGGTCTTACTTCGCGTCGAATTCCCTTGCGCGCAGGGAACGTTCGATGCCCGCACGGCCCTCGGAGACCAGGCGGTACAGGGCGGGCGGGTGGTCGCCGGCCAGGAACTGGTCAGCCTTGGCGACTGCTTCCTCGCTGATCGCCCAGTGCGGGTACAGGCCGATCACGACGGTCTGCGCGACTTCGCTGGAACGGCGATCCCATACCGCGGGGATCTCGGCGAAGTACTTGTCCACGTACGGCGCCAGTACGGCGCCCTGACCTGCGGGGGCGAAGCCGCCGACGATGGCGCGGGCGGTGATGTTGGGCACCGAGTCGTCGCCCATCACGGTGGCCCAGGCGTGTGCCTTGACCTCGGGGATCGGGCGTGCGGTGGCCGCGGTGGCCGCCTGGCGTTTGCCTGCCGCGGTCGGGTCGCCTTGCAGTTCGGCGTCGATGGTCGGGGAGTCCAGGCCGTCGGCGTCGATCCGGCCTGCCGCGGCCAGCGCGGTGATGACGCGCCAGCGCAGGTCGGTGTCGACGGTGAGGCCGGGCAGCCCGGCCGCGGCCGGGTCGGCGTCGAGGAGCTGCGCCAGCACGTCGAGGTGGCGCGATTCCAGCTTCGCTCCGGTCAGCGCGTTGACGAAGGCGAGCTGATGGTCCGAACCCGCCTCGGCGGCGCGGGCCAGCTCGAGCAGCCGGTCGGCGTACGCGGCCCAGCCTTCCTGCTCGGCCCACGCCGGATCGGCGTAGCTCGAGATGGCGGTGTTGGCCTGCATGAGCAGCCGCTGCACCACCCCGATCTCGGATTCGGAGCCGATCCCGCGCTGCACGAGGGCCACGAAATCGCGGGCCTTCATCTCGGCCTGACGGGTCATCTCCCAGGCCGCTGACCAGGCCAGCGTGCGCGGCAGCGAGTCGGCGATGTCACCGACGCGCTGCACGACCACGTCGAGCGAATCGGGGTCGAGGCGCAGCGAGCAGTAGGTGAGGTCGTCGTCGTTGACCAGCACCAGCGCACCGCGCGCCACGCCGACCAGCTCGGGCACCTCGGTGCGCCCGGCGGCGTCGAGGTCGAGTTCGACCCGGTCGGTGCGCACCAGCTTGCCGTCGACATCGTCGTAGACGCCGATCGCGATCCGGTGCACGCGGTACTCGCCCGCGCCGGGCGCCGCACCTTCCTGTACGACCGCGAAACTGGAGAACGTGCCGTCCGCCGCGACGGCGAAATCGGGGCGAAGGATGTTGAGGCCGGTGGTCTTGAGCCACTGCGCGCCCCAGTCCGACAGGTCACGCCCCGACGCCTTCTCCAGCGCCGCGAGCAGATCGTCGAAAGTGGCGTTGCCGTAGGCATGTTCGGCGAAGTAGTCGCGCAGGCCCGCCAGGAACGGCTGCAGCCCCACATAGGCGACGAGCTGCTTGAGCACCGAAGCGCCCTTGGCATAGGTGATTCCGTCGAAGTTGACCTCCACCGCGTGCAGATCGGAGATGTCGGCGGCGATCGGGTGGGTCGAGGGCAGCTGGTCCTGACGGTAGGCCCAGGACTTCTCCACATTCGCGAAAGTGGTCCAGGCGCTGGTATATTCGGTGGCCTCGGCCTGGCACAGCACCGAGGCGAAGGTCGCGAACGACTCGTTCAGCCACAGATCGTCCCACCACTTCATGGTGACCAGGTCGCCGAACCACATGTGCGCCATCTCGTGCAGCACGGTCTCGGCGCGACGCTCGTAGGACGCGCGGGTCACCTTGGACCGGAACACGTAGTCCTCGAGGAAGGTGACAGCGCCGGCGTTCTCCATCGCGCCCGCGTTGAACTCCGGCACGAACAGCTGGTCGTACTTGCCGAACGCGTACGGCACGCCGAAGTTGTTGTGGTAGAACTCGAAACCCTGCTTGGTCTCGGTGAACAGCCGCTCGGCGTCCATATGGTCGGCCAGCGACGCACGGCAGTACAGCCCCAGCGGGATCTCGCCGCTCGCGTCGGTGAAGGTGTCGGACCACTTCGCGTACGGACCCGCGATCATGGCGACCAGGTAGGTGCTCATCCGCGGGGTGGTGGCGAACGTGTGACGCACGACCGCGCCGACCTCGAGCTGCTCGATACCGGCGCCGTTGGAGATGACCGCCCAGTCCTCGGGCGCGGTGGCGACGATGTCGAAGGTGGCCTTGAGATCGGGCTGATCGAAGCAGGCGAACATCCGTTTGGCATCGGCGGTCTCGAACTGCGAGTACAGGTACACCTTGTCGTCGGTCGGATCGACGAACCGGTGCAGACCCTCACCGGTGTGTGAGTACTCGCACTCGGCCTCGACCACCAGCTCGTTGTTCTCGGCCAGCCCCGGCAGCGCGATCCCGGTCGACTCGTCATAGGAGCTCACATCGAGCGCGACGCCGTTGAGCACCGCCGACCGCACGCGCGCCGCGACCAGATCGATGTAGGTGCTCGCACCGGGAGTGGCGGTGAAGCTGACAGTGGTCTTGGACCCGAACGTGTCCGACACCTCGGACCCCGCACCGCGCGGCTGATCGGTGAGGTCGAGTTCGATCCGGTAGTTCTGCACGGCCACCACGGCCGCGCGTTCGACCGCCTGGTCGCGGGTGAGATTCGGGGCGGACATTGATCTCCTTCGTTCCTCGACGAACACGGCACGGTAGTTCGGCGTCCACAATGCCACTTGCCGTGCGCGCCCGCTCACGAGTTTCCGGCGACGGGCGGGCCGGGTAGGCGTGTTACCGGCTTCGGGCGGGCCGGTAGAGTTCGGGGAAACCCGCAGGTACCGCACCGGAGATTCGGAGGCTCGACGTTGAAGCATGTGCACGCCGGGAAAGTTCGCGACCTCTACGAGGACGGCGACACCCTGCTGCTCGTCGCGTCGGACCGGGTTTCGGTCTACGACGTGGTGCTGCCGACGCCGATTCCGGACAAGGGCGCGCTGCTGACGCAGCTGTCGAACTGGTGGTTCGAGTACTTCACCGGCATCCCGAATCACGTGGTCTCGGCGACCGACGTGCCCGCGGAGTTCGCCGGACGCGGGATCCGGGTGAAGCCGTTGAAGATGCTGGCTGTCGAGTGCATCGCGCGGGGGTATCTGACCGGATCGGGGCTCAAGGAGTACGAGCGGTCGGGGACTGTGTCGGGGATCGCGCTGCCCGCGGGGTTGCGTGACGGCGACAAGCTGCCCGAGCCGATCTTCACGCCGTCGACGAAGGCGTCCGAGGGGCACGACGAGGCGATCAGTTTCGCCGATGTGGTGAACCAGGAGGGCCGTGAGGTCGCCGAGAAGCTGCGCGATCTGACCCTCGAGATCTACTCGCGCGGGGCCGAACACGCGGCGAAGGCCGGTGTGATCGTAGCCGATACGAAGGTCGAATTCGGGTGGGACGGTGACGTTCTCACCCTCGGTGACGAGGTGCTGACGTCGGACTCCTCGCGCTTCTGGCCCGCCGACGAGTGGGAGCCGGGCCGCGCCCAGCGTTCCTTCGACAAGCAGTTCGTGCGCGACTGGTCGACCTCCACCGGCTGGAACAAGGAATACCCGGGCCCCGAGATCCCCGCCGACGTCGTCGAAGGCACTCGCCGCAAGTACGAAGAGGCCTACGAGCGCATCACCGGCAGGAAGTGGGCAGGAATCCAGGCTTGACCTGAGACGGCGCCGGTGGCGGACGGCTCGGTCAGTGCACGGGTGCGTCGACGCCTTTGACCGCGCAGATGTGGCTCATGTTCTCCCTGCCCCAGGCGCCGAGTGCGGCGAGGGCCGCGTTGAGTGACACCCCGCGGTCGGTGAGCGAGTACTCGACCTTCGGGGGGACCTGCGCGTAGACCTCGCGGTGGATGATCCCGTCGTGTTCGAGCTCGCGCAGTTGCTGGATCAGCATTTTCTCGGTCACGCCGGGAATCAGGCGTTTCAGGTCACCGAAGCGCTGAGTCCCGGTGGACAGGGCCCACAGGATCAGCGCTTTCCATTTACCGCCGACGACGTCGAGCGCGGCGTCGAGTTCGCAGGAATACGGTCGCACTCGCTGCGGCATGATGTCCTTACTTACCATTTAGTGGGTATTGCACTTCATAGTCGGTACTTGTCGATTGTAGCGCAACGGGCAAATCTAGAAGTGCGTTGCCGAACAGGCAGCGAGAACTTCGACGCTAAGGCAGCTATGACGAATTCAACGGCAGCACAGCAAGTTTCGGTGATCGGTCTCGGGGCGATGGGCACCGCGCTGGCACAGGCGCTGCTGGCAGGCGGTCACCGGGTGGTGGTGTGGAACCGCACCGCGTCGCGAGCCGAAGCGCTGGTGGCGCAGGGTGCGCGGGTGGCCGCGACCGCCGCCGAGGCGATGGCGGCGGCCGATCTGGTCATCCTGTGTGTCCTCGACGACGCTGCTGTGCGCGAGCACATCGAGCCCGCCGCCGCGCTGGTGCGGGGTCGAACGGTAGTCAACCTGACCACCACGACTCCCGAGCAGGCGCGCGCACTGGGCAGGTGGGCCGTGGCCAACGAGGTGGAGTTGATCGACGGCGGCATCATGGCATCGCCCGAGATGATCGGCGGCCCCGCTTCGCTCGTGATCTACAGCGGGGCGAGCGCGGCGTTCGATCGTCACCGGTCGGTGCTGGAACTGTTCGGCAGGGCCGAATACGTCGGCGAGGATCTCGGTGCCGCTGCCATGTACGACCTGTCGATCCTGGGCGGCATGTATGCCATGTTCACCGCGTTCCGCCAGGGCGCCGCGATGGTCCGCACCACCGGCGGTACCGCGGCGCACCTGGCCGCGCTGATGATCCCGTTCTTGCAGGCGATATCGACATCGCTGGCCGAGCAGGCCGTCGGCATCGACACCCCTGCCGACTACGTGCAGGTCCAGAGCGATGAGTTCACCGCCGCCGCCATCGATCTGATCGACAAGGCGGCGGTCGAATCAGGCACGTCCACAGAGCTCTACGGTGTGCTGCGCCGCACGCTCACCGGACTCTGAGCCGCTACCGAGAGCCCGCGGTGGGCGACGGGATCGGTGCGTGAGGGCCCGTGTTCGGCCGACCGGAGTGCCGCCCGGTCGGCCGAACGATCGTTCAGGCGGCGACGCGACTCGCGGCCAGCAACGCGTCGACGAAACCCTCGGCTTTCGCGTCGAAGGCGGCGTAGTGGGTGGTCCGCGCGTCCCCGCTGATCGCCTCGCCGATCACGAGATTGCCTTCGTCGTCGAGACTTTGGGGCTGCTCCTCGGCATCGGGCAGCAGGCCTACCCGCGAGTCCGCGAAACCGCTGTAGTAGGCCAAACCCTCGTTGAGCTGGGCTTCCAGCAGCTGCTGCATGCCGGGGACGATCGCGTCATCGGCTGTGGCTCCGAGCAATCCGAGCCACAAAACGCGCTTGCCCGCCAGTCGCGGCTTGCTGCGGCCGTAGGCGAAGCCGTAGTTCCATACGGTGTCGATCCAGCCTTTGAGCAGGGCGGGCACACTCTGCCAGTAGACCGGGAACACCACGACCACGACGTCGGCGGCCAGCATGCGCCGCATGTGCGCCTCGGCGGTGGGGGAGTAGACCTTGTCGCGATTGCCCCACTCGGGCTGGTCGGCGACGGTCATCCGCGGGTCGAAGTTCTCGGCCTGCAGATCGAGGAAATCGACCGTGTACCCGGCGGCGGTGAGGCGGCCTGCGGCGCGGCCGGCGATATGGGCCGACAGCGAATCGGAGCGGTGGTGGCCGAGGACCACGAGCGCGGTGGCGCCCGGTGCGGAGGTGCTCGATCCGGTGGTGGTCGGTTCGGCGGTGGCAGTCGTGGTGGCGGCGGACTGGGTCACGGTGAGCTCCTGTTCGATCGGGTGCGGGCTGGTCGGCCCGGTCGCTTCAGTCAACCGCGGATCGTGTGGACGATCTATGGGTGATCATCTCCAGTCGATAGGAATTCGTCTACCCTGGTGGGGTGGACCCGTTGAGTTCGTTGCTGAGCGGCATTCGTGCCGAAGGATCGGTCGTGGCCCATGCCGTGCTGCGCCCGCCGTGGACGATTCGCTTCGCCGACCGTGCGCCCCTGATCATGGTGACGGTGTTGCGTGGCGGCGGCACACTGGTGCTCGCTGATGGATCACGCACGAGTCTGATCGCCGGTGACACCGCGCTCGTGCAGGCGGGTGAACCCTTCCACCTGGCAGACACGCCCGCCGCGCTCGACCGTCCGCACGAGCGCTACGAGCTGTCCTGTTTCGTGCCGGACGGATTCGGCCCCACCGACATCAGTTGCGCGACATCGGAATTGATCGTCACGCCATCCACAACCGGTGCGCCGGGCGAGACTTCGCTGCTCGTCGGCGCCTATCGGGCATCGGGGCGACGCCACGAACGGCTCTTGCGAGCGCTACCGCAGGTGATGGTGGTGCACGAAGACCCGGAAATGTGTTTGTGGCTGGAACAATCCGCCGCCGACGCGGTCCGGTTCAGCGCGGGCTCGCAAGCGCTGATGGACCGGCTGCTGGACTGGGCACTGGTCTGCACGCTGCGCTCCTGGCTCGCCGAACAGCAGCATTGCGCGCCCGCCTGGTACCGGGGGATGGCCGACCCGATCGTCGGCCCGGCGCTCACCGCCATCCACGACCGGCCGTTCCACCGCTGGACCGTGGCGAGCCTGGCCACCGAGGCGGCGGTCTCGCGCGCCCTGTTCGCTCGGCGCTTCACCGAAGTGATGGGCGAACCACCACTGGCCTACCTCACCGAATGGCGCATGGCCGAAGCCGAAGAACTGCTCGCCGACCCCGCGCGCAGCGTCGCGCAGGTGGCCACCACGGTCGGCTATTCCGACGCCTTCGGCTTCAGCGCGGCCTTCAAACGACTCCGCGGGACGAGCCCCACCGAGTTCCGGGCCGCGCTGGTGTAGGGCGGGCATCGTGTTCGATGCCCGCCGTGTGTACCCGCCGGCAGGTGGGTCAGTTCCTCGGTGTGAGCAGGACCAAGGGGATCTCGCGCGTCGTTTTCGTCTGATAGTCGGCGTAGCCCTTGTAGGCCTCGGTGACCCGAGGCCACAGTGCCGCGCGTTCGTCGGAGGTGGCGACGTGGGCAGTCATCGGGCGCACGGGGCCGTTGCGCAGTGACACCTCGACGTTCGGGTTGTCGCGCAGGTTCACGAACCACGAAGGATGGGTGGGGTCGCCGCCGCGGGAGGCGACGACCACGATCGTGTCGCCGTCGATGATCGGCGCGGTCAGCATGACCTTGCGCGGCTCGCCGGATTTGCGGCCGATCGTGGTGAGTTGCAGGGACGGCATCCCGAAGAACGAGTTGCCGAGGCGTCCGCCGGTCACCGTGAGCAGGGTGCGGTGGACTCTGTTCATGATCTTCAGCTGCAGGTCGCTGGGCATAGCTGAAATCTACTCCGATCTCAGTGCAGCTGGTCGGTGAGCCGGGTGAGGAAGGGGCGCTGGCCTTTGCCGAGCTTTTCCTGCGCCGTGGCGGTGTCGAACCAGTCCGCCCGGTCGATCTCGGGGAATTCCGCGACCTTGCCCGACCGTGGCGGCCACTCCATCTCGAATGTGCCCGGCACGACGTCGGCCGGGTCGAGATCGCCCTCCACCGCCCACACTGTGAGGTACTTGCGTTTGGACCCGCTGCGATAACTCACCTCACCGAGGTCGATCCACACGCCCTCGGGCACCGGCAGCCCGAGCTCCTCGGTGAACTCGCGCCCGGCCGCGTCGCGCGCGGACTCTTCCTCGGACCGATACTCGCCCTTGGGAATCGACCACGCCGAGGCGTCCTTCTTCGCCCACAGCGGCCCACCCATGTGCCCGAGCAGGACCTCGATCCCGGCCTCGACGCGGCGAAACACCAGCACGCCCGCACTGAAAACGTCCGTCATCGCAGCGAGTCTGCCAGGCACCGGCTCGCGTGGTGCCCGGCAGCCTGGCTGTCGGCGAAAGCGCGCCGCGCAACGGCGTTTTCGGCGTGACCGGCAGGACCTGCCCTCACGCCTCGCCCGCGCGCAGACGTGCGGCGCGCAACAGCAGGTAGTCGCGTTCCGGCACGCTGGCGGTCTGTCTGGCCGCCCGCTGGTATTCGCGCACGGCCGCGGCCTGCTCGCCTGCCATCTCGTGAAGATGCCCGCGCACGGCGGCGAGGCGGTGCGAGCGCGACAGCGGTTCGGCGACGCTGTCGGCTACCGCCAGCCCCGCCGCCGGACCGTGCACCATCGCGGTGGCGACCGCCCGGTTGAGGGTGATCATCGGGTTGGGGGTCAGGCGTTCGATCATGGTGTAGAGCTGCAGGATTCGGGTCCACTCGGTGTCCTCGGGGCGTCGGGCCTGCGCATGCAGCGCCGCGATGGCGGCCTGCATCTGGTAGAGACCCGTGAGCCCGGCAGGCATGGTCGCGGTGAGCAGGCGAAGGCCCTCGGTGATCTGGGTGCGGTCCCAGCGGGAGCGGTCCTGCTCGGTGAGCGGGATCAGTTCGCCGTGTGGTCCGCAGCGGGCGGCGCGGCGGGCGTCGGTGAGCAGCATCAGCGCGAGAAGGCCGGTGACCTCGGTGTTTTCCGGGAGCAGCGTGCGCAGAGCACGCGTGAGCCGGATCGCCTCCGCCGACAGGTCCCCGCGCCGCAACCCCGTTCCGGCGGTGCTGGTGTGCCCCTCCGTGAAGATCACATACAGCACCTGCAGCACGGCACTGACCCGTGTGCTGTCGTGCCCGCCGTCGGCGAAGGGCCGATCCGATTCGGCCAGACGCTTCTTCGCCCGCGAGATGCGTTGGCCCATAGTCGATTCCGGGACGAGGAAGGCCGCCGCGATCTCGGCGGTACTCAGGCCGCCGACCGCTCGCAGCGTCAGGGCCACCGCCCCGGCGGGCGGCAAGTCGGGATGGCAGCACAGGAAGTACATGTCGAGGGTGTCATCGCTGCCGACCGCCTCGACGGGCACATCCCGTACGAAAACCGTGGTCTCCCTGCGTCGCCGCGCCACCTCGGCACGCACCGCGTCGGCCATCCGCCGCTGCGCGACCTGGATCAGCCAGCCGCGCGGATTGTCCGGAAGTCCGTCGCGATCCCACTGGGTCGCCGCCGCGAGCAGCGCGTCCTGCACCGAATCCTCGGCGAGGTCGAAATCGCCGAAGCGGCGAACCAATACGCCGAGGACCTGCGGCGAAAGTTCACGCAGCAGGTCCTCGATGCGCGGAGTCAGCGTCTCGCCTCAGGCTACGTCGGGCGCGCTCATGATCTGGCGCACCTCGATGTACTCACCGATCGGTGTGCCGCCGGGGCCCGGCGCCGCGGAGGCCTGCGCGGCGATCTCGACCGCGCGCTCGGCGGAATCGACATCGACCACCCAGAAACCGGCCAGGAACTCCTTGGTCTCCGGGAAAGGCCCGTCCGTCACCACCGGCGCCGAGCGGCCGTCGGAACACACGATCATCGCCTGATCGGGTGCGGCCAGGCCCTGCGCGTCGACGAGTTCGCCCGCGGCGGCGAGCTGTTCGCCCAGTGCCCGCTGGAAGTCGATGTGGGCGGCGATGTCCTCGGGTGCCCACTCCGGCAGCGGGATGTCGCAGTAGGCGGCCTCGGAATAGGTCTTGACCAGCATGAATTTCATGGTTCGGCTCCTGCTCGCTGCGCCCCGGTGGCGCGTTCGACGGTAGGTCGGAGCCGACGGGCAGTCTTCGACACACCAATCGCTGTGAAGTGGATCACAAGGGGGTGCTCGTGTCCGCCAACCGTGCGGGATCGACGGGTTCCGCCGACCCGATCAGCTGCTTGATCCGGTCGGTCACGTCCCACACGTTGACGTTCATCCCCGCGCGCACCCTGTTCTGCGGGTCCAGCCAGAACGTCACGAACTCGCGCTCGCCGAGATCGCCGCGCACCACCACCCGCACGTCGTCGCCGCGTCCGACGTAGCCGGAGTACTCCATCCCGACGTCGTACTGATCGCTGAAGAAATACGGAAGCCGGTCGTAGACCGCCGTCTTGCCCAGCATCGTCTTCGCGGCGACCGCGGGCTGATTCAGCGCGGTCGCCCAGTGCTCGATGCGGATCGGCCGGTGCAGCAGCGGATGGTCCTGCTCGGCGATATCGCCCACCGCGACCACATCGGGGTTGCTGGTGCGCAGGGCGGCGTCCACCAGCACGCCGCCGTCGACCGCCAGCCCCGCCGCTGTCGCCGCCTCGATATTGGGCTGGGCGCCCACCGCGACCAGCACCGCCTGCGCGGGCACCACGGTGCCGTCGCCGAGCCGCACGCCGCTCGCCTCACCCTCGTCGGTGAGGATCGCGTCGACGGAGGTGTTCGTGCGCAGGTCGACGCCGTGCGCGCGATGCAGATCGGCGTAGAACGCGCCCATCTCCGGGCCGAGCACGGTGACCAGCGGCAGGTCGGCCGTCTCGATCACCGTCACCTCGACGCCCTTGGCGCGGGCTTGTGCGGCGACCTCGAGACCGATCCAGCCTGCCCCGATGATCACCAGGCGCCGATCCGTGCGCAGTATCTCGAGCAGCGCGTTCGAATCGCCGATGGTGCGCAGGGTGTAGACGTTCGGGGCATCGGCGCCGGGAATGTCGAGCGTGCGGGCTCGCGAACCGGTGGCGAGGGCCAGTTTGTCGTAGTCCAGCGTGGAACCGTCGGGCAGTGTCACGGTCTTGGCGATCGGGTCGAACGCGGTGGCGGTGGTACCCAGCCGCAGGTCGACGTGGTGATCGCGGTACCAAGCGGCCGGATCGACGGTGAAATCGGGCAGCTGCTGGGTGCCCGCCAGATGCTGTTTCGACAGTGGCGGACGCTCGTACGGCAGCTCCTCTTCGGCGGCCAGCAGAGTGACGCGGCCGTCGAAATCGTTGGCGCGCAGGGCTTCGGCGATTTTCGCTCCGCCCAGACCTCCACCGATGACGACGAAATGCTGATTCGAGCTCATGAACGGACCCCTTCTCGCGGACGACCCGGACTCCTCGCACCCGAGCTTAGTGCGCGTTTTCACCCACGGGAACGATTCCGGCGGCGATGCGGTTGCACCAGTCGGTGGGGCGACCCGACCCGCCACCGCTGACCCGAGAGGAACCCATCGTGAGCGAGCAGGCCACCAAGGATGTCGCCGATTTCTGGTTCGACCCGCTGTGCCCGTGGTGCTGGATCACCTCGCGGTGGATCCTGGAAGTCGAGAAGGTGCGCGATATCGAAGCGCGCTTCCACGTGATGAGCCTGGCGGTGCTCAACGAGGGCAAAGAGGGCCTGCCGGAGCGCTACGCCGACATGATGGCCGCCGCGTGGGGCCCGGTTCGGGTCGTCACCGCCGCCGGTCAGAAGTACGGCGACGAGATCCTGTCGCCGCTCTACACCGCGCTGGGCACCCGGATCCACGACCGCAGAGCCGACTACGAGCGCGAGACGCTGCAGGAGACCTTCGACGCGGTCGTCGCCGACGCGCTCGCCGAGCTGAAGCTGCCCGCCGAACTCGCCGAGGCCGCGAACAGCACCGACTACGACGAGGCGTTGCGAGCCAGCCACCACGCGGGCATGGACAAGGTCGGCCCCGATGTCGGCACGCCCACCATTCACATCAACGGGACCGCCTTCTTCGGGCCGGTGCTCTCGCGCATCCCGCGTGGCGAGGACGCGGGCAAGGTGTGGGACGGCGTGGTCGCGCTGGCCTCGTATCCGCACTTCTTCGAGCTCAAGCGCACCCGCACCGAGGATCCGGTCTTCGACTGAGCCTGCGCACGGGGGTGCCTGCCTCGGCACCCCCGTCCGATCAGACCGGCTTCGGCGGCAACGCGGGCGGCGTCGAATTCAGCGGATATCCGCCGTGCGGCGGGATCATGCCGGGCTGCGGTGCGCTCGGACGCCAGAACATCGGGCCCGGCTTGCTGCGATCGCGCAGCGCCCACATCCGCCAGGTGAGCACCGGGTGGCTGGCCATCGCGTTGACCAGCCAGATGAAACCACCCCGATCGAGCGCGGCGCGGTCGGCCATCTCGTCGACGCCGACGTCGGTATTGAGGTACTTGCCCGCGGCGAGCGTCGCCATCGCGGTGGACGCGCCGTGCGGCCGGAAGCAGAAGCCGTGATTGTCGGCGGTGTACTCCTGGGCGCGGATCAGCGACGACCCGAGCAGCGGCAGCCACGGCGCGACGAACATGCCCAGCTGTCGCCAATAGGAGACGTGACCAGCGGCGATATGCCCGACTTCGTGCCCGATGATGAACGCGAGTCCGTCGGGTTCGCGTGCGGCGCCACCGATTTCGAACAGGTCGCTGTACACCACGACGAACCGGCGGAACCCGTGCCCGGCGGCGAACGCGTTGATCTTGCCGTTGCCCAGGATGACGTAGGCGTCCGGCGCCTTGTACATCCCGAATCGCGCCGCCGCCTCCTGCACCATCCGGTAGCCCTCGGGGAACTGGGTGGGCGACATCTTCACCCCGTTCACGCGCTGGGTCGCGAGATTCAGGCCACGACCGGCCCACAGCAGCACCGGCGCGAACAACAGCAGCAGCACATACGGACTGGTGACGATCGAACCGGTTTGTTCCACACCGTTCTCGTCGACGAGGGGATCGGCGAACAGTTCGAACGTCATGAGCAGGAGCGCGAGCAGGTACGCGACCGTGGTGAACATGATGACGACGATCAGCAGCGGGATCTCCCACGGATGCCGGGCGGGACGATCCCACGGCATCAGTCCGCGCGGTCGGTGCTGCGGCGGTGCGGGCGGACCGCTCGGCGGATAGTAGCCGGGGGCGTACCCGCCAGGGGCGACCGGCGGATACGGGCCTGTGTGCGGCTGCGGTGGGCCGGCCTGCGCGGGGAAACCGCCCGTCCGTGGATCGGGCTGGGCCCATGGTGAGGGTGGCGCTGTGTCCTTGTCCAGTGACGGTGTTCGGTCGGGCTGCTGCCCGGTGTGCTCCGGCGGGGAACCTGCCGAATGCGGGGAATGCGGTTCGTGCGGGTGCATGAAACGACTCTAAGCGGGCCTGCGACAATCGCAGCCATGCGCGTTTACCTGGGTGCCGACCATGCCGGTTTCGAACTGAAGAATCACGTCAAAGCTCATCTGCAGGAGGCCGGAGTGGAGGTCGTCGACTGCGGCGCCCTCGAGTACGACGCTCTCGACGACTACCCCGCCTTCTGCATCGAGGCGGCCCGGCGCACCGTCGCCGATCCGGGCTCGCTCGGTCTGGTCTTCGGTGGCAGCGGCAACGGCGAGCAGATCGCCGCCAACAAGGTGGCGGGCGCCCGTTGTGCCCTGGCCTGGAGCGTCGAAACCGCCGTGCTGGCCCGCGAACACAACAACGCCAACCTGATCGGCGTCGGCGGCCGCATGCACTCCACCGCCGAGGCGCTCGCCATCGTCGACGCGTTCCTCGCGGCCGCCTGGTCGGACGAGGCGCGCCACCAGCGCCGCATCGACATCCTGGCCGATTACGAGAAGACCGGCATCGCGCCCGAGGTCCCCGCATACTGAGCTCAGCACTGGCAAGGTCTGGCCGAAACACCCGCAGAGGTGGCTCGAGGAGGGTGTGTTTCTTTGCCTGAGGGGCACACCCTTCATCGGATAGCGCAGCTCCATCACCGGCGGTTTTCCGGCGGGGTGGTGCGGGTTTCGAGTCCGCAGGGGCGGTTCGTCGAAGGGGCCGCGCTCATCGACGGGCAGGTGCTGGAGCGGGCCGAGGCCTACGGGAAGCATCTGCTGCATCACTACGCGTCCGGGCTGACGGTGCACGTGCATCTCGGGCTGTACGGCACCTTCAGCGAGGCCGAGTTGCCGATGGCGGCGCCGGTCGGGCAGGTGCGCATGCGAATGCTCGGTGCCGCAACGGATTTCGGTACCGACCTGCGCGGGCCCACGGCGTGTGAAGTGCTGATGCCACCCGACGTGGACGCGCTCACCGCACGCCTCGGCGCCGACCCGTTACGCGCCGACGCCGACCACGAACGAGCGGGCGCGCGAATCCGCCGCTCCCGCAGGGCGATCGGCGCGTTGCTGATGGACCAGGCGCTGATCGCCGGTGTGGGCAACGTCTACCGCGCGGAAGTCCTGTTCCGCCACGGCATCTCGCCCTTCCGCCCCGGCACCTCGATCACCCCCACCGAATGGGACGCGCTCTGGGCCGATCTGGTCGACCTCATGCCGATCGGCGTCACCACCGGTCGCATGCACGTGGTCCGTCCCGAACACGACACCGGCGCACCGTCCTACGCCAAAGACCGCCCCCGCACCTACGTCTACCGCCGCCAAGGCGAACCCTGCCGAGTCTGCGCAACTCCCATCGCGCACAAGGTCATGGAAGGCCGAAACCTCTTCTGGTGCCCCGCCTGCCAGCCCGAGTAGAAATCGGCTGAGCCGGAGCGCGAAGTGCAGGCTTCGCGATCCGACTCAGCCGGCGACCGCCGTTCCCAGTTCGGGGTCGCCCGATTCAGCGAGCGCGAAACGCCGCCCGCCCGCCGATTTCGCCGAGTACATCGCGCGGTCGGCGCGACGCAACAGGTCGGTGAAATCGCACGTCTTTCCCGGTGGGCAGAACGCGGTGCCCACGCTGGCCGACACCGGCACGGGGCCCGCGCTCGACCACACCGGGTCGCGCAGTGCGGCGACCACGCGGTGTGCCAACTCGCCGAGGGTGTCGCGGCGCGGGTTGGCCGCCACCACGAACTCGTCGCCGCCGTATCGGCAGATCACCGTGTCGGGCGGGCACACCTCACGCAAGCGGTTGGCCAGTTCGACCAGTACCTCGTCGCCGATCGCGTGTCCGTAGCCGTCGTTGATCTGTTTGAAGCGGTCCAGGTCCACCACCAGCACACCGACACCGCGGCTCGGGTCGGCGGCGAACGCGCGTACCCGTTCTTGCAGCAGCGTGCGGTTCGCGAGGTCGGTGAGGGCGTCGTGAGTCGCCTCGTGGCGCAAGCGGTGCTGCAGCGCGGCGATCTCCTGTACGCGCAGTGACACTTTCGCCGAGATGTTCTGTTCCTGTTGCGCCAGAGCGCGTTCCTGCAGAGCCTGTGCGTAGCTGTCGATGGCCTGGCTGGCCACCAGCGGCCAGCGGGTCGCCACCAGCGAACCCGGAACCCCCGAGGGGAAGCCGAGCAGCCAGCGACTGGCATGGGCCAGCATCCTGGTGCGTTCGAACGGAGCCTCGGCCAATCGCGCGCCGAGCTTGCGCGCCTGGGGAACCGGGAACGGTTCGGTCCGAGCCAGGTGCAGCAGCCGCTCGACGATGTCGACGAGCACCGGCTCCAACTGGTGCGGCGCCGTGGAAGAGCCCGGTTCGGCGCATACCGCGCGGGCCCAGGCGCGGGCCATCGCGGCGACCGGTGGCTCGATGTGGACAGTCATCGACATCACCGGCGATAGGTGGCGACGAACTTGCCACCTCGATCATTCGCACTGCTACGCGGTTGGGTCCGCCGAGTTCGGCACACGCTCACCGCCCCCTTTCCAGATACCCCCGTCCGGCAAAAAGGATCCTAGCAAGCCACCCGAGACCGAAAAGTCACGTTCTGGAACGTGTTCTCTGATCTCTCGCGAATGGCGATCGGCTATGACATCGCTGCAGCGCCTCCGGCGTTACACATTTCCCGAAAAGAATTTCGGGAGCCGAAAACGTGCAGCGTGATGCCCTCCGTCGGGCGGTGGACGTTGCGTCGCCATGGGTCCCTCCTGGCACGGGGTGCGAGTCGTGACGATGTGGCAGTAGCCGTCACGCGCACTCTCATGGTGGCCTAATCGCCGCCCACATGCCGGGTTTTTAAGGAAAATTCTCCTATTTATTCCCCCGGTGGAGCAGGCGCCGGTCCCCATGGGCGCATCAACCATCGTCGCCGGGAGGGGGTTTCGGGGATAGGGTCATTAGGCCCTAATCGGGCATGGCGACGGTTGGTCGCACGGGGAGTGGGGTACACCTGCGGCCGACACGCATCAATCGGGCAGGCAGGGGCCGGATTGGCATTTTTCGCGCGAGGTTCGGTACAGTCGTGGCGCACACGACATCGTGGCGATCCCATCGATGTCGTATGCCTGCGGGTGTAGTTCAATGGTAGAACCTCAGCCTTCCAAGCTGATGGTGCGGGTTCGATTCCCGTCACCCGCTCAAACATGTATTGCCTCCACGGTGCTCACGCCGGTGAGGTATCGGGGTGTAGCGCAGCTTGGTAGCGCATCCGCTTTGGGAGCGGAGGGTCGCAGGTTCAAATCCTGTCACCCCGACCATCACCATTCGCCCAGCTCAGGCTTGTAGGAGACGGATGCCCACGCAACGCAAGGTCGCGATCGTCACCGGAGCCGCCCGTGGTATCGGCGCCGCGGTGGCCACGAAGCTCGCCACCGACGGATACGCCGTCGCTGTCCTCGATCTCGACGAAGCCGCCTGCGCGGGCACCGTCGCCGCCATCGAGGCCGCCGGGGGCGCAGCGCTCGCGGTCGGTGCCGACGTGGCCGACGAAGCGGCCGTCGCCGCCGCGGTGGAGCGGATCGCCACCGAGCTCGGCGCGCCGACCGTCCTGGTCAACAACGCGGGCGTGCTGCGCGACAACCTGCTGTTCAAGATGTCGGTCGACGACTGGGACACCGTCATGAACGTGCACCTGCGCGGCGCCTTCCTGATGACCCGCGCCGTGCAGAAGTACATGGTGGAGGCGAAGTTCGGGCGCATCGTCAACCTGTCGAGCACCTCGGCACTCGGCAACCGCGGCCAGGCCAACTACTCCGCGGCAAAGGCGGGCATGCAGGGGTTCACCAAGACTCTCGCCTTCGAACTCGGCAAATTCGGCGTCACCGCCAACGCGATCGCGCCCGGTTTCATCGAAACCGAGATGACCGCGGCCACCGCCGCCCGGGTCGGTGCCGACTTCGAGGCATTCAAGGCCGCCGCGGCCGCGCAGATCCCGGTGAACCGGGTCGGCACGCCCGAAGACATCGCCAACACCGCCGCGTTCTTCGTGAGCGAGGGCGCCGGCTTCGTCTCTGGCCAGGTCATCTACGTGGCCGGCGGCCCGAAGGACTGAACCTCGCTCAGGCGCAGCCGAACCGGAAGTCCGCCCGCGCCGGGGCGCCCGCGGCCACGATGACCCGCACCGGCTCGGTGACGGCCAACCCGCAACCGCCGGGCACGGTCACCACCCTCGCCTCGTAACACCCCGTGGGCAGCGCCACCGTGGCGCGCCCGTCGGCCCCGCTGACCAGCGTCGCGACCACCTGCTTCGCATCGCACGGCGTCACCTCGATGTCGGCTCGATTCACCGGTATCGGCTCCCGGCCGGTGAAGGTCCACGCGGTCAGCGTCCCCGTCCCCTGCGGTGCTGGATCGGCGGTCGCGACACCGCTGACCATGAGCGGAGCGAGTACGGACAGAGCGAAGAATGTACGGCGCATGAACCTCTCCTCGTCGATGAGTCGGGTCGTCCGCTGCTGATGGTAGGCCCATCGGGGTGGGAATCCGCACGTCACACCCTGGTTCGGCGTTGACGATTCAGCGACGATCCCGGTACCCGGCGTTGCGGTCGGCCTCGACCGGCTCAGTCGGGCACCGGGGTGATGCCCGCGCGTTCGCTCCAGACCTGCTCGGCGGGCACGGAGATCGTGGTCATCTCGGGGTAGCGCAGGGCGGAGAGGGTGCCGCCGAAGACGGCGCCGGTGTCGAGGCAGAGGGTGTTGTTGACCCAGTTCAAGGCGTGGACGGGGGTGTGGCCGTAGAGGACGGTGGGGGTGCCCCGGTAGTCCTTGGCCCAGTCGTAGCGGACGGGGTAGCCGTGTTCGTCGAGCTCACCGGTGGGAGCGCCGTAGAGGGCGAAGGAGCGGGCTCGGCCGGAGGTGCTGCCGTGCAGGCTTTCAGGCAGACCCGCGTGGGCCACGACGAGCTTGCCGCCGTCGAGGAGGTAGTGGCTCGGCAGGGTGGCGAGGAAAGCGTGTGCGGCCGTGCGGAATTGGGGATCTTCGTCGGCCAGCTGGGACAGCGACTGTTCGAGGCCGTGCGCGACGCGGACATTGCGGCCGTCGAGGGCGCGCATCAGCTTGTGATCGTGGTTGCCGGTGACGCACAGGGCGGTTCTCGCGGCCACCATTCCCATCACCAGGCGCAGTACGCCGGGGGTGTCGGGGCCCCGGTCGACGAGGTCGCCGACGAAGACCACGGTGCGATCGCCGGGGTGGGTGGCACCGATCGGGCGGCCACGGTCGTCGCGGTGGAGGGCGTAGCCGAGTTCACCGAGCAGGGTCTCCAATTCGGCGCGGCAGCCGTGGACGTCGCCGATCACGTCGAACGGTCCGGTCAGATCGCGGCGATCGCGGGGGAGGAGGTCGGTGCGGCGGGATTCGGTCATATCCGTTCCATCGTCGTGCAGGGCGGGCCCGCGCCGCAACCGCGTTACCGCGCGGTGGGGATCGCCGCGTCGGGCCAGACCCAGTCGGCCACCACCGGGATGTCGGCGCCCTGTTCGCGAGTCCAGCGGCGCGCGATCAACCGGGCGTCGACGATCTCCTGGCGCAGACCCGCCGCCCGCTCACGCAGTCCGGGTACCCGGTCGATCACATCGAGCACCAGATGGAAGCGGTCCAGATCGTTGAGCATCACCATGTCGAAGGGTGTGGTGGTGGTGCCTTTCTCCTTGTAACCGCGCACGTGCAGGTTGGCGTGGTTGGTGCGGCTGTAGGTGAGCCGGTGCACCAGCCACGGGTAGCCGTGGAAGGCGAAGATCACCGGGCGGTCGGTGGTGAACAGGGCGTCGAACTCGGCGTCGGGCAGGCCGTGCGGGTGCTCGCCGTCGGGCAGCATGCGCATCAGGTCGACGACATTGATGAACCGAATCCGTAAGTCCGGCAGCCGGTCTCGCAGGATCGCCACCGCCGCCAGAGTCTCCAGGGTCGGCACATCGCCGGCGCACCCGAGTACGACATCGGGCGTGGTGCCGGGGTCGTCGTTGTGGCACGCCCACTCCCAGATCCCGAGGCCGCGGGTGCAGTGCAGCCCCGCCTCCTCGGCCGAAAGCCAATCCGGCCCCGGCTGTTTGCCCGCCACGACCACATTGGCGTAGTGCAGCGACCGCAGGCAGTGGTCATAGGTCGAGAGCAGGGTATTGGCATCCGGCGGCAGATACACGCGCACGATATCGGGGCTCTTGTTCGCCACCACGTCAAGGAAACCGGGATCCTGATGGGTGAACCCGTTGTGGTCCTGACGCCACACATGCGAGGTGAGCAGGTAGTTCAGGCTGGGGATCTTGCGCCGCCACGGCACCGCCGAGCTGGCATCGAGCCATTTGGCGTGCTGATTGAACATGGCGTCGACGATGTGGATGAACGCCTCGTAGCAGGTGAAGACGCCGTGGCGGCCGGTCAGCAGGTATCCCTCCAGCAGGCCCTCGCACATGTGCTCCGACAGCACCTCGACGGCGCGACCGGCCGTCGACAGATCCACATCCCAGCGCCCGACTTCTTCCTGCCAATCGCGCCCGGTCACCTCGAGAATGTCCTGCAACCGATTGCTGACCAGTTCGTCGGGGGCGAAGGTGAGGAAGTTGTGCCGATTGCGGGCGGTGACATCGCGCAGCCAGCTGCCGAGGACCCTGGTGGCCTCGTGCTGCCCCGCGCCGGGCGACACGACGTCGACGCAGTAGTCGCGCCAGTCGGGGAGGTCGAGATCGCGAATCAGCAAGCCGCCGTTGGCCACCGGGTTCAGACTCATCGGATTCTCCGGCACCTGCTCTAGCAGGGCGGGCACCGGCGACCCGGCCTGGTCGAACAACTCCTCCGGCCGATACGACCGCAACCACAGCTCCAGCACCCGCCGGTGCTCGGAGTCGGTGCGGGCGTTGGGCAACGGCACCTGATGGGCACGAAACGTGCCCTCGACCCGTTCGCCGTCGACCACCGGGGGGCAGGTCCAGCCCTTCGGCGTGTGCATCACGATCATCGGCCAGCGCGGACGATTCGTGTCCCCGTCGTCGCGGGCCGCCCGCTGGAACCGCGCGATCCGGTCCATGCAGGTGTTCATGGCGGTGGCCATCGCCTGGTGGACCGGCGCGGGGTCGTTGCCGGAGACGATCAGCGGTTCGTAGCCGTAGCCGCGCAGCAGCTCGATCAGTTCTTCCTCGGGAATGCGGGCGAGGATCGTCGGATTGGCGATCTTGTACTCGTTGAGCGCGAGAATCGGCACCACCGCGCCGTCGCGCGCCGCGTTGAGGAATTTGTTCGCGTGCCAGCTGCCCGCCAGCGGACCGGTCTCGGCTTCGCCGTCGCCGACCACGCAGAACACGACGAGATCGGGGTTGTCCAGGGCGGCGCCGTAAGCGTGCAGCAGGCAGTAACCGAGCTCACCGCCCTCGTGGAACGATCCCGGCGTCTCCGGCGCGCAGTGGCTCGGCACACCGCCGGGGAACGAGAACCGGTGGAAGAATCGGCGCATGCCGTCGACGTCGCGGGGGATGTCCGGCTCGAGTTGGGCGTAGGCGTCCTCGAGCCACGCGCAGGCGTTGGGGCCCGGTCCGCCGTGACCGGGGCCCGCGACGTAGACCGCGTTCAGGCCGCGGTCCCGGATCACCCGATTGGCATGAGCCCACACCAGATTCAGGCCGGGCACGGTGCCGAAATGGCCGAGCAGGCGCGGCTTGATGTCGTCGGGGACCAGTGGGGTGCGCAGCAGCGGATTGCCCATCAGATAGATCTGGCCGACCGCGAGATAGTTCGACGCCCGCCACCACGTGTCGACCGCGACGAGTTCCTCGCGCGAGAGCGGACCGGGCGCGTCGGTGAGGACGTAGGGCTTCGGGGCGATGGTCTCGCCCTGACCGACCCCCATATTGTCCGCCGCGGTGTCGCTCGCGGTGGTTTCGGTCATCGCGGACTCCTCGAACTCGATGAGGTCACGGCGCCGTCCGCGCCGCGGGGGCCTGCACGGGCGCCGATCGAGGACCGGCGACACCGGTGGAGAAACGCACCGCCGAGCCTACCGTCGTGCCGGTTCCCGGCGCCGCAACGACGGTCGATTACTGTGCGGGCCATGCATTCTCTCGGCAGGATCATCGGAATCGGACTCGTCGCGGCCGCCGCGATCACGACAGCGGCTTGCGGCTCCGACACGGAGTCGAGCAGCGCGCCGAGCTCGAGCGTGGCCGGCGGGAGCACCGCGAGCAAGGGTCGCGAATGCACCGCCGACGACGTGAAAGTCAGCGGTGGTTACGGCGAAGCGCCCAAGATCACCATCCCCGACAGCTGCGACCCGCCCAAGACCCTGATCACCAAGGATCTGGTGGTGGGCAGCGGGCCGGGCGCGGTGGCCGGGCAGCCGCTGACCATGAACTACGAGCTGGTCGCCTGGTCGGACAAGCAGGTACTGGACAGCTCCTTCCAGCGCGGCAAGCCGTTCGGGCTCACCCTCGGCGCGGGCCAGGTCATCCAGGGCTGGGACGAGGGCCTGATCGGTGTGCAGCAGGGCACGCGCAGGCTGCTGATCGTGCCGCCGAACCTGGGCTACGGCGAAGGCGGCAACGGTGTGCCGCCGAATGAGACGTTGGTCTTCGTGACCGACGCCGTGCAGGTGGGCCGGTAGCGGCACCCTCAACCAAACACCGATTGCGCGGCCGCGCGGGCGGTCAACTACCCTGGTCGGGATGCGCATTGTGCGCCGCACCTGGCTTAGCCGTGCCTGACTATGGCGCGTCGCCCCCTGTGGGGACACCACCATGAACTACGAACCAAGGAGTATGTCCGTGAAGAGCACCGTCGAGCAGCTGAGCCCGACCCGGGTCCGGATCAACGTCGAGGTGCCCTTCGAGGAGCTGAAGCCCGACTTCGACAAGGCCTACAAGGCGCTGGCGCAGCAGGTCAAGATCCCCGGCTTCCGTCCCGGCAAGGCTCCGGCCAAGCTGATCGAGACCCGTGTCGGCCGTGGCGCCGTGCTCGAGCAGGTCGTCAACGACGCACTGCCGAACAAGTACGCCGAGGCCATCCAGACCTCGGAGGTCAAGGTCATCGGCCAGCCCGAGATCGAGATCACCAAGATCGAAGACGGCGCAGAGCTGGCGTTCACCGCCGAGGTCGACGTGCGCCCCGAGATCGCCCTGCCCGACTACTCGGGCATCGAGGTGACTGTCGATTCCTTCACCATCGGTGACGACGACATCGAGGAGCAGCTCACCTCGCTGCGTCAGCGCTTCGGCACCCTCACCGGTGTCGAGCGTGCCGTGGCCGACGGCGACTTCGTGTCGATCGACCTGTCGGCCACCGTCGACGGTGACGATGTCCCCGAGGCGGCCACCACCGGGCTGTCGCACGAGGTCGGTTCGGGTCAGCTGATCGAGGGCCTCGACGAGGCCGTCATCGGCCTGAAGGCCGGCGAGACCGCCGAGTTCACCTCCACCCTGGTGGCGGGCGACCACGCGGGCAAGGAAGCCGTGATCACCGTGACCGTGCAGTCGGTCAAGGAGCGCGAGCTGCCCGAGGCCGACGACGAGTTCGCCCAGCTGGCCAGCGAGTTCGACACCATCGACGAGCTCAAGGAAGACCTGAAGGGCCGCGTCGAGCGCGTCAAGAAGGTCGAGCAGGCCGGTTCGATCCGTGACAAGGTGCTCGACACCCTGCTCGAGACCGTCGAGGTCCCGCTGCCCGAGGCCGTCGTCAAGGCCGAGGTCGACGCCGTGGTCCACGACGCCGTCCACGGTTTCGACCACGACGAGGCGAAGCTGGCCGAGGCGCTCGAGGCGCAGGGCTCCTCCCGCGAGGAGTTCGACAAGGACACCCAGGAAGCCGCCGAGAAGTCGGTGAAGACCCAGCTGCTGCTCGACGCCATCGCCGAGGCCGAGAACACCCAGGTCGGCCAGCAGGAGCTGACCGAGCGGATCCTGTTCCAGGCCCAGCGTTACGGCATGTCGCCGGAGCAGTTCATCCAGCAGGTGCAGCAGGCGGGCCAGCTGGGCGCGGTCTTCGCCGATGTGCGACGCGGCAAGGCGCTGGCCGGAGTTGTCGGTCAGGTGAAGGTCACCGACTCCGACGGCAATGTGGTCGACACCACCGAAATGTTCGGTGACCCTGCGGAATCCGCTGAAATCGAGCTCGACGAAGCCGCTGCTGAGTAGGTTTCGGCGGCGTGATTTGATTGCGCACGTGAGGGAGCGCAGCGAGCGAACCAACGCTGCAGTGCGCCTCGCGCAGAGTGAAATCGAGCGCAGCGAGATTGCGCTCTGAGCGAAGAAGGGCGGTACCGGGAGTTCGGTGCCGCCCTGCTTCGTTAGTGTTTGTGACGACGAACCGTATTCGTATGGCCGTAGCAATCGGTGAGAAGAGAAGGCAGGTATCCGTGACGATCAACCAGGCAGGGGTCATGACAGCCGCTACCGCTGGACTCAACCTCAGTGATTCCGTATACGAACGGCTGCTTCGCGAGCGCATCATCTTCCTGGGCACCCAGGTCGACGATGAGATCGCGAACAAGATCTGCGCGCAGATCCTGCTGCTCTCGGCCGAGGACGCGACGAAGGACATCGCGCTCTACATCAACTCGCCCGGTGGCTCGGTCACCGCGGGCATGGCCATCTACGACACGATGCAGTTCGCCGAGTGCGACATCAAGACCGTCGCGATGGGTCTGGCCGCATCGATGGGACAGTTCCTGCTCACCGCGGGTACCAAGGGCAAGCGTTTCGCGTTGCCGCACACCCGGATCATGATGCACCAGCCGTCGGCGGGCATCGGTGGTTCGGCGGCCGATATCGCGATCATGGCCGAGCAGTTCGCCCACACCAAGCGTGAGCTCAACGAACTGCAGTCGCTGCACACCGGCAAGTCGGTGGAGCAGGTGACCGAGGACGCGGACCGCGACCGCTGGTTCACGGCGAAGGAAGCCCTGGAATACGGCTTCATCGACCACGTGGTCACGCACGCGAACCAGGCGAAGTAACGCCGCCGTCCCCCCTCACTCGAGACAAGCTTGGAGATAAAGATGGCCAACCTCTTCGACCCGCGCGCCGGCCACGGCGGCTCCGGTGCGAGCCTGCCCCAGTCGCGCTACATCCTGCCGCAGTTCACCGAGCAGACTTCGTTCGGCGTCAAGACTTCCGACCCGTACAACAAGCTGTTCGAGGAGCGCATCATCTTCCTGGGTAACCAGGTCGACGATGTCTCGGCCAACGACATCATGGCGCAGCTGCTGGTGCTGGAGTCCCAGGATCCCGACCGCGACATCACCATGTACATCAACTCGCCCGGTGGTTCGTTCACCGCGCTGATGGCGATCTACGACACCATGCAGTACGTGCGCCCGGACGTGGTCACGGTCTGCCTGGGTCAGGCCGCCTCGGCCGCCGCGGTGCTGCTGGCCGCCGGCGCCCCCGGCAAGCGTGCCGCACTGCCCAACGCGCGCATCCTGATCCACCAGCCGTCCTCCGGCGGTGTGCAGGGTCAGGTGTCGGACCTCGAGATCGCCGCGGCCGAGATCGAGCGGATGCGCCGCCTGATGGAAGTCACCATCTCGCGCCACACCGGCAAGCCCGAGGAGCAGGTCCGCAAGGACACCGATCGCGACAAGATCCTGACCGCCGAGGAAGCCAAGGACTACGGCATCATCGACCAGGTCTTCGACTACCGCAAGCTCAGCGGACAGAAGTGACACGCCCGGGCCCGCTGTCCTGATCTGGGCGGCGGGCCCGGCTTTTTCCTCCGCGGTGGCTCACAATGGTGAGGACCCGCACAGCACTAGTGACAAACATGCGCGAGTTGTCGACCTCATTCGCGCACAACAGGTACGGTCGACTCAGGGACCATTGCTCTGATTGACGGCACCGAGACGTATTTCCGGCCCAATCGGGGGACGACGGTCGCACTCGGACAAGGAAGTAGGGACCTACGAGATGGCGCGCATCGGAGACGGCGGCGATCTGCTGAAGTGCTCGTTCTGCGGAAAGAGCCAGAAGCAGGTCAAGAAGCTCATCGCGGGCCCTGGGGTGTATATCTGCGACGAGTGCATCGACCTGTGCAACGAGATCATCGAAGAAGAGCTGGCCGAGTCGAGCGAAGTGAAGCTCGACGAGTTGCCCAAGCCTTCGGAGATCCGGGATTTCCTCGAGAACTATGTGATCGGCCAGGACACCGCCAAGCGGACCCTCGCCGTCGCGGTCTACAACCACTACAAGCGCATCCAGGCGGGCGACAAGGGCCGCGACAGCCGCGGTGAGGCCGTCGAGCTGATGAAGTCGAACATCCTGATGCTCGGCCCCACCGGTTGCGGCAAGACCTACCTCGCGCAGACCCTGGCCAAGATGCTGAACGTGCCGTTCGCCATCGCCGACGCCACCGCGCTCACCGAGGCGGGCTATGTCGGTGAGGACGTCGAGAACATCCTGCTGAAGCTGATCCAGGCCGCCGACTACGACGTCAAGCGCGCCGAGACCGGCATCATCTACATCGACGAGGTCGACAAGATCGCCCGCAAGAGCGAGAACCCGTCGATCACCCGCGATGTGTCGGGCGAGGGTGTGCAGCAGGCGCTGCTGAAGATCCTGGAGGGCACCCAGGCGAGTGTGCCGCCGCAGGGCGGCCGCAAGCACCCGCACCAGGAGTTCATCCAGATCGACACCACCAACGTGCTGTTCATCGTGGCGGGCGCGTTCGCTGGTCTGGAGAAGATCATCTCCGACCGCACCGGTCACCGTGGCATCGGCTTCGGCGCCGAGGTGCGCTCCAAGGCCGAGGTCGACACCGACGACCACTTCGCCGACGTGATGCCCGAGGATCTGATCAAGTTCGGTCTGATCCCCGAGTTCATCGGCCGCCTGCCCATCGTCGCCTCGGTGACGAACCTGGACAAGGAATCGCTGGTCACTATTCTCTCCGAGCCGAAGAACGCACTGGTCAAGCAGTACGTTCGCCTGTTCGAGATGGACGGCGTCGACCTCGAGTTCACCGCCGACGCCCTCGAGGCGATCGCCGATCAGGCGATCCTGCGCGGCACCGGTGCACGCGGCCTGCGCGCCATCATGGAAGAGGTCCTGCTGCCGGTGATGTACGACATCCCCGGCCGTGACGACGTCGCCAAGGTGGTCGTGAACGCCGACACCGTCATCGACAACGTTCTCCCGACGATCGTGCCGCGCAAGGCACAGCGTCCGGAGCGTCGCGAGAAGTCGGCGTAACAAACCAACGGCAAAGGGCCCCTTCGGATCTGATCCGGAGGGGCCCTTCGCTGTGTGCAGGCGGAGGCTAGGTGACGGCCGGGTTGCCCAGGCTCGGCGCGGCCAGGAGATCGTCGGCGTCGTCGGCCGGGATCTCCGCGCTGGCACGGACGATCGCGGTGCTGTAGCGGGCGCTGGCGGCGTTGTGGATGAGTAGTGCAACACCGATCATCACCGGGGCCACCGCGTGCACAGCGGCGTCGTACCAGTGCTGTGCGCTCAGGTGTGGATAGGTGTTGAGGGCGATGGTCAGCGTGAGCAGGAACAGCTCGGCGATCAGCACCTGGTTGCGGTTGCCCATCACGCCCCACTCGGCCACCCGGGTGGTGCCGATCATGATGATGATCAGGCACACGCTGATCATCGCCTCCAGGCCGAAACTGGCCCAGTAGAGCGGATCGGTGGGTCCGCCGGGGGCGATGTTGTGCTGGACGTTCACCGCCGACCACAGCATGCCCGTGATCACCACGCCGGCCAGGGCCCGCAGCGACCAGGTGCGGTGCTGATAGAGCGAGGCGAGGCGAGCGCGCGGGTTGGACTCGCGCCGTTGCGCGGCGATGGCCTTGCGGGCCAGCATCAGATCCGACATCTCGGCGCGCTCGAGCTCCGCGGTGGTGTCACGCAGGCGGTCGGCGTGCGAGGAGGCGGCCTTGATGTGCTTCCAGCGCTGATCGCGCTCGTAGGTGCGGATCTTTTCGGCGAGTTCGCGCTCGGCGCGCAACTCGTCTTCGGACAGCGCGTCGGTCAGTGCCGGGTCGGACTGATAGGCGATGCGCTGCCTGGCCCGTTCCACCCGTACGGGTAGAGCGGTGACCTCGTGGTCGAGCGGGTGTTCCTCGCGCATCGCAACTCCAGGTAGCAAAAGGGTTCGCCGGGTCGCGTCATTGTTGCGCATCGAGCGGGAGGAGAACACCCGCGGGCCCGAATTGCTCGACCCGCAGGCGCTGAAAATGTCTGGCGCACAACTGTGTAGCTGTCGATGTGGCAGCACGGGAGACGGTGACGACCGTTCGGAAACGGGTCGCGCCCGGGCCGAGGAGCTTCGTTGATCCTCCGTGGTTCGCCGTTGAACCTTGATCCCGTAAAAGTGCTTCTGATGATGTGTCGTTGCTGGTCACCGCGGTGTTACGCCGGCCACAACCGCCCGTCATTTCGTCCGTTTGGTCCGTCTTGGGCGGCCCTTCACTGAATACGACGGGTTCGGCAAGCAAAACTCATCGGCGTATCCTCGCGGTGTGTCGGACTGGTGCTGCCGATTTCGTGCTGTTTACTCGGTCCGTCAATCAGATGTTCGAGTGACGAGTGGAAGCGGAGGAGACATGGCACTGCCTACGATGACCGCCGAACAGCGCACCGAGGCGTTGGCCAAAGCGGCTGCCGTGCGCAAGGCGCGCTCGGAACTGATCGGCAAGGTGAAGGAGGGCAAGGTCACCGTCGCCGATCTGCTCAAGAAAGCCGACAGCGACGATCTGGTGAAAAAGACCAAGGTCGCTGCCGTGATCAAGGCACTTCCGGGCGTTGGTCCGGTCAAGGCCGCCAAGCTGATGGATCAGGCCGAGATTCCCGAGGATCGCCGCATCGGCGGCCTGGGTGCTCGTCAGCGCGCGGCCCTGCTCGACGCCCTCGAGGCCTGAGCCGATTCGCGATCCGACGCCCGTGGAGCTGGACGCACGGGCGTCGGGATGGTCTGTGAGTGATACGCAGTAGGTGATTTACACGCAGTAGGTCAGCAGGAAGTCGTTGATCCGCAGGCGCCATCCCGGTTGCAACTCGATCGGGAGGGTGCCGACGCGAGACCAGCGTTCGCTGTCGGGGGCAGCGAAGAAGGTTCCGGAGGTCGCGGGGGCCTCGCGGACGAACACCTTGCCACGGTCGGGGGCGACGAAGGCATGGACCCGCGAGACGAGCCGATCCCGTTCGATCAATATCGGCGTCGCCGCGGAAGCGCGCACCGATTCCTCACCCGAGGGGTTGCGGCCGAGGACGTAGGGCCGATCCAAGGGGTAGCTCAGCCCGTCTTCGGTGACCAGGGCGCCGCGCGAGCCGCTGTGGGGCGCCGCACCCTTGCTCAGGGCGACCGGTTCGGCGCGCTTGGCGGCATCGAGTGCTTGCGACCAGGCGCGGGGCGCGTTGGCGGCGGGCGAGTTGCGCGGGCCGGTGCTCACGGTGACGCCGTCGGAGTTGCTCGGTCCGGTGCCCGCGACGTCGCCGGTGGCCGGTCGGCTGCCGGTGTTCACCGTCTCGCTGTCGGGTCGGCCCGCGTCAAGCGGGAAGCCCGAGGTCGCGGGTTGGTCGGGCGTCGGTGCGGGGAATCCCGCGGTGGCCGGGAGGGCGTCGCCGGTGTCGGTGGGTCGCGCGGTCGGTGGGCGCAGAGCCTGGAAGCCGGTGGCCTCTGTCGGTGCGGGCTCGTCGACGGATTCGACCCGGCGCGGCGGGGGATTGCGGCGCCTGCCCAGGTTGAGCACGAAGCCGTTGCCGGTGACGATCCCCGCGCGCAGGTCGGTGCGGGGATTGGCACTGGTGGGGTCGGCCATCTCGGCGCCGACCGCGATCCGGCGGACAGGTTCGCGGATGATCTCGTCGACCCAGGTGAAGGCTCGGTCGCCGGCGAGGCGGCGGTTGCCCTCCGCACCCGAGATCTCGGCGATCACCGCGCCGCGCAACAGGATCAGCATCCCGTCGGCGGTCGGGGCGAGCACGCCGAAAGGTGGTGGGGCAGAAGCGCCGCCGAACACCACGCCCGCCAGGCGCTGCGCCAGCGCCGCACCGGGGGCGCTCGCCGCGGTGCTGTTGGCGACAGTTTCCACCGCACCGAGTAACCGGTCGGTCGACGGTGTCTCCCCGGCCAGATAGACGACGACATCGCCGAATCGAGCGACGATCCCGGTCCCCGGCACAATGGCCACGGTGGACGAATGCGCGTGCATCGACGCCTCCTTGTCGGACTGGCCTTCACCGCTGCCTCGGCCGACCCCGCTGTGCGGCAGACCGCGACCTTGGTCTCCGCCGCCAGCATAGAGGGACGGACGCCCGGGGATAAGGTCCGAAGGCGAATTTCGAACAGTGTTCGTACCAAACGATGTTCGTCGGCCGCGTAGGATCGGCGCATGAACGCCGCACCCGTCAGTCGCCGGGCCAGACCGGCGAAGGTCCCGTTGAGCCGCGATCTCGTGGTCGAGACCGGATTGCGTCTCCTCGACACCGAAGGCTCGGCCGCGCTCACCATGCGCCGGGTCGCCAAGGAACTCGACACCGGCGCCGCGTCGCTGTACGTCTACGTCGCCCATCGCGACGACCTGCTGACCGGCATGCTCGACCACGTCCTGTCCCAGGTCCAGGTCCCCACCGAGGGTGACTGGCGTGCCAGGCTGACCCAGCTGGCCGAGTCCGCTATCGAGGCTCTCGGCCGCCACGACGGTCTCGCGCTCGTCGCCTTCGGCCGATTCCCGGCCACCGAACACGCCCTCGGCCTGATCGAGCAGTTGCACACTCTCCTGCGCGACGGTGGCCTCGACCCCGCGACCGCGACCTGGGCCGTCGACCTGATCTACCGGCACATCGCCGCCGAGTCCGTGCAGCGCACCGCCGGTGACGTCCGCGCGCGCTGGGCCCTGCGCGCGCTGCTCAACGGGATCATCGCCACCCCGGCGGCCGGTGGACCTGCCCGGCTCGCGCGCGAGGACGAGATCGCGGCGCTGCAGGAGATCGAGCGGCGGGCCGGTGCGCCGTTCGCCGAGGTGGGCATGACCGCGGTCGCCGAGGACGAGCCGCCCTCGCGAGAGGTGTTGCGGGCCTTCGTCGTCGAGGAGCGGGCGTGGGTGTGGCCGGACGACAACGATCAGCCGGTCGGCTACCTGGTGCTCGGGCTGGTCGACGGGCGGCCGCATATCGACCAGGTTTCCGTCGACCCGGCCTACGCGGGTGCGCGGATCGGTAAGCGGCTGATCGACCACGCGGTCGGGTGGTCTCGGAGCAAGGGACTCGAGGAGATCACGCTCACCACGTTCACTCAGGTTCCGTGGAACGGTCCGTATTACGAACGTCTCGGGTTCACTTACATTCCGCCGGCTGACGAAACTCCTGGGTTGCGGGCGATACGTGCCAGTGAGATCGCTCATGGGCTCGACGAATGGCCGCGGGCTTGTATGGGGGCTGAGCTGGCTGGTTGGCGAAGTGGCTGAGTTGGTTGGAGAAGTGGCTGAGCTGGTTGGAGTAGTGGCTGAGCTGGTTGGAGTAGTGGCTGAGTTGGTTGGGGAAGTGGCTGATCAGGGGTTCTGGTAGTCCCAGGACGGTTTGACGCTGTGTTTATTGGCGCGCTGGCGCGCGCGTGTCCGCGGCCCGGCCGCGGACCGGCCACTTCGTGGCCGTCCCTCCCTAGGGGTCGGGAGTGCGGGGGCTGGGTTGGGTGGGTTGTTGAAGTCGGGGACAGGCTGGGTGTACGCGCGGTGGGTTGTTGAAGTCGGGGACAGGCTGGGTGTGCGCGCGGTGGGTTGTTGAAGTCGGGGACAGGCTGGGTGTGCGCGCGGTGGGTTGTTGAAGTCGGGGACAGGCTGGGTGTGCGCGCGGTCGGTTGTGAAGTCGGGGACAGGCTGGGTGTACGCCCGGTGGATTGTTGAAGTCGGGGACAGGCTGGGTGTACGCCCGGTGGATTGTTGAAGTCGGGGACAGGCTGGGTGTACGCGCGGTCGGTTGTGAAGTCGGGGACAGGCTGGGTGTACGCGCGGTCGGTTGTGAAGTCGGGGACAGGCTGGGTGTACGCCCGGTGGATTGTTGAAGTCGGGGACAGGCTGGGTGTACGCGCGGTGGGTTGTTGAAGTCGGGGACTGGCTGGGTGTGAGCGGTGTGGTTGTTGAAGTAGGGACGGGCTGGGTGTGTGCGGTGGGTTGTGAAGGAGGGGACAGGCGGGGTGTGTGCGGTGTGGTTTGACGAGGGGAGTGGCTGGGGTGCGCGCGGTGGTTGTTGGAGACGGGGACGGGGTTGGGTGGACCGTGTGGTTGGGAGTGCGGTCGGGGGTAGGTCTTGGTTGATCAGGTGGTGATGGCGGCGTGTCTGGTGAAGGCGGCTTCGGCGGCGGGGGTTGCGGCTTCGCGGTCGGTGGGGACCAGGCCGATGCGGGTGCGGCGGTCCAACAGGTCGTCGATGGTGAGGGCGGCCTCGTGGGTGATGGCGAAGTCGAATTCGGCTGCGGTGACGTCGATTCCGGGGGCGACCGGCTCGGCTAGGGCGGGATCGGCCAGCCAGGCGGACACGATCTGGCTCGCCTCGCTGCCGTAGCGCTCGATGAGGACCGGTGGGGCGTCGATGCGGTCGCGGGCGGCACCGGCGACCGCGCCGACCAGGGGGATCCGGGTGGTGCGGCACGGGGTGGCTGGGAGCGCGGCCTGGGCGACCGCGGCGTCGACGGCGTCCTGGGCCATCTGGCGGTAGGTGGTGAGCTTGCCGCCGACGACGGTGATCAGGCCGTCGGGAGAGCTGAGGACGGCATGTTCGCGGGAAATGTCGGCGGTGCTGTCGTCGGCGGTCTTGAGCAGCGGGCGCAGGCCGGCGAACCGGCCGCGGATATCGGCGCGGGTCAACGGCTCCCGCAGCGCGGTGTTGATGGTGTCGAGCAGGAAGTCGATCTCGGCCTCGGTGGGCTGTGGCTCGTCGGGGATCGGGCCCGGCGCGTCCTCGTCGGTGAGACCGAGGTACACGCGGCCGTGCGCGGCGGGCAGTGCGAAGACGAACCGGCTGATACTGCCTGGCACCGGAACCGTCAGTGCGGCGCTGAGCCCACCGAACGCCGCGGCGTCGAAGACGAGATGGGTGCCGCGGCTGGGCCGCAGTTCGATGCTGTGGTCGACCTCGCCCGCCCAGACACCGGTCGCGTTCACGACCGCGCGCGCCCGAACCGTCAACGTCTCGCCGGTCAGCGTGTCGCGCAGCTGGACCGAATCGCCGGTCGCCGCAACGGCATCCATACGCGTGAGCACCGTCGCGCCGTGCGCGGCCGCCGTGCGAGCCAGGGCGACAACCAAGCGCGCGTCGTCGACGAGCTGACCGTCCCACGCCTGCAATCCACCGCGCAGCCCGTCGCGTCGTACGGTCGGCGCCAAGCGCAGGGCCTCGGCGGCGGCCACCCGGCGCGAGCGTGGCAGCGTGTCGACGGAGGTGTGCGCGGCGATCCGGAGCGCGTCACCGGCGGCGAAGCCCGCGCGGATGAGTGAGCTCTGGCCCAGCTTGATGCCGGGCAGCAGCGGAACGAGTTGGGGGAGTGGGCGCACCAGGTGTGGTGCGGTGGTGCGCAACAGGATGCCGCGTTCGACCGCGCTCTCGTGCGCGATCCCGACCCGTCCGCTCGCCAGATAGCGCAGCCCACCGTGCACCAGCTTCGAACTCCAGCGGCTGGTGCCGAAGGCGAAGTCGTTGCGCTCCACCAGGATCGTGCGCAGTCCGCGCGCGGCGGCGTCGAGGGCGACGCCGGTTCCGGTCACGCCGCCGCCGATCACCACCACGTCGACCTCGGGGTTCTCGCCCAGTGCGGTGAGATCGGCGGTGCGGCGTGCCGCGTTCAGGGTGGCACCGGAAGCGGGGAAGTCAGCAGGCATCAGGAGTCCTTATCGGGTAGCGGGAGCAGATAACCCTCGATAGCCCTGGACAACTCGGCGTCGAACTCCGTACCGGCCAGCATCGACTCCACCGTGCCCGCCGACTGCACCGCCGACTGGGTGATGAGCAGCAGCATGGTGGCCATGTGCTCGGCATCACCCGCCCGGATCGACCCGTCTCGGTGCCCGAGCTCGATCACGGTCGCGAACAGCCCGATCAGCGTGCGCTGATTGCGGCCGAGCCGACCGAACACATAGGTGAGCATCAGGTCGGTGTCGGTGCGGAAGATCTTGGCGAACACCGCGTTCGACCGAATCGCCGCCGAGCCCGTCACGATGCCGTGGACCAGCCGATCCCGGCCGAGGCCGGTATCGGGCATGGTCTCGGCGACGATGGTGCGCAGTTCACGCACCAGCAGTTCGGCGATCAGCGATCCGGTGTCGGGCCAGCGGCGGTAGACCGTCGGCCTGCTCACCCCGGCCCGCCGCGCCACCTCGGTGAGGGTGGTTCGGCGCACGCCGAAATCGACGACGCAAGCCCGCGTGGCATCGAGAATCGCCACGTCGGTGGGCGAAAGCTGGTCAGCCTGGGTCGCGAGATCGATCATCGTGCTTCACCGCCGGTGGGTTCGGTGGCGCCGGGACAGCAGCGCCGTGGTCGGGCTGGAACCGCCCAAGGGTATCGAGCGGACCAGCGGGGTTGCCGTCGCGAAGGGTCGGTAGTGACATCCGACAGCGGTAGGGATGTCGACTCTGGGACATATCGTTGATTACTGCTTGACACTATATGTCATTATGTAACGCATGGTCGAGACGCAACACGAACAATCCGGGTCCGCCACCGTGGCGCCGAGCATGGTGTGGGACGCCTGGGGCGTAGCCGCCGGTCACCAGCCGCTGTCGGCGCAGATCCGTGGCCTGCTCGCGCAGGTGTTCGGGATCTCGGGTGAGCCGGCCGTGCGCCGCGACGAGAACGAGGTGCCGCTGATCCCCACCACGCTCACGGCCGTCGATCGGGCGGGCCTGGCGGCCATCGTCGGTGACGAACATCTCACCACCACCGATCTCGACCGGCTGCGCCACGCGGGCGGCAAGAGCACCCCCGACCTGCTGCGCCGACGCGCGAACACACCGCAGGACGCGCCCGACGCCGTCGTCTTCCCTGCCGATCACCCGCAGGTCCTCGCGCTGCTCGAGTACTGCGCCGCACACGGCGTCGCCGTCGTGCCGTTCGGTGGCGGAACCAGCGTGGTCGGTGGTGTCGATCCCGTGCGCGGGCAGTTCGGCACCGTGATCGCGCTCGATCTACGCAGGCTCGACACGCTCACCGCGGTCGATCCGGCCAGCGGCACCGCCACCCTCGGCGCCGGACTCACCGGTCCGCAGGCCGAGGAGTTGCTCGGTGCGCACGGACTCTCGCTCGGGCACTTCCCGCAGAGCTTCGAATTCGCCAGTATCGGCGGGTTCGCCGCGACCAGGTCGTCGGGTCAGGCGTCGGCGGGCTACGGCCGGTTCGACGACATGGTCGAACGCCTGGTGATCGCCACCCCGCAGGGCACCCTCGACCTCGGCCGGGCGCCCGCGTCGGCAGCCGGACCCGACCTGCGCGAGTTGTTCGTCGGATCCGAAGGCGCGCTCGGCATCATCACCTCGGTCACCGTGCGGGTGCATCCCGTGCCGGAAACCGTGGGCTACCAAGCCTGGTCGTTCCCGGACTTCGCGACCGGCGCCGCCGCACTGCGCAGCGTGGTGCAGGCCGGCGCCGCGCCGACGGTGATGCGGCTGTCCGACGAGGCCGAAACGGGTCTGAATCTGGCTCGTTCCGCCGATGTCGGCGGCCATCCGGTATCGGGCTGTCTCGCCATCACCACCTTCGAAGGCAGCAGGGCCCATGTCGCGGCCCGATCCGCCGAGGCGAGCGAGCTGCTCGCCACCGGGGGCGGCACCGCGCTCGGCGAGGCGCCGGCCCAGCAGTGGGAGCACGGCCGGTTCGCCGCGCCCTACATGCGTGACGCGCTGCTCGACGTCGGCGTGCTATGCGAGACCCTCGAAACCGCCACCAGCTGGGCCAATCTGGCGAATCTCAAGGTGAAGGTCACCGGCGCGCTGATGGACGCGCTCGGTGCGCAGGGCACGCCCGCGCTGGTCATGTGCCACATCTCGCACACCTATCCGACCGGGGCGTCGCTGTATTTCACCGTCGTCGCCAAGCAGCTCGATGATCCGATCGCGCAGTGGCGCATCGCCAAATCCGCCGCGAGCGACGCGATGGTCGCCGCGGGCGGCACCATCACCCATCACCACGCCGTCGGCGCCGACCACCGGCCGTGGATGGGCGCCGAGATCGGTGACCTGGGCGTTCGGGTGCTGCGTGCGGTGAAGCGCGAACTCGACCCCACCGGCGTGCTCAACCCTGGGAAGCTGGTGCCGTGAGCGAACATTCGGTGCGGCGCGTCGTCGTTGTCACGAACCCGCATTCCGGGTCGGGCCGGGGCGACGACGTCGCCGAGGCGGTGCTGACCGAACTGCTGGCGCGCGGAGTCGAGGTGGTCGAGGTGCGGGCGCCGAGTGCGGACGAGTCGGTGACGCAGGTCAGGACACTGGTCGCCGGTGCGGGCAGGCCGGATGCGGTGATCTGCGTCGGCGGTGACGGGCTGATGAACGTGCTGCTGGCCGCCCTCGCGCACAGCGGGGTGCCGCTCGGGCTGGTGCCCGCGGGTACCGGCAACGACCTGGCGCGCGAATTCGGGATACCGACCGGTGACCCCCGAGCTGCCGTCGAGATCGTGCTGGGTGGTCGAGCCCGGACCATCGATCTGGGGCGGATCGAATCGGCGGACGCCGCACCGACCTGGTTCGCGACCGTGGTCGGCACCGGGTTCGACGCGCGCGTCACCTTGCGCGCCAACAGGATGCGCTATCCCCGTGGCCCGCTGCGCTACACCGCGGCCGCGGTCGCCGAGCTGATGCGCGGCTACACACTGCCGTTCCGGATCGAGCTGTCCGTCCTCGCGCCCGGTGCGCTCGACAATCCGCCCGACTCGCACGTGGTGATCCTCACCGACGCGGTGATGGCGCCGATCGGCAACACCCGCACCTACGGCGGCGGGATGCTGGTGTGTCCGGAAGCACTCGCCGACGACGGCTATCTCGACATCACGGTGGTCGGCGCGGTCTCGCGGCTGGAGATGGCGCGGCTGCTGCCCGCGTTGTCGGCGGGCAAACGAATCGACCATCCGGCGACCAAGCGCTATCGGGCCCGCCGGATCACGGTCAGCGCCGAGGGCGGCTACGCCACGGCCGATGGCGAGCCGGCGGGGATGCTGCCGGTGACGGTGCAGGCGATGCCGGGGGCGCTGAGCGTGCTGGTGCCCTGATCAGGCCGGGTCGAAGGCGACGCGGGATACCGCGTGCAGCGTCGAACGGTCGATGATCACCACCGAGGTCGAGGACAGCGGTTGCGGGTCCGGCGCGAGGGTGGTGTCGCGGGCTCCGAGGGAGTCCATCATCGCTTCCCAGCGGCGGCAGTGTCCCGTGAAGGCCAGGCTGTTGACGCTTCTGCCTCGACTGATCTGACCCGATCTGGCCTGCTCCGCGGGTACATCGATGAGCACCATGTGCAGTTCGCGGCGGCCCTGTGCGGTCCAGCGGGTGATCAGGCGACGGCTCCAGCGGAAGGTCGCGCAGTCGTGGATGGCGACCGGTCCGTCGCTGTCGAGCAGCGCGTCGCGGATCGCGCGGTAGTGCGCGAGGTGGACCAGCGGCCGCCACAGGGAGTACGGCGCCCAGCCCAGGCGGTGACGCAGGCGATTGCGGGTGTGATTCGAGTCGAGGACAAGGGCGCCGGAGGCGGTCCGCACCGGATGCTCGGCGTCGGGCCCCGACCCGAAGAAGCGGTGTAACGCGGTGGACTTGCCCGCGCCGGGGACACCGGCGAAGACCAGGACGGTGGTGCTCGGGTAGCGCAGTTCTTCGACCGCGCTCGCGCGCAGGTCCACCAGGGCGATCGGGGTGATGATCCTCGGTGCCGATGCGGGAACGGGAGACGAGGAATCGAGCGGGGGCGTCACCCTCTCCAGGGTCCGGTAAAACGGACAAAACGGCAATCCGGGGTTACCCGGATATTCGGCGGGAGGATTGGGAGACAACGGTTTCCGCGTGTCGTCGTGGCGCGTCACAAGCCTCGCCGACCAGCGTGGGTAGAAGCTGAGAATTCCATATGGATTCCGCTGAGCGGGCTTGATCGCCGGTAGTATCAGAGCTGTAGACGGAGTCTTCGGTGTCCCTCATCCACCGAAGATTCCGTCTTTTCTTGTGCTCGGGTAGGCGGGGAAAAAGCTGGTTGCCGCTCCCCTTAGGATTGGGACGTGACCAGCGCAGCCCCTGACAACTCGCGTAATCGTGCCGATGCCCTGCCCAAGAGCTGGAACCCCAGCGAGGTAGAGGCCGACCTGTACGAGGGCTGGGTAAACGCCGGGTACTTCGCCGCCGACGCCGCCTCGGACAGGCCGCCGTACTCGATCGTGCTGCCGCCGCCGAACGTCACCGGCACCCTGCACATGGGCCACGCGCTCGACCACACGATCATGGACCTGCTCACCCGCCGCAAGCGGATGCAGGGCTACGAGGTGCTGTGGCTGCCGGGCATGGACCACGCCGGCATCGCCACGCAGACGGTGGTCGAGAAGCAGCTCGCCGTCGACGGGAAGTCCAAGGAGGACTTCGGGCGTGAGCTGTTCATCGACAAGGTGTGGGACTGGAAGCGCGAGTCCGGCGGGCAGATCCAGGGGCAGATGCGTCGCCTCGGCGACGGCGTCGACTGGAGCCGCGACCGCTTCACCATGGACGAGGGTCTCTCGCGCGCCGTGCAGACGATCTTCAAGCGGCTCTACGACTCGGGGCTGATCTACCGCGCCGAGCGCCTGGTGAACTGGTCGCCGGTGCTGCAGACCGGCATCTCCGATCTCGAGGTGGACCACAAGGAGGTCGACGGCGAGCTCGTGAGCATGCGGTTCGGTTCACTGAACGACGACGAACCGCACGTGATCGTGGCCACCACCCGCGTGGAGACGATGCTCGGCGACACCGCCGTCGCGGTGCACCCGGACGACGAGCGGTACAAGGCGCTGATCGGCACCACGCTGTACCACCCGATCACCGGCCGCCAGATCCCGATCGTCGCCGACGACTACGTCGACCCCGAATTCGGTTCCGGCGCAGTGAAGATCACCCCGGCGCACGACCCCAACGACTTCGAGCTCGGCCTGCGCCACGGGCTGCCGATGCCGACGATCATGGACAAGACGGGCCGGATCGCCGACAGCGGCACCGAATTCGACGGCATGGACCGGTTCGAGGCCCGCGTCAAGATCCGCGAGCGGCTCGAGGCCGAAGGCCGCATCGTCGGCCGCAAGTTCCCCTACAAGCACCAGGTCGGTCACTCGGAGCGCTCCGGTGAGCCGATCGAGCCGCGCCTGTCGATGCAGTGGTGGGTCAAGGTCGACACCCTGGCCAAGGCCGCGGGCGACGCCGTGCGCGAAGGCGACGTGAAGATCCACCCGGCCAGCCAGGAACCGCGCTGGTTCGACTGGGTCGACAACATGCACGACTGGTGCATCTCGCGTCAGCTGTGGTGGGGCCACCGCATCCCGATCTGGTACGGCCCCGAAGGCGAGATCGTGTGCCTGGGCCCCGGCGAGGAAGCGCCCGAGGGCTGGGTGCAGGACCCCGATGTGCTCGACACCTGGTTCTCCTCGGGTCTGTGGCCGTTCTCCACGATGGGCTGGCCCGACTCGACCCCCGAGCTGTCGAAGTTCTATCCGACCAGCGTTCTCGTCACCGGGTACGACATCCTGTTCTTCTGGGTGGCCCGGATGATGATGTTCGGCATGTACGTGAGCGACGATCCGGTGCTCACCGCGGGCAAGGGCGGCCGGAAGCAGGTCCCGTTCGAAGATGTGTTCCTGCACGGGCTGATCCGCGACCAGCACGGCAAGAAGATGTCGAAGTCGCGCGGCAACGGCATCGACCCGCTCGACTGGATCAACTCCTACGGCGCCGACGCGCTGCGCTTCACCCTGGCCCGCGGCGCCCAGCCCGGCGGTGATCTCTCCGTCGGCGACGCGCACGCGCTGGCCTCGCGCAGCTTCGTCACCAAGCTGTTCAACGCCACCAAGTTCGCGCTGATGAACGGCGCGCGCACGGGCGAGCTGCCCGCGCGCGAGACCCTCACCGACGCCGACCGCTGGATCGTCGACCGGCTCGACGCCGTCCGCGCCGAGGTCGACACCGCCTTCGACGCCTACGAATTCGGCAAGGCCTGTGAGGCGCTCTACCACTTCGCGTGGGACGAGCTCTGCGACTGGTACCTGGAGCTGTCCAAGGTGCAGTTCGCCGAATCCGACGCGCGCGCCGAGAGCACCGCGGTGGTGCTCGGCAGTGTGCTCGACGCGGTGCTGCGCCTGCTGCACCCGGTGATCCCGTTCGTCACCGAGACCCTGTGGAAGGCGCTCACCGGCGGCGAATCGGTGGTGATCGCCGCGTGGCCGCAGGCCAGTGGCGTCGCGACCGACGAACTCGCCGCGCGGCGAGTGGCCGATACACAGCGGTTGATCACCGAGATCCGCCGGTTCCGCGGCGATCAGGGTCTGGCCGACAAGCAGAAGGTCGAGGCCACCCTCGTCGGGATCGAGGAGGTCGGGCTCGGCGGGTTCGCCGACTCGGTGGCCAATCTGGCCCGGCTCACCGAACCCGGCGAAGATTTCGCCACCACCGCCGAGGTGGAAGTGCGGTTGTCGGGCGGCACCGTCACCGTGCAGCTCGATACCTCCGGTGCGATCGACCTCGACGCCGAGCGTCGCCGGTTGGAGAAGGATCTCGCGGCCGCGCAGAAGGATCTCGACACCACCACGGCCAAGCTCGGCAACGAGGCCTTCCTGGCCAAGGCGCCGCAGCCGGTCGTCGACAAGATCACCGGTCGACGTGAGGTGGCCGCGGCCGAAGTCACGCGCATCGGCGCCCGCCTGGCGGAGTTGAGCGCCAAGTGAGCGACCTGGGCCCCGGTGACCTCGACCCCGAAGACGCCGACTTCGGTGGCAGCGACTACAGCGCGGCCCAGCTCGGCACCGGACCGTCGCCGGTCGACCTCGCCGAGATGGCGCTGGTAGAGGCCGAGCTCGACAAGCGCTGGCCCGAAACCAAGATCGAGCCGTCGCTCACCAGGATCGCCACCCTGATGGATCTGCTGGGCAACCCGCAGAACAACTATCCGGCGATCCATGTCGCGGGCACCAACGGCAAGACGTCGGTGACCCGGATGATCGACGCCCTGCTCACCGCGCTGCATCGGCGCACCGGCCGGATCACCAGCCCGCATCTGCAGCTGGCGACCGAGCGGATCAGCATCGATAACGTGCCGATCTCCCCGGCGGGCTACGTGGCGACCTATCACGAGCTCGTGCCCTATATCGGGATGATCGACCAGCGTTCCGCCGAATCCGGCGGCCCCGCGATGAGCAAGTTCGAAGTGCTCACCGGCATGGCCTACGCGGCGTTCGCCGAGGCGCCGGTCGACGTGGCCGTCGTGGAAACCGGCATGGGCGGCACCTGGGACGCCACCAATGTGATCCACGCGCAGGTCGCGGTGATCACGCCGATCGGCCTCGACCACACCGAGTACCTCGGTCCCGACCTCGAGTCGATCGCCAAGGAGAAGGCCGGGATCATCAAGCGCGCCCCCGAGGCGCTGATCCCGACCGACACCGTCGCGGTGATCGCCGAGCAGGAACCCGAGGTGATGGACGTACTGCTGCGCCGGGCCGTCGCCGAGGACGCCGCGGTGGCCCGCGAGGGCGCGGAGTTCCGGGTACTGGAACGGGGCGTCGCCGTCGGCGGGCAGCTGCTCACCCTGCAGGGGCTCGGCGGCGTTTACGACGAGATCTTCCTGCCGCTGCACGGCGAGCACCAGGCCCGCAACGCGACGCTGGCGCTGGCCGCGGTGGAGGCGTTCTTCGGGGCGGGCGCGGATCGTCAGCTCGATATCGAGGCCGTGCGCGCCGGTTTCGCGACGGTGGCCAGCCCGGGGCGGATGGAACGGATGCGCAACGCGCCGACCATCTTCGTCGACGCCGCCCACAACCCGGCGGGTGCGCAGGCGCTGGCCGCGACGCTCACCGGCGAGTTCGACTTCCGCAAGCTGGTCGGGGTGGTCGCGGTACTCGCCGACAAGGACGCGGCCGGGATTCTCGACGCGCTCGAACCGGTCTTCGACGAAATCGTCGTCACCAGCAACGGCTCCCCGCGGGCCATGGACGTGGACTCGCTGGCCGACCTGGCCGTGCAGCGGTTCGGCGACGAACGAGTGATCACCGCCGAGACACTGCCCGACGCGCTGGAGTCGGCGATCGCGCTGGCCGAGCAGGCGGGCGACGAGGGCGACGTGATCTCCGGCGCCGGCGTGGTGGTCACCGGGTCGGTCGTCACCGCGGGCGCCGCGCGCGCCCTGTTCGGAAAGGCTCCGGCATGAGTGAACAACAAGTGCCTCCTCCCGCCAACGATCCGTGGAAAGGTCTGCGCGGTGTGATGGCGGGGACGTTGATCCTCGAGGCGATCGTGGTCCTGCTGGCGCTGCCGGTGGTCGCCGACGTGGGCGGCGGTGTCACGTGGTTCTCCGGCACCTATCTCGTGGTGCTCTCGGTGCTGATGATCCTGGGCGCGGGGGTGCAGCGCAAGCCGTGGGCGATCCCGTTCAACCTGGGTCTGCAGGTGCTGCTGCTCGCGGGCGCCTTCATCCACCTGTCGATCGGCGTGATCGCGGTGGTGTTCATCGCGGTCTGGGCGTTCATCCTCGTCCTGCGCTCGGACGTGCAGCGCCGAATGGACGCCGGACTACTCCCCAGTCAGCGCATGAGCACCAAGTCCTGACCGCTCGAGGGCCCGATCGGCGTGCTGACACGGCCGACGCTAGGGTTACCCCGTGACTGAGCAGACGTTGGTACTCATCAAGCCGGACGGTGTCTCCCGAGGCCTCACCGGCGAGATCCTCGCGCGCATCGAGCGCAAGGGCCTCACTTTCCAGGCGCTGGAGCTGAAAAACGTGTCCGCGGAACTCGCGGCCGAGCACTACGCCGAACACGCCGAGCGGCCCTTCTTCGGCTCGCTCATCGAATTCATCACCTCCGGCCCGGTCGTCGCGGCCGTGCTCGAAGGCCCGCGCGCGATCGCGGCGTTCCGTCAGCTCGCCGGTGGCACCGACCCGGTGGAGAAGGCCGTGCCCGGCACCATCCGCGGCGACTTCGGCCTGGAGACCCAGTTCAACCTGGTCCACGGATCCGACTCGCCCGAGTCCGCCAAGCGCGAGATCGCCCTCTGGTTCCCCGAATTTCCCGCCTGACCCGCAGCGGTCGGTAGCGCAGCAAAGGTAGAAGGACACCCGGTCAGGCGGTATCGGACTCCGCCCGGCCGGGGCGGCCTCGTGTGCCGGATCCGCCGGGTGAGACCACGGCCGTGAGCGGGGCGGAGTTCGCGTGAGTTGCGCCGATGGCGATCCTCGCGCGAACCGTATGGGATACTGACAATGGATGTGTTCGACGCCGACCTGTCGCGCAGGTACGTGACGCGGTGTCGGACATGACCGGATGACACCGCGGTTGATGCCGATCATCGCTGCCACGGACGGCCCTGTTGCTGGGGTCGCCCGCCCAGGCACGCTGGATGAGCGCTCGAAAGCGCGGTGCCACGCCGTACAGCCAGGCGCCGTGTGACCGGTTGGCCCGCCAGATGATCGATCAAGGTGCGACCGGACACGCGGGGCGAGACCAGATGACCCTCGTACCATCGGGTACGAGGTGCACGGACGATGCCCCCGCGTCGGCCGCGTCACTCCCGTACCGGGGAAGGACGCGCCCGGGGGCCCGAGGAGACTTCGTGGCCGAAAAAGAGCCGCTGGACACAACACAACAGGATGCCGATCAATTGCCGGAGCGAATTCGAGTTCATGCACTGGCCAAACGGTTGGGAGTGACCAGCAAGCGCATCCTGGCCAAACTGGCCGAGCTGGGCGCCGAGGCGCGCAGCGTTCAATCCAATGTCGACCGGTCGGTCGCCGAAACGGTGCGCGACGCGATCGCCGCCGCTGACGCCGAACCCGGCGAACCCGCAGCACCCGCACCCGCGACGCGCGCGAAGAAGAGTGCCGCGTCCACCCCCGTCGCCGAGCAGCCGGCCGACCCGTCAGCGGCGCCCGCGTCGCTGTTCTCCGCGCCCCACGTCGCGCGCACCGACGAGGTGTTCGCCGCGATGCGCGAAGACGCGCACACGGATCTGTTCACCCACCGCGCGTCGGAATCGCCCGTGCGGGCCGAGCCGGTGACCTTCGAGGCGCCCGCCTCGGTGGATATGCCGTTGTTCCTCCCGCCGGATGCCACCGCCGCCGAGGAGACCCGCAAGCGCCGTCGCGCCGAGCGGGCCCCCAAGAAGACCGAAGAGCCCGCCGCGCCGCCGGTGGAGGAAACCGTCACGACCAAGGCCGAGGAGCTCGACGCCGAGGCCGAGGACGAAGCCGCCGATCAGTCCGGTGACAACGACGCCGACGGCCAGCCGCGCCGCCGCCGCCGTGGCCGCCGGGGTCGGGGTCGTGGTCGCGGCGAGCAGTCCGCCGACGGCGAGGACACCGAGTCCGAGGCCGAGGACGACGACACCGACGAAGCCGAGCAGCCGGCCGAGCAGGTCACCGCCGAGGCCGAGCAGGCCGAGGACACCGAATCCGACACCGATGACGAGGACGGCTCCACCGATGGGGCGAGCCGTCGCCGCCGTCGTCGTCGCCGTCGCAAGGTCGGTGGCGAGTCCGCCGATGCCGAGTCGGCGACCGAGGACGATCCGCCGAACACCGTCGTGCACGAGCGCGAGCCCCGCAACAAGAGCCGCGGTCGTTCCAGCGCGAGCAACCCCGACGAAGTACAGGGCATCTCCGGCTCCACCCGGCTGGAAGCCAAGCGTCAGCGTCGCCGTGACGGCCGGGAAGCCGGGCGTCGTCGTCCGCCGATCCTGACCGAGTCGGAGTTCCTGGCCCGCCGCGAGGCGGTCGACCGGGTGATGGTCGTGCGCGAGAAGGCGTTCGATCCCGCCGAGCACGCACCGGGGCACCAGACCACCACCCAGGTGGCGGTCCTCGAGGACAACATTCTCGTCGAGCACTTCGTGACCAGTTCCGGTCAGGCGTCGATGGTGGGCAATGTCTACCTCGGCAAGGTCCAGAACGTGCTGCCCAGCATGGAAGCGGCGTTCATCGACATCGGCCGCGGCCGCAACGGTGTGCTCTACGCCGGTGAGGTGAACTGGGAAGCCGCCGGTCTCGGCGGTCGCGAGCGCAAGATCGAACAGGCGCTCAAGCCCGGCGATCAGGTGCTGGTGCAGGTGTCCAAGGACCCGGTCGGGCACAAGGGCGCCCGCCTCACCACCCAGATCTCGCTGGCCGGTCGCTTCCTGGTGTACGTGCCCGGCGGTACCTCCACCGGGATCAGCCGCAAGCTGCCCGACACCGAGCGCAAGCGTCTCAAGGAGATCCTGCGCGAGATCGTCCCGTCCGACGCCGGGGTGATCATCCGGACCGCGTCCGAGGGTGTCAGCGAGCCCGAACTGGCTCGCGACGTCGAGCGGCTGCAGGCCGCCTGGCGCACCATCGAAGAGGCCGCCGCCAAGGAGACCAACGCACCGAAGGCCCTCTACGAAGAGCCCGACATGCTGGTCAAGGTCATCCGCGACCTGTTCAACGAGGACTTCGCCAAGCTGGTCATCGAAGGTGACCGCGCGTGGAGCACCGTCGAGACCTACGTCCGCACGGTGGCGCCCGACCTGCTGCCCCGGGTCAACCGGCACGAGAACCTCGGTGTCGACGTGTTCGACGCCTTCCGGATCGACGAGCAGCTGGCCAAGGCGCTCGACCGCAAGGTGTGGCTGCCCTCGGGCGGCACCCTGGTGATCGACCGCACCGAGGCGATGACCGTCGTCGACGTCAACACCGGCAAGTTCACCGGTTCGGGCTCGTCGAACCTCGAAGAGACCGTCACCAAGAACAACCTGGAAGCGGCCGAAGAGATCGTGCGCCAGATGCGGCTGCGCGATATCGGCGGCATGATCGTCGTCGACTTCATCGACATGGTCCTCGAATCCAACCGTGACCTGGTGCTGCGTCGTCTCACCGAGGCGCTCGGACGCGACCGCACCCGCCACCAGGTGTCGGAAGTCACCTCGCTGGGCCTGGTCCAGATGACCCGCAAGAAGCTGGGCACCGGACTGGTCGAGGCGTTCTCCACCACCTGTGAGCACTGCCACGGTCGCGGCATTCTCGTGCACTCCTACCCGGTGGATTCCGGGTCCGGTGTCGAGGAGCCGCGGTCGAAGGAGGGCAGTTCGCGCCGTCGACGCGGCAAGGATCGCGACAAGCCCGCCGCCACCGCGGCGCCGGCGACCAACGGCACCGCACCGGCCGCCGAGCACACCGAAGAGGACATCGCGGTCAAGCGGGCCCACCCGGTTGTGCTCGCGATGGCAGGCCATCACGAGGACGAGCCGAGTGGCGAGCACATCGAGGTCGTCGAGGAAGCGCCCGCCGAGCCCACCAGGGCGCGGTCGCGGTCGCGGTCGCGCCGTTCGGGTCGTGGTGCCGCCGTGGCGAATACCGAGCAGGGCACCGAGGGTCCGCTCACCGGGGTCATTTCCGGTGAGGCAGAACCCGAGGCCGTCGAGGTCGAGGAGGCAGTGGTGATCCCGGCGCCTGCCGATACCGCCGCTGTCGCCGAGACCCCGGACAGCGAGACCGCGCAGCTCGAATCGGCCGCGGTCGAGACCGCGCACGCCGAACCGGCCCCGGTCACCGAGGCCGAACCGGCTGCCGCCGCCGAGCCCGAACCGGCTGTCGCCGTCGAGGAACCCGCACCGCGGGCGCCTCGTAGGCGTCGCGTAGCCCGGTCGACGGCAGCGCCCGCCCCGGACAGCACGGGAGCCGTGTTCGTTCTGTCGGCGAACGAGCAGCCGTCCGCGGGTGCCGTCGTGGACTTCGCGGCGGAACCTGTGGTCGTCCCGGAACGTAAGCCGCGTCGTCGCGCCGTGGGTCGTCCCGCGGGCGCGCCGGCCGCCGAATCGAAGTAGCCCGAGGCTTGCGTGCGCGGATCGCTCCGCGCACGCAAGCCCTCGATTCGGCCCCTGACCGGCCGAATTGGGGGAGTGGATACCGCTCTGGTAACCTAGGTCGGTCGCTGCCCAGTGATTGAGCATCTGGCCGAACAGGCCGGATGTATACCGCAGGCAGCAAACGTTCTTCCCCCGCTCGTGCGGGGATGAGCCCAGGAATACGCGTCGCAGCTGCGGCGTGGACATGTGCAGGACCAATGTGAGTGGAGGAAGCCGACCGATGGCAGCGTACGCAATCGTCAAGACCGGCGGAAAGCAGTACAAGGTCGCGGTCGGTGACCTGGTGAAGGTCGAGAAGATCGAGGGCGCGCCCGGCACCGCCGTGGCGCTGACCCCGGTTCTCGTCGTCGACGGCACCGATCTGACCACCGACGCCGACAAGCTGGCCAAGATCTCCGTGGCCGCTGAGGTCATCGACCAGACCAAGGGCCCGAAGATCCGGATCCACAAGTTCAAGAACAAGACCGGCTACCACAAGCGCCAGGGTCACCGTCAGCCGCTGACGGTCATCAAGGTCACCGGCATCAAGTAAGAATTTTCCCGAGGAGACGAAGCAATGGCACATAAGAAGGGCGCATCCAGCTCCCGGAACGGCCGCGATTCGAACGCCCAGCGCCTCGGCGTGAAGCGTTTCGGCGGCCAGAAGGTCAGCGCGGGCGAGATCCTGGTCCGTCAGCGTGGAACCCACTTCCACCCGGGCGTGAACGTCGGCCGTGGTGGCGACGACACGCTGTTCGCCCTCGAGGCGGGCGCGGTCGAGTTCGGCACCAAGCGTGGCCGCAAGACCGTCAACATCGTCGTACCGGAGCCGGTCCAGGCCTGACCGCCTGGAGCTTCGCTCCCCACAGACACCAGAGCGGGTCAGGGTTGATTCCCTGACCCGCTCTGTCGTGTTCTCCCCACCCCTTACCGCAAACGACTAGTCAGAAGGAGGAGGATCAACCCATGTCCAAATTCATCGACCGCGTCGTGCTGCATGTTCGTGCCGGTAGAGGTGGACACGGTTGCGCCTCGGTGCATCGTGAGAAGTTCAAGCCGCTCGGTGGCCCCGACGGCGGCAACGGCGGCAACGGCGGCGACGTGATCCTCGAGGTCGACGCCAACGTTCACACCCTGCTCGATTTCCATTTCCACCCCAACGCCAAGGCGGGCAACGGCAAACCGGGCGAGGGCAGTAACCGCGAAGGCAAGAACGGCGCCGACCTGGTGCTCGCTGTGCCCGACGGCACTGTCGTCGTCGACGGTGACGGCAAGGTCGTCGTCGACCTCGTCGGCGTGGGCAACCGGTTCATCATCGCCCGTGGTGGCCGCGGTGGTCTGGGCAATGCCTCGCTGGCGTCGAAGGCACGCAAGGCGCCCGGTTTCGCGCTGCTCGGTGAAGAGGGCGAAGAGCTCGATCTCGTTCTCGAACTGAAGTCGGTCGCCGATGTCGGCCTGGTCGGATTCCCGTCGGCGGGCAAGTCGTCGCTGGTCTCGGTGCTGTCGGCCGCCAAGCCGAAGATCGCCGACTACCCGTTCACCACACTCGTCCCGAACCTCGGCGTCGTGCTCTCCGGTGACACCACCTTCACCGTCGCCGACGTGCCGGGTCTGATCCCCGGGGCCAGCGAAGGCCGCGGCCTCGGCCTGGACTTCCTGCGTCACCTGGAACGCTGCGCGGTGCTCGCCCATGTCGTCGACTGCGCGACCCTCGAGCCCGGTCGCGACCCGGTCTCCGATGTCGACGCTCTCGAAGCCGAGCTCGCCGCCTACAAGCCCGCGCTGTCGGGTGACGCCAGCCTGGGCGACCTCGCCGACCGGCCGCGCGTGGTGATCCTCAACAAGACCGACGTGCCCGACGCGGCCGAACTCGCCGAGATGGTGTCGGCCGAGTTCGCCGAACGTGGCTGGCCGGTGTTCGAGATCTCCGCGGTGAGCCGGGCGGGCCTGCGCCCCTTGACCTTCGCGCTGGCCGACATGGTGCGCGAATACCGCGAAGCCCACCCCAAGGCCGTGGCCAAGCGCCCGATCATCCGCCCGATCGGGACCGACGAGACCGGTTTCAGCGTCATCGCCGATCCGAACGAGCCCGGTGGCTTCATCGTGCGTGGCACCCGGCCCGAGCGCTGGATTCGCCAGACCGATTTCAACAACGACGAGGCCGTCGGCTACCTGGCCGACCGGTTGGCTCGCCTCGGTGTCGAAACCGAGCTGGTCAAGCAGGGTGCCGAGCCGGGTTGCCCGGTCACCATCGCCGATGTGACCTTCGAATGGGAGCCGATGATCTCGGCGGGTGTCGATATGCAGCCGACCGGCCGCGGAACCGACCTCCGGCTGGAGACCAACGATCGGATCGGCGCGGCCGAGCGCAAGCTCGCCTCGCAGGCCCGGCGCGGTCTGCTCGACGAAAACGGCGAACGCAAAGAGTGAGGTGGGTCGCGCCCGGCGAAATTCACTGTCGGGCGCGGCTGTTGGATCGGCATACTGCGATGGTTGACGAGGTAGCTCGGTGATCGTGGTGCAGGGAGTTGAACGATGCAGGTGGGTTCGGAGCTGAGTCAGGGACGCGCGGCGATCGTGTCGGCGCGCACCGTGGTGGTGAAGATCGGCTCGTCGGCGTTGACCAGCCTCGAAGGTGGTCTCGACACCGCGCGCCTCGATCTGCTGGCCGACGCGGTCGAAGCGCGGATGCGGGCCGGTTCGGATGTGGTGGTCGTGTCCTCGGGTGCGATCGGCGCGGGACTCGCTCCGCTCGGTCTGTCGAAGCGGCCCAAGGACCTGGCGACCAAGCAGGCCGCGGCCAGTGTCGGTCAGCTGGCTCTCGCCCACGCGTGGGGAACATCGTTCGCCCGTTACGACCGCACCGTCGGCCAGATCCTGCTCTCCGCCGACGATTTCGCCCGCCGAGAGCATCACCGCAACGCGCAGCGCACCCTGGACCGATTACGTTCGCTCGGCGCGATCGCGGTGGTGAACGAGAACGACACGGTCGCCACCGAGGAGATCCGCTTCGGCGACAACGACCGCCTCGCCGCCCTGGTGGCGCACCTGGTGGGCGCCGACGCCCTGATCCTGCTGTCGGATGTGGCCGGCCTCTACGACGGCGACCCGCGCAAGGGCGCCGCCAATTTCATTCCCGAGGTGCGCAGCAGCGCCGACCTCGACGGTGTCATCGCGGGCAGCGGTGGCGCGCTCGGCACCGGTGGCATGGCCTCCAAGCTCTCCGCGGCTCGTCTCGCCGCCGACGCGGGCATTCCTGTTCTGCTGGCCTCGGCCGCCGACGCCTCGGTCGCCCTCACCGGCGGGACTGTGGGCACGGCGTTCGCTGCCCGGCCGATCCGGCTCTCCGGTCGTAAGTTCTGGGTCCGCCATGCGGCTGATCCTCGTGGTGCGGTGCTGCTCGACGCGGGCGCGGTTGATGCGGTGGCTCAGCGGCACTCGTTGTTGGCGGCGGGTATTACCGGTATTCGTGGCCGCTTCTTCGGGGGGGACGTGGTCGATCTGGTCAGTCCTGATGACGAGGTTGTGGCTCGGGGGGTTATCGAATATGACAGTGCTGAGCTTGTGTCCATGCTCGGGCGGTCCACGACTGATCTGCCGGACACGATGCAACGGCCGGTGATTCATGCGGATGATCTGGTCAAGGTCTGAACCTGGTCGTTCTGGGTGCCGCATGCCGCATGCCGCATGCCGCGAAGAGATGACCTGGGTTGGAGTAGTCCCAGACGGTTTGACGCTGTGTTTGTTGGCGCGCTGGCGCGCGCGTGTCCGCGGCCCTGAGGGGCCGCCGGTCAGGCACCGGGGCTTGCTC
>NZ_JBHXAQ010000009.1:0-189459 GCF_042728755.1 Nocardia sp. NPDC060249
TTTTTTGTTTCTTTTTTCGTCTCCCGGGGCGCCCCCCCGGCGGCCCCTCAGGGCCGCGGACACGCGCGCGCCAGCGCGCCAATAAACACAGCGTCAAACCTCCTGGGACTACCAACCCCCGAATCCCCCCCCCCCCGACCCATCCACCACCCAGCACCAAAACCCTGTCAGACCCTCATGACATCATGCGAGCACCATGGAACTACGCAAGGGTGCGCACGCGCCGGTCCCGACATCGCTTCTCGCCGTGGTCGTTTCATGGCGGTCGGCACATACCGTAGACGCGCACGCCCTGCTGGTCACCGAGTCGGGCCTGGTCCGCGCCGACCGCGATTTCGTCTTCTTCAACGCACCCCGGCACGCCTCCCAGGCGGTGACCCTCGACCAGGAGCCCGCCCCCGGCACCGCGCGACTGAGCATTTCACTGCCCCGCACCGAACCCGATGTGGCGCGCATCGTCATCAGCGCGTCCCTCGACGACGCCACCTTCGACCAACTCCTCGACCTCACCTTGACCGTGCACGCCGCCGACGGCCCGATCGCCCAGTTCACCATCGACGGCATCGAAGACGTCCAGGCGATGATGTTCGGCGAGTTCTACCGCCGCGACGGCCAGTGGCGCTTCCGGGCGATCGGCCAGGGCTGGTCGGGTGGGCTGGCCGGACTGGCTGGCGAATTCGGGGTCACGGTCGACGAGCCCACCGCCGGACGCCCCGGCATCACACCCGACGACAGCGCGCGGGTGCCCGCGCGGGCACCGTCCGCCGACGCCGCGCGCTCCGCCGATCGCGCCCGATTCGCGAGTGTGCCGCCACGACACGACGCGTCGACGTCTACCGCCGATCTGCCCGGCGCCGACCACCGGGCGAACTGGTCATCCCCCGAATCTCCGAATCCAGCCGCGTCGCGACACGACGGACCGACCTCGACGCGCCCACCGGCCCTGTCCCGCCGCGTCATCGACGTGCCGCCCCCGCCACCGGTCGACCCGGAGATCGCCGACTGGCACCCCGACCCGGAAACCCCCGATCAGCTGCGCTGGTGGGACGGGGACGAGTGGACCTCGAGCGTGCACCCGCACATCCACGATCACCGAACCCGCTGCACGCGTTGTGGTAACCCCTTGCGGCGCAAGCTGTTCGGTGGGCACGGACCGTGCAAGAACTGTGCCGCCGACATCGAGGAGTTCCTCACGCACTGGCGCAACCGAGCCCGGCGCGTCCTCGCGGGCCCCGGCACGATGTCGGTGGAGTGGACGCAGGTGTGGGCCGCCCTGCGCTTTCAGCGCATCGACGAGGAGTGCGGCCGAACACTGCTGCGCGAGGCGGGACTGACCCAGGTCGAGCGGATGGTCGCCTTCGCCTTCGCCGACGGTGAGGTGTTCGCCGAGGAACTCGACGCCTTCGAACACGTCGTCAGCGAGCTGGCGCTGTCCGGCGGCATCGTCGACGATCTGCGCCGCCGAATGCATCGCGGCCGCACCCTGTCCCGCTTGCGCGCCGGCGAACTGCCCACCGTCAACACCCCCGGTCTGCATCTGGACCCCGACGAACGCGTGCACCTCGATCTGCCCGCCGTCCACATCCGCATGCTCGCGCGCGGTCCACGCAACACCGAGGGCCGCCTGATCGGCAGTTCCAAGAAGCTGCGTTTCGTCGGCGACGGCACCGGCATCGAGCTGCCGTGGAACCGGGTGGTGTCGGTGCATCCCGAGCACGGCACCGTGGTGCTCGCGGCGACCTCGGCGCGCGGCGGCGCGACCTTCGGAGTCACCGACCCCGACTATGTGGCAGCAGCGTTGGAAGGCGCACTGCGCGTATCGAAACGCCTGGTCCTGACACCGGGACAGCTCGACAGCCGCAGCATTCCCCAGGATGTGAAAGCCCAGGTGTGGCAGCGCGACGGCGGCAGGTGCGTCGAATGCGGCGACGGCCACTACCTGGAGTTCGACCACATCATCCCGCTCAGCCGCGGTGGTGCGACGAGCGTGACGAACCTGCAGATCCTGTGCCGGGCCTGCAATCGCGCCAAGGGCGCGCGGATCTAACCGAGAATCGCGTTCATGATGGTGCCGCCACTGGTGGCGACCACGCCGCCGATCATCGCGCCCGCGATCATCTTCGGCGACTCCATCGCACTACCGTTCCACTTCTCCCAGGCGAACTTTCCGCCGGCGACGGTGATGGCGAGCACACCCGACAGGATCATGAACCAGGTCAGGTACTGCACCATTTTCATGATCTTGTCCGACAGCGGAGGCGCTTCCGGCGACGGATTGCCGATCTGCGCATACGTGGTGATGGTGTCGGCCATCGACGTCAGAATGATGCTCATAGCCTGCTCCCCTATCGCGTGCCGCGAACTGCGTTCCAGCCCTGCCGTATTCGATCGTGGTCCAGGATACGGGCGCGAACCCCCTGCACACCAACAAAACCGATCGGTTCGATCGGGATGGGCGCCGACACGGCGGCACATGACCGGATACCATCAGTGCAGAGTTCATCGTCGTCCCGTTCCTCCGAGATACCGAGTGAGACCCCATGCTCCTGGCCGCCGTCACCGATACCTTGGCGCAGATCGGCAATCCCACCCCCGAAGCACCGCCCCTGGCGGACAAGATCATGCAGCTGGTCAGGTACCTGACCTGGTTCATCTTGTTGTCCGGCATCATCGCCATCACTGTCGCGGGCGGAAAGTTCGCCTGGGAGAAGTGGACCGGCAGCTCTATGGAGTCGCCGAAGATGGTCGCGGGCGCGATGATCGGCGGCGTCGTCGCCACCAGCGCGGGCACCATCATGAACGCGATGCTCTAGGGTTTCCGCTCCGCTCGGGTCGGTCCGGGATCAGCCCGGGCCGACTCGACCGGCCGGAAACGCAGCGACCCGAGTTCTGTTGGGTTTCAACAGAACTCGGGTCAGCTGGACTCTCGAGTGTCGGCGCACAGCATCTACCTCCTGTCCTTTCGGTGATTCGGCTCGGCTAGGTGTAGAGCCGGTCCACGAAGGCGTTCAGGTTTTCCACTACCCGCTGGGCCTTCTCCTCCGGCGTCAGGTCCTCGCGATACCGGCTGCCCATCGACGGCCGCTTCTTGTTGCGCGCGTACAACGAGCAGGCGAGATCGGTGCACATGTAGCTGCCGACCGTGTTGCCTTTACGCCCCGACTCGCCCGTCTTGCTCGCGGTCATCAGCGAAACGCCGCCGCCGGAATGCGTGGTGAGGCAGATCGTGCACATCTGTGTCTTGCCCGACCCACCGGTCTCGTGCCGCAACGCGACGCTGACCAGCCCGTCTTCCCGCGGCACCGAGATATAGCAGCGCCCCGCGTACGAGGCGTCGGTCCAGCCGAGGAAGTCCAGATCCTCCCAGGGTCGCTCGCCCAGGTCACGCGGCACATTCAAGCGTTTGGCGTCGCCCTTCGAACAGTTGACGAACGACGACCTGATATCGCGTTCGGTAATGGGTTCCATGCGTCGATCCTTCCAGTCTGCGACCTGCAAACGGTAGACACGCTAACGATCCCCACCTGCGGAGACAACCTGTTTTCCGGTGACGAGCATCCCCGCCGGGCGGGCGACGCTCAGCGCAGGATCCCCGCGGTGCGCGCGGCGCGCAGCCAGTCGGGGAATTCACCGAGCAGCCTGCCGTACAGCTCGGCGTCGCCGATCCGGTCGATGTCGTCGAGGGCGAAGAAGCCCGCGTTGTCGACGACGCGGCCGTCGAGTTCGTCGAGGGTACGCAGGACACCGAAATTGGCTGTGCCGAGGCCGATGAACTGCCAGAAGGCGGGCAGGTGAGCGGCCTCGCGCATGAGGGCGGCGATCTCACGCTTCTTCGCGAAGCCGCCGTCGGTGAAGAACAGGACGAGAGTGGGCTCGGTGAGGGTGTCGATGACCGCGCGCATGATCGGTAGTTCGTCGTTGCGTCCGCCGATGGCGTTGTAGTCGATGCCCTGATGCGTGCCCTTGAGATGGAGATAGGTGTGCGTCCACTGCTCGGAGCCCTCGACGGTGATATCGGGCAGTTTCACGTAGGTGAGCGCGTAGAGGTAGGCCTCGAGCACGCCGTCGTCATCGAGTTGCGTGGCAACCGGGATCATTCGCTCGACGACCCGATGCACCGTCCCGGCGCGATACATCTTCTCCATGCTGCCGGTCTTGTCGATCACCAGCACCACCCGCGCCCTGGCGCCGACAGCGCTCTTGTCGATCAGCACCTTCGCGACCGCACGCTTGCGCATGTCCAGCTTCTGGCGCTTGTCGAAAGACAGCGCCGCCTCGCCGGGCACCGTCCGCACGTGCGCGACCGCTTCCGGCTCGTCGTCGACGCTCACCCCGTGGTCGGTGACCAGGTCGGCGAATCCGCCCGCGTAACCCTGTCCGACCGCGCGGACTTTCCACTGGTCACCCCGGCGATACAGCTCGAGCGCGATCACCACCGACTCGCGATCGAGTCCGTCGATCACATACTCGTGCAGCACATTTCCCGCGCTGTCGGCGACCGAGGCCACCGGCGACGTGGCAGCTCCGAACGTATCCCCCGCCGCCGCGACAGTGATCACGGCGCGAATCCGCGCGATCTCGACCGGTACAGCGCCGAGTGACACCTCGAGCGCGGCACCCTGGAGCCGAACACCCGGTGCCTGCGGCTGATTGAAGAAGACGAAATCCGCGTCCGAACGCACCTTCCCCGCTTCGGTCACCAGCAGTGCCGAGAGGTCGGCGGCCACCCCGCCCCGAACCGACAGCACCACCTGCTCCGCCGCCAAGCCCGCGTTCTGCCCTTTGACCAGCGCAGCAGCCATCGCCATCCCTCTCATCGCACCGCAATGCCCCACACCCTAGGCGAATACGGGCTAGATCCAGCCCTTCTCGCGTGCTTTGAGGGCGGCTTCGTAGCGATTGGACACCCCGAGCTTGGTCATCGCCGAGGACAGATAGTTGCGGGTGGTACCCGGGGACAGGTGCGCGCGTTTGGCGATGTCCTCCACGGAGGCGCCGTCGGCGGCGAATTCGAGGACGTCGGCCTCGCGGGCGGTGAGAACGGTGTCGCCCGCGCTGATGGCTTCGGCCGCGAGTTCGGGATCGACGTATCGGCCACCGTTGTGCACCGACCGGATCACCTCGGCCAGCGTCGCCGCGGAGGTCGTCTTGGGCAGGAATCCGCGCACACCCGCCGCGAGCGCGCGCTTGAGATAGCCCGGCCTGCCATGGCTGGTGACGATCAAAGTGCCCGCGCCAGGGGTGATCCGGAGCAGTTCGACGGCGGTGTCGATGCCGTCGATGCCCGGCATCTGCAGATCGATGACCGCGACCGCGACCGGCTCGCCCGCCGCTGCCCTGCGTCGCCACGCGGCGACGAGTTCCGCACCGGAGCCGACGTGGGCAACGACCTCGAGGTCGGGCTCCAGGCCGAGCATCGTCGCCATGGCGGCGCGGATGAGGGTTTCGTCATCGGCGAGAAAGACGGGAATCACTGATTCTCCCAATGGATTTCGATGGTGAACTCGTCGCCGGAAGTGGCGATGTCGAGCGTCGCGCCGACGGCCGCGAGGCGTTCGCCCAGCCCGCGCAGCCCGGATCGTTCACCGATCGAGCCCTGCGGGCGGTCGTTGCGCAGCAACATGCCCGCCCCGCCGAGCGCGAGAGTGGCCGTCGTCGCTGACGAGTGCTCGACGATATTGGTGGTGCCTTCGCGCACCGCCCAGGCCGCGACCTCGTGAAAAGCCGCGGGCACCTTGGCCGCCTCACCCTCGACGACGAGTTCGCACCCCGCCGCCGACAGCAGCGAACGCGCTCCGGCCACCTCCCCGCGCAGGTCGATATTGCGGTAACCGCGCACCAGGGTGCGCATCTGTCCCATCGATTCGACCGCCAGTGTTCTCACCTCTTCCATCTCCGCGGTCGATCGATCGATGTCGCCCGCTCGGGACAGCGCCACTGCCAGTTCGCTTTTCACCGCGATCGCCGAGAATCCACGGCCGACGACGTCGTGCAGGTCGCGCGAGAAACGCAACCGCTCCTCGGCGACCCGCAGTTGCGCCTCGACGCCTTTGGTGCGCTCCAACTCGTCGATGATTCCCAGCGCCCACACCGTGAGCAGCGTCAACACAATCGCGAAGATCCCCGCGAGCAGCAACGACGCGGTCCCCCTCAGCCCCGCTCCCAGCGGTACTCCCAGTACCGGTGCGGTGGCCACACTGAGGGCGATCAGAATCCACCACTTGCGCCGGGTGAACGGGATGACGGCGAAGATCGTCAGCAAGGCCGCGGACATGCCGACCACGCGCGCGCCGACGACCGTCGACTCGGCGGCGGCGAGATGGGCGACAATGCCGCTGACCACCCAGAGCGCGACCAGTATCGCGGTCGCGATCGACAGCATCCGCGGCCGTGCCACCGCACCGGGGACGGTCGCGAAATCGGGTTGCGCCTCCACCGCGACCATCGCGGCGATACCGCCGACGACGATCCCGAGCACGGCGACCGCCGAGTCGGCCGCGACCGTCAACGCGAAGACCAACCCGGCGATGGCCGCCTGGAACGTGAGCCGCGAGTAGAGCCGGTACTTGGCCGACCCCGACAGCTCATGCCACCAGGCGGTCGCGCGCGTCACCCGCGATCGTCCCAGCGGAAGCTCTTGCGGGTCAGCACGAGCGCCAGCGCGGTCCATAGCGCCAGTGTCGCAAACGGTCGGCCGGATGCGGTAACAGAATCGGCGAAGCTGAGCGCCGCGTCGGATTCGGCGACCGCCGACAGCTTGCCCGCGGTGCCGAGGGAGATGAGGTCGGAGACGGCCGCGAACGGTGTCCAGTCGGCCGCCTGCGCCAACCGCTCGGGCAGCACTTCCCGCAGCGAGGCGAGGCCGAGCACGGCGACCATCATCACCGGCAGTGACGTGATCTGCGCGGCCTCGGCGTTCTTGGTATAGGCGCTGGTCGCCAGCGCGAGCAGCGAGAACAGCACAGTCCCCACGACCAGGGCAAGCACGATCAACAGCGGATTGATCGGCGCGGGCGTGCCGGTGCCGTAGACCACCGCGGCAACGACCGTGGTGCACGCGAGAGTCATGATCGCACCGGGTACGGACGGGGCGAGCTGGATCTGCCAGTCGGTGGCCTCCCCGGTGCGCAGCCGTTTCAGAACGCCCTCGCTGCGGCGAGTGGTCACCATCGACAGCACCGAGTAGTACTGGACGAACAGCAGCACGTTCAGCGCGAGCAACTCGAAGGCCACTGCCGCCATCGCCGTCGTCGGCTCGGCGTCCTTTCGCGCGACGAGGAAGGTGACCAGCGGAATTCCGATCGGGAACAGCGTCGCCATGTAGACGAGGGTCTTGTTGCGCCGGAACTGCAGCCACTCCGCCTCGGCGAGCGCGGCGACCGGACGACGGCGAAATCCGTTGGCGGGCAGTGTGGTGGTCATCGTGCTCCGATCAGGGTGGGAGTGGTGGCCTCGGCGAGATCGAGAAAGACCGATTCCAGCGATGCGGCGCGCGCTTCGAGTCCGGTCAGGCGGACACCTGCTTCGCGGGCCCAGCCGAGCAGCTCGAACAGGTGGCCCTGTAAATCGTTGGTGCTGATGGTGACTCGCGCTTGCGCGTCGACGCGAGCGCCGCGGAACTGCGGCACGGGCAGGCCGGGATGATCGAAGGCGATCCGCGCCGGATGGTCGTCGACGATGTCGCGCAACGTGCCCCGGCGGGCGATCGCGCCCTTGTGCATGATCGCGATCTGATCGGCGAGCGCTTCGGCCTCGTCCAGGTAGTGCGTGGTGAGAACCATCGTCACCCCCGACGCTTTGAGTTCGGCGAGCAATTGCCAGGTCCCACGCCGGCTTTCCGGATCGAGGCCGGTGGTCGGTTCGTCGAGGAACAGCAGGCGCGGCTGTCCGAGCAGGGCGCAGGCCAGATCGACGCGGCGCTGCTCACCACCCGACAGTGAGCCGACCCGCACCCCGGCACGGTCGGTCAGGCCGACCTGGGCCAGGACGGCGTCGGCGGTGGTCGGCGCGGTGCACGTTCCGCGCCACATCTCCAGCGTCTCGGCGACGGTCAGCTCGGCGGGCAACCCACCCGACTGCAACATGATGCCGACCTTCGGACGGACCTGGTCGCGGTGCCGGAGCGGGTCGAGGCCGAAGACTTCGACCTCGCCCGCCGAGGGGGCGATGAGCCCCTCCAGCATGTCGAGGGTGGAAGTCTTTCCCGCACCGTTGGTTCCGAGCAGCGCGAACACCTCCCCCTCGTGCACTTCGAGGTCCACGCCCGCGACGGCTTCGAACGCGTCGTCGCCGCGGCCGTAGGTTCGGCGCAGCCCGCGTGCGGTGATGACGTCTGTGTTTCTCATGCCTTCTACAGTGGTCGACGCGGGGCGCCGCCAGTAGTAAGCGCAGTCACCGATCCCCGATGGGATTCGCACGGGTCGGCCATGACATACGTCATCGGTCTCCGGCCGTGCGCAAGAGCGCGACGCCGTAGGCGATGAACCAGGCCGACCACAGCAGCCAGCCGGACAGGCCGATGAGACCCAGCGGGCCGTCGTGGTCGATGATCAGGGGCGTGATCGTCGCCGCGGTGAATTGCATTGCGGCGGCGAGGAACCCGATGGCGGCATGCCATGTTTCGACCAGCCCGCCGAGACGGCCCGAGATGGTCAGGCCGACCAGCGCCGTCGCGAGGAAGGTGCCGTTCAGCGCGAGCAGGGCATCGTGCAGCGCCCACAGCGCCGCACCTTCTCCGCTCGAAGTGCCGAGCGCATAGCGGATTCCGACGATCACGGTGAAAGTGGCGTTCTGCAACAGCAATCCGGCGAAGCCGACCAGCGACCACCCCGTCCCCGCTGTGCGCTCGACCGGTCGCAGGGCCGCCAGCACACCGGCGCCGAACAGCACGGCACAGAACCATCCCAGCGGAACCGGTGCCATCGCCAGCGCCACGAGGTCACGGTGGTCGACGAAGAAGGTGACGGCTGCGTGCGAGTCGGTACCGGGCTTCGGCAGCCCGGCGGGTGCCAAAATCAGATTGGCCCCCAGGATGACCAGGGCGAACCCGATACCGGCGATCCCCGCGACCCGCTGAAATCGCGCACCGCTCGACAGATTAGATTTATCACTCATATTTTGAATATAAGTACCGAAAAACGAAAGAGGAACCTCTTGGCTACCGAACCACCCCGCCGCCGCTACGACTCCCTTCGCCGCACCCTGCAGGCCCAGGCGACCAGCACCGAGATCGCCCAGGCCGCCCGCAGACTGTTCGTGGAGCAGGGTTGGGCCGCCACCACGGTCCGCGACGTGGCCCGCGAGGCAGGCGTCTCCGTTCCCACCGTCTACTCCGCCTACGGCAACAAAACCGGGCTCGTCCAGGCAATAGTCGACGCCGCCGATCTCTCCGCCGACGCCCCCCGGATGCTCGACTCCCTGGAGGCCGCCGCGGGCGAACCCCGAGTCCAGCTGGCCGCCATGGCCGGCTACGACCGTCGCCTCTACGAACGCGCGGCCGACGTGATCGCCCTGATCCGCGAAGCGGGCCGCACCGAACCCGCCCTGGCCACCACCTACATCGATGCCCGCCACCGCGCCGACCGAACCCGCATCGAGGTCTTCACCGCCTGGCCTCCCGGCACCCTCCGGGAAAACCTCGCCACCTCGGTCGACATCTACGCCGCCCTGTGCACCATCGACGTCTACACCACCCTCATCACCGAACGTGGCTGGTCTCCCGACCGAGTCGAATCCTGGTGGGCCACCACCCTCGCCCGCGAAATCCTCGCTTGACGATTCCCCCACCTCGTACCGAGACATTGTCTACTATCGGACGTAGTAGATCGAAACGCTGGAGGGGCAGTGAGTGATTCGAACAATGCCGATCCCGGTTACGGCACCACGAGGCCGTTGGTGGCACGACTGGTGGAGTCGTGCTCACAGTTCGTGAACAAGCGCGGCATCTATCTGGGGCGCCGATCGACGAAAATCCATGTGGCCCTGTACCGCCGGACCAACGGCCGACTGGGCGGCCACATGCCGGCCTGGCCCGATGCCCGAATTTTGCTCCTCGACCACATCGGCGCCAGAACCGGCATTCGCCGAACCTCACCCCTGATGTATCACGCCGACGGCGACATCATCGCCCTTGCCGCGTCCAAAGCCGGCCAGCCGACCCACCCCGCCTGGTTCCACAACCTGAAAGCCCACCCGGACACCACGATCCAGATCGGCGCCGAGTGCCACCCCGTCCGGGCCCGCGTAGCCACCGACGTGGAACGAAACCTACTGTGGCCGAAGTTCATCGAGCTGTTCCCGAGCTACGACTTCTACCAACGCCACGCAGGCAACCGCACCATCCCGGTCGTGATCCTGACCCCGCGCACCTGACTCACCCCGGGCCCGCACCGGCGGGGACTTCGGTTGGCGCGCAGGTAATTTCCCAGCCATTTGCCGAAGGCGCGACGCTGTCGACAGGCATCATCAAGACATGAGTTTTACGGTGGCCTATCTGCAGTACGCCGGGTCGGGTCCGATGCGGCACGAAGAGAAGCTCCTCACAGAGGGCCTCGCAAGACTCGACGTCCCCGTTCGCTACTACAGCCTGAAGCGTATTCAACGCAGGCAGCTGGCGTTGGGGCCCGGCATCTTCATCGCCGGGGACATGGACGCGATGCACGGCGCTATGCGCCAATTGGGCATCTCGATACCGCAACCCGACGACTATCCCACTGTGCTTCGCGGCTTCCTCGGACGGAAGGTCTGGGCGTCGACACTGGGCGAGATCGAGCGCGCGATGGATGGCGGCTCCACCCCACCGGTCTTCGTCAAACCCGCGGACCGCCGCAAGGCCTTCACGGGCGCGGTCTGCTATTCGGAACACGATTTCGCCGCATGGGGGAACACCAGCCGACGCCAGCGCGTCTGGTGCTCCGAGGTCGTCACCTGGGTGTCGGAATACCGCGTCTACGTCACCGGCCACCAGATCGTCGCCGTCGACCACTACGAGGGTGACAACTCCGTCCCGCTGAACATGGAGGCAGTCCGGTCAGCGGTCACCGCTTACTACCGTTCCGGGACGGCCCCCACTGCCTACGCCATCGATTTCGGCGTACTGGCCAACGGTGAGACAACACTCGTCGAGGCCAACGACGGCTATGCCCTCGGCGCCTACGACATCACCGCTGACCAGTACACCGCGTTGCTGATGAACCGATGGCGCGATCTACTCACGCCCGAGGCGCGGCCGACACGACCCACGAGCTTCTAGCGTCACCTCATCGACGTCGCAGGGATGCGTCGAGCAGAGAGGGTGGGGTGTCGTGCTTTTCGTGGGGGGCCAGGTCGGTGCCGGGGGTGACGATGGCATCGATCGCGTCGAGGAGGTCGGGCGACAGGACGGTGTCGGCGGCAGCCAGTTGGCTGTGCAGGTGGTCCATGGTGCGGGGGCCGATGATGGCGCTGGTGACGGCGGGGTGGGCGGTGACGAACCCCAGGGCGAGTTGGATCAGGGTCAGGCCCGCCTGGTCGGCCAGTGCCGCGAGTTGTTCGACAGCGGCCATCTTGGCGTGGTTGGTCGCGATGGTGGTGTCGAAGCGGTCGGGCAGGAAGGTCGAACGGCTGGTGGCTATTTCGCGGTCGGCGCGGATGGCGCCCGAGAGCCAGCCCGAAGCCAGCGGGCTCCAGGCGAGCACGCCGAGACCGTATTCCTCGGTGACCGGCAGGACGTGGGTCTCGATGCCGCGCTGCAGGATCGAGTAGCTGGGCTGTTCGGTGACGTAGCGGCCGAGGTGATGTTCCTTGGCGGCCCACTGCGCCTGCACTATGCGGTACGCGGGGAACGTCGAGGATCCGAAGTAGCGGATCTTGCCCGCGCGCTGGAGATCCGTCAGCGCCGAGAGAGTTTCCTCATCGCTGGTTTCGGGGTCCCAGCGGTGGATCTGATAGAGGTCGACGTGGTCGACGTCGAGTCGGCGCAGGCTGTTGTCGAGCGCGGTGGTGAGCCAGCGGCGTGAACCGCCGCGATGGTTACGCTCCTCGCCCATCGGCATGGTGGCCTTCGTGGCCAGCACGATGTCGTCGCGGCGACCCGCGATGGCCTTGCCGACCAGCTCCTCCGATTCGCCCTGGCCGTACATGTCGGCGGTGTCGATGAGGTTGATGCCGCCGTCGACGGCGGCCTCGATCATGGCGGTGACCTCGTCCTGCGTGGAATATCCCAACTTTCCGAAGTTCATCGCGCCGAGCACGAGCGTGCTGACCTGAACGCCGGTACGGCCCAGAGTGCGGTACTGCATGGCGGTTCCTCCCAGATGGGCTTGGTTCGGCTCGCCGATTCTGGCATCCTCGACCAAGCGGAACGGTGTTCCGCTAATCAACATACGGAACGCTGTTCCGTTTAACAAGAGGGAGGTCTCGTGGTCGACAACCCGACCGAGGCACCGCGCCGACGAGCCGACGCCCGGCGCAACCAGCAGGCCCTGCTCGACGCGGCCGCGGCCGCCTTCATCGCCTCGGGTGTCGACGTGCCCGTCCGCGAGATCGCCGCCCGTGCCGGGGTCGGCGTCGGCACCATCTATCGCCACTTCCCCACCCGGGCCGACCTCGTCGCCGGCGTCTACCGCCACCAGGTCGAAGCGTGCGCCGAAGCGGGCCCCGCACTCCTGTCCGCCCACAGCTCCCCCCACGCCGCACTCGGCGAATGGACAACCCTGTTCGTCGACTTCCTCACGACCAAACACGGCCTGGCAGCGGCACTTCAATCCGACGCAGCCACCTTCGAAACCCTGCACACCTACTTCCTCGACCGCCTGGTCCCCACCTGCGAAGCCCTCCTCACCGCCGCCGCCACCGCGGGCGAAATCGCCCCCGGCACCGACCCCTACGAACTCCTGCGCGCCGTCGGCAACCTCTGCATCGGCGGCAACACCCCCCGCTACAACCCCCGCCGAATGGTCGCCGTGCTCATCGCGGGGCTGAGCGCGAAGTAAGGCATGCCGAGGGCGCTGTCGCGCTGACGTACCCGGGCCGAGGTGGGCAGATGGTTGTCGTCGGCACCAAGGCACAGAAGGGCCGAGCGATCCCGGCGGGCAGCGGCGAGATCGGGGCGGAGCAGCGTGGCGAGTTCATCCAGGCCGGCCTGAATCCGGTAGCCAAGAGTTGGCGGGCGATCGAACGGAGTCGGCGACGCGTCGAACTGTCGACACACTGATTTCGGGTGCGCGCTACTTCCGCGCGACACGGTTCGTCACCGAGGGAGGTGCGCTCCACACCCAGGTTCCGTTGCGTTCCGATCGAAGGGCTGACGCGAGTAGTTGATGTCGATGATGTCGCCCTCCAGATCGGAGATCCCCACCTCGGGGTTGAGGCCCGCGACGATATCGGCCGTCAGCGGACGCAACGCGTAAACATGCTGAGCACCAGAGAGATTCACCTGAAGACAGCGGGGACATTCTCGAGAACCTCTGGAGCACTGGGGGCTTCGTGGTCGAAACTCTGCCCGTAGACGCCGGCGGCGCAGAACACGATGAACCAGTTGTCGCCGGAGCTGTTGCGCATCGAGGCGAGCTCCTCGGTAGCACCCCACGCCGCGTCATACGAGTAGTAGCGGTCCGCCCACTCGGGACTGAGAACGGCATCGAGCATTGCCATCGCCTGACAGCGCCGACGCAAAGTCGCGATGTCGGGCAGGCGGGGAAGCAGGTGGTTCACGGTGCAATCCAAGCGCACGGGCCGTCGAAAGACGAATATCCGCAGTTCAGGGGGGTAAGTGGGGCGGGTGGGGCTCGAACCCACGACCAGCGGATTATGAGTCCGCGGCTCTAACCGACTGAGCTACCGCCCCTCGCCGCGGGGGTCTCCGCGGGCGAGTCGCATGGTACCCGGCCGAGTGCGGGGTTGACCACTTGACGCGGTGGTCGTGTCGGATCGGCGGGGGTACGAGAACGGCGATCGGTCGCGGCTTCCGAGGAAGACGTGGCGACCGATCGCCGTGGTGGTGCTGCACCCGAGGGTAGGGTTTACGAGCTTTCGGCTCGCTGGCCTCCCCGCACTCGTACATCGCGTTCGCGACGTTCGATGTTGCCCCCTGGGTTGCTGGCCAACTTGATGACTCCAACTACCAACAACAGAACCGCAGCTATCACTGCGATGATTATCAGTCCCTGCACGGAACATAACTTAACGTGTATTCCGTTGCAGCGCACAATAAGTTACAATGACGCGCCGATCGTCAACAAGGTACGACCGAGGGCGGAGCGGCTTTCGATCGCGGAGTGAGCCTGCCGCACCTGATCGATCGGGAAGGTTTGCCCGATCACAACTTCCAGCGCGCCATCGGTGACCGCTTGCTGAGCGCGGGCGGTGATGCCCACCCAGTCCACATCCTGGCCGACGATATCGAACAGACCGAGCACCGTGACACCACGCGCGAGCGCGGCATCGGTGTCCCCTGTCGCGAAATCGCCTGCGGCGGAGCCATAGCCGAGGAACAGGCCGGTGTCGGCGGTGGCGGTCAGCGCCGCGCCACCGAGGCCACCACCCGCCCCGTCGAACACCACCACCGCTCCCCCGCCGGTGATCTCGCGGGCTCGATCCTCCCAGCCGTCGACGGAGTAGTCGACGACCGCGGTGGCACCCAATCGTGTTGCGAGCGCGAGCTTTTCCGGGCCACTCGCCGCCGCGACAACATGCGCGCCCGCCGCGATCGACAGCTGGACGAGCAGCGTGCCGAGGCCACCCGCGGCGGCGGTGATCAACACCCACGAATTCGGTTGCACGGCAGCTCTATCGAAGACAGCGAGCGCGGTGCGACCGTCGTGGGCGAGGCCGACGGCCTGTTCGGTGGTGAGCCCGTCGGGGATCTCGGTCAGGGTGGAGGCCTTGGCGAGGGACTTCTCGGCGTAGCCGCCGATGGGCAGGCCACCACCGATGCCGCTGGCGGCGGTCTGGGTGACGACGCGCTTGCCGAGCCAACGGGGATCGACCTCGGTACCGACCGCGCTCACCACACCGCCGATCGCACCACCGGGGACGTAGGGCAGGCTCAGCGGGAAGTAGTCCTGACCCCACCCGCTGCGCAGCCTGGTGTCGAGGAACATCACGTCGGCGACCTCGACATCGACGACCACTTCGACCGAATCCGGTTGCGGTGTGGGAACATCCACCAGGTTCAGGACCTCGGGCCCACCGAATTCTTTGACCTGCACTGCGCGCATCGCGACTCCTTCGTGGTGTTGACCGAACGAGTCAAGGATGAAACCTGAAGTCGAGTTCAGGTCAAGAACGCTGGGACGTAGGTCACACCATTAGGACCCGCCGCCACAGCTGCTACTGCTGCCACCTCCACAGCTGCTGCTGCTCCCACCGGAGCAACTGCTGCTGCTGCCACCGCTACAGCTGCTGCCGCTCCCCCCGCCGCAACCGCTGTTCGAACCTCCACCGCAGCCACCGGACGGGCTACCCGGATCCCACGGCTGCCCCGAGGTCCCGTCGACATACCCGGCTATCCCGGCCGACCCGGCCACCCACCGCCGATCCGGTGGGCGCGGGTGCTGCGGCCGACTCGACTTCTGGATCAGCCACACGACGGTCGCCACCACCACACCGACACCTACCGCTATGAAACCGAGCACGATCACGAGCGTCATCACCATGTCCGCAGGCTAACGCCAGAACCCGGCCACAGCACCCCTACCGTCAGTGGCCTTACAGTGAATTGTGGCGTTCTCTTTCCCCCGGCCCGGCAGACGGCAAGTCGACCTTCCCACCGTCGACCGCACCGTCGCCGCCCTTGCCCTGCCCGAAGCGATCTTCAAGACCTCGCCCTGGCAGCCGCGCGAACTCGTGGAAACCGGTCTGCGCCAATGGTTGCGGTGCTGCGGTGCCGCCATTCGCGACGACCAGGTGATCGGCATGCCCTCGCACGCGGTCGACGAGGCGTGGCACGGTTTCATCCTCTGCACCCAGCTCTACGCGACGTTCTGCGAGCAGGCTTACGGACGTTTCCTGCACCATTTCCCCGAGGGGGTCGGCGAGAGCACGCAGAATCACGGCACCATGGTCGAACAGCTGGGCCGCACCGTGGTCGCCTGGTCGCTGGTGGCGCGACCCGGCGAAGAGTGCGTGCTGTGGGACCTCGACCGCAAGGTCGGCGTCGAGAACGCGTGGGGCGTGGACGCCCGGCACGTTGCCGCCGTGGCGGAGCAACTGCGCCGGGCGTAGCCGACCTAGACCAGCTTCATCCGGCGCGCGGCGAACCGCACCGCGCCGGGTGCGATCCGGTTGATCCGATACTGCACCCACGACTCCGGCGTCACCGGCACGATGTCGCGCCCGGTCCGCACGGCCTTCACGATCTGCGCCGCCACCCGGTCGGGGGTGTAGCCGCGCCGCTCGTACAGCTTGTCGAACTTCTGCTGCGCGGCGGCCTCCTCGTCGGCGGATACGCCCGAGATACGGGTGGTGGCAACGATGTTCGTGTGCACGATGCCGGGACACACGGTCGCCACCGAGATGCCACGGTCGGCCAGTTCGGCACGCAGGCAGTCGGAGAACATGAAGACCGCCGACTTGCTGGTGGCGTAGGCCGCCATGTCGCGCTGCGGACTGTAGGCGGCCATGCTGGACAGGTTCACGATGTGCCCGCCGAGCCCGCGATCGGCCATCGCCGCACCGAAGGCCCGGCAGCCGTTGACGACACCACCGAGGTTGATCCGCAGCACGCGGTCGAACTCCTCCGACGGAGTATCGAGGAAGCCACCCGCCTGGCCGACACCGGCATTGTTGATCAGCACATCGGGCACGCCGTGCGCGGCGATCACCGTGTCGGCGTGCGCGCGCACCGCGTCCTCGTTCGACACATCGAGCGGATAGGAGTGCGCCACACCGCCTTCCGCTGCGACGAGTTCGGCGGTGGCCTTGGCGGCGAGCTCGTTGACATCGGAGACCACCACTTCGGCGCCGAGGCGCGCGAAAGCCAGCGCGGTCTCGCGGCCGATGCCGCTGCCCGCACCGGTGACGACCACCAGCTTGTGCTCGAATTCCCTACGCGCGGGGCCCACTTCGGCCCTGGCCAGCCCACGCGAGACACCGGCGCCGTCGAGCGCGTCGATCAGTTCGGTGGTGGCGGTCGCGAGGAGTTCCGGATGCGAGAACGGCATCCAGTGCCCGGCGGGAACATCGCGTCGCCACAGCCGGTCGGTCCACTTGCCCGAGTCGTCGTAGCCCGCGGGCCGCACGGCGACATCGCGTCCTGCCACGATCAGCTGCACCGGTACCTCGGTGCGACGCTCCCGGGGGGAGAGCATGCGCGCCACGATGTTCGCGCGATAGATGAGCAGCCCGTCGACCATGTCGCGGCGGAAGGTCGGACCGAGCTTCACGTTGGCGGCCGGGGTGTCGTTCATGAGGGAAACCGCGCGCTGCCACAGCTTTTCGGTGCCGATGGTGTTGAACGTCGCGCGCGGCAGCCCGGGAGTCATGAAGAAGAAGGTGTAGGCCGAGGAGGCCAGCTGGGTCATCGGCTGCCACACATTGCGCAGGGTGGGCCGGGAGAGCCGGTCGCGCACCCAGGCGGACAGGTGGTCGAGGTTGGGGCCCGAGACCGAGGTGAACGAGGCGACGCGCGCGGCGGCCTGCGGCTCGCACACCGCCTCCCACACCTGCACCGAACCCCAGTCGTGGGCGAGCACGTGCACGGGACGCTCGGGACTCACCGCGTCGATCACGGCGTAGAAATCGCGCGCGAGTTCGTCGAGGCGGAAATCGCCGGTCCGCTGGGTGCGGGTGGATTCGCCGTGGCCACGGGTGTCGTAGGCGACCACGTGGAAGCGCTCGGTGAGCAGCGGGATCACCCTGTCCCACAGGTGGTGGGTGTCGGGCCAGCCGTGCACGAGCACGACGGTGTCGGCGGCCGGGTCGCCGTATTCGAACACGGCGATGTCGAAATCACCGCTGCGAACGGTGCGCTGGTTCGCGGGCCGCGGGCTGTCGTTCGTCATGGTCTTTCGGACTCCTTGTCCAGCAGGGAAATCACAGGTCGAGCACCAATCGCTCACCGCGAGAACGGGATACGCAGGCCAGCATGGCACCTTCGGCACGGTCGGCAGCGGACAGCGTGGACTCGCGATGGTCGGGTTCGCCCGAGCGAACCCGGACCACGCAGGTGCCACAGAAGCCTTGCCTGCACGAGTAGGGCTGGTCGGGGCGGGAATCGAGGATCGTGTCCAGCACGGTCCGGTCGGCATCGACCGTCACCACCGCACCGCTGGAGGCGAACTCGATCTCGAACGGGGTTCCGTCGACGATCGGTGGCGGCGAGAACCGCTCGAAATGCAGTTCCACGTCGGCCATCTGGCGCACCGCGGTGACGATCGCCGAGGTCATCGGAGTCGGGCCACACGCGTAGACCGCGGTGCCCGGCCCGACGCCGGGCAGCAGGTCCACCGCGGCAGGCAGACCGTGCTCGTCATCGGTGCGCACGACGACATTCGCGCCGAAGCTCTCGATCTCGGCCAGGAACGGGATGGTGTCGCGACTGCGTCCGCTGTAGACCAGCGTCCACGGCACGCCGAGCCGGTGCGCGAGCCTGGCCATCGGCAGGATCGGGGTGATGCCGATCCCGCCGGCGACGAAATGCAGCCGCTGCGACGGTGATCCGTGGCCGGGCACGGCGAACGGGAAGGCGTTGCGCGGCCCGCGCACCACCAGCCCGGAGCCGACGGGCAGTTCGTCGTGCACCTCGATCGAGCCGCCACCGCCACCGGGGATGCAGCGCACGGCGATGCGGTACGCGCGCTCGTCGGCGGGATCGCCGCACAGCGAATACTGGCGCAGCCGACCCGACGGCAGTTCCAGATCCAGGTGCGCCCCGGGCCACCAGCGCGGCAGCACGCGGCCGTCGGGGGCTTCGAGGCGAAGACTCACCACGTCCTGGTCGTGCGCTTCTATCCGGCGTTCGGTCACCACCACGGCCAGGCGGCGATCATCGACGCGGGGGCGCAGATCATGGCGGTTGACCAGCGCGCTCCAGCGCAACCGCGCGGCCGCGATGGCGTCGATCACCTTCATCGCCGGATCGTGGCGGTACTTGCCGTAGAGATCGGCGGGCAGGTCGCGCGTGGTCACGACGCTGCCGCGCGGGCACCGGGCGAGGCGGCCAGATACGCGATCGCCTGCGCCGTCGAGCCCACCGATTGCGGGTTGTAACCGGGCTGGAAGGTCGACAGCGCACTCGCCAGCAGCGACGGAACGCCGGGCAGCGCACCGCGCCACATCGCGCCGAACACGCCGGCGAGCAGCCGCGCATAGCCCTGATCGGGCAGTTGAGGATCCTGCTGGACGAGGAACCGCGCCCCGCGCACCAGCACGATGAGGAAGATCGGGAACACCAGCGCCATCGACGCACAGCGCCGGACATAGCCGACCCCGAAATACTCCGCGACATCGTGGGCGACGTTGCGGTGTTCGACCTCTTCGGCACCGTGCCAGCGGAACAGGTCGGCCATCCGCGGGTCGGCGCCGAACTTCTCGAGGTCGGCGTTGAGCACCCAGTCCCCGAGCCAGGCGAAGAAGTGCTCGAGACAGGCGATGAAGGCGAGCCGCTCGACCAGCATCTGGCGTCCGGCGCGATCGTCGCCGCCGCGCGGGCCCAGCGAGATGCGGAACAGATATTCCATCTGCGCCAGATAGGGGCTCGCATCGACGCCGTGGGCGGTGAAGACGTCCTCGAGCACCTTCCCGTGGGTCTGGGCGTGCATGGCCTCCTGCCCGATGAAGCCGAGCATGTCCTCGCGCAGCTTCTCGTCCTTGACGTAGGGCAGAGCTTCCCGATAGGTCTCGATGAACATGCGCTCGCCCTCGGGCAGCAGCATGTTCAGCGCGCTGATCAGGTGGCCCGCGATCGGTTCCGCCGACATCCACTGGAGGTCGACACCCGACCATTCGAAGCTGACATTGCGCGCGTGCAATGCCACCACGCCCGGATCGATCTCCAGGCTTTCTCTTCCCCAAGGAAATAGCATCATCGGTACTCCTCGATCAACCGCGCACGGACACTCGTGCACCAGGTCGCGGCGTTGCGTCCTGCTCGGTAGTACCGATGATACAACTATCCATAACTGTACGTAACACCTAAATGTGTCAGTTGGCCTCGCCGTGGCACGCCATCGACGGCGATCAGCGCCCGACCGAGAACCGCCGGCGCAGCAATGCGCCAGGATCCCAAGAGCGCCCGCGCCCCCGGGCCAGCGGGTAGCACGCGAAACCGAGGGCGGCGGCGCTCGCATGTCCGATGTCGGTGAAGGTGCGGTTCAGAAAGATCGGCGGAACCACCACCGCGAGGACCGCCAGCCCGTACGCCCAGCGCCACGGGGTCACCAGCCGGTAGGCGAGCACCGCGGCGACGCCGGCGAGTCCGTAGCTGACGCCGACATCGAGGACGAACATCGCCCGCTCGGGCGCGTCGTCGCTGTGGATGGCCCACAGGAGCACGCCCTGGCTGAGATAGGTGGCGCCCACATGCGCGAGCACGACCACCACCAGCCAACGCAGCGTGCCGAGCCAGCGTTCGGCGTTGGCGTGCACGAGCGTGAAGAGCACCGCGTAGGCGAGCCATCCGCTGCCATCGGTCCAGAACGCGCTGGTGATCAGCACGCGCACCGGGTCCTCGGCCAGGTGGTGCAGGTTGGTCGAGCGGTGACCGAGCCACTGTTCGGCTTCGTCCGGGGGGAGCAGATCGATGATCACCGTGGTGACGGCCAGGGCCGTGAGCCACAGGTAGGTGCCGGGCGCACTGCGGATCCACCGCCAGACCCGTTTCGCCGTTGCGGCCGGTGCGCCCACCAGGACAGTCTGCCAGGGACCGATCACAGGATCTGTGCCGCGCACGTTGTTTCCCGTGCCGATCGCCGGGTAGGCGGCAACCAGACCGTCAACCGAACGAAAGGGATCCGGCTATGCCCCAGCAAGCGTGGAGTGACAAGCGTGAACGGCAGTACAAGGACATCAAGAAGTCCGAGCGCGACCGTGGCCGCAGCGAGGGCCGGGCCGAGGAGATCGCCGCGCGGACGGTCAACAAGACACGCGCCCAGCACGGCGAGACCAAGGGGTCGAGCAAGTCGTCGCGATCCGGCGGTTCCGCGCAGCGACGCGGCGGTCAGCAGAGCGGCGGCAAGACCCGCGATCAGCTCTACGACGAGGCCCGCCGCCGCAATATCGACGGACGCTCCAAGATGAACAAGCAGGAACTGGCCAACGCCCTCGGCCGAAGCTGACCCACTGCGAAAGGTTCGCCATGCAGCTCGGATTCAAACTGGCGGCCGAGGCTTTCGGCCCGAAAGAGCTTGTTCGACAGGCAGTTCGGGCCGAAGCGGCCGGTTTCGATTTCGTCGAGATGAGCGATCACTTCCATCCGTGGCTCGACGAGCAGGGCCATTCGCCCTTCGCCTGGACGGTCCTCGGCACGATCGCGGCGAGCACCACCGACATCGGACTCGCCACCGGCGTGACCTGTCCGACCATCCGCTATCACCCGGCCGTCATCGCCCAGGCGGCCGCCACCACCGCGCTCATCTCGGACGGGCGGTTCACCCTGGGAATCGGTTCGGGGGAACGACTCAACGAGCACGTCGTCGGCCACGAGTTCCCGCCGGTGCTGATCCGTCAGCGGATGTTGCGCGAGGCGCTCGAGATCATCCGGTTGCTGTGGCGCGGCGGCTATCGCAACTATGACGGCGAGTTTCTGGAGCTCTCGGACGCGCGCGTGTTCGATCTGCCGCAGACACCGCCGGTGATCGCGGTGGCCGCGGGTGGGCCGAGCGCCGCGGCGATCGCCGCCGAACTCGGGGACGGATTGTTCGCCACCGAACCCGATCCTGCACTCGTGCAGACCTTTCAGCACCGGGGCGGCTCCGGCCCACGCTATGTCGAGGTGGGGGTCGCCTTCGCCGACAGCGATCGCGCGGGCGCCGAAGCCGCGCTGTCGACCAACCGGTGGTCGACCGGTGGCTGGAAGGTGATGAGCGAGTTGCCCAATCCAGCGAACTTCGCCGCCGCGTCGAGCACCGTGCGCGTGGACGACATGCTCGAATCCTTTGTCTGCGGCAATGATCCCAAGCGCTACGTCGAGGCGGTGCGCAAGGCCGCCGACGCGGGCTTCGACCATGTGGTGTTGATGAACGCGGGACCCGATATGGACGCGTTCCTCGACTTCTACAGCAGCGAACTCGCGCCCCTGTTGCGCTCGGAGATCTGACGGCGGGCGCTGCGGCAGGGAGGCCGAAATGACCATGTACGTCGGCACTTCCGGCTGGCAGTACCGGGACTGGCGGGGCGTGCTGTATCCGCCGGGTCTGCCCGTCCGGCAGTGGCTCGAGCACTATTCGCGGGCGTTCGCGACGGTGGAGTCGAACAACGCGTTCTACCGGTTGCCGAGCCGGGAGAACTTCGCCGGATGGCGGGAGCGCACGCCCGCGGGTTTCGTGATGGCGGTGAAGGCGAGCCGCTACCTGACCCATATCAAGCGATTGCGGGACCCCGCCGAACCCGTGCACCGCCTGCTCGACCGGGCCGAGGGTCTGGGTGACCGGCTCGGACCGATCCTGCTCCAGCTGCCGCCGACCCTGCGCGCGGACCCCGCACTGCTCGACGACTGTCTGCGCTGCTTCCCCGACACGGTGCGAGTGGCGGTGGAACCGCGCCACGACTCGTGGTGGACCGACGAGGTCCGTGACATCCTGCGATCCCGTGGCGCTGCGCTGACCTGGGCGGACCGTGACTCGCGCCCGATCTCGCCCCGGTGGCGGACCACCGACTGGGCCTATCTGCGCCTGCACGCGGGCCGTGCCACTCCCCTGCCGTCCTACGGCACACAGGCGTTGAGCGGCTGGGCGCATCGGCTGCTCGACACGTGGTCTCCCGACGCCGACAGCTACGTCTATTTCAACAACGACCACGGCGGTGCCGCGGTCCGTGACGCGGTCACCTTCGCCCACCTCGCGGCGGCCGCCGGAGCGGATGCGACTCGCGTACCCGCCACCGCGGGCTGATCAGTACGGGATCGGGGCCGAACTCGGTCGCGAGAAACGGCGAACCCCGCCCCCGATGTCGCGCGCGATCGATGATCGGCGCGCACTCGGAGGCGGGGTGAACCGGTGCTCACCAGCCGGGATCGGTGTCCAGCGGAACGTTGATCCAGCTCGGGCGGGACGGATCCAGCTCGAGGTGCTGGGTGCGCAGGCCGCTTTCGTTCAGCAACGGCCGCAGCGGGATTCCGCTGGGGAAGTTGCCCGCGAAGACGTCGACACGCAGGCGGTGACCCGGCAGCAGGACACCGTCGGTGGCGCGGATGCCGATATCGATCGTCGTCGGCTCGCCGGGCACGATCGGCTGACGGGTATCCAGGGTGAGGTACGGATACGGGTCCGTGTAGTCACCGTTGGGCGAGCGGGTGGCCTTGCCCTCGTCGATCGTGCGCAGCGACGCCGTCAACTGGCCCTGCGACCAGACCGTCGAGGTGCCGTCGGGGGCGACATCGTTCACCGTCACCGTCCAGTAGCCGTCGGTGGCGTCGAGCACGGTGTTCAGGTGGGCGGCGATCGGGCCGGAGATCCGCGTCGGCACGTTCACCGGCGTCGTGGTGAAGGTGAGCGCGGCACCCTCGCTGATCCGGGCGTCCTTGGCACAGATATCGGGCAGCGGAACCAGTCCGGCCGTGCCCTGCGCGGCATCACGCGAGCAGATGGTGGTCAGACTCGGATCCACCGAAACGCGCTGCGCGGCACCGGGTGCGGTGCGCAGGCTGCCGTCGTGGCGGGCGCCCGGCGCGGTGCCGGAGGAGGCGGCGTCCAGATACATCCGCCGGTACTGCATGCCCGGTCGCGGGAACGCGACGTCGGCGGTCCACTGCCCACTGCCCTGCTGCCACAACGTGACCGGGTCGTAGCGGTCGATACCGTTGTCGATTCCCTTGAGCCACTTGTCGAACCACGCGCGCTGCAACGAATCCGCAGGCGCGGGCGCACCCGGTTGGCCGAGTCCCGAGCTCACCGTCACGTGGTAGACGTCGTCCATGACGAGCTTCTTCTGCTCGGCGGGCACGTTCACCGCGTTGTAGATGCGCGGGGTGGAGTAGGTGAAGATGTCGTGCCAGCCGCCGTACAGGAAGGTCGGCACCCGCACCTGATCCGGCGAGCCCACCCAGGCGGTCCGCAGCGCGCTCTCGTCGTCGAGAATCGCCGCCATCTCCGGCGGGATCTGCTCCACGTTGGGCGTGGTGAGCGCGGCGATGAGCACGTTGAAGAAGGTGAACGGGTCGGTCACCCGGTCGCGCAGCCAAACCCAGTCGAATTTGCCGTTCAGCATCGACATCAGGTCGGGCAGCAGCTTCGCGCCGTCGACGGCGAGCAGCCAGGCCGGGATGAACCCGATCCCGAGCGCGCCACCGGGAGCCGCGACATCGCGGATCAGGTCGCTACCGGGCACGATCGGGAAGATCGCCTTGAGCGCCGCGGGATGGCGCTGCGCGGTGTGCAACTGGTTGATCGCCGAGTAGGAGATGCCGCTCATCCCGATCTTGCCGTTGGACCAGCCCTGTTTCGCGGCCCAGTCGACGATTTCCACACCGTCGAGCTGCTCGCGTTCACCGAAGACCTGCCAGGTGCCCTGCGAGAACCCGGTGCCGCGCACGTCGACGACCACCTGGGTGTAGCCGCCGCGAATCAGATTCCGGTCGACGCCGAAGGTGCGGGCCGCGCCACCGGGCAGCGCGTTCATCATGTCGCTGAGGCTGCTGAAACCGAACGGCGAGAAGTCCAGGTTCTGCAGCACCGGCAGCAGTAGGTCCGACAGGCCGGGGACCGCGAGCGCCGAGTCGGCGACGTTGGTGACCAGCTTGGTGTAGGGCGTCATGTTGACGATCGTGGGTGTCGGCTCCGCGACAGGCTGACCGTCGGCACCGGCCGGGTGATAGACGTTCGCTTTCAATACGGTGCCGTCGCTCATGGTGATCGGCACGTCCCACTCGATGAAGACGTTGGGGTACTGCTGCGGTCCGTTATGGGTGGCGACGAACTGCGCGTCGAGACCCTCGGCGTTCGGCGATGCCTGGCCGACCGGTGCGGATGCGACGGCGCCTGCCATTACGACGACGGATGCGATCAGCGCAGCCAGCCGCCCACGATGTGTGATCATGCTTCGGTTCAGCCCTCCACCATCGGGAACTACGACGTTCCCGTACCGGGAAGTAACGTAGCGTGGGTCACGTCCGATCGCAAGAACATGTTCTGGGCAATCCACGATCAGCGCCCGCGCGCATTCCATCGCGAGCACCTGACAGAATTGGCGTTGTGACAGCGTCCGAACTCGACGACGGCCGCCGGTACCGCGGCGCCGCCCCCGGGCAACGTCAGCAAGAACGCCGCACCCGGCTGATCGACGCGGCCACCGACGCCTTCGGCATCGACGGCTACCGCAACACCACAGTCACCACGATCTGCGCGGCCGCCGGCGTCGGCAAGCGCTACTTCTACGAATCCTTCACCGACAGTGAGGATCTGCTGCTCGAGGTCTATCGCGAGACGGCCGCCAGGATGATCGAGGCGATTCATACCGGTCTGCGCGAGGCCGAAGCCGTCGACGCTCAGGTCCGCGTCGGCCTGACCGCGTACTTCCAGCTCATCGTCGACGACCCCCGGGTTCCCCGGATCGCGTTCTTCGAGATCCTCGGTGTGAGCCCCGCGGTCGACCGGGCCTATCACGACGTTCTCGACGCGTTGGTCGATATCTGTCTGGCCCTGATCACCCCGCATGTCGACCTGGAAACCCATCCCGCCGTCAGCGTGCGCACGGTGCTGTTCGGCCTGGTCGGCGCCATCGTGATCATCGCCCAGAAGTGGGTGCTCGACGCCTACCGCCAGCCGATGGCCGATGTGGTGGACAGCGCCTGCCTGGTGGTCAACGCGGTGCTGGCGCGGATCGGGCCGGACGGCGACCGGCGGTGACGCCGGAACTGCGGCACCTGCGCTATCTGGCCGCCGTCGCCGAGCACGGGAACTTCACCCGGGCCGCGGAGGAACTGCACGTCACGCAACCGACGCTGTCGCACCAGATCAAGCAGCTCGAGCGCGCCGTCGGGGCGGTGTTGCTCGACCGGACGGGGCGCAGCGTGCGGCTCACCGACGCGGGAGCGGCCTATCTCGCTCACGCCCGCCGAGCTGTCGACGAGGTCGCCGCGGCGCAGCGGGCCGTGCACGACGTCACCGATCTCAGTCGCGGCCTGCTCCGCTTCGCCACCACCCCCACCTTCACGCCCTACCTCGTCGGCCCGCTCGTCGCGCGATTCCGGGCCCGCTATCCGGGGATCACCGTCGAGTTCGGTGAGTTGTCCCAGGACGCCATGGAGTCCGAGCTGCTCGACGACCGCCTCGACCTCGGCATCGCGTTCGCGCCGCCGCGCCTGCCCGGCATCACGGCCGAAGCGCTGTACGAGGAGACCCTGGCCGCGGTACTCGGCATCGCCGCGCACCCAGAACTCCCGGCGGCCATGACACCCGGCGAACTGGCGAGCCACGATCTCGCCCTGCTCAATTCGGCTTTCGCGACCCGCCATCACATCGACAGCTACCTCCACGAGCACGGTGTTTCGCCGCGAATCGCGGTGGAGGTCAATTCGATTCAGGCCCTGCTGGCGGTGGTATCCGCCTCGGACCTGATGACGATCCTGCCCGAAGCGGTCACCGACGCCCATCCTCAACTCGCCCGGATTCCGCTGCGACCCACCACGTCTCGTCGAACCGTCACCCTGCTGCAGGCGACGGAGGGACACCGCAGCGCCGCCGCGACAGCTTTCGCCGAATCGGTGCGCGAACTGGCGCGGTGAGCGCATCCGCTCAGCGCAGCAGGGCGACGATCGCGTCCTGGCCGAGACGTTCGGCGTTCTGGAGCGCGGTGCGGCCCTCGGCGTCGCGGATCTGCGGGTCGGCGCCCGCCGCGAGCAGCGCCATGACGGTTTCCTGGTAGCGCTGCGAGCCGTCGCCGTAGACGACCGCCTCCTGCAGTGCCGTCCACCGCGGCGTGTTCACATGGTTGACATCGACCCCCGCGGCGATCAGCATCCGCACGGTGCGCACATGCGCGTGCTCGCTCGCCGGGATGAGTGCTGTACCGCCGTAGCGGTTCACGCTGCGCAGGTCGGCGCCGTGGCGCAGGGTCGCCGCGAGGATCTCGTCGAGGCCCTCGGCCCCGGCGTACAGGTAGGCGGAGTCCTGGAGGTCGTCCTTGGCGTTCACATCGGCGCCCGCCTCGATCAGCGCCACCGCGGCCGCGGTCGCCCTGTTCTTGGTGGCGGCGACCAGTGGCGTGCGCCCGTTGTCGCCACGCGTCTCCATATCGGCGCCGCGGGCGATCAGGTCGCGGACCCCGGCGGCGTCGTCGGCGAGCGCGGCGGCGTAGAGGTCGTCGTCCAGGGCGTGGTCGCGCTGCTCGGTCGGCGGTGCGGCGGCGGAAGTCAGGACCGACGTCTCCGGCGTCACCGAGGGGGCGTCCGGCGTTCCCGGGTCGGCGGAGCAGGCACCGACGCCCACTGCGAGAACCGCGAGCGCGAGCACGGCCGCGCGGGGGCCACGAACTGTCGGGCGAGCCGGATTCATCAGGTGTCTCCTCTGGTCAGGTCACCCTCCACCGTGCCCACCCCGTCCCGGCTCGTCCAGGACGCAGTGCCGATGGTCACCATCGACCCCATCTATGCGCCGCCATCGGAGGCGGTGCGCGAATCCGGGATGGGACTTCGGCGCGAGGCTCGACGAGTGGATCGCGGTGACGGTGGGGTGAACAGCACAGAACCATCCCCGACGCGCCTTGCCCCGTACGGCGATCTGTGCCCAGACTGGGTGTCTGTTCGACAGCGTGGTCGAAAACCCCGCCGCCCCACGCGGTTTCCCGCGCACTCCGGGTCGGCGAACAGGACGAGCCGAAGGACACGCGATGCCGTTTCTGCTGATATCCGGAGTCTTCGTCGCCAAAGGCGCACAGCCCGACGGTGATTCGGTGCGCTTCCGGCCCGACGACCCCGCCCTGTGGGACCGGGTGGGCGGCCCGCATCGGGTCAAGCGCAACGCCTCGGGAGCCGCGCAGTTGCGCCTGGACGGTATCGATTCCCTCGAAACCCATTACACGCCCCGGCACGGCACCCGCACGCACCAGCCGCTGCCACTGGCCCGTGCCGCCGCCGAGGAATTGCTGGCGTGGCTCGGCTTCACCGGCGTAGTACGCAACGCGAGCGAGACCGTCACCAGCACCGACCAGGCCGACGTCCCCGGTTTCATCCTGACCCGCGGCGCCGACCTGCACGGGCGATGCGTCGCGTTCGCCGGGCGCGGGCAGGCACCCGGCGCCTCGGGCAGCGAGACTTTCGTCGATGTCGCGCTGCTGCGCCTCACCCTCAATCACCATCAGCTCGCGACCGGCCTGGCCTACCCCACGTTCTATCGCAGCCTGTTCCCCGCCTTGCGCACCGAGTTCGCCGCCGTCGCGATCGCCGCCGCCGCGGGCGGACTGGGCGTGTGGCCCGCCGACGCGACGACGACCGGCGCCGCGCTGACCTCGCCGGCCTCGCTGACCGACGACGTCGTCCTGCTGCCGAAACTGTTCCGCCGCCTCGCCGACTATCTCGAACTCGGCGACGGCGACCTGTCGCTGGACGGCTTCCCCGCGTTCCTCGCCCAGGCGGCCGATCGGTACTTCATCCTGTCGACGGGCCACTCCACCACCGGGTTGGACGCCATCACCGTGATCGACGGCGCGACGGTCCGCCTCACCCACCCGCCGACCGATCTGGTCTTCGACGAAAAGTAGCCGACGACCGTTGATCGACGGCCTACGCGGGTAACCCCGGAGTATGACTACGAACGAGAACCGCCAACTCGACGAGGTCATCGAGCGGCTGATCATCCGGTACCCGACCATCGCACCCGCTGAGCTCGCCGACATCGTGCACAACGTCTATGACGCGTTCGGCAAGGTGCACATCCGCAACTATGTCCCGTTGCTCGTCGAACACCATGTGCGCGAGGAACTCGGCAGTCCGACAGGTGAGATCCCACCCATCCCGCAGTGACCGGACGGGCGGCCCCGCTAGCGTTGACGTAGACCCACGCCAACCATGAGGAGGTCCGCATGCCAGACACCGTCCGCGGAGTCATCGCCCGCGCGAAGGATGCGCCGGTCGAAACCGTCGACATCGTGATTCCCGACCCGGGACCGCACGATGTCGTCGTCCGCGTCCAGGCCTGCGGGGTGTGCCACACCGACCTGCACTATCGCGACGGCGGGATCAACGACGAGTTCCCGTTCCTGCTCGGGCACGAGGCCGCCGGTGTGGTCGAGTCCGTCGGCGCGGCCGTGACCCATGTGGCCGAGGGCGATTTCGTCGTCCTCAACTGGCGCGCGGTCTGCGGCGAATGCCGAGCATGTCGGCGCGGACGTCCCTGGTACTGCTTCGACACCCACAACGCCAGCGTCCCGATGACGCTCACCGACGGCACCCCGCTCACCCCCGCCCTCGGCGTCGGCGCGTTCGCCGACAAGACCCTTGTGCACGAAAAGCAGTGCACCAAAGTCGATTCCGAGACCGACCCCGCCGTCGCGGGCCTGCTCGGCTGTGGCGTGATGGCCGGGATCGGCGCCGCCATGAACACCGGGAACGTCTCGCGCGGCGACAGTGTCGCGGTGATCGGCTGCGGCGGCGTCGGTGACGCCGCCATCGCCGGTGCGCGCCTCGCCGGTGCGGGCACGATCATCGCGATCGACCGTGACCAGCGAAAGCTGGACTGGGCCAAGGACTTCGGCGCTACCCACACCATCGACGCGACCAGCGAGGACGTGGTCGAGCGGATCAAGGAACTCACCGACGGGTTCGGCGCCGATGTGGTGATCGACGCGGTCGGCCGCCCGCAGACCTGGCAGCAGGCGTTCTACGGGCGCGACCTGGCCGGCACGGTCGTTCTCGTCGGCGTCCCGACACCGGACATGACGTTGGAGATGCCGCTGATCGACTTCTTCTCGCACGGCGGCGCGCTGAAATCCTCCTGGTACGGCGACTGCCTGCCCGAGCGCGACTTCCCGATGCTCGTCGATCTCTACCGCCAGGGCCGGCTGCCGCTGGACCGGTTCGTCACCGAGCGGATCGGCATCGACGGAGTCGAGCAGGCGTTCGCCGCGATGGCCGAGGGCCGGGTGCTGCGGTCGGTGGTGGTCTGGTGACCCGCATCGACAGAGTGATCACCTCGGGCACTTTCGCGCTCGACGGCGGCACCTGGGACGTCGACAACAATGTGTGGCTCATCGGTGACGACACCGAGGTGCTCGTCATCGACGCCGCCCACGACGCCGACGCCATCGCCGCCGCGGTCGGCGACCGTCACGTCACCGCGATCCTGTGCACACACGGTCACAACGACCACGTGACCGTCGCACCGGAACTCGCGAAGCGCCTGGACGCGCCCGTCCTGCTGCACCCCGGCGACGAACCCCTCTGGCGGATGACCCACCCGGCCGACGACTACCACTCACTGGCCGGCACCACCCGAATCACGGTGGCGGGCACCGATATCGACATCCTGCACACCCCTGGTCACTCCCCCGGCTCGGTCTCGCTGTACCTGCCCGACCTCGCGGCCCTGTTCACCGGCGACACCCTGTTCGCGGGTGGCCCCGGTGCCACCGGCCGCTCGTTCTCCGACTTCGACACGATCATCGACTCGATCCGAGACCGATTGCTCACGCTCCCCGAGGAGACCACGGTCCACACCGGTCACGGCGACACCACCACCATCGGCGCGGAACGGCCCGCGCTCGCGGACTGGATCGCCCGCGGACACTGACCCGGGTGCCCACCGCTGATCAGCGGTGGGCACGCGGCTGCGTTGCGATCGCGCTGCGCGCAACCCGTGAATCCGGCATCTCCCTGCGCGATCGTGAAAGCATGACTTCCACCGCCGCGCCATCGCCCACCGATTCCGAGCTGGACGCCGTCTTCACCCCGATCTTCGACCGGATCGCCGCGGGCGCGGTCGAGCGGGAAGTCGATCGGCGGCTGCCCTTCGACGAGGTGGGCTGGCTGAAGGAGGCCAGGTTCGGAGCGCTGCGGGTGCCGGTCGAGTTCGGTGGGTACGGCGTGAGTGTGCGGCAGCTGTTCCGCTTGCTCATCGACCTGGCGGCGGCCGAGTCGAATCTGCCGCAGGCCCTGCGGGTGCACTGGTCGTTCGTCGAGGATCAGCTCCTGGCGGAGGTGGGGCCGGAGCGGGAGCGGTGGTTGCGGGCGGTCGCGGCGGGCACCCTGGTCGGCAACGCGATCACCGAACCGGGGGTCGGTGCGGTCGACCGGTATCGCACCCGGCTGACCCGCGACGGTGACCGGCTACTGCTCAACGGCGTGAAGTACTACAGCACCGGATCGCTGTTCGCCGATCACATCCTCGTCGCGGCCGACAGTGATGGTGAGCGGCTCGGTGTGCTGGTCGACGCGGACGCCGACGGTGTTGTGCAACACGATGACTGGGACGGTTTCGGGCAGCGGCTCACCGCGAGCGGCACCACCGAGTTCACCGACGTCGTCGTCGCCGAGGACCGCGTACTCGGCCCCGGTTACGGTGTCGCCGGCCCCACCTACGGCACCGCCTACCTGCAACTGGTGCAGCTCGCGGTGCTCGCGGGGATCGCCGCCCGCGCCGAACGCGACGCCAGGGAGTGGGTGAGCGCGCGCACCCGCACCTACACCCATGCCGCCGCGGATCTGCCGCGCGAAGACCCTCTCGTCCAGCAGGTGATCGGCAAGCTGTCGGCGGCGGCGTTCACCGCACGAGCGGCGGTGCTCGCCGTAGCCGATGTGCTCGACGGGGTACTCGACGCCGGGGCGAAAGACGAGAAAGCTCTCGTGGCAGCCGAATTGGCCGCGGCGCAGGCGCAACTCGGGGTGATCGACATCGTGCTCGGCGCCACGACCCAATTGTTCGAACTGGGCGGGGCCTCGATCGTGTCCGAACAGCTGCGCCTGGACCGGCATTGGCGCAACGCCCGCACCATCTCGGTGCACAATCCCGCCCTCTTCAAAGCGCGCGCCGTCGGCGACTACCTGCTCAACGGGACCGACCTGCCCTTCGGCTGGAGCGCGGGCGAGCGGCGTACCGGCACAACAGCTTCCACGAGTCCGGAAGCCGCGGATTCGAGCACCGCGCGTCCCGAGGCGGCGTCGCGATGAGCAGGCCGATCCGGTTCAACGCCTTCGACATGAACTGCGTCGCCCACCAATCCCCGGGGCTGTGGCGACACCCAGCGGACCAGTCGCACCGCTACACCGACATCGGCTACTGGACCGAGCTGGCGAAACTCCTCGAACGCGGACGGTTCGACGGGATCTTCATCGCCGACGTCCTCGGCACCTACGACGTGTACGGCGGCAACGACATCGCCGCGCTGCGCCAAGGCGCGCAGACACCGGTCGCCGACCCGCTCCTGCTGGTCTCGGCGATGGCGGCGGTGACCGAGCACCTCGGCTTCGGGATCACCACCGGCACCGGCTTCGAGCACCCGTTTCCGTTCGCGCGCCGCCTGTCCACCCTCGACCACCTCACCAACGGGCGGCTCGGCTGGAACGTGGTCACCGGCTATCTACCCTCCGCGGCGAGAAATTTCGGTGCCGACGATCAACTCGACCACGACGAACGGTACAACCAGGCCGACGAATACCTCGAAGTGCTCTACAAGCTCTGGGAGGGTTCGTGGGAGGACGACGCGGTGGTGCGCGATGCCGAACGCGGCATCTACACCGATCCGTCGAAGGTGCACCACATCGGCCATCACGGAAAGCACTACACGGTGCCGGGGATCCATGTCTCCGAACCGTCGCCGCAGCGAACGCCGGTGATCTATCAGGCGGGCGCGTCCCCGCGCGGTGTGCGGTTCGCGGCCGAGAACGCCGAAGCGATCTTCATCGCCGGACCATCCAAACGCGTTCTGGCGCAGACAGTTTCGCGTGTCCGTGACGCGCTCGAGGCCGCGGGCCGTGACCGATACGCGGCCAGGATCTACGCGCTGGCCACCATCATCACCGACGAGACCGACACCGCCGCGCGGGCCAAACGCGAGGAATACCTGTCCTACGCGAGCGTCGAAGGCGGGCTGGTCTTCATGTCGGGCTGGATGGGCATCGACCTGTCGCAGTACGACCTCGACGACCCGATCGGTGACGTGCAGAGCAACGCGATCCAATCGGCGGTCGCGGCGTTCCAGGAATTCGACGACGACGGCCGCGCGTGGACGGTGCGCGATATCGGCCGCTGGGCGGGCATCGGCGGCATGGGCCCGGTGTTCACCGGCTCCGGCGAGACAGTCGCCGACCTGTTGCAGGAGTGGGTCGCCGACACCGATCTGGACGGATTCAATCTCGCCTACGCGATCACCCCGGGCACCTTCGAAGACATTGTGCGCCATGTTGTTCCGGTACTGACCGAGCGCGGCGTCTACCGGACCGAATACGAGCCGGGCACATTGCGCAATGCCCTGTTCGGCGCCGGTGATCGGCTCCCGCCGGAGCATCGCGGCGCCGGATATCGCGTCGGCGGTCCGCGCTCCACCGTCTTGCCACCCGAGCAGTCGCGTCCCGCGCCGGTGGAGGCACTCGCCGGTCCATAACGTCGCGTGCGCGCCGATCAGCGTCAGGACGTTCTCGCCCTGACGCGATCGGCGCGCGCGCATGTCCGCAGATGGTGGGGTGCAAGGTTTTCGGATCGATTCCCGCTGATCGCAACACTCATCATCGGGCGACGGTGAGCGCACCATTCCGGTATGACATCGCAGACACCCGTTTCCCGTACCCCCCGTTCGGCCGCGGTCATCGGCGCCGGCCAAACCGGCGTCACTGCGGCGCTAGGTCTTCTCGACGCCGGTTTCACCGTGACCCTCTACAGCGACCGAGATCAACGCTCACTCCGTGACGACGTCCCCGCCACCGGCACCGCCCTCGAATTCGGCGAGACCCAGCAGGCCGAGGCGGCGCTCGGGCTCGACAGCTACACCGGGCGCGCGCCCCGCCACACCGGGCTCAGCGTGCGCATCGCCGGACCCGAGAACGCCGAACTGATCGCCTTCGACGGCACCTTCGACGGTTATGTCGGCGTCGCCGTCGACACCCGGCTCAAGGCAGATGAGCGCCTCACCGCCTTCCTCGAACGCGGCGGCGATTTCGTGGTCGAACCGGTGACTCCCGACTCCCTCGACGCCATCGCCGCCGCCAACGACCTCACCCTGGTCGCCACCGGTCGAGGCGGGCTGGCCGACCTGTTCCCGATCGACGAAGAACGCACCGTCTACGACACGCCGCAGCGCTCGCTGCTCACGGTCACGGTGACCGGCCTCGACTTCGACCCCGGCGTCTTCGCGCACCGCAGCCCGGCAGGCGGCGCGCACAGCCTGTTCTCCATTCTCGCCGAACAGGGCGAGGCGTGGTGGGGCCCGTACCTGCACAAGGACGCGGGCCCGAGCTGGGCGTTCCTCGGCTGGGCCCGACCCGGCAGCGACTGGGAAACCCGGTTCGCCGCATCCGATTCCGCCGAATCCGCGTTGCAGATCGTGAAGGACCTGTACCGCGATTACATCGACTGGGACCTGCCGGAAGTGCAGGCCACCCAGGTGATTGCCGAGGACCCGCACTCCTGGCTCAAGGGTGCGGTCCGGCCGGTCGTGCGGGCCGGGGTGGGACACACCGCGGGCGGCCATCCGGTCGCCGCCCTCGGTGACACCGCGGTCGCCTACGACCCGGTCGCGGGCCAAGGCGCGCAGAGCGGGCTGATCCAGGCGCAGCGCCTGGTCGCGGCCGCCGCCGTCCACGACGGGCCGTTCGACGAACAGTGGATCACCGACCAGTACGCCGCGTTCCTCGCCGCCCGCAGCGACGCCGCCGCCAAGGTGACCCGCCTGTTCCTCAGCGACCCCGAATTCGCCGACATCGGCGGCCAGTTCTTCGCCACCGCCGCCGTGAACCCGAAGTTCGCGTCGGCATTGGTCGGCCTGCTGCACCGGCCGCAGCCGTTCCTGCCGATCGACTCCCCCGCCGACGCCGCCGCCTACATCACCGAGGTCACCGGCGCGGACGCGGCCGAATTGCTGGCGAAGTTCGCCCCCGCGGGCCGCTTCGAACGCTCGACGTTCGCCCCGGCCGCCGTCGGGTAAGTGTGCGATCCGGGCGGCCGCAGGCATCTGCGCCTGCGGCCGCCCGTTCCGGTCTCTTCTACGCCGAAGCCTCGGGGCGGGTGGTCTCCCAAGCCGCCTCGATCATCCGGAAGATCTCGTCGACCGCGGTTTCCGGATCGGCGGCCTCCCGGCCCAGCGCGTAGGCGTCGATCACGAATCTCGCGATCGCGGCACTCTCCGTCGCGGTCCGCGCCAGTGCGGGATCGGGCGGGTCGCGGCCTTTTGCGCGTCAACCCGGTCGACTGGCGATTGCGCGAAGGCCAGGTCCTCGGGGCGCATCCGATCGAATTGCCCGCCGGTGTCGGACTGGACGCGGCCGGGGTGGTGGACGAGGTCGGCGCCGGCGTCGAGGTCGGCGACCCGGTGTTCGGCGAAGGCTCGAGCACCTACGCCGAGTTCGCCGTGCTCACGGCCTGGGCCCGCATGCCGGAAACCCTGACCTTCGAGGAAGCCGCCGGATATCCCTCCGTGGTGGAGACCGCGCTGCGCGTCATCGACGAGGTCGGCGTGCCGGGCTCGGGCGCCGCGGCGTGCACACCCAAGGGGTGGACAGCCGCCACCCCCGGGTTCGCTGGGTGATACCTGCGGGCACTATCCGGACCGGCACAGAGAGCGGATAGTCATAGTCAGTCCCTATGACTTTCTCCCCGGTGAAGGAAAGGCCACATGCAGCCCAGCTACGTGCACCACGTCAGGCAGCAGGTTCGTGTCTACGGCGAGACCCGCTCCTACATCTACCTGCGGGAAGCGGGGCGCGAGCTCGTCGAGGAGGTCGTCACCTACCGCGAACTCGATCGCGATGCCAGGGCCCTCGCCGCGTGGCTGACCGACCGCCCGGAATCGACCGAACCCGTCGTTCTGCTCTACCACGACGGCATGGCGTTCCTGCGCGCCTTCCTCGGCTGCCTCTACGCCGGCGTCATCGCGGTGCCCGCCCCCCTGCCGCACGACGAGCGCAGCACCCGGCGCGTAGCGGGCATCATCGCCGACTCCGGCGCCCGCCTGGTGCTCACCACCGCCAACTTCGCGCCGATGGTCGCCGCGGCCACCACCGCGGCCGTGGTGGCCACCGACGACCAGCTCGGCGACCCCGACGCGTGGCGCCTGCCCGCCATCGACACCGGGACCATCGCGTTCCTGCAGTACACCTCCGGTTCGACCGGCACACCGAAGGGCGTCGTCGTCACCCACGGCAACCTCCTGCACAACGAAGCCGCGATCTCCACCGCGATCGGCAGCGACGACACCTCGACCGGCGTCACCTGGATCCCGCAGTTTCACGACATGGGCCTCATCGGATCGCTGCTCGCCTCGATCTACGTCGGCGCGAACCTGGTGTTCATGTCGCCCACCACCTTCCTCAAGCGGCCCGTGCGCTGGCTACAGGCGATCGACAAGTACCGCGCCACCTGCACCGCCGCCCCGAACTTCGCCTACGAACTGATCGCCAAGCGCGTCACCGACGAGCAATTGGCAGCCCTGGACCTGTCCACCCTCGAAGTGGCACTGTGCGGCGCCGAGCCGGTCCGCGAACGAACCATCGCCGCGATGCGCGAACGGTTCGCGCCCGCGGGGTGGCGACCGACCGCACTGCTGCCCGCCTACGGTCTGGCCGAGGCGACGCTGCTCGTCACCGCGGGGCCGGTCGATGCCAAGCCGGTCGTCACCGACGGGCCCGACAGCCCGCTGGTCGGTTGCGGACAACCGGCGCGCGGTCTCACCGTCCGCGTCGTCGACCCGCACACCGGGCAGCAGGCCACCGACGACACCGTCGGCGAGATCTGGGTGCACGGCGACAGCGTCGCAGCCGGCTACTGGAATCGGGCCGAGGAGACCCGGCACACCTTCGACGCGTATCTCGGCGACGAAGGGCCGTTCCTGCGCACCGGCGACCTCGGCATGCTGCGCGACGGCGAACTGTTCGTCACCGGGCGGCTCAAGGACCTGCTGATCATCAACGGCCGAAACCTCTACCCGCAAGATGTCGAGGAACTGGTGGAGGAGCTGCACCCCGCGCTCACCACCGGTGTGGCCGTCTCCGTCGAAGCCGGTGGCCGGGAACGACTCGTCGTCGTGCAGGGCATCAAGACCGCGCTGCTGCGCGGTACCACCCTCGCCGAGCTGACCTCGACGATCAAGATCGCGGTCGCCCGCGGTTTCGACGTCCCCGCGCCGAGCGTCGTCCTCATCGAAAGCCGCTCCGTGCACCGCACCACCAGCGGCAAGGTCCAGCGAGCCTCGATGCGCGAGGCCTTCCTCGACAACAGCCTCTCGACCGTCCTGCACGAAGATCTCGAACCGGCCCTGAGCCGATCATCGACCGCGACCCGCTGAGGAGCGAAACATGTTCGCCACCATCACCACGCATTCCACGACAACCCAGGACTGGCTCATCGAGCGCGTCGCCGACTACACCGAACGCGCACCGCACCAGGTGGACCCGACGATCCCGCTCGCCGAACTCGGCATGGACTCGGTGTCGGCCGTGGCCCTGTGCGGCGAGATCGAAGACCGGTGGATGCTCGACATCGACCCGACCCTGGTCTTCGAATACCCCACCATCGCGGCCATCGCCACCTATCTCACCGCGGAAGTCGCCGTCGCCGCATGACCGACATCGCTGTCGTCGGCCTCGACTGCCGCTTCCCGCACGCCGCCGACCCGGCGCGGTTGTGGCAGTTGCTGATCGACGGCCGCGACGCGATCTCCGAGGTCCCCTCGAGCCGCTGGAACGCCGACGATTTCCACGACCCGGCGGGCGCGCCCGGCACCATCAACACCCGCAGCGGCGGATTCATCGACGACGCCGACGCGTTCGACGCCGAGTTCTTCGGCATCACCTCGCACGAGGCCGAGTCGATGGACCCGCAACAACGACTGCTGCTCCAGGCCACCTGGCGAGCCTTCGAAGACGCCACTCTCGACCCGCGGGCGCAGGCAGGCTCACGGACCGGGGTCTATGTCGGCGTGATGGCCAACGAATGGGCCAACCTGCAGATGAGCGACTACGCCGCGATCACGCCGCAGCACGGGTCGGGCAACGGATACTTCATGACCGCGAACCGGCTGTCCTACCAGTTCGCGCTCGAAGGGCCGAGTATCGCGGTCGATACGGCCTGCTCGTCGTCGCTGGTCGCGGTCCATCTCGCGTGCAATGCCCTGGCAGCGGGCGATTGCGACCAAGCCGTCGCCGGGGGCGTCAATCTCGTGCTGACCCCGGCCGTCGGCGTGTTCTACACCCAGGCAGGTCTGTCGGCGCCGGACGCGCGGTGTAAACCGTTCAGCGGCAACGCCGACGGGATCGTGCGTGGTGAAGGCGTGGCGGTGCTGGTGCTGCGTCGCCTGGCGGATGCCGAAGCCGCGGGGCTGCCGATCTACGCGGTGATCAAGGGCAGCGCGGTCAATTCCGACGGGCGCAGCAACGGCATCACCGCGCCGAACCGGTGGGCGCAACAGAAGGTGATCGGCGAGGCCTATCGGCGCGCGGGCGTGCGGCCCGACGACATCGATTTCATCGAGGCACACGGCACCGGAACGGTTCTCGGCGACATGATCGAGGTCAAGGCGCTCGGCAAGCTGCACGGGAGCGACCGGGCGCGGCCCTGCGGGATCGGATCGATCAAGGGCAACCTCGGCCACACCGAGGGCGCGGCGGGCGTGGCCGGACTCGTCAAAGCCGTCCTCAGCCTGCACCACGGAGTCGTCCCGCCGTCGAGGTTCGCCGACCAGGAGAATCCCCGCCTGCAGATGGCGCAGCACGGCCTGCGTCTGCTCGACGACCTGATGCCGCTCGACCGACCCGCGCACGGTGGGGTGAGCAGCTTCGGTCTCGGCGGCACGAACGTGCACATGGTGTTGGCCAGCGCCACCACAGCACCCACGGCTTGCGCACCGTCCGAGGCGCCCGCAACGTCCGGAGCGAGGGTGATCACCCTGTCGTCGGACAGCGAGGACGGGCTGCGACGCAACGCGATTCGCCTGTCCGAGGCGTTGAGATCGGTGCCCGAGGATCGCTTCGCCCAGTTCTGCTGGACGAGCAATCAGGTCAAGGCGTCGGGTCGGCACCGGCTCGCCGTCGTCGCCCACCACCGCGACGAGGCAATCGCGCAGTTGCACCCCGGTGACGGCACCGGCGACGACGTGAGCCTTCGGCACGGTCTCGCGCGAGCGGTGCGCGCCGGCTGGATGTTCACCGGGCAGGGATCGCAATTCCCCGGTATGGGGCGGACTCTGCACGAGTCGAGCCCCGGATTCCGGCGAGCACTCGAACTCGTCGACACCGCCATGACCCCCCACCTCGGCCGATCGATCCGCGACCTACTGCTCGACGAGCAGGCCGACCTCGATCCCACCGCCCTCGCGCAACCGGCGATCTTCGCCATGGAATACGCCATCGCCAAGACGCTCGCCGATCTCGGCATCCGACCGGCCTGGCTGATCGGGCACAGCATCGGCGAATTCGCGGCCGCGGCGGTGGCGGGTGTCTTCGATCTCGACGACGCCTGCAAGCTGGTCACCGCGCGGGGGCGACTGATGCAACGGCTGCCGGCAGGTGGCGCGATGCTGGCCGTCCGCGCCACCACCGAGCAGATCGCCGACCTGCTCAGCGGCGAAACCGCTGTCGTGGTCGCCGCCGTCAACGGTCCGCAGGATCTCGTTCTCTCCGGCGACGCCGAGGCACTGCGCCGCATCGCGTCGGCGCTGCGCACCCGGTCGGTGGTCGCGAAGCCACTCAGCGTGTCGCATGCGTTCCACAGTCCGCTGATGGCGCCGATGCTGGCCGAGTTCGAAGCCATCGCCAGTACCTGCGCCTACCGCGCCGCCTGCCTGCCGATCTACTCGACCGTGCACGGTCGGCTGCTCGATCCCGAGGAGGTGATGGACGCCGAATACTGGACCGAACACGTCCGCGCCACAGTCCGTTTCGGCGACGCCGTCCACGCCGCGCTCGGCACCGATCCCACGCATCTCATCGAGGTCGGCCCCCGGCGCGTACTCGCCGCGGCGGTGCGCAGGATCGATCCCGGGCGCGGCGCGCGCTGTCTGGCCCCGAGTCCCGGCCCCGGCGCGACCGGCGACGAACTCGCCGCCACCGTCGCCGCGCTCTACCGCGACGGTCTCGACCCCGTGTGGGACGAACTCTACGAACCCGCACAGCGCGTCCGTCAGCGGCTGCCGGTGTACGAGTTCTCTGTCGCGCACCGATTCTGGGTGGAACCACCCGCGGTCGGCGACGTCGGCACATCGGCGGCACCCCCACTCCACTCCGCACCCACCGAGGAAACGACGATGGACTCACTGATCGCGCTCTTCCGTGAACAGAACGCGGTACTGGCAGGCCTGCTGGCGGCGCCCGGCGAGGCACGAGGCGCACACCTCGACACCGGCTCCGTGCGCCGCGATCACGACCCGGACGCCGCCGGGATCGTCCGCGCGGAAGTGGCCAGGGTGAGCGGATTTCCCGCCGACCGGCTGGAGGACAGCCGAACACTCGGCGACAGCCTGGGATTCGACTCGCTCATGCTCACCGACCTGTTCACCGGTCTGGCACGCAAGATCCCCGGCACGACCGTCGATCCGGCCCTCGTCACGGGGACGACGACGCTCGGCGATGTCATCGCCCACTTCACCGGTCACCGCACCGCTGCACCTGCCGAGCCGAACACGTCGATCGAGACGCCCGAACCCACCTCCGCCGCAACCGAAGCCAGGCCCACCACCGTTGCCCCCGAATACCGGATCTCCGAGTTCGCCGAGGTACGGGCCATCACCGATCGGCTCGCGGGCGGCGAGGCGCTCGGCTTGGCCAACCCCTACTTCCTGATCAACGACGGCGTCACCCGAGACACCTCGGTCATCGACGGCGTACAGGTGGTCAACTTCTCCAGCTACAACTACCTGGGACTGTCGGGTCACCCCGCCGTCGTCGCCGCCGTTCAGGACGCGGTGGCCCGCTACGGCAGCTCGGTCTCGGCCAGCCGCCTGCTCTCCGGCGAGAAGCCGATCCATCGCGAACTCGAGGCCGAACTGGCCGCCCTGCTCGGTACCGAGGACGCGATCGCACTGGTGGGCGGCCACTCGACCAACGTGACGATCATCGGCCACCTGGTCGGTCCCGAGGACCTGGTGATCCACGACAGCCTGGCGCACGACAGCATCCTGCAGGGCTGCCTGCTGTCCGGCGCGACCCGCAGACCGTTCCCGCACAACGACCACGCCGCCCTCGACGCGTTGCTGACCGAAATCCGGCACCAGTATCGCCGGGTCCTGATCCTCATCGAAGGCGTCTACAGCCAGGACGGTGACATCCCCGATCTGCCCGCGATCATCGAGATCAAGAAGAAGCACCGGGCCCTGCTGATGATCGACGAGGCCCACAGCATCGGCGTGCTCGGGGCGAACGGCGGTGGCATCGGCGAATACTTCGATGTCGACCGCCGTGACGTCGAGCTGTGGTCGGGCACGATGTCGAAGGCGCTCGCGGGCTGCGGTGGCTATGTGGCAGGCAGCGCGGAGCTGGTCCAATTCCTGAAATACACCACCCCGGGCTTCGTCTACAGCGTCGGCATGACCCCGATGAACGCGGCCGCGTCCTCGGCCGCGATGCGGCTGATGCGGGCCGACCGGGCGCCGCTCGACCGCCTTCGACACAATGCGGAACTGTTCTTGCGCCTTGCCCGCGAGGCGGGCATCAACACCGGCGACAGCCACGACACCCCGATCATCCCGTGCATCGTCGGCGATTCGATGAAGACGCTGAAACTGTCCACCGCGCTGCTGCGTCGCGCGATCAACGTCAACCCGATCATCTACCCGGCCGTGCCGGAAGACCTGGCCCGGCTGCGTTTCTTCGTCACGGCCTGCCACACCGAAGACCAGATCCGCGACACCGTCGCCGCCCTCGCCGAAGAACTCGCCCGGATTTCCGCCGACTACCTCGTCGACCACTAGCCCCGGCGGATCCGTCCGGTCAACCGGCCCAGTCGACTCGCTCGGCCATGGCGAGGAGTGTGTCGCGGCGGTGCGGGCTGGTCTCGCCGATCCACGAGATCAGGCCGTAGACGTGGGCGCGGAAGTCGGTGTGCTCGTCGAGGTTCTGCGCGGCGGCACCGGTGCGCGCGCAGTTGTGCAGCAGGGCACGGACGGCGTCGTAGCGCTCGCGCGGTGCGGCCGGGGAATCGTTGACGACGAGCCCTGCCAGCACCTGTCGCTGGTGCGCGCGGCGGACCAGGGTCTTGCCGGTGTGCACGGTGAAGCCCTCGTCCCGGGCGATTGCGGTGACCGTCCAGATCAGCCGGGCGGTGTCGAGGTCGGCGGCGCCCGAGAAGGCGAGGTCGTCGGCATAGCGGGTGTAGGTCGCACCGTACCGCAGGGCGTAGCCGGTCAGGCGCCGGTCGAGACCGTGCGCGACGAGGTTGGCCAGGCGTGGCGAGGTCGGGGCACCCTGCGGTAGATGCCGGGCAGCGAGCAAGGTGCGCTGGGAAGAGCCCAGTCCGCGCAGTTCGGTCACCGGTGACGCGGTGGTGCACAGTTCGGCGAGAACGCGGGCTACCGCCGTGGAATACCCGCAGGCCGTGAACACCCCGCGCACCCGCGCAACCGTGATCGTCGGGAAGAAATCGCGCAGATCCTGTCTGTTCACCAGCGCGGATCCGGCGTGTGGGGCGGCGAAAGTTGCCGCGCTGCGCCCTTTCTCGAAACCGTGACAGGCCGGATGCGCGGGAATGCCCGCGAGAATCCGATGCAGGATCCGGCGCTGGATCTCGCGCAGTCGCACCTTCGGCGCCTCGACGACCCGCACCCCCGTCGCTTTGGGCAGCCGCCGATATCGGTAGTGCGACAACGGTTGTGACGCGCGGCGCAACCAACCGCCGCGATCGGCGAACCACTCGAGCTCCGTCGGGGTCACATTCAGCAGCAGGGCCAGCGCGGCGAGATCCGGGATCTCGACCGCGCCGAATCGCGTCGGCACGACCACCGGATCGAGGGGAACAACAGTCGTCGCCAGCTTCGGCAAGTCGGCCAGTACCCGGCGCAGCGTGTGCAGCGGATCGACCGGTTCCACCGGCATGAGTTCGATCACGCGCCCCGCGATGTCCTGTGCCCGATCGGGCTCGACAACGTCGGCGAATGCCTCGGCCAGCGTCGACAGCCCCCAATCGTCGTCGAGCAGCTCGAACGAGCGCGCCAGGCGCGTGGCCAGCTCGAGCCCGATCGCGCGGCTCATCGGGATGCGGCGGTGACGGGGCGACCAGAATCCTTCGTCCGCGGTGCTGCGAGGCACGCGAAGCGTGCGCCCAAGCTCTGGACGCTGAGCCCAACTGACAAGACGCGCCCAGGGGTTACCCCTGAGGTGGGTCTGAACGACCCGCTCTCGCCCCGCCACCGACGCACCGGGCCACTGTAGCGAGGAGTCATCCTTTTCGGGTGAGCCGAGCCGCACGGTCGATATGTGACCATCGGCGAATGCCCGTCCGGACAGCCCGCCCCCGCCGCCTGCGAGCCGGTCTGGCCCAGCTCGTCTTCATGTTCGCCGGGCTCTGCGCGGGACTGGCCGCGCCGCGGATCTCCTGGGGACCGCACGCGCCGAGCACCCCGGTGACCAACGCGCTGCTCTCGATCGGGATCGGCCTGCTGGGCGCGGTGGCCCTGATCTTCTCGCTGCTCTTCCTGGTGGTGCAGTGGGTGATGTCCACGTTCACACCGCGGTTGATGCTGTTCCGCGACGACCCCATCGTCTGGCGGACCTTCGGGTTCGCCCTCGGATTGGTCGTGTTCTGTGTGACCGCCGCCCTCGCCATCGGCAAGCGTGCCGAGGTCTCGGTAGTCGTGCCGGTCCTCGCGATGCTGGCGCTGCTCGTGCTGATCGCGCTGTTGCGGGCCTTGCAGTTGAAAGCCTTCGCCGCCATCCAGCTGGCGCCCGCGCTCGGGACGATCGCCGATCGCGGGCGGACGGTGCTCACCACCCTGTACGCCGCACCCCGCCCCGCCGCGCCACAGCTGTCGCCCGTGCGGACGACGGTTGTCTGGAAGCAGCCGCCCGCGGTGCTGCAACGGGTCGAGACGGCTGAACTGGTCCACGCCGCGAAGGCCGCGAATGTGACCATCGTCCTGCGCGAGAATCCGGGCGCCACCCTGCGCCACGGCAGTCACGTGGCCGATGTGCACGGCGGCGAACTGCCCGAAGCGACGGTGCTGGGCGGTCTCGTCGTCGGCGGCGAACGGACCTTCGACCAGGATCCGTTGCTTGCGTTTCGCCTGCTGGCCGATATCGCGCTGCGCGCGCTGTCCAGCGCGGTGAACGATCCGGCGACCGCCGTCCAGGCCTTCGACGAGTTGGAAGACCTGCTCGGACGGGTAGCCGCGGCACGTCTGGGACCGCTGCGGCTCACCGACGACACCGGGGTCGACAGGCTCGTCGTTCATCTGCCGGGATGGGAGGAATTCGTCCGGACCGCGGTAGACGACATCGTGTTCGCCGCCGCCTCACCGATGGTCGTCATCGGGATACGGGACGCGCTGCGTCGGGTACGCGACCGGGCAACCCCCGAGCACGTCGCATTGCTCGACCGATGGCTGACCCGGCTCGACGAGCAGGTGGCCGCGTTATGACCCGGGTCGAGTCCAGCGGGCCGTCTGCCACAGGCGTGCCCAGTCGAAGGCGGCGGCGGCCGGACGAACTCCCGGTCTGGTTCTGGGTACTCGCACGCGCAGAGCGCCCGGTTGGATGGTGCACCGGACCGGGGTGTCGAGCAGCAGGGATTCACCGTCGATACCGGCCGGGATCTCCGGGACGTCGGCGTCGACGATCAGCTCGATCACCGTTTCCTGCGACAGGCCGCGAAGTCGGGTGCGGCGCAGCAGACCGACCGCTTCCCTCGTGCTGGTGACCGACAGCGTGACCGCGCCGAGGACACCGCGATCGAGGCGGACGCGACGGCTCAGGCCCGCGAGATCATTGCTGCCGTAGGGATTGTTGCTCACCAGGACCGCCTGCGGTCCGTCCACCGCGAGTTCCCCGATCCGGGCGACCAGTCTCGGCCCGCGGTGCCCGTTGAGCAGTTCGGGCAGCAGCGCCAGCACCGTGGCGGTCTTGTCGTCGCGGTATGCCGGACTGCGCACGATCTCGGCGTAGACCCCGAACGAGGCGTTGTTGACGAAGGGCCGTCCGTTGACAGTGCCCAGATCCACGCGCAACTCCACACCGTCGCGAAGTGCGTCCAGTGACCGGCTGGGATCGGCGCGATCGAGTCCGAGATCCATGGCGAAGTGATTGCGGGTGCCTGCGCTGATCACCAGGAACGGGAGATCGTGTTCGACCGCCACGGCCGCGACCAGGGCCTGGGTCCCGTCGCCGCCCGCCACCCCGAGCAGATCCGCACCGTCGGCGACCGCCCGTTGGGCCAGCGCGGTGACGTCGATTTCCTCGGGCCCCTCCAGGAGAGCGACCTGAGCGCCCAGTTCTTCGGCCTTGCGCACGAGGTCGAACTTCGACACCTTCCCGCCACCGGAGCGCGGATTCATGATCAGGAACGGGCGCTCCGGTGCCGGGGTGGAGTATTCGGGCATCGTCGTCTCCGACCCGCTGCTGCGCAGGGCGATGCGCGCGGCGCCGACGGTCACCGCCGCGAGCGCACCCGAAACCACGGCGACCCACAGCAGATTCGCCCGCACGAACGAGACCACCACGACGACCGGCGCGAGCAGCGCCACCACCAGTGCGATCCACCGCAGGATCCCGAACCGGGTGATGAACGTGTAGAGCGCCGCCACCGCGACCACGACGCCACCGGTGCCCACGATCAGCAATGCCACGGCGCCGAGCACCCCGGCGGCGAGCACGGGCACCACCGCGGCCGCGGCGGCGGCGACGAACGCCAGTCGCGCCCACCACCGTCGAGCGCGGCTACCGGTGGTGTCCGGGGAGTTCATGGAGGCGGCTCACTTGGCAGTGGTCTTGCGCGCCCGGGGCCGGCGCGTCGCCTTGACCGGTTTCGATGCCGGCGTCGGTTTCGATGCCGGTGCCGGTGCCGGTTTCGGTGCTGGTTTCGCGTCGGACTCCGTCTCGGCGGCGGGATCGTCGCGCCACTTGATCTCGATTTCGATTTCGGTCTCGTCGCCGTCGACTTCGATCTCGAATTCCCAGCGGACGCGGTCGGCGACGACGATCTCGATCGAGTCGTCACCGGTCTTCAGTTCCACCTCGGAGCCGTGGGCGATGGCCCGTCCGATCATGATGAGCCGCTCGCCTACCTCTTTGCGGGAGAGCTCCGTTTTCCTCTTGATCTCCAACTTCGGCACGGCAACTCCTGACTGGATTCAGCGTGGACGTTGCTCCACCGTAGCCACGGCGGCGAGCCGGACGGATCACCCTTTTCGGATGAGCTGCGCCGGTCCCCGGGGCTGGTGAAACGCGGCTCAGCCTGCCGGGTCGATGCGGGCGACGCAGTAGCCGTTCGCGGCGTGCTCGAGGGTGAGCTCGACCGCTGATGTCGCGCCGTCCGCGCTGCTCACCGGCGCGCTGATGGTCACGACCGAGCCTGTCGAGCTACGGACCGTGAGTGCCTTGTCCTCGAATCGCCGCACCCCGGACAGGCTGGTGCCCGGCTGGGTGCCGTTGCACAGCAGCGGGTAGTCCGGTTCCACGTCGGCCGGGTTCACCGGGTCGCCGACCACCCGGCTCAGATAGCGCTCGACGGTGTAGCGAGCCTGCTCGTCGGTGAGGCCGCTCTTCCATCGTTCACTCACGGTCGGGCACCCGTACTCCGACCGCAACTCGCTGGGGCGCAAGCTGACCAGGAGGTCCTCGTTGTGCCAGTAGGGCCCGAATTGGCCGAGCACGCCCGGGCGTTGCACCGCATCGATGATCGGCAGGACATCGCCGTACATCCGGGGGATCTCGGCGGGCGACTGCGTCCAGCACTTGCGGATCAGCGCGCTCATATCACCGGCGAGGACATCGTCGAGCCAGGGACGCAGGACCGCCGCCGCCTTGGGACTGTTCGGGACGGCGCCGATCCGCGCGGCCTGCGTCGTGGCAGGCACATCCGAAGCACCCCGATCCTCGGCGGTCAGCACGGCGAACGCGGTCACCGCGGCCACCACCGCCGCGCCACCGACACCGAGCAGGACCTTCCTGGCCAGGGACGTGCCGGGAGCCTGCGGCGTATCCCGCCGCAGCACAGCGGTATCCCCCACCACCGGCGCGCCGGTGAGAGCGGCGATCGCGGCGTCGGCGAGCTCGCCACAGCTGGCATACCGGTCGGCCGGATTCTTCGCCATCGCCCGCGCGATCACACCGTCCAGGGCAGGCGGCAGCCCCGGATCGGCTGCCGACGGACGCGGCGGCGGCTCGATCAGATGCGCGCTGATCAACGCGGCCGGACTCTCCCGCTGGAACGGCACGAATCCGGTGAGCAGCTCATAGAGGGTGCCGCCGAGTGCGTACACGTCGGTGCGCACGTCGAGCGGTTGCCCCTCGAGCTGTTCGGGCGCCGCGTACGCGAGCGTGCCGAGCACCGATCCCGCGGAGGTGAGACTCGTCGTCTCCCCCATGCTCCGGGCGATCCCGAAGTCGGTGACCATCACCTCGTCGGTGCCGTCGTCGGCACGCGCGATCAGCAGGTTCGCCGGTTTGATATCGCGATGCAGCAACCCCTGCCGGTGCGCGTAGTCCAGTCCCTTCGCCGCCTCGGCGACAATGCGTACCGCCCGCTGGGGCGTGAGCACCGACAGCCCCTGGCGCAGCAGCTGCGCCGCGTCGAGCCCGTCCACGAACTGCATCGCGATCCACAACCGTTCGCCGTCGACGCCCCGATCGAAGATCTGCACGACGTTCGGATGACGCAGCCGCGCAGCCAGATCGGCCTCACGCTCGAACCGCGCCCGAAACGTCGGCTCCACCGCGAGCCGGCCGTCGAGCACCTTCACGGCGTCGCGGCGCGGCAGCCGAGGATGCTGGGCGAGGTACACCGTCCCCATTCCCCCGCCACCGAGCCTGCGCTCGATGCGGTACCCCGCAAGGATCGCCTCCGGCCCGAACTCCATCACCACTCCTTCGCACGACCACCCACGTGACTGCGCTCAGGTTATCCGGCACGGGCCACCCCGGCCGCACCTCGGATTCGGCTGCCCGGCTTCAGCTCTCCGCGCGCTCGCCCCATTTCGCCATCCAGCTCGCGTTCTCCAGCGAGATGGTGTTCTCGCAGTCGGCGACGAACTCCGCCCATCGGACCCGGTCGGTGGGTGATCCGTCGGTGCGCCACCGCTCGAGCCGCCGTCGCAAGCGATCCGCGGTGGCGAGGTAGGTCATCACCAGGAAGTCGTACCGCTTCCCCGCGAGGTAGGCCAGCAACGATCCGCTCAACGTGGTCATGACCGCGACCCAGGGCGCGATTCGGCCCGACGATTCCGCGCCGACGCCGGTGTTGATCGCGGCGACGATCGTGGCGGCGAGGCCGAGGCCGATGGCCGCCCGGCGCAGCCTGGTCGCGCGGGCGCCGTAGCAGCGGGCCGTCGGCAGGTAGTAGTCGTCGATCTGAGCCCGTACCCGGTCGCGGACGTACTCGTCGGGCCGCATCGATCGCGGCGCCTGGACAGGGTCGTCGCCGGGCATGAGCAGTGGCAGCAGGTCCTCGGCCGCCTGCTCGATGCCATCGATGTCGGCCCGCAATCGCTCGGCCTGGTGTGCGTCGCCGAGGGCGCGGAAGGTGAGAACTCTCTGCTTGATGCCTTCGGAGACCGCCCGCGCTCTGGTCCAGCGGCGGGTCGATTCCGCGGTGAGGTACTGGGCGGTGAGAAACGTCGCCACCGCCAGCGCCCCCGCACCCGAGAGCGCCACGATGCGGGTCGGGATGCCTGCCGAGCGGAGGACGGTCGTGGTCGAGGCCGTGGCGATCGCACCCCAGCTACCGAGGAACAGAACGGCGAGGCGCACTCGATCCAATCGGCGCTTCATCCGGGTAGCGGTGCTCGACCAGCGAGTTCGCCGCTGCCAGAGGGTGTTCAGGAGCTCGTCGTCGGACATCGGCTACTCCTGCTCGCCGGCGATCGGGAGTCCCGGGCACAGCTCGATGTAGTCGATCTCCGACGAGACCCAGCTCCGCCACATCTCCCGGCTCATGTTGTGCGTCATCTTGGCGCAGAGTTGCTCGGGCGAGGCGGTCGGCACGGGCCACATCCGGATGGTCTCGTCCACGCTCGCCGACATGATCCGAGCACCGTCGGGGGTGAAGTCGACGGCAGTGATGGGTGCACCGTGACCGACCAGGGCAGGGCCGATCTGGTTGTGCGTCGCCACATCCCACAACCGCAACACATTGTCGGTGCCGACGGTGACGAGTGTGTTGCCGTCCGGCGAGAATTGGACCAACACGACCGGACCGTCCTGCCACATCGACTTGTCGATCTGCCGACCGGTATCGGTATCCCAGATGCGCACCGACTTGTCTTCGTAGCCGACGGCGAGCAGGTGGCCGTCCGGGCTGAAGCTGGTGCTCTTGACCCACGAGGACCCGGTCATCGACTCGCCGACCTGTTTGCCGGTGTCCGCGTCCCACAACCGCGCCGAGTAGTCGAAGGCGCCGGTGGCGACCCGCCGTCCGTCTTTGTCGATCGATATCGTCCGCACGGAGACATCGTCGTGACGGAGCTCCGGTCCGATCGGCCGCATACTCGCCATGTCGTGGATCTGGACGATACCGCCGACTTTGAGCACCAGCCTGCGTCGGCCGGGATCGTAGGCATAGGCGCTCGTCGCTGTCGGCAGGGAGATCGGCGGCCCGATCGCCGCGCCCGTCGCGGCATCCCAGAATCGCACGTCGGTCATGGTGAGGGATTCGGTGCTGAACTCGCCGGACGCCACCTGCGCGCCTTCGGCTGTGTATTCCGCGACCTGAAACCTGCCGGGCTCGCCGCGGATCACCGGACCGACCTGTGCACCGGTGGCGGCGTCCCACTGCCGGATGGTCCCGTCGGTGCCGCCGGAAACGATATGCCTGCCGTTCGGGCTCACGTCCGCGCCCACCACCTTGGCGCCGTGTTGCATGGTTCGTTCTCCTGCCACCACCCACTCACGGACGGTGGAATCCAGGCTGCCGGACAGTATTCGATCTGATTCGGGGTGGAACGCGACGCTGGCCACGACGAGTTCGTGTCCTTCCAGCGGCTCCCCGAAAGGCTGACCCGTCGAGGCGTCCCACAGCCGGATCGTCTTGTCATCGCTCGCCGAGGCTATTGTGGCGCCGTCACGACTGTAGGTCACGGATTCGATGGCCGCGGTGTGGCCACGTAGCGGCTCCCCGATCAGTCGGCGAGTCCGTGTATCCCACTGCTGGACATCGAATCCCGCGACCACGAGCCGATCACCGTTGCCGTCGAAGGCGAGATTGTTCACCGCGCCGGCGGTGTACACCGGTATGGGCTCGCCCGACGGCAGTCCGGACCGCGGGTCCCAGAATCGGACGGAGCCGCCGAAGTCTCCCGAGGCGATCAGCCCGTCCCCGCCGAAAGCTACCGACGTCACCGGCATGGTGTGCCCGGTCATCTCGTGGATCTGCTGGTGGGTGTCGGAATCCCAGAGCCGGACGGTTCTGTCCACGCTCGCCGACACGATCCGGCGGCCGTCCGGGCTGAACGCCACAGCCATGACCGCCTCGGTGTGGCCGCGCATTTCGGTACCGATCTGCTGCTGGGACCCGGTGTCCCACACCAGCACGGTTCCATCCCGGCCCGCGGATACGAGGCGGGCGCCGTCCGGACTGAACGCGATGCGTGTCACCTCGGACTTGTGACCCTCCATCAGCGCACCGATCGGCTCCCATGTGTCCGCGTCGCGTAGTTGGATCTCGCCACCACCAGCGGCCGCGATCGTTGTCCCGTCCGGGCTGTAGACGACGCTGCTGACCTCGGCCTGGTTCATGGAGACGATCTTGCGGAGTTTTCCTTGCTGGTGGACAGCGTTGAGCAGGGCGAATTCCCGCTTGTTGTCGGTCGGGATTCGATAGGCGGCCATGGCCATCTGCATTCCCAGGATGTCGTCGCTCTTTCCCGGCCACCTGCCCGACAACATGAGCTGCGAATTCGCCGACAACGCAAGCACTGTCGCATGACGGTTCTCGGCGACGGCTCGTTCCTGTGCGCGATCCGCGCGCACCCACAGCAGCCCTGCTGCCAACGCGGCCACCATGGTCAACGCCAGCGCCGCCCGCAGGATCCGCGACCGCCGGCGCAAGGCCCGGGCGCTGCGCTGCGCGTCCTCCTTCGCCCGGCTCTCCGTGGCCGCCAATGTCTCCGCCGCCTGCTGGCGCTCCCTGGCGGCCCGCAGCTCGTCCTCGCGGTGCCTGCGTTCCTCGTCGATGCGCTCGTCCTCGGCCTGCCGTGAGGCCAGCAGCAGTCCCCGGACCGGGTTGAGCCGCTCACGGAATCCCGGTGTGGTGGCCAGTGATTCGGCATCGGTAAGCCGTGATCCGGACAGCAGCCATTCCTCGCGCCGCCCGTTCTCCTCCCATGCCTGTGCGGCCCGTTCGATGTTGTCGGCGGCCTCGAGATCGGCCGCCTCCACCCGCAGCCATTCGGCGAGCGCATCCCATTGGCGCAGCAGGCTTTCCAACGCGACCTCGACGACAACGGCACCGTCTCGCTCGTCCTTGACCAGCAGCCTGCGGGCGACGAACTCCTCGAGCAGCGGATGGCTCTCCGGCGGCAGATCGAACCAGCGGGCCGGGCGGCGCATCGGCCGGTCGGTACCGGAACTGATCGTCGCCAACCATGGCACGAACGCCCGCCGCAGGATCGCCAACTGCCCGCCCCGAACCTCGGGATCGGCGTCGAGGAGCTCGTCGACCTCCCGCTGGACCACCCGCCGCAATCCGCCGAGGGTTTCGTAGTGCGCGAGAGTGATCTCCCCGTATCCATAGTCCCGATACAGCCGGGCGAGGGTGAGCGAGAGCAGCGGCAGAGTGTCGGCGCCGCGGGACCAGTCGTCGAGCAGACGTTCCACCAGGTCCGGGGCGAACGACAACTGCGCGCCCGCTTCCCTCGCCCGCCGGGCGGGCCCGACGATGACCTCCTTGAACTGGGCCTGCGGCATCGGTTTCAGATCGTCGAACGGCCGCACCGCCACCGATGCCAGCATGGGTGCGGTCTGGAGCGGTTCGTAGCGGTCGGAGCGGATGGTGGCGACCGCGATCATCGCGATCCCACGCTCGCGGTCGAGCAGGCCACCGAGGAGAGTGAGCAGCACGCCTGCCTGCTCGCCCGCCTCGGGGCCGAACAGTTCCTCGGCCTGGTCGATCGGCAGGATCAGCGTGGGCGCCGGGTCACCGCCGGAGTCCGGGACGGCCGCCCGCGCGGCCTGCTGGGCTTCGACCAGCCAGCCCCGCACCTGTTCGATGTCGCGAACGCCGTCCTCGATCTCGGTGAGGCAGGGTCGGCGCAGCCCGGCGCCGACGCGCAACGCGTGGATCGACCGCGCGAATCCGGCGTCGCCGGTGAGGGCTCTGCGGTGCGGCCGCACGATGTCCATGGTGCGGAAGTGGCGGTCGTCGCGGGCCAGACGGGGCAGCAACCCGGCTCGCACGAACGACGACTTGCCGACGCCGGAGGGACCGAGGACGACGAACAGGTGGCCGCCACCGAGACCACGCAGGCCGCGCACGGTGTCCATCGCTCGCCCGATCTGCGCGTCGCGCCCGAAATACACTGCGGCATCGATGGATTCGAGCGGTTCCCACCCCCGATACGGCGCCCGCTCCGGGTCGCCGGGCGGTGGCCAGCCGAAGGTGTCGGCGCCGATACCGGCGGCCCGCAGGCCGTGACGTAGTCGCTGCAACCCCTCGGTCAGGAACTCGACCGTGTCCCCGTCCACCGGGATCGCGGTCTTGGGTCCGTCCCCGAACAGGTCGCAGCGCTGCCACTCGCTGGTCATGTCGCGCCCGGTCAGTGGTTCGAGGCGGACCGTGAAGATCGGCTTGTTCAGGGACTCGGCGTGGCGGTATTCGACCTTGCATTCATGAGAACGGTCCCAGTTGTCCGACAGCAGGCAGATGACCGCCTCGCAGCGTTCGCCTGCCCGGCGCAGTGCGTCCTTCCAGCGGACGCCTGCCGGAATCCCGGTGTCCGGATCGAGATCGAGGAAGATCTCGCCTGCCAGACCGGGTTCCGCCTCGATCAGCCAGGCCCGCAGCGCGACCGCTTCGCGGCTGTCGCGGCTCGAATGACTGAGGAACAGCCGGGCCACTGTGCCGAAATGCGCTCGCGCCGAGCGCGGGTCGTCCCCGCGCCCGGCCGAACGATCGGCATTCATGGCAGCTACACGCGCGAACGGTCGATGCCCGCTTCGACCAGTGCCGACCTGGCCACGTCCTTCGCACAGGCGGTGAGCGCGCCGAACGCGCTGATCCGGCTGAACGTCTGCCCGGTGTGGACGACGTTGTCGTTTTCGTCGTCGCCGTCCACGATCGGCACAGCACCCGCCACCAGCCATTTGCGAACATCGGCAACCGATGGCATCGTCCCGGCCACCCGCAGATGGAATTGCTGGATCAGCAACACGATGCCGGCGACCACGGGCGTGGCCTGACTGGTGCCGTGCTGGATCGACTCGCCGCTGTCGTTGCGGATCCCCGACGAGGTCGTCGGAGCCCCGGGCGCGAAGATGTCGGTCGCGCAGTCGCCACCCACACTGGAGTGCAGGCGCTGCGAGAACGGCGTGATCCGGTCCGGAGCCGTCGAGAGGGCGGTCGCGCCGGAGCCGTAGCTGAACGAGCCCTCGTCGGCGTCGTAGACCGCGCCGACGCTGATCGTCTGGCGGAAGATCGCCGGGTAACTCATGCCCTGGCCACTGTTGTGGCCGAAGTAGTCGTTACCCGCGGCGACACAGCAGCCGACGCCGACGTCGGTGAGTTGCTGCATCACGTCGCCGATACCGTCACCCGCGAAATCCGCGTCCGAGGTGTTGTTGTCCGATGCGCCGAGCGACATACACACGACGGAGATCCCGAGCGATGTCCGATTGGCGAGCACCCAGCGCAGGGCGTCGCGGATCGCGAGGAAACTGCCCCCGCCGGAGTTGCCGAGGACTTTGACGGGCACGATCTTCGCGCGCGGCGCCATCCCGGTGTGCACCCCGCCCGCGCAGATGATCCCCGCGACGTTGGTTCCGTGGCCCTGCCCGTCGCTCGGATCGGTGGGCGAACCGTTGTTGTCGGAGGTGAAGTTCCGCCCGGCCCGAACCCGGCCCGCGAAATCGACGTGAGTGGTGCGCAGCCCGGTATCGAGGACGGCGACCGTCATACCGGTTCCGTCGACGTGGAACTGGGCGCGCGCCTCCGCCGCGCGCACCAGCAGATCGACCTCGAGCAGTTCGGGCATCACGGTCAGGTCGGTCTGTAGCGGCTTCTCGACGGGCACGACGGATTCGTAGGCGACGTCGGCGACCGATTCGGCAGAGATGGTGTCGGACATGATATTTCCTTCCTACAGAGCCGAGTACGCGACGACGAAGTCGTAGACGTCGCGGGTCATCCGCCGCCCGAAGTTGGGCTTGGTGTTGTCGCCGATCGCGCCGGCGGCACCGCGGAGCACGCCGACGACGTAGGGCCATCCGTCGGTGTCGTACACGTACAGTCCCGAACCGCTGTCGCCGTACCACGCGTCCATGAAGAAGTTGATGTACTGACCGTTGAGAACGCCGTTGCCTTCGTTGCCCCAGATCTGGGGCTGGGCCTTGTCGCTCGGATGGCCGTAGAGGTACATCCGATTGCCGCTCACAACGTTGTCGGGCGCGACCCACAGGCCCTTCCACCCCGACGCGCGGCCCGGGAAGTCGCCGTATCCGGAGAATTCGATGACGGCGTAGTCGAACCGCGCGTCGCCGCCCGCGTTGTTGATCCAGCCGCCGGGGACCGTCACGTTGTAACCGCCATGGCTGCCGAAAGGCATCGGGGTCGAGTCCCCGCGGTCGGTGCCGGGTGCGATGGAGGGCAGCCGGAGCCAGCTCGTCCCGTTGTGCACGACGTGCGCGGCGGTCAGGGCGGTAGACGGCCCGATCATCGTCCCCGACCCGGAGTATCCGCCGTTCGCGAGGGCGAGGTAGGCGACCGTACTCATCGGATACACCGTGTTGTCGCGACGCACGACCCGGTTGTCCGAGCCGATGATTCCCGAAAACGCGTGCAGCGACGACGAATCGACCTGTTCGGACTGGGAGCGCGGCAGCGCGGTGTAGGACGACGTGCGCCGTTCGCCGTCCGCCCGCAGCAGCTCGACGAACGAGGTGTTCGGTGCGTCGACCGTGTATTCCTTGCCCTCGTTGAAGATCACCGGCCGCAGAGCTTCGGCGAGCTCGTAGTCCGACATCTCGAGGACCGGCCCGAGTTCGTCGCCGCGCGGCGGTTCGATGCGGGGACACACCGAATTCGGTGAGAGCTTCGCGTCGCCGATCAGAGTCAGTGGTTGGCCCTTGGGCGATGTCAGCGTGGTGATTGCGGTAGACATCCGTGCTCCTCGACACTCGAGCGGCTCCGAAGTCCTCAACGCCGACGTCAGCCGCAGATTTTCAGGCTGATCTGAACGTACGAGGATGTGTCCGAACCCACACGAGTACCCGGCTACCCCAATTTCCGCGGAAGTACTACCCGCGCCGAACTGCCGGGGAGCTCTCGCCGTCGACTACCGGTAGCGGCGAGGGCGAGCACTGCTAGCTCTGGTCCGGGTCTTCGACAGCGGCCAGAAAGGTCGGCAGATGGTTGCCGGGCACCGGCTCGGCGGGCTCCGCGCTGACGTCGCCGTGATTCTGGGCGCTGAACAACGACACCGGTGCGGCGCCGGCAGCGTTCACGTGCGGATCGGTCATGGTGGTCCCCCGTAGTGGTGAGAGTGAGGTGGAGTGTCGCCGAGCCTGCGCGGCAGGATGATTCGGCGGTTGGACGCTCGTCCCCGTGCGCCGGCAGACGAGCGCGACCCTACACCGCGACGGAACTCAGCTCAGCGACGCAGCTGGTTGTGCGGAATCAATACCGTGGTGCGCTCGTCGATCGGCTCCATCGGCTCGAGCTTGGGCTGCGTGCTCAACTTGTCCGACAGCTTCTGCCGGCTCACCGACACCAGCTTCCTCGTCACCGGACTCCCCGCGATCGCTCGCGAGGCCGCGGTGATCTGTTCGTAGCGTGCCCGACCGGCCTTCGTGCCCAGCACATAACCGGCCGCTACGCCGATGATCAACCGCAGCATCTCCTGGAGCTCCTCCCACGTCTGTGTGCGGGCTCCATCCTGCCCCAGCCGCCCCACCCCTGTCGATCCGGCCACTGTTCGACAGCACATCGTTATACGCCGCATGTCCGCAGGTAGTGCCCCGATTTGGGTTCCCACGACACGATGCGCTAAAGTTTCATCTCGGTCAGCCCGCCAAGGCCGACCACCTGAGTCTAACCACCCAGGACAATCCCCTATAGCTCAATTGGCAGAGCAGCCGACTGTTAATCGGCAGGTTTCTGGTTCGAGTCCAGATGGGGGAGCATAAAAAATCCCCTGACCAGGCAAAATGGTCAGGGGATTTCTTCGTTTATCCCGCATTTTCGGGCCATCACCAAGAAAACACCAAGAATTCGCCACCAAGAACGTCGTTGTCAGCCCGACGTACCGAACCCCAGCTCCAACACGGCCGATGAGTCCGGCGCCTGCTCCGGTGACGCGATGTAGTGCCGTTCGGTGACCGCCTCACGAGAGTGCCCCAACTGCTTGGCGGCGGTCTTCGAATCCGACGTCTCGGCGATCAGCGTCGCTACCGCCTTCCGGAACGTGTACTGCGTGACATCCTTGTACAACGTGCCCCGGGCATTCCGCCATGTCCGATTAGTTGTTCGGATCGCGCAGCACCCTGCCCCGGCCGGGAAACACGAGTGGGACCTTGTCTTCGACCTGCACCACGCTGGCACCCACCTCGCGTAGCGCCTTCACCGAGCACATCCGCCCCCAGGTCGGGCTGTCGCGCAGCCGCTTCAGCATCTCGATCGTGAACCCGGGTAGTGCCACCGTCCGATGCCCGGCATCGGACTTCGCCCACTCCTGCCGGAACAACCCCTTCCCATTGAGCTTGACAATGGTCGCCGACACGGTGAACGTCGCCGGTTTCGCCTCAAGATCGAACTGATCCCACGACGCTGCCAGCGCTTCGTCTGGCCGCACTCCTGAACCAAGGATCAAATCGGCACATCGAGTATCGTCCGGTCCCTTTTCGGGCCGTGCGCGTAAGCAGGTGCTCCAGGAATCTCGTTCCCAGCCAACCACTCCCGAAGTTGAGCACGCAGACCTGCCAGGCGGTCCCGCTCGATCGTCTGAGGTTTGATCTTGCGGCTGCGCAGACGCGATGTGTCTCGCACCGGGTTCTCCGGCAGGGCTCCGTATCGCACGGCGACCCCCATGATTGCCGGTCAGAATCACCTTGCGCACCCGCGCCTTCGACCTCATTCCGGCAGCGACAATCGACTGGATGTGTTCGTCGAGTCGGCCTGTATCTGCCTCCCAGACACGAAGATTGCCGATCGCCGGCACCCGGGCGTCTGCTGCCGTGAATATATGCCTTCGCAGTCGTTGAGTACATGGCCCTACCTACACCCGTCGGGTAGGCGAATCGAGAGCTTCATTCAGGGGATGGATCAGGAGATCTGCGACCAGATCTGATCAGGCAGCCGCCAGTGAGGAAGGATGGATGTGCGAAATAGTCTGTGCGACAGGCTAACCTAGCTTCGCCAAGCCGTAGGAGATCGCCATCGAGGGGGCGCGTGTGAGACCAGTGCGGACAAAGCCGGCAGATGCCGACAATCCGGTAGTTTCGGTACGGTTGGCGATCCTACGTCCCGATGAAGTCTTTCTCGGAATGGTCCTCAACGACCTGTCGAAGGAGCGGTCCTACTCACAGGCCTGTCTCGACTGGCCCGACTCGAAACCGCGCCTCGCGATCATTGTCGCTCCGCCGCCAACCCGCGATCGAGTCCCCTCTCTCCGGCAGGTAGAACGGATTTGGGGACTGGGCATCGTGCGCCCCGCCCGCGACACCGACCGCGACCGGAAGGTATATCTCTCCCAGGTCCACCAGTTCGGCGACGGTGTTGATGCCCCGCAGCGCTGGTTCGACTCGCGCAGCTCCGAACATCTGCCGGAATCCGGTCCGATCACGACACGAGCGGACGCGGTGCTGGCCGACCTAGTGGGGCTCTCTTCCGGCATTGCAACAGCAGTGAAGGCCCTGGCACCCTATCTCGATCACACTGCCGATTGGAGCAGCGAGGGGCTTCGTTGGCGTGATGAACGTGATGCCATCGCACTGTTCGCGAAGATCGCAGGCGTTTCCCCGAACGACTTTGCGCAGCTAAAAGATTGGAAGCCACCAGAGATTGGCGCAAGCTTCATCAAGGGAATGCAGGGTGACGCGGTCCAGTCGGCATTCGGTGACGTTCGAGAGGAAATCGCCAGCAACCTTGGTCGAGTTGGCGACCTAACGATTCGAACAGTCGTTGGCGACCCTACGCGGCAGACCAGCAGCTACCACCTGGAGTTGGCATCAGTCGTGGTACCGAGCTCGGCCCGGGCAACGAGTGGCTCGATCGATGCCTACTACTACCACGCTGTCAGCGCTACCCTAATCACGTTGCGCTACGTCGGGCCTGGGTTGGCCACGCTTGCGTTGCCAGGCGTTCGGCAGAGCTTGACCGAACTCGAAGACTTGCTCCGCAGCGCGATCGGTCCCGATAGTCGACGGCCCGCTGATTTTGGGTTCGTGAAGAACCCGCTCTTTGTTCGTATTCATGCGCACGAGCCGTTCACCACGGCGTTGTCACAGACAAGCCCGGGCGCGATTTATCCGATCGAGCAGCTCTCGACGGCCATCTCGTCCTCGGACCCGCCCAACTACAGGTTGGACAGGCACCTTGTGCCAACTGATTTCGCCCGGCTGGTGCGCGACGGTTGGATTGGCGCGCGTGAGGTCGATCTTGACACTGTCAACGCGATGGTGGCGGCGTCTGCGGAGACGCTGGGGTGCGCAGTTCTGGTGGTCGACATGAGCCCTCGCCCCCGCGGCAACGGGCCGTAGCCGCGGGCGCGACAGCAAATCAACCCATAACATCGATAACCGAAGGACGATTACCTAATGGCTACGCTGGAAGCGGACACTCCCCGCCAGGTCACCCAGGTCCGCGAACAGCTTCACGAAACATTCGACGGTGTCGTCGACGACAGTGACATCGCACATCACAAAGGAAAGGACTACGAGCAACGCTTTCTCTCACGTGCGCTCGCCGCACTCGCCGTACGGCGCCTCGCGAAATGCAGCGCGGCGGAAGCGGCGGCCTTCGTCACCGATGGAATCGCTGACCAGGGCCTAGACGCCATCGCACCCCTGCCTGATAGCGGACAGGTCCTGCTGGTGCAGGCGAAATGGAGCGATCACGGTTCCGCTACCTTTGACGTTGGTGCCGCAAAGGCCATGGTCGATGGTTTAAACCGCATCGAGAACGAGCTCTACGAACAGTTCAACCAGCGTGCGGCGACCCTGGCGCAGGAGGCGCGCCCGCTGCTGATCTCAGGCAAAACGATTCTCGTGATTGCGCTGATGGGCACGGTGCAGCCTTCATCGCAAGCGCTGGAGGTGCTTGACAACGCCCTCCAGGAATTCAACAAGCACGGCTCGCGTTTCAGCATAGAGGTCCTGCTGTCCAAGGACTTTCACGAGCAGATCCACGCGGATCTTCGCCCGGACCCCATTGGTCTTGAGGTGCGATTGGACGACTGGTACAAGCAGAAGGGACCGCTTGAGGCTTACCAGGGCACGGTCTCCGCCGAACTCGTTGCCGACTGGTTCGAGATGTACGGAACCGCACTCTTCGAGCACAACTTGCGGGCGCCGCTCGGCACCACGGTGACCAACGCGGCGATCGGTCAGACACTGACCTCAACCCCGACCACCTTCTGGCACCTCAACAACGGAATCACGATGATTTGCGATGAGCTTGAGGCAAAACATGAAAGCGCGAAGGCCCCGCAGAGCCGAGCGACCACCCTCACGGTGCGGGGCGCGAGCATCGTGAACGGAGGACAGACTGTCCGCGCAATCGCGAGAGCAATGCACGAGGATGGCGAAACTGCGGCCAATGCCACCCTGAGCATCAAGATCATCAATACCCATGGTGACAAACAATTCGGAATAGACGTATCCCAGGCAGCCAACCGGCAGAACGCCATCGAGCAACGCGACCACATTGCCCTTGAACCCGTGCACCAGGCGATCAAAGCAAACCTGCGTGCCGAGCTGCGCAAACACTATGTGATCAAACGCGGTGATCAGCCTCCCGCCCCCGAAACTGGCTGCTCATTGGACGAGCTCGCCCTCGCATTGGCCTGTTTGCACCCGGACCCCGAGTACGCGGCGCGTGCCAGCAGTTCCATGGAAAACCTCTGGGAAGTGGGGCCCAATGGCAGCCACACGGTGTTGTTCCGGCGAGAGCCCAGCCCCCTGAAAGTTTGGCGTTCAGTATTAACGCTTCGTGCGGCGCGCAGCGCCGTTTACGACCACGGCGTCGAACTCAGCGGACGCGCGGCCGCCGTCGCTGAACATGGTGCTTTCCTCATCACTCATCTGCTGTTCCAACACCTGGGCGGAACAAGCATCGATGACCCCGACTTCGATTGGGATAGCGAGGTACTTGAGAAGATTCCAGCCGTGGTGCCGGAATTGGTTCGCCGCCTCGCGTATCAGATCGAACTGAACAGTCCTCGACGCGAGGTCCGGGTCATGTTCAAGTCCGCAAGGGAATCCCAGGACCTTGCCCTCCAGGTGCTGGATCAGCTGTCCGACGGGATCGTGATCCCCGAGCCGCCTATCAAACCTCGTAAACCACGGCGACAGAACACAGTGCCCTTGTTGGTCGATCGCCGTGTAATCAAGGACGGGACCCCGCTTCGTTACGAAGGGCAGACCGAGCCGGAGCGTAGCGCGATGGAAGGCTGGCTCATCGAGGACGAACGGCGACGGCAAGCCACGTGGGTAAATCACCGCACCAAGTCGATCCTGTGGGCATATGACGGACAGCAATATTCCCCATCGGGACTGGTGATGAAGATGTGGTGGGACGCTGGCTGGGCCGACCATCCGGTCGCAAACCAGGGAACCATGCGTTGGCTGCTTGCTGACGACCAGAGTCTGTGGGATTTGGCTCAACGAATCCACAATGAAGACGACGAGGAGACCAGCGATCTAGAGCTTGAAACGATGGCAGACCGGTCGACGTAGCGTTGATAGAGGATGGTGTTGGGTGGTAATCGCCCAATGTGTGAGTTGGTCGGATGATCAGGCCGGGACGAGTTCCTCTGTATGGCGAAGTTCATTGGGGGACTTGGTCAGCGTGCCAGAAAACGCTGCGGCCAAGACCGCCTTGCGAAGCCTCAGCTCTTGAGCCAGTGCGGTTACGACGCCAGACTTCAAGCGGTCGGCGGCGTCTAGTCGGTCGCGCGCGGTTGCCACAATCTGACGTTGTTCGTCGAGCGGTGGGAGGGGGAACTCGATTTCCTTCAGTCTGCGTGCCGAAAGATGCGCGAGATTTGTCGTGATTCGTGATTCGCGCTTGAAACGGCCTGCGCGCATGTGCCTTCGGAAGACAAGCAGCGCGAACTCTGGGTCGACCTCGTTCGAAGCCTTGAATCTGATGAGACTGTTCGTGAACGCGACGTCTGTGGGGACGCCACGATACATCGCTGGTCGGCCCAGGAACTCCGGCGACTGCCCTTCGTTGAGTAGGACCTCGCCGGGGCTGAGCTTAAATCGGTCGAATGTATCTGCGGGCCAATGCATCTCCATCACGTCTGCGATGTCTATGCGGTCCTCGAAGACATTCGCAACCCGTAAGTACGGGCGCATGTTCGGCCCCGCATGCCAGTCGGGGTGCCGCTGACGACCCAGTTCAATGGTCCCAGCATCACCTACGGTCAGTTCGGTCCAATGCTCCGGATAGGCGACAGGGTCCGGGATCAGCTCACGAAGAATGGCACTCTTCATCGCCTCGATTCGCCGCGGTGCGGCGGTCAACTCTTTCTGGCCTGCGTCGAGTCGGGAGAGGTGGTCCTCGAGGATTTCGACAATGCGGTGTTGCTCGGCGAGGGGCGGCAATGGGACCGGGATGCGCCGTAGTTTTTGTTGGGGAAGATGCGCGATCGTAGATCCAGTTGAGAGCTTTGCCAGCGCACCGCTCTTGGCCTGATGCTCCAGCAGGTACCGCAGGAACCGGGCGTCCAGCACCGCTGACGGGCGAATCCGGTGGAGTGCTTTTTGATAGGCGAGGTACGCAGACCGACCTTGCCAGATGGCGCAACGCCCGACGTCTCCTCCTTCGCAGACCAGGAGGTCACCGCTGCGGACGCCGAACCGTTCACGTTCGTCCTCGGCCAGTTCCATCGTCAGCAAGTCGTGGGTGTCGATTCGACCCCACTGGACGTTGATGTTTCGCAGATATGGAACGTGCTCGTTACCACGTGACTTGCCTTTGTCGAGCATCTTGCCGAGGGCCGTCTCGGCTACCTCGCCCAGCGGCACGACAGGCCAGTTCATGCAGTCAGCTCCGTATTCAGCTCGTCGATCAGTTCGGTGGTGGCGTCACCGAGGTCGCGGAGGGCGCCGTCGGTGCCGCCTCGTTCGGTGAAGGGGGCGTTGTCGAGTTCGGCGGTGGTGAACTCGGCCGACGCCGCGATCGCTGAGACTATCCGATCCAGCCACCAGCGTTGCGTCGCGGTGAACTCGACGCCTGCCTGGCGTTGTTGGGCGAGCCAGTTTTCGTATCGGGCCCCGACGCGCTCGGCGTAGGGGACTAGATCGTTGTCGACGCCGAAGGTGAAGCGGATTAGCGAAATTAGGTCGGTGACGGTGCGGTGGCCACCAATATCGCTGTTTACCTGCACTTCGAGGCCCTGGTAGGCGTTCCAGATGATGTCGGGGGTCCAGTTATACGGGGGTCGTGCGATCCGGGAAGCCAGTTCTTGGATTTCGGCGTAGGTCGCACGGCGGTCACCGGCCTCGCTCAGGATCTGGATAGCGGTGATCTCTGAGCGGTGTTCGCTGAGGTAGTCGCTCCAAGAATCCACTACTGTGCGTGCGCGTGATGGGTCGACTACGCCGAAAGCATCAAGCAAAACGTCGTGGCTGACTTCGTCGATTGTGCGGTCATGGGTGGCCCGGAGTTCGAGTATGCGGCTTCGGAGCTCTGGGTTGGCCGCGATTGGTTCCACAGCGCGATCGAGTAGATCTTGAATGTCGCCGTCGTAGGCTGCCTGGATGTCAGGGCTGACCGCGTCTACAAGGCCGCGGACGATGTCGCGCACAGCACAACCAGCGACGGAGTCCAGCTCACTGCGCTCGGGGTCGGTGAGGTCGAGTTCGAGTTTCGCCAGACGCGAAGCGAGCGTGGCAGTTTCGGACTCAGTGAGGGTGAGCGCGGCGGCCTTGTCGAGCAGCTTCTTCAAGCCGACGCCACGCTCCCGGTTCAGCGGCGCGTCGCAGAACGCGTGTTCAGTGACTCCGACGGTGTCGACGATGACGAAGCGTGTTTTCACTTCGGCGTCGGGGGTGACCGCTTGGAAGTCGGCGTTGGAAATAGTCCGTGCGCCACGGCCTTTCATCTGTTCGAAGTATTGGCCGGAGCGCACGTCACGCATGAAGAACACGCACTCAAGGGGCTTGACGTCGGTGCCGGTGGCGATCATGTCGACGGTTACCGCGATTCGCAGCGTTGGGCTGGTGCGGAACGCTTGCAGGCGACGTTTGGTGTCGCTGGCGCTGTAGGTGATCTTCGCGGCGAAATCGTTGCCTTTGCCGAAGACCTCACGTACGAGGGTCACGATTTCCTCGGCGTGCGCGTCGTCCTTGGCGAAGATCAGCGTCTTAGGAACGGTGGTGCGGCCAGGGAAGATCTCGGTGAACAGCCTGTCACGAAAGGTCTCCAGCACGGTACGGATCTGCGACTTGCTGGTCACCGCGCGATCGAGCTGCTTCGCGGAGTAGGTCAAGTCGTCCTCGAGGGTCTCTAAACGCTCGATCCTGGTGCGACGGTCGACTTTTGGAACTACGGTGCCTTGCTCGATCCTGGAACCGCGCGCGCTGATCTCGGTGTTGATCCGGTAGACGTCGAAATCGACGTTGACCAGGTCGGCTACTGACTGAGGATAGGTGTACTCCGACACCAGGTTCTGTTCGAAGAACCCGAACGTTTGTTTGCCGGGAGTCGCGGTCAGGCCAACGATGTGGGCGTCGAAATAGCGCAACAGGCCCTGCCAAACACCGTAGATCGAGCGATGTGCCTCGTCGACTATCACCAAGTCGAATGTTTCCGGCGGCAACTCCGGGTTGTAAGTGACGGTGATCGGGGCTTCTGGGATGTAGCCGTCAAGATTCGGGTCGTCGGTATCGGGCACATCCTGGCCTTGCAGTGCCTTGAACACACGCTGGATGGTGGAGATCACCACGCTTGAGGACGCCAGCATGCCCGTTTTGGTGAGCTTGTCGACGTTGTAGAGCTCGGTGAAACGGCGGCCATCGTCCGGGGTCCGGTAGTTCTGGAACTCGGCCAGGGTCTGGTCGGCCAGATTATTGCGGTCGACCAGGAATAGCACTCGCCCGAACCCGCCGTGGTGGAGCAGGCGGTAGGACTCGGTGACCGCGGTGTATGTCTTGCCCGCGCCGGTGGCCATCTGCACCAGGCTGCGCTTGTGGCGTTGTTGGGCGAGGCTTCGCTCGATGCCCACAACTGCCTTGATCTGTGCTGGCCGCAAACTCTTGCGGTCCAGTTCGGGCATGGCAGCGACCTTGGCCCGCCATGTCGGTGCATCCGGATTGGCGGCCGCGTCTCGCAGGAACCGGGCGAGTGTCGAGGCTTGTGGGAAGTGGAACAACGCGCGCGAACGCGGGTTCGGGTCGAAACCGTTGGTGAAATGCAGTTCGGTGCCACTGGATTCAAACACGAACGGCAAACGTCCGCCCACGGTGAGCGCTTTCAATCGGACGTCGGCCGGTAGGCCCTCGGCGTACATCGCAGACTGCCACTCGACCCCGGAGAGCGGTGTGCCCACCGGCTTGGCCTCGATGACCCCTACGGCCTTCTTGTCGACGTAGAGCAAGTAGTCGGCCCGGCCGTGGCCCTTCTCCATGATGACTTCGCGCACGGCCACGCCCTCGGCGGCGAAGAGGTTCATCGCGCGTCGGTCCTGAACCGCCCACCCGGCAGCCGCCAGTTGGGCGTCGATCAACGCTCGTGCGCGTTGTTCGGCGGCCAGCCGGTCTGAATCATCTTGGCTCATAGGCCTTTCAGCGTATCGGAGGGTGCGACAAATCGGTCAGGATGCGTCGGCGGATGTACGTTCGAGCTCTGCTGCCACCGCTTCGAACTCGACCAGCGCCGCGGTCAGATCTTCAACGATCTCGCGTGCCAGGATTTCCGGCGTGGGCAGGTTGTCGGTGTCTTCCAGCGATTCGTCGCGCAGCCAGGTGATGTCGAGGTTGGTCTTGTCACGGGCAATGAGCTCGTCGTAGGTGAATGAACGCCAACGCTCAGATTCCACCGCCTCACGATCTCCGTCGTAGGCGTCGACGAACTCGTCAAGGTGTTTGCGTCGCAGCGGGTTCTGTTTCAGCGTGAAGTGCTGGTTGGTGCGCAGGTCGTAGACCCACAGACGCTGTGTCCACGGTTGCTCGGAGGCGGGCTTCTTGTCGAAGAACAAGACATTGGCTTTGACGCCGTTGGCGTAGAAGATGCCGGTCGGCAGGCGCAACATGGTGTGGAGGTTGAAGTCCTCAAGCAGTTTCTTGCGCAGGTTTTCGCCCGCGCCACCTTCGAACAGCACGTTGTCGGGTAGGACGACCGCTGCGCGACCGTTGATCTCAAGGATGGTCATGATGTGCTGCAAGAAGTTGAGCTGCTTGTTACTGGTGGTGACGACGAAATCCGTACGCTCGATCTCGCGGTCCTCTTTCGCTTCGCGACCATCAGCGCCGACCATCGTCAACGAGGATTTGCGGCCGAACGGCGGGTTGGACAGCACCACGCTCCAGCGACGGCCGGGGTCGGCTAGGAGCGCGTCTTTGACCTCGATCAACGAGTCCCCGGTGGGGGTGCCGATGCCATGTAGGAGCAGGTTCATCGCTGCCAGGCGAGCCGTGCCGTCGACCAGTTCGAAACCGGCCGCGAAGTCATCGCGCAGGTGACCGCGCTGGGAAGGAGTGAGGTTCTCCGCGCCTTTGGCAGCGTGCTCGTGGGCGACAAGGAGGAAGCCTCCAGTGCCACAGGCAGGGTCGACAACGGTGTCATCAGGTTTGGGTTTGATGACGTCGACGATGCCGGCGATCAGATCACGCGGGGTGAAGTATTGGCCCGCGCCGGAGCCCTTGTCGGACGCGCCTTTCGACAGCAGCGCTTCGTAGGCGTCGCCCTTGAGGTCGGTACCCGACGCTGACCAGTTCTCCTTGTCGATCAGGTCGGCGATCAACCGCTTGAGCTTCGCGGGATCTTGGATCCGGTTCTGTGATTTGCGGAAGATCGTGCCGAGGGTGCCGGGTTGCTCAGCCAGACCTACCAGAATTCTCGTGTACTCAAGTTCGAGCTCGATACCCTCGGCGTCGAGGAGGCGCTGCCATGAGTACTCCGACGGGACTACCTGCTGGGGGTTGAGGCGGCGGGTTGCCCGCTCGTGAGCCATTTTGAGGAACAACAGGTAGGTGAGCTGTTCTGTGTACTCGATCACTCCAACGCCGTCGTCGCGCAGCACGTTGCAGTAGGACCACAGCTTATCTACGAGGCGACGTGAGTCAGTCATTCGAGCATTCTTCCACGTGCGACTGCAGCGTCATCAGGGACTAGCCTCGATCTTTCGCCGGGCGGGGCCTGCCCTGATCCGTTTCGGAATGGTTGAAAACCGCTGATCAGCAGTTCCGAGCAGCCATCAACACCCCTGGTCAGCGGGTTGATTGCCGGGTCCACGGGCCAGGGTGTTCCTTTCAGGGGCTGCAGGGACGGTTTGGGCGAGGCGAGATAGATCGCTGCAGAAGTGCCTAGCTCAGGCGGCGCTGGTGTGGCGACTGGTGAAGCTCACCTGGGTGTCATCGGCACAGCGAGAGGCGCGGGCCGACGAGATCGCCGCCCGCAGCCGCGCCGCCAAGGCCGAAGCCGAGGCCAAGACCGCGCAGGCCGAGCAGCTTGCCCAGCAGGCGCACGTGCATCGCGATGATGCCGCGGATTCGCGGGCCGACCTGGACAAAGAATGGGAGCGTGCGGACAAGGTCGATCCGGACACGAAGTCGGGTCACAAACCCGAGTGATCCGGACCGACCGGCCCGGAACGACCGATCCACCGCAATGAGCGTCGCCACGGCATCGCGGTGCGAACGGTTGTGAGAACGGGCGCATCGCCCGCAGGCAGGAACACCACGCCGCGTACGACGTGATCGGCATCAGCTGTCGAGAGTCGGGCAACGGCGTCAGAGTCGGCCGTGCGCCGACCCGTGCCGGAGCGCTCGGTCAGATCTTCGTCCCGTTGCCGGCAATCTCGCGACCGCACCCTGCCGCACCACCGCGGTCGGACCGGCCGATAGTGCGCACATGGTCACGAAACGAAGTCCGGGCACAGATTCGTGGTCGCGGCGCTGACGAACAGCGGGCCCTGATCGAACTGGTAGGTCTGCTCGACCGCGGAAGTCTCGTCCAGAACTGACACGCCGCCACGCAGGTGTTCACATGTCGCGTGGCCCGCGGCGACCAGCTCCTTCGCCGACTTCCCCGGCAGGGCCGCATCGTTGATCCTGATCTCCTCGAGGAACGATGCTTCGTCGCTGCTGAACTCGGCTGCTTCGGCAGTGCGGGTCTTGGTGACGTCGACAGTGTGGGGCTCGGTAGTCGGGTCGCAGCCCGCGACTGCGGCACCGAGAACCGCGAGAGCCAGGCTGACCGCTATCACGTTGGCACGTAACTGAACTCGCCGTGCAAACATCGTATTGCCCCTGATCTCGAGCAGAGGGACCGACACCCTCGATCGATCCTCTCCGACACCGTTTCCGGTGTGACATCAACGATCCCGGGGCAGCCGAATACCCGATACCCACCCCAGGGATGGCGCAACCCAACCTATGAACACATGGCCGATCTCTCGGTCGGTTGACTGGCTCGGCAAAGAGCGGCAGGAGGCCCCGACGCGGGTTCGCCACGCCCAGACAACCGCCGCCTCGGTTTCTCGGGACCGGCCGGACCGTCAATGCCAGTCACTTTCACAGCGAGGGTGGCGGATTTCGCTGGATACAGTCGACAGTGGTGCCGCCCGCCGCGAATCCCAGTGAAGGACAGCCGAACAATGCCTGAAAGCAACGAACCCGCAGTGCGCTACTTCGCATTGATCGATGACGAGAGAGGCTGGCCCGATGGCTGGCGCGCCCGTCGGATCACCGGGCTTGTGCGCCGGACCGACACCCGACCGCTACCGACCGACGAAGCGCTCGGCAGGGACTTCACCTGGGGTCCTACCGAGTACCTCCAGCGCTATCAGCAGGGAGTGGACATGCCTCACGAGGAGATCTCCGCCGAGTCAGCCGAGCGATTCATAGCGAGTTGGCGCGCCTCGAAGGCGCGCAGCGAGGCCCAACGCCCGCGCCCCGCGTCGAACCCACCTATCGAGGACGCACAAGCCTGATCGGTTCCGCGCGGCAAGCAGGTCGTCGGGTTCCGATGCTTCGGCCCGGCTCGCGGCCACTTGTTTCGTGCTGAAAGTTGGGATCGGTAGGCGGCGGGCGTGGCATGTACTTGCCGCATGACATCTTCTCAGCTTCCCTCGAACCGACCGCAGTCCGCCGGACTGGACAAGAAGACCAGTGCGATCCTGTCCTACGCGCTGGGCTGGCTCACCGGAATCATCTTCCTCTTTGTGGGAAAGAACGATCCCGACGTGAAATTCCATGCCGCGCAATCGATCATCTTCTTCGCCGGGGTCTCGGTGCTCAATATCGTTCTGAGCATCGTCGGCTCGCTCCTCGGCGCCCTGGGGATCATCTTCAGCCTCGCCGGACTCGCGCTCGCGGTCTTCACGGTCGTCGTCTGGATCATGGCCATGGTTCAGGCGAACAACAGCGGCGGCGTCCGCGCAGAGCTTCCCCTTGTCGGAAAGTTCGTTGCCCCGTTCGCCGATCAGCTGGCCGGTTCGGTCAAGTAGCGACGTACCCGAAATCCCCGCACGGCGACCACACCCAATACTCCGAAGATCAACGGCCCGAGACTGTCTCGGGCCGTTGACGTCCGGCCGGATCGACGTAACCGCAGCCATTCATTCGAGGATTCGTTTTCGTTGGGCGATGTCGGCGGTGAAGACGACCATGACATCGTCCGTGAGGTTGTAAAAGCTCGGTGTGCCGGCGGGTTCTGACCGGCCCGATGCGAGCCAGATGGTGTGGGAACCAACGGATATTCGGACTGCGGCTGGGACGTGCAGTCCAGGCTGGAAGTCGCGATACCAGCAGAGGTCGGCGTGGGAGATCGGTTCGCCGATCAGTGGGGCCCAGCGCGGGTGAGTGGCCATAGGCACTGGAGCCGGGCCGTCTTCGGCGATTCGGATGAATTCGGAGATGGGGCGAGGAAAGACTTCGAGGTGGTATTGGGTGAAGCTGCTGTTCCACACGGCGGAGTAGAGCTGTCCGGTGTCGGTAGCCAGTTCAATGCCCATGGTGGCTTCGTGCCATTCGCCGTAGTCCCACTTCTCGGGTCGGTAGGTGTCGTCATCGATCAGCACGGGCAGGGTGTAGTAGGTGACGGCAGTCAGGCGTTGTCCGCGTAGGCCGGCCACTGTTTGTTCGAGCTCGGCGACGGTTGTCGTGGCCATAGGAGATCGGCTCATGCTGTGAACAGCGCTGCGGCGGGCAGTGCCGTCAGGACTACCAGCAGTGTCGCCACGATCTTGGCCAGTCGAATTCGGTTCGAGCCGGGTTCGACGACAAATGGCGCCGCGACCGCGACGACCGCCGCGGCGGGTAGGGCGAGCACGGTGCCGATGAACAGTTCGTAGCCATGGGGATCTGTCAGCGGATCGGTTGACAGTCGGGAATGGAGCGCGATGTACACGCATCGCAACCAGAAGAGTCCTCCCGCACAGGCGATGAGAAGGGCCGACGCGGCGACCGGTGTGCGCCATCGGGTGCCCGGCCCCTCCTTGGTGCTCATCACTGCCTCTCCACGACTTCGGTGGCCGACTCGAGTTCCGCCCCGATCAGCATGCCTGGGCGGTCTGGTCGGGGTCACCCCCGGCGGCCGACTCTTCCTCGCCCGCGCCGGTCGCGCGGGCCACCAGCGCGGAACGCAGGCGCCAAACGCCGTCCGGGTGCGTCGGGTCCAGCCCGGTGATCTCGGCGATCTTGTTCAGTCGATAGTCGACCGTGTTCGGATGGACGTGCAGCGCTCGCGCGGTGCGCAGGCGCGTGGAGCGGGTCGCGAGGTGCGCTGTCAAAGTTTCCAGCAGGACTGGGTGATTCTCGAGCGGGTCCAGCAGCGCGGCCAGATATCTTCCCGCCGTGCCCGGCCGGGACAGCTGGTACTCCAGCGACAGGTCGTCGAAGCGTTCCAGCCCGGCTCGGCGCAGGCGGCGCATGATGTCGAGTACCGCGTGCGTGCGCTCGACCCCTGCGGTGATGCCGCCGGCCTCCGCCGTCACGAATGTGGCGCGAACCTGTGTCTGCGCCGCGTCGGCGATCTGCTCGACGAACCGTTCGGCCCCGGCGGGATCGAAATGGTCGTGCGGAATCAGCAGGGTGGCGGTGTCGGTGCCCATCTGTATCAGCGCCTTGTCATCGCAGTGGTGCAGCACCTCGGCTCTGACTCGCCGCATTGTCCGGTGCGCGAGGATGTGCCGATCCGGGCGCGGCTCGCCCGCTGAACGGGGTGGCATGAACTGGATCGCGAAGACGAAATAGGTTTCGGCCAACCGGACCCCGCACGCACGCGCCATGGCCGGTGTCGCATTCCCGGCGATCAGGGCGGCAGCCACGGTATCCGCTGCGGCGCTGTCCGCCATGCGCATTTCGCGCAGGTAGGCCTGCGAGATCGCCATGGAGAGCTCGCGGGTGAGGTGGACGAACATGTGCGCTGTTTCGATCACCGCCACGTGATCCTCGTCGAGCCTCGCCCGTGCGGTGAGGTGGTCGAACACCGCCTGCGTGCCTACCCGCACGGCCTTGTGCATCGCGCCGATCGTGACGCCCTCGCGTGCCCATTCCATGATGTCGGCGCGCACCTCGGCCAGTGGTTGGGCGGTGTCGCCGCCGGTCAACATTCTGGCGGTAAGCTGCAGGCACGCGTTCACCAGCGTGGTGACATCGCGCCGCAGGTCCGCTATGGGCACCTTGGCGGGTAGTTCACTGCCGACGATGAACAGACTCATGATCTTGCCCGAAATCGTTGACGCGGAGGGGAGCCGGTCGAAAACCGGCCGACCTGCCATCGTCGCGGCCCGGGGCGGCACGACGCTGTCGGGCTTGCGCACATTTCCTACTTTCCGCTGGTTGCGCTTTATCGTGCGGCCTGCGCACCCCGCGTTCCAATGGTGCTTCGCACCGAGATGAAACCAGCGTTGTGCACTATGCACCATCGGCCATGCGCCGAGCAATTCACCTGTACACCGAAACAGGATCAGGAAGCAGGATTCGTCGCTGTGGCCGACGCGGTTCGACCCCAGGGACAGCGGCTCGGCACGTGTCGAAGATCGGGCCATTTCCACTGTACAAGTACCGACCGCGCCCGCGATGACGGCAGGTGAACCGCTCACCGCCCCGGAGCCGACGGCCCATGACTCACTGTCAGCAGGCATCGGATTCGCCGGTCGAATTCGAGTGAACGCCTGTGTACTATTTTGTCGTGAACAGCTCGGGCGCACGGCCGCTACAGGGTTCGACCAGCCACGCTACTCCGCCAGGGTTCGACCGATGACCACAGTCGTCATCACCGTGCTCGCGATCGTCGCCGCCGGTGAAGCCGTCGGCCTGCTCGTCCTGTCGATCTTGCTGGTCCGGAGTCGGCGCAAGCGCCGGGCGCCGCGCCGGTCGACGACGGGGCAGCGGTTGGTGGTGAGCGGCCGCGAAGCGGTACGAACTGCCTGGCAGGCCGCGGATCTGGTGCGAGCCAAAGGCTTTCGTGCCGCCGTGCTCACCTCTATCGAAGACCTCGCGGGCTGGGCACGGGTCGAACGTCCGGACTTGGCCAGACTCGCACCGGACGGCAACGTCGTGATCATGTTCTCCGACATCGAGCAGTCGACCGCTCTCAACGAACAGCTGGGCGACCGCGCCTGGGTCAAACTGCTCGACCGCCACCACCGTCTCGTCGATCGATGCGTGCAGAACCACGGCGGCCATGTGGTCAAGAACCAAGGCGACGGGTACATGATCGCCTTCGCCGTGCCCGATCAGGCGGTCCGATGCGGCGTGGCCATCCAGGCGGCGCTGCGCAAGGACGCCGAATCATCGGGGGGTGAGGCCGATTTCCGGGTCCGGATCGGTATCCACATGGGAAGTTCCGTCCGCCGGGGTGACGATTTGTTCGGACGTAACGTCGCCATGGCCGCGCGTGTCACCGCGCAGGCCGAGGGTGGCGAAGTCCTCCTCAGCGAGCCGGTGCTGGAGGCGATCGGAAGCAGCACCGATCTCACGATCGGGACCGGACGTGAAGCGACCCTCAAGGGTCTGCGCGGCACGCACCACCTCACTCCCGTCTGCGCGCGGCGGTAACCTCAACTGAGCCGGGAAGTGTTCTGCCGCCAGTACAACGCGTCCAATGCGACCGCGACATGCACGCCGTTCTCCGCCAGCGGACGCGGCAGCAACTCGTCCGCGCGGGCGATCCTGCGCAAGATCGTGTTCCGGTGGGTAAACAGGCGCGCCGCGGCGCGCGTGGCATTGCATTGCTCGTTGATGTAGACGAGCACTGATTCGCGCAGTTCGCTGTCGGCATGCTCCAGATCGCCGAGGGTGTACTTGATGAATCGGTCAGCCTGAGCGCCGTTTTCGGTGATCAGCGAGGTCAATTGCACCTCGCCGAAGGTGACCAGTCGCCGGGTGCTGTGCGGGCGGGCGAGGATTCGGTGCGCGGCCTGCGCGTCGAGGTGACTCGTCCGGAACCCGGCGAGGTCGCGTCCGGTCGAGCCGATGGCGATCCGCACGCCGGGGATATGGTCCAGCGCTTCGGTCAGTGCCGCGGTGTCGGGAGGGGTCGGGCCGGGCACCCATACCCACAGGGTGGCCGCGCTGGCGAGCACGCTCAGGGCCGTGGCCGCCCCGGCGGCTTGGGTGAGGGCCCTGGTCACCCGATGCGGTTCGTCGAGTTCGGCACCGGGAATGTCACTCCAGGCGATGGCCGCGGTGTGGGTGGCGTCGAGCCGGTAGCCGAGTCGGGTCGACGCCCGCTCGATATTGGTCGGCTCCCCCTCGAGAATGAGCGAAATGACCTCGCGGCGTTCGGCATACGAGCCGCGGGCGAGTTCGTCGCGCTCCTCACCGATGACCTCGGTGATCGCCTCGATGGTGCCGTCCACGAACACGGCGATCGAGGCGGCGGTGACCTCCAAGACCTCCTGCAGCTCGAACGGGTCCGGCGTCAAGATGAAGATGATGGTCATCCACCGTCGCCAGGCGACATTCTGGCCTACGCGATAGGCCTGCAAAGCGGTCTCGTTCATGCCACGGCGGACCAGGTCGCGAACGATGGCGATCTGGTCCGCGCCGAGGTTGATCGGCACCGGCATGCCCGGATCGGCCACGTTGGCCGAGGCCCAGTGCAGCAAGTTGCCACGATTGACGCGCCGGACCGCCTCGGCCAGCAGCGGATCCCCCGCGATCGCACGCAGGCTGGTTGTCAGGAGAGTGGCGTCATAGAGCTCGTCGAGCCATTCCTCCGGCGCGTTCAGCGCGATCTCGGCACCTTGGCGGATCACTTCTCGCGCGCGGTCGGACAGGCGTCGATCGAACAGACCATCACCAGAGTGCACCGCCTCATTATGAACCTCCGATCTGAGTTCATATTCGCCAAATGCCCTGACCAGATCGGCCGGTAGCCGCGAAACTCGGATGTGGTCTCGGGCGGTCGCTGGCATAGTGATCGCGCATGGGACCGACGTTCGAGGATGTGATCGCCGAGGCCGCATCGGCGCCGGTGGAGGGGTGGGATTTTTCCTGGCTCGACGGGCGGGCCAGTGAAGCGCGTCCTTCGTGGGGCTATCAGCGGCTGATGAGCGCCCGGCTGGCGACTGCCTCCGCTGCTCTGGACATTCAGACCGGTGGTGGCGAGGTTCTGGCCGAGGCGCAGGTGTTCCCGCGGACCATGGTTGCCACCGAGTCGTGGCCGCCGAACGTGGCCAAGGCGACCACGTTGCTGCATCCTCGCGGCGTGGTTGTCGTCGCCGCGCCCGACGAGCCGCCGCTGCCGTTCGCCGATGAGGCGTTCGAGCTGGTCACCAGCCGCCATCCGGCAACCATCTGGTGGGGTGAGATCGCGCGCGTTCTGCGGCCGGGGGGCACGTATTTCGCACAGCATGTCGGACCGGCGAGCGTGTTCGAGCTGGTCGAGTTCTTCCTCGGTCCGCAACCGGAAGCCCGTCGAGGGCGCCATCCCGACGACGAGGCCGCCGCCGCGCGGGCCGCCGGACTGACGATCACCGACCAGCGGACCGAGCGCCTGCGCATCGAGTTCAACGACATCGGTGCCGTTGTGTACTTCCTGCGCAAGGTGATCTGGATGGTGCCCGGGTTCACCGTCGAGGCCTACCTCGACCAACTGCGCCGGCTGCACGATCGCATCGAGCAGGAGGGGCCGTTCGTCGCCTACTCCACCCGAACGCTCACCGAAGCCACCAAACCGTGACTCGCGGGTGGTGTCAGGCCCCGGCCGCGTAGCCCTCGTTGCCCATCGCCTGGGCGGCGAGGCTCTTGCGGTACTGCTCGAGCGCCACCAGGTCGCCGAACAGCGTCATGTAGGTATCGGGCTCCTCGCTGGCAGACAGTCGCTGCAGCCTCGATTTGAGCTCGGCGATCTGGCGGCCCACCCAGGCTTCCTGGACGCGGGCCAGGATGCCGGTGATGAAGCGGGGGGTGTCGTTCTGGGTGCGCACCGGGAGCTGTTCGCTGGCCAGTTCGGAGACGAGGGCGCGGATCATCAGGTCGTCGGTGTGATCGGCGACGGCGGCGACCCATTCCGCACCGCTTAGCCCGGCAGCCGTGCCGCCGGCCTGGGCGATCATGATGCGCACGGCCACGTAGGCGGGGTGGGTGAAGGCGGCGGCGTCGATGGCGTCGAAGGACACGCCCGCGATGCCGGGGTATTGCAGTGCGGCGCTGAGGGTTTGGCGCTGCGCGTACAGCACCGGGTCGTTCGGCGCGGGCCGCACCGAAGAGCTCTCCTCGACGCGGGGCGCGGGGATCGCCGCGGCGCCGGACTTCAGGTCGGGCGTGGTGGCGCCCGTGCGGTTCTTCTTCGCCTCTTCACCGACCCGGCGCACGACGAGCTGGATGTCGTCCCAGCCCACCCAGCCGGCCAGCTTGGTGGCATACCCCTTGCGGGTGGCGTTGTCCTTGATCTGGGCCACCACGGGCACCGTACGGCGCAGCGCCTCGACCCGACCCTCGACATCGTCGAGGTTGTGTTCGGCGAGCAGCCCGCGAATCACGAACTCGTACAGCGGGGTTCGCCGCGCCACCAGATCACGAACGGCGCTGTCGCCGGAGTGCTGACGCAACTCGCACGGATCCTGCCCGTCGGGCGCGATCGCGATGTAGGTCTGTCCCGCCAGCCGCTGATCGCCGCTGAACGCCTTCAACGCCGCGGCCTGACCGGCCGCGTCACCGTCGAAGGTGTAGATGATCTCGCCACGCCAGAAGTTGTCGTCCATCAGCAGCCTGCGCAGTACCTGCAGGTGTTCTTCGCCGAACGCGGTACCGCAGGACGCGACCGCGGTTTTCACCCCGGCCAGATGCATGGCCATGACGTCGGTGTAGCCCTCGACGACCACGGCCTGATGTCCCTTGGAGATGTCGCGCTTGGCGTGGTCGAGACCGAACAGCACCTGAGACTTCTTGTACAGCAACGTTTCCGGCGTGTTCACGTACTTGCCGGGCATGGTGTCGTCGTCGAACAGCTTGCGCGCGCCGAAACCGATCACCTCGCCGCCGAGGTTGCGGATCGGCCACAGCAGGCGGCGATGGAACCGGTCGATCGGACCACGCTTGCCCTGCTTGGACAGTCCGGCCGCTTCCAGTTCCTTGAACTCGAAACCCAAGCGCTGCAAGTGCTTGGTCAGCCCGTCCCAGCCCGCGGGGGCGTAACCGCAGCCGAACTGCTGCCAGGACGCCTTGTCGAAGTTGCGGTCGGTCAGATACTTGCGCGCGGTCTCGGCCTCGGGTTCGTGCAGCAGGCCCATGTAGTACTCGTGCGCGGCGGCATTGGCGGCGACCAGTCGCGAACGAGTGCCGCGGTCGCGCTGCACCGAGGTGCCGCCACCCTCGTAGTTGATCTGGTAGCCGATGCGATCGGCCATCTGCTCGACGGCCTCGACGAAACCGATGTGTTCCATCTGCTGCAGGAACTTGTAGACGTCGCCGCCCTCACCACAGCCGAAGCAGTGGAACAGCCCGTGGTTGGGGCGCACATGGAACGACGGCGACTTCTCGTCGTGGAACGGGCACAGACCTTTGATCGAGTCGGCGCCCGCGCGCTTGAGCGCCACGTACTCACCGACTACATCTTCGATCCGGACACGTTCACGGATCGCCGCGATATCGCGATCTGGGATTCGTCCGGCCACGGTGAGCGAGTCTAGTCGGGTCCGCTCAGCGGCAGTCCAGCGAGGCGGCGACGCGTTCGAAGCGGCTCTCGGTGTAGGACGCGATCTGGTCGATCACCACACGCACGCGGGCGGTCTCGGTGGTGGCGGCGTTGAACCATGGCAGCATCTGATCGTCGAGGTGGGCGGGCGCGGTGGTGAGCAGGCGGTCGGCGACAGCCTGCACGCGATCGCGCTGGGTCTGCTGGCGAGCGAGGTGACCGGGGTCGGAGCGCACATAACGCAGCGCCATGGTCTTGAGGACCGCCACCTCCGCCGCCACGATCGGCGGCACGATGAGGTCGGCCTCGTAGCGGCTGAGCGGGCCCTCGCCGGAGCGCTCGTGGGTAGCCGAGATCGCGGCGGTGGCGAAGCGGCCGACCAGCTCGCTGGTGAGCCGTTTCAGCGCCACCGAGGCGCCGAAGCTGCCGTCGTAGTTCGCGGCGTCGGCCACGATGTCGAGCTCGGAGAGCCGCTGCGCGGCGGCGGCGAGTGCCTCGATCGACTGGTCGGGATGCTGGCCGTGGCCCTGTTCGGCCAGCGCCGCCTGTTCGGCCGGGTCGGCGAGGGCGCGCAGGTCGATACGGCCCACGATCACGCCGTCCTCCACGTCGTGCACCGAGTAGGCGACGTCGTCGGACCAGTCCATGATCTGGCATTCCAGGCTCTGTTTGCGGTCGGGTGCGTCTTTGCGCACCCAGGCCAGGCGCTCGAGGTCGTCGTCGTAGGCGCCGAACTTGGTGCCGGAACCGCTTCTGCCCCAAGGGTATTTGAGGGTCGCATCCAGGGCTGCCCGGGTCAGGTTGAGCCCGAAGCTCTCTCCGTCGGCGTCGAGGACCTTGGGTTCGAGGCGAGTGAGGATGCGCAGGTTCTGCGCGTTGCCTTCGAAACCGCCATAGGCGTCGGCGAATTCGTCGAGCGCGCGTTCGCCGTTGTGGCCGTAGGGCGGGTGGCCGATGTCGTGGGCCAGGCCGGCCAGGTCGACGAGGTCGGGGTCGGCGCCCACACCGTCGGCGATGCTGCGCCCGATCTGGGCCACTTCGAGCGAGTGGGTCAGCCGGGTGCGCGGGGTGTCACCCTCGCGCGGGCCCATGACCTGGGTCTTGTCGGCGAGGCGACGCAGCGCGGCGGAGTGCAGCACGCGGGCACGATCGCGGGAGAATTCACTGCGATGACCCTTGCCCGCGGCGCCGGGCCACGCGATCTTGCCAGGCTCGTGGACCATGCGCTCCTGGTCGTGCGAGGAGTACGTCCCTGTCATCTCACTGTCCCGCCTCGTAAGGGAAATCTGCCGAGAAATGAGTGAGCTGATACCAGAGCAGCGCGCCGGTCTCGCGGGCGATGCCGTGGAATTGCGACTCCCTCGTGTAGACGGCGGGCCCGGTGCGAGTGGGTGCGGTCCACGCGTCCAGGCCCGCGTCGCGAGCCATCGTCCTGGTTCGCAGTGAATGCCACGGATCGCTCACGAGTACGGCCGATGACATATCGCGCTCCCCCATCGCCGACGCCACCGCCTCGATGCTGCGCAGGGTGTCGGAACCGGTTTCGACGGCGAGGATGTTCTCGCTGGGGACGCCCTTGTCTTCCAGATACCTTTTGCCCGAGGCGGCTTCGGTATACAGGTCGCCCTCTTGCTTGCCGCCGACGGTGATCACGGTGGGCGCCACGCCGGCTTCGTAGAGTCGCCACGCCTGATACAACCGCGCCTCGAAAACCGACGACGGCGTCCCCGAGTACTGCGCCGCGCCGAGCACCACGATCGCGTTCGCCGGGGTGTAGTCGTCGATCCGCGCGACCTGCCAGACCCGGACCGCCGTTCCGGCGACCAGCACCAACCCCATCAGCACCGCTCCGGCGATCAACCGGACGAACCACACCGAGACCGTTGGCACCAGCCCGCGTGGATGCCTGACATCCGGGGCGGGCGTGACCGTTCGCGAGAAACCCGATTTCACCTTCGTCAGTCTGCCAGGTCGGTCCGACGCCCCGCGGGGTCAGCGGTCACCACCGGATTCCGTTCCGGTGAACGCCCGACCGCCGACCCCGCGGACTCCCAGGGGATCGTCGCGGCGATGTCAGCGAACGAGCGGATCAGCGAGCTGTGCGCCGCGCTGGTCCAGGCCAGCACGAGGCTGCTCGGCGGCTTGTCGGCGAGCGCAACCACCACGAGGCCGTCCGGGACCGGGTGGCCCAGCGGCGTGAGGCCGACGGTGCCGTTCCACAGCACGGTCTGCTGACATTCGTGGACGGTCCGCACCACCGGACCGGTGTCCGGATCGGTCGGGTGCGACCAGTAGTTCCGCCAGATCGGATCGGCCGCGGCCACTCGGCTACCACTTCAACAAGGACCTCGCCCTGGCCGGTGCCGCACTGGTGTTCTTCGCGGTCTTCGCCTACACCGCCGACCTGGGACTCACCCTCACCGGCCCAGCTTTCACGCTGCGCTGATTCCGCCGAAGGCACTCTCCTTGTCGGCGACGAGGTCGACTGGCGACCGGCCAGGACGACCCGGACGTCACCAACCCCGCGCACGCCATTCGGGCAGATTCGCGCGGTCGGCGCCGAGGGTGGTGTCGTCGCCGTGGCCCGGGTAGACGACGGTGTCGTCGGGGTAGCGGTCGAAGAGCTTGGTGGTGACGTCGGTGAGAAGCGTGTCGAAGTCGGCGGGACTGTGAGTTTTCCCGACTCCACCTGGGAAAAGAGAGTCGCCGGTGAAGAGGTGGGTGTGGCCTGTGTTGTCGGTGAGGGCGAGGGCGATCGAGCCGGGGGTGTGGCCGCGCAGGTGGATGACCTGGAGGGCGAGGTCGCCCACTTCGATGGTGTCGCCGTCTTCGAGCCGGCGGTCGGGGCGGACCGGGAGGTGGTCGGCGTCGAGGGGGTGGGCGGCGGTGGGAACGTCGAGGGACTTGGTGACCTCGGTCAGTGCCTGCCAGTGATCGGGGTGACGGTGGGTGGTGACGAGCAGTTCGATCTGGCCGGGTGTCTCGAGCGCGGTCAGTTCGATGATGCGCTCGGCGTCGTTGGCGGCGTCGATCAGCACCGCGGCGCCGGTGGTGGTGCTCTGGATCAGGTAGGTGTTGTTGTCCATCGGACCGACGGACATCTTCACGATGCGGGCGCCGGGGACGTCGCGCTGCTGGGCGTCCTCGCCCGCGGTGACGTGACCGGTGTACTGGCGAGCGATGGTGACCATGCACCCGATCGTAGAAGCCACGCGCCGCGCTGTCGTGCCGGTGTCGGTGTCGACCGTTAGATTCGACATATGCCGCTGTCGAGTTCGGCCCCACGATCGGTTTCTGTGCTCTGCGCGGTGTTCGCCGTGTTGAGTCTGCTGTGCGCGCCGAGTGCGGTCGCCGAACCGCCCGAGCGAATGGGCCCGCAGGTGGTCGATACGGCGAATGTGCTCAGCGCGGGCGACGAAGCACGCGTGCTCGAGGCGGTCGACACCCTCTACCGCGATCACCAGGTGAAGCTGTGGGTGAACTATGTGCGCACCTTCGGGTCGATGGCGCCACGCGACTGGGCTGCCCGCACGTCCGACCTCTCCGGCTTCAGCGATCGCGACCTGCTGCTGGCGGTGGCCGTCGACGACCGCGGCTACTGGCTCGACGGCACCCTCCCCGAGGCCGTGAGCGACGCCGAACTGGACTCGCTGCTCGCGGGTTCGGTGGAACCCGCGCTGCGCGAACAGAAGTGGGCGCAGGCCGCGGTCGACACCGCCGAGGGTCTCGGTTCGGCGATCCGGGGTGGCGGGGTGCCGTGGGGGGTGCTGATTCTCATCGGGCTCGCCGTGGTCGTGGTGGCCGGTGGCCTGATGTTGTTCTCGCGCAAGCGTCGTGGCGACCGGGATCGTGCCGAGCTGACCACCGCGCGCGAGGTGGACCCGACCGACTCCGCGGCGCTGGCCAGATTGTCGCTGCCGACCTTGCACACGCTCTCCCGCGAGCGGCTGGTCGAGATCGATGACGCCGTGCGGACCAGCGCCGAGGAATTGACCTTGGCCACCAGCGAATTCGGCGATACCGCGGTGACACCGTTCCGCGCCGCGCTCGACGCCGCCCGCGCCGCCACCGCGAAGGCGTTCACGATCCGTCAGCAACTCGACGACGCGATCCCGGAGACGCCGGACCAGCAGCGCGCCATGCTCATCGAGCTGATCGCCACGGCGGGCAAGGCCGATCGCGAACTCGACTCACAGGTCGCCGATTTCGACGCCATGCGCGATCTGCTCATCGACGCGCCCGCTCGGCTGGACACGCTCACTCGCGACATCATCGAGCTGACCGCGCGCATGCCGGGCTCCGAAGCCGAACTCGCCCGCCTGGGTTCGACCTATCCGCCCTCGGTCATCGCGCCGATTCACGACAACGTGCGAATGGCGCAGGAGCGAATCACCTTCGCCGAGAACAACATCGACTCTGCTCGTACCGCGCTGACCCAGCCCGTCGGGCAACAGGGAGGTGCGGTCGCGGCGATCCGCGCGGCCGAGGGGGCGATCGGGCAGGCCAGGACTCTGCTCGATGCGGTCGACCGGGCCGCGACGAATATCCAGCAAGCGCGCGATGGTCTCCCGGCCGCCCTCGAGGAACTGCGCGCCGACTTGGGCTCGGCCGAGAGCCTCACCGAATTCGGCGGCGCCGACCTGGCCGCCGCGGTCTCCTCCGCCACCGCGGCCCTCGATGCCCCGAACGCCGACAGCGATCCCCTCGGTACCTTCCACACCGCGGTCACCGCTGATGCCGAACTGGACCGTGCGATCGCGGCGGCCTCGGATCGCAAACTGGCGGTGGAGGATCTGCGACGCCGACTCGATCGCACCCTCACCGACGCGTCCGCGCGCATCGACGCGGCGTCGTCGTTCATCACCACCCGGCGCGGCGGCGTCGACGCGCAGGCGCGCACCCGGCTCTCCGAAGCGCAACGCCACCTCGCCGAAGCGCGCGGACTCGCGGGCAGCGACCCGGAGCGCGCACTCGTCAGCGCGCAGACCGCCGCCGACCTCGGCGGCCAGGCCATGCAGCAGGCGCAGGCCAGCGTGCAGGCGTGGGAGACGCGTCAGCCGATGTCGGGCGGCGGCTCGCAGACCGGTGCGGTGCTGGGCGGAATCCTGCTGAACGAGCTCCTGCGCGGCGCGATGAGCGGCGGTTCACGAGGCGGTGGCTACGGCGGAGGCGGCGGCTACCGGCCGGGCTCCTACGGCGGTTCATCGGGCTCGCGGCGAGTCAGCCGGGGCGGCAGATTCTGAGCGCTTGACTCACCTGCTCATCGCGCTGATAGAGCTAGGTTCACGCGTCACCTCGGTGATCAGGCCGCTGGTCAGCGAATTGTCGGACCGCCTGGCCAAAGCCGCAATAGCGGTCGGCGAGCGAATCTCCGGCCTCAAGCGGTCGCGGCTTGCTGATCGGCGGACGGCCAGGACAGCTCGGACGCCACGGCGTCGAGTAGTTCGGCGGCGAGCGCGCCGCCGCCCAATCGGCCGATGGTCAACCTGCCGAGGTAGGTGTAGACGAGGAAGGTGACAGCCGCGGACGCCCCCGTCGAGGGCCGGGGGTGTGCGGAGAGGTAGACGATCTCGTAGTCGTCGAGGATCAGCCCGCCGGGGGCGCGGAACGTGGGCACCGTCCCGGTGTTGGTGAGCGCGATATGCCCTGCGGTGGAGTGGATTCGATCCGGACCGAAGAAGTCGGGGAAGTGCAGAACGGACTGTTCGATCACCCCGTCGGCCAGGTCGTTGTGCAGGCTGGTGCCGATCCGGCGGGCGAGAACGACGAGGTCCGCGGTGTCGGCGGCATCCGTGGCGAACGCGGCCAGACCGGACAGGTTGGTGCCCGCTTCCGCGGCGACCGCCGGGTCGAGGCGCCTGCGCAGGTCGACCGGATACACACACGCGACGCGGTCCGCACCCGAGAGATCGCTGTACGCCCGCAACACCGCGGCGGTGACCAACCCGTTGACGCTCACCGCGTGCGCGCGAGCCATCTCGAGCACCCGCGCGGTCGCGACGGTATCCAGCTGAATCCGCTCGGGCCGGGCCAACGTGGCCGGTGCGGCTTCCGGGCGCTCGATCCCGCTCACCGCGTCGGCGACGACGAGCGGGCGCGCCACCGCCTCGAGCCCCGACCGCTGCCCACGCCGGATCCCCCGCTGCGCCAGCAGCAGCTCGAGCGACGCCGGGTACGTACCGGCTGCGGTTTCCGGCTCGGCCACGACGGTTGCCGTGTCCCCGATCTTCCCGGTCTCCACATAGTCGGTGTAGTAGCCCCACAGCCGCGTGAACAGTTCGACGCAATGCCCCGCGTCGGCCACGCTGTGATGCACGAACAACGTGACCCGAGCCCGATCCTCTTCGGCGAGAACCACATCCAGATAGGCCAATTGAGCCCCGGGATCCATGGACTCGGCCGGAACACGCACCTCGTCGGGATCGCCGAAACTCACCCACGCGCCGACGGCCTCGATATGCCCGGGACGCAACAGGATTCCGTTCTCGTCGGCATCTTCGACGATCCGGCACACCAGAATCGGAAACTGCCGCTGCAACGCCGCGAAGGCCGCGCCGAGCCCGGCCGCGTCCAGTTCCCCGAGCACCGTGACCGACCGCCCGGTGAAGGTCGCGTGCCGCACGAATCGTTGTTCCGACGGGTCGAGCACCCGCACCACGTCTTCCGTTTCCCACAGCACAACGAAGATCGTGAGGCAAGCGCCCAGCCAACGCAAACCGTCAGCTACGCAGTGTGATCAACCGCCCAGTGCGCGGACATGGAAGAGCCCGCACCGAGATACCGGTGCGGGCTCCGTGGACCTGGCGTATCAGGCGCCGATCAGTCGTGCTGCCAGGTAGGACTCGACCTTGTCCAGGGCGATGCGTTCCTGGGCCATCGAGTCGCGCTCGCGGATCGTCACCGCGTGGTCGTCGATGGTGTCGAAGTCGACCGTGATGCAGAACGGGGTACCGATTTCGTCCTGACGACGGTAGCGGCGGCCGATGGCACCCGCGTCGTCGAAGTCGACGTTCCAGTTGCGGCGCAGCTGGGCGGCGAGATCCTTGGCCTTCGGGGTCAGGTCGGCGTTGCGCGAGAGCGGCAGCACCGCGGCCTTGACCGGCGCGAGGCGCGGATCCAGACGCAGGCTGATCCGCTCTTCGGTCGTGCCCTTCGCGGTGGGCACCTGGTCGACGGTGTAGGCGTCGACCAGGAAGGCCATCAGCGAACGGGTCAGACCGGCGGCCGGCTCGATGACGTACGGCGTGTAGCGCTCACCGCTCGCCTGATCGCGGTAGCTCAGGTCGACGTTCGAGTGCTCCGAGTGCGTCTTGAGGTCGTAGTCGGTGCGGTTGGCGATGCCCTCGAGCTCGCCCCACTCGCTGCCCTGGAAGCGGAAGCGGTACTCGATGTCGGTGGTGCCCGCCGAGTAGTGCGACAGCTTTTCCTTGGGGTGCTCGAACAGGCGCAGGTTCTCCGGGTCGATGCCGAGGTCGGTGTACCAGGCCAGGCGGGTCTCGATCCAGTACTTGTGCCACTCGACGTCGTCGCCGGGCTTGACGAAGAACTCCATCTCCATCTGCTCGAACTCACGCGTACGGAAGATGAAGTTGCCCGGCGTGATCTCGTTGCGGAAGCTCTTGCCGATCTGGGCGATGCCGAACGGCGGCTTCTTGCGCGCGGTCTCCTGGACGTTCTTGAAGTTGACGAAGATGCCCTGTGCCGTTTCGGGACGCAGGTAGTGCATGCCCTCTTCGTCGTCCACCGGGCCGAGGAAGGTCTTGAGCAGGCCGGAGAAGTTGCGCGGTTCGGTCCACTTGCCTGGCTGGCCGGTGTCGGGATCGTTGATGTCGGCCAGGCCGTTGGCGGGCGGGTGGCCGTGCTTGGCCTCGTAGGCCTCGATGAGATGGTCGGCGCGGTAACGCTTGTGCGTGTGCAGCGACTCGACCAGCGGATCGGAGAAGGTGGCCACGTGGCCCGAGGCCTCCCAGACCTGGCGCGGCAGGATCACCGAGGAGTCGAGACCGACGACATCGTCACGGCTGGTGACCATGGTCCGCCACCACTGCCGCTTGATGTTGTCCTTCAGTTCGACGCCGAGCGGACCGTAGTCCCACGCCGACTTGGTGCCTCCGTAGATCTCACCGCACGGGTAGACCAGACCCCGGCGCTTGGCGAGGTTGGCAACGGTGTCCACCTTCGACTTGGGTGCCACGCGAGATTTCTCCATCCACTGCGAGTCGGAATTGTTCGCTCCGTCGGCGCTATCGCGATACGACGTAGCGTTGGTATTGCGTTAGAGCGTATCGGCACCCGTCCAGTGAGTTTGCAGCACCCGAGATGTCCGCGCGGCGCGTCATTTGACATGCGCAATTGTGCATATCAAAATGGAATCTGTTTCCATTAAGGAGTTGGTTCATGACCACCGAGGCCGCGCCCGCGCACCCGCACAACCCGTACCACTCCCCCGCCCCCGCCGCCGTGCCGTCGCGCACGGTACTCGAGGACGCGGGCGAGCTGTTGCGGGCACTGGCCGCGCCGGTGCGCATCGCCATCGTGCTGCAGTTGCGTGAGTCGCCGCGCTGCGTGCACGAGCTGGTCGACGCGCTCGGGGTCACCCAGCCGCTGGTGAGCCAGCATCTGCGCATTCTCAAATCGGCGGGCGTCGTGCACGGTGAGCGCTCGGGCCGCGAGGTGCTCTACGAACTCGTCGACGATCATCTGGCCCATATCGTGGTCGATGCCGTCGCCCATGCCGAGGAAGGGTAATCCGATGGCAGACAACGCCTCCGCGAAGCAGGTCGGGGTCCGCAGCACCCGCCAGCGCAGTGCCATCTCGGCCCTGCTCAGCAATATCGACGAGTTCCGTTCGGCGCAGGAATTGCACGACGAGCTCCGCAAACGCGGCGAGGGCATCGGCCTGACCACCGTGTACCGCACCCTGCAGTCCCTGGCCGACGCCGGCATGGTCGACGTACTGCGCACCGACACCGGCGAATCCGTCTATCGCCAGTGCTCGAGCGGCCACCATCACCATCTGGTGTGCCGCCACTGCGGGCGCACCGTCGAGGTCGAGGGCCCGACGGTCGAGGCCTGGGCCGAGACCATCGCGAGCGAACACGGCTTCACCGAGGTGAGCCACACACTCGAGATCTTCGGCACCTGCCGCGAGTGCGTGCGCAGCCGGGCCGACGCCGACGAGGACCAATCCGCATCAGTGTGACTCACATCACATAACGGAACCTTCGCTTCGCGAGCCCCGTCCAACCTTCACGAAGGGACCGGTCCGCACGGGCGCGCAGTCCTCTCGGCAGCGGAGGAGGGGCATCGTGAGTGGGACCCTGGGCGTCGAGCCCGATCAGTTGAAGACCATGGCGACGACCTGGCGTCGGGAGGCAGCCGAAGTCGACGCGCTGAGCTGGGCGGCCGCGAGCGAGGCGACCGGTGACGGCAGCGAGGTGCTCGCCGCCGTCCGCGGGCTGACCGACCCGGCGTCGCAGGCGATGGGCTCGATCGCGACCCGGTACACCACGCTGGCCGACCTTGTCGACAAGTTCTCCGCCGACATTCAAGCCAAGGACGCCGAGACCGCGGGCGAAATCGGGAAGCTCGGTACCCGCTGATGCGGCCGACGATCCCCCAGCTCGACACCTGGAATCTGGAAGGCTTGCACCGCGCCGGGGAAGCCGCGCGCGCCAACGCCGACATCCTCTCGACCTCGGTCGACGACTGCTCGCGGGCGACCTCGGCGGCGGGGAGCTGGTACGGGCAGACCAAAGACGCGGCCTCGCGGCGAATCGACGAGGAAGTCGATCACGGCTATGAGGTCCGCACCGTGTTGCTCCGTGTGGCCGACGACGCCGAAGACGCCTACCAGGGCTTGAAGCACGCCAGAACCTATGTGCTGGAACAGAAGAACCTCGCGGTCGGGCAAGGTTTCGCGGTCGCAGCCGACGGCCGGGTGACCCATTCCGATCCGGAAAAGGAAGGCGCCGCGGGAGTTTTCCAGCTCAACCTGCTCAGCGGGTTGGACGAGCTCGAACGCCTCGACAGCCTGTTCGGCACCAGGCTGCGGGAATCGATGGGCGACCTCGGGGCGATGCGCGACGGGCAGCCCGATATCGCCCTCGCCGACGGTTCGATGCGGGACCCGGACGCGGTCGCGATCCAGCTGGCGTCGATGTCGCCGGACGAGCGGGCGACATTCCTGGCCGGGTTGAGTCCCGACGCGCAACGTCAGCTGGTGATCGCGGCGCCGGAGAAGCTGGGCAATCTGAACGGGGTGCCGTTCGTGATGCGCATCGAAGCCAACGAGATCAATGTCCGCAACGCGCTGACGTCGGAGAAGGCCAAGCCGAATCGGGACGAATCGCGGGTGAAGCAGTTGGAATCGATGCTGGCGCCGATCCCGAATCCCGAAGGCGCGGGCACGCTCGACGCCACCGCCGCCGCGACCGGCGATGCGGCGACAGCGCGACTGGACATGGTCGACCGCAAGTTCGTCATGTTCAGCACCGAGGGCAACGGCCGAATGATCGAGATGGTCGGTGAGATGACGTCGGGTGCGCCCGGTGTCGGGGTGTACGTGCCCGGCACCAGTACGAATCTCAACGGTTCTGGGTCGAATCACGTGGCCGCGTGGAATCTCGCCGATCAGACCGGCGGACCGATCTTCCTCTACATGGAGGGCGATTTTCCGCAGAGTCTGACCAGCCTCTCCGATGGTGCGCCGAGCCCGAAATTCGCCGCGGATATGGCGCCTCGACTTGTCGACTTCGGTCGCGAGATCGACCGGGAAGTAGGTGTGACCGCGCCGGGAACGCCGGTTTCCTATGTGGGACATTCCTATGGTGGTTCGATTGTCGGCTCGGCCGAGCAGTTGGGTCTGCGGGCTGACCGCATCCTGCACGCTTCTTCGGCGGGCACCGGTGTTTTCGACACGGGCTGGAACAACCCGAACCCGAATGTTCAGCGGTATTCGATGACAGCACCCGGGGACTTGATCGGTGTGGTGCAGTCGTATCCCGAAGGCGGGCTCAGCATTCCGGGCGGATTCACGATTCCCGGCAACCCGCACGCATCCGCCGAATTGGGCGGTGATCCCGACGAGGTACCCGGGGTGACGCGACTCGATACCGGCTTCTACAGCGACTCCTCCACGAACCACCCCACCGAGGTCGTCTTCGGCACCGACGGGCACGGGAAGTATTGGGACGACCCGAGATCGACGGCGTTCGAGAACATCGTCGGCGTTATCGAGGGGTCGAGTGCGACCGCGTATGTGGAACGAGGAATCGAAACACCGTACGTCGATATCGGTGTGGGCGACAACGGCGACGGCGGCAAGGAGGGGTTCGACGCGGCGAAGGCAGCTGCTGCCGCTCGCATCGCAGCAGCTCTCGGCAACCCCGACCTCGATCCGTACGCCGATCCCCGCATCACCGACAATGCCGGTCCCGGCCGAACGATCGACATCCCATGACGAAAGCGATGATCGCGGCGTGCCTGCTGATGATCACCGCGGGCGTCACGGGATGCGGTGGTTTCCTCCACGAAGGGCCGACCAACCAGCGGATCAAAGACACCACGGGGCTGACCGTCGCCGAAGCGGGCGCGACTGTCGAGCACAATTTCGAGCTCATCTGGCCGCGGAAGGGACCTGTCGAGATCGCGAATCTGACCTTGCCGGGCACGGGCTGTCGAACGAACCCGAATTCTCTGATGTCCGAAGGCCCGCCGTGGCGTCCCCGGTACACGAGGGAGCAAGTGAACCCGTCCCCGGAGTTCATCGACCAGGCGATGGCGAATCTCGCGGCGATGACCGCACGCGGCTTCACCCTGGTACCGAGCCAGCGGCCGGACAACGACCCGGTGAACCGGTTGTACCGCGACCCGGCCGGCTACACCGTCGCGTCGTCCCGGGATACCTCCGTGGGGCCGAGGAACGAGGTGCGGTTCTCGATGACCGCGTCCGCTCCCTGCGCGGCGGAGTAGAACGTGAGCTGTCGCGATGTGTGTCGGAGTGACTACGATCTCGGGAGCGGGGACGTCGTGAACGAGCACCAGTTCTGTGGGAGGGACGAAGGCATGGCAGTTCGAGGTCGAGTGGCGGGGGTGTTCGGCGTTGCCGTGGGGGTGGGGTTGGCTGTCGTGGGGTGTGGGAACGGCGAACCGGGGACGGCTGCTCCGCAGACGAGCGGTGCGAGTGTGGCGGCGAGTCCGACTTCGGTGGATGCCGAGGCGAAGGTGTGGGATCCGTGTTCGCTGCCGGATTCGGCTGTCGCTGCGGTCGGGATGAACGTGGGAAGCAAGAAGAAGGATGTCGCGGGAGTGGACTTCACTGGATGGAAGGTCTGCAACTGGACGGACTCGGCTAAGAAGTACACCTTCTCTGTGATGTCGTCTTCACACACTCTCGCCGAGTCCAGGCAGCGAACCAGCGAGTACACCGGATGGACCGACCTCCAGGTCGGATCCCGCAATGCGCTCGAGTTCCGACCGATCGGGTCCGCGAACGACGTCGCTTGCTACGTCAGTGTCGAAGTGCCGGCCGGGTCGGTCGATTTCAAGGTGCAGAACCGCGTCAGCGCTGAAGGGGTCGGCGAACCTTGCGGCGAGGCCCTGCGATTGAGCACCGCGCTGGTTCAGTACTTGCCCGCAAGCTGAGGGGGACAGCTGATGGTTCTCGGCATAGATCCAGCTCAATGGAGCCGACTACTCGGCCAGGCAGAGGCCGGTCAACTGTTACTGGATCCCACGACCGGCAAAGACCTGGATCGCGTGTGCGACGACCACTTGGACCGGCTCGAGGAAGTCTACGAGATGGTCGAAAGTGTGCGACGGGTCGGCGGATTCGGCTCGTTCGACTCGAGCAAGATCCTCGAGAACAAGTTCTCGCTCACCGCCGCCGGAGGTGAGCGCGCGTTGGATACAGTGATCAGGCAGCACATCGAAACGGTCAAGACAGCGAAAGAGGTTGTGGCCAAAGCGATTGCGAACTTCGTCACCCAGGACGAAGCGACCGGTGCCGAGATCTCCGCGACAGGAGAACACCTGTGACGTATGAGGACTACAAAAGCAAGGTGATCGCCGCTCAGGAGCAGTGGAACACCGAGCGGGCCAAGATCTACGACCGACAGCGCGCGGGCAACTACGCCACGATCTTCGGCGGCGATATCCAACCCCCGCACATCACCACCCCGGACAACTACGACAGCATGACGCTCGAGCAGATGCAGGCGGCGGTCGCGGCGATGAAACCGCAGCTAGTCGATGACGCGGTCACCGCGTGGGCGAATATCGGCGGTGCGCTGATGGGCACCTTCACCGGGTTCAACCAGCAGTTCGCCCGCACTGTCACCGGCGCAGGCGGCCACAGCGGATGGACGGGTGCGGCAGCTTCCGCCGCCGTCGCCGCCGTGAACAACTATGCGCAGCAATCGATTCCGCTCTCCCAGGCCGCGACCGCGATCAGTCTCAAACTGACCGAGATGCGCACCGGGATCGAGCAGACCCAAGCGTTGATGCCCGGCCTCACCGAGCGCACCAACGTCACCGGCAAGTCGCTGCCCGCCGACGGTGTGATGAAGGTCGACGATCACAACCGCGACGAAGCCACCCAGGAAGGCCGGCGGATCCTGCGCTCGGTGTACAGCCAGGTCGCCGGCCAGACCGACAACGGCGTGCCCTTCTTGCCGACCGCGCCGACCATCGTCGGCGATCACGGCGAGCCCGGCAGCGATGGTGGCACGAATATTGTCGGCAACCAGGGTGATTCGACCACCAACGGCACCGACTCCGAAGACCCTGCAGCGGGAACGCCCGGCGACAACGCCACGCCTGAGGCATCCGTGGTCGAACCGTCTTCCACCACAACAACTTCGACCGATCCCGCCTCGACCACACCCCAGAGCAGCACCACCACACCGCAATCCACCACCACCACCGGAACCACTCCGAACACCGCTACGCCCGCCAGCCCCGGCGTAACAACGCCAGCCCTCGGCAGACCCGGTGTCGGTACACCGGGCACCGGCGCCCCCGGATCCGGCAGACCCACCGGCAGCGGGCCCGGCGGGTCGGGCACCCCCCGCGGCAACGGCACCCCGACCAGCCCCACGCCCGGCCAGGGCACCCCTGGCACCCCCTCCCCCGCTGCCACGGCGGCAACCGGACCCCGCGCGGGCACCACCTCCGCCGCCGGTCGCGGCGCAGCGGGTATCGGCGGCATGGGCGCACCCGGCGCAGGTCGCGGCAATTCCGACGACGAACGAACCAAGGATATTCCCGACTACCTGATCACCCAGGAACACGGTGACCTCCTGCTCGGCGCGGACCAGATCAGGACCGTGCCCCCGGTGATCGGCGGAGACGACGACAGTGCACCGCGCTGAATTCACCGGCATCGAATTCGAGATCCTGTGGTCCGGCTACGGCCGTGACCGCCTGCCCTATCCCCTCCAATACCGCACCGACATAGCCGAATTCGACGAGCTGAAGCGGCACCGGGAAGCCGCGGTGGACGCCCTCCTGCGCAAGTACGATCCGGTGGTAGAACGCGCCCTCGCCGTCCTGCTCGACCCCGAGGCCAGGGTGGAGTCCAAAGGCTATGTGGGCCAGGACAACGCGAATGTCATCCGCTTCCACGGCGCGATCCGCGGCACGGTCGGCGCCACCCTGCAGCAGGCGCCGGGCGCCGCGGAGGACACCGGCGCCGACGTCACCCTCACCTACTGCACCCCCAGCCAGGTGGCAGCCCTGACCATCGCGGCCCTCCCCCGCACGAAACCGGGCAAGAAGGCTCCGGTCGAGGTCCGCCGTGACCAACTGTCCGCCGAAGAAGACCACTTCGAATACCGGGCAGGCCGCCTCAGCTCGGTCGACCAGCTCAACCGCATGTTCCACCGCCCCCGCCGCGCCTTCGGCGAAATATCGGCCCTCTCCGGCCCGGCCCTCGACTCCCGCCCCACCCCCGCCCGCACCTTCTGGTGGATGGACTACCCCGACGGCCGCTACTACGTGAAAACCGGCGACCCCATCGTCGCCGAGCCCCTCCCCACCGACCGGATGATCGCCGGCGTCTACCGCATGCTCACCCGAGCCCAGCGCTACCACCAAGAATTCGGCACCGACGACTACCGCACGGGATAACCGAACAGCACCCGATGCAGCGATTACCCGCCTATTCACTTCAAATTCTGCAGCGAATAGCGAGTACTCGAAGGCGAGCTCGACGCGGCGTCGGCCCGATCGTCCATCGCGCGCAGGCTCGGTGTTGACATCGGTGCGACCACGCCCACCGACCGCCGGGTCGACGGCGTCGTCGATATGGTCCTCGACGCAACCCGCCATCACGACCGACCGGTGACCGCGGAGCGCCTGTTCGGCTGGCCCGCCGGACTCTTTCCCACGGGCTACTCCGGCATCTCACGAATTCGGGTGGGCGGCTGGCGAACCGATGAGACCGGACCGATGGAGGTCATCTCCGGACCATACGGTCGGCAGCGAGTCCACTTCGAAGCCCCGCCCCCATGCACCGCTTCCTGGCATGGGCGATCATCACCACAACGTCCCAGGCAACATAAGCGCCACAACGCTCCGCACGACAGTGGGTCGTGCGGAGCGTTTTCGTGGAGATGGTCAGGCGGGAACGGCCACCGGTTCGGGAGATGCGGTAGGCGTGGGCTCCTGGCGGGAGCGGAGGGCGCCGAGGCCGAGGAGAGCGACTCCGCCTGCCGCCCAGGCGAGCAGGACGGCGAGGGGGGCGAAGGCGCCGGCACCGTCGAAGTAGGCGACCGAGCGGAGCAGGGAGGCGGCGGCGCCCGGGGGAAGCAGTTGGCCGAGGGTGCCCCAGGGCTGGGGCAGGAGTTCGGGGGCCGAGGTGGCGGCGGAGAACGGGTTGCCGACCAGCAGCATGGTCAGGGCGCCGAGGCCGATGCCGGGGCGCCCGATGGCGGCGGCCAGGCCGACGATGACGGCGGCGACGGCGAAGGAGGCCAGGCCCGCGATGGCGGCCAGTTCGAGGTAGGAGCCGGGCAGGATCGAGAGCCAGGTGTGGAAGATGAGGGCGCTCAGGAGCCCGCCCGCGATACCGAAGGCGGCCAGGCCGGCGAGCCGGGCCCCGAAAGCGGGGACCAGCAGGGTGAGCAGGACGCCCGCTGCCATGCCGGACATGACCAGCGGCAGAACCATGGAGCCGAAGCCCGCGCCGCGCTGATCGTCGGGATCGATGGCGATCACGTCCTCGACGGGAGTGGCGGGGATACCGCCGAGCTGTTGCGCGATGGCCGTGAGCTGCTGGGCGACGGCGGGCGAGGCGGCGGAAGCGACCAGGACCTGTGGTGCGCCGTTGCCGGTGACGATGGCGCCGTAGATCTCGTTGTCGGCCAGTGCGGTTCGCGCCTCGGAGACATCGGCGACGGTGGTGATCTCGAAAGCCTCGGGATCGCGCTGCCGCAGCTGCTGGGCGACCTGGGCGGAGCCAGGACCCGCGACGGCGATCGGCAGATCACGCGGGCCGATATTGACGGCGGGCCAGGCGAAGGCGATCAGCATCAGGGCCTGGATCGCGGTGGCCGCGAGGCCGAGAGCTACTGCTCGGCGGGTGATCGTCATGCGGTTGTTCCCCTCAAAAGCGAATGTTCGTTCTTTTTGATGTTTCCTACCGTGACACCGCCCACCTCGCTTGTCAAGAACGGACATTCGTTTTACTTTTGACCCATGCCCCGAGTCAGCGAAGAACACCTGGAACGCCGCAGGCAGCAGATCCTCGACGCCGCGCAGCTGTGCTTCGCCAGGAAGGGGTTCCACGAGACGTCCATGCAGGACGTGTTCGCCGAATCGCAGATGTCGGCGGGTGCGGTCTACCGGTACTTCACCAGCAAGAACGAGATCATCGGCGCCCTGGTGAGCCACACCATGGGACCGTTGCGCGAGCGGCTCGCCGAGATCATCCGCACCGAGACCCCACCTCCCCCGGCGGAGGTCATCCGGCTGCTGACCACCGAGATCGTCAAGCGGAGTGGACCCGACGGGCCGCTGCGCCTCGCCCCGCAGGCCTGGGCGCTGGCTCTGGTCTCGCACGAGGCGGCCGTACCGGTGCGCACAGCGCTCGCGTCCATGCGCGAGCTGTGGCTGGAGTACGCCGAACGGCTGTGCGAAACCGGCTGGCTTCCCCCCGGTACCGATCCCGGCGTGATCGCCAAGACGATCATCGGGTTGCTCCCCGGATTCATCCTGCAGCACTTGCTGCTCGAGGACGTCGAACCGGACGATTTCGCCCGCGGCCTCGAGGTGATGCTGCCGGGACCACCCCATCACCCCAGGTGAGCAAGGCCACTGTTGCCACCGCCGCCGAACGGGTAGGTTCGGGTGCGGCACCGGAGGGGGTCCCGAGCGCCGGACATCGTTGAATACCGATCCGACCAGGGAGTTTTCTGTGACTTTGCACCGTCGAACCCTTCGATCACGCGGCCTGACCGCGCTGGCAGCCGTCACCGTCGTGGCCGCGCTGCCCGCGGCGATGGCAGGCACCGCGCAGGCGAGGACGATCGGCGGATTCGAGGTGGGCGGCGCGATCGAGACCGAATACGACCAGGCGGGCGGCCCGGCGCTGGGCGATCCCACCTCCCCGGAAACCGACGCGGCGGCCGGCGGCAAGTACCAGACCTTCGCCAACAACGCGGCCATCTACTGGCATCCCGACACCAACGCCAACACCGTCGCGGGCCAGATCCGGGACAAGTTCGCCGAGACGGGCAACGAGTCGGGCAAGCTCGGCTACCCGACCACCCGCGAGCAGTCCACCCCGTCGGGCGGCGGTCGCTTCAACCACTTCCAGCAGGGCTCGATCTACTGGTCCGTCGGCACCGGCGCACACCAGATCAGCGGCCCGATCCGCGACAAGTGGGCGGCGCTGGGCTGGGAGTCGAGCCCGCTGGGTTTCCCGCTCACCGACGTGTCCGCGGCGGGCAAGGGCGACGGCCAGTTCACCATGTTCCCGACCGGCGCCATCTACTGGACCTCGAAGACCGGCGCGCACGCGGTGTGGGGCAGCATCCAGGCCGACTGGATCCGCGCGGGCGGCGAAAACGGCCGCTACGGCTACCCCACCAGCGACGAATACGACTACCAGGGCGGCAAGGCCCAGGATTTCACGGGCGGCAAGATCACCTGGAAGCCCAGCAACTGATGCGCTACGGCGCGAGCAACCCCTGACGGGCTCGGCTCGCGCCGGACAGGGCCAGCAGCAGCATGGTGGTGAGTGCCCCGTCGTCGAGACCTTCGGCGGGGAAGGTGTAGCGCAGGATGACATCGCCCAGTTGACCCCGGGCGATCAGCGTGACCGAACCGAACTGGATCTCGTTGTTGCGTTCGGCAACGCGCTTGTGCAGCGCCGTCTTGAGCGGGCGATCCCACGCCAGCACGCTGGTCAGCGACAGCACGGTGAGGCCGGGTGCGAGGGTGACGGCGCGGATCGAGCACAGGGCGCCGTCGTATTCGAAGCCGAGCGAACCGTCCGCGTCCACCCGGACATCGACGTCCTGCATCTGCAGGCACGCGCCGGTGCGCGCCTGCAGGTCGATTTCGGGTGAGACCGTGGTGTCCATCTCGGCTCCGTCGTCACTCATTTGGCGCCACCGAAGCGGCGATCGCGCTTGGCGTATTCCAGGCACGCGTCCCACAGGTTACGCCGGTCGAAGTCGGGGAAAAGCGTGTCCTGGTAAACGAATTCGGCGTAGGCCGCCTGCCAGATCAGGAAGTTCGAGCTGCGGAACTCGCCGGAGGGGCGCAGGAACAGATCGACATCGGGCATGTCGGGTTCGTCGAGATACTTCGCGACGGTGGCTTCGTCGACCTTCTCCGGGTCGATCTCGCCCGCGGCCACCCGGCGCGCGATTTCCCTTGCGGCATCAGCGATTTCGGCACGACCACCGTAGTTGACGCACATGGTCAGCGTCATCACGTCGTTGTCCCTGGTGAGCTCTTCGGCCACCTCGAGCTCCTTGATCACGCTGCGCCACAGGCGAGGCCGGCGACCGGCCCAGCGCACCCGCACACCCATCTCGTGCATCTCGTCGCGGCGGCGGCGGATCACGTCGCGGTTGAAGCCCATCAGGAAGCGCACCTCGTCGGGGCTGCGTCGCCAGTTCTCGGTGGAGAAGGCGTAGGCGGAGAGCCACTTCACGCCGATCTCGATACAGCCTTCGACGGAGTCCATGAGCACGGCCTCGCCGCGTTCGTGTCCGGCGGTGCGTGGCAGGCCACGCTCCTGGGCCCAGCGGCCGTTGCCGTCCATCACCAGCGCGACGTGGTTGGGGACGAGCTCGTGCGGGATCGCGGGCGGACGCGCGCCGGAGGGATGCTGAGACGGCGGCCGCACGGTGCGGGTGCCGTCCTTGCTCGCGGGAGAAGAGTCACGACGCAGGATCACGGCGTCCATCCTGCCTGATCGCCGGGTACGGGTTGCACGGGCTCCGGGTTTGCTCAGCCGACCCGGCCGACGACAGCGGCGTCGGGCCGGTCCGCGGGTTCGATGCGGGATCGCTCGATCAGCGGCAGCGTGCGCAGCTGGCGTTCCAGGTGCCACTGCAGGTGGGCGGCGACGAGACCGCTGGCCTGGCGGCGGACGTTGTCGGGAACGCTGTCGATGTAGGCCCACTCCCCCTTCAGCAGGGCGACGAGCAGATCGAGTACCCCGGTGATGGGCGTGCTCGCGCCCGGGGGACGACAGTGCACACAGACCGCGCCGCCCGCTGCCACGTGGAAGGCGCGGTGCGGGCCGGGCGTCGCGCAGCGGGCGCATTCGTCGAGTGCGGGCGCCCAGCCGGCGAAACCCATGGCGCGCAACAGGTACGCGTCGAGGATCAGTTCGTGGGGTCGCTGTTTGGCGGCGATCGCGCGTAGGGCACCCGCGGTGAGTACATGCAGTTTCGGGGCGGGTGCGCGTTCTTCGCCCGCGAGGCGCTCGGCGGTTTCGAGGATCGCGCACGCGGTGGTGTAGCGGCCGTAGTCGTCGATGATGTCGGCGGCGAACGCCTCCACGGTGATGACCTGGGTGACGATGTCGAGGGTGCGACCCGGATGCAACTGCACGTCGATGTAGGAGAACGGCTCGAGCCGCGCCCCGAACTTCGACTTGGTGCGGCGCACCCCCTTCGCCACCGCCCGGACCAGCCCGTGTTGCCTGGTCAGGAGCGTGACAATGCGATCGGCCTCGCCCAGCTTGTGCTGGCGAACCACCACCGCCTCATCCCGATACAACCGCACGCGCCCAGTCTTGCATGCGCGCCCGACACCGCGGTCACGGACACGGATCAGGACTGGAGTAGACCGGCGATGAGTAGCAGCAGCGATTGCTGGGTTTCGAGGCGAGCGCGGTCGGGGTCGTCCGCGTGGGCGACGATGAGCGAGGCCTCGGCGATGGCGCTGAGCAGTAGCTGCGCGAGTACCGGAACGGGGGCGACCGGGATCAGGCCCGCGTCGGTGGCGCGTTGCAGTTCGGCGGTGATGAGGCCGAGTCCGTGGCGCGCTTCGAATTCCCGGAAAGCGGGCCAGCCGAGAACGGTCGGGGCGTCCATCAACACGATGCGCAGCATTTCCGGGCGGGCGCAGATGTCGAGGAAACGCGCCAGACCCGCGGTCATACCGCCGATGATGTCGGCGCGGTCGACAGCGGCGACGGCGCTCGCGATCTCCTCGGTGGCCTCGGTCTCGACCTGTTCGAGGACGGCGAGGAACAGGCCGCGCTTGTCGCCGTAGTGATGGTGCAGCGCGCCGCGGGTGACCCCGGCGTCGGCCACCAACTGCTCGGCCGACGTACCGGCGAAGCCGCGCTCAGCGAACAGGCGACGGCCTGCCTGCTCGAGCGCGGCTCGGGTGACGCGGGAGCGATCCTCCTGACTACGGCGCTGCATGCAGCCGAGTGAACTCCACGATCAGTTCGGTGAGCAACTCCGGCCGGTCCTCGGGGATGAAGGTGTAGGAGTTGTCGAGGGTGCGCAGGCTCGCCCGCGGTAGATCGGCGACCAGCCGTTCGGCCAGCGCCATCGGGAACAGTTTGTCCTCGGTCGACCAGACCACGAGCACCGGGACATCGACCGCGCCGAAGCGTTCGGCGGCGGCCACGGTGCATCGATTGTCGACACCGGTGGCGAAGCGGCGCAGGTCGTCGCGGACGGCGGCGTTGCGCCGGGCGGGCCCCAGATAGGACTGCGCGATCTCTCGCGGCAGTGCGTGTTTGGTGACCAGCCCGAATCCGAGTGGCAGTCGCTGCATGAGTCCGAAGCGCATCGGCGCCAGCAGCGGGCGGATGACGCCGGGAATCTTCGCCACCTTCAGCAGCGCCGCGAAGGGTTGCGGCGGGAACACTTCGTAGCAGTCGACGGCGGCCAGGACGACGCGGCCGATCCGTTCCGGTCGGCGGGTCATCAGGATCTGGGTGAGGGCACCGCCGGTGTCGTTGGCGACGATCGTGACATCGGTGAGGTCGAGCGCGTCGAGGAACTCGGCGATCAGGTCCGCGATGCCGGTGGGGCTGAGGTCGGCGTCGGGCATCGGGATGGTGTGAGATCCGAGCGGCCAGTCGGGTGTGAGGCAGCGGTGGCCGGCGGCGGCGAGACCGGGCACGACCCCGCGCCAGATGTCGGCGTTGACGAGTAGCCCGTGGACGAAGACGACCGGCGATCCGGAGCCGGTGTCGTGGTAGCGGATGCGGCCGGATGACAGGGCGATCTCGCGGGCCGGGCCGAGTGCTGAGCTGATTCCCATGGGGTCCTCCCCTGGTCGAATGCTGGGCAGGTCCACTGTTACATACATCCCGCATGTATGTCTATACCCACCCTAGGGGATGTGGACGGGTGACCAGCTTCGCGTTACGGTCGAGCCACGTACCTGCAGAGACGGAGCTCACATGTCCGCGCCCGACCACATCGCGCCGAATTCCTCGGCCGATCTCGGCCTCACCGAACTGTCCTCGGCGTTGGCCGAGGGCAGCATCTCCTCGGTCGCCGCCGTCGCCGACGCGCTCGACCGGATCGAGGCGTCGCAGCCGACGCTCAACGCGTTCCGGGTCGTCCGTCGCGAAGCCGCGCTGCGGGAGGCCGCCGAAGCGGACACGCGATGGGCGGCGGGCGTGCGGCTGCCGCTGCTGGGTGTGCCGATCGCGGTCAAGGACGACACCGACATCAGCGGCGAAGTCACCGCCTTCGGGTGTGGTGGGGAGTTCACGCCGAAGTCCGCGGACGCCGAATCGGTGCGCCGGTTGCGTGCGGCGGGTGCGGTGATCGTCGGCAAGGCCAATACCTGCGAGCTGGGACAGCTGCCGTTCACCAGCGGTGACGCGTTCGGCCACACCCGCAATCCGTGGGATCGCACGCGCACGCCGGGTGGGTCATCGGGTGGGTCCGCGGCGGCGGTCGCGGCCGGATTGGTCCCCGCCGCACTGGGTTCCGACGGTGCGGGGTCGGTGCGGATCCCGGCCTCGTGGACCAACCTGGTCGGGATCAAGCCGCAGCGGGGGCGGATCTCCACCTGGCCGCTGGCGGAGGCGTTCAACGGGCTGACCGTCAACGGACCGCTCGCGCGCACCGTGCGCGACGCCGCGCTGCTGCTCGACATCGCCGCCGGGCCACACGACGGCGACCGGCACAAGCCCGCGCCCATCGAGGCGAGCGCGGCCGTCGGGCGCGATCCCGGCACGCTCAGAATCGCGCTCTCCCTGAGCATTCCGTACACCGCGACCAAGACCGCACTCGATCCGCAGATCGCGGCCGCCGTGCACGCGCTGGCCGCCACCCTGCGCACGCTCGGCCATACCGTCACCGTGACAGACCTGCACTACGGGTTGATGATCGGCGCGTCCTTCCTGCCGCGCTCGCTGGCGGGGATCAGCCGGGTGCACCGGGGTATGCCGGGCGCGGTCGTCGACCCGAGGACCACCACCAATGCGCGCATCGGCCGCGTGCTCACCGGGCCCGCACTCACCGCGGCGCGGCTCGCGGAACCCCTGCTGCACAAGCGCATCGGCTCGTTCTTCGACGACTACGACGTGGTACTGGCGCCGACCACCGCGACCCCGGCACCACAGGTGGAAGAGATCGACCGCATCGGTTTCGGTGCGACGAACAATCTGATCACCGCCGCGTGCCCCTACACGTGGCCGTGGAACGTGCTCGGCTGGCCGAGCGTGAACGTGCCTGCCGGTTTCACCGAAGCCGGGCTGCCGATCGGCGCGCAACTGATGGGCACCGCCGACAGCGAACCACTGCTCATTTCGCTGGCGGCCCAGCTGGAATCGGAACTGCGCTGGGAACGTCACCGCCCCGCGCAGTGGTGGTGACAGTTCCTATCGGCCCGGTTCGGTCCATCCTTCGAGGTCGCTCTTCGTGCCCGACGGACAGCCGTCCCGGCCGGTCTGCCGGGGAAACATCATCAGGCAGCGCTGCGGGCCCGCGCCGCCGACCGCGGTGGTGACCAGGACCGCGATCGACGAACCGTCGGCGACGCGGCTGGTCGAGAAGCCGAGAGTGCCGGTGACGCCGCGATAGTCGGACTCGCGCAACTGGACCGCGATGGCGGTTCGGTTCGGTGGGACGTCGGCCAGCACACCACGGCTGTTGCGCACCGCTTGCACGAACAGGCCGCTCACGTCGAAGGCCAGACCGGTGCGATCGCCCGCCCAGGTGGGCCGGTAGTCGGTGAGGTCGGGATAGCCACGGAGGTCTTCGATCAACCCCGCCAGTTCGGTACACAGCTGCTCGTGTTCGAACGGCACCGGCTGGTCGCCGAGCTTGCCGACGCCGCGGACACAATCGGCGCCGCCGAGCATGACCGGCGAGGCCTTGGACACATAGCGCACGGTGAGGTTGGCGGGAAGCGCGGCGGTGGCCTTCGGATCGGTGATCAGCCTGGTCACCGCGTCGTTACCGAGGATCGCCGGGCCCGCGCCACTGAGGCAGCCGCGACTCACCGATTTGGCGAAGGTCGGGAAGTCGTCGTTGCGGCCCGCGAAGAACAGCAGAGTGCGGCGGTCGAATCCGGCGGTCTCGCACGGTGCGGGGAAACGGTAGAGCTGCTGCTGTTCGCGCCAGCTCATGCTCTGCTGTGCCACACCGCGTTCGGCGAGCTCTTTCTGTAGGTCTTCGACCAGGGTGGTCACGTACAGATCACCGGCGACCTCGGGGTGATAGATCGCCACCTTGTCGTAGCGGGGCGTGCCGTTGACGTCACGGGCGCCCTGCACATAGTCGGCGACGAGACGAGCCTGCACGGTATTGCTCGGTGCCGCTTGGAAATACAGCGGCGACGCCTGGTCAAGACCGTCGGCGGACAGGGTCGTGGCCACCGCGGGAACACCGAGTTCACCGAGACGCGTGATGGCCCTGCGAGTTTCGTCGTTGCTGCGATCGATCCCCACGACACCGAGCACGCTGGGGTCGTCGGCCACGAGCTCGCGCAGCGGATTCTCGACCACCCACCCGGCCTGGCGCATATCGGAACCGCCGTTGGCGATGATGATGCGCAGCAACGGTTCCGATTCGTCGGAAGCCAGCAACGCCCGACGCTGCTGCACCGCCAGCCCGGCCAGCTCCTCGACCTGGGCATGCGGGTACCGCACGTTGGTGTCGACGTAGCTGAGGCCGGCGAAATACACCAGCGAGATCAAGGGCCGATTCGGGTTGTTCTCGCGCGCGTCGGCCGCGGCGACGTTGAGCCGGAACACTTCTCGCTGCATCGCCGACAGCTCGGGGTCGTCGGCGAAGGTCTGCCGGGGGTTGTCGCTGTAGCCGACGCATTCACCGTCGCGCACACTCACCGAGACACCGTCGGTCCACGGCCAGTGCGAACATTCGGCGCCACGCAGCGGCGGGAAGTAGACCAGCGTCGCGGCCACCGCCAGCACGATCGGGATCAGCACACACAGACCGACGAACCAGCTGCGGGCGGCGAGCGGGGGTGCGGGCGGCAGTGCGAGACCGCGGAAGCGGGCATCGCTGACGCGCGGTGTCGTGTCGGGCGGCAGGATCGCGCGCAAGGGCAGGAACCAGGCGTCGGCCTGACGATGGGTGCGCCGGTTGTCGATCTCGCGCACCCACTCCTGCAGCGGATCGGGCGGTTGCGGGGACGGCGCGTCGGCGAGACTTTCCAGGGTGCGCAGCGGGCGGAGGTCGCTGATATGGGAGAGCTCGCCGACCTCGCGGCTCGGCCCTTCGTCGCGCAACGCCACCACGACCAGCGGATCGAAAAGGCCGGTCTCGTTCCGGATTTCGTTGATCCAGGTGAGAATGCGCGCACCGTCGCTGCCCTCGGCCAGGCCACCGAGCAACGCCACCGGGTACGCGGTGCGCCGCCAGCTCGAGGGGCGCCAGATCCGGCGTCGGTAGGCGTCGCGCAGGTCCTCGAGAAACGCGTGCACGAGCAGCTTGGCAACCTGCTCCTCGTTCTCGTCGACCCGGTGTGACGCGGTGAGCCGGGACGCGAAACCGAGGAAACTGCCCGACAATTCAGGCGCCAGGTAGCGCTGGTGCAGAAACCACCGCGTCACCTTCGACATGCCGGGAATGCGCCCCGATACCCACAGCCACAACCGCAGCACCGGCCACAGCGCGAGCACCCCGAAGACCACCCGCGAAATCGTGTCGCCCGCAACCCCTTCGGCCGTATCGGAGCGGCTCGTCGGCGAACCGCTGCGCAGCAGTTTGGGCAGTCTGCGGCGCAGCTCGTCGGGGGCCTCGGATTCGTCGGAGGTCACCCGCTGGCGGGTCAGCCAGTCGGCGGTGCGGTAGCGCGGGAACTTGATCGCGCCCATCGCGGTGTCGTCGGCGGCGAAACCCGCCACCAACAGCTGGACGATCGGCAGGCAGTGGCCGGGGATCTCCTGATCGTTGGCCTGCGGGCCCGCGTCGATCGCGTTGAGATCGGGGGTGAGCTGCGTGCGCGGCAGGTCGGGTGCGTGCAGGTCGACCTTGACGCGCGGCGTCGCCCGCCTTCCCCCGGATTCGCTGAGCCAACTGTAGATTTCGCCGACCAGCGCCGTATGCCCCGAGACGCCGACGACTTCGATGATCGGGCGGGGCAGCGCGCGCCGCCCGTGGACCAATGTGCGCAGCACGCGCGGGCGGGCGTCGGGAATCTCGAGCGCCCGCAGCAGCTCCAGCAGCTTGCCGACATCATTGGCATCGGGCACTTCCACGGCCTCCCCGGACGATCAGCGAAGCACGCCGAACGAACCGGCGTGTTCGCCGAACGATACCCCGAACCGCCGACAGTCAAACGGTCAAAAGCCCAGCTTCCCCAGCTGTTTCGGGTCGCGCTGCCAATCCTTGGCGACCTTCACGTGCAGGTTCAGGTAGATGCGGGTGCCGAGAATGTGCTCGATCTGCTTGCGGGCATTGGTGCCGACCTCCTTGAGGCGGGCGCCGTTCTTGCCGATGATGATCGCCTTCTGGCTGGGCCGTTCGACGTACAGCAGGGCATGCACCTCGAGCATGTCCTCGTTCGCCTCGTACGGCTCGATGTCCTCGATCACCACGGCCAGCGAGTGCGGCAGTTCGTCGCGAACGCCCTCGAGGGCGGCCTCGCGGATCAGCTCGGCCATGAGGGTTTCCTCCGGCTCGTCGGTGATCTCACCGTCGGGATAGAACGCCGGGCCCTCCTGCATCTGCGAGGCGATCACGTCGACGAGCACCTCGACCTGTTCGCCCTTCACGGCCGAGACCGGCACGACCTCGGCTTCGGGGCCGAGCAGCTTCGACAGTGCCATCAGCTGGTGGGCGATCTCGTCGCGACCCACCTTGTCGATCTTGGTGACCACGCCGAGGATCTTGGTCTTGGGCGCCATCATCCTGATCTGCTCGACGATCCAGCGGTCACCGGGGCCGATCTTCTCGTCGGCGGGGATGCACAACGCGATCAGGTCGACCTCGGAATAGGTGTCGCGGACCAGGTCGTTGAGACGCTGACCGAGCAGCGTGCGCGGTCGGTGCAGGCCGGGGGTGTCGACCAGGATCAGCTGGGCGTCCTCGCGGTGCACGATGCCGCGGATGGTGTGGCGGGTGGTCTGCGGGCGCGAGGAGGTGATCGCGATCTTGGTGCCGACCAGGGCGTTGGTGAGCGTCGACTTGCCGGTGTTGGGGCGGCCGACGAAACAGACGAAGCCGGAACGGAATTCCTTGCCCGAGTCAGCCACCGTGCACCTCGCTCAGCACGGCGCCGGTGCGGTCGGTGCGGATCACCGACGCCGACGGCGAGACCTCGCGCACGGCGTCGATGCCGGCGTCCCCGGCGTCACCGCCGACGACGACCGCCGCCTCGAACCCCTCGGCGCCGCTCGAGATCGCGGCGGCCACGGCGGCCTGCAACGCGGTCAGGCGCAGCGCGGTCAGCCCGACCTCGCCCGCGGCGTAGGTGCGGCCGTCGGTATCGCGCACCGCGGCGCCGCTCGCGCCCCCGGTGCGGCCCAGCGCGCCACGCGCCAGCACCAGCAGTTTGTTGTCCTCGGCATTCAGTTCACTCATGGTGTTCTCCGTTGTCGTCGGGCACGCGCACCGGATCGGTGTCGGCGATTGCCTCGTCGGTCGTGCCCTTGCGGGGCTTGTCGCTCTTCTTCTCGGCCTTCTCGGCCTTGTCCGAGGCCCGGCGCACCAGCACGGTGTTGACGCGCATGCGCCCGCGCGCGTCCGCGCCGCCCTCGCCGCGCAGCACCAGCCCGTAGACGGTCACCTTGGAGCCGGGCAGCGGGACGCGGCCCAGTTCGTGAGCGAGCAGCCCGCCCACCGTGTCCACGTCGTCGTCCTCGATGTCGAGGCCGTACAGCTCCCCCAGGTCTTCCACCGACACCCGCGACGAGACGCGGTAGCGCCCGTCGCCGAGGTCCTCCACGGGCGGGGTTTCGTCGGTGTCGTATTCGTCGGCGATCTCACCGACGATCTCCTCGAGTACGTCCTCGATGGTCACCAGCCCCGCGATACCGCCGTACTCGTCGACCAGCAGCGCCATGTGATTGCGGCGCCGCTGCATCTCGTCAAGCAGTTCGTCGAGCGGTTTGGAATCGGGGACGAAGATCGCGGGCCGCATGGCATCGCCCACCGACACCTTGCGGGCGCGATCGGCGTAGGGCACAAGGTCTTTCAGGTAGACCACGCCGCGGATGTCGTCGACGTTCTCGCCGATCACCGGGATCCGGGAATGGCCGGAACGCACCGCCAGCGACATCGCTTGGGCGGCGGTCTTGTCGTCCTCGATCCACACCATCTCGGTGCGCGGCACCATCACCGCGCGAGCCGGGGTATCGCCGAGTTCGAAGACCGACTGGATCATCCGGCGTTCGTCGTCGGCCACCACGCCGCGCTCGCGGGCCATGTCGACCACCTCGCGCAACTCGATCTCGGAAGCGAAGGGGCCGTTGCGAAATCCCTTACCGGGGGTGATCGCGTTGCCGAGCAGAATCAGCAGGCGGCTGACCGGGCTGAGCACCGCGCCGATGATCTGCAGCGGCACCGCGGCGGCCAACGCGATCGAGTAGGCGTGCTGACGGCCGAGCGTACGCGGACCGACGCCGATCACGACGTAGGAGACAACGACCATCAACGCGGCGGTGACCAGCAGCGCCGTACTCTCGTTCCACAGGTCGAGCGTCGCTGCCGCCAGCAGCACGGTGGCGGTGATCTCGCACAGAATGCGCAGCAGGACAACGAGGTTCACATAGCGCGGGCGGTCGTCGACGATCTTGCGTAGTCGCGCGGCGCCGGAGCGCTCCTCGCGGACCATGTCGTCGAGCCTGGCCCGTGACACCGTGTTCAGGGCCGAGTCCACACCCGCGAACACCCCGCCGATACCGATCAACACGATCGCCAGCAGGATCAGGGTCAGTGCTGTCACGCGGGGCCTTCACCGGGTGCGGTGAAACCTGCCTTGCCGAGTAGGCGGTCGTCACGCTCGGCCAGCTCGGCGCGGCGCTGTTCCTCGCGCAGGCTCACGTACCACTCCTCGAGCAACTGGGCCTGCAGCGCGAACATCTCCTTTTCCTCCTCCGGCTCGGCATGGTCGTAGCCGAGCAGGTGGAGCACGCCGTGCACGGTGAGCAGGGCCAGCTCGTGGTCGAGCGAATGGTCGGCCTTCTGCGCCTGACCCATCGCGAACTCCGGGCACAGCACGATGTCACCGAGCATGGACGGGCCTGGCTCCGGGCTGTCGGGACGACCGCCGGGCTCGAGCTCGTCCATCGGGAACGACATCACGTCGGTGGGGCCGGGCAGATCCATCCAGCGCACGTGCAGGTCGGCCATGGTGTCGAGATCGACGAGCACCATCGACAGTTCGGCGGCCGGATGGACGTCCATCCGGCCGATCACGAAACGCGCGACGCTGACCAGGTCTTCTTCGGGAACGTCCATGCCCGATTCGTTGGCGATCTCGATGCTCACCTGTTCAGGGTACGGTGCTGGCCCGACGCCGCCGGGAGCGGCATCGGGCCAGCGTGGCGCAGGTGTCAGCGCCGGTCGCTGCGACCGGCGGCCCTGCGCTGGGCGCGATTGCCCGGATAGTGCGGGCCCGGCACCGCGCGGGTCTCGGATTCGAAGCGGTCGTAGGCGTCGACGATGTCGGAGACCAGACGATGACGGACCACGTCGGCGCTGGTGAGCTCCGAGAAGTGGATGTCGTCGATATCGGTGAGGATCTCCGCGGCCGCCCGCAGGCCCGAGCGCTGCCCGTTGGGCAGGTCGACCTGCGAGATGTCACCGGTGACCACCATCCGCGAACCGAAGCCGAGGCGGGTGAGGAACATCTTCATCTGCTCGGCCGTGGTGTTCTGCGCCTCGTCGAGAATGATGAACGAATCGTTGAGGCTGCGACCACGCATGTACGCCAGCGGCGCGACCTCGATGACACCGGAAGCCATCAGCTTGGGAATGGCTTCGGGGTCCATCATGTCGTGCAGGGCGTCGTAGAGCGGGCGCAGGTACGGGTCGATCTTGTCGTTGAGGGTGCCGGGCAGGAAGCCGAGCCGCTCGCCCGCCTCGACCGCGGGCCTGGTCAGGATGATGCGGGTGACCTGCTTGGACTGCAGGGCCTGCACCGCCTTGGCCATGGCCAGGTAGGTCTTGCCGGTGCCCGCGGGGCCGATGCCGAACACGATGGTGTTGTCATCGATCGCGTCCACATAGCGCTTCTGGTTCAGCGTCTTGGGACGGATGATCTTGCCGCGCCGCGACAGGATGTCCAGGCTCAGCACCTCGGCGGGCGATTCGGACACGCCCTCGTCGGTGAGCATCGAGATGGTGTGGCGAACCGCCTCGGGAGTGATCACGCGATTGCGGCCGGTCAGCGCCACGAGCTGCTCGATTACCCGCTCGGCCAGCGCCACATCGCCGGCCTTACCGGTGATGGTGACGGTGTTGCCGCGGACATGGATGTCGGCGGGGAGGAGTTTCTCGAGCTGACGCAGGTTCTGGTCGGCCGAGCCGAGGAAACCGAAAACCGACTCCGGGGCGAGCTCGATGCTGGAACGCACGGTCCGCGCAGCGGGACCAGCATTGTTACCGCCTGCGCCGATGTCTGATACGGGGTTGCCGATCTCGCCTGAGTTCTTCAAAAGTGGCTACAGCCTGCTTCCGGTTTCGACCTGGTGTTCGATGAGATCAGTTTACCGCCGAGCACTGACACCGCACAGTGGTTAAAAATGTGCCCGTGGTAGGCCGTTCGCGACCCCCTCGGAGTACCCGATCCCGCACGGTCCACTCCTGTCACCAGCGTGCGGTCAACGCCCCCAGCGCACCGAGCGCGACGGCCGCCGCGGTGGAGGTGCGCAAGACGGTCGGGCCGAGGAGCACGATGTCGGCTCCGGCCTCCGCCAGCGCGGCCAGCTCGGCGTCGTCGAGGCCGCCCTCGGGGCCGACGATCAGCACCACTTCGCTCGCCTCGGCCAGCGGGAGTTCGGTGAATTTACTCGCGCCGGATTCGTGCAGGGCCGCGACGATCGCGCCGTCCGCCTTGGCTTTTCGCACCAGTTCCACCAGGTCGCGGGTGCGGTGCAGGCCGGCGATCTCGGGGATGTAGGCGCGCCGGGATTGCCGGGCCGCGGACTTCGCCGCCGCACGCCACTTCTCGATGCCCTTGGCGGCCTTGGCTTCCCAGTTCGCGACGCAGCGCGCGGCCTGCCACGGGACGATCAGGTCCGCGCCTGCCTCGGTCATCAATTCGACCGCCAGCTCGGAGCGGTCCGACTTGGGCAGCGCCTGCACCACGGTCACCGCCGGGGTGGGCGGCGCGGCGATCCGGCGGTCACGGACCGCCAGTTCGAGCCGGTCCTTCTGGGCCGCAACGACTTCCGAGCCGGCCAGCACACCGTGCCCATCGGACAGGGTGATCGGTTCGCCGACCTTGATCCGGCGCACGGTCGCGGCATGGCGGCCCTCCGGGCCGTCCAGCACCGCGACCGCGCCCGGCTCGGGGACCTCGTCGAGGTAGAAGACCGTCGCGGCCACGGGCTCAGCGCCCGCTGAACGACGCGCGCAGCCGGGCGAACAGACCGCTGTTGTGCTCGGACTGGGTCGACATCACTTCGGCGCGATCCTTGTCCCGCATGCCCTTGAACTTGCGCAGCAGATCGGTCTGCCTGCCGTCGAGCTTGTTCGGCACGACGATGTCGAGGTGGGCGAGCAGGTCGCCGCGCGCACCCGAGCGCAGCCGCGGCATGCCGTGCGCCCGCAACTGGATGACCTCGCCGGGCTGGGTGCCCGCCGCGATGGTGAGTTCGGTGGGGCCGTCGAGGATGGTGTCGACGACCACGGTGGTCCCGAGAATCGCGTCGACCATCGGTACCCGGACGGTGCAGTGCAGGTCGTCACCGTCGCGCACGAAGGTGTCGTGGGGCTGCTCGACGACCTCGACGTAGAGGTCACCGGCATGGCCGCCGCCGGGGCCGACCTCACCTTGGGCCGCCAGGCGAACCCGCATACCGCTGGCGACACCGGCCGGGATGGGCGCGGCGATCTCGCGCCGGGCGCGCACCCGTCCGTCGCCACCGCACTTGTTGCAGGGGTCGGGGATGGTCTCGCCCGCGCCGCGGCAGGTGGGGCAGGGACGCGAGGTGAGCACCTGACCGAGGAACGAGCGCTGCACCGACTGCACCTCGCCCGCGCCGTCACAGGTCTCGCAGCGCACCGGCTTGGAGTTGCCGTTGGTGCCCGAGCCCACGCAGACATCGCAGAGGATCGCGGTGTCGACGGTCAGATGCTTGGTGACGCCCACCGCGCATTCGGCCAGGCTCAGCCGGGTGCGGATCAGCGAGTCGGCGCCGGGCTGCACGCGCCCGCGCGGCTTGCGCTGGCCACCGCCCTGGCCGCTCATCCCGCCGAAGAACGCCTCGAAGACGTCACCGAGGCCGCCGAAGCCCGCACCGTTGAATCCTGCTCCGCCGCCGCCGTTTTCGAGCGGGTCACCGCCGAGGTCGACGATCCGGCGCTTCTCGGGGTCGGTCAGCACCTCGTAGGCGGTGGAGACTTCCTTGAAGCGGGCCTGCGCGCCCTCGTCCGGGTTCACATCGGGGTGCAGTTCGCGGGCGAGCTTGCGGTAAGCGCGCTTGAGCTCCTGGTCGGTGGCGTTCTTGCCGACGCCGAGCAGTCCGTAGTAATCCCGTGCCACGTGAGTTCTCTAGTCCTTGGTCGGTGTGGGCCGGCCGAGCGCCGGGCGCATCCTTTAGTCGAATCCACTCAACTTTACCGGCCGAAGTATCGACCTTAACAGTCCGGTTGCCGTGGTTCCCGAGCTGGCTTCACCTTTCGGCGAGCACCTCGCCGATGTAGCGGGCGACCGTCGCGACCGACGCCATGGTGCCGGGGTAGTCCATGCGGGTCGGGCCGAGCACACCCATACCGCCCAGCACGGCGCCTGCCGCACCGTAGCCGGTGGAGACGACGGAGGTACCGCGCATCTGCTCGACCTGGGTCTCCTCGCCGATCTGCACCATCACCTGGCCCGGCTGCTGCGCGGCGGCGAGCAGTTTGAGCACGATGACCTGTTCTTCCAGGGCTTCCAGCACGGTGCGCAGGGAACCCGGGAACCCGAAATCGGCGACATTGCGGGTGAGATTGGCCGTACCGCCCAGGACCAGGCGTTCTTCGGGGTGCTCGACCAGCGTCTCCACCAGGACGGTCGAGACCCGGACCAGCACGTCGCGGATCTTGGCCGGTGCGCGTTCGGGCACACCGGCTACCGACGCACTGGCCACCGACAGCAGCTTGCCGTCCATGGCCCCGCCCAGCAGGCCGCGCACGGCGGCCAGGTCCTCGTCGGAGATCACCGCGCCCAGGTCGACGATGCGCTGGTCGACGCGGCCGGTGTCGGTGATCACCACGAGCAGGAGCCGGGCCGGGTTGAGTGCGACGACCTCGATGTGGCGCACGATCGACGCCGAGACGGTGGGGTACTGCACCACGGCGACCTGACGGGTGAGCTGGGCCAGCAGGCGCACCCCGCGGCGCAGGACATCGTCGAGATCGACGCCGGATTCGAGGAATTCCATGATCGCCCGGCGTTCGGCGCCCGAGAGCGGTTTCACCTCGGCGATCCGGTCGACGAACTCGCGGTAGCCCTTGTCGGTGGGAATGCGGCCCGAACTCGTGTGCGGCTGGGTGATGTAGCCCTCGGCCTCGAGCACCGCCATGTCGTTGCGGATGGTGGCACTGGAAACGCCGAGGTTGTGCCGTTCCACGAGGGACTTGGAGCCGATCGGTTCCTTGGTGGCGACGTAGTCCGCGACGATCGCTCGCAGGACCTCGAAACGTCGATCCTCTGTACTCGACGCCATCGACCCCACCTCCTCGCTCGTGCCTGGTTCGTCACGCCTACCCGTGCTGCGTTCGCACAGGGTCGCACGCCGACGCTCGCAGCGTCTTGTTGTCCAGTCTAATTGTCTTGTTGCCGATCCCTGGATCGCACGGCTGTCCGGCATCGAACTGTCACGCGGGGGATATCCGGCTCCGGGGGCGGTGTTCGGGCTGTCGGCTCAGTCGAGCCCGACGGCGAGTTATCCACAGGGCCGAGTTGTCCACAGTTGCGGTTCCGGGGCTTGCCGGGCTCGGGCTCCGGGCGTAGTTTCGGGACTGAATCAGGGGGTCTACCAGCTATTTTCAGCTGTCATCAGTGCGCACGGGGAGGGAACTGTGGGGTATCCGGGTGGGGTCGGCGAAGCGGGGCAAGTCGGGTCGGGCGCGGTCGCGGTGCGGCCCGCGGAGTTCGCCCGGGTCGACAGTGCGTGTGCGGAATTCCTGCGGGCGATCGCGCGGATTCGGGCGCTCGCCGTGGAAATCGGCGATCAGGAGCACTGGGGGCTGGGCGAGGGCGAAACGCGGTTGATATCCGGTCACACATTGGTCGCGCGATTGCGTGCCGTGGCGGGGGCGAACGAGAACAGCGTCGCTGCCGTCTTGGATGCGCATTCACAGATCGTGGACGGCATTCGGCAATCTTTCGCGGCCGCGCGCGATCTGATGGTGGCGGCTGACGAAGAGTGGGCTGATCGACTTCGATTGTCGGAAACCTCTGCGGGACAACATATTTCCTCGGAGTCAGCGTGATGGGGCGCGAGCCGAGCGGTATTCACGGCGAGAACACATATCCGAACTATTCGAACGAGGCCACGGAATCGGGTGTTTCCGGCGGCGCAGAGAACACACATTCTTGGCGACATCGGGAGATCGTCGCGGCGTTCGGGGCGCTCGAGGTGACCGGCGCGTTGGCGCAAGCGGACAGGTTCGAGCAGATCGCGCGGTCGTGGGACGACAGTCTTCGCGCATTCCGGCACGCGGTGAACGGGTCGCTGGTGTCGGCGTGGTCGGGCATGGCCGCCGCCGCGGCCGGATTCGCGGTCGAAGGCTATGTCGCGCGGGCGCACGATCTGACTGTCGCGCTGGAGGCGTTGCCGGGGGTGGTTCGAGCGGCCGCCGAGGCGATCGTGGCGACCAAGTACGCGGTCGGGTCGCCGGTCGTCGAGGGAACCGGTGCCGCGGCGTGGTCGGCGAGTGGGGCGGTACACGACATGGGCTCCGCATCGGCGCACGGTGCGGCTTCGGCTGCGGAGGAGGATGCGCGAGCGGCGATGCGGCAGCGGTATGTGTTGCCGTTCGCGGAGTTGGTCGCTCGTATTCCGGTGCTGCCCATGCCGCTCGGGTCGTCCGACTCCGGCGAGTCGAACGACCGGCAAGCGCTGATCGGCACCGCGGGGCAATCGTCAGGCGAGCGAGGCGCGCTGTCGCCGGTCGAGGTTTCCGCAGGTGGCGGGCGGGATGCGTCTGGGGAGAGCTCGGCTCTACACGGGGTGATCGGCGACTCGGAGAAGATGCGGCGCGAGGGTGGCCGGACAGGAGTGCCAATCGAGGGTTCGGACCTGCTCGATGGCAGAGCGGTGGAATCCGATGACCGGGCGGCACGCTCAGACAGCGCGACGGCGGTGACCTCGGCGTCGGCGAGCGGCACCGGCGCGGCACCGGCGAGCAGTACGGCTGCGTTGACGAATCCTGCCGCAGGGCTGCTCACAGCGCCCGCGGGAACTTCCGCGACGACTGTCGACCACGCGGTCGTTTCGGCAGGCCGCAGCCCCGCTGGCGGCTCAGCGGCTGGGCGTATGGGGCCGGGCGTCAGCACGAGCGCAGGCGGTGACCGAACAGGGGGCAGCGCGCCGAGATACCGACCGCCCGGTCGGCATGACGTGCCGAGGCCGGGTGGCGGGCACAGCGTTCCCGGATCGACAGGCCCGGCCATCGGCGCCGATCCGCCGTCGACGCATGCCACAACCAGGTCGGTCGATCGCTACTTCTCTTGCGGCGGGGCACCGCCGGCGCCGGGCATCGACGCCGTGCGCGGACTACCGGAGTACTTGATCACGCTCGCGAACACCGCGGAACTACTCGGTGAGCCACGACCGGCGATAGCCGGTGGGGTGATCGGCGGTGGCGACGACTTCTCGCCGGTCGAGCAGCGCCCTACGGCGACTCGGGGCTGACGGTGATGTCAGCGAGTCGACGAAGGCGTCGGCAGTGGCCGCCCGAGCCGGGCGGCCGGTGCCGGATCAGACTCGGGCAGCAGCGCCGCAGCGAGCGGCGGAGTCGGGGGCGCCGACCTGCTTGCCCGCGAGGGCGTCGAGACCCAACATCGCCAGCAGCGACGTGCAATCTTCGGCGTCGTTCGAGTGCGAAGCGACCGTCCGCGCGGCGACCGCGCATTGACGAGCGTTCTCCGCCTTCTCAGCGGAGCGCGCTTCAGCGAATTCGCTCTGCTCGTGGACGAGGGTGATGTGCCGTTCGGTGGACATATAACTCCCTAGGATCGAGCCGAAGCCTACGCCCCTAATCGTTATCTTCCACCCCGAACCCACCGAACATACCCTTAGAGCACCCCACTGCTCCGGGCCTGCCATCAGGTGTGCATTGGTGGATTACACCAGCATGACCGGGCAATCTCTGGATCCGATCCCGAGCCTGAGAAATCTCGAAATTCAGATCACGATGACATCACCGCTCGCGCGATTCTCCGACTCGTTCAGCCGGCCCTTCGCACCCCACCACTGATCAGCCGAGAAAGCCTCCCGCGTGCCCTTCAGCGGTCAGGTGAGGAGATCTCGGACGATGCCGTCGGCGAGGAGCCGGCCCCGGTCGGTGAGGACCAGGTTGTCGCCGGTGACGCGGGCCAGGCCGTCGGCCAGGACGCGGTCGAGGGCCGAGTGTGCCGAGGGGGCTAGATCCGCGAGAGGCAGGCCGGTGCGGAGGCGGACGGTGAGCATGAGGTGCTCGGTGTAGCGCTCGTCGTCGGTGAGCGCCTCCCAGCCGGCGGCCGGGAGACCGCCGAGGGCGACGCGGTCGGCGTAGCGAGCCGGGTGTTTGACGTTCCACCAGCGAACGCCGCCTACGTGGCTGTGCGCACCGGGACCTGCGCCGAGCCAGTCGCCACCGTCCCAGTAGCCCAGATTGTGCTGACAGCGGGCGGCGTCGTTCGCGGCCCAGTTGGAGACCTCGTACCACGTCAGACCGGCGTCGGCGAGGCGAGCATCGATGCGTTCGTAGCGGGCGGCGAGGACATCGTCGTCGGGTGCGGGCAGTTCACCACGGCGGACCTTGCGTGCCAGCGCGGTGCCGTCCTCGACGATCAGGGAGTAGGCGGAGACATGATCGACACCGGCGGCCAGCACCGCGTCCAGACTCAGGTCCAGATCGGCATCGGTCTCGCCCGGGGTGCCGTAGATCAGATCGAGGTTCACGTGATCGAACCCGGCCGCGCGCGCCTCCTTCGCCGCGGCGACCGCCCGGCCCGGCGTGTGCGTGCGGTCGAGCACCTTCAGTACGTGCTGTGCGGCGGACTGCATGCCGAGCGAGATCCGGGTGTAGCCGGCCGCGCGGAGGCGCTCGAAGAACTCCGGCGAGGTGGATTCCGGGTTGGATTCGGTGGTCACCTCGGCGTCGGCGGCCAGGGTGAAGTTCGCCCGCACGGCGTCGAGTACCGACGCCAGCCCGTCACCACCGAGCAGCGACGGCGTCCCGCCGCCGACGAAGATCGTCGACACCGCGGGCGTCGCGCTCGGCAGGGCACCGAACTCGGCCGCGGCGGTCGCGAGCTCGCCGCGCAACGCCTCCAGCCACGACTGCGGCGACGCCGAAGTACCCAGCTCCCCCGCCGTATAGGTGTTGAAGTCGCAGTATCCGCAGCGCGTGGCGCAGAAGGGCACGTGCACGTACACCCCGAACGCGCCGCTTCCGAAATCGCGCAGCACCGGCCGCTCGGCGTCGGCCGGTGTCACGCCGGGAGCCCCGGAAGCAGCGCTGGTAATCACCCCTCCAGTCTGCCGGGCGCTGGTAGCGCGCCCCGCCCGGCCCCTCGCACGTCAGTCCGTCACGACGGGCGTGTTCTGGTTGGCGGTGAGCACCCAGGCGCCGTCCTCCTTGGTCATCACGTACATCGGCGTGCCCTGACCGGACAGCTCGCCGTCGAGCGTGAAGTAGCTCTGGCGGATCTTGACGGCGGCGACATCCGGCCGCAGGAACAACACGTGCTCGACCTCGTAGGTGGCGGTGCCGTGCGTCGTGGCCCCTGGCAGCACCTGTGCCGTGAACTCGGCGATGGCCGGGCGCCCGAAGAGACGTTTGCCGTGACCGGTGGTCCAGATCGCATCCTCCCGGAAGACGGCAATGAACTCCTCGGCCAGTTCGTTGGCTTGGGCGTGCGCGATGGAGTCGACGACGGCGCGGATGGCCGCGAGCTCGGTGTCGAGATCGGCGGGGGTCTGACCGGCGACGGTGGCGTCATTGCTCATGGCACTACTGTGCAACCTCGAGTGCGATCCAGGTCAACCACGCTGTGCGGCACCGCACACATGGCCCGCGGGTGCATCACAGGTCGGTTCCGGGCGGTGAGCTATGACCCCCGTCACAGAACAGGACGGTCGTCCAGGGAATTTCCCCCTAAAGTGCGGGAAATATCTCCTTGCGGTCGGAACGACCGGGCTGACATGGCACAATAGGCACATGCACGCAACTGGAGTACGACTCGTGGCCCGTCGCCACGTCGACTTCCAGCGTGTCTGTAGCGCCTGCTGTCGGCCCGGTTTCCACCGGTAGCGCAGCGGCGTCCACGCACGGGTATCCCCCGGTGCCTTCGACTTCATCGGCCCGCTGACCGCCTGACGCGAGCCAGCCCCTCGCGCCTTCAGCACGGATGTCCCACCACCCCGCAGGAGCGACCCCACCATGACGTCGAGCACCGACGCCGGTTCGACCGAACAGTCGACGGCGCAGGCCCGCACTGAGCGTTCAGCTGCCCAGCGCCCGGCCCGCCCGAGCACCGATGCCCCGGTCGCGCCCCGCGCCCGCACCGGCAAGCCGGTCCGCCGCCGGTCCGAAGGCCAGTGGGCCCTCGGCTACCGCGAGCCGCTGAACCCGAACGAGCAGTCCAAGAAGGACGACAACCCGCTCAACGTGCGTTCGCGCATCGAGAACATCTACGCCAAGGGCGGCTTCGACTCGATCGACAAGGCCGACCTGCGTGGCCGTTTCCGCTGGTGGGGTCTCTACACCCAGCGCGAAGAGGGCTACGACGGCACCTTCACCGACGACGACAACATCGACCTGCTCGAAGCCAAGTACTTCATGATGCGGGTGCGGTGCGACGCCGGTGCGCTCTCCGCCGCCCAGCTGCGCACGGTCGGCCAGATCTCCACCGAGTTCGGCCGCGACACCGCCGACCTGTCCGACCGCGAGAACGTCCAGTACCACTGGATCGAGGTCGAGAACGTCCCGGAGATCTGGCGCCGGCTCGAGTCGGTCGGTCTGCACACCACCGAGGCGTGCGGCGACTGCCCGCGTGTGGTGCTCGGTTCGCCGCTCGCCGGTGAGTCGCTCGACGAGATCATCGACCCCACCTGGGCGATCGACGAGATCGTCAAGCGCTACATCGGGAAGAAGGAGTACTCGAACCTTCCCCGCAAGTTCAAGACCGCGATCTCGGGCCAGCAGGACGTGGTGCACGAGATCAACGACATCGCCTTCGTCGGCGTGAACCACCCCGAGCACGGCCCCGGCCTCGATCTCTGGGTCGGCGGCGGCCTGTCCACCAACCCGATGCTGGCTCAGCGCGTCGGCGCTTTCGTGCCACTCGAAGAGGTGCCCGATGTGTGGGAAGCGGTCGTCTCGCTCTACCGCGACTACGGCTACCGCCGCCTGCGCACCAAGGCCCGCCTGAAGTTCCTGATCAAGGACTGGGGCATCGAGAAGTTCCGTCAGGTGCTCGAGGACGAATACCTGAAGCGCAAGCTCATCGACGGTCCCGCGCCCGCGCAGCCGGCCAAGCCGATCGACCACGTCGGTGTGCAGAAGCTGCGCAACGGCCTGAACTCCGTCGGCTTCTCCCCCATCGCCGGTCGCGTCTCGGGCACCATCCTGAGCAAGGTCGCCGACGCCGCCGAGAAGTACGGCTCGGATCGCATCCGCTTCACCCCGTACCAGAAGCTGATCGTCCTCGACATCGCCGACGACCAGGTCGACGCGCTGATCGACGAGCTCGAACCGCTCGGCCTGCAGGCCCGCCCGTCGGTGTGGCGCCGGAACCTGCTGGCGTGCAGCGGTATCGAGTTCTGCAAGCTCTCCTTCGTCGAGACCCGCAAGCGTTCGCAGGTGCTGGCACCGGAACTCGAGCAGCGCCTCGCCGACATCAACGCCGAACTCGACGTGCCGATCACCATCAACATCAACGGCTGCCCGAACTCGTGCGGCCGGTCCCAGATCGCCGATATCGGCTTCAAGGGCCAGCTCGTCGACGACGGCACCGGGAATCAGGTGGAGGGTTTCCAGGTTCATCTCGGTGGCAGCCTCGGCCTGGACAGCGCGTTCGGCCGGAAGTTGCGTCAGCACAAGGTGACCAGCGTCGAGCTCGGTGACTACATCGATCGCGTCGTCCGCAACTTCGTCAAGAACCGGGAATCCGGGGAACGCTTCGCGGTGTGGGCTGTGCGCGCCGACGAGGCCGACCTCCGATAGTCGATGAGGAGATCCCCACTGTGACAACGAATCTCGCGGCAAAACTGTCCGAAGAAGAACTGCGTGCGCTCGCCGAGCAGGGTGCGGCCGAGCTGGGCCCCGATGCCTCGCCCGCCGACCTGATCGCCTGGACCGACCGCAACTTCGGGAACGGCTACATCGTCGCCTCGAACATGCAGGACGGCGTGCTGGTCCATCTGGCCGCGCAGACCCGTCCCGGTGTGGACGTTCTCTTCCTGGACACCGGCTACCACTTCGCCGAGACCATCGGCACCCGCGACGCGGTCGAGGCCGTGTACGGCGTGCACGTGGTCAACGTGGCGCCCGAGGCCAGTGTCGCCGAGCAGGACGCACTGCTGGGCAAGGATCTGTTCGCCCGCGACGCCGCCGAATGCTGCCGGCTGCGCAAGGTGGTCCCGCTGAAGAAGTCGCTGAGCGGCTACAACGCGTGGATCACCGGCATCCGCCGCGTCGAGGCGCCCACCCGCGCCAACGCGCCGCTGATCTCGTTCGACGAAGCCTTCGGCCTGGTGAAGATCAACCCGATCGCACCGTGGTCCGACGACGAGATGCAGGCCTACATCGAGGCCAACGGCATTCTCGTCAATCCCCTGGTGGAGGAGGGTTACCCGTCCATCGGCTGCGCGCCGTGCACGCGCAAGCCCGAGCCGGGGTCCGATCCGCGCAGCGGCCGCTGGGCCGGTATCGCCAAGACCGAATGCGGATTGCACCAATCATGACCATCACCACCACTGGGAGTGAGCCTGTGAGTACCAACACCACCGAACGCGAACTCGGCCTGACCGAGTTCGACACCCTCGCGGCGCTGGAATCCGAGGCGATCCACATCTTCCGTGAGGTCGCGGGCGAATTCGAGCGCCCCGTGATCCTGTTCTCCGGCGGCAAGGACTCCACCGTCCTGCTGCACCTGGCGCTCAAGGCCTTCTGGCCCGCGCCGCTGCCGTTCACGCTGCTGCACGTGGACACCGGCCACAACCTCGACGAGGTGCTCGAGTTCCGCGACAAGGTGGTCGAGCGCTACGGCCTTCGGCTGCACGTGGCTTCGGTCGAGGAGTACCTGGCCGACGGTCGCCTGACCGAGCGTCCCGACGGCATCCGCAACCCGCTGCAGACTGTGCCGCTGCTCGACGCCATCACCGAGCACCGCTTCGACGCGGTCTTCGGCGGCGGCCGTCGCGACGAGGAGCGCTCGCGCGCCAAGGAGCGGATCTTCTCGCTGCGCAACGCCTTCGGGCAGTGGGATCCGAAGCGTCAGCGCCCCGAGCTGTGGAATCTCTACAACGGCAAGCACGCGCCGGGTGAGCACGTGCGGGTGTTCCCGCTGAGCAACTGGACCGAGCTCGATATCTGGCGCTACATCGCCCGCGAGGACATCGACCTGGCGTCGATCTACTACGCGCACGAGCGTCCGGTGTACTCCCGCGACGGCATGTGGATGACGCCCGGCGTGTGGGGCGGCCCGAACGAGAACGAGGTCCTCGAGACCCGTTCGGTGCGCTACCGCACCGTCGGCGACGGTTCCACCACCGGCGCCATCATCTCCGACGCCGCCGACAACCAGGCCATTCTGGCCGAGGTCGCGGCGTCCCGACTGACCGAACGCGGTGCTACTCGCGGCGACGACCGTGTGTCCGAAGCCGCCATGGAAGACCGCAAGCGAGAGGGTTATTTCTGATGTCCGACCTATTGAGGCTGGCCACCGCCGGTTCTGTCGACGACGGTAAGTCCACGCTGGTCGGACGGTTGCTCTACGACACGAAGTCCGTGCTGGCCGATCAGATCGACGCGGTCACCCGCGCCTCGGTCGACCGCGGACTGTCCACGCCGGACCTGTCGCTGCTCGTCGACGGCTTGCGCGCCGAGCGCGAGCAGGGCATCACCATCGACGTGGCGTACCGCTACTTCGCCACGCCCAAGCGATCTTTCGTGCTGGCCGATACGCCCGGGCACGTGCAGTACACGCGCAACACAGTGTCGGGCGCGTCCACCGCGCAGCTGGTGATCCTGCTCACCGACGCTCGCAAGGGTGTCATCGAGCAGACCCGGCGCCACGCCGCGGTGCTCGCGCTGCTCGGTGTGCCGCGTCTGGTGCTCGCGGTGAACAAGATCGACCTCGTCGACAACCCGGCCGAGGTGTTCGCCCAGATCTCCGCGGAGTTCAACGAGCTCACCTCGAAGCTGGGCTGGGCCGGCGAGGACGTGATCGAGATCCCGGTCTCGGCGCTGCACGGCGACAATATCGCCAGCCGCTCCGAGAACACCCCGTACTACACCGGGCCCTCGCTGATCGAGCACCTGGAATCCGTTCCGGTGGACGCTGATTCGACCGGCTCGCACGCACTGGGTCTGCGTTTCCCCGTGCAGTACGTGATCCGTCCGCGCACCGCCGAATACCCCGACTACCGGGGTTACGCGGGTCAGATCGCGGCCGGTTCGGTGTCGCCCGGCGACGAGATCGTGGTGCTGCCCTCGGGCAAGAAGACCACCGTCGAGCGCATCGACACCCCGGACGGTGAACTGGCCGTCGCACAGGTCGGGCGCAGCGTCACGCTGATCCTGGCCGACGAGGTCGACATCTCGCGCGGCGACATCATCGCCTCGGCGCACGACGCGCCGGAGTCGATCGACTCCTTCGACGCGACCGTGTGCTGGCTCGGCGACAAAGGTCTGCGTCCCGGCGCCCGGCTGCTGCTCAAGCACGGCGCCAAGACCACCCAGGCCATCGTCGGCGCGCTCGTGGAGCGGTTCGACGAGCAGACGCTCACCGCACAGCCCAGCCCGGAGTCGTTGGAGCTCAACGACATCGGTCGCGTCTCGCTGCGCTTGGCCGAGCCGATCCCGGCCGACGACTACCGCACCAACCGGCACACCGGGTCGTTCCTGCTGATCGACCCCGCCGGTGGCAACACCCTCGCGGCCGGCCTGGTCGGCGACGTGCTGACCTCGGTCGAAGTCGGTACCTCGGTCTGATGTATCGCCTGCCCGCTCCGCCGCGTGGTGCCGTTTCGGTGCCGCGCGGCGGAGGCGGGCCCGCCTTGATCGCGGTTGCCCACGGCAGCCGTGATCCGCGGTCGGCGGCGACCATGGCGGCCGTCGTCGCCGAAGTAGCCGCTGCCCGGCCCGATATCCCGGTCCGGCTGGCTTTTCTGGATCTCAGCACCCCCTCGGTGGACGAGGTGGTCGATGACCTCGCCGCCCAGGGCCACACCGATGTGATCGTCGTTCCACTCCTGCTGGGCAACGCATTTCACGCGCGGGTCGACCTCCCGGCGCTGCTGGCCGAGGCCACTCGCCGTCATCCCCGGTTACGACTCACCCAGGCAGCGGTACTCGGCCCCGATCCGCTGCTCATCGCCGCGGTAGCCGACCGGGTCGCGTTGTCGTGCCGCCTTCCCTCGCTTGCCTCGCCGCGATCGCACCCGCCGGTCGGCGTTGCCGCGACGGCTTCCGCCCACCCCCACACCCTGGGCGGTCGCATCCTGTCGGCGTCTCGCCCCGAGATGCCGACCGACCGGGCCTCGATGACACTGCCCGAGGCACCGTCCGGTCCGGCGTCCCTGAGCACGGTGACACGTGCGGCTGGACCGCTGAGCGACGCTCCGCTGGGAATCGCCGTCGCCGCTGTCGGTTCGCGCGATGCCGCGGCCAACCGGCGGACCGCCGTGGTCGCGCGGCGACTGGCGGCAGTCACCGGTTGCGCTACTGAAATGTGCTTCGCGACAGTCGAACCCGGCATCGGGCGGGCGGTGGATCGATTGCGGGCGCGCGGAGCCGAACGCATCGTCGTAGCACCGTGGTTCCTGGCGCCGGGGTTGCTCACCGACCGACTGGTCGCCGCCGCGCCCGAGGTGGCGCATGCCGACGTGATCGGAGCGCACTCCGCGCTGGTCGACGTGATCTGGGCTCGATACGACACCTCCGTCGCCACGACGCTCGTACTCTCCGCCTGATTCCAGAGGATCCGGGCCGCTCGGCCGCCCTGAACCCGGCAACTCGTCGCGCGACCCAAGGGGACTCGTGACACTGCCTCGAATTCGGCTCAGGTCCACTCCCCCGGGACGTGAGCGCGAGGCTCGCACTTATTACACCCGCGTCGGCGACAATCCTCTCCCCCGGAATCAACGCAGCCACAATCTGAAAGTTCGCCTGTATCGCGTCTCGCGATACAACCGGATTCAGAATCCGGTGGCACAGCTCACAGGTCCCCTTCTCTTTACTACATACCCCCTAGGGGTATATGTTCGTATCAACGCACAGCGAACCGAAAGAGGCGAAACGATGACCACCAACGCCCACGCCGGACACACCACACACGCCAACACCGCAGCCCAGCCCGCCCACGCAGAACACGGCGGCCATGCAGAACACGGCGACGGCGCGCACACCCTGCACGGAGATCACACGCCGCAAGGCGGCGGGCAGCACGAGGGCCACGCTGAGCACGGCAGTGGTGCACACACCAACCACGACGCACACGCAGCCGGGCACGACGCGGGTTCGCCCGGGGGCCTGCAGATCACGCAGGACGGGTACACCCTCGACCTCGACACCACGATCGCCGAGCCAGGCACGATCGACTTCCGATTCCGGATTCTCGGCCCGGACGGGTCGGCAGTGACCGAGTTCGACGCGATTCACGATCGCGAACTGCACCTGATCGTGGCACGGCGCGAATTGACCGGGTTCTGGCATGTCCACCCGCGACGGGAAGCGGACGGCACCTGGGTGATCCAGCTGGATCTGCCCGACGCCGGGGCCTACCGGGTGTTCACCGATATCGCACCGCACGCACTCGGCCGCACCATCACCCTCGGTGCCGATCTGGCGATCGCGGGACACTATGCGCCGCAACCGGTTCCGGCCGTCAACCGCGCGACCGAGGTCGACGGCTACGAGGTGACCGTGGACGGCGAGTTGCGCACGGAAGGCGAGCTGCTGACGCTCACCGTGCGCCAGCACGGCGCGCCGGTGACAGATCTGCAGCCCTACCTGGCAGCTTTCGGCCACCTCGTCATCCTGCGCGCCGGAGACCTCGCGTACGTCCACGTCCACCCCAGCGGCGAACCGGGCGACGGCATCACGCCTTCCGGCCCCGGAATCACCTTCCACACAGCGGTTCCCGGCCCCGGGACCTATCGCTTGTTCCTCGATTTCCAGCACAACGACGTCGTCCGGACGGCCGCGTTCACTCTCACCGCTACCGGTGCTGGTAGCGGCGCCCGCTAGATTCCGCTCGGCGCGTCCGACAACAAGCGGGCCGCGATCGTGCGGGCCGCTTCGACACGAGCCGAATCACCGGTCTGGCGGGCGATATTGGCGGCGCTCACGATCGCGTCGAGTTCGAAGACCAGCAGATCGGCGTCGGTGCCGGTGAGTTCGCCCATGGCTTGGGCCTTGCGGACCTCGTCTGCCAGGAAGGACAGCCAGCTGTCGTGGTCGGCGACGACGGCATCGCGCACGGGGCCGGGCTTACTGCTGAATTCGGTGAGAGTGGCCACCCGGAAGCAGCCGCCCGGGAACGGGGGATTCTCGATGTGGGCGAACCAGCCTTCGATCATCGCGCGAACCCGGATTCCACCGCGTGGCGCGCGCAGACCGGGCGCGATGACTCGTTCGATGAAGATGTCGCGCCCTGCTTGGACAGCGGCGAGCTGGAGGGCCTCTTTGGTGCCGAAGAGGGTGGCGATACCGCTCTTGCTGATGCCGAGGTCGGTGGCGAGTCGCCCGATGCTGAGGCCGTCGAGACCCTCGACGGAGGCGAGTTCGGCGGCGCGCCGGGCGATGGTGGCGCGCGCGCGGGCGCCCTTGGCCAACCGCTGATCGCTCGGCTCCGTCAACTGGGTCATGTCCATCATTGTTCCACCGCGGGGTTGCAAAGGCGAACGATCGGTCGTACTTTTATTTACGAACGATCGTACGTTCTTATTTCTCCCCCGAAGGACTCCGCATGACCGACGTGTCAGCTCGGCCCGAAGATCCGCTCAGCACAGCTACTCCCGACACCAGCGCCGCACGCCGCACCCTCGCGGTCGCCTCGGGCGCGGCATTCATCGCCTTCCTCGATCTGTCCGTCGTCAACATCGCGTTCCCGACGATCGCGCTGAGCTACCCCGGCACCCCCACCGGCGCGCTGACCTGGATCGTCAGCGGCTACGCGATCGCCTTCGCGGCGCTGCTCACCCCGGCCGGGAGCATCGCCGACGCACTGGGTCGCCGCCGCCTGTTCGCCCTGGCACTGGCCGGGTTCGCCCTCACCTCCCTGCTGTGCGGGCTCGCGCCCGGCGCGAACTGGCTCATCGCCGGACGTGTCCTGCAGGGCATCGCGGCGGCCTTCATGGTGCCCGCGGCACTCGGGCTGGTCCTGGCGGCCACGCCGCGAGCGAAGATCGGCGCCGCCATCGGCGCCTGGTCGGCCGCCGGTGGCTTCGCGGCAGTGGTCGGCCCGGCGCTGGGCGGTGCCTTGGTCGAGGCGTTCGGCTGGCGCGCGGTCTTTCTGATCAATGTGCCGATCGCGTTGGCGCTGATCGTGCCGGGACTGCGGCTGCCCGGCGGCGACCAGGGTTCCCGCGAGGCGACACTGCCCGATCCCCTCGGCACGCTCGCCGTCGCGATCGGGCTCGGAGCGATCGTCGCGGCCGTCACCGAAGGCCAGTCCTGGGGTTGGACCGCACCCGGCACGCTCGCCGCGTTGTTCGGCGGTCTCGCGCTGACGGTGTTCGCGCTGATTCGCTCCCGTCGGCACGCCAACCCGGCTGTCGCCGTATCACTGTGGCGTGATCGGCAATTCGCCATGGCGAACGCGGGTTCGTTCCTGTTCGGCGCCTCGATATTCGCGTGGCTGCTGGCCGGTCCGCTGTTTCTCGACGCGATCTGGGGCTACTCCGTCCTCGAATCGGCGGCGGCGCTGACCGTCGGCGCGGTGGCCTCGATGGTGACCGCCGTTGTCGCCGGGCGGATGACGACACCAGCCGGCCAGCGGTGGGTCGGCGTGCTCGGTGCGTTGATGTCGACTGCCGCGCTGGTCTGGATGAGCACCGATGCCTTCGGGCCCGAACCCGCGCTGTGGACGGCGTGGATTCCGGCGGGCGTACTCGGCGGCGGTGGGATCGGCATCGTGGTCACGGTGTTCGGCACCGCCGCAGCGAGTTCGGTGCCACCGCAACAGTTCGCGGCGGGTATCGGCATGAACGTCACCGCCCGGCAGGTGGGCGGAGCACTCGGCATCGCCGTGCTGGCGGCCATCTTCTCGGCGACAACCGATGACCCGCTGCACGGCTTCCACCTCCTGTTCGCCGTGTGCGCGGCCATCAACCTCGCCGTCGCCCTGCTGCTCGCCGTGCCATCGCGGGCTCGTTCTATCAACTGAACCGAGGAATCGACATGTCTTCCAGCACGCCACTCTCCGCACACTGTGCCGCCGAGGCCGATGACCCCTTGGTGCTGACACAGGAGCAAGCCACCGCGCTGCTCGCGAACGCACCATGGCAGCGTTTCGCGGTGCTCGGCGATTCGATCGCCGCGGGGACGGGTGACCCCAGCCCCGGATACGCTCCCACCGGCTGGGCCGATCGGGTCGCGGCACACCTCACTTCGGTGAATCCCACACTGACCTACCGCAATACGGGGCGAATCGGTGCGACCAGCGGCCAGGTCATCGACCGGCAGCTCGCCGAGATCGTGGATTTCGCACCGGATCTCGTCCATCTCAGCTGCGGCGGCAACGACCTGTTCACCGCAGGCGGTGACATCGATCGAGTACACAAGAATCTGTCGACGATCCTCACCGCGCTGGCCGCCACCGGGGCACAGCTGTCGATTTTCACCGTGGCCGACGTGTGGTCGGTCGAGCGGATGGCCCCGATGCGAGCCATGCGGCCACAGATGATCGCGTTCAACGAGGTGGTGCGGGCCGTCGCTGCCGAATTCGATGCGGTGCTCACCGAATTCTGGAACCATCCGCTGCGCTCGCGACCCGGGTTGATGAGCGCGGATCTCATCCACTTCACCACGAGTGGGCACGCGGTGGTGGCCGGTGAGGTGGTCCGGTCGCTGGCCTCGGTCATCGACAGGCCGTAGGCGCTCACCCGTTGTCGCGCACCAATCGCGTGCCGATCGCTACCAGTTCGGATCGCACCTCGGCCGGACCGATGACCTCCACGTCGCCGCCCCAGCCCGCCAGCTGCCGGGCGACCATTGTCGCGGTATCGGCGGTGATCCGTGCTCGCACCCGACCGTCAGGGGCTGGGCCGAGCAGAGTGCAGTGGCGGCCCTGCTGATCGGCCAGGATGGGGGCGAGCTCGGCGGAGACGAGAACCGTCGCGGAAACGGCGGCGCGACGACCCTCCATCTGCTCGACGATCTGAGACCATGCCGCGTGGAGATCGAAATCCACCGGCCGATCGGCTGTTTCGTCGAGAGCGATCACCTCGGCGATGCGGTCCAACCGGAAGGTTCGCTGCCCGCGGTCGGTGCCGGCGATGAGGTACCAGATCGTTTCCTTCTCCACCAGGCCCCACGGATCGATCGTGCGGACTGTACGTTCACCCTTGCGCAGGTATTCGATGCGCACACGGCGGCGATCCACCACCGCGCGCCGCAGCGTATCGAGTACCGCGGGTGCTTGCGGATCGGGACGACCCCACCGGGCCGGATCGACGACCACAGCGTCGGCGGCGGCGGCCGCGTCGGCGCGGAAGGTGTGCGGCAGGGCGCGAACCAGTTTGCGCAGGGCCGACTTCAGTTCGGGGGCGGCCTGGGCTGCCGGACCCGCGAGCAAGAACAGCGCCCTGGTCTCCCCCGCTGTCAGTCCGGACAGGTCTGTGCGGGCACCACCGATCAGCGACCAACCGCCCCCGCGACCCGATTGCGGATAGACCGGGATGCCCGCGGCCGACAACGCCTCCAGGTCACGCCGGGCCGTCGCCACCGAGACTTCGAGCTCGGCCGCGACCTCGGCGGCCGTCACCCGTCCGCGCGCCTGCATCAACAACAGGGTGGCTACCAATCTGTCCGCTCGCATACTCGGTCATTCTGCCGAACAAAGTGCTCATTCGGTGAGCACTTTGACTGGCAAAGTCGTTGTCACACCGAAAGCGACAACCGAATGGAGCAGACATGCTGCGCGGAATGGCGACCACCACCTACTACGCCGACGACCTCACCGCCGCCAAGGACTGGTACAGCGAATTCCTCGGCATCGCGCCGTATTACGAGGTTCCCGGCGGGTACTACGAGTTCCGGCTCGGGCCGTTGCAGGCCGAGCTGGGAATCATCAACCGCGCGTATGCCCCGGCGGGCGCGCGCAACGCACCGGGCGGAGGCGGAGTGGTGTTCTGGCAGGTCGACGACCTCGCGGCCACCTTCGCCCGGTTGCTCGAGCTCGGCGCCACCGAGTACGAGCCGATCACCGAACGCGGTGAGGGCGCCGGTTTCGCGACCGCCGCGGTGCTGGATCCGTTCGGCAATGTACTCGGGATCATGGCGAACCCCCACTATGTGGCGATGACCGCGTCGGTGTCGACCTAGGCGATCCGGCCGAGCCCACGCTGAGAGTGCACGGAACTCAGACGAACCAGCGCTCGAGGACGGTGGCCACGCCGTCCTCGCTGACGTCCCCGGTCACCTCGTCGGCTAGGGCGAGCACCGGATCGGGCGAGCCCGCCATCGCTACCGAATGTGCTGCCCAGCGCAACATCTCGAGGTCGTTGAAGCCGTCGCCGATGGCCAGGGTGGCCTCGGCCTCAACGCCGAGAATCAGCCGAAGTTGTTCCAGCGCCCAGCCTTTGGACACACCACGCCGGGAAACTGTGAGCCATGGGCCGTACTCGCCGTGCACCCAGGACGCGTCGGGCACATCGAACGTTTCCAGTAGGCGCAGCATTTCGTCGGGGCTGCCGTCGGGCCACCATCCGTTGAGGCGCGGGGTCGGCACACTACTCAGCGTGCGGTGGTCGACGAGCTGGAAGTCGCCGATCGAGAACTCCCCCGGCCCGTGGCCCGTCGCCCAGGTACCGACGCCCACCTGTTCCGCGGCGAAGATCATCGCTGGGAACAGGGCGCGCAACGCGAGGACGGCAGGCCCCGGATCGAACGACTGGACCGCGACCGGCTCGCCCCGCGCCACATCGATGTGCACAGCGCCGTTGGAACACAACGCATGACCCTCGGCGAGGCCGAGCTCGCTCAGCACCGGACGCGTGGTGAGCAACGTTCGCCCGGTGGTCACCACCACATGCGCACCCGCCGACACCGCCGCCCGCACCGCTGCCCCCACGCGCGCGCTGATATCGACCCCCGTCGTCAGCAGGGTGCCATCCACATCGAGCGCAATCAGCTTCGGCGCTCCCCCAGCTGAACCCACCGCCCCATTGTGCCCGCAACCACCGACACCTATCTCGGTTTCAGTCCAGCGCTATCGGCGACCGGCCGGTGCGAACCGCAGTGAACGCACCGCCGTGGCAGCAGACCGCGAAACCGGCTCTCGTGGCAAGACCGCCTATGTCGCAGCGAGTTCGCGACATAGGCGCGAGCGATCAGCAAGTAGCACAGCCACCGAACGACCGCGACCAGGACCACTGTCTGGGCACGGGCAAACGCGTCAGCAGGAAGAGTCCCCCGTCCGCCGCGAGCCGCGCTGCGGGCGCGACCGATCGGTCAGCGGCGTGAGCCGCCGCCCCCGCCACCGCCGCCACCCCCGCCGCCGGTAGAACCGCCTGACGATGCGCCGCCTTTGGAACCTCCCGAGGAAGCGCCACCGACTGATGCACCACCTGACGATGCGCCACTGGAGGACGCACCACCACTTGACGCACCACCACTGGAGGCGCCACCGCCAGACGCACCAGTATCAGATCCACCGCCTGATGCACCACCGCCCGACGCACCGCCGCCAGACGCACCACTGTCAGATCCACCGCCTGATGCACCGCCGCCCGACGCACCGCCGCCAGACGCACCACTATCAGATCCACCGCCTGACGCACCACCGCCAGACGCACCGCCACCTGATGCACCGCCACCCGAGGCACCGCCGCCAGACGCACCGCCACCTGATGCACCGCCGCCCGAGGCACCGCCGCCCGAGGCACCGCCACCGGACGCACCGCCACCCGACGCGCCACCACCAGCAGCGCCGCCATCGGACGCACCACTGTCAGATCCACCGCCGCCGGTGCTGCCGCCGTTCGATGCACCACCATCGGATGTGCCACCACCCGACGTTCCACCGGAAGTGCCGGTGCCACTCGTAGTTTCGCTACCGGTTGAGCCGCCTGCGGCACCACCGTCAGTCGTACCGCCGGTCGGCGTTCCGCCCCCGGCCCCACCGGTCGAGGTGCCAGGGCTGGACGGTGTCGTGCCGGTGCCACCGGTCTGGGCCGATCCTCCGACTTCGACCGTGACGCCGCCCGTGCTCGGCGTGGACGTGCCGTCCGTCGGCGCAGTGCCCGGCGACGGCGCGGTACCTACCGCGGGAAGAGCGCCGGGAGAGGTCGGCGCGCCCGGTCCTTCCGGAGTGCCGGGGGCAGGGGTCGGGCCGTGGGGAAGTTCGGGAGCGCCGGGGTTGGTCGGCGCGGTCCGGGGATAGGCGGCTTGTTGGCCGAAGGGTAGGGGGTTGATGAAGCGGGCCGGGTCGCCGTAGGTGGTGCGGGCGAGCAGCGGCGACTTGCAGTCGTTGTTGACGCCCTGGTGGCCGGGAGCGCCACGGTCGGCGCTTCCGCCGGGGCGTGATGTGCCGCCGGGCGCGGTCGCGGGAGCGATGAAGTTCTCGTAGGCGCTGCGGGCCGCGGCGATGCCCGCCACCCGGATACGGCCGTTGACCGTGTCGACATCGCTGACCAGACCTGCGGTTCGGGCCGCGAGGAGGTCGGCGCTCATGTCGTAGAGCAACGCGTCGGCGGGGGCGGCCAAGACCGGGAACCGGTCGAGGACCGGCATCAGGCCGGGATCGAAGGGGCTGCCGAACACGGTCATCGCCGACATGGCGAGCGCGGAAACGACTGCCGCGCTGGAGAACACCGCGACGTGCGGCACCGGGCCACCGGTCTGCTGCTCCGGCGCGAAGGTGCGAGCGGCCAAACCCGCCGCGCCCGAGGCGATCACCTGGCCGGGGTCGGCGACGGTGACGAGCGGAACGCCGAGTTCGGCGAGGGTGCGGGCGACTTCGGGCGGGCGCGAGGCACCGCCGACCACGAGGATGCGCGACAGGTCGGCCAGCCGCAGCCCCGCCGCGGACACGCTCTTGCTGACCAGCGGGAAGGTGTCGCGGATGTGTTCGGCGCGCAGCGCGTCGATGTTCACCATGGAGGTGAGGGTCTGGGTAGCGCGGCCCGGACGCGGGTCGCCCGCGTAGCGTGCGACCATCTCGCCGAGCGGCTTGCCACCGAAATCGGTGGACCGCGTGGGCGTGCCGACCATCGGGTGGTGCGGCCAGTCGGGACCGACGCGCAGCACGGTGAGGTCGAGGCTGGTGGCGCCCAGGTCGTAGACGAGCACGAAGCCCGGTTCCAGTGGACCGCGATCGACTTCCAGCCATTCCGCGGCGGCGACCGGTTCCGGCACCAACAGGACCTCACCGGCGCCCGCGAGATGCAGCGCCTGGCCGAGTAACGAAACCTGTTTGCCCGTATAGACCGCCGGATAGGTCAAGACGATTCCGGCAGGCGGTTCGGCCAGCTCGATCAGACCGGTGACCACCGCGGCGATCAGGTTGGTCGCCGAGTAGAACCGTCCGCCCATCACCATCGGCTCGGGCTCGCGGGTCAGATCCGCGAAATCCGTGATCGCCGAGGCGAATTCGTTGATCGCGCCGATACGGGGCCTGCCCGTGTCGTCGAATGTCAGTGCGGTGCGTCGTGTGCGCACCGCCGGTTTGGCCGGATCGTCGGCGACTACCGCCGAAATCGCATTGACCGCACCGATACTCAAGCCCAGACCTCTGGTCATGTTTTTGCTATCCCGTCAACGCACCGTGACCACGTCCAGCACGCGAGCGCACCATGTGGCCGCGGTCGTCTTCCAAACAGCTCGCCTAGATTAACTGGGACATCCGCGAATTGCTGCCGGATTGATACGGAATCCGCAACCCTGCGTCACCACAAGGTGATTCATGCAGGTGAGGTGCTTGAAGCTCAAATATCCACCCCCCTGAACGACTCTCGTCGATTCGCAGACTCCGAGAAGCAGCTACCTGCGAGTAATCGGACAGGGCTCCCCTTGAATACATTCTTCGAGTTTGTTATCCCGGCCATTCAGCGCACTTACCGACCGGTAACCAATTCATTTACTGCCGACGCGATTTCACTGGCGACGAATCACATTCCCCTATTTCGGAGTTGACCCGCTTTCACTGACACGTCAACGCAGCGACCGAATCCCATCGGCGTGGCCCCGCGCACGCCGGTTGACCGAAAGGGCGGACAGACACCGGCCGGATGGTCGAAACACCAAGGAAAGAAGGCACTACACATGTCCACTCAGGCCGACCAGGTCGCACTCGCCGACATCGGCAAGGCGGTCGCACTGCGAGTCGCGTCGGAGGGGCCGCCGTGGTTCTCGGCTCCCGCGCAGCGGGGCATAATCCGTCACCGATGCGGCCATCGCCGCGGACAGCGGCTTCAGCGCACAGTAGGCGCACGCAAAAGGCCCGCGACGTCTCCCAGTGACGTCGCGGGCCTGTGCTTGTCGATCAGCTGCGAGCGAACAGCCGCTTCACCGAGCGTTCCCGCTGTACCGCGGCGCCGCGGGCGACCGCCTGCGGGCGACGGGCGCGAACGAGACGGTCGAACTCGGACGCGTCACGCGTGGGCTCACGCAGCCTGCCGCCGTTGAAATCATCGGCGAGCTGCTGCACGGTCTCCTGCGCACACGACTTGTTGGTCCCGATGAAACCGGTCGGGCCGCGCTTGATCCAGCCGGTCACATACGTGCCGGGGAAGACGTCGCCACCGGGTGCGGCGAGGACCCGGCCCGCGTCGTTCGGGATCACCGCACGAGCGTCGTCGAACGGCAGATCAGCGGTGGGCACCCCTCGGTAGCCGACCGAGGTGAGCACGACACCGGCCTCGAGCAGCGTCGTATCACCGGTCGGCGTGGCGGCCACGCGACCTTCGGCATCGGCGACGAGCTCGTTGCGCTCCACCCGCACCCCGGTCACCGTGTCGGTGCCGACGATCTCCACCGGCGAAGACAGGTACCGGAACACGATGCGCTTGCGCGCACCGAACGGGCGATTCGCGACGCTGTGCAGCAGGCGCAGCTTCTGCTCGACCTTGTAGGGCAGATCCGGCGTCACCGCGGGCAGCTCACCCTCGATCGCGATGTCGATATCGGCGGCCAGCAGCCCGACGAACTCGGGCACGGTGAACGCCGACTCGGCCGGACCACGACGGCCCAGGATCACGACCTCTTCGATCTTGCTCTCGCGCAGTGCCTTCAGCGCGTACGGCGCGATATCGGTGCCGGCGAGCAGCGCCGGATTCACGGTCAGGATGCGGGCGACGTCGAGAGCGACGTTGCCGTTGCCGACGATGACGACCCGCTTCTGGTTCAGGTCGAACCGGTCCTCGGCATGGTCGGGATGGCCGTTGTACCAGGCGACGAAGTCGGTGGCCGACACATTGCCCGCCAGACCTTCGCCCGGAATGCCCAGCTTGCGATCCGAGGACGCGCCCACGGCGTAGATCACACCGTGGAAGTGCTCGAGCAGCTCGGCATGGCTGATGTGCTTGCCGATCTCGACATCGAGGTAGGTACCGAAGTCGTCCTGCTTGGACATGATGTCGAACAGATCCGCGACCTTGCGCGTGTGCTGGTGATCGGGCGCGACGCCGAGGCGGGCCAGGCCGTAGGCCTGCGGCAGACGATCGAACATCGTGACCGCGACGCCCGGCTGGGTGAGCAGCTCGTCGGCGGCGTACATCGCCGACGGTCCCGATCCCACGATGGCGACCCGCAGTGGGGAACGCTGCGTGTCGATCGCGGGCGGCATCACCGGTGCGGCCAACGTCGGCCGGTCCCGCTGCACGCGGTAGAAGTCGGCGTTGATCTCGATGAACGGCTTCTGCTCGTCGGTCAGCTTCTTCGACGAGGTGATGGCATCGACGGGGCATGCGGTGGCACAGGCACCACAGTCCACGCAGGCCGCCGGATCGACGTAGAGCATCTCTGCGGTACGGAAATCCGGCTCATCCGGGGTGGGATGAATACAGTTGACCGGGCATGCGTAGACGCACGAGGCATCACTACAGCATGACTGGGTAACGACATATGGCATATTGCTATCGTCTCAGGCGGCGTGCTTCGCGGAGCGCTTGGGCTCCGAGCGGTAGCGGCTGGACGGGCCGTCGATACCGAGCAGCTTCCACACCCTGCGGGCAATCGGGTTCATCAGACCGATCTCCTCGGCCAGCGCGCGCACGTCGACGTAGTAGTCGGCGAAGGTCCGCTTGGACTCCTTGGAACCGTAGAACAGTTCCTTGCGCACGTCGGCGGGCATGTCGAACTGCTTGAAGAAGGTCTTCGGCGGGGTCGCGATGGCGCGGCCGAGCACGAACATGATGATCGGCATCGCGATCGAGAGCACGGCCTTGTTGAACGCGGGCTGAGCCGGGACATTCTTCTTCAGGAACTCGTGGGCGAAGGAGATGTGGCGAGCCTCCTCGGCCACGTGGATCGCCATCACGCCGCGCATGATCGGGTGGATGTCGTCACCCGAGCGCAGGATGTCCTTCTGGATGTGGTCGATCGGCTCTTCGCCGGCGAGCACGGCCATGAAGAAGAAGTTCGGGAACAGCGCACCGGCCGGAGCGGCCAGGTGGCGCAACTGACGCACCAGCGGGTTCATGCCCGGCACATCGGCGACGCGGTTCACCATCTCCTGGAACATCAGAGTGTGGTTGTGCTCTTCGATCATCTCGTGCGAGCAGTACCGGAACTCCGGGTCGTTGTTCTTCAGGTTGAAGATGTGCTGCATCATGCCGATGATCAAGATGGCCTCGAACTGCAGGCCGACCTTGGCCACGTTGGCCTGACGGACCTTGCCGATCTCGATCTTCTGATCCAGCGGCAGCGCCTGGTACCAGGGGTGGCGACCGATCGGGTCGGCCGAGGTCACCAGGACCCAGCGCTCGGGCTTGCAGTTCGGGTCGAAGTCGGGGGCGTCCCAGTCGATGTCCTCGAACGGGTCGAAGTGGCGATCGACCGATGCCTCGGACAGCATCAGCAACTTCTCGGCGTACGCCTGAGCCTCCGCGACTACAGGATCGACGTCAGGGGTGGTGGGCGCAGACATCGTCGTCACTGCCTCTCCTCTAGGGACGTTTACTGTTTCCAATGGTTACACCTACACCGAGTCACGTCAACTCCATGCCATGCCGAATTTCGCGTGTCCGGCGTGGCGAAAGCCCTGCTGAGGAAGCTACTCGCCAGTAAAAATGCTTCTACCTGTGACACTGCGTCATGCACAGTCTTCGAGGGTCCGCGCGGAGACACGAAAAATAGTTGTCCTGGCGAGCGCGTCGAACCGGCCTGCGAACCGCCGGTACCGGTTACCCTGCGCCGTTCACGCCCGCCGGACCGCTCGCGTCCCCCCGGCGAACACCTCGACAACGACCGGGGCCCCGCGACAGGTGTCGCGGGGCCCCGGTCGTTGCTGGGTGGATCAGGACAGCGGAAGGTCCGGGATCCGGGTGGCGCGGGCGTACACCGTCTCGCCCTCGGTCAGGTGCAGCGCCGCGGCATCACCGCGGGTGACCTGGGCGGCGAACTGGTCGCCGGTCGCGGCATTGCGCAGTTCCAGACGCACCTCGAAACCGAGACGCACGATCCGCTCGACCGTGGCCCTGGTGACGCCCGCCGATTCGGCGGTGCCCTCGTGTTCGGCCATCGCCATGCTCGGATCGCGCCCGACGCGGATGTCGTGCGGGCGGACCAGGTGGCCGTTGAGCCGGGCGACCGCGCCGAGGAACGACATCACGAACTCGTTGGCGGGCCGGTCGTAGACCTCCTCGGGCGAACCGACCTGCTCGATGCGGCCCTTGTTCATCACCGCGATCCGGTCGGCCACATCCAGGGCTTCCTCCTGGTCGTGGGTGACCAGGACGGTGGTCACGTGGACCTCGTCGTGCAACCTGCGCAGCCACTGCCGCAGATCGGTGCGCACCTTGGCGTCGAGCGCGCCGAACGGCTCGTCCAGCAGCAGCACCTGCGGGTCGACGGCCAGTGCCCGGGCCAGTGCCATGCGCTGGCGCTGACCGCCGGACAGCTGCGCCGGGTACCGGTGCTGGAAACCGTCGAGGCCGACGATGCCGAGCAGCTCGTCGACGCGCTTGTCGATCTCCTTCTTCGGCCGCTTGCGGATGGTCAAGCCGAAGGCGACGTTGTCGCGCACGGTCATGTGCTTGAACGCGGCGTAGTGCTGGAACACGAAGCCGATATCGCGCTTCTGCGGCGCCACGTGGGTGACGTCGTTGCCCGCGATCACCACCACGCCCGAGTCGAGGGATTCGAGGCCGGCGATCGAGCGCAGCAGCGTCGACTTGCCCGAGCCCGACGGGCCGAGCAGGGCGGTGAGCTGGCCTGCGGGAATATCGATGCTGACATCGTCAAGGGCGGCGAAGGAACCGTAGTTCTTGCGCGCGTTGGTCACGGTGATCATTCGGTGCCCCGCTTGCGTTCGAGGAGAGTCATCAGGAGAAGGACGATCAGCGCCATACCCATCAGCAGGGTGGCCGCGCTGTAGGCGCCGAAGGTGTTGTGGTCGTTGATATAACGGCCGTGCACCAGCAGGGTGAGCGTCTGGGATCTGCCGGGCAGCGCCGTGGAGACCATGATCACCGCGCCGAATTCGCCCAGCGCGCGGGCCACGGTGAGCACGACGCCGTAGGTCAGGCCCCAGCGGATGGCGGGCAGAGTGATACGCCAGAAGGTCTGCCAGCGCGATGCGCCGAGGGTGGCCGCGGCCTGCTCCTGATCGTCACCGATCTCGTGCAGCACCGGCTCCACCTCGCGCACCACGAACGGCAGTGTGACGAAGATGGTCGCGATCACCATGCCGGGCAGGCTGAAGATCACCTTGAAGCCGAGTGATTCCAGCCCGCCGAACCAGCCACCCGCACCCCACAGCAGGATCAGCGACACACCGACGACGACCGGCGACACCGCGAACGGCAGGTCGACGATGCCCTGCATCAGGCTGCGGCCGGGGAACTTGCTGCGGACCAGCGCCAGCGCCGTCACCACACCGAAGACCACGTTCAGCGGCACCACGATGAGCACGATGATCATCGACAGCTGGAAAGCCGAGATGGCCGCGGGCGTGGTGATCGAGTCGATGAACGCGCCGATCCCCCGTTCGAACGTGCGCAGCAGGATGATCACCAGCGGCAGCACCAGCAGGATCAGCAGGTAACCCAGCGCGACCGTGCGCAGTGAGATCCTGGTGAACGCGGACAGTTTCATCGAGCCGCCTCTTCCTTGCGCGAGGTGCGTTCGGCGAGGATCCGCAGCACGAGCAGGCTGACGAACGAGATCGCCAGTAGTACCACCGACACCGCGGCCGCGTTGATCGGCCGGTCGACCTCGATCTGCTGCTGGATGTACTGCGAGGTCATCTGGGTCTCGCGCGGGATGTTGCCACCGATCAGCACCACCGAGCCGTACTCACCGATCGCCCTGGCGAAGGCGAGTCCGCCGCCGGAGATGATCGCCGGGGCCAGCGTGGGCAGCACGATGCGGCGGAAGGTGACCCAGTTGCTCGCGCCCAGCGACAGCGACGCCTGCTCCACTTCCTTGTCGACCTCGATCAGCACCGGCTGCACCGAACGCACCACGAACGGCAGGGTGACGAAGGCCAGCGCGACGATCAGGCCGGGCTGACTGGCATTGAGGTGGACATCGATCGGACTGTTCGGGCCGTAGAGCGAGAGCAGCACGATCGAGGCCACGATCGTCGGCAGCGCGAACGGCAGATCGATCAGCGCGTTGACGATGCCCTTGCCGGGGAACTCGTCACGCACCAGCACCCAGGCGATGAGGGTGCCCATCACGACATTGATCACGGCGACGATCACCGAGACGCCGACCGTGATGCGCAGCGAGTCGAGCGCCGCGGGCGCGGTGACCGCGTCCCAGAAGCCCGACCAGCCGTCCTCGAAGGAGCTCACGGTGAGCGCCGCCAGCGGCAGCAGCACGATGATGCTGAGCCACAGCACGGCGACGCCGATGCCGAACGGACCCACCGACCCGGTGACGCGCAGCCAGGCCCAGCGAGGTCCGCGCGAGGTCGGCGGCTTCTTGTCCAGTTTCACGGCGCCGCCGGGATCGGAGCTGTCCCCGGTCCCGGCGGGCCCACTGCTGTCAGTCACAGTTGTCCAGTATCGCGTGTGAGCCGGGTCACGGCCTACTTGGTGGCCTTGTCGTAGATGACGGCGACCTTGCCGGTGCCCTGCGCGAACAGATCCTTGTCGACGGCCTTCCAGCCACCGAGGTCATCGATGGTCCACAGCTTGGCCGGGGTCGGGAAGTCCTTGGCGAACTCGGCGGCGACCTTCGGATCGACCGGACGGAAGCCGGCCTGTGCCCACGCCTTCTGGCCCTCGGCGGTGAAGAGGAAGTCGCGGAACGCGGTGGCCTTGGCCAGGTTCTTGGAGTTCTTCAGCACCGCGACCGGGTTCTCGATCTTGAAGGTGACCGGCGGGTTGATGTGCTCGATCGGGTCGCCGTTGCGCTCGGCGAAGATGGCCTCGTTCTCGTAGCTCAGCAGCACGTCGCCGGTGCCCTGCAGGAAGGTCTCGGTGGCTTCACGGCCCGACTTGGGCTGCACCTTCACGTGCTCGGGCGAGACCAGCTGCGACAGGTAGTCCAGACCGGCCTGCTGGTTCTTGCCGCCGTCGCTCTTGGCGGCGTAGGGCGCGAGCAGGTTCCACTTGGCCGAGCCCGAGCTGAACGGGTTCGGGGTGACGACCTCGACGCCCGGCTTCAGCAGGTCGTCCCAGTCCTTGATGCCCTTGGGGTTGCCCTTGCGCACCACCAGGGTGACGACCGAGCCGAAGGGGATGCCCTTGGTGGCGTCGGCGTTCCAGGTGGATTCGACCAGACCGGCGTCGACCAGTCGGGTGATGTCGGGTTCGACGGAGAAGTTCACGACGTCGGCCTCGGCGCCGTCCTTGACCTTGCGCGACTGATCGCCCGAGGCGCCGTACGAGGCCTGGACCTGCACACCCTTGCCCGCGTCGGTCTTGTTGAACTCGGGCACGACCTTGTCGAAGCCCGGCTTCGGGACCGCGTAGGCGTAGAGGTTGAGGGTGCCCCCGCTGCCGTCGGCCACGGTAGCGCCGCCGTCGGTCGAGTCGCTGGCGCCACCGCCGCAGGCGGTCAGCGCGACCGCGGCGACAGCAGTGACAGCGATGGCGGCGGCGCGGCGGCGCGAGCCGATCCAGGTGTTGCGAGACATCGGGGTGAACCTTTCGGGAAAGGACCTGCGGCGCAACGACTTTCGTGGCGGCAGGGAAGATCGTGTCGATCGGTAGACCTGCCGTACGTGGATATACGACAGTTGGCGCGACTCGGGCCCGATGGCCCCCGGAGTTACGGACTACGACTGCGAAGGAAAGCGCGCGCCAGTCTACTGGGCAAGAACGCGCAGACGAGTCCGGTGGCCGATCATCGACAGAGGATGTCCGCGACCGCGAGGTTGCCGACAGCGATCAACGCCAACTCATGGCGGATCTGCGGGGCGACACTCGACGACACAGGCAGACTGTAGCAGATTGCGCCATGATGATCGCAATCGACGAGAGTTCTCTAACCAGGGGGGATTTCATCCTATGACCATGGCTCCAGACCGGGTTCGCACGCGTTTGCCGGAGATCAGCACGCGCGCTTGGGAACACCCGGCCGACCGCACCGCGCTCGTGGCACTGCGCTCACTGAGCGGCTTCGACACGGTGCTGCGGGCGCTGTCGGGATTGTTGCGGGAGCGTCAGCACCGGTTGCTGTATCTGGCGACCGCCGTGCGGGTCGACGATCGGCAGTTCCGCACGCTGCACCAGTTGCGCGCGGACTGCGTCGGCGTACTCGACGCGCAGTCCACGCCGGAGATGTTCGTGCTCCAGGATCCGTCGGTGAACGCGTTCACCATCGGGATGGACAAGCCGTTCATCGTGCTCACCACCGGCCTGCTCGAACTGATGGACACCGAGGAACTGCGGTTCGTGGTCGGCCATGAACTCGGTCACGCGCTGTCCGGGCACGCGGTGTATCGCACGATGCTCATGCACCTGATGCGGCTGTCGGCCTCGGTCGGCTGGATGCCGGTCGGCGGCTGGGCACTGCGGGCGATCGTGGCGGCGCTGATGGAGTGGAGCCGCAAGTCGGAGCTGTCCGGCGACCGGGCGGGGCTGCTGTGCTGCCAGGACGTGGAGGCGTCGGTGCGCGTGCACATGAAGACCGCGGGTGGCGCGTGGCTGCACGAGATGAACCACGGCGCGTTCCTCGACCAGGCCGACGATTACCTGCGCTCGGGTGACCTGCGCGACGGCGTGCTCAAGCTGCTCAACCTGGAGCTGCAGTCGCACCCGTTCTCGGTGCTGCGGGCGGCCGAGTTGCGCCGCTGGATCCAGTCCGGCGAGTACGAGCGGGTGCTCGGCGGCAGCTACCCGCGTCGCGAGCAGGACAAGAACGCGCGCATCAGCGACGAGGTCAAGGAGGCGACCCGCCACTACCGCGAGTCGTTCGACCAGTCCGAGGACCTGCTGGTCCGTACGGTGCGTGACCTGGGCCGCGACGTGGGCTCGGCGGTGAACACGGTGGGTCAGGAAGTCGGCCGCACGGTATCGGACCTGGGCAAACGTTTCGACGACTGGCGCAAGAACTAGCGGCTGGGTCGGCGCGGGCTGATGCTCGCGCCGGCTACCGCGTGAAGAACCACGCGATGACGACCAGGACCAGCAGGGCGATGAGCGCGAGCTGAACGCGAGAACGTGGCATCAGCGGGCACCGCTGCCGACGGTCGGGCGTTCGGCGAGAGCGACCGGCATCGGCGGTTCGGCGCGATCGTCGCGGCGCAGCACGCGGAACGCCATGCGCAGGCTCCGGTCGAGCAGGAAGGCGATGGCGAAGCTGATCGGGACCATGCCGACCAGCACCACGAGAAACTGCGGAATGAAGGGCAGCCCGGCTACCCAGAGTTCGAAGCCGTCCCACCAACCTGCGATGCGTTGCACGCCGTCCAGCCTAGTCGGTCTCCGTGGGCACCCTCGCCGTCCGCATGGGCGCGGGCGAATTCCCGGCCGCGACCGGCCGATCCGCCGAGATCGCCGCCCGCAGCGGTGGACGCGCGCCCGCACCGCCGTGATGATGGGGTATGGAGTCTTCCAGCGCTGACAGCCTGCCGATTCTGAGTCCGGTCTCCTCCAGCGGCCGTCGCGGCGCGTTTCCCCCGATCGACGACTACGCCTTCCTGTCCGACTGTGAGACCAACTGCCTGATCGCCAGCAGTGGTTCGGTGGAGTGGATGTGTGTGCCACGCCCCGACTCCCCCAGCGTTTTCGGCGCGATCCTCGACCGCAGCGCCGGGCACTTCCGGATCGGCCCCTACGGCAAGAACGTGCCCGCGGCGCGGCGGTATCTGCCCGGCGGGATGATCCTGGAAACCACCTGGCAGACCGAAACCGGTTGGCTGATCGTGCGCGACGCGCTGGTGCTGGGCCCGTGGCACAACAACATCGCCCGGTCCAAGACGCACCGGCGGACCCCGATGGATTGGGATGCCGAACACATGCTGCTGCGCACGGTCAAGTGTGTGAGCGGCACGGTCGAACTGGAAATGAGTTGCCAGCCCTCCTTCGACTACCACCAGGGCGGGGCGAAATGGGAGTACACCGGCAAGGTCTACGAGCAGGCGACCGCGCGGGCGTCGAGCGATCCCGAGGCCGGGCCGTCGCTGGTTCTCACCACCGACCTACGGCTCGGCCTGGAGGGCAGGGAGGCGCGGGCCCGCACCAGGATGGCCGAAGGCGACCAGGTGTTCGTCGCGCTGACCTGGTCGGAACTGCCCGCGCCCACCACCTTCGACGACGCGGCCCAGAAGATGTGGGCGACCGCCGAATGCTGGCGGCGCTGGATCACCCAGGGCGACTTCCCCGATCATCCGTGGCGGAGCTATCTGCAGCGCAGCGCGCTCACGCTGAAGGGGCTCACCTACGCGCCGACCGGTGCGCTGCTCGCCGCCTCGACCACCTCGCTTCCGGAAACCCCTGGTGGAGAACGTAACTGGGACTACCGCTACACCTGGGTGCGGGACGCGAGTTTCGCGCTGTGGGGCCTGTACACCCTCGGACTCGACCGCGAGGCCAACGACTTCTTCGCCTTCCTCGACGACGTCACCACCGGCGAGAACGGGGACGCGCTCCCCCTGCAGGTGCTCTACGGAATCGGCGGCGAACGCCACATCACCGAGTACGAGCTGCCGAATCTGTCCGGCTACGACGGCGCGCGCCCGGTCCGCGTCGGCAACGCCGCCTACGACCAGGACCAGCACGACATCTGGGGCACCATGCTCGACGCGGTGTACCTGCACGTGAAATCGCGCGGGCAGGTGCCGGAATCGCTGTGGCCGCTGCTCGAACGCACCGTGCACGCGGCGATCGCGAACTGGCGCAAACCCGATCGCGGGATCTGGGAGGTTCGCGGCGAACCGCAGGACTTCACCTCGTCGAAGGTGATGTGCTGGGTGGCGCTGGATCGCGGTGCCCGGCTGGCGGAGTTGCACGGCCAGCACGAGCGTGCGGCCGAGTGGTTCGAGGTCGCCGAGGAGATTCGCGACGACGTCCTCGAATTCGGTGTCAGCCCGGAGGGCGTCTTCACCCAGACCTATGGCGGCGACACGCTCGATGCCTCGCTGCTACTGGTGGTGCTGACCCGTTTCCTGCCGCCCGAGGATCCGCGTATTCGCGCCACGGTGCTCGCCATCGCCGAACATCTCACCGTCAACGGACTGGTGCTGCGCTACCGCACCGAGACCACCGACGACGGCTTGGAAGGCGAGGAGGGCACCTTCACGATCTGCTCGTTCTGGCTGGTCTCGGCTCTGGTGGAGATCGGCGAACTCGAACGGGCCACCAATCTGTGTGAGCGGCTGCTCGGAATGGCCAGCCCGCTGCGCCTCTACGCCGAGGAGATCGACTCACGCACCGGGCGCCATCTGGGCAACTTCCCGCAGGCCTTCACCCACTTGGCGCTGATCAACGCCGTGACCCACGTGATCCGGGCCGAGGACCAGCGCAACGCGGGTCAGTTCCAGCCCGCGCACGCACCTTCGCAGCGATCATGAGCGCGGGTGGCCGAAGCCGTCGCCCGGGGCCGGACAAGGGCGCTTCTGCCCACCGGCGTCTGCTCAGTAGACGAGGCGTTCGGCGCGGTCTCGAAGGCCCGCCACCGTCCGCAGGCCCGCGTCTATCTCGGTGATACGCAGTTCCCGGTGGTCGCCGTAGCGCAGGCCCGTTTCCTCGGCGGCGCGCAGGGCCTCGTCGGCCGTGCGGCCCACTTCGGCGGCGATCTCGGTGTAGTGGTCGCGCAGCACGCGCTGCAGGGAGCGCAGGCGGTTGCGCGATTCCTTGCCCACCTGGAAGATCACGTCGTCGGCCAGCCGTGCCACCGCCACCTTCGCCTCGGCTTGTCTGCGCTGCTTGCGGGTACGGCGTTCGTCCCACACGGCGTTCACACCGAGCAGTACGCCCGCGCCCGCCGAGTACCAGTTGACCAGCGCCATACCGAAGAACAGGCTGGTGGCCAGACCGACCATCAGGATGCCGCCGTAGGAGCCACGCAGCGCGGTGAGCAACTGCTGTCCCACACCCGCTTTGGCACTTTCGAGGGGTTCCAGCGGCTGCACCGGCTCGAGCACCTCGCCGGGATTGGTCAGCCGCAGTTCGGGCAGCGGCGGAGTCCGGTTGTCGGGCGGGAATTTCGAGGCCACCTGCTCGGTGAGTTCGACGGCGCGATAGTGCGCCATCACGAAGTTCTCCTCGACCGCCTCACAGATCCGCGCGTCCAGTTCGGAGGCGAAATCGGACCACTTGCGGGCGGGGTCGGTGCGGGTGATCTCGGCCTCGGCCTCGCGGACCAGCGTGCGTAACCGATGGCGCAGATCGTGTTCGATGTCGGCGCTGAGCTCGGAGCTGCCGTCGACGAGGGTGACCTGCCAGGTGGCGGTGCGCTGTCGCAGCTGATCGGCGGTGGTGCGCGCGGCGGCCAGGCGCTGGGTGATCTCGGCGCGCCTGCGCGGGTCGCGCAGCGTGTCCGACTCGGCCCGCAGGGTGACGGTGAGCTGGTCGGTGATCAGCGCGATATCGCGCACCGCGGCCGCCACGGCCACCGAATCGGCCTGGGCGACAACATATTCCCGCAGGTGATCGATGAGCTGGGGCACGCCCGACTCGGCGTCGCGCTGCTGGTCGCCGCGCTCGGCGGCCTCTCGATGCAGCAGACCGGAGACGGGAGCCACCGCGAAGTTCAGCCCGGCACCGTCGAGCAGCGCGCGATTGCGCCGCTGGGTGAGCGACCAGTGCGGGTTGCGGTCGATCTTGGTGAGCACGCAGACCACCGACGGGCACACCCGCTCGACCCGGCGCAGGTAGTCCAGCTGCGCCTCGGTGAGCTCGGCGGCGGAGTCGGCGGCGTAGAGGACGACATCGGCGGCGGCGATCATCGACCAGGCGGCCGTCTCGTGCGCGGTCGAACCGGGCGCGTCCATCACGACGAGACCGTCGGCCAGCAGCCCACTCGGCTCGGCGAACTCGGCGCGCAACACACCGAGCGCGGTCAGGGCGGGAAGTGGATTCAGCGGGTCGACGGGCACCCGTTCGACCCGGCCACCCGGCGCCGATTTCACCAGCGTCGCCTTCGGCGCCTGGCCGTATTCGACGATCACCGGAACACTCGGCTTGCCCTCGGTGGCACTGACCGGCGACCCGACCATGCTGTTGACCAGCGTGCTCATCCCCGCCTGCGGTTCACCGACGACGACGATCCGGACCCGCGGATCGCTGAGCCTGGCCCGCACCATGCCGAGACGGGCATCGAGGTCGTTGCGTCCGCCCGAGCGGACCAGTTCCCGCAGTTCGTCGACCAGCGCGACAACGGGAGCCATCACATCCGGATGCTTCACCGTCGCGGTCTGCAGTCCGGCTGCGGCAGACACCTGTTCCTCACTCTCGTCACGTCGACACGGCCGAAATCGTCGTGTCAGACCACGAAGTCATACCCATGGTGCTCGATGGGAAACGCGGCAGCGAGCACATCGCCGCCACCCATGCCCGTATCGAACAATCCGGCCGAAACGCCATGGTAGCCGCTGTCGTGCTGGTCGAACTCGGCGGCGATCGGCTTGGTCTCGATGACCGGGGGTTTTACCGGCACGACGGTCGGCTGCACGGTGACCGGCGGCGGGGTGACGATCGTCGGCGGGTCGATGTCGACGGTCGGCTGCTTGGTGGGCGGATCGATGGTCGGCTGCTTCGTCGGCGCCGTCGGCTGCTGGGTGGGCACCGACGCGCTCGGGTGCGGGGTGGTCTGGCTGGGCACATCGACGGTCGGCGTGCTCCCACCGGTCGAGGGGGTCGTCACGCCGCCGGTGCTGGTCCCCGGCTTGGTGGTGAAGTCGTCGTCGGGAGTGGTCGGCTTGGTCGGTCCGGTCGAGCCGGTGTGGCCGGTCGACGGCACGGTGATCGGCACCTTGGTGACGTCGGGCGTGGTCGGGGCCGTGACCGTGGGCACCTTCACCGTCGTCGGGGTGTCGAGTTCGACCGTGGGGACCTTGGAGGGAACCGTCACCGGCACGGTCGTCGGGGTCTGGCTGCCACCGGAGACTTCGGGCAGCACAACGGGTTTCGTCGGGGTAGCCGGGGTGAACAGCGCGGGCACCGAGGCCGCGGGCGCGGTCAGCGGCGAAACGGCTTGGTGGCCGAACACATTCGCGATCGGGGTGGTGGCCACGTCGGGCTGGATGGTGGTCTGCAACGGCGTGCTGATCACGGGGTTGACCGCGACCGGCGCGGGCGCGACGGGGGCGACCGGCGCGGGCACGGGGGCGATCGGGGCCGGAGCGTGCGCGGGAGCCGCGGCGAACGGTGTCGCCGGCGCAGGCGTGGGGGCCGCGATGGCGGGGGCGGGGGCCGCGAGCGCCGGGGCGGGCGCAGCGGTGCCGGGCAGGGCGACGCCCGACGAGGACGAACCGGGCAGTCCGGGAGCGCCCGACGACGAGTTGCCCAGACCGGTTCCGCCGGACGAGGAGGTGCCGAGGCCGGACCCGGCCGGTGTGGCGCCTGCCGGGTCGCCGGGAACCTTCAGCCCGTCACCGAGCCACTGGCCGTAGTCGTCGAGCTGATCGCCGACCTGACCGACCTGCACGTCGACCTTCATCTGCGAGGTGGCCCACACGCCGTCGAGCCCGACGTGGACGTCGACCTGCCAGTCGGTGGTCACCATCGCGCCGACGCCGTCGAACATGCCACCGATACCGTCGAACGCGCCGTCGAGGTTGCCGATCCCGTCGAATATGCCGCCGGCGTTGGCACCGGCCGAATCGCCACCGGGCAAACCGACGCTGTCGTAGCCGGGGATGCCGAACCCGTTGCCGGGCAGACCGTCGTAGCCCGGAATGCCGATGCCACCGCCCGGCAGACCGTCGAAACCGGGCAGACAGTTGCCGACGCCGGGCAGGTCGAAACCGGGAAGATCGCCATGACCTGGCAGACCTTCGAAACCGGGCAGGTCGAAGCCGGGGTCCGGGGTGGTGCCGGGTAGTGGGTTCGGGGTGTCGTGGTATCCCGGTCCGGCCGGCGTGTGCCCGTAGCCCGGGATGCCGATGCCGCTGGACGGCTCGTCGCTGCCGGGGATCCGGAATTCACGATCACCGTCGGAGCCGGGAATCTCAGGGCGCCGGGCGGATTCGTCCGTCGCCGCGACCAGCGAGACGTCAGGCTTCGGCGGCGCGAAGTGCGGTGTGTGCGGCACCACAGGGGCAGGCGGGGGCTCGACGGCCAAGTCGGGGAAGGTCACGATCGGGCTCGGTGCGTCCGGGCTCGGGTCGGTGCTGCCGGTCTGCTGCGACCAGCCCGCGTACCGGCTGTCGGCATTGCTGGTACCCGGCTCGCGCGTGGTCCCGTTGGCCGCGACCAGCGCGCCACCGGTGACATAGGCGCCGGCCCTGGCCACCCGGGCCACGCCGTTGGCGATCCGGTAGGCCGTGTCCGACCCCTCCGGCCCTTCTGCGCGCGCGGCACCGTCATCGAAAGGCAGATCACCCGTCATCAAAGCTCCAACACTCGCATCGCTGTGGTTCCCCACCACAAACAGCGGCGAAGTGAGGCCCATCCAACACTATTTCCCGGACATCGGCCTGTCATTTCGTGCAGGCCGGTTGGTACCCGCTCACCTTATGGCGAGCAACATCTTTCGGCGAGCCCGGGGAAGCAGGGGCGCGCACGATCCCCAGAGAACTCTAACGATTGCTCAACGGAGCATGAAGGTCGGCGTCCTAGCGTCGGTGCGGTCGACCGAGAAGGTCGGTGAAACGCACAGTCAGGAGCCTGATCATGACCGCACTCTCCCCCCGTCACCGCGTCAAGGCCGCCGCACTACTCGGCGGTGCCGCCGTGATCACCGCCACGGTGACGGGCGTCGCGTCCGCCGATCCGGGCCAGCGCCCCGACGACGGCCGGGCAACCACGATCATCTGCACCGCGCCGGGCGGTGGGGACGTTCCCGGATTGCCTCCGTTGCCCGCCGAGCCCGGAGTCCATGTCGAACGCGCTGTTCCCGGTGGGCCCGGCCGGATCCACATCGAGCGCACCGCGCCGGGGACCCCCGCACCGTCGGTGGACGGACCTGTGGAATGTCAGCGGATCCACGCCGATGGTGAGCGGACCATCGTCCCCGCGCCCGGCGGCTTCGCCGAAGCCGTCCCGGCGCCGGAAACCGGTTCTGCCGACGCTCAGCCCGCACGACCGTTCTGACCAGCGCGAACAGCGGAAAACACTAGGGTGAGTGCATGACGGGACAGCAGATCTTGGTCGTCGACGACGAGGTCCGCGTGCTCGCGTCGCTGCGGCGCGGCCTGGAGCTCTCGGGCTTCGAGGTGATCACCGCGCCCGACGGCGCCCGCGCACTCTCCCTGGTGGGAACCGCCGCGCCCGACGCCATGGTGCTCGACGTGAACATGCCCGAGCTCGACGGCGTGGGGGTGGTCACCGCCCTGCGCGCGATGGGCAACGACATCCCCATCTGTGTACTCAGCGCGCGCAGCGCGGTCACCGACCGGATCGCCGCGCTCGAGCGTGGTGCCGACGACTACCTGACCAAGCCGTTCGATCTGGGCGAGCTGGTCGCTCGGCTGCACGCGCTGTTGCGACGCAGACCGGTCGCCGCCGCCTCGCCGGCCAACACGATCCAGGTCGGCGAGGTGGTGATCGATCTGACCGGGCATCGGGTGCACGCGGGGCCTGCGCCGGTCGACCTCACCAAACGGGAGTTCGAGCTGCTCGCGATGCTGGCCCGCAATGCCGGGATCGTGCTCGGGCGCGAGCAGATCCTGTCGACCGTCTGGGGTTACGACTTCAGCACCGACACCAATGTGGTCGATGTGTTCGTCTCGTATCTGCGGCGCAAGCTGGAGGCCGACGGTGTCGCGCGGGTGGTGCACACCGTGCGCGGGGTCGGGTTCGTGCTGCGGGATCAGCCGTGAAGGCCTCGTGGTCGCTGCGGGTCCGGGTCGCGGTGGTGTCGGCGGCGGTGGCCGCGCTGGTCGCGGTCACCCTCGGACTGACCTATGCCGCGCTGCTGAAAGTAGCGGGCACGAGCCAGCTCGATCAGACCGTGTCCAGCATGCGGGTGCAGATCGCGCAGCGCTACGACGGTGCGCCCGCGCAGCCACCCGAACTGCAGCCACCCTGGACCCCGGTTCCGTTGCCCACCACCGGGATACCGCGTGAGCGCACCATCGTGGTCCCCGGTACCCCACCCGATGACGCGCTCGCCCAGGTCCAGGGCGTCCCGGGGATGCTGGTCCGGCTCGATCCCGATCGCGAACTCGTCGACGCCGCCATCACCCGCAGCCAGCTGATCGGCCTCGGCATCGGGGTGGCCGGGGTGATCGTCGCCGCCGTATTGGGGTGGGTGCTGGCCGGATTCGCCGCCCGCCCGTTGCGCAGGCTCGCCACCGCCACCCACGAGATCGACACCCTCGACGAGTTGCCGCCGCTCTCGGGACGCGGCGCCAAGGAGGCCGAGGAACTCTCCGACGCGATCAACCGGATGCTGGCGCGCCTCGAGACCGCGCACGGCGAGACCCGCCGGGCACTGGCCGGTGCCCGCGACTTCGCTGCCGTGTGCGCCCACGAACTCCGCACTCCGCTCACCGCCATGCGCACCGACCTGCAGGTGCTGTCCGGCACCGAATTGCCCGCCGACCAGCGCGGCGCCGTCCTCGCCGATGTGCTGGCCGCCGAGGGCCAGATCGAGCGCACCCTCACCGATCTCGAACGTCTCGCCGTCGGCGAGCTCACCGATCACGGCGCGTTCGAACCGTTCGAGCTGTGCGAGACCCTCGATCGCGCGGTGCAGAACGCACGCCGCGCGAATCCCGGCGTCGACATCTCACTCACCGCCTGCGATCCGGTCCCGGTACACGGGTTGCCCGGCGGGATCATGCTGATCGTGACCAATGCGGTCGCCAACGCGGTCCTGCACGGGCACGCCACCGAAGTCACCGTCGCCGCACGGGCCACCGGCACCGGCGCCGAGATCACCATCGACGACAACGGCACGGGCATTCCGGAGCACCTGTCCCCCACCGCTTTCGACCGCTTCGCCAAACGTCCCGGCTCCCCCGGCTCCGGACTCGGCCTCGCGCTGGTTCGCCAGCAGGCCGAATTGCATTCCGGCACCGCCGAACTCGTCGACAGCCCGCTGGGCGGTGTCCGTCTGCGGGTGGAAATAGCTCAGGCGCCGGTGAACACCGGCGCCTGAGCGTGGTTCTGGAACTCGCCTACTTCTTGGGCTTGTCCGAATCCGAGGACAGCGCCGCCACGAAAGCTTCCTGGGGGACCTCCACGCGACCGATGGTCTTCATGCGCTTCTTGCCCTCCTTCTGCTTCTCGAGGAGCTTGCGCTTACGGCTGATATCGCCGCCGTAGCACTTGGCCAGCACGTCCTTGCGGATCGCCCGGATGTTCTCGCGGGCAATGATCTTCGCGCCGATCGCGGCCTGGATCGGCACCTCGAACTGCTGACGCGGGATCAACTCGCGCAGCTTGGTCGTCATCTTGTGCCCGTAGCCCTGCGCCGCGTCGCGGTGCACGATCGCGCTGAACGCGTCGACGGCCTCACCCTGCAGCAGGATGTCGACCTTCACCAGATCGGCTTCCTGCTCGCCCGCCTCTTCGTAATCGAGGCTGGCGTAGCCGCGGGTGCGCGACTTCAGCAGGTCGAAGAAGTCGAAGATGATCTCGGCCATCGGCATGGTGTAGCGCAGCTCGACGCGGGTCTCGGACAGGTAGTCCATACCGCCCAGCTCGCCGCGACGCTGCTGGCACAGCTCCATGATCGAGCCGATGAACTCACTCGGCGAGATGACGGTGCACTTCACGATGGGTTCGTACACGTGCCGCGACTTGCCCTCCGGCCAGTACGACGGATTGGTGACGACGTGTTCGCTGCCGTCCTCCATCTCCACCCGGTACACCACGTTGGGCGCGGTGGAGATGAGTTCGAGACCGAACTCGCGCTGCAACCGCTCGCGGGTGATCTCCATGTGCAGCAGCCCGAGGAAGCCACAGCGGAAGCCGAAGCCCAGCGCCACCGAGGTCTCCGGCTCATAGGTGAGCGCGGCATCGTTGAGCTGCAGCTTGTCCAGCGCGTCACGCAGATCCGGATAGTCGGAGCCGTCGACCGGGTACAGACCCGAGTAGACCATCGGTCGCGGCTCGCGGTAGCCGGTGAGCGCTTCGGTGGCGCCGTTGCGGGCGCTGGTGACGGTATCGCCGACCTTCGACTGGCGCACGTCCTTCACGCCGGTGATCAGATAGCCGACCTCGCCGACGCCCAGACCCTGGGTGGCCTTGGGTTCGGGCGAGACGATGCCGACTTCCAGCAGCTCGTGGGTGGCGCCGGTCGACATCATCTTGATCTTCTCGCGCGGCGAGATCTTGCCGTCGACCACGCGGATGTAGGTGACCACGCCACGGTAGGTGTCATAGACCGAGTCGAAGATCATCGCGCGGGCCGGTGCGTCGGCGTCGCCCACGGGGGCGGGGACGGCCTCGATCACCTTGTCCAGCAGTTCGGTCACGCCGACGCCGGTCTTGCCCGAGACCCGCAGCACATCGCCGGGGTCGCAGCCGACGATGTGGGCCAGCTCGGCGGCGTAGCGATCGGGATCCGCGGCGGGCAGGTCGATCTTGTTCAGCACGGGAATGATCGTGAGATCCTTCTCCAGCGCCAGATACAGGTTCGCCAGTGTCTGCGCCTCGATGCCCTGGGCGGCGTCGACCAGCAGGATCGCTCCCTCACAGGCCTCGAGCGCGCGGGAGACCTCGTAGGTGAAGTCGACGTGGCCCGGGGTGTCGATCAGGTGCAGGACGTAGTCGGTGCCGTCGACCTGCCACGGCAACCGCACGTTCTGCGCCTTGATCGTGATGCCGCGCTCACGCTCGATGTCCATCCGGTCCAGGTACTGGGCACGCATGGCCCGCTCCTCGACCACACCGGTCAGCTGCAACATCCGATCGGCCAGGGTCGACTTGCCATGGTCGATGTGGGCGATGATGCAGAAGTTCCGGATCCGGGACGGATCGGTGAACGTCGTATCGGCAAAACTGGAAGCCACTCCACTCCTCGCGGGGTATAGGCGAACTGCGCCCATCGTCCCATGCGCCCAGCTACTCCACTCGCACCGGTGCACCCGACCGCAAGTAGACGACACATTTCGCCCAGCTACTCCACTCGCACCGGTGCACCCGACCGCGTCATTCCTGCGAGCCCGGGCCCTGTCACCGGTGCACCGAAGTGCGAGTCGGCGTTATATTTCACAGATGGCCAGCAGTTGGAACAGTCTCGGCAAGCAGCTCGGCGTCATCGCCAAGGAGCAGGGGCCCAAAATCGTGCGCAAGCAGGGGCCACGACTGCTCGAGAAGCTGGTGGACGCACTGGCGGCCAAGCCGGGACCCGCCGTCGCGGTGCGCCCGACGGCCTCGACCCCCGTGCCGACCGCGCATCGCGCCCGCCAGATCGTCTACTGCCCGCAGCTCGACGGGCGCGCCGACCCCGGGGAGATCGTGTGGACCTGGGTGCCGTTCGAGGAAGACCCGACCAATGGCAAGGACCGGCCGGTGCTGGTGGTCGGGCGCGATCGCAAGACCCTGCTCGGACTGATGCTGTCGTCGAAGGCCGACCGCGCCCACGACCGCAACTGGGTGGGCATCGGCGCCGGTCCGTGGGACCACGACGGCAGGCCGAGCTGGGTGCGGTTGGACCGGGTACTCGACGTGCCGGAGGACGGCATCCGGCGCGAGGGCGCGATCGTCGAGCGCAAGACCTTCGACCTGGTCGCGCACCGATTGGTAGCCGAATACAGCTGGAGCTGAACGACAATCGAACCCCGACCCGGAGACCTCCGGATCGGGGTTCGACGGTTCGCAGCTAGGAGTGCACGTCCTTGGACCGGCCGAAGATCAGGCCGTAGAGCAGTGCGCCCAGCGCCCCGCCGATCAGCGGGAAGACGATGAACGCCCATATCTGCCCCATCGCCCCGTCCTGATACGGCGCGACGCCCAGGCTGCGCGCCGGGTTCACCGAGGTGTTGTCGATCGGCAGCGAGACCAGATAGATCACCGTGAGTGTGACGCCGATCGAGAGCCCGGCCAGCGGCACGTCGGAGATCTGATCGGTCGAGGCCAGCACCACGAACACCAGCAGCGCGGTGAGCATCACCTCGATGATGATGGTGGCCGCCAGGCCGTATCCGTTCTGCACCACCACATCACCGAGCGGACCGGTCACCGCCGACGGGCTGTGCGCACCCCAGCCGTTGGCGCCGAGACCGTCGACCGGGCGATCGTAGGCGGGCAGATTGTTGGCCAACGCGAACACCACCAGTCCGGCGAGGAACGCGCCGACCACCTGGGCGATCACATAGCCGACCGCGCCGATCGCACTGATCCGCCCGAGCAGCATGTGCCCGAGCGTGACAGCCGGGTTGACATGGCAGCCCGAGATCGGCCCGATCGCGTAGACCAGAAACAGCAGCGACAGTCCGAAGGCGAAGGCGACACCGAGCGGGCCCACCCGATCACCCGCCAGCACCATCGTGCCGACGCCACAGACCACGAGGACGAAGGTGCCGAGCGCCTCGGCCGCCCACTTCTTCGGCTCCGGGACGACTTCGAGTTCGACGAGTTCCTGTGCAGTGGGAGACATCGGCCGCCACCTCTCCGGGAGGAATCAACCCCGCGGCGAGCGGGGTCCGCACGAGCCTCTCGGACACTACGCGAGCCGGGTGACCTCCACAACGACCTCCAGATCCGTCGAGCCGCCGCCGGAGAACACGCCTTTCAACGGCGGCACATCGGCGTAGTCACGACCGACGCCGACCGACACGTGCTGCTCGTTGACGGCGAGATTGTTGGTCGGGTCGTACCCCCACCACTGCCCGGTCCACGCCTCGATCCACGCGTGCGACTGGCCCGCCACCGTCTCGCCGATCGCCGCGCCCGGCTTCGGATGCAGGTAGCCGGACACATAGCGGCTGGGAATTCCCATGCTGCGCAACAACACCAGCGTCAGGTGGGCGTAGTCCTGGCACACGCCGCGACGTTCGGCGAAAGCCTGCAGCGCCGAGGTGTGCACCGACGTCGTGCCCGCGATGTAGTCCATCTCCTTGTGCACCCACTCGGCCGCGCGCACCACCGCCTTGGCCGGTTCCTCACCGCGCGAGAGCTGACGCGCCACGGTCGACAATTTGCGATCGCGCGGCACATACGCGGTGGGACTGAGCATTTCGTCGAAGCGGTCGATCACCCGCCCGCCCTGCAGTTCGTCCCAGCTCAATTCCTCGGAGGGCTCGGCGAACGGTTCGGTCTCGACCACCGAGGACCCGGTCACCTCGAGTTCGGTATGCGGTGCGTGCAGGTCGAAAGCCGTGACCGCGGTGCCCCAGTAGTCGGTGTAACGATAAGCCCTTGTGGCGGGCACGGTTTCGACGCGATTGAGGATCACGTTCTGCCTGCTGTCGGCGCGCGGGGTGAGCCTGGCCTCGTTGAACGAGCGCGTCACCGGCGCGTCGTAGACATAACCGGTGGTGTGCACCACCCTGATCCGCCAACTCATAGCTCTCCCTCTACCTGCACGCGGCTGTCCTGCTTGCTGCGCACGTCGGTCCACGCCACCCACGGGGCGGCGTGAAAGTACTGGCGTGACACGGCTTCACTGAGCTCACGGCACGATTTCTGCAGAGCGAGCAAGCGACTCTGCAGATCTTCCAACAACACTCCCGGCGACAGGAATTCGAGTTCGCTGCGGGCGCGGCCGAGCACTCGTTGCGCCTCGTGCCGCGCGCCCACCCGGCTGCCCGGCCGCTGATCGAGTTCGGTCAGGCAGTCCTCGGCGACCCGCAGGGTATGGAACACCGATCGCGGGAACAGGCGGTCGATCAGGATGAACTCGGCGACCCTGGCGGCGTCGAGGGCGCCGCGATGGGTGCGCAGGTAAGTGTCGTGCGCGCCCGCCGAGCGCAGCACCGTCACCCAGGCGGGCGAGGAGGTCTTGTCGCCGGCGCGCGAGAGCAGCAGGCGCACCATCATGTCCACGCGTTCGATGGAGCGCCCCAGCAGCAGGAAGCGGTAGCCGTCGTCGCGACTCAGGGTGGAGTCGGTCAATCCGGTGAACATCGCCGCCCGGCCCTTGATGTAGGAGAAGAACTCGTGCGGGCCGAGGCCACGTGCCGCCCGCTCGGCCGCGGCCATGCCGTTGTAGGTGGCATTGAGGCACTCCCACATCTCGCTCGAGGTGACTTCGCGTGCGCCGCGGGCGTTCTCGCGGGCCTTGGTGATGGAGTCGCTGATCGAGACGCCGTGGTCGTGGCTGTAGGCGACGAGATCGGTGACCGACCACACGTCGAGGCGAAGGCCCTCGGGCGGTTCGATCCCGAGCACCTTCAGCAGCACGCGAGAGGTGCGGTCCGCGTCGACGGTGGCGTCTTCGAGCAGTTGGTGCACTGCCACGTCCAGGATGCGCGCTGTGTCGTCGGCGCGCTCGACGTATCGGCCGATCCAGTAGAGGGATTCGGCGTTTCGCGCAAGCATGTCTCTATTCCCCGATCAACCGCTGTGTCTGCTGTTGTTGCTGCTGTTGCTGATTGGCCTGCGGCGTGCTGAGTTCGCGGCCGAGCTCGAACGAATCCGCCTGCGGCGGTTCACTGACCAGTTCGGGTCCGGCCAGTTCGCGGTCGACCGATCCCGCGCGCCCGGCCAGCACCCAGGTGTCCTTGCTGCCACCACCCTGACTCGAGTTCACCACCAGCGAGCCCTCCGGCAGCGCGACCCGGGTGAGACCGCCGGGCAGCACCCAGATGTCGTCCCCGTCGTTGACCGCGAACGGCCGCAGGTCCACGTGGCGAGGCGCGAGATCGTCGCCGATCTTGGTCGGCACCGTCGAGAGCTGCACCACGGGCTGCGCGATCCAGCCCCGCGGGTCGGCCTTGATCTTGCGCTTGATCGTCTCCAACTCGCGCGGCGAGGCGTCGGGCCCGATCACGATGCCGTACCCGCCGGAACCCTCGACCGGTTTGACCACCAGTTCACCGACCCGGTCGAGCACCTCCTCGCGTTCGTCGTCGAGCCAGCAGCGGAAGGTGTCGACATTGGGCAGGATCGGCTTCTCGCCGAGGTAGTACTCGATGATCTTGGGCACGTAGGTGTAGATGAGCTTGTCGTCGCCGACACCGTTGCCGACCGCGCTCGAGATCACCACGTTGCCCGCGCGGGCGGCATTGAGCACGCCGGCGACGCCGAGCACGGAGTCGGGGCGAAAGTGCATCGGGTCGAGGAAGGTGTCGTCGATGCGCCGGTAGATCACGTCCACCTGACGCTCCCCCGCGGTCGTGCGCATGTAGACGACATTGTCGCGGCAGAACAGGTCGCGACCCTCCACCAGTTCGACACCCATCTGCCTGGCCAGCAGCGAATGCTCGAAGTAGGCGGAGTTGTGCACGCCCGGCGTGAGCACGACGACGGTCGGGTCGACCTCGTTGGGCGCCGCCGAGGCCCGCAGCGCGCGCAGCAGGTGGCCCGGATAGTCGCCCACCGCGCGCACCCGGTGCGAGGAGAACAGATCGGGGAAGACCCGGGCCATCGTGCGCCGGTTCTCCATCACATAGGACACCCCCGACGGCGAGCGCAGATTGTCCTCCAGCACCCGGAAATCGCCCTTCTCGTCGCGGACCAGGTCGATGCCGGAGACGTGGATGCGCACGCCGTTGGGTGGGACCAGCCCGGCGGCCTCGCGGTGGAAGTGCTCGCACGAGGTGACCAGCCGCTTGGGGATCACCTGATCACGCAGGATGTTCTGCTCGCCGTAGACGTCGGCCAGGAACAGCTCCATCGCGGTGACCCGCTGTTTGATGCCGCGTTCGAGCTTGGCCCACTCCGCGGCGGCGATCACCCGCGGCACCAGATCCAGCGGGAACGGGCGCTCCTGGCCCGACAGGGAGAAGGTGATGCCCTGGTCGATGAACGCGCGGTCCAGCGCGTCCGATCGTTTGGCCAGGTCATCGACGTCATTGGCGGCCATCGCGGCGTGGATGCCCTTGTAGGGCGCCCGTACCTTTCCCGACGCGTCGAACATCTCGTCGAACGCGTCGGCAAAGCGGCCGGGGCCGTATCCCTCGAACAATCCGGCGTGGGTGGCTGCCGGATGGCCGTTCGTTCTCACCATCGCCGGTGATGCAGATCGAGCCGTACTCGGCGCAGTGGTGGAGGTCATGACAAAAACTGTGCATCACCCGGCAGCAGGGTCGTGTGTGACACAGGTAAATTCTTTGCATCACCTGAATCGGGTGAAATCGGCGTCGGCGCCCCGGTCGACCGGATGGAGGGCCGATTTCGCCGGGGGATGTCGAGCTGGTAACCTCGATCTTCGGCGCGGTGTTACCCGTAGTTCAGCACCATCTGCTGCATCGTGGGCGCGCGCCCGACGAGCTTTCAAGGAATACCACCCAGCGACAGGAAACCAGAGGATACAGGCGTGGCCAACATCAAGTCCCAGATGAAGCGGATCCGTACCAACGAGGAAGCGCGCAAGCGCAACCAGTCGGTCAAGTCCGCGCTGCGCACCGCGATCCGCAACTTCCGTGAAGCTGCCTCCAGCGGTGACAAGGAAAAGGCTGCTGAGCAGCTGCAGTTCGCGAGCCGCAAGCTCGACAAGGCCGCGTCCAAGGGCGTCATCCACGCCAACCAGGCGGCCAACAAGAAGTCCGCGCTCGCGCTGGCTCTGAACAAGATCTGATCGACGGCGAGCCTGGTGCTCGCTGGTAGTACTTCGCAAGACGCAGCCGCCGTGGCCTCGATGACCACGGCGGCTTTTGTCGTTCCCTTCCACCGGCTACCATTCGCGCCATGTTGACGGTGTACGCGAATCAGACGGTGGTACGAGGCGACGACCTGGCCGAGGTGATCCGCGCGGCGGAGATCCTGGGTATCGGTCTCAAGGTCGAAAATGTGATGGTGCCCGACGAGGACGGTGGCTACGGCGCCGCGTGGATCGTCACCCGTGAGGACGAGGTTCCCCTCTACGACGAGTGGGAGGGCCGCTACGACGACCTCGACGACGACGAGGATGTGGACGTCTCGCTGGTCGTCGCCGGCGAGTAGTCAGTTCACGCAGGGCACCTGACCCGAGGTGATGTCGCTGCGGACCGGCTTGCCCGCGTCGGGAGTCTTCGGCTCCGACGTGGTCGTGCTGGTCTGCCACGCGCCCGCCGTCGACTCCGACGACCAGGCGGCCGGCGGTTCCGTACGTTGCCCGGTGCGTTTGGCCGTGGTGGAGGCCGGGACCGGCATGCCGAAGGCCACCGCCATCTCGCGGCGGATCGCGGACCGGTCGACGATGTTCACGTCCTGGCCGTTGATCACGTCGTAGCGCAGCACCGGCAGGGTGCGGAATTCGACCTCGGGATCGTCGGCGGCGCCCAGGGTGCGGACGAATTCGGTCATGTTCCAGCCGTCCGACAGCACGATATTGTGATGCGCCACATCCATCAGCGCCGACAGCTTGCCCGGGTCGGTGAGGGTGCCCGCGCTGCGGAGCTGGCGAGCCACCGAGGTCAGGAACGCCTGCTGACGGTGGGTGCGGTCCAGGTCGCCGTTCTCGAGCCCGTGCCGTTGCCGGACGAAGGCCAGCGCCTGTGCCGGATTCAGCTGTTGGCGACCTGCGGGAAAATCGGCGCCGGAGAACTCGGAGTCCTGCACCGGCTTGTTCAAACACACTTCCACGCCGCCCAGCGCGGCGGCCAGATCGTAGAAGCCCGCCAGGGTCACCTCGGCGAACCTGTCGATCGGCACCCCCGTCAGATCCCGGACCGCGGCGACGGTCGAGGCCCGTCCCGCCTCCCGGCCCGCCTGTTCCAGCTTTCGCTGATCGGTGATGCCCCGCGCGATCAGCTGATCCTGCACGGCCGCCTTCTTCAACCCGTACGCCTCCTTGATCTTGGCGTGGGTGTAACCGGGGATCCCGGTGACCGGCACATAGTCGTCCCGGGGTATCGACACCGCGACGATCTTGTTCATCGCGGCCGGAATGTGCACCAGGATCAGGGTATTGGCGTTGTATCCGCCTTCGTCACCGTCGCCCGCGTGCAGTTGATCGAGGACCTCGGCCGGTAGCTCGTTGCCGTTGTGATCGCGCCGGGTGTCCAGCCCGATCAGCAGGATGTTGAGATCGCCCCCGAGTGAATGCGGTGCGTCGTCACCGATCGCCCGCGACCGCAGGAACCCCGCATCGAAGCTCCCCGCCGTCGACCACCCATACGCCGTGACCACCACCACCGCGGCCGACAGCACCGCCGCGACCACCTTCACCACCTGCCGCGCTACCCGCCCCGCCGATCCCCGACCGCGTCGACCGCGCCCGCCTCGTCCATCCCGGCTACCACTCGGCTCAACCATCTCATGATCAACTGTGCCAGCCGTAAGAGCGACCGGACATCGCGATTGCATCCCGATTGGATGGCGGTGCGGCGCGCCTGTTCAGCGGGGGCGAGTGCCGACGGCCGGCGAAGTGCGCAGCGGGTAACCGCTGGTTCAGCCGGTGGCGCGGAGGTCGAGGATGCGGGCGAGGGCGTGTTCCACGGCGTAGGTGGCGTCGGCGGCGCCACCTTTGACGTCGGCGTTGAGGGTGGCTACCACCTGCAGGGCGGTGCCGATGGTGGTGGGGTTCCAGCCGCGGGCCTGGGCTTGGGCTTTTTTGATCTTCCAGGGAGGCATGCCGAGCTTCTGGGCGAGGGCGAACGGGTCGCCGCGGCCCGCCGAGCCGACTTTGGCGATGGTGTGGACCGAGTCGGCGAGCGCGTCGGCCAGCAGGACGTGGGGAACGCCGCGGTCGGTGGCCCAGCGCAGGGCTTCCATCGCGCCGGGGCGGTCGCCGGCGACAGCGAGGTCGGCGACGTCGAAGCCGGTCACCTCGGCTCGGCCGGAGTAGTAGCGACGGACCGCGTTCGCGTCGACCTTGCCGCCGGTGTCCGATACCAATTGCGAACAGGCAGCGGCCAGTTCACGCAGCTCCGAACCGACCGATTCGAGCAGCGCCTGCACGACTTCGGTCGACACCTTCACCCCGAGTGCCCGGAACTCGCCCCGCACGAACTCCACGCGCTCGGCGCCCTTGGTGAGTTTCGTGCACTCGTGGACGGTCGCGCCCTTCTTCTGCAGTGCGGGCGCGAGCGCCTTGGCCCGTCCGCCGCCCGAGTGCAGCACCATCAGCACCACACCGTCGGGCGGGTCGGCCGCGGCCTCGGTGATCACCGCGACCGCGTCCTTGCCCGCTTCCGCCGCCGACTCGAGCACGATCACGCGGTCTTCGGCGAACAACGAGGGGCTGAGCAGCTCGGCCAGTTCGGCGGTGCTCGCGTCACCGGCGCGCAAACGATCCACGGGCACCGAATCCGGATCGGGCGCACAGGCCCGCACCTGCGCGGTCACCATCGCAACCGCACGTTCGACCAGCAGTTCCTCGTCGCCGAGGACCAGATGCACCGAGGCAGGGCGTTCGCTCACCAGGCGATCCTACGTACGCCCACCGACATCCCCTGGCGCCGACCTCGGGCATGTTGCCGAGCATCGTCGTTGCGGTGTGCGTGGCTGAGTTCGACCGGACTGTCCACGGCACCGGACGGACTCGGCCACCGGGGATGGCGTGCTGCTCGTTCTTCCTGGACACCACCGAGCATCGAAGTCGTCGTGTCGCGCGTCAGGCCGGATCGAGATCCTCGACGCCGTCCAAGCGCGAGGTCCGTGCCGCGCAGGCGTGCGCGTCGACGAGACGTGACGGTCCGCAGATCGGCGGCGGTCCCCACGATCACGACGTCACCGTCGAGGTCGGTCCGAGCGACGGTGGCGCCGAGCGCGGCGAGGGTCGTGGTCACCGTGGGGTGCGGATGACCGAAGGTGTTGTCCGACCCGGCACTGACCAACGCCAGGCGTGGTCCGACGGCACGAAGGAATTCCGGTGTGGTGGTGCGTGATCCGTGATGGGGCACCTTGAGGATGTCCGCCCGGACATCCTCGCCGCGTATGATCCGGGTCTGCGCCTCGGCCTCGATGTCACCGGTGAACAGGATCGTTCCGGCCGGAGTGCGAGCCCGCATCACCAGCGACCGATCATTGGCCTCATCGGCCGCCAGTGACGCCGGAACGTCCTGGCTCGGTGCCAGCACACGTATACCAACTGCACCGAAGGTCATTTCGTGCCCCGCGTGGAGTTCCATCAACGGAATACCCGCAGCACCAGCCAGTTCCGCCACCCGCTCGACTCCGCCTGTCTCGCCACCGTGACCATGCGATTCTCGTTGGGAGACAGTGTGTTCCGCCGACGGGCTAGTGTCCTTCGCCTGCCTCTCCCCCGGCGTCCCACGCGGGCACACATGCCGACCTCCTGTCGTTGAACGCGAAGGCGTTCCGGTGGGCGCTGTGAGGTTCGGCGCTGCCGACAACGTGGCCCGCGTCGGCCCAGCAGTGCGGTCTGCGACGGCACACGCTTCGGCAATGGCTGAGCGGAGTTCGCCCGGGGCGGTGGCTATGGCATCGACCGTGCGGCCTCGGAGGGCGCCGGTGAGTCCGTTGATGTGATCGGCATGGGGATGAGTGAGGACAAGTACTGGGATGTGGGTGATTTCGAGGCGGTCCAGGCAGGCCCGGATCGGGCGTGGGTCGGGGCCGACGTCGACGACGACCGCAGCACCGGGACCAACCGACAGAGCCAAGCCGTCGCCCTGTCCGACGTCACACATCGCCAGCACCCAGCCCGATGGTGGCCAGCCCGGCTGCAAGAAGCGCACCGGAAGCAGAACGATCGACACTCCCAGCGCCACCACGGCGAGGAGCCTGCGGGTGCGCGACCAGCGCAATGCCGCCACGACCACGACGACGATCACTGTCGCGACCGACCCCGCGACCGCGCCGCCCGGCACCGTTATCGTGGCCCCCGGCACCGCGGCCGCATGATCCGCGACGCCGAGCAACCACCACATCGGTGGTCGCACGCACCACAGCACCCATACCGCGGCGTCTCCCCATACGCAGGCCACTACCGCGCCCACCGCACCGATCACCGTGATCAGCCCGACCACCGGTGCGACGAGCGCGTTCGCCACGATCGCCACCAGGCTCACCCGCCCCGACAGGGCAACCATCAGCGGCACGGTGACGACGAAGGCGGCCGCCGACACCGAGACGATCTCCGCGGGTGCGCGCCACCAACCGTGCGCCCGCAACCAGTCCGCCCAGCTGGGCGCGAGCAAGATCAGCCCCGCAGTCGCGAGCACCGACAGTGCGAACCCCGCGCTCACCGCCAACTGCGGTGCAACGGCGAGCAATCCGATCACCGCCGCACACAGCGCCGGAAGCGCCTGCTTGCGTCTGCCGGTGAGCAGCGCCAGCACGGTCACCGAGCCCATCGCCGCCGCGCGCAACACACTCGGATCGGGGCGGGCGATGACGACGAACAGGACGACAACCCCCGCCGCCGCGGCGGCACTGGTCCGCGGGCCTGCCGTGAGCAGGCGGGCGAGCGCCAACAGGGCCGTCAACAGAATCGTGAAGTTGGCGCCGCTGACCACACAGAGGTGCTGCAACCCAGCGATTTCGAACGCGTCACGCACGTGGTCGGGCAGCGCGACGGTGTCACCGACAACGAGCGCGGGCAGCAATCCCGCCGCGGCAGGCGGCAGTGCCCTGGCGGATGCGTTCACCAGATCCGTTCGCACGCTCGCCGCGAGCCGCTGCCACCACGGCGGCGCACCGATCCGCTTCGGTGCGTCGGTGGCGTGCAGGGTGGCAACGGTCAGGTCGGGGCGGTTCGGCTCGCTGACCTCAGCCCGGAATCGCACCATTTGCCCCGGCGACAGCTCAGCCCACTCACTGCCCTGCGCGAGCACCACAATCGAACCGCCGGCTTGCGTCCATGCTGTGCCCTGACCGAACTCGCGCAGACCCGCACGCACAATCCACCGCCGCTTACCACCGAACCCATCGGCGCGCACGGGTTTCGCGTCATCGGTGACCACCGCGAGCACGTTCACCGAACGGCCGAACGACTCTCGCAGCGGGTGTGCCTGGACATGATGCTCCTGCCAAGCACCTGCCGCCGCGAACCCCGCGCCGAGCAGCATCGTCGCCAACGCGGTTACCGCGGCAACCCGCCACCGTTCCCGCCGATGCGCCATCGCCCACAGCAGCATCACCCACAACCCGATCGCCACCGCGACTGACGCAACCGCCAGCACCAACCCCGCGACCCATCCCACAGTCACCGCGACAATCGTCGCCACCCAGCACCCCAGCGCCGCAGGAACCAACCGCATATCGAGGACCTGTTGCTCCGGTTCCCCCTCCCCCGTCGCAACCTGTTGCCCCATGCCGATCCGGCGTCCCGGCTCCCGCCCCACCGCCTCCCAGATCCCCGCTGCCCGCGTCCATCGACGCCGAGCCGACCGCCCCGGCGAAGCAGGATCACGATCAGCTGCTCCCGGCCGCACACGCCGGTCCGAACCTCCCGGCATCGCCCCCACGCGCGGTTCGAGGCTCGTTCGTCGGCGCTGCTCCTCCCGAACCGCTCCCTCGCCCGGCGCGTGACTCATCCGCCTGCCGTGTCGCCGGGTCGGGCCGTGCCGCTGCCCGGGCCGACCACACCATCCGCAGTACAGGGGCTTTCGCCCGATCCGAGTGGGCAGGTGAGCCGGCGGAGATCACCTGATCCCGGCGCGCTGTCCTGCACTATTTCGGTGGCCTGATCTGTGACAGACCCGGTTCCGAGCCGTGCGCACGGCCACACCGGGCAGGTCACGCGATCACATCCACGTGGGGTGTCTTCGGGTAGATCATGTCGTCACCAGGTCGCGGAGTCGAGCCAGCCGGGCCGGACCGATGCCGTCCACCTCGCCGAGTTGAGCGACATCGCTGAAGCGCCCATTGGTGGTGCGCCACGCGAGGATTGCCTTGGCGGTGACCGGGCCTACCCCGGGCAGCGCGTCCAACTCGGCTTCTGTTGCGGTGTTCAGATCGACGCGGGAGTTGCCGGGCGAGACACCTGCCGTGTGGTCGGCGGTGCTCGAACCTGCTGTGCTCGAACCTCCTTGCTTCGAGCTCGCGGTGCCGCCGGCGCCGGGCGGGGTCACAGGTGCGCGACCAGCGCCGATCATGATGCTGCCGAGGCGTGGTTGGCCGGATTGGGGATCCGTCGCTCCGACTACGACCTGGTCCCCGTCCGCAAGTCGTTGAGCCAGGTTCAGTCCTGCCAAGTCGGCGCCTTCACGAATACCTCCCGCCTTCTCCACAGCGTCGGCGATCCGAGAACCTTCCGGCAAGCGGTGCAGCCCGGCTCGTTCGACCAGGCCGACCACGCTGACGACGACATCGGCGCTCGTGGCCGGACCTTGACCGGACACAGCCGCGACCACGGTGGCCGGGCCGGGCTGTACCGCGACACTTTCCGCCCGCAGCACAGGCACCGGCGGTACCGCCCGCGCCACCGGCTGATCTCGCAGCACCATCACACCGGTGAGCACCACAGCGATGACCCCGACCAGCCCGAGCACCAGCGCGCCGCGACGACCCGGATCCAGCCGAGCGTCCCGAAAGCGCGCCGGCACCAGGCGGTTTCGCCGCGGCGATCCACCGTCGTCGAGCCACCCGGGTGTCCCCACCGCACCTGCTTGTCCGGCAGACGGTGCGAGTTCGTCATCGTCCCAATGTCCTTCCCCGTCGTCAGGGCGCACAGCACTGTTCCTCGCCTCCATCCCGGACGCGCGCAGTGGCTGAATGCTCGGACGTTCTCGCTCGCGCACCGCCAGCCCACCCAACCGCTGCCGTACTCGCTCGTGCTCTTCGTGTCGTGACATGGCTGCGACGCTAGGCCGACGCCGCCCTGGCACACCGCTGCCGACCTGGGCTTCGAAGAAACCTGTGGATAACTCCGAACCTGTGGACAACGCACCCGCAGGCGACCTTCGGACCCGGAATCTCCTCTGCCCGAATAGATACCGTGCGCCCATGACCGATTCGAAGTACTCAGGAACACATGGAACTCGCACAAAGATTCCGCGACTTCGCACTCCTCGAAGCGCTCGGAAATTCCCCGCTCTATCATCGACGAGCGCTGGATATCAGCGTGGACGCGGAGGTACTGGCGCTGATCGCCCAATTGCCCACGGACAAACAGCAGCCCAATCTGATCCTGGCTGCGGCGCGAGTGCACGGCGCGACCGCGACTGCCTACCACGAGTTCCGCGACCAGCTGCGCGAGAACTGGTCGGCGATCTCCGCGACCGCGCTGCGCCGACGTACACAGACGAACGAGGCGGGCCGGGTGGCCACCCTTCTGCCGGTGCTGGCCCGCCTGCCCGGGCCACTGTCACTCATCGAAGTCGGCGCCTCGGCCGGACTGTGCCTGTACCCGGACCGTTTCAGCTACCGATACAACACCGCCGCGCTGGATCCCGCCGACGGTCCGTCACCGGTTGTGTTGACCTGCACGACAACCGGAGCGGTACCGATCCCGAACCGGCTCCCCCGGGTCGTCCATCGGGCAGGAGTAGATCTGAACCCGCTCGAGGCAGGCAACAGCGACGACCGACAGTGGCTGTCCGCGCTCGTCTGGCCGGGTCAGGACGAGCGGCTGTCACGCTTGCGTTCGGCCTGCGCGATCGCGGCGGCCGATCCACCGACCATCGTCACCGGCGACCTGAACGAGCAGGTCACCGAGCTGGTACGCGCGGCACCGCGCGACAGCACGGTGGTGGTGTTCCACAGTGCCGTGCTCAGCTACCTCTCGCCTCAGGCGCGGGCGGACTTCCGGTCGACGGTGCGCGACCTGCCCTGCCACTGGGTTTCGCAAGAGGGCCCCGGGGTTCTCAGCTCGCTGGCCGACCGACTGCCCCCACGCGAGAGCACGACGGCCCGGTTGGTGCTCGCCCTCGACGACGAGCCGTTGGCTTTCGCCGGGCCGCACGGCCAGTCGCTGGACTGGTTCGGCCCGGCGTAGCGACCTCAGAGCCGGCGCATCACCGACACGACACGCCCCAGGATGACCGCTTCGTCACCGTCGATCACGGAGTAGGCGGGGTTGCGCGGTTCGAGATGGACGTGGCCGTTACGGCGGCGGTACACCTTGACCGTGGCTTCCTCGCCGATCATCGCCGCGACGATGTCACCGGAGTTGGCCTCGCGCTGACTGCGGACCACCACGAGGTCGCCGTCGCAGATCGCGGCATCGATCATCGAGTCACCACGCACCCGCAAGCCGAAAACCTCGCCGCGACCGACCAGTTCACGCGGCAGAGTCATGACGTCGTCGGGGTTGTGCTCGGCCAGGATCGGAGTGCCCGCCGCGATGTCGCCGACGACGGGCACCGATACCGAGGCGTCGGAGCCGGCGGCGGACGCGCCACGCAGGAACAGGCGCACGTCGATGGGTCGGGCCATGGTGGCGGCACGGCGAAGGAACCCGTCCTCCTCCAGCGCCTTCAGGTGCTGGGAGACCGTGGATGTGGAGCGCAGGCCCACCGCGTCGGCGATCTCCCGCGTGCTCGGCGCGTAGCCGTGGGCAAGCACCGAATCCCTGATCACGGCGAGGATGTGTTGCCTGCGGGGAGGCAGGTTCGCGGCGTCGAGGTGGTCGAAGTCGTCGTATCCGGTCATCGGGGAATCGTAGATCCCCCCGCGATCACCACTTCAGTCCAGGTTCCTCGCGAAACAGTTCGACTGCGGCAGGACGTGATACGGCGCGAACAGCGGAATCCGGTGATAGCCACTGCGCTCGTAGAAGCGCACCGCCTCCGGCTGCAGATGCCCGGTCTGCAGGATCATTCGGGGCCGGCCGGCCGCGCGCACGGATGCTTCGGCGGCGTGCAACAGCGCGGTCGCGGTTCCGGTGCCCCGATAGGCGGGTCGCACGAACATCCGCTTGAGTTCGAGGTCACCGGCGTTCCAGCGCACCGCGGCGTGCCCGACAGGCTCCGCACCCACGTACGCGACGAAGGTCTGGTGCACGGTCGTGTGGTCGACCGAGATCGGCGAGGGACCGGGCAAAGCGAGCTCGAGATGGGCGTAGCGGGGACGGACCTCCGCCGACATCTCCCCGCGCAGCGTCTCGGCATCCGGATCGTCCCACTCGACGGCGAGTACTCGTGGCGAAATGTCGGTCTGTGGAGAAGTGTTACCAGCCATGACAACCACGGTAGGCACCAGATCCTCGTCACCGGACTGATTGCCCTCAGCGAGATTCTGAACCGCCACCGATCAGACACATCCGCCCGGCACCACCGCGACGCCGAGTGCGCCGACGCCGAGGTGCACCCCGAGCGCGGGACCGAACTCGGCGACATAGAGCTCTTGCACCTGCGGCAGCTGCTCACGCAGTTGCGCCGCGATGTTCTCGGCGGCCTCGGGAACACCGAGATGCTGGATGCCCAATGCCGCACCATCGGATGCGGCAGCGTCCACCGCAGCAGCCACCAGCTTGGCGTAGGCGCGCGATCTGGTTCTCACCTTCTCGCGCATTTCGAGCTTGCCCTCCACCAGCTGCAGCAGCGGCTTCGTCACCAGTTCGCTGCCGAAGAACGCGGCGGCACTACTCAGCCTGCCGCCCTTGCGGAGTTGCTCGGTGCGGTTGACCAGGATGAACGTGCGCGAACGAGTCGCGGCCGATACCGCGCGCTCGTAGACATCGTTCAGCGCCTCGCCGGCCTTCGCCCGACGCGCGGCGGCCAGCACGGGCAGACCGGTCGCCAGGCCCGCCCCGAGCGAATCGACCACGCGCACACGATCTTCGGCGCCCATGTCGCGCACCGCCTGGCGACCCGACTCCCACGTCGCCGACAACAGGCGCGACAGATGGACAGCCACGACACCGTCGCCGTCGCTGTGGCTCAGTGCGCGTTCGTAGACTTCGCGCAGTTCTCCGGGCGAAGCGGCCGACGTGGTGACCGAGTCGGCGGTGTAGTCGATCTCGATCGGATCGACGCCCTCCCGGATCTCCCGCTCGCCGACGAGCACATGCAACGGCACCACTTCGATACCGAGCTCGGCGACGAGATCAGCGGACAACCCCGCCGCCGAATCGGTGACCACGACAACGGCCACGGACTACCGGACCTCCTGCAGCGCCTTCGTCATCGCCGTCGCCACCGCCGCGTGCCCGGCCCAGCCCCAGTGGATGCCATCCGGGTTGGCCGACCCCGACTCGATGTCGTCGCGCACGGCCTCACCGAGGTCGACGAGCGGCACCGACGTGCGACCCGACCACGCCTGCAATGCCTTGACCGCCCGCGCCCTGCCCCGGTGGACCCGCCCGTAGGCGTCGCACTTGTGTACCGACGGCAGCACCGCCACGACAGGCAGCTCCGGACGCAGATGGTTCAGCGCGGTTCGCGACTGCTCGAGGTAGTCCACGCTCACCTTCGGCGGAAGGGCAACCGGGCGACCGAGTTTCGACAGCTTCGGCTGCAACCAGTTGTAGGAAGCCCGCACGCCACGGCGCAAACGCGGCGGTCGGATGTAGCGGATCATCTCCCGCAACGCGGTGGGCAGCGGGGACGGCAGCGTGTCCATGCCGCCGACGGCGAACACGACGGCCCCGGCGCGCGGCACCGCGGCCCACACCCGAGGATCTCCGATCAGCGCCCAGTAGGCATCGCGACAGGTCCAGCCGATCCGAGCGATCAGCTCGACATCCCAATCCAGTTCCGCGGCGACCATATTCGGCCAGATCCGTGGATCGTCGGCAGGCAGCCCGCCCTTCGGCCCGTAGTAGGCGAGCGAGTCGGCGATCACGAGCAGCACAGGACGCGGCGCGGCCGACTCCACCGGCCTCGGCGACACGGCTTCCTCGACGAGCAGCGAACCAGCCGGCTCGGCGGCGACCGATTCACCGTGCGAGGCAGCAGGGTTCGCAGTCGGCTCGACTGCGAGATCCGCGTCCGTGGCAGGCGAAGATGTCAGCAAGCCGTCCGCGGTATCGAGGTCCACGTCCGGGAGTGCGGCGGAAGGATCGACCTGCGCATCAGCAGAACCGATGTCGGCGGCGGCCATCACCTCAGCCGAGGAAACGTCGGACGAGGTCGTGGCGCCGGACTGAACCGGGCGGGTCGCTTCCGATCGGAGTGTTTGCGGCGCAGCCAGATCCGTCGTTGCGGCGGCATCCGCGGACGGTTCCGCGGAGATTTCGCTACTGGAAGCCGAGACCGCATCCGCCGCAGCGCTATCCGCAGTGGCCTCGACGGTATCGATCTGTACCGCACCGGAATCCGGATCGCCGAGTTCGTCTGTCGAACCGCCAGCTGCGACAACGTCCACCGAGGCCGTGCCACCGGGCGTCTCACTATCTGCTTCCTGCACAGCAGAACCGGACGCGATGTCGACAGTCTCGTGTGCGCCCTCGGCATCGTCACCGACCGAGGTGACCGCACTGTCGCCGTCGACATCGCTGTCCGGGGAAACATCGGCGGCCGAGGGCCCCGAATCCGCTGTCCCCGAGCCGGACTCGACGGCGTCTGCCGCCGGGTCCACCGGCTCGGGTTCCGCGACGACCGGCGGGGGCAGCGGGCCGAACAGGGCATCGGGCAGCGATCGTGCGCTGCGCGCGGTGACCTGCTTGAAGAGTTCGTCCGGTACCGAACGGATCGGCTCCTCGCGCTCTGCGCGCGCGGGCCGAGCGGGTGGCGGGCCGAATAGCGCGTCCGGCAATTGCCGTCCGGCTTTGGCCGTCACCTGCTGGAACATCTCATCAGGTACTGATCGGTCGGGCTCTTCATTGGACATCGGGAGCTACCTTCGCCGCTGCGTTCCACACATCAAGGCGCCAGCCGGGTCGGTCGATGTCCGGGCCGTGACTGGAAAGCTGCACCCAGCTGGTATTGGCCAGCCCGCCGAGGGCGGGCCAGTTCTCCGGTGGCAGTTCCAGCAACGCGGCCGTCAGAGCAGCGATCAGCCCGCCGTGCGCAACCAGGATGATAGTCCGGCCGGGCCAATCCTGCCGCTCGTTGTACAGTTCGCGCACCACAGGCAGGGACCGGGCACCGACCTCGAGTTTGCTCTCGCCGCCGGGCGGTGTGTAGGTGGCATCGAGACGCCACTGCACGCGCGCACCGGGGTAATCGGCGTCGACTTCGAGGTGGGTCAGGCCTTCCCAGTCGCCCAGGTGGGTCTCGCGCAGCCGCGGATCGGTGAGGACAGGCAGATCGCTGATGTCACCGAGCGCCTGCGCGGTTTCCTTGGCGCGACGCAGATCGGAGGCGTGGATCGCGATGGCGTTGCGTGAACCCAGTTCGCGCGCAGCCTCTTTGGCCTGCTGGCGACCGAGTTCGGTGAGATCGGTGTCGATCTGACCCTGCATCCGGTCGGCCGCGTTCCATTCGGTCTGCCCGTGCCGCAACAGGATCAGGTTGCGCACATGGGCGTACTTGCTCACTCGTTGATTCCCTCTACCTGCGCGTCGTCGTCCGCGGCCGGAGTCGGGAGTGCGGCGATGCCTTCGACGGGAACCGCCGGGCAGTCACGCCACAGGCGCTCGAGGGCGTAGAAGTTGCGCTCGTCGTTGTGCTGGACGTGCACGACGATATCGACATAATCGAGCAGCGCCCAGCGACCCTCACGGGTGCCTTCGCGACGGACCGGCTTGTGACCGGCTTCGCGCAGCTTGTCCTCGATGTTGTCGACGATCGCGTTGACCTGGCGCTCGTTGGGCGCCGACGCGATGACGAAGCAGTCGGTGATCACCAGCTGCTCGGAGACGTCGAGAACGACGACATCGGTGGCGAGCTTGTCGTCGGCGGCGAGTGCGGCGACCGTGGCCATCTCGATCGCTTCGGTAGAGGCACTCATGCGGTCTCCTCCTGCGGGGTCAGACCCTCGCTCATGTGGCTCAACGTCAGCTACCTTCCGTTCCTGCGGGCACGTAGAGGTGCCGCTTCGATATGTACTGCACCACGCCGTCGGGGACGAGGTACCAGACCGGCCGACCCTCCGCGGCGCGGCGGCGGCATTCGCTCGACGAGATGGCCAGCGCGGGGATCTCGACCATCGTCACGGCGTCGGCGGGAAGGTCCCGCAGATGCTCCTCGAGATGATCGGTGTTCAGTTCGTAACCCGGCCGGCTCACCCCGACGAACTTCGCCAGTTCGAACAGTTCGGTCCAATCCTGCCATGTCAGGATGTTGGCCAGCGCGTCCGCACCGGTGATGAAGTACAGCTCCGCGTCGGGATGCGCGTTTTGCATCTCGCGCAGGGTGTCCACCGTGTAGGTGACCTTGTTGCGTTCGATGTCGGCCCGGCTGACGGAGAACCTCGGGTTGGACGCGGTGGCGATGACCGTCATCAGATAGCGATCCTCGGCGGGGCTGACCTGCTTGTTGACCTTCTGCCACGGCTGGCCGGTCGGCACGAAGATCACTTCGTCGAGCTCGAACCGGTTCGCGACCTCGCTCGCCGCGACCAGGTGGCCGTGGTGGATCGGGTCGAAGGTGCCGCCCATGACGCCGAGCTTGCGGCGCGGCCGAGCTGTTTCGTGCATGAGGTCTGAGCTTAATCCGGCCCATGGGATCGGGGCGGACCGGACTACTCCGCGGCATCGCGACGCTCGCGGGGTCCCGACGCCTGCGCGCACATCTGCGCGAATTGGGCACGGGTGCGTTTGAGCTCTTCGACGAGGTGCGCGGCCGGCTCGGCGGCTACCCGGCGATCCAGCTCGGTCAGCAACACATCGATCGTCACCCACCACGGCCCGCGCACGCGCCCCTTCGGCCCGCGCAGTTGCAGCCAGGCGGCGGCGCGCAGGCAGCGGGCCCGCGGCACGATCTTGTCCTGTTCGCCCCACAGCCCCGCGGCGCGCAGATAGCCGCCGAGCGCCTCGGACTCCTGCCCACAGCACTCGCGCGCGACCGCGCCCGACCAGACCAGATCGGCATGGCGGCGGCGCAACGCGGGCGTACCGGCGATCAGCCGCGCGGCCTCGGCGAACTGCCAGGCGGCCTGGCGGTAGCGGCCGACGTGGTTCAGCGATTCGGCGAACTGGGCGCGCACCAGCGCGAGCTCGGCGGGTGGGTAGCCGACGGGGCCGGTGAGCAGTGGACGGTCGAAGGCGACCACCGCTTCGCCGTGCCGACCCGCACGGTGCCAGGCGCGACCCGCGACCAGCCACAGGTGGACCGAGTCCGCCCGCGAGATCGGCTGCCAGCAGGCGGCGGCCGAGGCGGCGGCGCGCGCCACATCGCGGTCACGGCCCGGCTGGGCGGCGACCGCGGTTACCAGCTGAGTGCGCATCGCGGCGAGTTCTCGCCCCGCCAGTTCGCCCGCGCCGACAACCAGGGCCCGACGCAGTTGCTCCTCCGCTGCCGCGGGAGCGTCCGCCAGTCGCGCGGCGGCGAGCGCGGCCACACGCCGCGCCGCCCGCGCGCCCGAGCCCGGCGCGAGAGGACGCGCATCCGCACCGAACGAACCCGCCGCGAGCGCCGTGGCCTGCCATGCTCCGACCGAACCCGCCTCGAAGCCGCCGACAGGCGGAAGGTGCGGTTCTTCCCGGGGCGAATCGTTCTCGTTCGCGAACGGATCGTTCACCGGGCGGAGCTCGCCGACCGCGCGAGCGCACGACCCGGCAGCACCATCCCTGTATCCGATATCGGTCGATCGGATCGCTCGTCGTCGCGCGACGCCCCTGCCAGCATGGGCGTGATCTTGGTAGCCGTGCCATGTGAGGCGCTTAACGTCGGCTGAAGTGCTCAGGTGGTGGGGCGCTTCGACTTCGGCAGCTTGGCCACGACCGCGTCGTAGGAGGCGTCGATCAGCTCGCGTAGTTCGTCGTCCGGCACCCCGGCGCCGACGCGGATGCTGTTCCAGCCGTAGCGGCCGATGTAGGCCGAGACGGTGACGTCGTCGGGGTAGATAGTGACCAGTTCGTCGGCTTCGGTGCGGTCACGCCCGCACTTGAGCCCGATCGACGTGCCCGCGCCGAGGAACGCGAAGACTTTGTCGCCGACCTTGGCGACGGTGTCGCCCTCCCACGGCTCGTCTTCCCAAGCGCCCGGTTTGGCCAGGCAATAGGCCAAGACGTCGACAGTCATCGTCAGCTCCTTCAGACAGGCAACAATCGGGAGACCACCTCGGTCAGCTGCCGCGCTGACCGGCATTCGTGCATCTCGATCACCGAACCGTAGTCGCGCGCCGCTGAATCGCCTGTCCCCCACAGGTTCTCGGGTTCCGGATTCAGCCAGTGCGCGTGCCGGGCGGTGCCGACCAGTTCGCGCAGGGTGTCGAGCTGCGGGTTGCGGTAGTTGGTGCGGCCGTCGCCGAGAACCAGTAGCGAGCTGCGGCTGGTGACGGCTTCACCGAAGTTCTCGGCGAAGCTGGTCAGCGCGTAGCCGTAGTCGGAGTGCCCGTCGGCGTCGATGATGCGCGACTCGGTGAAGATCCGGGTCATCACATCGTCGAGGCCCGCATACGGCTCGAAGAAGCTCGTGACCTCGTCGGTGCGGTCGACGAACGCGAAGATCCGCACCCGGGAGAACTGCTCACGCAGCGCGCTCACCAGCAACAGGGTGAAGTTGCTGAACCCGGCGACCGAGCCCGAGATATCGCACAGCAGCACCAGTTCCGGTCGTCCGGGGCGCGGCTTGCGATTCACCAGGTCGATCGGCACCCCGCCCGTGGACATCGAGGCACGCAGGGTTTTGCGCAGATCGATTTCGCCGCGCCGAGCGCGTTTGCGCCGCACCGCCAGCCGGGAAGCCAGGATCCGGGCCAGTCGCTGAGTGCCGCGCCGCAGTTCGGTGAGTTCGCGTTCGGAGGCGCGCAGGAAGTCGGCGTCCTCGGCCTGGCGCGCGACACCGTAGGTCGCGACGCGTTCGCGCCCGATCTGCTCTGCCACGCGCCGATTGGTCTCGGCCTCCACGCTGGCCCGGAACCCCGCGATGCGTTCCCTGGCGACTCGGCGGGCGACCTCGGTGTCGCGCTCGCTCGCGTCCGGGGGGAGGGCCAGACCCGCGAGCACCTTGGCCAGCAAGGACTGGGGCGCGAGATCTTTGAGGGCCTGGTACGCGGAGAACGACGGCCCGCGCGCGGACTGGTACTGCCCGAGCTGCTCGACCACCTGCCCGGCCAGCATCTGCAACTGCTCGCCACCGCCGTCGGCGGCGAGCATTTCGGCGAGCTGCTCACGAAGGGCGGCCAGGTCGATCCGGCCGTCGGGGGTGCGCGGCAGGTCAGCAGCCTCGGCGCTGCGATCACCCACGGCAACGGGAAACCACAGATCGAACAGTCCGTCGAAGGTGGCGCGATGGGTGGGCCTGCGCAGCAGCGCACAGGCCAGTCCCTCGCGCACCGCTTCGCGATCGAGCAGATCCAGCACGGTCAGTACCCGGCCCGCGTCGACGGTTTCCGAGGGTCCGACCGGCACGCCACGGGCGCGGAGCGCACCGACGAAACCGGCGACGTGGCCGCCGATTCCGTGGGGTGCTGGCGCGGTCATGATCAGGCCAGTTTCAGCTCGGCCAGCGCGCGCTGGTGATCGCTGCGGTGCTTGAGCACCACGCCGAGCGTTGCGCGCACGGTCGCGTCGTCGAGGTCGGCGGCGCCCAGCGCGAGCAAGGTGTTGCCCCAGTCGATCGTTTCGGCGACCGAAGGGAGCTTCTTGAGTTGCATGCCGCGCAGCACGTGCACCACGCGCACCAGTTGCTCGGCCACGGTGCTCGGGAGTTCCGGCACGCGGCTGGCCAGGATGCGGCGCTCGAGGTCTTCGTCGGGGAAGTCCAGGTGCAGGTACAGGCAGCGGCGTTTGAGCGCCTCCGACAGTTCCCTGGTGGCGTTCGAGGTGAGCACCACGAACGGCTTGCGGGTGGCGGTGATGGTGCCCAGTTCGGGCACGGTCACCGCGAAATCGCTGAGCACTTCGAGCAGCAGACCCTCGATCTCGACGTCGGCCTTGTCGGTCTCGTCGATCAGCAGCACCGTCGGCTCGGTACGGCGGATGGCGGTGAGCAGCGGGCGCGAGAGCAGGAACTCCTCGGTGAAGACGTCGGCTTTGGTTTCGGCCCAATCGTTTTCGCTCGACGCCTGGATCCGCAGGATCTGCTTGGCGTGGTTCCACTCGTAGAGCGCGCGAGCCTCGTCGACACCTTCGTAGCACTGCAGGCGGACCAGTTCGGCATCGGCGACCTGGGCGACCGCTCGCGAGAGTTCGGTCTTGCCGACACCGGCCGGGCCCTCGATGAGCAGCGGTTTGCCCAGCCGATCGGCAAGGAACACCGAGGTGGCCGTTGCCTTGTCGGCCAGGTAGCCGGTGGTGGCGAGCCGGGAGATGACATCGTCTACCGAGGTGAAGATCGGTTCCTGTACGAGAGTCACGATCACACCGGCCGAGTCTGGCCGTCGCCCCACACGATCCACTTCGTGGAGGTGAGTTCGGGCAGTGCCATCGGGCCGCGGGCGTGCAGTTTCTGGGTGGAGATGCCGATCTCGGCGCCGAAACCGAACTGCTCACCGTCGGTGAACGCGGTGGACGCGTTCACCATCACCGCGGCGGCGTCCACGCGGGCGGTGAACTCGCGAGCGGCGGCCAGATCGGCGGTGACGATGGCCTCGGTGTGGCCGGTCCCCCAGGTGTTGATGTGGTCGACGGCGGCATCGAGGCCGTCGACCACCTTCAGCGCGATATCCAGGGTGAGGTACTCCTCACCCCAGTCGGCATCGGTGGCCGGGACTTGACCGGGCAGGTCGCCGTGGATGGTGACCCCCGCGTCTTCGAGTGCCTTGCTGAGTCGGGGCAGCGCGGTCTCGACGACGGCGGCGTCGATGAGGACGGTCTCGGCGGCGTTGCAGACGCTGGGGCGGCGGGTCTTGGCATTGAGCACGATGGCCTCGGCCATGTCCAGGTCGGCGGCCGAGTGCACGTAGACGTGGCAGTTGCCGGTACCGGTCTCGATGGTGGGCACCTGCGCGTCACGGACGACCGCGTTGATCAGGCCCGCACCGCCGCGCGGGATCACCACGTCGACGAGGCCGCGGGCCTGGATCAGGTGGGTGACGCTGGAGCGGTCGTTGCTCGGCAGCAACTGCACGGCGTCGGCCGGAACACCCTGGGCGACAAGGGCTTCGCGCAACACCTCGACCAGGGCGGCGTTGGAGTTCGCCGCCGAGGACGACCCGCGCAGCAGCGCCGCGTTGCCCGATTTGAGAGCGAGACCGAACGCGTCGACCGTGACATTGGGCCGCGCCTCGTAGACCATGCCGACCACGCCGAGCGGGACCCGGGTCTGGCGGATCTCGAGGCCGTTGGGCAGCGTGGAACCGCGTACGACGACGCCCACCGGGTCGGGCAGGGTGGCGACCTGCCGCAGACCCGAGGCGATGCCGTCGACACGGTCCTTGGTGAGCCGCAGCCGGTCGAGCAGATTCTCCTCGGTACCGGCGGCCTGCGCGGTCGCGATGTCCTCGGCGTTGGCCGCGAGCACGCGATCGGCGGCGGCGAGCAGGGCGTCGGCCGCCGCGTGCAGGGCGTCGTTCTTCTGCGCCGTGGTCAGCTGAGCCAGCACACGGGACGCGACGCGAGCCCTGCGGGCGGCGTCGTGCACCGCTGCGCGGATGTCCAGCTCGGGGGTCACTTCTACCGTCATGGATATCAGCCTACGCAGTCCATCTCGCGCGCTCGACGCCACCCAGGACCCGGAATAGCCCTCCGACCGGCACCGGGACCGAGTTGTCCACAGGTTCGGCGACGCCGTCGGCACAGTTGTCCACAGGGACGCGGTCGCCGCTAGATTCGGCGTCATGGATCACACCGATTCGCCGGCCGTCGTCGTGCTGGGCAGCGTCAATATGGACCTGGTCACGACGGTTGCGCGCAGGCCCGCGCCGGGTGAGACGGTGCTCGGGAGCGATTTCGCGACCGTGCCCGGCGGCAAAGGAGCGAACCAGGCGATCGCGGCGGCACGATCCGGTGCGCGCGTGCGGTTCCTCGGGGCGATCGGCGACGACGCGTTCGGGACGGACCTGGCGGCCACGCTGTCGGAGGCAGGGATCGACATCACCTTGCTACGCAGGGTCGATGGCGCCAGCGGCATCGCCTCGATCGTTGTCGACGAGGCGGGCGAGAACAGCATCATCGTGGTGGCGGGAGCCAATGGGCGGGTCACCGAGTTGACGGCAGCCGAACTCGCCGCGATCGCGCACGCCGACATCCTGCTGTGCCAGTTGGAGATTCCGATCGACACGGTGCTCGCGGCGGCACAGCACGCCCGCGCGTCGGGCACCGTCGTCGCGCTCAATCCTTCACCGGTTCAGCCGCTGCCCGACGAATTGTGGGCAGCTGTGGACGTCGCGATCGTGAATTCGCTGGAGTCCGAGCAGTATTCGACCGAGCTGACACAGGTCGCGCATCTGGTGCGCACGCTCGGTGGGGACGGCGCGGTGTACCGCGACGCCGACGGAAACGAGCAATCCGTGGTCGGGCGCACCGTCGAGGTTCTCGACACGACAGGCGCGGGCGACGCGTTCACAGGCGCTCTGGTCGCGACCTGGAATCAGGGCGTGCCTACCGCGCTGAACTGGGCGAACACCGCCGGAGCACTGACGACCACCCGGCTCGGCGCGAGCTCGGCGATCCCCGGAAGCGACCGCATCGCGGCGGCCCTCGCCGCCGAGTGACCTGTCGGCGGCGGCGAAATTCAGGTGCGCCACTTCCGTCCCATCCCTACCGTTGGTCCTTCATCCAGGAGAGGACCGGCCATGTTTCCCGTCGAGCTGCGCGGTACGCGAGCGCAGACGCTCATGTGGGCAGAAGAGCACGAGATCGAGCAGTCAGCGCTGCGCCAGCTTCGCAATATCGCGAACCTGGAATGGGTGCACGGACTGCGCGTGATGCCCGATGTGCACCTGGGTAAAGGGGCGACAGTCGGGTCCGTGATCGCGATGCGTGACGCGGTGGCGCCCGCCGCCGTCGGGGTGGATATCGGGTGCGGGATGGAGAGCGTGAAGACCGATCTCACCGCCGCCGATCTGCCCGATGGCCTGCGCTCGTTGCGCAGCCGGATCGAGAGCGCGGTACCGGTCGGCTTCCAGGCGCACAAGGACGCCGTGAACGTCACGAAGCTGGGCGCGGAGTTCGCGGGGTCGCACGGGCAGGCCGCGTTGCGGGCCAACAGCTGGGAGCGTTTCTGGCGTTCGTTCGGCGAGCTGCATCCCGGCGTCTCCCAGCTGCAGTCCAAGGCGCACAAGCAGATCGGGTCGCTGGGCGGCGGCAATCACTTCATCGAGGTCTGCCTCGACCAGGACGACGCCGTCTGGATTCTGTTGCACTCCGGCTCGCGCAATATCGGCAAGGAACTCGCCGAGCGGCACATGGCGGTGGCCCGCGCGCTGCCGCACAACCAGTCGCTGCCGGATCGCGATCTGGCCGTCTTCGTCTCGGGGACCGCGGAAATGGATGCCTACCGGCGTGACCTCACCTGGGCGCAGGAATACGCCGCGCGCAATCGCGCGGTGATGCTGTCGCTGGTGTGCCGTGCGGTGCGCGACGAATTCGCCGGGCGCGAGGTGCGTTTCGACGAACCCATCTCCTGTCACCACAACTATGTGGCCGAGGAGATCATCGACGGTGAGCCGATGCTGGTGACCCGCAAAGGCGCGGTGCGGGCCGGATCCGGTGAACTCGCGTTGATTCCGGGGTCGATGGGGACGCGGTCGTATGTGGTGCGGGGCAAAGGGAATCCGGCGTCGTTCCAGTCGGCCTCGCACGGTGCGGGTCGGCGATTGAGCCGGTCGGCGGCCAAGCGGCAGTTCACGGTCGCGGATCTGGTCGCGCAGACCGAGGGTGTGGAATCGCGCAAGGACGCGGGCGTGGTGGATGAGATTCCGGCCGCGTACAAGGACATCGATCAGGTGATCGCGGCGCAAGCCGATCTGGTCGATGTGGTGGCGACGCTGCGTCAGGTGCTGTGCGTGAAGGGCTGATCCGTCGCCGGACGTCTGTGCTGCCCATCGAACCTGTCGGAGGTGTACGGCACGATGGGCGCATGACCTCACCCGCAGGCAACGATGTGCTCGACCTGACGGCTCCTGACCTGCGCGAACGAGCCGAACAGCTGCTTCGTGAACTCGCCGGGCCCGACGCGCGGTTGCGGGAGGATCAGTGGATCGCGATCGAGGCGCTGGTGGTGCAGCGCAGGCGGGCGCTGGTCGTGCAACGGACCGGCTGGGGTAAGTCCGCGGTGTATTTCATCGCGGCCAAGCTGCTGCGCGGGGCGGGGCGGGGTCCGACGGTGATCGTGTCGCCGCTGCTGGCGTTGATGCGCAACCAGGTGGCGGCCGCCGAGCGGGCCGGGGTGGTGGCGGCCACGATCAACTCGGGCAATGTCACCGAGTGGGACGAGATCCATCAGCGGGTGGCCGACGGTGCGGTCGACGTGCTGCTGGTGAGCCCGGAACGGTTGAACAACCCCGACTTTCGCGATCAGGTGCTGCCGCGGCTGGCTGCCGACGCCGGACTAGTCGTCATCGACGAAGCGCACTGTGTGTCGGATTGGGGCCACGATTTCCGCCCCGACTACCGCCGCATCCGCACGTTGATCGCCGACCTCGGGTCGGAGGTGCCGGTCCTGGCGACCACCGCCACGGCCAACGACCGGGTGGTCAACGACGTGGCCGGACAGATCGGCACCGACACGCTGGTGTTGCGCGGCACGCTGGATCGCGAATCACTACACCTGTCGGTGGTGCGGTTCGACGACGCGGTGCGGCGCACAGCGTGGCTGGGTGAACAGCTGCACCGGATGCCGGGCTCGGGCATCATCTACTGCCTCACGGTCGCAGCGGCCAACGATCTGGCCGACCTGCTGAACTCCCACGGCCACACCGTGGCCGCCTATACCGGCCAGACCGACCCGGCCGAACGCGAGGTACTCGAGGCAGCGCTGCTGAACAACGAGGTCAAGGCGTTGATCGCGACGTCGGCGCTGGGTATGGGGTTCGACAAGCCGGATCTCGGTTTCGTCGTTCACGTCGGTGCGCCGTCCTCGCCGATCGCCTACTACCAGCAGGTCGGTCGTGCGGGGCGCGGTACCGAACGTGCCGAGGTGGTCCTGCTGCCCGGTCCCGAGGACGCGCGGATCTGGAGCTACTTCGCCTCCGTCGCCTTCCCGCGTGAGCACATCGTGCGCTCGGTGCTCGCCGCGCTGGACACCGAGCGGGCGATGTCGACGGTGGCGCTCGAACCGCTCGTCGAGCTGAACCGATCACGCCTCGAGATGGTGCTCAAGGTGCTCGACGTCGACGGTGCCGTGCGCCGGGTGCGCGGGGGGTGGCTCTCGACCGGCCAGGACTGGACCTACGACACCGAGCGCTACGAGGGCCTGGCCGCGGCACGCGACGCCGAACAGCAGGCGATGATCGACTATCAGTCGACGTCGTCGTGCCGGATGACCTTCCTGCGTCGCCAGCTCGACGACCCCGGCCTTGACGGACTCGCGACAGCGGAACTGGATTGTGGCCGCTGCGACAACTGCACCGGCACCCGGGCCGACACCACCGTCGACGATGCCGCGATCGCCGCCACCCGAGCCCGCCTCGACCGTCCCGGCCTCGACCTCGCCCCCCGCAAACAGTGGCCGAGCGGCATGGCGAAATTGGGAATCCCGTTGTCGGGCAAGATCTCCGGTGGCGCCGAGACCGGTCGTGTGCTCGGCCGACTCACCGACCTGGGCTGGGGCATGCGGTTGCGCACCCTGCTCGACGCCGCGGACGCACCGGTCCCCGACGCGGTCTTCGACGCCTGCATCGCGGTGCTGCGCGACTGGACCTGGACCACCCGCCCCACCTCGGTGCTGGCCCTCGAATCCCCCCGCCACCCCCAGCTCACCACCAGCCTCGCGCAACGCCTGGCCCAGATCGGCCGCCTGGACAACCTCGGCACCCTCCACACCAGACCCGACCGGCCCCCGGTCTCCGCGGCGAACTCCGCGCACCGGGTCGCCGGGCTGTTCGACTCCTGGGAGATCCCCGATCTCTCCGGGGTCGACGGACCGATCCTGCTCGTGGACACCCTCACCGACACCGGCTGGACCATGACCGTCGCCGCCCACGCCCTGCGCACCAGCGGCGCCGACGCGGTCCTGCCGTTCGCGCTGGCGACGCCGACCTGATTCCGACAGCGGAGCGGACGGCTGTCGATCGCACCGGCGATCGACAGCCATCCTCGGCTCGGCGAGGTCGCACGGCGCGCCTTCGCCGAAGGGCTCACCGACGCCCGGGTGGATCGACAATCCCGTACGCTCAGCACGTACGCGCAGGTCAACCGGCCGACAGGGAGTCGACATGACGTCCACCGCTCCGAAGAAGCTTCCCCCGCTGCCCCTGCTCCGCGTGATCGACCGCGTGCGTGACACGCTCGCCGGACTACATCGCGCACTCGTCCCCGGTCACATCGCGCTGCTGGAACTGCAGGTCGCGGGTTTCCTCTCCCAGGCCATCAGCGCCGCCGCCGAACTCGGAGTGGCCGATGAGCTGGCCGACGGCCCGCGTACGGCGAAACAGCTCGCCGCGGCGATCGAGGTCGACGAGGAGGGACTGCGCAGGCTGATGGTCCTGCTGGTGAGCTACGGCATCTTCGACCAGCGCCGGGACGGCCGCTACGCCCTCACTCGAATCGGCAATGCGTTGCGGAGCGACGCCGAGGTGACACTGCGTGATCTGTGCCGGTTCTTCGGGTCCCCGTTCCATCGCAACCACTGGACTCACCTCACCGACGCGGTCCGCACCGGCGAGGCCGTGGGCCGGGACCTCGACGGTGCGAGCTTCTTCGAGTACGCGGCCGAGCACCGCGAGATCGGCGAACTGTTCGACAACGCGATGACCAGCATCAGCACGCTCGCGCTCGAACCATTGCTCGCGGCTTACGATTTCGGGCAGTTCGGCACGCTCGTCGATGTGGGCGGCGGGCGCGGCAGTCTGCTGATCGAGATCCTCGGCAGGTATCCGGCGGCCACCGGCGTCGTGTTCGACCTGCCGAGTGTGCGCGACGATCTCACGGCCGACCTCGCCGCGGCCGGGCTCGCACACCGCTGTGCGGCGGAAGCCGGCTCGTTCTTCGAGTCGGTGCCCCAGGGTGGTGACGTCTACCTGCTCAAGCACATCCTGCACGACTGGTCCGATGCTCAGGCCGAGCAGATCCTGCGCACCGTGCGCGCCGCGATGAGCCCGAGGGCGACGCTGCTGGTGGTCGAGCTGGTGCTGCCCGAGCACGGGCGACCGCACCCGGCGAAGTTCATCGATCTGGAGATGCTGGTGAACACCGAGGGCGGCCACGAACGCACCGAGGCCCAGTTCCGCGAGCTGCTGGCACGCAGCGGCTTCACCCTCGCGCGCACGGTGGAGACGGCGGCGCCGGATCGCGTCCTCGAGGCAGTTCCGCGCTGACTCGCTCGACACGCCGTCGCCGATGGGGTGCGCACCGTGTGACCGGTGCTTCAATGCGGCTATGACCAGGACCTCATTTGCTCGAACCCTGATGGCCGTCGCCGCGGGCTGTGCGGCCGGATTCACCCTGTTGACCGTTCCCGCCCAGGCGTCGAACGAGAACCCCCTCGACTGCGCCGGCGTGGCGGGCGCGCAGGCCGCTGCCGACCGCGAGAGCGCGGCCCGCGGTATCGCGATCATCCCGCTGTGCTTCAGCGGCGGTCTGTACAGCGGCATCCACGCGGGGATCCCGCTGGCTGTGCTGAACCCGCTGACCATGCCGGGTACCGCGAGCGTGTGCGTCGACGAACGCGGAACCGTCGAGGCGGCAGCGAGATTCGAATGGACCGACCGGGTCCACGTGATGCCGATGTGTATCCAGAATCGGGCGTTCGGGGTCTACGAGCTGTAGTTCCGCCCCGCACGGAGCGGTCCGCACGGAGTCGATCCGTGCGGACTTTTTTTGCCTCTTGCTCTATACGTATACATCTACATATAGTGAGTCGGACGGAACGAGTACTGGTACCGCACAACTGAACACAGACCCACGACGACGGCCCGGAACACGGGGCACGCCGCTCGTACACCCATGCCCACATGCGCACTGCCTTATCGAATCGGAGTAATCGATGACCACCGAACCCGTGTACGACACTGCCGTAGACACCACCGAGACGAACACCGACAACGACGGGTTCGCTCCGATTCTGGTCAAGGTCGGTCCCGGTGGCGGCCGTACCCAGCGCTTCACCGGCCGTCAGGTCGGCGAATCACGCCAGGTGACGCGCAAGGCCATCGAAACAATCCGCGTCTATCTCACCCGCAAGGGCAAGTTCCTGGTGCACAAGCAGACCTGCGCGTGGTCGGACTACAACGAGCTCGGCGACTGGACCGTGGACTGGAAGAACTGGCGCTCGATCCTCGGCAAGGGCGAGCAGAGCTGGGGCGCCTACACCACCGAGGTGGTCGATTCGGTCGACGCGCTGCGTCCACTGGTCTCCCCGAAAGTCCACCTGATGATCGTCGACCGCGTCCAGCACCCGCTCAACCACGACCTCGACATCTGACCAGCCAGACCGGAAAAGGACCTACCACTATGTTCGCCAGACTGGGACGCGTCGTCGTCCACCACCCCTGGAAAGTGATCGGGCTGTGGGTGCTCGCGATCGTCGCCGTGCTGTCGACGGCGCCGACGCTCACCGCGACGACCGAACAATCCGAGTTCCTGCCTTCGCATTACGAGTCGATCCAGGCGATGAAGTTGCAGGAGCAGGCATTTCCGCAGCACACCGCGCCCGCCGCGCTCATCGTGATGGTCCGCGCGGACGGCGCGGCGCTGACCGAGGACGACTCCGCTGCGGTCGCCGCGGCCGCGGCAGCGCTCACCGCCCACGACATCAAGGGGGTCACCGGCATTCAGGTGACACCGCCCTCGGAGAATCGCCTGGTCCAGGTGGTCGCGGTGCAGATGACCAAGCTCACCGACGCCGCCGACAAGACGCAGGGCGAGGCGGTGAAGAGCCTGCGCGAACAGCTGAAGGAACAGGTGCGTGACACCGGGTTGAAGGCAGGCATCACCGGCACGGCGGCACAGACCCTCGATCAGACCGAGGAGGGCGAGAAGGGCATGGCGATCATCGGCATCGCCACGATCGTGCTGATCCTGGTGCTGCTGCTGATCATCTTCCGCAGCCCGGTCATCGCCTTGCTGCCGGTGATCACCATCGGCGCGATCTCGAGCACCGTCAGCGGCCTGATCGCCATGGCGGCCACGGCATTCGACCTCGATATCGACACCTCGATCAGCGCCATCCTGCTGGTCGTACTGTTCGGCGTCGGCACCGACTACATCCTGTTCCTGATGTTCCGCTACCGGGAACGGCTGCGGGCGGGCGACGATCCGAAGACCGCGATGATCAACGCCGTGGCCCGCGTCGGTGAGGCCATCACCTCGGCGGCGGCGGCCGTGATCATCGCGTTCATGGCGCTGACCCTGTCGAGTCTCGGCATGTTCCGGGCGATGGGTCCCGCGCTGGCGATCGCCGTCGCGGTGGCGCTGCTGGCCGGTCTCACGCTGGTGCCCGCGATCGTCTCCCTGCTGGGCACCAAGGTCTTCTGGCCGTCGAAGGCGTGGCAGGTCGAGCCGAGGGGCGCCCGGTTCGGCGCGATCGGTGCGGCGATGGGCAGGCGGCCCGGCGTGTTCGCCGTCGCCTCCGGCGGCGTGCTGGTGGCGCTCGGAGTGTTCGCGGTCGGCTTCAACCCGACCTTCGATCTGAGCTCGGGTTCCACCTCCAACGCCTCCGAGTCGGTGGTCTTCACCACCGAGCTGCTCAAGGGAATGCCCGCGGGCGCCACTCAGCCCTCCGATGTGCTGCTGCATTCACCCGGTGCGCCGCTTAGCGAGGGTCAGCTCACGACCTACCGCACGGCCTTGACCCAGGTCGAGGGCGTCGGGCAGGTCGGGCAAGCGCAGCTGTCGCCGGACCGCACGATCGCGAACTTCCAGGTGACTCTCGCCAACGCACCGGAATCCGATACCGCGCTCGACACGGTGGCCGGTCCGCTGCGCGAGGTCGCGCATCAGGTGGCGCCCGCGGGGGCCACGGCGGCGGTCGGCGGCATGACCGCGGTGTACGTGGACTTCAAGGACGCCATGAACCACGACTACGCGATCGTTTTCCCGGTGGCCGCGATCCTGATCATGCTCGTGCTGGCGCTGCTGCTGCGCAGCCTCGTCGCACCGTGGTACCTGATGGCCTCGGTGTTCCTCGGCTTCGCCGCGACCCTGGGTGCGACGGTGCTGGTGTTCCAGCACATCCAGGGTGAGAACGGCCTGATCTTCACGCTGCCGGTGATCATGTACCTGTTCGTCGTCGCGCTGGGCACCGACTACAACATCCTGATGGTCGCCCGGTTGCGGGAGGAAGCCCGCGAAGGGCACACGCCACGGGAAGCGGCGGCGCTGGCCGTGCGGCACACCGGGCCGACGGTCGCGGCGGCCGGACTCATCCTGGCGGGCACCTTCGCCTCGATGATGCTGGCGGGCAACAGCACCCTGTCGCAGATGGGCTTCGCCATCTCGGTGGGCATCGCGATCGCCGCGTTCGTGATGGCGCTGTTCTTCACTCCCGCGGTGACCGCGCTGCTCGGGCGGCGCGCATGGTGGCCCGGCCACGGTGGTGACAGCGACGAGAACGCGAAATCGCGCTGGGCAGAGCACTCCTACGCCGAGAGCTACTACACCCCGCCGACGGAGCACAGCCGCTGGTAACGGCCACACCGACGCAGGCTCGCTCCCCCGCGGGGGCGGGCCTGCTCGTCTATCGTGGGGCGGGTGGCCAAGTCTGCGGCGCCTGCGGTCGAACTACCGGTGGGTGAGCACACGGTGCGGGTCAGCAATCCCGACCGGGTGTATTTTCCCGAGCTCGGCGTGACCAAGCTCGACCTGGCGCGGTATTACCTCAGCGTCGGGGACGGGATCGTCAACGCCCTGCGAGATCGGCCCTGCATGCTGCACCGATTCCCCAAGGGCCTGCCGGGTGGCAAAGTGCACCAGAAGCGGGTGCCCGCGGGTGCGCCGGACTGGATCCCGACCGTGCGGGTGTATTTTCCGCGCTACGGCAGGCATGCCGACGAGCTCTGCGTGCACGAGCTCGCCGACGTGATCTGGGCTGTGCAGATGTCCACGGTGGAGTTCCATCCCTGGAATTCGCGAGCATCCGATACCGAATCGCCCGACGAATGGCGCATCGACCTCGATCCGATGCCCGACTGTCCGTGGTCGCGGGTCCAGCGGGTAGCCGGGGTGGTACACGAGGTGCTCGACGAGCTCGGAGCGGTCGGCTGGCCGAAAACCTCCGGCGGGTCCGGACTGCACGTGTACGTGCGGATCGCGCCGGAGTACGGGTTCCAGGAGGTTCGCCGGGCCGCGCTCGCGTTCGCGCAGGAGATCGAACGGCGTGCGCCCGAGGATGTCACGACGGCCTGGTGGCGCAAGGACCGCGATCCCGCGCAGCTGTTCGTCGACTACAACCAGAACGCGCGCGACCACACCATCGCCGCCGCCTACTCCGTGCGCGGCGTGCCGGAAGCCACCGTGTCGACCCCGGTTCGCTGGACCGAGATCGACGACATCGTGCCGCGCGACTTCACCATCCAGACCGTGCCCGATCGCTACGCCGAACTCGGCGACCTGCAGGCCGATATGGACAACGCCGTCTTCGACATCGCGCCCCTGCTGGAACTGGCCGACCGGCACGGCGTCGAGGAACTCGTCGACCTCGACGAACAGTGAGCGGCTCGCGACCGCACCGCCCGCGACTTCACGAGACCGGGAGGGTGCGGCGGCGCCGTCGACCGCGACGAGGAAGAATCACAATCCGGGACCGCATGCGGTGCCGATGACAGCGCCTCAGCCGCAGTGCGGCACCGGCAGCCGATCGACCCAGGAGGTCTCTGTGCAGGAATCCGCGACCACGATCGCGATCGCCCCGGATCAGCCGGCGCCGCGTTTGCTCGAGAAAGCGGTCGTCGGAGCGGGCGCTCGGGTCGGTGAGCTAGCGGAGGCCGACGCACTGATCTGGACCGGCAAACCCGGCGACTTTCCGGCGACCCTGCCGTCGTCGGTGCGCTGGGCGCAGTTGCCCGCCGCGGGGATCGAGGACTTCTTCGACGCGGGCGTGTTCACCGCGCACCCGGACGTGGTGTTCACCTCCGCGGCCGGGGCGTTCTCGCACAGCGTCGCCGAACACGCGCTGATGCTGTTGCTGGCCGGGGTGCGGTACCTGCCCGAACAGTTGCGAGCGACCTCGTGGCAGCAGCGGGAGTTCTTCCCGCACGTCGGCTCGTTGCGCGGCAAGACGGTGACGATCGTCGGCGCCGGCGGGATCGGCCGCGCGCTGATCCCGATGCTGGCGCCGCTGGGCGCCCATGTGATCGCGGTGAACCGGTCGGGACGTCCGGTGACCGGCACCGGCATTCCCGCCGATGTCGAGACGGTGCCGACCGAGCAGCTCGCCCGAGTGTGGTCGCACACCGATCATGTGGTGGTCGCGGCACCGGCGACGGCGCAGACCCGTCACCTCGTCGGCGCCGACGAACTGTCCAGGCTCAAGCCGTCGTCGTGGGTGATCAATGTGGCCCGCGGCAGCCTGATCGACACCGACGCGCTGGTGGACGCGCTGACCGGAGGGGTGATCGGGGGCGCCGGACTCGACGTCACCGACCCGGAACCGCTGCCCGACGGGCACCCACTGTGGACGTTGCCGAACGCGATCATCACCCCGCACGATTCGAACCCGCCGCAGCTGCGGTTGGCGGCGTTCGCCGATCATGTCGGCGCGAATGTGGCGCGGTTCGTCGCGGGCCAGCCGCTGGACGCGATCATCGACACCTCGCGCGGCTACTGAGATATCCGGATCGCCAGGGAAAAGATTCCGTTCGGAGATATGAGGCTCGATCGGCACGCCGGAATCGGACACCGCGGGTTAGGCTGTCCCCGTCCTGGTTCGGTAAGGATGGGATCGGCAATGGGATGGACCTTCACCGCTGACGAATTCGCGCACGTCTGGCGGGAATCGGGTCAGGATCGCATGCCCTTTCCGCTGCGCGTACTCGAGTCACCGCACACCGAGAGCGACGCGGCCCGGCTCCGCGCGGGTCTCGACGACCGACTACCCGGGGGCGACCCCGACCTCGCCGCCTGTCTGCGGATCATCGCCGACCCGCACGCCAGAATCGTGCTGGTCGGCGGCGCCCATACTCCCGGCAGCGAAATCCGGCTGCTGGCCTGCGCGGTCTACGACCACGCGGTGCTGGTGGTCCAGGAGCCGAGTACCCGGCCCGATTACGGTGGCAGCGTGCGTGTTTCGATCGGGCACACCGCGGGGATCGGCGCACGCGTCGCGGCCTGCCTGCCCGATACCCCACCCGGACGCGAACCCGCGCGCGAGGCCGCGACCGTTGCCGTGCGCGACGAGGAAACCGTGCTGGCGACCCATCCCGCCGTGCCACGCATCCAGCGATTATTGCGCAAGCCGCACACCGCCGAGGGCCACATCCGCATCGAAACCGGGCTCGACCGTCCGGTGCCGGGCCCACCGGTGCACTACAGCTGGATCGACGTGGCCAACGACGGCCGCTACCTGCTGCGAGCGGGCGAAACCGTGCACGTGGTGCCCGCGTCCACTGGGCAACTGGCCGCGCAATTACAGCGCAGATTGGTGCCGGCGCACAGTTCGCACAGCAGAAGGTCCGGCTAACCTGGACTCCACCGCATCATCTGGAGGGGAGACGCGATGACGATCGAGAGCAGCAGAGCCGAGATCTCCCGGTTCCGCAGCGCCGCCGTGGCGGGAACACTGACATTCGACCCCGATGCCGCGCGCCGGTGCGCCGACCTCTACGAACAGCAGGCCGAGCATCTCGCCCAGCTGCGGCAGGGGCTCGAGAACGCCGCTGAGACAGAGGGATTCGGTGGCTTCGTCTCCGCCCAGCAGTTGCAGGCCGGCTTCGCGCACAAGGCACGCGACGCCGCCGAACTGCTCGATCGCTACATCGAGGCGGCCTACCGGATGAAGGAGGCGTTCCTGCTCAGCGCGGGCCTCTACGAGGAAGCCGATGCCGCCGCGGCCGCCGCCCTGCGCGCCGTCGATACGAGGGTGCGCGGATGAGCACCGACCCCACCTACATCAGTGCGATGGAACATTTCGAATCCATGCCGCACGAACAGATCTACACGCGCGCCCAGCAGATCGACGCCGGTGCCGTTCTCGGCGCGTCGATGACCTGGCTGGAGACCGCCGCCACCCTCACCACCTCGATGCCGCTGACCAAATCCGGCGCCGACCGGGTGATCAACGACACCGGCTGGACCGGCGCCGCCGCCGATGCCGCCGCCGCGAGCACCCGCAGCTTCGCCGCCTCCATCGACGAATTGGCCGTGGTGATGGCCGAAGTCGGCGCCCGCCTCGGTGGTGTGGCCGCGGCCGCAGAAGCGGTGAAGCTGGCCGTTGTGGCGCCGGGCGGTTCGGGCCCGATCGGGGCGATCGCCCGCCTGCTGGAGAGCGCGCAAGTGATCGACGCGCAGATGGCGGCCGAGGCGCTGCGCCAGGAAGCCGTGCTGGCCATGAACATGATCTACAAGCCGGCGTATTCGCTTGCCGGAACCGGCGTCCCAGCACTGCCGACCGCGCCAGGGGAGACCGAATCGCCTTCGGGCCGAGGTGGGTCACCTTCGCCGGGCAACCGGCAGACTCCGAGCCCCGCCGCGCCACAAGGCAATTCGCCGCAATCGCCCCAGGAACCGGAATCCGGTGCCGCGCCCGGTGATGCACCGGCACCCGGCACCACCGGGACCCCAGACCAAGACCCCCCACCGTCGGAAAGCCCTGCACCCCGAGGACAGAGCTCCACTCCACAGCCTCCGGCATCCGACACCCCCGCCCCCACCACCGAGTCGCCCGCGCCGTCTTCCGAAGCACCCGCTCCCACCACCGAAGCACCCGCTCCCACCACCGAAGCGCCCGCGCCACCTACCGAAGCACCCGCTCCCACCACCGAAGCGCCCGCGCCACCTACCGAAGCACCCGCACCGCCCACCGGCGCACCCGCACCCACCACCGAAGCGCCCGCGCCACCTACCGAAGCACCCGCACCCACCACCGAAGCGCCCGCGCCACCTACCGAAGCACCTGCACCGCCCACCGGCGCACCCGCACCCACCACCGAACAGCCGGCGCCGACTTCCGAAGCACCCGCACCCACAGCCGAAGCGCCTGCGCCGCCTACCGAACAGCCCGCTCCGCAGAGCCAGGGCCCCACCTTTCCGCCGACGAGTCCGCCCAGCGAGGCGCCCGCTCCCCCGCCCGCGCAGCCGAACCAGCTACCGACACAGCAGGATTCGAATCCTCCGGCACCGAAGCCACCGACCGTAGAAACACCGCGGCCGACCGAATCCCCGGCACCGACCTCGGAACAGCCTGCGCCACCACCGGTCTCGACGTCGCCACAGCCGCCTGCCACCAACCCTGCGCCGCCGCAAGCACCGGTACAGCCGCATGTGCCACCGACGTCGGAACAACCGGCCTCACCGGCCCCGCCCGGTCGCCAAGCACCACAACCACTTCCGCTCCCCGGCATGCCCGACATGTCCGACCCGGGCGGACAGCCCGGCGTCACCGGCCCCGTCCCCGGCTCCGATGTATCACCGTCACAGCCCGCCACCCCCAAGGCACCGCCACCCGAGACCGATCAGCCAGGAGTGGTCCCGCAGCGGTAGACCCCCGACACCGGTACGCCAGCGACCCCCGCACCCACAACCCCCAAGCCGGCACCCCCCACCACCAACGACACCGTCAAACCTCGAGCAGACCACCCACACCACCGACGACACCGTCAAACTTCGAGCAGGCCACCCCACCACCAAACCCCGACCAAGCCACACCATCACACCCCGACCAAGCCACACCACCACACCCCGAATCCGCCATGACGGCACTCCCAGCCCCGCACCCGCGACCCCTAGGGAGCGGCGGCCACGAAGTGGCCGGTCCGCGGCCGGGCCGCCGGTCAGGCGCCGGGGCGTAGGCGACGAAGGAG
>NZ_JBHXAQ010000010.1:0-173281 GCF_042728755.1 Nocardia sp. NPDC060249
GCCCGGTCCCATTCCGAACCCGGAAGCTAAGGCCACCTGCGCCGATGGTACTGCACTCGACAGGGTGTGGGAGAGTAGGACACTGCCGGAACATCATTGCGAAAGGCCCTCCAACTTCGGTTGGAGGGCCTTTTTGCGTTCCCAGGACACCTCTGTGTCCGATTCCCATGTGGGCCAGGTCACCCTGGAGTATGTTGTCGAGAACAACATTCGCTCCAGCTCGACCGCCCACAGGCGGTGGTTCCACGAAAGGCCCACGCTCATGCGTCAGGGGATCTTCGGCATCGCGGCCGTCTCGATCGCACTTCTCACCACTACGCTCACCGCCTGCGGTGACGACACCTCCACCTCCTCGGGAGGCGGTGCCGAGATCGGCGTGATCCTGCCCGACAGCAAGACCTCGGCGAGGTGGGAGACAGCGGATCGCAAGTACCTTCAGCAGGCGTTCGACGCCGCGGGGATCAAGGCCGACATCCAGAATGCCCAGGGCGACAAGAACGCCTTCCAGACCATCGCCGATCAGATGATCACCAACGGCGCCTCGGTGCTGATGATCACCAACCTGGACAGCGGCACCGGTAAGGCGGTCATCCAGAAGGCCAAGGCCCAGGGTGTGACCGTGATCGACTACGACCGGCTGACCCTCGGCGGCGGCGCGCCGTACTACGTGTCGTTCGACAACGTGAAGGTCGGACAGCTCATGGGCGACGGCCTGGCGAAGTGCCTGGCCGACAAGCAGGCCGCGAAGCCGGTCGTCGCCTACCTCAACGGCGGTCCGACGGACAACAACGCCGCCCTGTTCAAGAGCGGGTACGACGGCGCGCTGAAGCCGAAGTTCGACGCGGGCGAGTATGTGAAGGGTCCGGATCAGGCCGTCCCGGAATGGGACAACACCAAGGCGGGCACCATCTTCGAGCAGATGCTCACCGGCACGCCGAACCTCGCCGGCACCGTCGCGGCCAACGACGGGCTGGCCAACGCGGCCATCGCGGTACTGAAGAAGCAGAAGCTGAACGGGCAGATCCCGGTGACCGGGCAGGACGCCACGGTCCAGGGTCTGCAGAACGTCCTGGCCGGTGATCAGTGCATGACCGTGTACAAGGCGATCAAGCTCGAGGCCGCCGCCGGCGCGAAGCTGGCGATCGCCCTGGCCAAGGGTGAGAATGGCGAGGCGCCGAGCAGCGTCGACGATCCCGAGGCGAAGTCGAAGGTGCCCGCCGTACTGCTCGAGCCGAAGGCGATCTTCAAGAACAACGTGAACGACGTCGTCGCGGACGGGTTCGTCGACAAAGCCGAGCTGTGCGCCGGTGAGTTCACCAAGCTCTGCGCGGACAACGGCGTCCGCTGATGACCGACACCCCGCTCATCGAATTGCGCGGATTAGCGAAGAGTTTCGGCCCGGTCCATGTTCTGCACGATATCGACTTCGCCGCCTACCGCGGTGAGGTGACAGCCCTGGTCGGCGATAACGGCGCGGGCAAGTCGACCCTGGTCAAATGCATCGGCGGCACCCATGCCATCGACGCGGGCGAGGTGCTGTTCGACGGTGAGCCGGTGCAGATCGGCAATCCGAGGGATGCGGCCGAACTGGGGATCGAGATCGTCTACCAGGACCTCGCGCTCTGCGACAACCTCGACATCGTGCAAAACATGTTCCTCGGCCGGGAGAAGAAGCACGGCATCGTGCTCGACGAATACGGCATGGAGGAGCTCGCGGGCGCGACCCTGGCCGGGCTGTCGGTGCGCACGGTGAAGTCCGTGCGTCAGAAGGTGGCGAGCCTGTCCGGTGGACAACGCCAGACCGTGGCCATCGCCAAGGCCGTGCTGTGGAACAGCAAGGTGGTGATTCTGGACGAGCCGACCGCGGCGCTCGGTGTCGCCCAGACTCAGCAGGTCCTCGAACTGGTGCGCCGCCTGGCCGACAAAGGTCTTGCGGTGGTGCTGATCTCGCACAACATGAACGACGTCTTCGCGGTGTCGGATCGCATCGCGGCGCTGTATCTGGGCCGGATGGCCGCACAGGTACGGACCGCCGATATGACGCATTCGCAGGTCGTCGAACTGATCACCGCCGGTCGCAGTGGAAGTCTCGGAATCGGAGTGCAGGCATGAGCGTGGTCGTGACGGACAAGGCCGCCGAGCCTGTCGCACCGGTGACCGAGCTGGTCACCGGCTATGTCGCGCGGATTCGGAGCGGCAACATGGGTGCGCTGCCCTCGGTCATCGCGCTGGTCGTGCTGTCGGTCGTCTTCTGGATCGCGCGGCCGGTGTTCATGACCCAGGGCAATATCGCGAACCTGCTCACCCAGGGCGCCGCCATCGCGGTGATCGCCATGGGCTTGATCTTCGTGCTGCTGCTCGGGGAGATCGATCTGTCGGCCGGCTTCACCAGTGGGGTGTGTGCCGCGGTGCTGGCGGTCCTGCTCACCGACCAGGGCTGGCCCTGGTACGCGGCGGTGCTCGTCTCGTTGCTCACCGGTGTGGTGATCGGGCTGACCATCGGTGCGATCGTGGTGAAGATCGGGGTGCCGTCGTTCGTGGTGACGCTGGCCGCGTTCCTGGCGCTGCAGGGCGTGGCACTGAAGATCATGGACAACGGCCGCAATATCTCCATCCACGACGAGACGATCCTGGCGATCGCCAACAAGAATGTGCCGCCGCTACTCGGCTGGGTCATGTACCTGGCCCTGGTGGGCGGGTTCTCGTTCGTGCAGTACCGGAAGTTGCGGGCGCGCACCAGACTCGGGCTGACCGGCGAGACGGCACCGGTGGTCGCGTTGCGGATCGTCGCGGTGGCGCTCGTCGCGGGGACAGCGGTGCTGGTGCTCAACGACGAGCGCAGTCGCAATCCCGAGGTCAACTCGCTGCAGGGCATGCCGATCGTGGTGCCCATCATCATCGCGCTGTTGCTGCTGTGGACATTCGTGCTCAATCGCACCTCGTTCGGCAGGCATGTCTACGCGGTCGGCGGCAGCGTGGAAGCGGCTCGCCGCGCGGGCATTCCGGTCGACCGGATCAAGATCAGCGCCTTCGTGCTGTGCTCGGCGATGGCCGCCGTCGGCGGATTGATCGCGGCCTCGCGGGCCAATTCGGTCGATCCGAACACCGGTGGTTCCGATGTCCTGCTCACCGCGGTCGGGGCGGCGGTGATCGGTGGGACCAGCCTGTTCGGTGGGCGTGGCCGGATGCTCGATGCGGTACTCGGTGCCGCGGTGGTCGCGGTGATCAACAACGGGATGGGCCTGATGGGCTACAGCGCGGGCACGAAATTCGTTGTGACAGGATTTGTCCTGCTGCTCGCGGCGGGGGTGGACGCGCTGTCGCGCAAGCGTTCGCTGCCAGGAAGTTGACCATCGACCGGGAAGGCTGGGCCGGATGAGGGCTGCACCCGCCCCGGACGAGATCCGAACACGCAATCTCGCCGTGCTGCTGCGCCACGTCCACCTGAGTGGTCCAGTCTCGCGGGCGGAGCTGGCCGAGCGAATGGGCCTGAACCGCAGCACAATTCTGGCGCTGACCACCGATCTGGCCGCCGCCGGGCTGGTGAGCGAGGAGCTGCCCCGCCAGACCGGCAAGGCCGGACGGCCGTCGCTGGTGGTGCGGCCGGAATCGGAGCGGGTATTCGTGCTCGCGTTGGACGTCGGGGCGGACCGGCTCGCGGTGGCGCGGGTCGGTCTGGGCGGTGTGATTCTCGACCGGCGTGAAACACCACGTGACAGTACGGCCTTCGATCCCGACGAGGTGATCGAATCCCTGGCGGTGCTGGCGGAGACGATGATCGGCACGGCAGGACGCGACAGTGTCTGCGTGGGTGTCGGTCTCGCGTTCTGTGGGATGGTTCGGCAGGGCGACGGCGTGGTGCGGTACGGGCCGAACATCGGCTGGGTGGACGTGCCGGTGGGCGCGAAACTGTCCGAGCGGCTCGGTGTGGAGGTCGTGGTCGGCAACAACGCCAATCTGGGTGCGCTCGCCGAGCGCGAGCGTGGCGTCGGTGCGGGGGTGCCGGATCTGATCTATCTGCACGGTGAGGTCGGCATCGGCGGTGGCGTCATCATGGGCGGTGAGCTGCTCGCGGGTGAGGGCGGCTACGGCGGCGAGGTCGGGCACATGATCGTCAACCCCGGCGGGCGGACGTGCCGGTGTGGTTCACGGGGCTGCCTGGAGGCCGAGGCGGGGGAGCTGGCGCTGATCGCGCTGGCGGGGCGTGCCGACCTCACCGGTCGGGCAGCGGTCGAGGCGATCGTCGACGCGGCGGCTCGTGGTGACGCGGTCGCCCGCGACGCGTTGCACCAGGTCGGCGACTGGCTCGGCTACGGGGTGGCCAATCTCGTCAACATCTTCAACCCGACGATGGTCGTGTTCGGTGGTGTTCTGCGGGAGATCTACCTCGCCTCGGCCGCGCAGGTCCGCAGCCGGTTGGCGGTGAACGGACTACTCGCAGTCCGCGAAGGCGTTCGCCTGCGGACCTCCGCGCTGGCCGACGACGCTCCGCTGGTCGGGGCCGCGGAACTGGCGTTCGCCGACGTGCTGACCGATCCACTGCAGACACTGGCACGCAGCTCCGGCAGGTGATCGATCGGCGCCGGTCTCGCGACTATCGTGAAGGAATGGCGACCACAAGGATCGGCACGCAGATCAACGCGCCGCGCTCGACCGTCTACCGCCTGATGTTGGATGCCGACGCGGTCGCGGCCTGGATGCCCCCGCCCGGGATCACGGCCGAAGTGCACCGGTTCGAGCCGAAAGAGGGCGGATCGTTCTCGATCACCCTCACCTATGACGTGCCGACGGCCGAGGGTGAGACGCGGCCGCCGCACCGCGACGCCTGTTTCGGGACGTTCCGTACGCTGGTGCCGGATGAGCAGATCATCGAGGTGCTGGAATTCGTCACCGAGATCCCGGATATGACCGGTGCCCAAACAGTGACGTTCACCCTGACCGACGCCGACGGCGGCACCCACCTCGATACCTTGCACGAGGGGGTTCCGCCGGGGCTGAGCGCCGCCGACAACGAGAGAACCTGGCACCAGTCGCTGTCGAAACTGACGGCGCTGGCCGAGCGGGAATCGCGCGACTGACCATCGTCCGGCGAATCCGGACCTCAGCGCACCGCGTCGTCGGCGCGCGGCGTGATCGCCGAGGTGGGGACGAGGTTCCACGTCTCGAGCTGCTTGCGGATCTGCTCCGCGGCATCGATGTTGAGCGGACCGCTCGTCCACAGCGCGTACGGCAGGTTGAAGAACCGGCTGTCGCGAACCGCGCGCAGACCGTTGATACCGGGCTTGGCGCGCAGCAGGTCGACCTTCTGGGCGTAGCTCTGACCGGGGTAGTCGACGAACATGATCGCGTCCGGGTCGGCGGCCGCGAGCCGTTCCCAGGAGACCTTGGTCCAGGTGTCGTCGACATCGTCGAGGATATTGCGCGCTCCCGCCGCTTCGAGGATCGCTTGGGGCGCACCGTATTTCCCGCTGGAGTAGATGGTGTCGGTGCCGCTGTCGAACAGGAACACGGTCGGGGTGCGCGCCGGTTTCGGTGCGGCCGTCAGGGCGGCGAGCCTGCGGTCGAGATCGGTGACGACCTCGACCGCGCGCTCGGGGTGGCCGGTGATCGTGCCGAGGTCGGTGAGGTCGGTGCGCAACGCGGTCCACGGTTCCACGGTGCCGCGGGCGGCCGCGCCGTCGATTCGGCGACAGCTCTCGGTGAGGACGTAGGCGGCGACGCCGTCTTTGCGCAGTGAGGCGGGGGTGAGGTTGCTCGCCTCGTCGTAGCCGTAGCTCCAGCCGGCGACCATGACGTCCGGCCGCTGGGCGAGGACCGTCTCACGCGAAGGGTACTCGGGCGCAACAGAGTTCAAGCCGTTGACGATGTCGGCACCGTAGTGCGCACGCAGTGTGCCTGCGTCGCGCTGAATGCTGGAGACCGCGACGACCTGGTCCTGCGCGCCGAGGGCGAGCACCATCGAGATGAGATTTCCGTCGTTGACGAACATCCGCTGCGCGGGGGCGGGGAACGGGGTTTCCTTGCCGCAGTTGAGGATCGGGATCGTCGTCGCGGATCCCGTGGTTGTTCCGGAGCAGGCCGTCAGGACGGCGGCAAGGGCAGTGGTGGCCAGGATCCGGCCGTGGTTCTTCATCGTCGCGCCTCTCGCGGGGTGATCAACAGGTGGTCTTCGCCGGTCGCCGGGTGCTGGACGCGTGTCGCGTCCACACCGAATACCTCGGCCACGACATCGGGGGTCAGCGCCCGCGCCGGTGGCGCCGGTGGTCGGGTGGAACCGTTGTGCAGCACGATGATCCGATCGCAGTAGCGGTCGGCCAGGGACAGATCGTGCAGGGCGGCTACGACGGTCCGGTTCAGGCTTCGGATGAGGGCGAGCAATTCCAGCTGGTGGGTGACGTCGAGATGGTTTGTCGGCTCGTCGAGCAGTAGCACCGGGGTGTCCTGGAGCAACGCCCGGGCGAGCAGCACCCGCTGCCGTTCGCCGCCCGACAGGTGCTGTACCTGCCGGCCCGCGAAACCGGGCAGATCCACCGACGCCAAAGCCTGTGCCACCCGCTGCTGTTCGCGCGGGGCACCCAGGCCCCACGGTGGCAGATACGGCGTCAACCCGAGGGCGACCACTTCGCCCACCAGCATGTCGGCGGGCGGGTTCTCGTCCTGCGCCACCAAGGCCACCGTCGCCGCCCGCTGTCGCGGCCGAAGAGCGTGCAGCTGCTGACCGTCCACGAGCACGCGGCCATGGCTCGGCCGGGCTACCCCGGCCAAGACCCGAAGCAATGTCGACTTGCCGCTGCCGTTGGGACCCACGACACCGATGGTTTCCCCCGGCTCGATCGAGAAGTCCGTTCCGGCGACGATGGTGCGTCGACCGATGGCGCAGCTCAGCGTGTCCGCCCGGAGTGCGCCCTCGGTGGTCCGGGCGCGCGATCCGGGATCCGGTTCGACGGCGCGCAGCCTCATGGCGTGCCGAACTGGTAGCGCCGCCTGCCCATCAGCAGCAGGAAGGTGGGTGCGCCGATGAGACCGGTGAGCACGCCGACCGGGATTTCGGTGGGACGCACCAGGATCCGGGTTGCCGCGTCGGCCACCACCAGGAACAGGGCACCGCCGAGTGCGCAGGTGGGAAGCAGATGGCGATGGCGGGGGCCGACGATCATCCGGGCGGCGTGCGGAACGACCAGGCCGACGAAGCCGATGCCGCCCGACACCGCGACCAGGACGCCGACGAGCACCGCGAGCAGCACGAACAGACCGATGCGCAGCTGTCGCACCGGGACGCCGACCGACGACGCGGTTTCCGCGCCGAGGGTGAGCGCGTCCAGCCATCCGGCGATCGCCAGGAGGATCGCGCCGCAGACCGCCACCACCGTCAAGGGCAGGGCGATGGTCGTCCAATCGGCACCGGCGAGACTGCCGAGCAGCCAGAACAGCACCGACTCCGCCGCCGCCGGATCCGTGCTGCGAAAGACGAGGAAACTGCTGAACCCGGCGAACGCCGACCCGAGCACGGTGCCGGTGAGCACCAGCCGCAGCGGCGTGAGACCGCCCTGGGCGAACGCGATCAGGAACACCAGGGCCGCGGCGCCGAGCGCGCCGAGCAGCGCACCGCCCGACAGCGCCCAGATCCCCGCACCGGCGAACAACCCGGAGGTGATGACCGCGGCCGCGCCGACACCCGCGCCGGAGGAGACACCGAGCAGGAAAGGATCTGCCAGCGGATTGCGCACCAGCGTCTGCATCGCGGCCCCGGCCAGCGCCAACCCCGCGCCGACCACCGCTGCCAGCAGGGTGCGCGGCACCCGGAGCTGCCAGACGATGGTGTCGATGCCGAGGTCGGTGGGTGTCACGCCGGTGAGTCGCGCGGTGAGGGTGTCGAGCACCGCGGACACGGGCACGATCTCGGCGCCGAATCCGGTGGCACCGATCATGGCGACCAGCAGCAACACCGCGAGCAGGGGTAGCGCCAGCGAGATCCGAGCACGGATCATCGCGAATTCTCCACAGGCAAGCGCGGCCCTTTCAGCGGGTGTCCCGGCGAGGGAGGTCTGACTTTCGCCGCGAGGCGATCACAGTGGCGCGACCGTTCCGGAGTTGCACCGGATTCCCGCACCCGCCGAGGTTGGCACCCGAATTTTACCGCGGCACGCAGTGCCGATGCGGAGCCGGGCCCTTCAAATCATGGAAACGCTAATAGTGTTCGGGGACGATCGCGGTTGCTTGAATTCGTCTATGTACCGACCGAACACCTTTCGACCCGGCCTGCGTGGCCGCGCCACCGCCGCACTCCTCGCGATGGCAACCGTTGCGACGCTCGGCCTGACCGGCTGCGCGCAAGGCAACGACACACCGGTCGGCACCCCCGACGCGCCACTGCCCACCGAGGTTCCACCGGGCACCACGCTCGTCGTCGCCGATCAGTCGGAACGCCTGCAATCGGCGCTGCGGCTGTCCGGTGAGCTGGACAAGCTGCCGTTCAAGATCGAGTTCGCCAACTTCGTCGGCGGCCCGGCCATCCTCGAGGCGTTCCGAGCGGGCGCGGCCGACGTCGGTCAGGTCGGCGATGTGCCGCCGATCCACGCGCTGGCCGCGGGCCAGGACGTGCCGATCATCGGTTCCTACCAGACCAACCCCCAGGCCCTGAAACTCGCTGTGGCGCCGGGCCGTTCGATCAGCAAGCTCACCGACCTGAAGGGCAAGAAGATCGCCTACGCCGAGGGCACCGCCCAGCAGGCAGCGGTGCTGAAGGCGCTCACCAAGGCGGGTCTGAAGCCCACCGATGTGGAGCTGGTCCGGCTGCAGCTGGCCGAGTTCCCTGACGCGGTCCGCACCGCGCAGGTCGACGTCGCGCCGCTGATCGAACCCAACGTGACCCGGTTCCTCCGCACCGAGGGCGCCTCGCTGATCCCGGACTCGGAGACCACGGGCATCTACAGCGGCCTCGCCTACCTGTACGCGCGCCGGGCGGTGGTCCAGGATCCGGCGAAGGCCGCCGCCACCCGTGCTCTGGTCGGCGCGTTCGTGCGCGCCTGGCAGTGGACCAACACCCATCGCGAGGAATGGGCCACCCGCTACTACGTCGGAAGCCAGAAGGTCAGCGCCCACGACGCCAAGCGGATCGTCGAATCGCTGGGCACCTACACCTTCCCGCACCTGGACCAGCAGCTGATCGCCCGGCAGCAGACCACCATCGACGCGATCGACGCCGTGGGCGAGCTGCCCAAGAAGATCAAGGCCGTCGACGGTTTCGACCTGCGCTTCGACGCCGCGGTCACCGAGGCGGTCACCGCCAGCGGAGCCGCGTACGCACCGGCGGTGAGCTGATGGCCACCATCGATGCCGGGGCGCTGCGCAAACTCAGGACCAGCACCGCCCCGGTCGAGGCACTCGCCCCGCGCGGGCGAGGCCGGCGCAGACTGGGACCCGGCAAGCCGATCCCGTTCGGCTTCGCCCTCGGTCCGGTTCTGCTCATCGGTACCTGGGTCATCGGCTCCGCGATCGGGGCCATCGACCCGGAGACCCTGCCCGCGCCGTGGACCGTCGCGCAGACCGCGGGCGAGCTGATCGCCGACGGCCGGTTGCAGTCCAACCTGCTGACCTCGTTGCAGCGGGCCGTGATCGGCCTGGTCCTCGGTGTGGCGATCGGCGTGGTGCTCGCGCTGGTCGCGGGGCTGAGCCGGATCGGTGAAGCCGTAGTCGACGGTCCGGTGCAGATCAAGCGGGCGATCCCGACGCTGGCACTGATCCCGCTGTTCATCGTGTGGTTCGGGATCGGCGAGCAGATGAAGCTGATCGTGATCACCACCAGCGTGCTCATTCCGATCTACATCAACACCCACGCCTACCTGCGCAGCGTCGACGCGCGCTATGTGGAACTCGCCGAGACGGTCGGGCTGTCGCGGTGGGGTTTCCTGCGGCGGATCGCGCTGCCGGGTTCGCTGCCCGGCTTCTTCCTCGGGTTGCGGCTGGCGGTGACCATTTCCTGGCTCGCGCTGGTTGTGGTCGAACAGGTCAACGCGACCAGCGGCATCGGCTATCTGATGACGCAGGCGCGCACCTACGGGCAGATCGATGTGATCGTCGTCGGCCTGGTGATATACGGACTGCTCGGACTGTTCGGCGACCTCGCCGTGCGGGCAACGGAACGAAGGGTGCTGGCATGGCGACAGACACTGGGCGACTGAGCTCCGACGAGCGGGTCGTCGTCCGCACCCGCGCCCTGACGCGCGGCTTCGGCGAGCGAATCGTGTTGGACGGCATCGACATCGAGATCCGGCGCGGTGAGTTCGTCGCGCTGCTCGGGCGCAGCGGTTCCGGTAAGAGCACGCTGCTGCGGGCACTGGCCGAACTCGATTCCGAAGTGCCCGGATCCGGTGACCTGACGGTGCCGACGCAGCGCGCGGTGGTGTTCCAGGACTCGCGGCTGCTGCCGTGGACGCGGGTACTCGACAATGTGGTGCTCGGGCTGACCGGGCGCGACGCGCAGCAACGCGGGCGGTCCGCACTGGCCGAAGTCGGGCTGGCCGGACGGGAGAAGGCCTGGCCGCGTGAGCTTTCCGGGGGCGAACAGCAGCGGGTGGCCTTGGCCAGGTCGCTGGTGCGTGAGCCGGAATTGCTCCTGGCCGACGAACCGTTCGGCGCGCTCGACGCGCTGACCCGGATTCGGATGCACGCCCTGTTGCAGGCGCTGTGCGAGCGGCATCGGCCCGCCGTGCTGCTGGTGACCCACGATGTGGACGAGGCCGTGCTGCTCGCCGATCGGGTGCTGGTCCTCGACGAGGGCCGGATCACGATCGACCAACGCATCGAGACCCCGCGCCCGCGCAGGCACGCGCACCCGGAGTTCGTCCGGCTGCGCGAGGTACTGCTGACCGGGCTCGGCGTCGACACAACAGAGTCAGAGAAAGTGAAACAGGCCTCATGAGTGCACCGCGTCAACTGAGTCTGAACGCGTTCATCTACCCGTCCGGGCACCATGAGGCCGCCTGGCGGCATCCCGACAGCAGGCCCGACCGCATCTACGACGTCTCCTACTATCAGGAGATCGGGCGCACCGCGGAGGCGGCGAAGCTCGACGCGGTGTTCTTCGCCGACGGTCCCGCCCTGCGCACCGATGTTCGTCACAATGCGGCGCCCGGCCTGGAGCCGATCACGCTGCTCACCGCGATCGCCGCGGCGACGACACATCTGGGCCTGATCGCGACCGCGTCCACCACCTACTACGAGCCCTACAACCTGGCGCGGCTGTTCTCCTCGCTCGACCACATCTCCGGTGGACGCGCGGGCTGGAACATCGTCACCACCGGAACCGACCTGGCCGCGGCCAACTTCGGGCTCGAACGCCACCCGGATCACGCCGAACGCTATGCCCGCGCACGGGAATTCGTCGACGCGGTGGTCGGGCTGTGGGACAGCTGGGAGGACGACGCGATCGTGCTCGACCGCGCCGCCGGTGTGTACGCCGATCCGGACAAGATCCATCCGATCGACTTCGTCGGCGAGCACCTCAGTGTGCGTGGCCCTTTCAACGCCGCGCGGACACCGCAGGGACGCCCGGTCCTGGTGCAGGCGGGCGCCTCGAACGAGGGGCGCGCCTTCGCCGGCAAGTACGCGGAGGCGATCTTCACCGCGCATCAACGGCTTTCGGACGCGCAGTCCTTCTACGCCGACATCAAGTCCAAGGCCACCGAGTTCGGCCGCACCGCCGACGAGGTGAAGATCCTGCCGGGTATCAGCCCGTTCATCGCCGACACCGAGGCCGCCGCGCTGCGTTTGGAACGCGAGTTCAACGAGCTGACGGTGCCCGAATACGGGATCAAACAGCTGGAATCGATCACCGGCACGTCGCTGCGTGGTCTCGCGCTCGACGAACCGGTGCCCGCGCAAGTGTTCGCGGGGGCGGGCGATGTCACCGACAACGCGCGCAGCAGATTGCAGGTGGTGGCGGGGATCGTCGAGCGGGAACGGCCGACGCTGCGTGGGCTGCTGCACCGGCTGGCCGGTGCGCGCGGACACCGGGTGTTCGCGGGAACTCCCGAGCAAGTGGCCGACACCATCGAGGAGTGGTTCACCCAGGGCGCGGCGGACGGCTTCAACGTGATGCCGCCGTACTACCCGGGTGGGCTCGAGGTATTCGCCGAAACGGTGGTGCCGATCCTGCAGGAGCGCGGACTGTTCCGCACCGAATACACCGGGACCACATTGCGCGACCACTTCGGGCTCGCGCGCCCGGAAAGCAAGTTCGCCCGCAGTGCCGCACTAGCCGGATGACGGTGGGCTGTAGTAGCCGGCCCGGCACCCGCCGGTCGGTGATGGCGCCGTGACCCAGCTGCGATCCATGGCGCTGGCGGTCTTCGTTCCGTCCGCCATCTACGGAATCGGTTCGGGCGCAGCGGCTCCCATGCTGCCGCTGCGCGCACTCGAACTCGGCGCGTCGGTCGGCACCGCGGGCGTGGTCGTCGCCATGATGGGCTTCGGGCTCATTCTCGGCGATCTGCCCGCGGGCTGGCTGGTGGCCCGCACCGGGGAGCGCAAGGCCATCGCGCTCGGCTCGTTCACCTGCGCGCTCGGCTTGCTCGTGGCCATCCTCGCGCCGAATATCGCCGTGTTCGCGGTCGGGCTGCTGATCAACGGCGCCTCGGGAGCGGTGTGGGGGCTGGCCAGACAGACCTACATCGTGGCCGTGGTGCCGAGCGCCGATCGGGGACGGGCCTTTTCGGCGCTGGCCGGGTGGATGCGGTTCGGGTTCTTCGCCGGGCCCTTCCTCGGGGCGGGTGCGGTGCACTGGCTCGGTCCGATCGGTGGGCTGTGGATCCAGCTCGTCGCCATGCTGGTGGCGGGTGCGCTGGTGTTCGCCATGCCGGAGACCGATGGTTCGCCGACGGTGGTCAGCGACAACACGATTCGCGCGGTGGTGGTCGAGCATCGCAAGCTGCTCAGCACGCTCGGACTCGGCGCTCTGCTCATGGGTGCGGCACGGGCCGCACGACAATCGCTGCTGCCGTTGTGGGCGGTGCACATCGGCGCCGACGCGGCGACCACCAGCATCGTGTTCGGTATCGCGGGCGCGGTGGATGTGCTGATGTCGTATCCGGCCGGAATCTGGCTGGATCGCTACGGTCGCAAGGCGATCGGCGTTCCCGCGATGATCGCCTTCGCGGCGGGGTATGCCGCGTTGCCGTTCGCGGGGTCGGTGGTCGGGCTGACCGCTGTCGCCGTGCTGCTCGGCTTCGCCAACGGGTTGAGCAACGGCGTGATCATGACCGTCGGCGCCGATGTCGCGCCGGCGGGTCAGCGCGCGGAGTTCCTCGGCGCCTGGCGGCTCACCCACGACATCGGGATGTTCGCGGGCCCGATCGCGGTCGGCGCGATCAGCGCGGTGACAGTGCTCGGCGCGGCGGCGGGAGCGCTCGCGGTGGCGGGGCTCGGTGGAGCGGCCGCGATGTATCGCTGGTTCCCCGGACGTCCGGTTGGCGCGATGACGGCGCCGCCACCGCAGGCCGCGAGTCCGAAGGAAACCCGGGAGCCGGTGGAGAGCAATTGACCGTGCCGCCGGGGTAGCCTGCGGCGCTCGGCCGGACTAAGGCCAGGCGGGGTCGCGTCCGGTGAGGCCGAGGATACGGTCGAGGAGCGGGGCGGAAGCCGCGACGGGGACCTCGGGGCCGTAGATCCCCATCTCACGGCCCTGGTCGGCGGTGGCGGCGGTGTCGCTGTAGGTATCGCGCAGCAGGTCGTCGTCCCAGTGTGGCGTGTTGCCGACCGCGCGGGCGAGGTCCCAGCCGTGGACGATCAGTTCGGCGACCACCATCCCGCCGACCAGCGGTGCGGGAAGTTCCATCGGTCCACCCATGTAGGTGACGCCCTGCCACGCGGCGGGGTCGCGCCACGCGGTGGCGAGTTCGTCGAGGTGCGAGTCGAGGGCCGCGGCCCAGTCGTCGGTGAGATCGACAGCGGATTCGGCGGGCGCCACCGCTTCCTTGCGGGCGGCGCCGACCAGCGACGGTCCCCAGAACAGCAGGTGAGCGATCAGGGCCCGGACGTCGAACTCGGCACAGGGTGTCGGGTCGGCGAGCCGGCTCGGCTCCACGGTGCGGATGATCTTCGACATTGTCGTCGCGGCGCGCGCGACACGTTCGTTTTCGGACATGTACCGAGGTAACCACCGCGACGAGGGCGCTGTCTTGAACAAACGCGACATAGACTCGCCGGGTGGAACGCGACCCCCGCGAACTGGGCGGCGCCTGGCAGCTGTCGCAGCGCCATACGTTCATCGCACCGTCCGACGACCTGGCGCGATACGTCGAGCGGTACTGGGCCGTCACCTGGGATTACGAGCGGCCGTATCGGCAGTTGGTCGCGCCGCTGCCGAATGTGCACCTGACGTTTCGCGACGGTCGCGCCGAACTGCACGGCCCCTCGTCCTCACATGTCCACCGCGAGCTCACCGGTGCGGGTTCGGTGTTCGGCGTGGCCTTCCGGCCCGGCATGTTCGGTCCTTTCCTGGACGGTCCGGTAGCGAACCTGCGCGATCGAGTGATCGACGCCGCACCGGTTTTCGGCCCGCGGTTGCCCGATCCGGTGGATGTCGTGTCGGTCGAACGGTATCTGCGCGCGCACCTGCCCGTCGCCGATCCGGCCGCGGAGAACGCAGCGCGGATGGTGGCGATGATCGCCGGTGACGCGGGCATCACCACGGTCGACACGCTCGCGCGGCGCTGCGGGACGACCGTGCGCCGGGTGCAGCGGTTGTTCGCCGAGTATGTCGGCATCGGACCGAAGTGGGTGATCCGCCGCTACCGTTTGCAGGAGGTCACCGTGCGGCTCGCCGACGGCGTCGAGACCGACTGGGCCGCACTCGCGGCAGATCTCGGCTACGCCGACCAACCGCACCTCAGCCGCGATTTCCGCGCGATCTTCGGCGAACCACCGACGCACTACGCGCAACGGTACGAGTCGTGCGAGAAGTGACGACCCCGACCGGCAGGGCAGGCGGCGGCGGTACCCGAGCCGGCTGCTGCGCGGCGGTGCGCGCGACGGCGGCGGCAAGCGCTCGGATTCGACTGTCCCTACAGTGGAAATATGTCGTCATTCGATCGGCATCCGTCCACCGTCGCGGACTTCGACGATGCGCGTCGGCGGGAACGGTTGCGGGAAACCCGGCTCGGACACACGTGGGGCAGTTGGCGCCGGACCAGACTGGTGCTGCTGCGAATACTCGGGGTCCTGCTGGTCGCGATGATCGTGTTCGGGCAGTACTGGGTCCACGATGTGGTTCCCGAACGCGAGCGGCTGGCACAGACCGCACCGGAGTTGCTGCCCGCGAATCTGCCCGCCGATGCCCGGGATTGGGATACCGCCGTCGTCGATCTGGTCGGGCTCGGGGGAGTCAACGCGACGCCGACCGCCAAGGCCCTGCCCGCGCTCAGCCGCCTCGGGGTGGTGTGGGCGGTGCGCTACGACAACGCGGGTATCGACACCAAGGTCATCGCCGACATGATCGTGCGCGCCGCACGCTACGGCAATGTGCGCAATATCGTGCTGGTCGGTCACAGCATGGGCGGGATCATCGCGCTGGAGGTGGCGCGGCACATCCACCTGGGCAGCGATCGGCGATTGGTGGCCGTTCTGCTCGACTGCACGCCGATGAATCTGGACGCGGTCCGCCCGGAGAGTCGCAGTCGCGGTGCCGATCTCGTGCGATGGCTGGGCTGGTTACCCGGTGCCAGGGAGAGCAGGATCCTGCGGTTCGTGGTCGAGATGTCGGCTCGGCGTGAACGTTTCGCGCAGCGCGACGGGCTGTCGTTCGATATCGACTGGCGCGCGATGCGCGAGGCGTCCGCGCAGGTGTTGCGCGACAAGATCTTCTCCCGCGACGCCGCGGGCAACGGGTTGATCGAGGCGCAGTTCCTGGCGATCGTCGCGGGCGGCGGCACCGCGGATCTGCGGGCGCTCGGCAAGCCGCATCCGGACAAGCGCAACCCGGCGATCGTGTTCATCCGGCCACGCGACGGGGCCCGCGACGGCGTGGTGGACGTGGAGTATTCGCACAAGGTGCTGATCGAACAGTCCGGCGGCGTCGACGGCACCCTGCTGGTGGTGCGGCCGACCCAGATCGAGCACGCGAATCCGATTCAGCGACCCGCCGAGTACAACGCGGTCATCGAAGCGCAGGTCCTGCCGTTCGTGCGGCGCTATCAGGAAGCCAATCGCAACGACCCGCCCTGATCAGCGCACCCGGGTCCCGAGGATGGTGCGCACGCCGGCGATGAACAGCTGCAAGCCGAAGTCGAAGCGAGCGGTGGGGTCAGGGGTGTCGAGCAACGGTGTGTTGTCCTCGGGCAGCGCGCCGATGGAGTCCATCTGCATGCGCGACTGTTCGTCGACGGTCTGGCCGAGCACGTAGTAGAGCAGGGTGTAGGCCGTGAGATCGGCTTCCTCCCTGGTCATCCCGGCACGGATCACGATGCCCGCCAGGCGTTCACGCGCCTTGCTGGTGGTCAGCCGCGAAGCGTAGGTGGCCGAGACCAGTTCGGCGCCGTCGCGATAGGCGAGCAGGCAGTCGCGCAGTCGATGCGCCAGCTCGGTGAGCTGGGCGGGCCATTCGGTGGCTGCGATCGGCTCGTCCATCGGGGCGAGAATCCGGTCGGCCACCGCGCCGAGCAGGGTCTGCTTGTCCTTGACATGCCAGTACAACGCCCCCGGCTGCACCTGCAGCGAGCCCGCGAGGCGGCGCATCGTCAGATCGGCGAGCCCGTACTGATCGAGAATCGCGACGGCGGCATCGACCACATCCGTCTTCCGCAATTGCACGCGCGTCCTTTCGACAATTTTGCGACCCGAGTGTCGTGGTTCACTCGTAGCCGCTACCCTATCCTGAACACCGTTCAAGTTGCACGGCCACGCCGGGGGAGCACACCCACGGCACGTGCGCACACCCCGTCGAAGGGACATCACGTCGTGACGCAGGCACCCGTCCAGACCGATATTCTGGCCATCGCCCGTGAGCAGGTGCTCGAGCGCGGCGAGGGCCTCACCGAGCAGCAGGCCGTCGAGGTGCTGCGCCTGGGTGACGAACACCTGGAAGCGCTGCTCGAGCTCGCCCACGACGTGCGGATGAAGTGGTGTGGCCCCGAGGTGGAGGTCGAGGGCATCATCAGCCTCAAGACCGGCGGTTGCCCCGAGGACTGCCACTTCTGCTCGCAGTCGGGCCTGTTCCAGTCGCCGGTGCGCGCGGCCTGGCTCGACATTCCCAGCCTGGTCGAGGCTGCCAAGCAGACCGCCAAGACCGGCGCCACCGAGTTCTGCATCGTCGCCGCGGTACGCGGTCCCGACGAGCGCTTGATGGCGCAGGTCGCCGCCGGTGTGGAGGCCATCCGCAACGAGGTCGACATCCAGGTCGCGTGCTCGCTGGGCATGCTCAACCAGGAGCAGGTCGACCAGCTCGCCGCGATGGGTGTGCACCGCTACAACCACAACCTCGAGACCGCCAAGTCGCACTTCCCCAAGGTGGTCACCACCCACTCCTACGAGGAGCGTTTCGAAACCCTGCGGATGGTGCGCGAGGCCGGCATGGAGGTGTGCTGCGGCGGCATCCTCGGCATGGGCGAGACCATCGAGCAGCGCGCCGAGTTCGCCGCGCAGCTGGCGTCGCTGAACCCCGACGAGGTCCCGTTGAACTTCCTCAACCCGCGACCCGGCACCCCGTTCGGTGACCTGGAGGTGCTGCCCGCCGCCGACGCGCTGCGCGCGATCGCCACCTTCCGGCTCGCGATGCCGCGCACCATCTTGCGTTTCGCCGGTGGTCGCGAGATCACCCTCGGCGACCTGGGCGCCAAGCAGGGCATGCTCGGTGGGATCAACGCCGTGATCGTCGGCAACTACCTCACCACCCTGGGCCGTCCCGCCGAGTCCGACCTCGATCTGCTCGGTGAGCTGAGCATGCCGATCAAGGCGCTCAACGAAACCCTGTAAAACGCTGTGTACGATCGAGTATCGACCCAGGTCGGCAGGGATGACGCGACCGCCGAGTCACACGTCACGGAGGCGGTAATCGCATTGGACGAGCGCTACAACCCGTTCACCGGCAAGCGGATCGTGCCCGGGATCGACGACGTCACGCCCGCGTCGGCCACGCTCGGCCTCGAACCACCGCGATTCTGCGAGCAGTGTGGACGCCGGATGATCGTGCAGATCAGCCCCGACGGCTGGTGGGCCAAGTGCTCACGCCACGGCGTCATCGAATCGGCACAGTTGGAACGCCGGTAGTGCTCGGCCGCGGGGAGCGCCCCGAGGTGCTGCGGCGCGAGGTCATCGGCGTTGGCCTCGTCATGGCCGCGGTGCTGGTGGCGAGTGCGGCGGCCGGGGTGGTGTGGGGTCTGCTCGCCCCGACCGAGCGGTTGCGGGTGACCCAGCCGGGGCGCGCCGCGGTGCTCACCGGCGAGAGCCTGCACCTGTTCGACGCGGTCGGGATGTTCCTGTGCTTCGGCGCGGTGGTCGCGGTGCTGAGTGCGGTCGGGGCGTGGCGGGTGCGGACCACGCGCGGGCCCGCGCTCGTACTCGGCATGCTGCTCGCCTCGGGGCTGGGCGCTGTGCTGATGATGTGGATCGGGGAATGGGTTGCGGGCCTGCGTCATCCGCGACCCGACGATCCGGCGATCGGCCAGATCGTCGCGCTGCCGGCGGAGGTCGGGACCGATCTCGCGCTGCTGATCCAGCCGTTCCTCGCCGCCCTGGTGTTGTTGTTCCTCGCCGCGTTGCACCCGGCCGTGGATCTGGATTCCGGCGCGGCCGGGCTGCTCGGCGACCTGCGTCCGGCCGATGCCGGCGACGAGTCCGACGACTACCGCCTGCCCTACGGTGCCGAACAGTATCGGCCGAGCGGCGATTTCGATCCGAGTTCGCAACCACGCGGCTGAGCGGCCCTCGCGCGATACCATTTTCGCATAACAGCAGGTAGATACCGGCTGTCGTGTGAGAGGAACGGTCGTGGGATTCATCGGTGGTGGTCCGGTCGTCGAGGAACTGGACGCGAAATTCTGGCGGCTCACCGAACCGCTCACCTACCAGGGCGCGGTCGAAACCTTCACGGTGCCAGCCGGATTCCGCACCGACTTCGCCTCGGTGCCGCGCGCGCTGGTGTGGTTGATCCCGCGCTACGGTGCCTACACCAGAGCCGCGATCCTGCACGACTATCTGTGCCGCACAGACGAAGTCGGTCCCGCCGACGCCGACGGGATATTCCGGCGCAGCCTGCACGAGGCCGGGGTCTCGGTACCGCGGCGCTGGATGATGTGGACGGCGGTGCGCCTGGGCAGCCGGCTCCGTGGGGCGCGTTCGGTCGATGTGCTCGGGTGGTTGCTGATCGCGGTGCCCTCGCTGCTCTTTCTCGCGGTCCCGGTCCTGGTGGTGACCGCGGCGCTGCTGGTGTTCTGGGTGGTCGAGCTGGGCTTCTGGGCGCTGGGGCGGATCACCCGACGCACCGTGGCGCCGCCGCCGACACCGCAGATGAAGACCGCCTGATCGCGGATCTCACCCGGAACGGGGGAGGTGGCGGCGTCTTCGCGTGGCTATCGTTCGGCGCATGTCCGAGCCGAGCACCGACACCGCGCCCCCGGCCCCGCCCGTCGAATGGTCGATTCCGCGCGGTCTGATCGTGCTGCTCTCGCTCGGCGCGGGAGTGGTCACCATCGGCGGTCTGAAGGCCTTCTCCGGCATCGTCGGACCGGTTTTCCTCGCCCTCATGCTGACCATCGCGGTGCAACCGATTCAGAGCTGGGCGCGTCGCAAGGGCTGGCCCGCTTGGCTCGGCATGGCCGCGGCACTGGTGGCGGTGATCGCCATTCTGTTCGGCATCGGTGGGGCACTGGCACTGTCGGCGGTGCAGCTGGCCTCGCTGCTGCCCGAATATGCCGACAAGCTCAACGAATTGCTCGACCACGGGCGCAACTGGCTGTCGGATCTCGGGGTGAGCTCCGATCAGATCCACAAGGCGCTCAGCGGCATCGACCTGGGTAAGGCCGCGAGTGTCATCGAGGAACTGGTCGGCGGTGTGCTCGGAGTCTTCTCGAATCTGTTCTTCGTGGTGGCCTTGCTGCTGTTCATGGCCGTCGACGGGATGACGATGGACCGCAGGCTGTCGATCGTGGCTCGCGAACGGCCCGCGATCGCGCAGGCGCTGGGCAATTTCGTCACCGGGACACGCAAGTACCTCATCGTGTCCACGGTGTTCGGCGCCATCGTGGCCGTGATCGATGGTGGGGCACTGTGGTTGATGGGGGTGCCGCTGCCGATCCTGTGGGCGCTGCTGTCGTTCATCACCAACTACATCCCGAACGTCGGGTTCGTCATCGGCGTCATCCCGCCCGCACTGCTGGCCCTGCTCGACAGCGGACCGGTGCTGATGATCTGGGTGATCGTGGTCTATTCGGTGATCAATTTCGTGATCCAGTCGATCATTCAGCCGAAGTTCGTCGGTGACGCCGTGGGTCTCGGGGTCACCATCACGTTCCTGTCGCTGGTGTTCTGGGCGTGGGTGATCGGTGCGCTCGGTGCGCTGCTGGCGATTCCGCTGACGCTGCTGGTGAAGGCGCTGCTGTTCGACATCGATCCGACAACGCGTTGGGCGGATGTGTTGATCGGTGCGCCGATCGACCCAAAACCCACGCCGCAGAAGAAATCGGGCAAACCGGCCGAGCCCGAGACGGCAGTCGACAAGCAATAGCGAGCGCGGCGGATCGGCGTACCGAAAACCAGTGGAATGTGGCCGGACGCGCTCCCTATCCTGGCGGCATCGTATTTCGGGGAGGACCGTGACCATGAAGACCGCAGCCGGGCAAGCCACTGAGCCGCCCGCCGAGCGACCGGATCTGGTCGCCTGGCGCCGCCGCCACGCCCTGCGCAGCTCGTCCGCCGCCACCGCGGTGCCCAGCGGGCGCACCTACCGGCGCTCGCCGAAGCATCGCGATCGCCGCCACGATTCCTGACGCCGCCGGGACTATTCCGGTGCTGTCCGGGTCAGCACCACCAGCGGAAGCGGCTTGTCGACCTTGGCCTGATACTCGGCCAGCAAGGAGTTCTCCGCCAGCGCCCATGCCGCGAACTCGTCGTAGCGCTCGCCGGTGAGCACGTCGGCTGTCGCCGCGAACTTCTCGCCACCCAGTTCGATCGTGACCCGTGGGTCGGCCTTGGCGTTGTGATACCAGGCCGGGTACCGGTCCTCGATGAACGAGCTCACATACATCAGATCGCCGCGATAGAGCGCGCCGAGCGGAACCACATGCGGCTTACCGCTTTTGGCGCCCGTCGTCGTCAGCAACAGCAGGGTGGCGCCCGCGTAGTCGCCGCCGACCCGACCCTGGTTCTCGCGGAACTCCGTGATGACCCCGTCGTTCCAGCCCGCCATCTCCTCCTCGGAGAACTCCTTGTTCCAAGGAGCATCCGGGTCGTCGTAGGAGGTGGTCTGCTTCGCGTCCGTCGCGTCGTTGTCCATGCTCGCAGTGTGGCACCGGCCACCGACAACTTTCGGCTCTCGACCGACTGCCACGGCTAGCACGTATTTCGGTCAGGTCGGAGGCCGGAGGGCGGCGAACTCGTCGGTGACCCGCAGGCCGGAGTCGGTGAAGCGGTAGAGCGCCGCGGGACGGCCGCCTGCCCGGCCGGACGGGGCGGTGTCGCCGGTGGGAGTGATCACCTTGCGGCGGGTGAGGACTCGCTGGAGGTTGGTGGTGTCCACGTCGTAGCCCAGTGCGGCGCAATAGATTTCGCGCAGGGTCGACATGGTGAAGGTGCCGGGGGCCAGGGCGTAGGCGATGTTGGTGTAGGAGAGTTTGGCGGCCAGGCGGGTGCGGGCGTGGTCGACGACGGTGCGGTGGTCGAAGGACATGTCGGGCAGATTCGAGACCGGGTGCCAGGTGGTGTCGGACGGGAGTTCGGGTTCGGTGGTGAGGGGGACCAGGCCGAGGTAGGCCGAGGCGATGCGGCGCGGGGCGGGGACGCGGTCGGGGTGGCTGAACACCGATACCTGCTCGAGGTGGTGCAGATCGCGCACGTCGACCTTCTCGGCGAGCTGGCGCCGGGCGGAGGTGTCGAGGTCTTCGTCGTCGCGCAGGCGGCCGCCCGGTAGCGACCACGTGCCCTTCTGTGGATCGAGCGCGCGTTCCCACAGCAGAACCGCCAACTCCGGGTGCTTGGCGCCTCTACCTGCGGAAATGCTCGAGGGGAAGCGGCGAACCTGGAACACCGCGGTGAGCGATTCGTGGATGGTGTTACTATGGGGCACGTTTTCGATTGTAAGTCGAAAACCTGGTTTGGTGCGAATCGCGGCGATGGAGCCGCTCGCACGATGAAGGGAGCCACCATGGCGACGACGACTGCACAGCGGACGCTGATGGATTCGGTCTTCGACGGACCCACCGGCTACGCGGGTGTCGAGGCGACGCCGGAATGGGCGCAGGAGGTGCGCCGCCTGGCGCGCGAACGCAATGCGACCATCCTCGCGCACAACTACCAGCTGCCCGAGATCCAGGACGTGGCCGACCACGTCGGCGACTCGCTGGCCCTGTCGCGCATCGCGGCCGAGGCCGAAGAGGGCACCATCGTGTTCTGCGGCGTGCACTTCATGGCGGAGACGGCCAAGATCCTCAGCCCGGCCAAGACTGTGCTCATCCCGGACCAGCGCGCGGGCTGCTCGCTGGCCGACTCGATCTCCGCCGACGAACTGCGCGCCTGGAAGGCCGAGCACCCCGGCGCGATGGTGGTGTCGTATGTGAACACCACCGCCGAGGTGAAGGCACTCACCGACATCTGCTGCACCTCCTCCAACGCCGTCGACGTGGTCGACTCGATCGACCCCGACCGCGAAGTGCTGTTCCTGCCGGACCAGTTCCTCGGCGCGCACGTCAAGCGCGAGACCGGGCGCGAGAACATGCACATCTGGGCGGGCGAGTGCCACGTGCACGCCGGCATCAACGGTGACGAGCTCACCGAGCAGGCCCGCACCCACCCCGATGCCGAGCTGTTCGTGCACCCGGAGTGCGGTTGCGCCACCTCGGCGCTGTACCTGGCCGGCGAGGGCGCGTTCCCGGCCGAGCGGGTGCACATCCTGTCGACCGGCGGGATGATCGACGCGGCGAAGGCGTCGCACTCCAACCAGGTGCTGGTGGCGACCGAGATCGGCATGCTGCACCAGCTGCGCAAGGCGGCCCCCGGGATCGACTTCCAGGCCGTCAACGACCGCGCGTCCTGCAAGTACATGAAGATGATCACCCCCGCCGCGCTGCTGCGCTGCCTCGTCGAGGGCGCCGACGAGGTGCACGTCGACCTCGCGATGGCCGAGGCCGGTCGCGCCTCGGTGCAGCGGATGATCGCCATCGGCAACTCCGGTGGTGGAGAGTGACCGGCACCGTTCGGCCGAGCCGGTAACGACCATGATGGTTTCCTGGGAGGCCGAGGTCGACCTGGTGGTCATCGGCGGTGGGGTCGCCGGTCTCACCGCGGCGCGCACGGCCTCGCTGCGTGGGCTGCGGGTGCTCATTCTCAGCAAAGGTGGCCCGACCGATACGTCGACGCAGTACGCGCAGGGTGGCATCGCTGTCGTCGCGCCACGGGGTGATTCGGTCGATTCGCACGTGCGTGACACGGTCGAGGCCGGGGTGGGCCTGTGTGAGGTCGGCGCGGTGCGCTCGATCGTCGAGGGCGGGCAGGCCGCGGTTGCCGCGCTGACCGACCTCGGCGCGGTCTTCGACCTCGGTCGCGACGGGCAGATCTCGCGCACCCGCGAGGGTGGGCACAGCACGCGTCGCATCATTCATGCCGGTGGGGACGCTACCGGCGCCGAGGTACAGCGTGCGCTGAACGCCGCGGGGCTGCCGGTGCTGTTCGGCGCCGCCGCGCTGCGCGTGGTGACCGGGACCGACGGTGTGCAGGGCGTTGTCGCGGTGTCGGACAACGGTTTCGGCGTCGTCCATACGCCCTCGGTGCTACTGGCCACCGGTGGGCTCGGGCAGCTCTACGCGCTGAGTACCAATCCGCCCGGCGCGACCGCGGACGGTGTGGCGCTGGCCTTGTGGGCCGGGGCCGCGGTGGCCGATCTCGAATTCGTGCAGTTCCATCCGACGGTGCTCTACACACCCGGCGGGGTTGGCAGGCGGCCGTTGATCAGCGAGGCGGTTCGTGGCGAAGGCGCGATACTCGTTGATTCCCACGGGAACTCGGTGACCGCCAGCGTGCATCCGCGCGGTGACCTGGCGCCGCGTGACGTGGTGTCGCGGGCCATCGCGCAGCGGATGCGGACGCTCGGTTGCGATCATGTCTTCCTCGACGCACGTGCCATCGAGGGATTCGCCCAGCGGTTCCCGACGATCACCGCCTCGTGCCTGGCGGCGGGAATCGACCCTACGGCGCAACTGATTCCGGTCGCGCCCGCCGCGCACTATCAGTGCGGTGGCGTTCTCACCGATACGCAGGGGCGCACCGGTGTCGCCGGGCTCTACGCGGCGGGCGAGGTCGCCAGGACCGGGCTGCACGGTGCCAACCGTTTGGCCTCCAACAGCTTGTTGGAGGGACTTGTGGTCGGTGAACGGGCCGGTGCGGCGGCGGTGGAGCGGGTCGGTGTTCGGGCGCGGGTCGACGAGATCGCGCCGTGGACACTGGAATTCGCTGATCGTTCGGTGGTGCAGCAGGCGATGACCGAGCATGCCTCTGTCGTACGCGACGGTGTCGGCCTCACCGAGGCGCTGAGGCGCATCGAGGCCGGGACGTCGACGGTGCCGGTGCTCGGTGCGGGTGCGGAAGTGCTCGGTCGGGGCGTCGCTGACGCGGCTCGGTCGGTCGGCGTTGCGGAACAGGACTCGGCAGAGCCGGAATCGGTGGACGCGGCGCAGCACCTGCGGCGGATCGAAGACGCGGCGCTCACGGTGACAGCGCGGGCGCTGTTGCGGGCGGCGGCCCGCCGGACCGAGAGTCGCGGGTGCCACACGCGGTCGGAGTATCCGGAGACTGTCGAGCGGCAGCAGCACAGCACCGCTATTCGTCTCGACGCGCACGGTGGTCTGGAACTGTCGTCCGTGGCTGTCGGTTCCGAGCCGGTGCCGGCAGGAGTGCGGTGCGGGTAGTCGATGATCCATCGACCGCATGATTCAGCTGAGACCGAAACCTGCTGTTGTTCAGCCAATTCCGGCGAAGACGAAGTCTGCGCCGATCGACGCGGCGCACAGTCGCCCGAGAACAGGAGTGCAGTGATGGCACTGGATGCCACCCTCGACCGTGATGAGCTGCTGACGCTGATCCGGACCGCCCTCGACGAGGACCTGCGATACGGCCCCGATGTCACCACGGTCGCCACCGTCCCCGCCGAGGCGGTGAGCAAGGCTTCGGTGGTCTCGCGCCAGCACGGCACCGTCGCGGGCCTCGACGTCGGGCTGCTCGTGCTCGACGAGGTGCTCGGCGCGGGCACCTACGAGATCACCGCGCGGGTCGCCGACGGCACCCGGGTGGAGCCGGGCACCTCGGTGCTGAGCATCGTCGCCCCCACCCGCGGCCTGCTCACCGCCGAACGAACCATGCTCAACCTGGTGTGTCACCTGTCCGGTATCGCCACCGCCACCGCCGCCTGGGTCGACGCGGTCGACGGCACCGAGTGCGAGATCCGCGACAGCCGCAAGACGCTGCCCGGCCTGCGCGCCCTGCAGAAGTACGCGGTCCGCGTCGGCGGCGGCGTCAACCACCGCATGGGGCTGGGCGATGCCGCCCTCATCAAGGACAACCACGTGGTGGCCGCGGGTTCGGTCGTCAACGCCCTGCGCGCGGTCCGCGCGTTGGCACCCGACATCGCCTGCGAGGTCGAGGTCGACAGCCTCGAACAGCTCGACGCTGTCCTGGCCGAAAACGTCGAACTGGTCCTGCTGGACAATTTCCCGCTCTGGCAGACCCAGGCCGCCGTCCAGCGCCGCGATGCGGCAGCTCCCGCCACGAAGCTCGAGTCCTCCGGTGGGCTGTCGCTGGAACAGGCCGCCGAATACGCGGGCACCGGTGTCGACTACCTCGCCATCGGCGCCCTCACCCACTCGGTCCGCGTACTCGATCTCGGCCTGGACATGTGAGGTCGCGTCGAACCGTCGTCGACGCAGACGTGCCCGGCCTCCGATCTGCGCGTTGACCTCGGCCCGCTGATCGCGAACATGCGGAAAGCCCGCATGCCTAGGAGGAGGGCTCGGCATGCGGGCTTCGGGGTGAACCGGATTCCTCAGAGACCCAGGTTGATAGCGATGCTGAAGAAGTCGCCGCCGAATGCGTAGATGTTGTTGAACAGCTGAGTGAGTCCGGAAAGCATGATGGTGATCCTGTCGTTCGGTGTTCTTGTGGAGATGCGCTTCGATCGGCGCAACACCACAGTGGCACCCGGAGGCCATCCGGTGTCCGCTCGGTATCGGTGTTTTCGCAGGTAGATCGGGGAAAATCGACCTTCCGTTCCGGACGGATCAGGGTGCGCAGGCCCCGGCGAACTCGGCGTTCCACCGCGGCAGTTCCGCGTCTACCTCGGTCCCGCGGCTCGCGGTGCACACCCGTTCAGCCGCCGCCGCGGCGTCGGTCTGCCACCACCGCAACACGGCGTCTTCGCCGCCGGCGCCGAGCATGCCCCGCGGGCTGAACGCCACCCGCCAGCGCACGATCCCGGGCGGAGCGAGGGAGCCGCCGACGGCGTGGGGCGCGCGGGAATCCTCGACCGACCAGAGCCGAACGGTCTGATCGTCGGCGCCGGTGGCCAACAGGTGGGAGGTCGGATCGAAACTCACCGAGCGGATGGTGCTCGCGTGTCCACCGATCTCGGCCAGGGTGTCGAGGTGGTCTCCGGAGATGCCCAGGATGCGCACGATCTGGTCGTCGCCCGCGGTGGCCAGCAGCGTGCCGTCGGCGCTGATCGACAGCGCGTTCACCGAGCCGCCGTTCTCGGCGACCACCGTCGAGGACCGGGTGCCGCCGTCGAGATCCCACCGATGGACGCGGCGGTCGGCCGACGCCGCGTACACCGCCGACCCGTCGGGGGCGAACAGCGCCGCGTTCACCCAGCCCCCCGGCCCGGTCAACGGCTCGGGGCGGGCCATCGGGTGGTCGCGATCGGCGAGGTCCCACACCTGCAGGCTGACATCGTCGTAGGCGGTGACCAGCAGTCGCGAGTCCGGTGCGAAGGCCAGTTCGTGGGCATAGCGGGCGCGGGGAATCGGCAGGGTGGTCAGGGCACGGGGTGCGGCAGGGTCGCTCGTGTCGAACAGGGCGACATCGCCGGTGTCCAGGAAGGTCACCGCCAGGGTCCGGCCGTCCGGCGCAAGAGCGACGTTCTCGACACGCACGTCGTCGGCGAGCGGCAGCACCGTCGACAGTGGTCGCGGCGTCGCGCCGGTGGTGTCCCACAGCAACACCTGCCCATCCCACGACCCGGTGGCCATCAGCTGCCCGGACGCGTCATAGCTCGGCGCCTGGACCAGTCGGGTGTGCCCGGTGACCACGGCCGACGACAGCGTCCAGACCTGCAGGTTTCCCGCCTGACCGCCGGTGAGGACGGTCTCGTCGTCGAGAAAGGTGACCGTCGCGAGCGCGCCGCGACTGCCGTTCATCGGCTGCCCGACCTGAACGGGATCGCGCGGATCGGTGACGCTCCACAGTTCAGCCGTCCCATCGCGGGCCGCGCTGGCCAGGGTCCGGCCATCGGGGGAGAACGCCAGCGACCACACCGCGGCGGCATGCGCCGGGATCGCCGCGCTCGTCGCGACGATGTGGTGGCGATCGCGCAGTGACCACAGCCGGAAGGTCTGGTCGTCGCTGCCGGTGGCCAAGGTCGTCCCGTCCGGGCTGAAGGCGACGGCGTGCACGGTGAGCGCCTGTCCGGTCAGTGGCGCGCCGAGCGGACTCGCCCGGTCGGGATCGGTGACGTCCCAGACCCGGGCGGTGCGGTCGTCGCTGCCGCTGACCAGGGTTTTCCCGTCCGGGGCGAAGGCCACGGTGCGGACGGGTGCGTCATGGCCGGTCAGCGTTCGCGTCGTCCCGGTGACCAGATCGTGCAGGCGGACCGTCCGGTCGTCGCCCGCCGTCGCGAGCCACCGGCCGTCCGGGCGGACCGCTACCGCGTAGACAGTGCCCCGGTGACCGAGGTCGATATCGGGGCGGTCCACCGGATGCTCGGCATCGGTGATGTCCCAGCGATGCACTCGACCGGCGGCGCCACCGGCGTACACCGTCCGGCCGTCGGGGGAGAAGGCGACCGACGCGACCCACGATCCGGTACTCAGCGGCGCGCCGACCGGAACGAGGCCGTGCTCGGTACTGCGCTGCCACAGCCGCACGGTGTTGTCGTATCCCGCCGAGGCCACCACCCCGGTGCTCGATCGCGCGGAGCCGTAGATCGCGCCTCGATGCGCGGGCACCGTCGCGGCCAGCGGGGACGACTGGGAGGCCAGCAGCAGTCCGCGTGCCCGCGGATCGCCCGGCCGTTCGACCTGCGACACCACCGCGAGCTGGGCCGATTCGGTCGAATCCGTAGCTTGGTCGCGCTCGGATGCCGCGAGCAGCGCGCCGTACTGCGCGTCGGCGCGTTCGCGCTCGGCTCGCTGACTCTGGCGCATCGACACCACCGCCAGCGCCGAGGTGACCAGCGCCCCGACGACCAGCACCAGCACCAGCGCGCGGGTGGCCACCGTCTGCCGTCGCCGGACGGCCGTGGCCGCGTCGAGGAATTCGTTGCCCTGCGGCGACAGGGCGTGCGGTGTGCGGGTGCGCAACTCCCTCGCCATCGTCAGCCGACTGCCCCGGTAGAGCAGTGACCGGTCCCGGCCCGAGTCCGCCCATTCCTCGACATCGGTCTGCAGCCGATGCCGGATGATCGCGTCTTCACGGTCCTCGTCGATCCATTCGGCCAATCGCGGCCAGGCCCCGATCACCGCGTCGTGAGCCAGCGAGGTGCCGTAGGCGTCCTGGGTGATGATCCTGGCCTCGGCCAGCGCGGTCAGTACGCGGGCAGCCGACGCCGGATCGGCACATCGGCGGACGAGGGCGTCGCGATCGACGTGCCGTCCCACCGCCGTCCCGTCAGGCACGGGCATGACCAGGTGCAACAGGATGGTGCGCGCGGTCTCGCGCTCCTGCGGATCGAAGGACTCCCACCGCTGTTCGGCGCTGGCGGCGATGGCACCGCGTACCCCGCCCGCCTGTTCGTAGGCGCGCACCGACAGCACATTGCCGTCGCGGAACTGCCAGGTACTGCGCAGCGCGTGGGCGAGCAGGGGGAAGGTACCCGCGCGAATCGCGGTGTCGCTGCCGCGGACGCCGAGGTCGGCCAGCATCAACTCCACGAGTCCGTCGCCGATGCCGAGCCCCTCCTTCTCGGCCGGTTCCACGATGGCCGCGGTCAGCGCCTGCGCCGTCGGCGGACCGAGCACCATCTGATGGTTTTCCAGCAGGGTCGCCAGCGCGGGATGACGGGATGCGTGGGTATAGAAGTCGGCGCGCAGTGCCATGACCACGCTCGCGCACCGCCCTGGCCGCACCGGTCCGGGGACGGTGATCGCGCGCAGAATCTCCAGGTAGCGCTCGGCGGCCCGGTCGTCGAAGGGTGGCAGGAACAGTTCCTCGCACTGGTCGACGACCAGCACATACGGCCTCTCGGCGGCCCGCTCGTGCGCCCAGGATTCGAGTTCGCCGGCGGGTACCGAGGCGGGTGTCACCAGCAGCACGTCGAACTCGTCCCGGATCCGGGCGGCGAACCCGGCCTGCAGCAGCGACGACTTCCCGACCCCGGAGTCGCCGACGAGTATCAGCGGCTCGCCGGTTCCGAGGTTCTCGGCGAACCACGACCGCATCGCCTCGATCTGGTGGTCTCGTCCCGCGAAGTACTCGGCGTCGCTGATGGTCAGCGCGGCCAGACCCGGATAGGGGCAGATCGTCGATGTCGCCGTCCGGTTGCCGGAGGGTTCCTGCTGCGCGCGTGACCACAGCTTGCGCCATGCGGTTGTCGAATAGAGTCCGGGCAGCTCGGGTTCGGGCCGGTTCAGGCGGGCCGCGGGCACGAGCACGCTCAGCACCGCGGACAGGCCGTCGAACTTCGCCGGCACGCTCTTCCCGAGCCGCCAGTCGGAGATCCGCTGGGCGCTGACCTCGCGGGCGCGCGGATTACGCGCGCGGATCTCCCGGGTCGCGCGGGCGCTGACCGCCTTCAACGGCGGCGCCCCGGCGGCGGTGTAGAGCAGCTCGAGCCGATGCGCCAGATCGGCACGGATGATGCTCACCGCTGCTCACTCCCGTTTGAAACGCCACAACACCAGTTCGATGCTACGGATTTGCTGGAGCGGGCGGTACGTAGTGGCCGTCACAGTGAACGGTGCTGGATCGACCCGATTTCAGACGCGGAAGGCGCGTTGTTGTTGCCGTCAAGCGGTGAGTTCGCGTTGCAGGGGGGTGCGGAAGCGGGGGATGGCTCGAATATCGCCGAACCAGGTTGTGGTGCGGTCTATTTCGGCGTCGATCAGCTTCTGGGTGGCGGGGTCCACCTCTTCGAGGAGGCGGGTGACCACTTCGCCGTCGGGGCGTTGGGCCCAGCCGCCTACTATGCGGCCGTCGGCCCAGAGGGAGGGGCCGATATTGCCGTTGGAGTCGAACAGGGCGGGGGCGTGGGGGCCGAGGAACCAGTCCCGGGATTGCCAGCCCATGGGGGTGGGGTCGAGGGCGGGCAGCAGCGCCGCCCAGGGCTCGGGGGTGGGGACGGGGGCGAGGTCGTCGGCGAGGATCAGACCGGGGGTGCCGTCGAGGTCCACCTCGACGGTGTCGAGTTCGGCCAGGGCTTTTCGGACTTCGCCGAGGGTCCAGCCGGTCCACCATTTCAGGTCGGTGATCGGGGCCGGGCCGAACGTGTACAACCACTGACGGACCAGTTCGACGCGAGCCTCGGCAGCCGGCAGCGGTGAAAACCCCTGGGGCAGCCAGGTTTCCACGGGGGCCCAGGTGTACTGGCTACTGGTCCAGCTGCCGTTCGGGCGGCCACGCACTATGCGGCCCTCGGCGCCGAGCACCACCAGCACCCAGGTGGTGATGCTGGTCGGCTTGGAATAGGACTTTCCGGGGGCGGCGTCGATCTGGGTGCGCAGACGCGGCACGTCCTTGCTCAGCTGAACGCCGGTTGCCGCGCCGCGGGTCAGCAGCGCCGCGTGGGTCTCGGCCTCGACGTCGGCGAGCCATGTCGAAACGTCACTGTCGACGACGCCCGCCTGCTCGATATAGCGACCGTAGGTGCGCCGTTGCTTGTGGGCCAGCGCATCGCAGGTGGATGCCTGCAGGACCGGGAGCAACTCGGTCGGCGCGACGAACATCGTGCGGCGCATGGCCAGCATGCGAATCAGGGCCCGGTCGTCGTAGAGCGCCTTCTCGACATGGGCGGGAGTGAGATCGATGCCCCGAGCGCCGACCGACAGGTACACCGTCGCCGGATCGGTGGCGTGCAGAACCACCATCGAACGGGCGATGTCCACGGGGTCGTTCGAGCGGGCCGACGGCGCGAGGCGATGCCTGGTGGCCACTCGGGCGCGTCGCTGCGCGGTATCGATCGAGAGCATGAGCGGATCGTAGGCGGGGGCACCGACAATCGCCGCGCACACCCGATCGGGTGGACAGTGATGGCCGAAGCGAGCTACTTCGGCGGCGGCGCGCAGCCGAGACCGTCGAGGAACGCGGCGGCCTCGCGATGGGAGCCCCGCCGGACGCAGGTGAGATTCCGGACAGATCACCGAGTTTGCTTCGATAGCCGCCGTCGACCACCCAGGCATCTGCGGCGATCCGCTCGGCCACCGCGGCCTGGAATTCGGGTGCGGCCATCGGTGTCCAGTTCGGCTGATGGTGGATCGCGTCGAGTTCGATGTGCGGGATGTCGAGCCGGTGCGAGATCCGCCGGGCCAGCGTGCTTTTGCCCGACCCCGATGTTCCCACCACGACGATTCGTCGCATCACAGCCACCATGACAGTATCCACGCCGGTTCGGACCGGATCTCGAGGACAGCGCAGGGGTGAACGACACCTGTGCGTAGTGTCCATTTTGTACAGACTGCCCGGTTGCCGATTTCGTCACCGGGCGGGAATCTCGTTGCTATCGTCCGCTCATGAACGCAGCGCCACCGGTTGTCACTGCGGCTGATCTGGGGGTGGACGACGAGGAGCGGCCCGCGCGGGTGCTCTCCGGGTTTCCCGGCCGGCTGGTCGGTGTCGTGGCGCTCGGGCTCGCGCTGCTGTCGGTGTGGCAGGTGTTCCGGCCGTTGGCGCAGGGCAGTCAGTACTACCTGGTGATCTTTCTGGCCGTCGCGCTGCCGTTGGTGTACCTGAGCTATCGGTCGTGGTGGGGTCCGCTCGATCGGGCCGACGGGCCATCCGTGCTCGACTGGGTGCTGGCCGCGATCACCCTGGTGGTGTGTCTGTATCCGGTGCTGCCGATGCGAATCGGTGACGCGGGTGGGGGATACGACGCGTTTCTCGATCGGCAAGGGATGCTCGCGCCGCTCGACGTCGTGATGGGCGGGTTGCTGCTGGTGCTCGTGCTCGAGGCGTGCAGACGCACCACCGGGGTGATCTTGCCGGTGGTGTGTCTGGTGTTCCTCGGGTACGGGTACTACGGCGGTCTGCTGCCACAGGATTGGTCGATCGCGCACGCGGGACTCGACGTCGATCAGATCGTCGACGCGCTCTACAACTCCGGCAGCGGCTTCTACGGCACGCCCCTCGACGTCGCCGCCAGCTACATCGTGTTGTTCACGCTCTACGGGGCCGTACTCGAATTCTCCGGCGCGGCACGGTTCTTCGTCGATCTGTCGGTGTCGCTGTTCCGTCGCTCGCACAGCGCGGCGGGACGCACCGCGGTGGCGTCGGGATTTCTGCTCGGGACGGTCTCGGGGTCGGGGACCGCGACCGCGGTGAGCACCGGCGCGGTGACGTGGCCGATTCTGCGCAAGGCAGGCTACCGGCCCGAACAGGCGGGCGGGATGCTCGCGGCGGCGGGTGTCGGTGCGATTCTGTCGCCGCCCACGCTGGGCGTGGCGGCGTTCATCGTCGCCGAATATCTCGACGTGTCGTATGTGACGGTGCTGGGGTGGGCGCTGATCCCGACGCTGCTGTACTACCTGGGCATCCTGCTGTCGGTCGAGATCGACGCGCGCCGGATCCACGCGGACGGACGAGCGCCAGCGGATCTGGCCGACGGCCGGCTGCCGACGCCGTGGTGGAAGCTGCTGGGGCGCTTCGGATATCACTTCTCATCGCTGATCGTGATCGTCGTGCTCTTGCTGGCCGGGGTGAGCGCGACCCGCGCGGTGGTCTACGCGACGGCGCTCGCGTTGCTGCTCGCGATCCCGGACCGGATGCTGCGCAGTGCCGCGGCGACCGAGGGGGCCTCGACGGTGGCCACCGACCCCACTGCAACACCTGCCGGACAGCGCGAGACGAAGTCAGCCGAGGGCGGCTCGGCGAGACCGGAGGGGCGTCGCTGGACACGGAAGAGCGTGGGGCAGTTCGTGATCGAAGCCTTGCGCTCGCTGTCGTACGGAATGCGTTCGGCGCTGCCGGTGGTCGCGGTGTGTGCGGCGGCGGGCGTGATCACCGCGATGACCACCAAGACCGGACTCGGTGCGCAACTGGCCGCGCTGCTGGTCAAGGCCGGGTCGGTACTGTCCGACGATCCCGCCGTGGTGCTGGCGACCACCGCGGTGCTGGCGGCCATCGCGTTGTCGCTGCTGGGTCTGGCGGTCCCGGTGACGGCGTCGTTCGTCATCGGCTGGGTGATCATCGGGCCCGCGCTGCTCGACCTGCACGTCGCCGCACCCGCCGCCGCCATGTTCGTCTTCTACTTCTCGGTGCTCTCGGAGGTGACGCCGCCGACCGCGCTGGCCGCCGTCGGCGCGGCCGCGGTGACCGGCGCGAAGGCCATGCCGACGATGTGGCACGCCCTGCGGTACGCGCTGCCCGCGTTCCTGGTGCCGCTGATGTTCGTGCTCACCGACTCCGGGCAGCACCTGCTCGGAGTCGGCGCGGTGCTCGACGTGCTGTGGGTCAGCGCGGCGGCCTGCGTCGGCGTCGCGGCGCTGGCGGCGGCCACCGGCGGCTGGCTGTTCGGAATCGGCGCGATCGGCCCGATCCCGCGCGTCATCGCCGCCGCCGCGGGCCTGATCCTGCTGTACCCGAATCCGGTCGCCACCGGGATCGGGCTCGGCGTGCTGGTCGTCGCCGTGCCGGCGGGCCTGATCGACCGGGCGAACAGAACATCCACGGACACAGCGTGATCCGCGGGAATCGGCAGGCGGCCTGGCCGTCGACGGAAGGGGACCTCATGGTCAGAACAATTGTCGCCGTGGTCGCGGCCGCCGCGCTACTCACCGGCTGTGGTGGCCGACAGGACACCCCGACCGCCGACGCGGGCGGCGAGGTGACCTGTGAAGTGAAGCAGGACACCAGGATCGGCATCGCCACCGGCAACGCGACCGGCGTGTACTTCGCGCTGGGCAACGCCTACGCCGAACAGATCTCGGCCGCTACCGGCGGCACCGTGAAGGCCACCGCGGCCGAGACCGGCGCCTCCGTGCAGAACATCCAGCAGGTGGTCGGCGGCACCTATCAGGTCGGCTTCTCGCTCGCCGACTCCGCGGCCGACGCGGTCGCCGGCACGGGCAGTTTCACCAGCGCGCAGCCGATCCGCGCACTGGCCCGGCTCTACGACAACTACACCCAGGTCATCGTGCGCACCGACGCCGGCATCAACTCCCTCGCCGACCTGCGTGGCAAACGGGTCTCCACCGGCTCGCCCAAATCGGGTACCGAGGTGATCGCCCAGCGCGTGCTGCGAGCCGCGGGCCTCGATCCCGACAGCGACGTGGCCGCCCAGCGCCTCGACCTGACCAAGACTGTCGACGGTCTGAAGGACGGCTCCATCGACGCGATGTTCTGGTCCGGTGGCCTGCCCACGCCGGGCATCACCGACCTGTTCACCACTGCCAAGGACAAGGTCCGCTTTCTCGACATCACCGGGGTGCTGCCGAAACTGAAGGAGATCAACCCGGTCTACGAGACGGGCACCATCCCCGCGGCTACCTACGGCCTGCCCGCCGACGCGCCGACCATCGTGGTGCCCAACCTGCTCGTGGTGCGCGATGACCTCGACGCGAACCTGGCCTGCGTGCTCACCGAGACGTTGCTGGATCGCAAACCCCAACTGGAGCAAGCGAATCCGGCCGCCAAGGGGATCAACGCCGACACCGCGAGCAAGACGGCGCCGGTGCTGTTGCATCGCGGGTCGGAGGTCGCACTGCGCTGACGTCACCTCGAACGGATCCATGCCGACACGGGCGTTCCGGCGGTCCCCGCAACCCCAGGCATCGTGGGGGCGGGGACCGTGTCGTGTCGGTGCGGCAACGCGCGACGATGTGCTGGACCCCCGTGCACCGGTGGCGGACAATCACGACATGAGGCGGGCCGGGGTCGTTGTGGCGGTGTGCGCGCTGCTGGTCGCGCTGTCGGCCGCGGTCGGACCCACCCTGCACGGGCAACCGCCGTGCGCGCCGGGCGTCGACCTGCGGCAGGTCGCGATCACCGTGGACGGCGAGCGGGCGACGGGGCGCGTATACGAGCCGTATCGGTGTGTCCCCGGCGATATCCCGGCGACGAAACTGGTGGTCGCTGTGCACGGGCACGGCGGGTCGTCGGCCGATTTCGCCCCGTACATGTCCGCGCTCGCGCGCACGGGCGGGTCGCCGATTCTGCTCATGGATCTGCGCAGCGCCGACGGACCGTGGCGCACCGGCGACTGGAATCTGTGGGCGGGCTGGCACGACCTGGTGGCGGCCACGCAGTGGTATCGCGGCGAGCATCCCGCTATCGCGTCCACCGTCCTGTGGGGGTGGAGTCAGGGCGGCATCACCAGCGGGCTCGCGGTGGCACACGGGCCGCCGGGACTGTTCGACTACTGGGTCGACAACTACGGTCCCTCCGACGATTTCACCATGTGGGCGGCCGCGGGCTCGGTGGATCCCGCGCTGCCGCGCCAGATCGAACGGGACGCGGGCGGCTGCGTGCCGATGATCTGCCCGCTCGCCTACATCGAGCGCTCGCCCGCGCTGCTCGCCGACCGGTTGACCATGCGCAGGGCCTTCCTGATCCACGGCACCGCCGACGCCATCGTGCCCTTCGCGACCAGTGTGGAACTGCGCGCGGCGCTGACCGCGGCGGGCGCACCGTTCTCCTTCTACACCGTGGTCAGCGGCCGCGACCTGACCGGCGCGATCGTCCCGGGCGATCACTCGGTCGGACCCGCGCTGTTCGAAGGCGGGTGTGTGGTGTTGCGGCTGCTCGCGGGGACCGAGCCGCTCGCGCCGCAGGTCATCGACTATGTCATCGATGTCGAACACGGCGCGGTCACCGCGCCCCCGGCCCCCGCGGGCGCGAAGTGCGCGGCCTGAGACCCGCGGGAACAAGGTTCGGCGAACCGCGGTTGTGCGAGGAGACACCGACCGGAACGAGGATGCGATGACCGACGTAGTGCCCGACGATCACGGCTGGCAGGGTGGCGAGCTCGATCTGGACGCCTATCTGTCCAGGATCGGCTACGACGGGCCACGCACGGCATCGGTCGACACCTTGCGCGCCCTGGTCCGCGCCCACACGACCACCATCCCGTTCGAGAATCTGGAGATCATCCTCGGTCGCGGCATCCCGCTGGATCTGAATTCCTTGCAGGACAAGCTGATCCGTCGAAGCCGTGGCGGCTACTGCTACGAGAATGCCGGGATCTTCGCCGCCGCGCTCGAACGGTTCGGATTCGGGGTCGCGGGGCTCAGCGGCCGGGTCACCTACGGTGTGGCCGACACCGGCGCCCTGCGACCCGCGACCCATGCTCTGCTGCGCGTGACCACACCTGACGACGATCGCGTCTGGATCTGCGATGTCGGTTTCGGATTCGGTCCCCTCGAGCCGTTCGAACTGGTCGACAGCAGAGGCGAATTCGCGCTCGGCGACTGGCGCTACCGGCTGGAACGCCGATCCGGTGACCTGTGGGTGCTGTTCCAGTTCAGCCGCGACGGCTGGATCGACCGCTACACCTTCACCGAGAACCCGCAGTTCCGCATCGACTACGCGGTCGGCAACCACTTCGTGTCGACCTCGCCACGGTCGCCGTTCACCACGCGACCCTTCCTCCAGCGGTTCCTGCCCGACGTCCACCACGTGCTCGACGACCTGACCCTGAGCTCGGAATACCCCGACGGCACCGCCACTTCGCGCGATGTCGATCCCACCGAGCTGGCCGAGGTGCTGGCGAAAGTGTTCGATATCGACCTCGACGAAACCGACGCCGCCACCCTGCTGACCACACCCTGGCGAACCGGATAACACCCTCCCCACACGGCACGGCGGTTTGCTTCCTGAGTGGCGCTACGGCAAATTGATGGTTACTTGCCGGGAAACAATTCCTTTGTGGGGGCCGATTCTGTGGGGTCGTTGGTGCCGAATGTCCGGACCGCATCGCCGGTTGTGCCGGGGGTGGCGGTCCGCGGCACCGTCGAACGGCGCCGGGACCTGGACGGGCTGCGCGGGGTAGCGATCGCGCTGGTGGTGGCGTTCCATGTGTGGGCGGGCCGCGTATCCGGCGGAGTCGATGTCTTTCTGGTGCTGTCGGGGTTCTTCTTCACCGGCGCCGTGGTGCGCGGGGTGGAGCGGCGCGGCGGGGTGTCCGCGGCGGAGACGGCCCGACGGACCGTGCGCAGGTTGATGCCGTCGCTGGTCGTGGTGTCAGCGGCGATTCTGCTCGCCACCGTGGTGTTGCGGCCGTATACCCAGCTGGGCGAAGCCGCGGCGCAGACGTTGGCGTCGATGTTCTACGGCCAGAACTGGTATCTGGCCACCGCCGAGCTCGACTATCTCTCGCCCGATCCGTCGGTGAGTCCGCTCCAGCACCTGTGGTCGATGTCGGTGCAGGGGCAGTTCTACCTGGCGATCTTCGCGCTGCTGGCGGGGTGGGCCTGGTTACGCAGGCGCGGTTCGGCCGGGCGGCGCACCTTGCTGATCGTGCTTGCCGGGCTGGCGTCGCTGTCGTTCTGGTACGCCGCCTCGGGCACCGCGCAGCACCAGGCCTGGACCTATTACGACAGTGTCGCGCGCGGCTGGGAGTTGCTGGCCGGGGCGATGCTGGCCGTCGCGGCGCCTTGGCTGCGGATACCGAACCGGCTGCGTGGGCTCGCGGCCGCCGTCGGGCTGGCCATGGTGCTGTCGTGTGGCCCGCTGTTCGACGGCGCGAATCAGTTCCCCGGTGTCGCGGCGCTGTGGCCGGTGGCGGCCGCCTGTCTGGTGATCGCCGCCGGGTTCGGCGTGGCCGCGCGGACGTGGCCGCATCGTCTGCTGGCCGGACGCTTCTGCACCGAACTCGGCGCGCTGGCCTACCCGCTGTACCTGTGGCACTGGCCGATCCTGATCTTCTACCTCGGCGAGACCGGGCGGGCGAATGCCGGAGTGGTCGACGGTGTGGTGGTGATCGGCGCCTCGCTGGTCCTGGCCTACGCGACCACCCGTCTGATCGAGACGCCCCTGCGGGTGCCACCGCGCGGCCAGGAGGTCGAGCGCCGCGGGCTGACCGGCGCCCTGGTCACCGCCACGGCGGTCGCGGTCCTGATCGCCTCGCTGGGGTGGCAGGTGGTGCTGGTGGCCAACCCCGCTGTACCGCCGCAGGCGCTGGACACCCACCGTTATCCGGGCGCCGCCGCGTTGCTCTCCGGTGCCGAATACTCACCGGAGCCCATGCGGCCCACCGTCTTCGAAGGACAGGCCGACACCCCGCCGCCGACCACCGACGGCTGCATCACCCCCAATCGCGAAGTCCGCGTCTGCACCTACGGCGACCCCACCGCCGCCCGCTCGATCGCGCTGGTCGGTGGGTCGCACTCCGAGCACTGGCTGCCCGCGCTGGAACCACTCGCCCTCGAACACGGGTTCCGGGTGGTCTCCTACCTCAAAGAAGGCTGTCCGGTCGTCCTCGCCGATCAGCCGTCCTACGCCGAGTGGCCCTTTCCCGAATGTCACGAATGGTCGGTCGAGGTGCTCGATCGGCTGGCCGCGCAACCCCCGAACTGGGTACTGACCCTGTCCACCCGCTACCGGCAGAACGGCGCGGGCGACGAGGTACCCAGCGAATACCTCGAGGTGTGGACGGCCTTGCAGGACCGCGGCCTCAATGTGCTCGCCCTGCGTGACACGCCACGGTTACGCCGCGACGGTGTCCTCTACCGGGCCACCGATTGCCTCGCCCACCGCGGCGACCCCGACAGCTGCGGGCTCGATCGCGCCGACGTACTCGACCCGCACGATCCCGCCCAGGAACCGGCGGCCGGCTACCCGAACATCCACCCGCTCGACCTGTCCGACGCCGTCTGCCGACCGCAGCGCTGCCGGGTGGTCGAGGGCAATGTGCTCATCTATCGCGACGAGCACCACCTGACCGCCAGCTACGCGCGCTCGCTCGCCCCCGAACTCGGCCGCCAGATCGGGGGGATCACCGGCTGGTGGTAGCGGACGGGCGCGTCACAGCAGAAACGACAACCCCACCGGCACCACGGATCGAGCTAGTCTCGGACCCGTGCGCACACCACGGAAGGCATCGGTCCTGCTCGTCGCGCTCGCTGCGCTGCCCCTGGCCTGCTCCTCCGGACCCGACCAGCCCCGAACTGTCGCCGAGTCCTTCGCCGCCGCGCTCACCAGCGGAGACGCGTCCGCCGCCGCCGCACTCACCGACGCACCGGAGCAGGCTCGCCCGGTCCTGACCGCGCTGTTCGAGAACCTCGGCAAGAACGACACGGTCCGGGTGTCGTCCACCGACGACAAATCCTTCACGCTGGAATCCACCTGGAAATTCGGTCCCGACGGCCGCAACGCGTGGACGTACTCGAGTGCCGGCACCACCACCGGTGACGACGAGTGGAAGATCGCCTGGCAGCCGAGCACCGTCGCGCCCGGCCTCGACCTCGGCGCGCTCAGCTACAGCCCGGTCGCGGCGAAACCGGCCCGCGTACTCGACGCCTCCGGCGGTGACCTGATGACCCAGCAGGTGGTGACGCTGGTGAACGTCGCACCCGACGCCGACCTGCCCGCCGTCGCCGCACTGCTCGCGCCGCACGGCGTCACCGAGACGTCCCTGCGGACGGATCTCGCTGCGGCACAGGGTAAACCGATCACGGCCGTCGCGCTGCGTGATGCCGACATCGCGCCGGTGCAGCAGGCGCTGACGGGGGTTCGCGGGGTGACGCTCGCGCCGCAGACCCGGCTGCTCGCCGTCGACAAGACCCTCGCCGGTCCCACCATCGGGGGATTGGCCGAGATCTGGCAGGAACAGGCCGACACCGCCGCCGGCTGGGCGATCCGCGCGCAGACCGCCGACGGCACCCAGCGCATCGCCGGACCCGACGCGAAGCCCACCGCCGACATCGCCAGCACCCTCGACATCGATCTACAGCACGCCGCCGAGGACGCACTCACCCCGATCCCCACACCGGCCGCCATCGTCGCGCTGCGCCCCTCGACCGGGGAGGTGCTGGCCGTCGCCCAGAACGCGCCCGCCGACGCGCAGGGCCCGATCGCGCTCACCGGGCTCTACCCGCCGGGCTCCACGTTCAAGACCGTCACGGTCTCGGCGGCCCTGCAAGCGGGCGGGCTCACGCCCGACACCGTGCTGCCGTGCCCCGGCCGTGCCACCATCGAGGGCCGCACGATTCCCAACGACAACGGCTTCGACCTGGGTATGGTGCCTCTGCACACCGCGTTCGCCCGCTCGTGCAACACCACGATGGCCGAGTTGGGAGTGAGATTGCCTGGCGACGGACTCACCGCGGCCGCCCAGCAGCTGGGTCTTGGGGTGGACTATGTGACACCCGGCTTGACGACTGTCACAGGGAAAGTTCCACCCGCCGAAAATCCGGCGCAACGGGTCGAATCGAGCATCGGGCAGGGCACGGTGACGGCGTCGCCGTTCGGAATGGCGCTCGTCGCGGCCTCGCTCGCGCACGGTTCCGCGCCGGTTCCGAGCATCATCAAGGGCCGTCCCGGCACCCCCGATCGGCCTTCGGCGCCCGTGCCCGCGACGGTGACGTCGCAGCTAGAGACCATGATGGGGGAGACGGTGAGCGCCGGAACGGCCACCGCCCTTCGGGACATCCCCGGCCTGCTCGGCAAGACCGGTACCGCTGAGTACCTCGACGACACCCACGCCCACGGGTGGTTCGTCGGCATCGACGGCGACCGGGCGTTCGCGGTGTTCGTCGCGGACGCCGGCAGCTCCGGACCGGCGGTCGAGGCAGCGGGACGGATGCTACGTGTGACACCATGAGTCGTCTTTCCCCCCGCAGGCGAGCAATCCCCCCGCTGCCGCACGCGGTCATCACCCAGCCAGCTACACTCGGCGGCGGACCATACCCATGGTCAATACGCGGGATGTCACAATTTCGAGAAGGTTCGGAGTAGGCGCCATCGATACCGGTCAGAAGATCGCGGAGCATTACCGCCTGGTCGAGCGTATTGGTAGCGGCGGCACAGGCGTTGTATGGCGTGCTGTCGACGAACGCCTCCAACGCTCCGTGGCAGTGAAGCAGATCCACATCAAGCCCAGCTTGCCCGAAGGCGAGCGGGATGTGTTGCGCCAGCGCGCGATTCGGGAAGCCCGCAACGCGGCACGCTTCCAGCATCCCAATGCCATCGTGGTGTTCGACATCACCGAGCACAACGGTGATCCGTGCCTGGTGATGGAGTACCTCAAGTCGGTCAGCCTCGCGGGTGAACTGGGCCAGAAGGGACCACTGCCGCTGCTCGAGGTCGCCCGCATCGGGGAGAAGGTGGCCTCCTCCCTGATCGCCGCCCACCAGGCGGGCCTGGTGCACCGCGACGTGAAACCGGGCAATATCCTGCTCGGCGACCACGGTGAGGTGAAGATCACCGACTTCGGCATCTCCCGCGCGGCCGGCGACGTGACGCTCACCGAGACCGGCCTGATCTGCGGTACCGCCGCCTACCTGGCACCCGAGGTCGCACGCGGCTCCGATCCGACCCCCGCCGCCGACGTATTCGCCCTCGGCGCAACGCTTTTCCACGCGCTGGAAGGCGAACCGCCCTACGGCGCCAACGCCAACCCGCTGGCCGTGCTCTACGCCGCCGCCAACGGTCAGGTGCGTGAGCCCCACAACGCGGGCCCGGCCACCGACTTCCTGCTCGACCTGCTCAGCCCGGACCCCCTCGACCGTCCGACGATGACCGAGGCCCGCGACGCGCTGGCCGCGTTCGCCGAGGACGACAACGCGGTGCCCGCTGGATTCGTCCCCGCCAGTGAGGCTTTCAACCGCCGTAACTCCGCGGCGACCACCCAGGTGATCCGGCAGTCCGGTCGCCGGGCCTCCCATGCGGGCGCGTCCACCGCCACGACCCGTCAGATCCGCTCGAACAACCCGCGCCCGCAGGTCCGTCAGGACACCGCCGCGCACCCGCGCACCCAGGCCCAGCCCATGCCCGCCCCGCGCAAGCAGGCAGGCAAGGGGCGTGCGGTGCTGATCGGGTCCGCGGTGGGTGCGGTGGTCGCGGCGGTCGCCGTCGCGTTCAGCGCGTTGAACAGCTCGGACTCGGATTCGCCGCAGGTGCAGGCCGGTCCGCCGACCTCGGTGCAGTCCTCCGCGGCGCCCAAGCCCAGCGCGGCGGTTCCGCCGCTCGGGCAGGCCAGCAATGTCGGCACCGTCGACATCGGGTCGGCCGGTTTGCTGGTCGAGGACTTCTTCAGCAACCCGGCCGGTTCGTGGTCGCTGCTCACCCCGGCCGCACAGCAGGTCTACGGTAGCGAGTCCGCGTTCCGCGAGTACTGGAACGCCCGCACCGTCGACACCTTCGCCAGCATCACCGCGGTCAGCGGCAACAACGCCGACGGTTCCACGAATATGCGCCTGGCCAGCATCACCATCAACGGTTCCACCAAGGCCATGGTCATGCGCGTGGTGAGTTCCGGCGGCAGTCTGCGCATCGACGGAGATACCCGCTAGCCGGTGTTCGCGACGGATCCGCCGGTCGGGTCCGTCGCTTCGGCGGGATGTGCTGGAAAAGCGATGGCGGGCGCCCATTAGGCTGGTAGCTGACCTGAGCCCCAGCACAGAACAGGACCGTACCCCGATATGACTTCCCGCATCGAGCTCGCCCGCGTCGATCTGCGCGGTCGTACTCCTTCCGCTGCCGAGCTGCGCACCGCGCTGCCGCGCGGAGGGGTCGACGTGGACTCGGTGCTGCATCATGTGCGGCCGGTCGTCGAAGACATTCGTGACCGGGGTGCCGAGGCGGCGCTGGACTACAGCGAGAAGTTCGACGGTGTGCGGCCCGCCGTGGTGCGGGTGCCGGTCGGCGAGCTCACCAAGGCCCTCGCCGAGCTGGACCCGGCGGTGCGCGCCGCACTCGAGGTGGCGATCGAGCGGACCAGGAAGGTGCACGCCGATCAGCGGCGCACCGACACGGTGACCGAGGTTGTGCCCGGCGGCACCGTCACCGAGAAGTGGCTGCCGGTGGAGCGGGTCGGGCTGTACGTGCCCGGCGGCAATGCCGTGTATCCGTCGTCGGTCGTGATGAACGTGGTGCCCGCGCAGGCCGCCGGCGTCGAGTCGCTGGTGGTGTCCTCGCCGCCGCAGGCACAGTTCGGTGGACTGCCGCACCCGACGATCCTGGCGGCCGCCGCGCTGCTCGGCGTCGACGAGGTGTGGGCAGTCGGCGGTGCGCAGGCGGTGGCGTTGCTGTCCTACGGCGGCGTCGATACCGATGGTGGGGCGCTCGAGCCGGTCGACCTGATCACCGGGCCCGGCAACATCTACGTCACCGCGGCCAAGCGGCTGTGCCGTGGGCTGGTCGGCATCGATGCCGAGGCAGGCCCCACCGAGATCGCGGTGCTGGCGGACGCCACGGCCGATCCGGTACACGTGGCCGCCGACCTGATCAGCCAGGCCGAGCACGATGTGCTCGCCGCCAGTGTGCTGGTCACCGATTCTCCCGCGCTGGCCGACGCGGTCGACGCCGCGGTGAACGCTCAGCTCGCCGTGGTCAAGCACCACGATCGGGTGCGGGAAGCGCTGAGCGGCAAGCAGTCCGGCATCGTGCTCGTCGACGACATCGCGCAGGGTCTGCGGGTGGTCGACGCCTATGCCGCCGAGCACCTCGAGATCCAGACCGTCGACGCGGCCGCTGTCGCCGCGCGGGTGCGCAGCGCGGGCGCGATCTTCGTCGGCCCGTGGGCGCCCGTCAGCCTGGGCGACTACTGCGCCGGTTCCAACCACGTGCTGCCGACCGCGGGGTGCGCACGGCATTCCTCGGGACTGAGCGTGCAGACGTTCCTGCGCGGCATCCACATCGTGGAGTACACCGAGGCGGCGTTGAAGGATGTCGCCGGACACGTTGTCGCCCTGGCCAACGCGGAGGATCTGCCCGCGCACGGTCAGGCCGTGCAGGCGCGTTTCGAGGCGCTGTCGTGAGTGCTCCCACCGTGCCCGGCGCCTCGGCGACCCTCGACCAGCTCCCGCTGCGCGACAACCTGCGGGGCAAATCGCCTTATGGCGCACCGCAATTGACGGTGCCGGTGCAGCTCAACACCAACGAGAACCCGCACCCGCCCAGCAAGGCGCTGATCGATGATGTCGCCGAGTCGGTGCGCGCGGCCGCGGCCGAACTGCACCGATACCCGGATCGCGACGCTGTCGCGCTGCGCCACGACCTGGCCGAGTATCTGACCCGGCAGACGGGCGTCGCGGTCGACACCGCGAACGTGTGGGCGGCCAACGGCTCCAACGAGATTCTGCAGCAGCTGTTGCAGGCGTTCGGCGGCCCGGGCCGCAGCGCCCTGGGTTTCGTGCCCTCCTACTCGATGCATCCGATCATCTCGGAGGGCATCGACACCGAGTGGGTCGAGGCCGAACGCAGCGGTGACTTCTCGCTCGACATCGACTACGCGGTGGCGCAGATCGCCGAACGCCGCCCCGACGTCGTGTTCGTGACGAGCCCGAACAACCCGACCGGGCACAGCATCCCGATCGACGAGCTCGAGCGGATTCTCGAGGTCGCGCCCGGCATCGTGGTGGTGGACGAGGCGTACGGCGAGTTCTCCGCGGTACCCAGCGCGATCATGTTGATCGACCGGTTCCCGACCAAGCTCGTGGTCACCCGCACTATGAGCAAGGCGTTCGCCTTCGCCGGTGGGCGACTGGGTTACCTGGCCGCCTCACCCGCGGTGATCGACGCGATTCTGCTGGTGCGCTTGCCGTATCACCTGTCGGTGGTCACCCAGGCCGCCGCGCGCGCGGCATTGCGTCACGCTGACGAAACCCTCGGCAGCGTCGCGGAATTGGCGGCCCAGCGCGATCGGGTCGCCGCCGCGCTGGTTTCGTTCGGGTTCGATGTGATCCCCAGCGACGCCAACTTCGTGCTGTTCGGCCGGTTCACCGATGCGGGCGCCGCGTGGCAGCACTACCTCGACGCGGGTGTGCTGATCCGCGATGTCGGCATCCCGGGGTACCTGCGCGCCACCATCGGCCTCGCCGCCGAGAACGACGAATTCCTGCGCGTGAGCCGCGCTGTCGCGGGCACCGACCTTACTCACTGAATCCACCTGTGGAGGAGCACATCATGAGCAGAACAGCGCGGGTGGAACGCGTCACCAAAGAGTCCTCGATTCTGGTGGAGCTGAACCTCGACGGCACCGGGCAGACCGAGATCTCCACCGGGGTGCCGTTCTACGACCACATGCTGACCGCGCTCGGCGCGCACGCCGGGTTCGACCTGGTCGTGCGGGCCGAGGGCGACATCGAGATCGAAGCGCACCACACCGTCGAGGACACCGCGATCGTGCTGGGGCAGGCGCTCGGGCAGGCGCTGGGCGACAAGAAGGGGATCCGCCGCTTCGGCGACGCGTTCATCCCGATGGACGAGACCCTCGCGCACGCCGCCGTCGACGTGTCCGGCCGGCCGTACTGCGTGTTCACCGGTGAGCCCGAACACCTCGTGCACACCATCATCCCGAGCGCGGGCCCCGGCGCTTCGTACTCGACGGTGCTCAACAAGCACGTCTTCGAGTCGATCGCGCAGAACGCCCGCATCGCGCTGCACGTGCGGGTGCTCTACGGCCGCGACCAGCACCACATCACCGAGGCCGAATTCAAGGCTGTCGCCCGGGCGCTGCGTGCCGCCGTGGAAATCGACCCCCGGGTCAGCGGTGTGCCGTCCACGAAGGGTGTGCTGTGAAATCCGTTGTGCTGCTGGACTATGGCTCCGGCAATCTGCACTCCGCCGAACGCGCGCTGGTGCGTGCCGGTGCGCAGGTGGAGGTCACCGCCGATCCCCAGGCCGCGCTGGCGGCGGACGGCCTCGTCGTTCCCGGCGTAGGCGCGTACGCGGCCTGCATGGCGGGGCTGCTCGCGGTGCGTGGTGATCGGATGATCGGCCAGCGCCTCGCCGGTGGACGCCCTGTGCTCGGCATCTGCGTCGGCATGCAGATCATGTTCGACCGCGGTGTCGAATTCGGTGTCGAGACCGAAGGCTGCGGCGAATGGCCCGGCACGGTCGCGGGCCTGGATGCCCCCGTCCTGCCGCACATGGGCTGGAACACGGTGAAGGCACCCGCCGACAGCACGCTGTTCGCCGGTATGGACGCCGACACCCGCTTCTATTTCGTCCACTCCTACGCGGCGCAGCAGTGGGAACTCCCGGACAACGAGCACATCGCACCCGCGAAGCTCACCTGGGCCGAGCACGGCGTGCCCTTCCTGGCCGCCGTCGAGAACGGACCGCTCTCGGCCACCCAGTTCCACCCGGAGAAGTCCGGCGACGCGGGCGCGCAGCTGCTGCGCAACTGGATCGGTTCGCTGTAGTCCGGCACCGACCGCGACTGTGCCCAGGCGCAGTCGCGAGTCTGGTGGGGTGGCGTCGATCGACCTGACCCGGGTCGCGCGGCGTCAACCGGTCAGGTCGGGGTTGCCGCTGTCGGCCAGGGCAGCACCGTCAACTCGGGCCAATGACGGCGCCAGCGGCTGGCCTTCGCCTCGTAGACATGGCGTGGCGCCAAGACCGGATTGGGGCGCACGACGAGGTTGAACACGTCGGACAGCCCGTGCGGCGCGTAGACGCGCCAACGGTCGCCGGGTTGCTCGAGGCGAACTCCCAAGCAGCACGTAGTCGCGGCGAAGGAGTCGATGGCGTCCTCGGTCGACATGTAGGCAGGACACGGCGTCCCGAACTTCTCCTCGTACCAGAGATGGACCCGCGCCTCGTTGCGGATCTCCACTTCTGCGGGGACGTCGGCGAAAACTTGCTTCGCGGACTGGATGACCGCGTCCTCCGCCTCCCAGGACAAATCGGTGGCGTCGAAATAGAACAGGTCGTAGTCCTTGATGCCCTCGCCAGGGGCGCGGTCGGTGACTGTGTTCCAGACAGTCTGGAACAGACAACCCGCCGTCAGATACCAGCCGGGCAGGTCCAAGGACGCAGACCGGGACAACACCTCCGTCAGCACCTCGTTGCGCGAGAGCGCGTCTCGGAGGGCATCGAGTTGTTCGTCGAGAGGCAGTTGGCTGATCACTGCTCATGCCTACCACCGCGCCGGGATACCAGGGAGGGCGAAGGTCGACCGGGCAACGGTGGGTCGATTCAGGGGCTGTCGAAGTCGGCTCGGTCGGCGGCTTCGGTGCCTGCGGTCCAGCCTTCGGCGCTGCGGATGGTGATCCCGCGGGTGCGGACGGTGGGGAAGTAGGTGGCGAAGGCTTTGTCTACTCGTTGCTGGTGGGTGGCCAGGGCGGGGAGTAGGCGGGTGGGGTCGGCGGAGTCGGCGATGGTTGCTTCGGCCGCCTCGGCAAGGCGTTCGCCGACTCGCGTGGCATAGGCGGTGAGGTAGGCCTTGCGGTAGTGGCGGGAGCGGGATTCCTCGGTGGTGGCGTTGTCGATCATGGTGCGGGTGGCTTGGACGAGCAGGGATGTCGACAGGATTTCCACGGCGTCGAGGTCGGGGTCGTCGCCGACTATCGTGACGAAACCCCAGTCGGCGACGAAGATCGCGCGGGCGCGATTGGCTCGGGTGACCATGTCGATGAGCAGGGCTTTGGCATCGGTGTAGGGGGTTTCCAGCCAGACGCGGCGGGCGGCGGGGAGGTCGGGGTCGGTGCGCTGGGTGGCGAGCAGGGCGCGGTCGATCGCGTATTTGGTCATGAGTTCTTGCGCCTTGGCGGACAGGGTCTCCGCTTCCTCGGCGAAGGAAGTCGATTCGGCCTTGGCGAGCAGGCCACGGACTCGGCCGAGGGTCTTCTCGTCGACATGGTGGTGTGTGGCGGTCTGCCCGCGGGTGCCGGGCAGCGCGACGATCTGCTCGAGTTTCGGGAGCTGGACGAGCAGTGCCAGGGCGGTCAGGGCGGAGGTGAGGGCCTCTTCGCGGGTGAGGAGCGCGCGGTCGGCCCACTGGTCGAGGTGGGGGCGCTCGGATGTCCACCAGACTGTGGCGCTCAGCTCGTCCAGGTGCGACTGCCAGATCTCGTCGACGGACTGTGCGGGGAAATCGGACCGGTGATCGGCCATCAGATCGGTCAGATAGCTCACCGCGAACTCGTCCACCCGTCTGCGCGCGGCCTCGTGAACATCGCGGGGTAACCAGCCGAACTCGAAAGCGCGGCCGATGATCCGCTGAGCGGCGAGCTGTACTCCCGAGGACAGTTCGGCGCCGGCGACCTGCTCGGCGAATCGTCCGATCGCGTTCTTGTCGCCCTGGGCGGCGAGGAAGGCGACGGTCGCGATCGCATCGGCCACCTGCGACCGGTCGCTCGACACCGCGGCATCGATCGGAAGTCCGGGAGCGGCTGCCGGTTTACGGCCGGTCCGGCGCCGACGATTCTGCTTGGCCAAGGGGGTACGCCGATCCTGTTCGTGCGGGTGCTACCCGCAACGGGGGTGGCAGAGGGGAGAGGTTCGCGGCGTCCATTCTCGCGCATCGGCCTCATGCGGCCGCGATGTCATCCGGCCCACGTCGAACAGTCGAGGCAGGTCAGCCGCTCGGGGCCGATTGAGCCGTCGTAATCGCTACTCGCCCAAGGGAACTGAGCGAAGAGGGTTTCGGAAATGGGGCGATCGGCCTAGGCTGGCGGGATGAGTTATCGGGGGATGGTTCTCGACGAACGAGCCGAACTGGTGGAACTGCTGCGGGGGTTGAGCGAGCAGGAATGGCAGACGCCGTCGCTGTGCGCGGGGTGGCGGGTTCGTGACGTCGTCGGCCACCTGTTGCAGGACACCCTGAGCCCGCTGGGCTACGCGGCCGTCGTGGTGAAGAGCCGGGGCTCGGTCAACCGCACCAACAACGCGCTCGCGCGGTCGTTCTCGGAGCTGACGACCGCGCAGCTGGTGGACAAGCTCGAGACCGAGTCGGGTCGCCTGTCGAAGTACTCGCCCCGGCTGATGCTCTCCGACCTCGTCGTCCACCACCAGGACATCCGCCGTCCCCTCGGCCGCCCGCGGACGATCCCCGCCGACCGTCTCATCGCGGTCCTGAACTACCCCGACCCCTTCGCCTTCCCGGCCAGGTATGCCAAGGGTCTGCGGTTCGTCGCCACCGATGTCGACTGGTCCTGCGGCGACGGCCCGGAAGTGCGCGGCCCCGGCGAGGCCATCGCGTTGGCCGTGGTCGGCCGCACGGCCGCGCTCGCCGACCTCACCGGCGGCGGACTCCCCGAACTCCGCCGCCGCCTCGGCTGACTACTTCAGCAGCGGGGAATCGAGTTCGTGCACCAGCCAACGGCCCCATACGTTGGTCAGTCTGACGTTGATGGCCATGTTCAGGCGCTGGGGTTCGGGAGCGTTCGCGTTGGAACGGATCTGTGTCAGCGTCACCAGCACGTCCGCGCTGAGGAAATCGCCGCTCACCACGCCGCAGGTGATGTTTTCGGCGGTGGAGCGAACCTCCGCCTGACGCATGGCCGCGGCCAGCGCGTCCCTCGACTCGGTGAACTCGGCGTGGAACGCGCCCGTGCTGCGGTCGAGGACACGCTCGAAATAGCCGTCGAGGTCGTGTGCGTGGTCGTAGGTCGATACTTCACGGCCGAAATCGCAGCCCGCGAGCCGCGCCGCGTCCGGGGGGCCTGCTGCCGCATTCGGCGCCACGATCACCGCCGCTATCGCGATCGAGCCCAGCAAACTACCCAGTACACCTGTACGGAACACAATTTTCCTTTGATCGGTCGAGCCGACGCGGATGCGCGCGTCGGCACGAACTGTATCCAGAACCACTGACATGAGCTGTAATCGGCGCCCGCTCAACAGGATTCGGTGTAACAACGGCGTCCTGGCAACAGCGCGGCCTGCTCGATTCCGCCGCCGTGGCCGAGGAACACGACATCCGCCGCGAGCGTGTCATCCCGCGTCGGCAGGGCGGTGCCGGCAAGCCCGACCCGCTCGGCGCACCGCGTCTGTGCGCGGGGTTCGCGTGACACGGGCCTCACCGTCGCGGACCGTTGCGGGAACGACGACACAGACCTACTAGTCTGAATGCGTGAGTCTTGTGCTGTTGCCCGCTGTCGATGTCGCCAATGGTGAGGCCGTGCGCCTTGTGCAAGGGGAGGCCGGTAGCGAAACGAGCTACGGGTCGCCTCGGGACGCGGCGCTGGCGTGGCAGCAAGCGGGGGCCGAGTGGGTGCATCTGGTCGATCTCGACGCGGCCTTCGGCACGGGGAGCAATCGCGAACTGATCGCCCAGGTCGTCGGCGAACTCGACGTGAAGGTCGAGCTGTCCGGTGGTATCCGCGACGACGATTCGCTGAAGGCGGCGCTGGCGACCGGGTGCGCGCGGGTGAACATCGGCACCGCGGCGATCGAGAATCCGCAATGGTGCGCACGAGTGCTCGGTGAGTACGGCGACCGGATCGCCGTGGGGCTCGACGTCAAGCAGATCGACGGGCAGTGGCGGCTGCGCGGCCGGGGCTGGGTGACCGACGGCGGCGACCTGTGGGAGGTGCTCGAACGCCTCGAGCGTGACGGTTGCGCGCGCTATGTGGTCACCGACGTCTCCAAGGACGGCACGCTGACCGGCCCCAACCTCGAGCTGCTGAGCGAGGTCGCCAACGCCGCCGAAGCACCGGTGGTCGCGTCCGGCGGCATTTCCGTGCTCGACGACCTCGTCGCCATCGCCGGCCTGGCCGACGACGGTGTGGAGGGCGCGATCATCGGCAAGGCGTTGTACGCGGGCCGCTTCACGCTGCCCGAAGCTCTGGCCGCGGTGCGCTGACACCGACGATGACCGCCGCGCCGAGCACCGCCGAACTGACCGACCTGCTGACCGTCGCCACCCAGATCCTGGACGGCGTGGTCCCGCGTTTCGTCGAAGGACTCGGCGCGCCGAGCGCGGTGACCAAGGGCCGCAACGATTTCGCCACCGAACTCGATCTCGAGCTGGAACGCACCATCTCCGCCGAACTCCAGCAACGGACCGGCATCGCGGTGCACGGCGAGGAATTCGGCGGGCCGGCGCTCACCTCGGGCACGGCCTGGGTGCTCGATCCGATCGACGGCACCTTCAACTACTCCTCGGGCCACCCGATGTCGGGCACCCTGCTGGCGCTGGTGCACGAGGGCGAGCCGGTGATCGGCCTGACCTGGCTGCCCATGTTGGGTCGCCGCTACGCCGCGGTGGCCGGTGGCCCGTTGTACCTCGACGGTGTGGCATCGCCACCGCTGGAACCGGGCAAGCTCGCCGACTCCATGATCGGATTCGGCGCCTTCAACCTCGACTCGGCGGGCCGCATCCCCGGCCAGTTCCGGTTCGACCTGCTCGGCGCGCTGAGCCGGTTGTCCTCGCGGGTGCGGATGCACGGCGCGACCGGCATCGACCTGGCGTTCACCGCCTCTGGCGTGCTCGGCGGCGCGGTCGTGTTCGGGCACCATCCGTGGGACAACGCGGCCGGGGTCGCGCTGGTGCGCGCCGCGGGCGGCGTGGTCACCGACCTGGCGGGCGCGCCGTGGACGATCACCTCCGGTTCGGTGCTGGCCGCCGCGCCGGGCGTGCACGAAGAACTGCTGGAAATGATCTGCACCGTCAGCGAAGAAGAACGAGGGTGAACTCCATGACACCGCGCACCGACGAACGACCCGGCACCACCGCGCCGAGCACCTTGGCGGTCCGTGTGATCCCGTGCCTGGATGTCGACGCGGGCCGCGTGGTCAAGGGCGTCAACTTCCAGAACCTGCGCGACGCGGGCGATCCGGTGGAACTGGCCGCCACCTACGACGCTCAGGGCGCCGACGAACTGACCTTCCTCGACGTCACCGCCTCCACCGGCGACCGCGGCACCATGCTCGACGTGGTGACCCGCACCGCCGAACAGATCTTCATCCCGCTCACCGTCGGCGGCGGCGTGCGCACGGTCGAGGATGTCGACCGGCTGCTGCGCGCGGGCGCGGACAAGGTGTCGGTGAACACCGCCGCCATCGCGCGCCCCGAAGTGCTGTTCGAGATGTCGCAACGCTTCGGCGCCCAGTGCATCGTGCTCTCGGTCGACGCGCGCACCGTGCCCGACGGTCAGCCCGACACCCCGTCGGGCTGGGAGGTCACCACCCACGGCGGCAAGCGCGGCACCGGCATCGACGCCGTCGAATGGGCCATCCGCGGCGCCGAGCTGGGTGTGGGCGAGATCCTGCTGAACTCGATGGACGCCGACGGCACCAAGGCCGGTTTCGACCTGCCGATGATCACCGCGGTGCGCGCCGCCGTGCGCGTCCCGGTGATCGCCAGTGGCGGCGCGGGCGCGGTCGAACACTTCCCGCCCGCCGTCCACGCGGGCGCCGACGCGGTGCTCGCCGCGAGCGTCTTCCACTTCGGTGACCTCACCATCGGCCAGGTGAAAGACGCGATGCGCGCGGACGGCATCACCGTTCGCTGACGCGAGTTCCGGAGCACGACTCCGGCCGAATTCGCCGGACGCCGAGAACCTTCGGTGGCCGCGCACCACGATCCATCGGTGCGCGGACGATGGAATCACCGTGCGCCGATGGCGATGATTCGCGATCACGCCGGTGTTGTCACCGGGATGAGCATCGGAATCGCGCTGTCCCCGTTCGCCCTCGACCAGTCCGCCAACGCGGTGGACGCGGCCGTCGACCTCGCCCGCGTGGCCGCCGAGGTCGGGTTGAGTTCGGTCTGGTCGGGCCAGACCTTCAGCAACGACGCGATCGTGTTGTCGGCGTTGATCGGTCGCGCGGTGCCCGGGATCGAAGTGGGTACCTCGGTCGTGCCGGTGCCGGGCAGGCATCCGCTGCTGGTGGCGAGCCAGGCGCAGACCGCGCAGGCGGCGACCGGCGGACGGTTCGTGCTCGGGGTGGGACTCGGCGCCCGATCGCTGTCCGAACGCGCGTTCGGTGGGCCGTTCGACCGGCCTGCCCTGCGGCTGCGGGAATTCCTCACCGCGCTGCGGTCGATTCTCGACACCGGTGAGGTCGACTTCCGTGGTGCGACAGTGACCGCCGCCAGTCCCATGCCCGCCGCTGTCGCGGGTGCCGACCCGACGGTGCCGGTGCTGGTCGCGGCCATGGGGCCGCAGGCGCTGCGGGCCACCGGCGAACTGGCCGACGGCACATTGCCCTTCCTGGTCGGTCCCGAGGCACTGGCCGAGCACATCGTCGCGCCGCTGACCGCCGCCGCGGCCGCCGCGGGCAGGCCGCGCCCCCGCGTCGTGGCGCTGGTGCCCGGGGTCGTCACCGCCGACATCGCGGCGGCGCGCCGCATCGCCGAGGCGAAAACCGCCTTCTACGACACGATTCCGTCGTATCAGCGCGTGGTCGCGCTGTCGGGCGCCCAGCGGGCCGCCGAACTCGTGGTGATCGGCGACGAGGAGACGGTCGCCGCCCGCGTGGCCGACTACTTCGCCGCGGGCGCCACCGATGTGGTGTTCTCCCAGACCGACCTGACCACGCCCGAGGACCAGCAGCGCACCTGGCGGCTGCTCGGTGCGCTGAATCGCGCCCGCTGACCGGGCGTCACAACCCCATCTCGGCGGCGATGATCGTGCGCAGGACTTCGCTGGTGCCGCCGACGATGCGATCGATGCGGTGATCGGCGTAGAGACGGGCGATGGGCGAGTCCGCGAGATAGCCGACCCCGCCGTGCAATTGGAGGCAGCGGTCGATCACCCGGCCCGCCGACTCGGTGCAGAACAGCTTCGCCGAGGCCGCGTCGGCGGGGGTCAGGTCGCCGCGGTCGTGGGCGGCGAGCGCGCGATCGACGACCGCCTCGATGGCGTCGACCTCGGCGCGGCAGGCAGCCAGCTCGAACTTGGTGTTCTGGAAGCCGGCCACCGAGTGGGTGAACGCGGTGCGCTCGGCGGTGAAGCGATGCGCGAAACGCACGGCGGCCCTGGCCTGCGCGTGGGCGCCGACGGCGATGGTGAGCCGTTCCCGTGGCAGCTGCGAGGCGAGATGGTCGTCGCCGTGGTGCGCGGCGCCGAGCCGGTCGGTCACCGGCACCCGCACATCGGTGAAGGTCAGTTCGGCGGTGTCGGAGACCTTTCGGCCGAGTGTGTCGATGGCGCGCCCGACGCGGTAGCCGGGAGCGGCGCTGTCGACGACCAGCAGCGACAGGCCGTAGGTGGGGTCGTCGGCGCGCGGGGGCGCGGTGCGCGCGCACACGATGACGCGGTCGGCGTGCACGCCCCCGGTGACGTAGGTCTTCGAACCGTTGAGCAGGTATTCGCTGCCGTCCAGTGACAGGGGCGCGGTGGTCCGCATGCCCGCGGGCTCCGTGCCGGTGCCCGGTTCGGCGACCGCGAGCGCGAACATCGTTTCGCCGGTGACGAATCCGGGCAGCCAGCGCTGGCGCTGCCGCTCGGTCGCCAGGTCGTTGATCAGGGGCAGACAGCGGGACACATGAGCGCTGGACCCGCCGAAAGACACCGCGGCGCGGGCGATCTCCTCGGCGAGCACCGCCCGGTACCGGAACGAGTCGAGGCCGGATCCGCCGTGTTCGACGGGCACCTCCATGCCGAGGATCCCGAGTTCGCCCAGCCGGTAATAGAATTCGCGCGGCACCAGTCCGTCGTCGTACCACTTGCCGAAACTCGGCACGACCTCGGCAGCGATGAACGCACGCATCGTCGCCCGGAAGGTGCGGTGCTCGGCATCGAAAACTGTTCTGCGCATGGGGTTCCTTACCGGCCGGAGACGGCCACGAGCCGGCCCGCCCGACGCGGTGATCGGGCGGGCCGGCGAGACGGCGGTGCGGTGCTACTTCGGCGGCGTGGGGACCGCGGGATCCTTGCAGTAGGCGCCGAGCTCGGCCGGGCACGGCGCGAGAATGGTCGAGAAGTACTGGTAAGCCGAGAACAGCGCCAGCGGACCGCCGACGGTGACCAGGCCGATCATCGTGCCGACCGCGCCGAGCGTGGCCGCGCCGAGTACGCAACCGGCCACGGTGGCGCCGACCCACGGGACCAGCAGCACGATCACGGGGCTGGCGATGGTCGCGCCCGCGGCACCGCCGACCAGGCAACCGAGGCCGCCGCCGACCACCGCGCCGACGATGGCCGCCACGGCGCCACCGACGCCGAGGCGCTGGCTGAGTACGCCGAGCGCGGCCTGATCACGCGGAGTGAAGGACTCGGCGATCTGCTGCGCGGCCACGTCCTGGGTGATCAGGTTCGTCGCCGGGGCCACCGGGGTGCCGCCCTCCTTGGACGGGGTCAGGGTCGCGGTGCCGCCGTCGATGGTGGCGGCGATCGGGAACACCTTGTCGTCCATGCGGTAGGTCAGCGGCAGCGCGGCGACCGGGGTGTCGGCGCCGGTGGTGAGCACCAGCTGGCCGTCGACGACCTGCAGTTTGCCGTCGGTGGACAGCACCGCGGAGTCACCCTGCCTGCTCACCTCGTAGCGCACCTCGGTCTGCGGTGCGGGATCGGCGTTGCCGGTCCCGGTACTGACACACAGGGCCAGTGCGGTCATCGCCGCCGTGGCCAGAGTGGTGGACATCTTCATCTGTGATCCTCATCGATCGGGGGTACTTCGGAGAGCCGCGCACGCTGGGACGCACTGCGCAACGAGGGAGGGGCGGGTGGCTACTTGCCCGCGGTGTCGATCAGTCCGCCGTCGGTGAGCGACCAGTGCTCGCCGACGAAGGTCTGGATACCGACCGCCTCGAGCGGATAGCCGTCGCCCGCGCCGGTTTTCATCGCGATGCCCGGCAGCATCAGGTCCGCGGAGACGTTGTCCAGCGAGCGCATCGCGTCCCGCAGGCCCTCGCGGGTCGGGCACTTGGCCGCTTCCATGGTCTTGCGGAAGCTCTCGGCCATCGTCCATCCGGCCATCGTGTGCTGGTTCCCGGGATCGGCGCCGGGAGCGTACTGCGCCAGCTTGGACCGGTAGGTCTGCATGCCCGCGTCAGCGGCCCAGCGCGGGTCGGCGGCGTCCTTGAGGAACGCCGCGGTCACGGTGCCCTGGACGTTGGGCAGCCCGACCGGGCGCAGGGTGGCCATGGTGTTGGAGACCACGGCGAGCACGTGCAGCGGATTCCAGTCGGCGTTGCGCACGTCGGCGGCCAGCGCCTGCGAGGCGAACTTGGGTGTCGAGAAGTTCAGCAGCACATCGGCTTTGGCATTGGCCAGATTGCGCACCTGAGCGTCGACCGTGGGGTCGGTGACCTCGAAGCTCTGCTCGGCGATCACCTTCACCCCGCTGCCCGCGACGCCCTGGGTGAACGCTGTCAGGAGGTCCTTGCCGAAGTCGTCGTTCTGGTAGAGCACCGCCACGGTCGCGTTCGGCCGCTGCGCTTTCACGTACTGCGCGTAGGCCAGGCCCTCGGTGCGATAGCTGGGCTGCCAGCCGATGGTCCACGGGTGCTCGGTGCCGGATCCGAATTTGTTCGCCCCGGTGGCGACGAAGATCTGGGGCACCTTGCGCTGGTTGAGGTAATCGGCCACCGCCGAAGACGTTGCGGTGCCCAGGGTTTGGAAGACTGCGAACACCTGATCCTGTTCGACCAGCCGACGGGTCTCCTCGACGGTCTTGGGTGGCTGGTAGCCGTCGTCGCGCACGATGTACTCGACTTTGCGTCCGTCGATGCCGCCCTGCTCGGCGTTGATGTAGTCGAAGTAGGCCCTGATGCCCTTCGGTACCTCGCTGTAGGCCGAGGCCGGGCCCGACAGCGGGTACGCCCCGCCTAGTTTGATGGTGCTGTCGGTGATGCCGGTAGTCTGCTGACCCTGGCAGTCGCCGAGCCCGGCGGTACCGGTCTGCTCGCCACGACCGCCACACGCGGTCAGTGTCGCGAGAAGCGCGGCCGCCATGCCGATGGAGCGGATTGCCCTAGTGCGCATGAGTTTTCCCTTTCCGGACACGATGTCCGAGCCATTGCGTCCACTGGGTGGCCAAGCCGGCCAGACCCTTCGGCGCGAGGTACATGACCGCGATGATCAGCAGTCCGAAGATGACGCCGGGTGCGGCCTGATTGACGTCCTGGGCGAAACTGGGCACGAACATCACGAACAGTCCGCCCAGCAGCGGGCCCCAGGTGGTGCCGAGCCCGCCCACGACCAGCCCGGCCAGCAGCGTGATCGACAGCGTCAGCGCGAAGGAGTCGGGCGAGACGAACGCGATCACCCAGGTGTAGACGCAGCCCGCGACGCCGGCCAGCAGCGCGCTCCAGGCGAAGGCGAGCGTTTTGTAGTGCGCCAGGTTCACCCCGAGCACCTCGGCGGCGATCTCGTTGTCGCGCACCGCGTGCAGTGCGCGGCCGACTCGCGAGCGCAGCATTCCGGCGACCAGCACGAAGCTGATCACGGTGGTGGCAAGCGCCAGGAAGTACAGCCACTGGTCCTCGGCGAGGCCGGTCCACGCGGGCGGTACCGGCTTGTCGACGACGAGTCCCATGGAGCCGCCGGTGACCCCGTCGAATCGCTTGAGCAACGGCACCAGGAAGATCGCGATGGCCAGGGTGACCAGCGCCAGGTACAGCCCACGCAGTCGCAGCGCCGGGACGCCGAGGGCGAAACCCAGGACGAAGGTGACGGCCGCGGCGATCGGGATGGTCGCCAAATACGGTGTGTCCCAATGCTCCATCGCGATTGCGGCGGTATAGGCCCCGACGGCGAAGAACGCGCCGTGGCCGAGCGAGATCTGGCCGGTGTGGCCGACCAGCAGGTTCAGCCCGAGCAGGGTCACCGCGTAGATCATCGCCATGGCCAGCTGGAAGGTGTGGAACGGCACCAGCTGGAACGGGGCCGCGCAGGCGAGCAGCAGTAGCGCTGCCGTCGCGAGCAGTGGCCACCGGATGGCACTGATACGAGTGTGGACGGAATTCTTCTGTGGGACAGTCGGGTTCGCGGTGGCGGGCTTGTCGGAGAGTTTCACTTCGCTCATACTCTTTCCACCGCCGCGTGTCCGAACAGACCTTGCGGGCGCAGCAACAGCACGCCCAGGATGATCACCAGCGGCACACCGATCTTGAGTTCGGTGCCGATCGCGTCGACGTAAGCGCCGGTGAGGGTTTCGGCGACGCCGACGATCAGACCGCCCGCCACCGCGCCGCCGGGGGAGTCGAACCCGCCCAGCGTCGCCGCCGCGAAGGCGTAGATGAGGACCCCGCCCATCATGTTGGGTTCGAGGAACAGCAGCGGCGCCGACAGCACGCCCGAGACCGACCCGACCAGCGCGGCCAGCCCCCAGCCGAGCGCGAGCACGGTGCCGACCCGGATGCCGACGAGCTTGGCCGACTGCGGGTTACACGCCACCGCCCGCATCGCGAGCCCGATCCTGGTGTAGCGGAACAGCAGATACAGCAGCGCCATCACTGCGGCGACGACGAGCAGAACGCCGAGACTGCCGTAGCCCACACTCAGGCCGCCGCCACGTAAAGCCCCCTCCGGGAAGGGATTCGGGAACGATTTGGTCTGATAGGACCAGATCCAGCCCGCGGTGGCATGGATGGTGAAGAACAGTCCGACGGTGACGATCACCAGCGTGATCTCGGGTGCGCCCTCGACCGGACGGATCACCACTCGTTCGATCAGCATGCCGCCGGCGAAGGAGATGGCGAGGGTGAGGATCAGCGCCGCCCAGAACGGCATGATCTGGCTCAGCTGCCAGGCCAGGAACGCCGAGAACATGGCCAGCTCACCCTGGGCGAAATTGACGATCCCGGTGAATCGGTAGATGAGCACCAGGGCCAGCGCGAGACCCGCGTAGATCGCGCCCGCGGAAAGGCCCTCGACGAGTTGCTGCAAGAATTCGATCACGGCTTCACCTGGATTCCCAGGTAGGAGCGGGTGACCTGCTCATCGGCCCTGATCTGCTCGGCGGTACCCGACAAGACGATGCGCCCGGTTTCCAGGACGTGCGCCTGCTTGGCGACACCGAGTGCCAGGTGGGCGTTTTGTTCGACGACGATCACCGTGGTGCGTTCCTCCTCGTTGATGGTGGCGACGATCCCGAACAACTCCTGGGTGACCAGCGGTGAGAGGCCCAGCGAGGGTTCGTCGAGCAGCAGCACGCGCGGTCGCAGCATCAGCGCCCGGCCGATGGCGAGCATCTGCTGCTGGCCGCCGGACAGGCCGCCCGCGGCGTCGCGTTGCTTGTCGCGCAGGATCGGGAAGTAGTCGTAGACGCGGCGCATATCGGTGTCGACGGCGGCGCGGTCACGGCGGGGGTAGGCGCCGAGGCGCAGGTTCTCTTCGACGGTGAGTGGGGCGAAGGTGCCGCGCCCCTCGGGAACATGGGCGACGCCGAGGCGCGCCATCGATTCCGGTGCGCGACCGGATACTTCGTCACCGTCGAGCAGCAGACTGCCGCGAACCTTGATCATCCCGCACAGGGCACGCAGCAGGGTGGTCTTGCCCGCGCCGTTGGGGCCGAGGATCGCGCACACGGCGCCCTGCTCGACCGAAAAGCTGACGCCGTGCAGGACTTTCGCCGCACCGTAGCCGGCATGCAGATCGGTGACTGTCAAGAACGCGGTGCCGGTCGTCGGCCAGTGCTCGCTCATGCCGAAGCCCCCAGGTACGCGCGGATGACGGCCGGATCCTGCTGCACCGCTTCGGGTTTGCCCTCGGCGATCACCTGGCCGAACTCGAGGCAGATCACCCGATCGCAGGTGCCCATCACGAAACCCATGTGGTGTTCGACGACGATCACGGTGAGCGCGAGGTCGGCTTGCAGGCCGCGCAGGCGGTCGGCGAATTCGTCCACTTCCCCGTGACTCAAACCGTTCACCGGTTCGTCGAGCAGCAGCAGTTGTGGCCGCACCGCCAGCGCTCTGGCGAGTTCGATGCGTTTGAGGGTGCCGAAGGGCAGCCCGGCGGCGGGGTGGTCGGCGACCGCGGTCAGGTCGAGGCGTTCGAGCAGTTCGTCGGCCTCGGCATGCAGCAGCTTCTCCTCCTTGCGGACCTTCGGCAACCGCAGTCCGGCTGACACGAAGCCCGCACAGGCCCGGTGGTGCGCGCCGACGAGCACGTTCTCGCGCACCGAGAGGCGGGGGAACAGGCCGAGGTTCTGGAAGGTGCGGGCGATGCCGAGCGCGGCCAGCGCGTCGGGCCGCACCGTGGACAGATCGGTGTCGAGGTAGCGCATGGTGCCCGACGTCAGCCGGTTGCGCCGGGTCATGCAATTGAACAGGGTGGTCTTGCCCGCGCCGTTGGGTCCGATCAGGCCGACCATCTCGCCGGGGGCGACCGTGAACCCGACGTCCTGCAGGGCGGTGATGCCGCCGAAGCGCACCGTCAGGTTGGTTATCTCGAGCATGCGACGAACACTAAGATCGCAGGTCGGACCCCACATCGGACGTTACGGACCAAGAACTGGGCCGTTGCTCGTCCGCTGCGGACAGTGTGACGTGGTTGACACCATGGTCGTGTCCCTGCACACTCCCCGGATATGTCAGCTGGATCACGTTTATCCGTTTCGCCCGAGTCTGCTCAGGTGCAGGCCGAGCGCAGGCGGATAGCGGGCTGCGCCTACGAACACGCCGACGAGATTGCCGACGACGTGATGGCCAAGATCCGCGCCCAGCTGCCCGGCTACGCCACCGCGGGCCCCGGCGTCCTCGACGACGTACACGATCAGCTCGCCCGGCTCAGCCGTACCGGACTCGGCGCGCTGCTCGAACATCGACGCGTGTGCCCGGCCGATGTCGCCTACGCCCGGCAGGCGGCGGCGCGACGCGCCCGCACCGGGCTGCCGCTGGTGGACTACATCGCCGCGTTCCGCCTCGGTCAGCGCGCCATCTGGAAAACGCTGCTCGCGCACGCGGGCGATTCCGAGGCAGGTCAGGCAGCCGTGCTGTCCCTGGCCGGGCCGCTGGCCCGCTACACCGATCTGATCAGTACTCAGGCCACCGACGCGTACCTGGAGTTCCAGCAGTACGTGGCCGCCGAATCCGGGCGCGACTCGCAGGCGCTGATGGACGCGCTGCTCGACGGCGCGCTGCCGGCGAGCGGTCCGCATCTGTCGGTGGCCACCGCGCACGGAATCGGCGCCGAACGCACCGCGCCGGTGGTCGTGGTCACCGCGGTCGTGCTCGATCGGGCCGAGCGCAGCGAGGATTCGTCCGAAAGTCTCGTTCAGGCACGGCAGTTGGTGTCCGCCGCGGTAGCCCGGTGCACGGTCAACGGATTGCGGACGCTGTCGGTGGTACGCGGATCCGAGATCGTCGCGGTGCCCGCGCTCGGTGCGGGCGGCGTGGCCGACGGACTGTGCGAGCGACTGCGCGCGACGCAGGACGAGTTGGGTGCCGAGGGCATCACTCTGGCCGTGGGGGTGAGCACCGCGGTCACCGAGGTCGCCCAGATCCCGCGTGCCTACCGGCAGGCGCAGGCCGCGCTCGAACTGCTGCCCGAGGGTGGCGGGGTACTCGCGCTACCGCAGCTCACGCCGTTCAAATACCTGCTCCTGCGCGCCGATGACACCACCCGTCAGCTGGTGGATCCCCGAATCGGGAGCGCGCTGGCCGAGGACCGGGTGCGCGGCGGGACCCTGGCCGAGACGATCCGCGCGTTCGCCGCCGCCGACATGAACCTGCGCGAAGCCGCCGACACCCTCCACATCCACCTCAATACGGCCAAGTACCGGCTCGGCCGGATCCAGGAACTGACCGGTCGCAATGTGCGCAGCGTGAACGACCTCGTGGAACTGCTGGTGGCCATCGAACTGGCTGCTGTTATAAACGAGGCATGAGCCTCGATCCCGCCATCGCCGCCCGCCTCAAGCGCACCGAGGACGGACTGATCGCCGCGATCGCGCAGGAAAAGGCCACCGGCGACGTGCTGATGATGGCCTGGATGGACGACGAGGCGCTGTCTCGCACGCTGGAAACCCGTAAGGCGACCTACTATTCGCGTTCGCGTCAGCAGTACTGGGTCAAGGGCGAGACCTCAGGACACACTCAGTACGTGCACGAGGTACGCCTGGATTGCGACGGCGACACCCTGCTGCTGATCGTCGATCAGGAGGGCGCCGCTTGCCACACCGGCACCCACACCTGCTTCGACGCCGACGTGCTGCTCGTCGCCGGCTAGTCGCCGTCTTCGACGAGGATTCGGTTCAGCCGGTCGGACAGGGTTTCCCCGAGCACCGCCAGTTGCGCGGTCTGCTTGTCGGTGAGGCCGTCCAGCACGAGCCTGCGTACGGCGTCCACATAGCCGGGGGCCGCCTCGATCACCTTCTCGAAACCCGCGTCGGTGAGAACCGCGTACACCCCGCGTCGGCCCGCGGTGGTGTCGCGGCGCACCCAGCCGAGGCGTTCCAGCTTCGAGACCACATGGGACAGTCGCGATAGCGACGCATTTGCCTTGTGGGCGAGGTCACTCAGTTGCAGCCGATGGCCGGCTTCTTCGGAGAGCAGGCTGAGCACCCGGAACTCGAAATGGGTGAGCCCGGACTCACGTTGCAGCCGGGTGTCCAGCGCCCCGGGAATCCGGGTCATGAGCGCGACGATCGCCTGCCATGCGCGTTGTTCGACGGGGTCGAGCCACTGGGTCATCGACGGTACTGCCTCGCGGCCGGGCGGCGGACATGGTGGGGTGAGGCGCGCACAGTAAAGAGTTTGCCACGACGTCGCTGTGGCGTCCGCGAGTTGGCGGTGGTCGTGAGGTCACTCACATCACCGCGGGGTGCGGGCGAGGGTCACCGATCGCCGGTCATCGGCGGTGTAGTGGGCACCGGCTCCCGCGCCGCGGCCTTGGCGGCCTTGTGACGGCTGAATCCACGCTTGCCCATCAGGGCGAGCACCAGCACGAACAGCACCGCCGCGATGATCGCGCCGACCAGGCAGGCGCCGCGGAACGCGGGCGCGTCGACATCCAGAATTCGCTGACCGGCGTGTGCGGCATTGTTGCCACCGAGCACGATCGTCAAGGTCATCAGATTCGGCAGCGCACAGGCCAGCGCGACGATCACCGCCGCGCCCGCCATGAACTTGCCGCCCTTGCGCTTCCACACCCGCACCGCGAATATCAGCAGCAGCAGTGGTACCAGGGTGAACGCGAACCCGTAGACAAGGCCCCACCAGATGCCCGAGCTGAAACTGCCGTGCACCGTGTTGGCCAGCCGCTGCGCCCACCAGCGGGGGATGAACGAGGACAGGATGAAGTAGGCGGCCACCAGCACCGCCACCGTGGCGAGCGTGATGATCGCCCGGTTGCGCCATACGACGGCGGTGGATTTTTGACCGCTCGACTGCACCTCGCCGGTTGTCATCTGCTCAGCGTAGGTGCGTCGGGGTCGCCGGGCGTCGATCCACCGCCCGGCGATTCGCCGACCGGTACTACTCCCGGGTGGTGCTGCGTTCGCGCAGGAAGGCCAGTGCTTCGTCGGCGTGCACGGCCGCCCGCAGCTCACCGGTGACGATCTTGAGAATCGTGCCGTCGGTGTCGATCACGAAGGTGTGCCGCTTCACCGGGGCGAGCTTGCCGAGCAGTCCACGCTTCACACCGAAGGCGGCGGCCACCGCGCCGTCGCTGTCGGACAGCACGGGGTAGTCGAGGCGCTGCTTGGTGGCGAAACCGGCCTGCACCTCGGTGCTGTCGGTGCTGATGCCGACGCACGAGGCGCCCAGCGCGGCGAACTCGCCGCTCAGATCACGGAAGTGGCACGCCTCGGCGGTGCACACCGGGGTATTGGCGGCGGGGTAGAAGAAGAGCACCACCGGGCCGTCGGCGAGCAAGCCGTCGAGCGAGCGGAGCTGGGCGGACTGATCGGGGAGCTCGAACTGCGGAGCGCGCTGGCCTGGCTGCATGCCCAGACAGTAACGACCGGCGGCCGAGTAAGGAAGATCCCCGCTCGCGGTGGCGAACGGGGATCTTCCGGGGCCTACTGCTCGAGCAGCGCCGCGATGTCGGGATTGCGGATCTGCATCACGTCGAGGATGCCGTGCGCGCGCAGCAGTGGTTCCAGCTCGCGGATGCGGTCGCTGTGCCCGGCGTACTCGTCGGGGAAATTCTTCTTGTCGAGGTCCTGGATGGCCTTGGCGTAGGTGACGAACGAATTGATCGCGCTCGTCGCCACCGCCTGCTGGCCCGGACCGTAGTGCTGCTGCGACGGGACGGCCAGCAGGCCGTCCTGTGCGCCCTGGTGCGAGGGGTACAACATTGCTCCTCTCGGAAAGGGGATACCGCATGCGACATGGAACCCGGGCGAGTGTAGTGATGCCGGTCACTGCCCGATTCGGCGCGGGGTCGGGTCCGCGCGCGTCGGCGGTGGCGCGCCTGGGATGATGGGCAGATGCAGGGCGCGTCGACACCAACCACCACGACCCGCGAACAGTTCCGGCTGCTCGCCGCCGAGCACCGGGTCGTCCCGGTGACCCGAAAGGTGCTGGCGGACTCCGAAACTCCGCTCTCGGCCTATTCCAAACTGGCGGGCGACCGGCCGGGAACCTTCCTGTTCGAATCCGCGGAGAACGGGCGTTCGTGGTCGCGCTGGTCGTTCATCGGCGCGGGCAGCCCGTCGGCGCTGACCGTGGTGGACGGCGAAGCCGCCTGGCTCGGCACGGTGCCCGTCGACGCGCCCACCGGCGGTGACCCGCTGCGCGTGCTGCACGAGACCCTCGAATTGCTGCGCACCGAACGGCTGCCCGGGCTGCCGCCGCTCACCGGCGGCATGGTCGGTTTCCTCGGCTACGACGCGGTGCGCCGGATCGAACGGCTGCCCGAACTCGCCACCGACGATCTGCAGCTGCCCGAACTGGTGCTCATGCTGGCCACCGATCTGGCCGCGTTCGACCATCACGAGGGCGCGATCACGCTCATCGCCAACGCGGTGAACTGGGACGGCACCGATTCCCGGGTCGACGCCGCCTACGACGACGCCGTCGCCCGGCTCGACCGGATGACCGCCGCGCTGGCCACCCCCGCGCCCTCCACGGTGTCGGTCTTCGATCAGCCCGAGCCGCAGTTCCTGCGCAGGCGCACCACCGAGGAATTCGGGGCAGGCGTGCGCCGCCTGATCAAGGAGATCGAGGCGGGCGAGGCGTTCCAGGTGGTGCTCTCGCAGCGCTTCGAAATGGACTACACCGGATCCCCGCTCGCGGTCTACCGGATGCTGCGGGCCTCGAACCCGAGCCCGTACATGTATCTGATGCACATCCCCGACGGCGAGGGCGGTACCGCCTTCTCGATCGTCGGCTCGAGTCCTGAATCGCTGGTCACCGTGAAAGACGGCGTGGCGACGACACATCCGATCGCGGGCACCCGCTGGCGCGGCGAGAGCGCCGAGGACGACATCCTGCTCGAGAAGGACCTGCTGGCCGACGAGAAGGAGAACGCCGAGCACCTGATGCTCGTCGACCTCGGTCGCAACGATCTGGGCCGGGTCTGCCGTCCCGGCACGGTGAAGGTCACCCAGTACCGCCACGTGGAGCGATACAGCCACGTGATGCACCTGGTCTCGACGGTGTCCGGGACGCTCGCCGAGGGCAAGATCGCGCTCGACGCGGTGCGGGCCTGCTTCCCCGCGGGCACGCTGTCCGGCGCGCCGAAGGTGCGGGCGATGGAGCTGATCGAGGAGCTGGAACCGACCCGGCGCGGCGTCTACGGCGGAGTGGTGGGCTACCTCGACTTCGCCGGCGACGCCGACACCGCCATCGCCATCCGCACCGCCCTGCTCAAGGACGGCACCGCCTACGTCCAGGCGGGCGCGGGCGTGGTCGCCGATTCCGATCCGGTCTACGAGGACACCGAGGCCCGCAACAAGGCCATGGCGGTGCTCAAGGCGATCGCGGCGGCGCAGACCCTGCGCACCTACGAAGGCGGGGACCTATGACGGCCACGCCCGGAGCAGACCACACCGATTCCGCCGACCCGGCGGACTCGTCGGCCGACGGTTCGAACTCGTCGGCCGCACGTCCCGCCGAGGTGGCGAGCGTGCGGGCCACCGGAGCCACGGCGGCGAAGCCGATCGTGCCGGTCGTGTTGCTCGCGCTGGCGGCGGCCGGGCTGTGGGCGGCCTCGCGGATGACGTGGGTGACGGTGTACTCGGCCGACGGGCTCACCGAACCGCGCACCGACGACCTCAACGGTGGCGTGTGGTTCGGCGCGCTCACCCCGCTCGCGCTGGTGCTGGTCGCCTCGATCGCGGCGGTGTTCGCGGTCAAGGGCGTGCTGCGGCAGCTGCTCGGGGTGGTGATCTCGGTCGTCGCCGCGGCCGCCGCGGTGCCGGGCTTCGCGCTGGCCGTCGGCGCGGGCAAGACCGCCGACCGGGCGGGGACGCTGGCCGAACTGCCGGTGCGCGCGGTGGTCAGCTCCGCCGACACACACCTGGGGCCGGCGATCCTGTCGATCGTCGCGGCGTGCCTGGCACTGGCCGCGGGCATCCTGCTCACCCGCCGCGCCGGCGAACACACCGAGGTCTCCGACAAATACGACAACCCGGTGTTCCGCAAGGCCGACGCCAGCGCCGCGGTGAGCAAGCAGAACGCGGAGACCGGAACCGCGGCACCACTGTCGGACCGGGTGCTGTGGGACGCGCTCGACGCGGGCACCGACCCGACCGATACCCCTGACGCCCCCGGCGCCGGTCCGGCCGGGGAGAGCAAGTGACCGGCAGCACCCCCGCCGCAGTGACACGCGCGGCGGGCATTTATTCTTTACCAGCATCGGTGAGACAGCGCCCGAGGGGACTCTCGGGCGAGAAGTGCGTCTCCCCAGAAAGGATTCGAGCCAGATGACGGTACTCGACTCGATTCTCGACGGGGTCCGGGCGGATGTTGCCGCTCGCGAAGCCCTCCTCGATTTTCAAGCGATCAAAGCTGCTGCCGCCGCGGTCAAGGGGCCGCTGGACGCACACGCCGCGCTGCACGAGGACGGAATCGGTGTCATCGCGGAAGTGAAGCGAGCCAGCCCCTCCAAAGGCGCGCTCGCCGACATTCCCGATCCCGCCGTGCTGGCCAAGGCCTACGAAGACGGGGGCGCGCGGATCATCAGCGTGCTCACCGAGGGCCGCCGCTTCGGTGGATCGCTCGACGACCTCGATGCCGTGCGCGCCGCCGTGAACATCCCGGTGCTGCGCAAGGACTTCGTCGTCGGCCCGTACCAGATCCACGAGGCCCGTGCCCACGGCGCCGACGTGATCCTGCTGATCGTGGCCGCGCTCGAACAGGACGTGCTCGCCTCGCTGATCGACCGCACCGAATCCCTCGGCATGACCGCCCTGGTGGAGGTGCACACCGAGGAGGAGGCCGACCGCGCCCTCGAAGCCGGTGCGACGGTGATCGGCATCAACGCGCGCAACCTCAAGACCCTCGAGGTCGACCGCGACGTGTTCGCGCGGATCGCGCCCGGTCTGCCCTCGGAGGTCATCCGGGTGGCCGAGTCCGGCATCCGCGGCACCGCCGACCTGCTGGCCTACGCCGGTGCGGGCGCCGATGCCGTGCTCGTCGGTGAAGGCCTGGTGACCAGCGGCAACCCGCGTTCGGCCGTGTCGGAACTGGTGACCGCGGGCACGCACCCGTCCTGCCCCAAGCCGGCCCGGCGGAGCATCCGATGACGGTGCTGCCCCCGGCGAGCGCCGGCGTCGCCCAGCACTCCGACTACGAACCCGACGCGGGCGGCCACTTCGGCGTCTACGGCGGGCGTCACGTCCCCGAGGCGCTGATGGCCGTGATCGAAGAGGTCACCGCCGAGTACGACAAGATCCGCACCGACCGCGGCTTCCTCGACGAGCTCGACCGGCTGCAGCGCGACTACACCGGCCGTCCGTCGCCGGTGTTCGAATGCACCCGGCTGGCCCCGCACGCGGGTGGCGCGCGGATCTTCCTCAAGCGTGAGGACCTCAACCACACCGGCTCGCACAAGATCAACAACGTGCTCGGCCAGGCATTGCTCGCCAAGCGGATGGGCAAGACGCGCGTCATCGCCGAGACCGGAGCGGGCCAGCACGGCGTCGCCACGGCCACCGCGTGCGCGTTGCTCGGCCTCGACTGCGTGGTCTACATGGGCGCGGTCGACACCGCCCGCCAGGCGCTCAACGTGGCCCGTATGCGGCTGCTCGGCGCCGAGGTGATCCCGGTGACCTCGGGTTCGCAGACGCTCAAGGACGCGATCAACGAGGCACTGCGCGACTGGGTCACCCACGCCGACGACACGTTCTACTGCTTCGGCACCGCGGCCGGTCCGCACCCGTTCCCGCTGCTGGTCCGCGATTTCCAGCGCGTGATCGGCCTGGAGGCGCGCGAGCAGATCCAGCTTCCGGCACAAGCGGGCAGACTGCCCGACGCCGTGGTGGCCTGTGTCGGCGGCGGTTCCAACGCCATCGGCATCTTCCACGCCTTCATTCCCGACACGGGTGTGCGCCTGGTCGGTTTCGAGGCGGCCGGTGACGGCGTCGAAACCGGACGTCACGCCGCCACCTTCACCGGTGGCACGCCCGGCGCGTTCCAGGGCGCCTACTCGTACCTGCTGCAGGACGAGGACGGCCAGACCATCGAATCGCATTCGATCTCGGCCGGTCTCGACTATCCGGGCGTCGGCCCCGAGCACGCCCATCTCAAGGACATCGGCCGCGCCGAATACCGGCCGATCACCGACACCGAGGCGATGGACGCGCTGCTGCTGCTCTCACGCACCGAGGGCATCATCCCGGCGATCGAGTCCGCGCATGCGGTGGCGGGCGCGCTGAAGCTGGGCGTGGAGCTCGGCGAGGGCGCGGTCATCCTGGTCAACCTGTCCGGTCGTGGTGACAAGGACATGGACACGGCGGGGCGCTGGTTCGGTCTGTTCGATGATGATGCTGAGGAGCACCAACAGTGAGTCAGCAGTCGCGTCTTGCGAACACCTTCGCTGCCGCGCGCAGCGAGGGCCGGGCCGCACTGATCGGCTACCTGCCCGCCGGTTATCCCGATCTGGCCGGTTCCATCGCCGCGTGCCGTGCGCTCGTCGAATCCGGCTGTGACATCGTCGAGGTCGGCGTCGCCTACTCCGATCCCGTGATGGACGGCCCGGTCATCCAGGCCGCCGCCGAGCAGGCGCTGCGCAGCGGGGTGCGCGTGCGCGATGTGTTCTCCGTCGTCGAGGCGATCGCCGATGCCGGTGGTCAGGCCGTGGTGATGAGCTACTGGAACCCAGTGCTCAAGTACGGCGTCGACACCTTCGCCCGCGACCTGGCCGCGGCCGGTGGCGCCGGCATCATCACGCCGAACCTGATCCCCGACGAGGCCGACGACTGGTTCGTCGCCTCGGCCACGCACAACCTGGATCGCATCTTCCTGGTCGCGCCGTCGTCGACCGAAGAGCGTCTGGTCAAGACCCTCGAGGCCTCGCGTGGCTTCATCTACGCGGCCTCGACCATGGGTGTGACCGGTGCCCGCGACGCGGTCTCCTCGGCCGCGCCCGCGCTGTGCTCGCGCATCCGCGCGCACTCCGACATCCCGATCGGCGTGGGCCTCGGCGTGCGCTCGGGGGCGCAGGCCGCCGAGATCGCCGCGTACGCCGACGGCGTGATCGTCGGGTCGGCGCTGGTCTCGGCTGTGCCGGAGGGTCTCGACGCCGTCCGCGCACTGACCGCCGAACTGGCCGAGGGTGTGCGCTCGGCGACCGTTCGCTCCTAGCAGTTTGCACGAGGGGCCCGGCTGCTGAGGTGCGGCCGGGCCCCTCGCTCGTCACCGGCACGTCGTCCGCCGTCCGGGTCGCGGCAACACGCCCGTAAGCCTCTCCACTAACGTGGGCCGGGTGAACTCAGTCCTGGCCTACATTCCGAGTCCGCCCCAGGGGGTCTGGCAACTCGGACCCTTCCCGCTGCGGGCATACGCGCTGTTCATCATTCTCGGCATCGTCGTCGCCATCTGGTGGGGTGAACGGCGGTGGCGTGAGCGCGGTGGTCAGCCGGGTGCCGTGCTCGATGTCGCGATGTTCGCGGTGCCGTTCGGCCTGGTCGGCGGCCGGATCTACCACGTCGCCACCGACTGGCAGAAGTACTTCGGGGAGGGCAAGCACCCCGTCGAGGCGCTCTACATCTGGCAGGGCGGTCTCGGCATCTGGGGCGCGGTGTTCTTCGGTGCCATCGGCGCCTGGATCGGCTGCCGGATATACAAGATCCCGCTGCCCGCGCTCGGCGACGCGGTCGCGCCCGCGGTGCTGCTGGCCCAGGCGATCGGCCGGCTGGGCAACTACTTCAACCAGGAGCTCTACGGACGCGCCACCGACCTGCCGTGGGGTCTGGAGATCTACGAGCGGTTCGACCCGGAGACCGGCGCGCGCGACATGATGAACGGGGTGTCGACCGGGCGGGTGCTCGAGGTCGTGCAGCCGACGTTCCTGTACGAGCTCGTCTGGAACGTGCTTGTCGTGATCGGCCTGGTGCTGCTCGACAAGCGCTACAAGATCGGCCACGGACGGCTGTTCGCGCTCTACGTCGCGGGCTACAGCTTCGGCCGGTTCTTCGTCGAGTTGCTGCGCAGCGACGAAGCCACCCACATCCTCGGCATCAGGATCAACTCCTTCACCTCCGCACTCGTCTTCCTCGGCGCCATGGCCTACTTCGCCCTGGCGACCAAGGGCCGCGAGACGCCGGCGCAGTTGCAGCCCGACGGCGAGCCGCGCCCGTGGCCGTGGCAGTTCTCCGCGCTGCGCGCCGCCGGCGCGGCCGAGCGCACCGTGCCGTCGACGACCTCCGAGAGCGAGGCTGTCGATGTCACGAAGAAGGCGGATTCCGCTGCGGGGAAACAGGATTCGGCCGATTCGAATGATGTGTCCGATTCCGCCGGCCTCGATGACGCCAAGACGGTCACCGACGCGAAGAAGTCCTGATCCGCGACAGTTTTCGTGGAATCGACGGGCGTCCGGCAACATTGCGGACGCCCGTCGCGATATTCCGGGGTATGGCGAGAGCCGCTCGGGGAAGCACCCGACAAGACAACGGTGGGCAGGACCGGCAACAATGACCCGTGATCGTCGCGGGCGCACCGCCGTTCGGCCGATCGCCACTGGCCGGGGGCCACGACGGGTACCCGCACGAATGATGGAGGACATGAGTGACCGACCCCTACAACCCCAATCCACAGTACGGCCCTGACCTGAGCAAGCAGCCCGACTCCGGTTCGCAGCCGCAGTACGGCCAGCCGGCCTACGGTCAGCCCTCCGATCCGTACGCCCAGCAGCCGCAGCAGCCCGGCTACGGTCAGCCGCAGTACGGCGCGCCGCAGCCGCAGTACGGTCAGCCCGCCGACCCGTACGCCCAGCAGCCGCAGCCGGGGTACGGCGCCGCGCCGTACGGGGCCATGCCGCAGGGCTACAACCCGAACGACCCGGAAGCCCCTTACGGCCGGGACATGTACGGCGTGCCGTTCTCGGACAAGCAGAAGCTGATGGCCGGTCTGCTGCAGATCTTCCTCGGCAGCTTCGGCGTCGGTCGTTTCTACCTCGGCTACACCGGTCTCGGCATCGCCCAGATCGCGGTGACCTGGTTGACCTGTGGTCTCGGCGCCATCTGGCCGCTGATCGACGGCATCATGATGCTCACCGGCAAGGTGCCCGACGCGCAGGGTCGCCCGCTGCGCGACTGATTCCTGCCCACACGGGGATGAACGGGTGCTCTGCTACGGCGGGGCACCCGTTTCGGGTTCACCCACCGGTGTTTCGATCACGGTGAGCGATACTCTGTGTCGGTCTGTGGCGGCGCCGTAGCGTCGCTTGGCCTGCGCGTGCCCCCTACGCGCAGCGGAGAAAGGGATGTCCGTGCGCAAATTCATCGCCGCCGCCGTACTCGCTGTGGTCGCCGCGACGGGCCTGTCGGCCTGCTCGTCCGCGTCCGACCCGAATGTGCTGAAGATCGGTACCGAGGGCACCTACGCGCCGTTCAGCTACCAGGAGGGCGGCACGCTCACCGGCTACGACGTCGAGGTCGCGCGCGCGGTCAGCGAGAAGCTCGGCAAGCAGGTGGAATTCGTGCAGACCCCCTGGGACTCGATCTTCGCCGGTCTCGAGTCCCGGCGTTTCGATCTGGTCGCCAATCAGGTCACCGTGAATCCCGAGCGCACGGCCAAGTACGCGCTGTCGCAGCCGTACACGACCTCCGAGGGCGTGATCGTCACCAAGGCCGACAACACCGCCATCACGTCGCTGGCGAGCCTGGCGGGCAAGACCACCGCGCAGTCGGCCACCAGCAACTGGAGCAAGGTCGCGTCCGGCGCGGGCGCGAAAGTCGAAGCAGTGGAAGGGTTCGTGCAGGCAGTCCAGCTGCTCAAGGCCGGTCGGGTCGACGCCACGGTCAACGACACCCTCGCGGTCGGTGAGTACACCAAGAAGACCGGCGACACCGGCATCAAGATCGCGGCGCAGACCGGCGAGACCAGCAAGCAGGCCTTCGCCGCCCGCAAGGACGACGCCGCGCTCATTTCCGACGTCGACAAGGCGCTGGAGCAGTTGCGTGCCGACGGCACCCTGGCCCGTCTGTCGGAGAAGTACTTCGGCACCGACGTCAGCAAATAGCGGATGGATCCGGCTACCTGGGAGCTGATCCGGCACAACCTGGTACCGATGCTGAAGGCCACGGTGACGATGACGTTGCCGCTCACGGCCGTCAGCTTCGTCATCGGCCTGGCGATCGCGGTCGGTGTGGCGCTGGCGAGGATGTCGACGCGGCGGGTGCTCTCGGCGCCCGCCCGCTTCTACATCTCGATCATTCGCGGCACCCCGCTGCTGGTCCAGCTGTTCATCGTGTTCTACGCGCTGCCGCAATTCGGGATCGTCATCGATCCGTTCCCGGCGGCGGTGATCGCGTTCAGCCTCAATGTCGGCGGGTACGCCGCGGAGGTGGTGCGCTCGTCGATCATGAGCGTGGCGTATGGACAGTGGGAGGCGGCGCAATCGCTGGGCATGACCTATGTCCAGACGCTCTGGCACATCGTGTTTCCGCAGGCCGCCCGGATCGCGGTGCCCCCGCTGTCGAACACCTTGATCTCTCTGGTCAAGGACACCTCACTGGCCTCGACCATCCTGGTCACCGAGCTGCTGCGGACCGCCCAACTCGCCGCCGCGCCCACCTTCGACTTCTTCGCCCTCTACGGCGTCGCGGCGCTGTACTACTGGGTGATCTGCCTGATCCTCGGCTTCGGTCAAACCCGTTTGGAAACAAGACTTTCCAGACATGTCGCTGTCCGGTGACAACTGATTTCGTAAACACATGGGTAACTCGTCGGGAACGCTCGGCCCCCGTCCCGCCGAAACCGCCGGTCCGGTCGCCGGCCGGCTACGACCCTCCGACCGGCCAAATTCACGCAGAGGCGGATGAGCATTAGGCTGGGGGCCGTGATGCGACGGACGAAGATTGTGTGCACCCTGGGGCCGGCCACTGCTACCCAGGATCGTATTCGTGAGCTCGTCGAAAGCGGCATGGATGTGGCCCGGCTGAACTTCAGCCACGGCGACCACGCCGACCACGCCGACAACTACAAGATGGTCCGCGCGGCCTCGGACGAGACCGGCCGAGCGGTCGGCATCCTCGCCGACCTCCAGGGCCCCAAGATCCGCCTCGGCCGCTTCGCCGACGGCAAGACCGTGTGGGCCAACGGCGAGCAGGTGCGGATCACCGTCGACGAGGTCGACGGCACCCACGACCGCGTCTCGACCACCTACAGGGAGCTCGCGCAGGACGCCCGAGCCGGTGACCGGCTGCTGGTCGACGACGGCAAGGTCGGCCTCACGGTGGAATCGGTCGAGGGCAACGACGTCGTCTGCCGGGTCACCGAGGGCGGCCCGGTGAGCAACAACAAGGGTCTGTCGCTGCCCGGCATGAACGTGTCGGTGCCCGCCCTGTCCGACAAGGACGTCGCAGACCTGGAATTCGCCCTGGAACTGGGCGTCGACTTCATCGCACTGTCCTTCGTTCGCTCGCCGTCCGACATCGAACTCGTGCACGACATCATGGACCGCGTCGGCCGCCGGGTCCCGGTGATCGCCAAGCTGGAGAAGCCCGAGGCGATCGAGAACCTCGAGGCGATCGTGCTCGCCTTCGACGCGGTGATGGTCGCCCGCGGCGACCTCGGGGTGGAGCTGCCGCTCGAGCAGGTGCCGCTGGTGCAGAAGCGCGCGATCCAGATGGCGCGCGAGAACGCCAAGCCGGTCATCGTCGCCACCCAGATGCTCGAGTCGATGATCGAGAACTCCCGGCCCACGCGCGCGGAGGCCTCCGACGTCGCCAACGCGGTGCTCGACGGCGCCGACGCGGTGATGCTGTCGGGGGAGACCTCGGTCGGCGCGTGGCCGATCGACGCGGTGCGCACCATGGCCCGCATCGTGACCGCGGTCGAGTCCGAGACGTCGCGGGTGCCACCCCTGACCCACGTGCCGCGCACCAAGCGCGGCGTGATCTCCTATGCCGCCCGCGACATCGGCGAGCGGCTCAACGCCAAGGCGCTGGTGGCGTTCACCCAGTCCGGTGACACCGTGCGCCGCCTGGCCCGCTTGCACACCCCGCTGCCGCTGCTGGCGTTCACCCCGCTGCCGGAGGTGCGCAGCCAGCTCACGCTGACCTGGGGCACCGAGACGTTCATCGTGCCCATGGTGGACACGACCGACGCGATGATCCACCAGGTGGATCAGGCGCTATTGTCGCTGGAGCGTTATCGCAAGGGTGACCTGGTGGTCATCGTCGCCGGTTCCCCTCCGGGTACCGTCGGTTCCACCAACCTGATCCACGTGCACCGCATCGGCGAAGAGGACCACTAGTAGTGAGCAGTTCGATCGATATCGAGACCACCCAGGGCGAGCCGACACCCGATCTGCGGGTGTTGCTCGACCTGCTCGACCTCGAGTCGATCGGCGAGGACACCTTCTTGGGCAACCATCCCGAGAAGGTGTGGAGCCGTACCTTCGGCGGGCAGCTGGTGTCGCAGGCGATCATCGCCGCCGGTCGCACGGCGGGGGAGCGGCCGCTGCACGCGATCAACGCGCATTTCGTGCGCGGCGGCGACGTGAAGAAGCCGATCGAATACCACGTGCAACGCCACCGCGACGGCCGCGCGCTCGCCAACCGGACGGTGACCGCCAGCCAGGACGGCCAGGAGCTGTTCGTCATGCTGGCCGCGTTCCAGGACTGGGGCAAGGGCCTGGAGCACGCGCACGAGGGCCCGGATGTGCCGGATCCCGAGACCCTGCCCCGGGTGGAGGAGAGCTTCGTCGGCTTCGAGGACAAGCTGGAGATGTTCATCAAGGCGCCGCACCCGATCGACATGCGCTACACCAACGATCCGTCGTGGATTCTCAAGGGCACCGGCGAGAAGCTCAACCACAACCGGGTCTGGATGCGCACCGACGGCTCGCTGCCGGATGATCAACTGCTGCACGTGGCCGCGCTGGGCTACTCCTCCGACACCACCGTGCTCGATTCGATCATCACCACGCACGGTTTGTCGTGGGGGCTGGACCGAATTCTCGCGGCGACGGTGAACCACTCGATGTGGTTCCATCGCCCGTTCCGGTTCGACGACTGGGTGCTCTACTCCACCGAGTCGCCGGTCGCGGCCGGTTCGCGTGGTCTGGCGACGGGCCGGTTCTATTCGCGCACAGGCGAATTGATCGCCACGACCGTCCAGGAAGGCGTCATCCGGCACTTCCCGGCTCGCTGAGCGCCGCGGTGGTGCCCCGCTGAGGGCTCGAAGCAGGCCGGATGGCTCAACGCAGTTCGTGGTCGAGTTCGGGGGCGACGACGTCGGTGCGCTGATGGGCGCGCAACGTGAAGGGCACGCCGTGCGCGTGATGCGGCGGGGCCGCGCCGTACACGGCCAGCGCCAGTCCGCGCTCGAGGTCGGCGATGTCGGCGTCGGTGAGATCGGCCGGATCGCCGACCAGGCTCAGCGCGATCTCGTAGGTGTTCTCCGCGCTCGGCTCGCGGCCGGGACAGCCACTGCGCCACTGTGATTCGAGTTCGTGATGAACCGGATCGCTCGCGTCGACGGGCATGGTGAACCGCCAGGCGTAGACGTCGCGCTCGTGTACGTGGTCGTCGAGGACCGTCCGGACACTGGCGACGATGCGGTCGAGGATCTCCGGCGTCACGTACACATGGAGCGAAACATCCGAAATGCGTTTCGGCAAGTCTGTAGTCCCGTCGTGTGTCGAACCTGCAAGGGGTAACCACCCACGTCCGCGCCGAAGTCTAATCCCTGCGAGCCGTGGCGAACAGCCCTAGCTCAGCGCCCGCGCTGCGCGGCGAGGAATGCCGACAGGGGGCCGCCGGGTCCACCGGGAGCTATCACGAGGCCGGGGCGATCGATGCCGCCGGACAGTTTCGTCTGTTCGTGGGGGGCGAGCGCGCCCAGCACGGGGAACAGCAATTCGGCGATACGGTCGCCGACCTCGAGGAACGCCGCGGGCGAAAGGCCGATGGGGTCGGCGATGTTCTCACGGCCCACATAGGCCAGGTTGTTGCGCGCGTGATGCAGTGCGGCAATGGATTTCGCGCCGGTGACCTTGGCGATGCGATGGGCCTCGGCGAGAGTGAAGGTGCGCGGGGCGGTACCGAAGGCCAGTTCACCGACCTGGTCGCGTAACGAATCGGTCATCGTCAGCACCAGATCGGCGCGATCGACCATCTCGGGCTTGAGCTTTCGGGCCTTGAAGCCTGCGGTGTCCCCGCCGAGGCCCTGGATGGTCTCAGCGGCCATCGGGTCGGGCGGAAAACCGACAAGAGCCCTGGTGCCCGCGCTCTCCGCGGTGAGGCCGGGTAGGCCGTGCTCCGTCGCGAACGCCCGGGTGAGCCGTTCGGCGATCACCGACCGGCAGACATTGGAGTTGCAGACGAAGAGCACGTGCATACCGACACCGTAATCGGGTCGATTGTCACGGAGTAGGCCAGAATTGTAACCATCACAAGCGCGGTACTACTTATTCACCTTTCGGTTGAGCGCCGTACATCATTCACGATGCGCAAATCTGTTGTGTGTGACCGTGATACCCGCGAGATAGGGTCAGGAAACCTCACCGTGATCTGTGTCGGTTGTCACTCTTTCGGGTCATAATAATTCGATTCGGAAATAACCGGCGGCACGGACGGCGGGGTGCCGTGCACGCGGCCCCTGGTGGAGAACATCGGCCCGCGCGCGGGGACCACCGGCGCGAACGCCGCCAGGCCCGTCGAGGACGACATGTCGTCGTAGACCGCGTCGATGCCGCCGCGGCGAAAGTAGGCCTCGTGCCAGAAGCCGGTGCCGCCCGAATCGCGCAGGAATTCGCCCCACCACTGCCGGTGCGGTTCCGATCGCGTCCAGCGCTCGAGCGAATCCAGATCGCGCCAGTACTGCCGGGCGCCCCAATGTGGCGGAAACATCGACCACACGATGTCCTCGTGCCGCAGCAAGCCGTCGGGTCGGTCGGCATGTGAGCGATACAACTTCGGGCCGACGCCGAGCAGCCGCAGCATGCCGCGCGGGGTGCGTACCCGCATGCCGAGCAGGATCATCACCAGGTCGGGATAGGAATCCAGGTCGACCGTCGTTCTGTGCACGCGCATGATCGCAGCCCCTTCCACGGTGCTCTCACGGGGTACTACGGGGCAGGGCGGCGTCCGGTTCGACCGGCGGTTCGCTTCCCGGCGCGCCGAGACGCTATAGTGACCGCGGTGCGCCGGGTTGGCGGAACTGGCAGACGCGACGGTCTCAAAAACCGTTGTCCGGAAGGACGTGTGGGTTCGAGTCCCACACTCGGCACCACGGCGGAAGCGCGGCGAAGGCAGTCGCGCTCCGCGGGGGAGTATCCGGCGCAGGGTGTGCGCGATCTCATCGCAGGCGCATTCTGCGCCGAAGCGAAAGGTACTCTTTACATCGCCAGTCGTGGTGTGATCGACAGGCATCGGAATCCAGAGGGGTCGAACCTATGAGCACGAATGCAGCCGGCGCCACGCGTGAGGCCGCGGCCAAGCGGGTCGTCGTCGCCGAGGATGAGGCCTTGATCCGGATGGACCTCGTCGAGATGCTCAAAGAAGAGGGCTACGACGTCGTCGGTGAAGCGGGCGACGGGCAGCAGGCCGTGGAGCTCGCCGAGGAACTGCGCCCCGATCTGGTCATCATGGACGTGAAGATGCCGCGCCGTGACGGTATCGACGCCGCCGCCGAGATCGCGTCGAAACGTGTTGCGCCCGTGGTGATCCTGACTGCTTTCAGTCAGCGTGATCTGGTGGAGCGCGCGCGTGACGCGGGCGCGATGGCCTATCTCGTGAAGCCGTTCACCAAGTCCGATCTGGTCCCCGCGATCGAATTGGCGGCCAGTCGTTTTCATGAGATCACCGCGCTGGAAACGGAAGTCGCGAATCTCTCGGACCGGTTGGAGACCCGTAAGCTGGTCGAGCGGGCCAAGGGTGTGCTCATGCAGACCCAGGGGCTGTCGGAGCCGCAGGCCTTCAAATGGATTCAGCGCACCGCGATGGATCGCCGTACGACGATGAAGGCGGTCGCCGAAGTCGTGCTGGAGAACCTCACCCCGCAGTGACGCGGTTCTGCTCTTACTCCCCGCGCGGGCCGGAAGCAGAAAATGTTTACGTAAGCGAAACAATAATGTGAACTATTGCTGGACAACCGACCTCCGACATGATGCGAATGTGATGCGGATCTAACAAAGCGGCGATATGTTCTCTGCGGGCTGAACGTGGTCGGCCCCCTCGGTGAACCCGGGGAGCACAGGACATAGAGGTGAGACGTGCTCAGTTCGACATGGCGCAGTCGGTCGACGCGAGGAGTTCTGGTTATCGGAGCTGCCGCGTCGTTGGTGTTGTCCGGATGCAGTGACAAGTCGTCCGATGGCGGCGGTGGCGGCAACACCGATCTCTCCATCCAGTCGGTCGTTCAGCTCGATACCGAGGGTAAGGCCGTCGCGACAACCGACGCCGGTGCGGCCGCGGACCCCGCAGGCGACGGCAAGGCCAAGTGCGCGCCCCTGACCCTCGGCATGGCGGGCCCGCTGACCGGCGGCAATGCCGCCCTCGGCATCAACATCATCATGGGCGTGAAGCTCGCGCTCGACAAGCACAACAAGGCCAACCCGGACTGTCAGGTCTCGGTGAAGCAGTTCGACACCGAGGGCAAGCCGCAGATCGCCAGCCAGGTGGTCCCGACGATCGTCGCCGACCCCAACATCGTGGCGCTGGTCGGTCCGACTTTCTCGGGCGAGACCAAGGCGACCGGCCAAATCCTCAGTGAGGCGGGCATGCCCACGCTGACGGCGTCGGCCACGAACCCCACGCTGACCCAGAACGGCTGGAAGACCTTCTTCCGCGGCCTGGGTAACGACAACTCGCAAGGCCCGGCGGTCGCGAACTACCTGACCGGCGAGAAGGGCTTCAAGAAGATCTGCGTCGTGCAGGACAACACCGATTACGGTGCCGGTCTGGCGCAGGCGTTCATCACCGCCGCGGGCCCCGCGGCCGACGCCTCCTGCGGGACGAGCGTCAAGGAAGGTGACAAGGACTTCTCGGCAGCGGTGTCCAAGCTGTCCGCGGCCAAGCCCGACGCCATCTTCTACGCCGGGTACTACGCCGAGGCCGCCCCGTTCGTGCAGCAGCTGCGTTCCGGCGGCGTGACCGCGGCCTTCGTTTCCGCCGACGGCAGCAACGATCCCGAGTTCGTCCGTCAGGCCGGTTCCTCGTCCAAGGACGCGCTGCTGTCGTGCCCGTGCAGCCCGGCGCCGGAGAAGTTCGCCGCCGATTACAAGGCGCTCAACGGCCAGGCTCCCGGCGTCTACTCCGTCGAGGGCTACGACCTGACCACGATCCTGCTCAAGGGGATCGACGCCGGTAAGGTCACCCGCGCCGAGCTGGTCGACTACGTCCGCAACTACGACGGCACCGGTGTCGCCCGCCAGTACAAGTGGGGCGAGACCGGCGAGCTGGCCAACATCCAGATCTGGATGTACCAGGTCAAGTAGTTCCGATGACGTGTGCAGCGGTGCGCGTGGCTGTGTAGCCACGCGCACCGCTCGCCTGACGCGAGAGTAATCATGACATCAGCGGCTTCGCTCGGTGTGACCCTGTTGGCCGAGGGGTCCATCGATTTCAACATTTCCGGGGTGATCGACCAGTTCTGGAAATTGACCGTGGACGGTCTCACCTACGGCTCGATCTACGCCCTGGTGGCGGTCGGCTACACGCTGGTCTACGGCGTGCTTCGCCTGATCAACTTCGCTCACTCCGAGATCTTCATGCTCGGCATGTTCGGCACCTACGTGGGACTGGAACTGCTCGGCTTCGCACCCAGCGGCAACGTGTATTCCCAGGGTGTGCTGCTGACAGTCCTCTACCTGGGCCTGGCGATGCTCTTCGGCATGCTCGTCTCGGGCATCGCGGCGGTGGGGCTGGAACGAGTCGCCTACCGGCCGCTGCGCAGGCGCGGCGCGAAACCGCTGGCCTTCCTGATCACCGCGATCGGTATGTCGTTCGTGATCCAGGAGTTCGTGCACTACATCCTGCCCAAGATCAAGCCGGGTCTCGGCGGCTCCAACGCCCAGACCGGTATCCGGCTCGTGGAGCCGAAGGTGCAGTTCACCTTCCTCGGCGCGCAGGTCACCAATGTGGCGCTGGTGATCATCGCCGCGGCCGTCGTGCTCGCGATCACCACCGAAATCGTCATCAACAGAACCAAATTCGGCCGTGCCATCCGCGCGGTCGCCCAGGACCCCGACACCGCGACCCTGATGGGTGTCTCGCGCGAGCGGGTCATCGTGTTGACGTTCCTCATCGGCGGTCTGCTGGCAGGCGCGGCCGCGATGCTGTACACGCTCTACATTCCCACCGGCATCATCTTCTCCGGCGGTTTCATCCTCGGTATCAAGGCGTTCAGCGCCGCGGTGCTCGGTGGCATCGGCAACCTGCGCGGCGCCCTGCTCGGCGGGTTGATCCTCGGCATCGCCGAGCAGTACGGGCAGATCCTGTTCGGCACCGAATGGCGTGACGTGGTCGCGTTCGTGCTGCTGGTGACCGTGCTGATGTTCCGGCCGACCGGCATCCTCGGCGAGAGCCTGGGGAGGGCACGCGCATGACAGACCTGACGAAAACCCCGAAAGCACCTGTCGCGCAGCAGGATCGGCGTGGCATCGGCGACGCGATCCGGGTCTGGTGGGACGGACTCTCGCGTCCGGCCCAGTGGGCCGTCGGCGTGCCGATCATCGCCCTGCTGGCGCTGATGCCGTTGTTCCCGCCCCCGCTGCTCGACACGCCGGGCGTGAGCTTCGGCGGCGTGATGGCGCAGTTCGCCATGTATGCGCTGATCGCCATCGGCCTGAACGTGGTGGTCGGCCAGGCCGGCCTGCTCGACCTCGGTTATGTCGGCTTCTATGCCGTCGGCGCCTATACGGTCGGCCTGCTGACCAGCCCGAACAGCCCGTGGAATCAGACCGACGGCGGCTGGCTGCAACCCGGCTGGGCGTGGGTGGCCTGCCTGCCGATCGCGATCGCGCTGACCGCGCTCGCGGGTCTGATCCTCGGCGCGCCGACCCTGCGGCTGCGCGGTGACTACCTCGCGATCGTGACGCTGGGCTTCGGTGAGATCGTCCGGCTGATGGCCGACAACCTGGGCGACCTCACCAACGGCAGCCTCGGCCTGTCCAAGATCGCCTATCCCGCCGTCGGCGAGTCCGAGGCGCACCCCGGTGGCTTCTTCTCCCCGGGCAACCTCGGCGACACCAGCAGCTGGAATCCCTTCCAGCGGGCCAGCAACGGCACCTGGTGGTTCTGGCTCGGTATGGTCTTCGTGATCGTGGTGCTGCTGATCATCGGCAACCTCGAGCGCAGCCGGGTCGGGCGCTCCTGGGTCGCCATCCGCGAAGACGAGGACGCCGCCGAGATCATGGGCGTGCCGACCTTCAAGTTCAAGCTGTGGGCGTTCGTGATCGGCGCCTCGGTCGGCGGTCTGTCCGGCGCGATGTACGCCGGTCAGGTCACCTATGTGAATCCCAAACAGTTCGACATCATCTTGTCGATGTTGTTCCTGTGCGCGGTGGTGCTCGGTGGTTCGGGCAACAAGCTCGGCGTGATCGTCGGCGCGTTCCTCATCGCCTACCTGCCGATGCGGTTGCAGTCGGTGCAGCTGGTGTCCAGCGAGTCGACCGGTTATCTGTTGCTCGGCCTCGATGTCGCGCTGCTGATCGGCCTGTGGTTGCTGTGGCGGTGGAAGAAGGACGCGCTGGCCACGTGGGTCCGGCGGACGGTGATCGGCGTGGCGATCGTGGCGGTGATCTTCGGCTTGCTGCTGTTGGGCAGTGTGTTGCTGTTCCGTCCGGGCGGCGCCCAGAACCTCGGTGACCTGAAGTACCTCTACTTCGGCATCGCGCTCGTGGTGATGATGATTCTGCGGCCACAGGGTCTGTTCCCGGTGCGGCAGAAATTGCTCGCCTACGGCAGACAGGTGTACCAGGCGGTCGTGCGCAAGCCGGCGGCCGAATCGATCGGAGCAGGGCAATGACGGGGCCGGGCGCGGGAGACGCGCTGTACGACAACGAAGACATGAAGGCCGGCTACCAGCCGCCGCCCGAGGTCGAGCCGACAGGTGAGGTCGACGTCACCGCGGTGCTGCCCGAACTCGCCGATGCCGAGACCGTCGCCGAGGTGGTCGCGCCGCATCGCGAGATCGAGACCGCGGTGGGCGAGCCATTGCTGCGCACCGACGGTCTGACCGTGAAGTTCGGCGGTCTGACCGCGTTGGACGGGGTCAGTTTCGAGATCCGCCGCGGCGAGATCCTCGGTCTGATCGGCCCCAACGGCGCGGGCAAGACCACCTGCTTCAACGCGATCACCGGCGTCTACAAGCCCTCGGCGGGCAGCGTGCACTTCGACGGTCAGCCGCTGGCCAAGACCAAGCGCAACGAGATCACCCGGATGGGTATCGCGCGCACGTTCCAGAACGTGCGGCTGTTCGGCGAGATGACGGCGCTGGAGAACGTGGTCGTCGGCACCGACGCGCGCCACACCACCTCGGTGCCCGGCGCGGTGTTCCGCACGCCGAAGTTCAAGCGCGAGGAGCGTGACGCCATCGAACGCGGCATGGCGCTGCTCGAGTTCGTCGGCATCGCGCCCCGTGCGGTGGAAAAGGCCCGCAACCTGTCCTACGGCGATCAGCGCAGGCTCGAGATCGCGCGGGCGCTGGCCACCGAGCCCAAGCTCCTGTGCCTGGACGAGCCGGCCGCCGGTTTCAATCCCAGCGAGAAATCGGCGCTGATGGATCTGATCCGCAAGATCCGCGACGACGGCTACACCGTGCTGCTCATCGAGCACGACATGCGTCTGGTGATGGGCGTGACCGACCGGATCGTGGTCCTGGAATTCGGGCGCAAGATCGCCGACGGCCTGCCCACCGAGGTGCGCGAGGACCCGGCGGTGATCGCGGCCTACCTCGGCGTGCCCGACGCGGACACGATCGAGGAAGTGCGCGAGGGATCGGTCGCCGCCGCGGAGGAGGGGGCGACGCCGGTGGCCGACGCCGTGCAGGTGCGATCGCGGGACGAGCCGGAGGCCGTGGTCGAGACCGAGACGCCGCTGCTCGAGGTCCAGGACATGGTCGTGAACTACGGCCGGATCGAAGCGCTGCACGGCATTTCGCTCTCGGTCGCCCAGGGTGAACTGGTGACTCTGCTCGGCGCCAACGGCGCGGGCAAGACCACCACCATGCGGGCGATGTCGGGCCTGCTGCCGCTCACCTCGGGCCGAATCCTGTTCCAGGGCAAAGACATCACCACCATGAAAGCGCACGATCGGGTGGTCGAGGGTCTCATCCAGGCGCCGGAGGGTCGCGGTGTCTTCCCGGGTATGACGGTCGCGGAGAACCTCGACATGGGGTGCTACGGAAGGCCTTTCGAGAAGAAGACCGAGTACCAGCAGACCCTGGACTGGGTCTTCGAGCTGTTCCCCCGGCTGGCCGAACGCCGCAAGCAGATCGGCGGCACGATGTCGGGCGGTGAACAGCAGATGCTCGCCATCGGCCGCGCCCTCATGGCCCGCCCGAAGCTGCTGCTGCTCGACGAGCCCTCGATGGGTCTGGCCCCCATGGTGATCCAGCAGATCTTCCGGATCATCAGCGAGATCAACCGACAGGGCACCACCGTGCTGCTCGTGGAACAGAACGCCCAACAGGCCCTGACCCGCAGTGATCGCGCCTACATCCTGGAAACCGGCGAGGTCACCAAGTCCGGCCCTGGTAGCGCGTTGCTCACCGACCCCGCGGTGATGTCGGCCTACCTCGGCGTCGATTGATCCCTTCTCGGTCCAGCCCGGCCCCTCGGCGCGCTCACTGCGAGCGCGCCGGGGGGCCGTTCCGCTTTCGGGCTGCGAGCCGCCACGATTGCTGTCGGTGGGGGTGCCTAGACTCTGTCGGGTGAGTTCACCGACGACTGCGCAGGCATCGACTCCGACCACTGCCCCCGACGAGCGGCCTACGCTGCTGCTGCTGGACGGGCATTCGATCGCCTATCGCGCGTTCTTCGCGCTACCGGCGGAGAACTTCAAGACCGTCACGGGTCAGACCACCAACGCGGTGTACGGATTCACCTCGATGCTGATCAACCTGCTGCGCGACGAGAAGCCCAGCCACGTGGCCGCGGCGTTCGACGTGTCGCGCAAGACCTTCCGCACCGAGGCGTACCCGGAGTACAAGGCCAATCGCAGTGCCACCCCCGACGAATTCCGTGGGCAGGTCGAACTCACCAAGGACGTGCTCGGCGCGATGGGCATTCCGGTGATGGCCATCGACGGCTACGAGGCCGACGATGTGATCGCCACCCTCACCACCCAGGCGATGGCCCAGGGCTACCGGGTCCTCATCGTCACCGGCGACCGCGACGCGATTCAGCTGGTCAACGACGACGTGACCGTGCTCTACCCGAAGAAGGGCGTCTCGGATCTCACCCGCTTCACCCCGGCCGAGGTGGAGACCAAATACGGCCTCACTCCCGCGCAGTATCCCGACTACGCGGCCCTGCGCGGCGACCCGAGCGACAATCTGCCCGGCATTCCCGGTGTGGGGGAGAAGACCGCCGCCAAGTGGATCCGCGAATACGGCGACCTCGCCACCCTGGTCGACCGCGTCGATCAGGTGAAGGGCAAGGTCGGCGATTCCTTGCGGGCGAACCTGTCGAGTGTGGTGCTCAACCGCCAGCTCACCGAGATGGTGCGCGAGGTGCCGTTGCCCTACACCCCCGACCAGTTGATGAAGGCGCCGTGGGACCGCGACAAGATCCACCAGCTCTTCGACGACCTCGAGTTCCGGGTGCTGCGCGACCGGCTGTTCGACACCCTCGGTTCCCCCGAGCCGGAAGCCGAGTCGGGTTTCGAGATCAGCGGTGGCGCCCTCGATCAGGGCGCGGTCGCCGACTGGCTCGCCGAGCACGCGAAAGCCGGTGCCCGCCATGGCCTCTCGATCGTCGGGACCGGAACGCCGGTCCACGGTGACGCACGGGCTCTGGCGATCGCCGCCGCCGACGGTGAGGGCGGCTACATCGATCTGACCGTCCTCACCCCCGACGACGAGACGGCCCTGGCCGCCTGGCTGGCCGATCCCGAGGTACCCAAGGCGCTGCACGAGGCCAAGTCCGCCGGGCACGCGCTGCGCGGTCGCGGCTTCACCCTGGGCGGTCTCACCACCGACACCGCGCTGTCGGCCTACCTGGTCCGCCCCGGCCAGCGCAGCTTCAACCTCGACGATCTGTCCCTGCGCTACCTCAAGCGCGAACTGCGCGTCGAGGCCGCCGACACGGGCCAGCTCTCCCTGCTCGACGACGAGGACACCCTCGCCGCCGATATCGCCCGCGAGGAGATGCTGCGCGCCCGCGCGGTCGCCGATCTGGCCGTCGCCCTGGACACCGAACTCGAAGCCATCGAATCGACCCCGCTGCTCACGGAGATGGAGCTGCCGTTGCTCGGCGTGCTCGGTCAACTCGAGGAGGCGGGCATCGCGGTCGACGTCGCCCAGCTCGAGAATCTCCAGCAGCAGTTCGCCGACCGCGTCACCGAGGCCGCGAACTCCGCGTACGAGGTGATCGGCAAGCAGATCAACCTCGGCTCGCCCAAGCAGCTGCAGGTGGTGCTGTTCGACGAGCTCGACATGCCGAAGACCAAGCGCACCAAGACCGGTTACACCACCGACGCCGACGCGCTGGAATCGCTGTTCGAGAAGACCGGCCACGCGTTCCTGGAACACCTGCTGGCCCACCGCGACGCGACCCGGCTCAAGGTGACCGTCGACGGCCTGCTCAAGTCGGTTTCCGACGACGGCCGCGTGCACACCACGTTCAATCAGACCATCGCCGCCACCGGCCGCCTCTCCTCGACCGAGCCGAACCTGCAGAACATCCCGATCCGCACCGACACCGGTCGCCAGATCCGCGACACCTTCGTCGTCGGCCCTGGCTTCGCCGAACTCATGACGGCCGACTACAGCCAGATCGAGATGCGCATCATGGCGCACCTGTCCGGGGACGCGGGCCTGATCGAGGCCTTCAATTCCGGCGAGGACCTGCACACCTTCGTCGCGTCGAAGGCCTTCGACATCCCGATCGCGCAGGTGAGCCCGGAGCTGCGCCGCCGGATCAAGGCCATGTCCTACGGTCTCGCCTACGGCCTGAGTTCCTACGGCCTGAGCGCCCAGTTGAAGATCAGCACGACCGAGGCCAAAGAGCAGATGGACGTGTACTTCGACCGTTTCGGCGGCATCCGCGACTACCTGTCCGATGTCGTCGACCAGGCCCGCAAGGTGGGCTACACCCAAACCCTGTTCGGCCGTAGGCGTTACCTGCCCGACCTGGATTCCAGCAACCGTCAGCGCCGTGAATCCGCCGAGCGGATGGCGCTGAACGCACCGATCCAGGGCACCGCCGCCGACATCATCAAGGTCGCGATGATCAACGTGCAGAACGCGATCCGCGAAGCGGGCCTGCGCTCGCGGATGCTGCTGCAGATCCACGACGAACTCGTCTTCGAGGTCGCCGACGGTGAACGCGAGGCCCTCGAAGCCCTTGCGCGCGAACAGATGTCGGCCGCGATCGACCTCTCGGTCCCGCTCACCGTTTCCGTCGGCACCGGCCGGAGCTGGGACGCGGCAGCGCACTGAGCCGGTTCAGGCCGACCCGGCACCCGTTCTACGAGCGCCGAGGCCGGCACCGAACCGGCTCCGGCACGGTCACTTTCGACGCGGGCTTCACCGTTGCCGAATACGAGTACACCTGGCGGCTGCCGGTGTGAGCGCGGAGGCGACCGACCCGGCCCGCACAGCACGATGGGCACCGACCGTGAAGGTCGATGCCCATCGTGGCTGGAACGCGAGATCAGGCGTTGACGGTCACCGCGTCGTCGGCGATCGAGTAGCTGATCGAGCCGTTCTCGAAGTGGCTGATCTTGCCGCCTTCGATGTCCTGCTCGTCGGAGGTCGGGTAGCCGAACCGGCCGCCCGCGCCGCCCTCGGCCTCCCATGCCTGACGGATGGCGCCGTACACGGTCTTGGCCCCGGTCGGGAGCTTGAAGTAGATGACTCCGCCGGTGAATTCCTGGAACTTGCCACCGTTGGCGGCGTCCTGCTCTGCCGAGGTCGGCTCACCCAGCGGGCTGGACGCGCCACCGGCTTCGTTGTAGTGATCGCCGATAGCCCCAGTGACTTCGAATGCCATGTCGAACAATTCCTTTCACGCAGTAACAATTGGCCTAGCGGCCGCGACGCTACCGTGCGATCGGCCGTTCTCGGCGGCGACTCGCGGGAGATTCACAATCTGGTCACACTTTATTAGCCAGTGATTCGCTCGCAGCCGATGATTGGAACCGGCGCACCGTCAGCTACCGATGGTGAGCCCTGCTGCCTCGCGAGGAAGCGGTCGAGGCCGCGTCAGCGAAAACGCTGGACGATAGCTTCGGCGATCTCGCCGGGCTCGTGTTCGGGGATGAAGTGCCCGGCGCCGGGCAGTTCGAGGACCCGGTGGTCGGTGAACGTGTCGCGCATTCGTGGCAGGAACGAAGCGGGACGGAACGCCATGTCCTTCATGCCCCAGACCAGCAGTGTCGGGGTGGCACCGAGTCGAGCGGGCACGTCGGCGGCCAGCTGTGTGAGGAAGGGGCGAGCGGCCAGGATCTGCCCGGGCATCGCGGCGATCCCGCGCCGGGCTTCGGGTGAAGGCTGCACCTTGCGGTAGTGATCGGCCTCGGCCTCGCTGATCGTGTGCCGCAGCTCGCCGAGCAGGAAACGCTCGACGAGAAGGTTGTCGCGCAGAATCCGCCGCTGCATCGGCGAGCTGCGCATGACCCGGCTGAACGCCTTCTGTGGCCAGGTGTCCGTCGGCCACAGCAGGGTGTTGCCGAGCACCAGCCCGCGCACTCGCTCGGCTCGATCGGCACCGACCGCGGCGCCGATCGGCCCACCCCAGTCCTGGCCCATGATCACGAACTGGTCGAGCCCGAGATGGTCGACGAGCTCGCCGACCACCGCGGCATGCTCGGCGATCGTGTAGCTGTACCCGGGTGGCCGTTCGGACAGCCCGAAGCCCGGGTAGTCGACTGCCAGGCACCGGAACCGGTCGCCCAGTTCGCCGATGATCTTGCGGTAGAGAAAACTCCAGGTGGGGCTGCCGTGGCAGAACAGGATGGGGATCCCGGAGCCCTCGTCGATGTAGTGCACCCGGCCCGCCGTCGATTCGAACCAGCGGGATTCGAAGGGGTACAGCGCCTTGTCCGGCGTGAAATCGATCAGCATCGCATCCGTCCCGTCCTCCGGCGTCGAACCGACCCTACGGCCGAAAAGCGCAGCGGTTCAATGACTTCGGTGGATCCGCGGTGAGGTGCGTGTCACTGGTGCCGCCCGGCACCGTGCGGAGAGAGCTGCGTGCCCGTGAGATGCGCGACGTTGTGCCCTGTTCGCCAGGGGGCGAGCCGGCCGACAACTCGATGCGGACACCGTCGCGGTGGGATCCGGCCCGTGACGACCACCTGTGGCAGCATCGGCCCTATGACCGAGACCGTCATCGCGACCCCGCTGCCCGACTGCCCCGATATCGAGCAGGCTTTCGCGATGTCGTGGCCGGTACGACTCGGTGATACCGATGGCGACGACCGGCTGCGGCTCGACGCGGTGGCGCGCTACCTGCAGGACATCGGGTTCGATCATCTCGACGCGGTGCAGGACGGCGACACCCATCAGGCGTGGATCGTGCGGCGCACGGTGATCGACGTGTACGAGCCGATCGTGTTCGGCGACCGCGTCCAGCTTCGCCGCTGGGCCGACGCGCTCTCGAATCGATGGTGTGACATGCGCATTCAGTTGCGCGGGGAGAAGAGCGGGCACATCGAGGCCGCGGCGTTCCTGATCCACATCGACCCCGTCGCCGGCCGTCCCGCGCGGATGAGCGACGCGTTCATGGCGCCGATGCTGGCCAGCACCACCGAACATCGCCTGCGCTGGAAGGCCGCGCTCACCGAACTCGACATCGCGGAGGTGGAAGAGGTGGCGTTCCCACTGCGCGTCACCGACGTGGACCGGCTCGGCCATGTCAACAACGCGGTGTACTGGGAGGCCGTGGAGGAGGCGCTCGCCGCGCACCCGGACCGCCACCGGTTGCCGTACCGGGCGATCGTCGAACACGTCGGTCCGGTGATGATGGGCGACAAGGTGGTGTTGCGGACGAGTTCGCAACCCGACCGCCTGCGCGTCCAGGTCGACGTCGACGGTTCGGCCCGTGCCCTCGCTGCGGTGGAGCCCCTGACCGTGTCCCGGTAAACCCATCGCCGTCACCGGGGCGGATGTTACCGATCCTGAGCTGCGGTGATGGTACTCACGGGTAGACACTCCGGGTGGTGAACCAGGTTGCGGTTTCGCGACGACCGCCCTATCCTCGACTGCGTGCCGAATCCCGCCCGCTGTGCCGCGCTGCTAGTCGCTGACCGCGACCTCGCGGTCGCTGCTGCGCAGACCGCGCAGGAAGCTTCACGGCGAATTCTTCTCGTAGTAATCCGCCGTAGCGGGGTCTGATTCGGACCAGCCCCTACGCTGCGGGCTGTATTTCATCGTTCTGCTGGTCCCACCCTGCCAACGAAGACATCTTCGGGAAGACCTCACCTGCAATGACGCTGACACTGGACCATGCCCTGTTCGCCGCCGCCCCCAAGGGCCTGCGCGCCGAGCTCACCGACCTCGACCCCGCCGCCTTCCTCGACCGGTACACCCGCGCCGACGGATCCATCGCTTTGCGTGAATGGTCTTGTTCCGGAACGGATTTCACCGCCACTCTGGAATTCGCCGACCACCTGCGCACCGTCATCGCCGCCGGCAGCCCGGTGGCCGCGATGACCTCCGCGCTCTACGACGAGGGCTACCCCCTCGAGATCCTGCACTTCCATCAGCGCCCGACCGCCGACGGCATCGCCACCTTCATGCAGTGCGAGTTCAACGGCAGGCGCGGCTGGGCGGTGGCCACCGCCACCGGCAGCGCGGAATCGACCGTGCGCGCCATGATCGCCGGCGTCAACCTGCTCGCGGGCTGACACCACACAGCACACACAAGGGCCCGTTCACCTCGAAAGGTGAACGGGCCCTTCGCGTTACGCAGTATGCGGCGCCGAACTACTCGGCGGTGGAGGACTCCTGCTCGGCGATCTGCTTGCGCACCTCGTCCATGTCCAGATCCTTGATCTGGGTCACCAGGTCCTCGAGCGCGGCGGCCGGCAGCGCACCCGGCTGCGCGAAGACGAGCACACCCTCGCGGAACGCCATGATGGTCGGGATCGACTGGATGTTGGCGGCAGCGGCGAGTCCCTGCTCGGCCTCGGTGTCGACCTTGCCGTAGACGACGTCGGTGTGCTTTTCCGACGAGCTCTCGTAGGTCGGTGCGAAATTGCGGCACGGACCGCACCAGGAAGCCCAGAAATCGACGAGGACCACGTCGTTTCCGGTGATGACTTCGTCGAAGTTCTGCTGGGTCAGCGTCTGGGTGGCCATGACGTCCTCTCCTTGTCGGTGTCCTCGGCTGTAACGCCGGGGCGTCCCACTATCTTCCCCCGATCACGATTCGCTCCTGTCGCGCCTCCCCGTCCCAGCGGCGGACCCCCACGATGAGCGACCGGAAATCGGTGTCGGCCGCGACCGCCCGCACCGCGTCGCCGAGCCGTTCGGGGGGCACGCGCCGCGCCAGAGTCACGTGCGGTGTCCACGCGCCGGGAGCCATGGTCGCCGGGATGCCGGGGCAGGGCGAGACCACCTCGCTGACCCGGCGATGCAGGGCGAGCAGGTCCGCGGTGACGACGACCGCCCTGACCAGGATCGGTCGGCGCGCCCCGAAGACGAGCAGCCCGCCCATACGGATCGGCAGCGGCTCGAACGCGAGCCGTTCGAGCGCGTGGTCGATGCGCGGCCAGATCTCGCGCGCCACCGCGACGGTGATGTGTGGCCGAGCGGTCCCGGCGTGGCGATTGCCCAGGCCCGCTTCGGCAAGAACCGCCCACTGCCTGCGGATCTCCGTCTCGCCGCGCTCGTCCAGGAGCAACTCCACCGACTGCACCATGATCTGCAGAAACTAGTCGCTGCGGCGTGTCCGCACCGCCCACTCGCTCGATCCGGTCCGGGCACGCGCGAGGATGGGGGAGTGAACGGTGTGAAGGCGAACGTGCGACTCGGTGTGATCGACGGCGACGGAATCGGCCCCGAGGTGGTGGCCGCGACCCGGGCGGTTGTCGACGAAGCGATCGGCGCGGCCGGGCTCGCGCCGGTGGAGTGGGTGCCGCTGCTGATCGGGCACGAGGCGATCGCCGCCTACGGCAACCCGCTGCCGGAACAGACCCTGACCGCCCTCGAGGATCTCGACGCCTGGATTCTCGGTCCCCACGACAACGCCTCCTATCCGTCGGACATGCGAGTGGCGCCGGGCGGCGTCATCCGCAAACGCCTCGGGCTCTACGCCAACATCCGCCCCGCCGCCGCGTTCACCGGGGTGCGCGCGATGGCGCCCGCTATCGATCTGGTGATCGTCCGGGAGAACAGCGAGGGCTTCTACGCCGACCGCAACATGTTCGCCGGCTCGGGGGAGTTCCGTCCCACCGAGGACGTGGCGATGGCGGTCGCGGTGATCACCCGCCAGGCGTGCGAGCGGATCGCGCATCAGGCGCTGCGGCTCGCGCGGGGCAGGCGCAAGCGAGTCACCGTGGTGCACAAGGCCAATGTGCTGCCGATGACGACCGGCCTGTTCCGTGATGTCTGTTACGCGGTGGCCGAGCAGTATCCGGACGTGACGGTCGACGACGAACACGTCGACGCGATGGCGGCGCACCTGGTGCGCTCACCCGCCGAGTACGACGTGATCGTCACCGAGAACCTGTTCGGCGACATCCTCTCGGACCTGGCCGGTGAGCTCAGCGGTTCCCTCGGCATGGCCGCCTCGCTCAACTGCTCCGACACGCGCGCGATGGCGCAGGCCGTGCACGGCGCGGCGCCCGGTCTGGCCGGACACAATCGGGCCAATCCCGCCGCGCTGCAATTGTCGGCGGCAATGTTGTTGCGCTGGTTGGCGGTTCGTGACGACAATAGGATGCTCCATGATGCGGCCGACCGCATTACCCACGCCGTGACGGCGACACTGGCGGCCGGTATCGCGACCGCGGATCTCGGTGGCCTGGCTTCCACCAGCGAATTCACCGAGCAGGTCAGTGCCCGCGTGCACCGGAGGTGAAGGTACCCCTTTCACATCGGCTGATTAATCTTCGGTTACTGTCGCACCACGCTGTGTCCGGTTCGCATACATTGCCAAACAGGCGCTGACACGTGGCCGGCGTCGACGTGAAATGTGGAGGCTCCTTTGTCTGTTCGAACTGTCCTCGGCCGTGGCGCCGTGCGGCTGCTGTGTACCGTCGCCGGCGGCGCTTTGTTGTTGACCGGCTGCGCCGAGAACACCGAGGGTGACGGCGCCTCGGTGAACAAGGTGTCGGCGGAGAAGGTCGACGCGCTCGCCGCGGCGGTCCCCGACAAGGTGAAGCAGGCAGGCAAAGTGGTCGTCGGCGTGAACGTGCCGTACCAGCCGAACGAGTACAAGGACGCGAGCGGCAAGATCGTCGGCTTCGATGTGGACCTCCTCGACGCCGTCGCGAGCACCCTCGGACTGAAGGTCGACTATGTCGAATCCTCGTTCGAGAAGATCATTCCCGCTATTCAGGCGGGCACCTACGACGTGGGTATGTCCTCGATCACCGATTCGCGCGAACGCGAACAGCAGGTCGATTTCACGACCTATTTCTCCGCGGGTATCCAGTGGGCCCAGCAAACCGGTAAAGCGATCGATCCGAACAATGCGTGCGGCAAGAAGGTCGCCGTACAGTCCACTACGGTCGAGCACACCGACGAGATTCCCGCCAAGAGCGCCAAGTGCGTCGCCGAGGGTAAACCCGCCATCGAAATGAAGGCATTCGACGAGCAGAGCGCCGCGACCAATGCCTTGGTGCTCGGCCAGGTCGACGCGATGTCGGCGGATTCCCCGGTGACCGCGTACGCGATCAAGCAGAGCGACGGCAAGATCGAGTCGGCGGGCCCGCTGTTCGATTCCGCGCCCTACGGCTGGGCGGTGCAGAAATCCTCCCCGCTGGCGGTGGCCCTGCAGAAGGCGCTGCAGCACCTGATCGACAACGGCAAGTACGGCGAGATCACCACCAACTGGGGTGTGCAGGACGGTCAGATCAAGACCTCGGTGATCAACGGTGCAGTGAGCTGACGTGACCGACGAGAAAGACACGGTGGAGGTGCCCGGACCGGGCACCGAACCCGAACCGATCACAGCGGTCCCCCTACGCAGGCCGGGCCGCTGGATCGCGGCGGCAATCATCCTGATCCTGGTGGGATTGTTCGTCTACGGCGCTGCCACGAATCCCGCCTACCGGTGGGACACCTACGGCAAGTACCTGTTCGACAGCCGGATCACCGCGGGCGCGATCGTCACCTTGGAGCTCACCGTGCTCGCGATGGCGATCGCGGTGAGCCTGGGCACCGTCCTCGCGGTGATGCGCCTGTCGCCGAACCCGGTGCTGCGCACGGCGGCCTGGGTGTATCTGTGGATCTTCCGCGGGACCCCGGTCTATGTGCAGTTGGTGTTCTGGGGTCTGGTTCCCTCGCTCTACAAGCAGATCGACCTGGGCGTGCCGTTCGGCCCGCAGTTCTTCCATCTCGACGTGCAGAGCCTGCAGGCCGCGTTCCTGTTCGCGGTGATCGGCCTCGGCCTCAACGAGGCCGCGTACATGGCCGAGATCGTGCGCGCGGGCATCAACTCGGTCGGTGAGGGTCAGCGCGAAGCGTCGGTGGCACTGGGCATGTCGTGGACGCAGACGATGCGCCGCACAGTGTTGCCGCAGGCCATGCGGGTGATCATCCCGCCCACCGGCAACGAGCTGATCGGCATGCTCAAGACGACCTCGCTGGTCACCGCGATTCCGCTGAGTACCGACCTGTTCGGCCGCGCCCGCGACATCTACGGCGTGAATTTCCAGCCGATCCCGCTGCTGCTCGTCTGTGCCACCTGGTACCTGGCGATCACCAGCATCCTCATGGTCGGCCAGTACTACTTGGAACGCTATTACTCGCGTGGTGCCACCCGGCAGTTGACGGCCAAGCAGCTTCAGGAACTGGCAACGGCGCAGGCGGCGGTGAAGGCGAAATGACCGAACCAGTTGTGGCAGTCCCGCCGATGGTGCTGGCCGACCGCGTGTGTAAGAGCTTCGGCGCGCTGCAGGTGCTCAAGGGCATCTCGCTCGAGGTCCAGCGTGGGAAGGTACTGACCCTGGTCGGCCCGTCGGGCTCGGGTAAGTCGACGTTCCTGCGCTGTATCAATCACCTCGAGCAGGTGAACGCGGGCAGGCTCTACGTCGACGGCGATCTCGTCGGCTACCGGGAGAAGAACGGCAAGCTCTACGAGATGCACGAGCGCGATGCCGCGATCCAGCGTCGCGATATCGGCATGGTGTTCCAGCATTTCAACCTGTTCCCGCACCGCACGGCGCTGGAGAACGTGATCGAGGCGCCCATCCAGGTGCGCGGGATCCGTAAGTCCGAGGCCGTCGCCAGGGCCGAGGAGCTCCTCGAGCGGGTCGGGCTCTCGGCCAAGCGCAACGCCTACCCGGCGCAGTTGTCCGGTGGTCAGCAGCAGCGCGTGGCCATCGCGCGAGCGCTGGCGATGGATCCCAAGCTGATGCTGTTCGACGAGCCGACCTCGGCGCTGGATCCCGAGCTGGTCGGTGAGGTGCTCGCGGTGATGCGCGAGCTGGCCGATTCGGGCATGACCATGCTGGTGGTGACCCACGAGATGGGCTTCGCCCGCGAGGTCGCCGACGAACTGGTGTTCATGGATGGCGGGGTGGTCGTGGAGTCGGGCCCCCCGCGTGACCTGCTGGCCAACCCGCAGCACGAGCGGACCCAAGCCTTCCTGTCACGCCTGCTCTGAGAGACGACACCACAGCCCCCGCGGATTCTCGCGGGGGCTGTGGTGTTCATGGGGTTTCCTGGTCCTTCAGGCGTTCCAGGGAGACCTGGGCCTGGGCGATGCGGCGGATGGCGGCCAGCGCGGTGTCGCCGAGGACGGTCAGGACGACGACCGCGTCGATGATGTCGTCGCGCCCGCCCGCGGACAGGGCGGCCGCTACATCGGTTTCCGCGACCACGCGCGTGCTGTCGAAGTAGGCGGGCAGGGTGGTGGTCGCCCAGTCCCGGTAGCCGAGTTGCGCGAGTCGAACGATGACTCCGGTGAGAGTGTCGATGGCCTGGGGGCTGGGTTTCATGTCCCAGCCGCGCCGCTCCATCTCCGCGCGCACGGCCTCGTAGGCGCGGTCCCATTCGGCGTTGTGGGGCGCGGGCACCGGCGTGGCCAGGCTGTCCTGCGCTACCCCGAGCACATGGAACAGGGGCATCTCGGGGGAGTCGATCGCGGCGAGAACATCGGAAACGGTGGCGACCGGTATCCCGCCCACCTCGATCAACGCGCGGATCAGGCGCAGCCGGCGCAGGTGGTCCTCGCCGTAGCTGGCCTGGTTGGGGCTGCTGCGTTCGCCCGCGGGCAGTAGTCCTTCACGCAGGTAGTACTTGATGGTGGCCACCGCGATGCCGCTGCGTTCGCTCAACTCCGAGATTCGCACTCTTACCTCCGTTGTGTTCCTCCCCCTTGCCTACGTCACTCATAGCGGATAGTCTAGCTATCCATAACGGATAGTATAGCTATCTATCTCTGGGAGATTCGCATGTCAGTCCTGACCGTCCCCTCGCTGCCCCGCCCCAACGCCCCCCTGCACCGTCCGCTGATGTATTTCGCCGCCGTCAACGCCGCACTCGTCGTGGTCGGCCTGATCGGGATGCTGGTCGACGGCCGGGTGATCGCCGGGTCGGCCGCCTGGTTCAAGCCGACCAAGTTCGCGATCTCGTTCGTGTTCTACGGTGTGGCGCTGGCCTGGCTGATGTCGTTGCGGCCCAAGCCTTCTCGGCTCGCCTCGTGGATGGCCACGGTGATCGTGGTCGCCGGGGTGATCGAACAGGTGATCATCTTCGGGCAGGCGATCCGCGGGACTCGCAGCCACTACAACATGACCACCGCCCTGGACGGCACCCTCTGGGTGATCATGGGATCCACCATCGTCGTCCTGTTCCTAGCAACCCTGGTGATCGGGATCGGACTGATGCGCGCACGCCTCGGCGACGCCTCGATCACCTGGTCGATTCGTCTCGGCATCGCGATCACGTTGGTCGGGCTGGCGCTGGGAAATCTGATGCCGCAGCGGGAATCCGGTGTCGAGGGCATCGCGGGCGCACACACGGTCGGAGCTCCCGACGGCACGCCCGGCATGCCGCTGACCGGGTGGAGCACCACCGATGGTGACCTGCGCATTCCGCATTTCTTCGGTATGCACGCCCTCCAAGCGCTGCCGTTGCTCGCGGCACTGCTGGTGGTGCTGGCGCCACGGATCCCGTTGCTGCGGTCGGTGCGCGTTCGGCTCGGCCTGATCATCACCGCGTCCGCCGGGTACGCGGCGGTGCTCGCGCTGGTCACCTGGCAGGCATTGCGTGGGCAGCCGTTGATCCACCCCGATCGGGCCACGCTCACCGCCGCGGCCGCCATCGTCACCGGAGTAGTTGCCGGAGTAATGATCTCGGTCGCGAGCGCGGCCGGTACCCGAAAGGTAGTCACCGCATGAGCACGCTGTTCGACCTGTCGTTCTACGTCACGGTGCCGTTCTGGGCCTTGATGATCTTCGCCCCGACGTGGCGCTGGACCCGCACGATCATCTCCGCACCGTGGATTGTGCTGGCGCCCTTGGTGGTATGGGCGATCGTCGCGGTGCCGGTGCTGGGTGCGATGTGGTCGCTGGTGTCCTCGCCCTCGCTCGACGCGATCACCGAAGCGGTCGCCGATCCTGCCGTGCTGACCGCATTGTGGGCGCAGATCATCGCCTGGGATCTGTTCCTCGGGCGCTGGATCTACCTCGACAGTCGCGAGCGCAATATCCATCCGCTGCTGATGGGGCCGTTGCTGGTCGGCACGATCCTGTTGTCGCCCATCGCGTTTCCGATCTACCTGCTGGTGCGTGAAGTCGCCCGTCGTAGTTCGGCGGTGCCGCAAGCGAGTCCGGTCGCGTAGGGGCCGCGGGCCGGACTCCGGTGAGTCCGGCCCCCGCGCCACCGCGCGCTGACGCACCTCTACAACGGCATCAGGCGGTGCTTGCGCGGGGCCTGCTCGATGTGTTTGTCGCCGAGCAGGCGCAGCGCTTTGCGGATTTCCAGCCGGGTGCTCGACGGCTCGATGACCGCGTCGATATAGCCGCGTTCGGCGGCGATCCACGGGGTGGCGACAGCGGCGTTGTAGAAGTCGACCATCTGCTGACGCACGGCAGGCCGGTCGGCCTCGGGGACGGCGGCCAGCTGTTTGCGCTGGGTCAGGCCCACGGCGGCTTCGGCGCCCATCACGGCGATCCGGGCGGTCGGCCACGCGAGGTTGATGTCGCCGCCGAGCTGCTTGCACCCCATCACCGCGTAGCCGCCGCCGTAGGCCTTGCGGACCACGACGGTGACGATCGGGACGGTGGCCTCGACGACCGCGTAGAAGAAGCGCCCGCCGCGTTTGATGACGCCGATCTTCTCCTCCTCCACGCCCGGCAGCACGCCCGGGGTGTCGACGACGAACACCAGCGGAATGTCGAACGCGTCGCACAGGCGGATGAAGTGGGCGGCCTTGTCCGACCCGCGCGCATCGATCGCGCCACTGGACACCAGCGGCTGATTGGCGACGACACCGATGCTGCGCCCGTCGACCCGCGCGAAACCGGTGATCAGATTGCGGGCGGCGCCATCGCCGACCTCGTGGAACTCCCCGTCGTCGAAGATCCGCAGCAGGACCTCGTACATGTCGTAGCCCCTGCGATCGGAATCCGGTATCAGCGCATCGAGTTCGCGATCGGAGTCGGTGATCTGCGGCTCCAGACCGGGATTGACCAGGGGCGCGCGTTCGTAGCAGTTCGACGGCATGAAGCTCAGATACGTTCGCGCCCACTCGAAAGCGGCTTTCTCGTCGGCCGCCACGTGATGGATGTTGCCGTTGTGGGCCTGATTGAACGCCCCACCGAGCTCGTCGAGGGTCACTTCCTCGCCCGTGGTCTCGCGGATGATCTCGGGACCGGTCACGAACATGTACGCCGACTCGGTCGCGATCAGCACATCGGTATTGATCGGCGAATACACCGCGCCCGCAGCACATTTGCCCAACATCACCGACACCTGCGGCACCACCCCGGACAGCCGGGTCTGGCGCCTGCTCATCTCCGCGTACCAGGCCAGCGAGGTGACCGCGTCCTGCACCCGGGCGCCGCCGGAGTCGTTGATCGCCACGAACGGGCACGCGATATCGGCCGCCAGATCCATCGCCATCGCGACCTTGCGCCCGAACATCTCACCCACCGATCCGCCGAACACGGTCTGGTCGTGGGCGATCACCACCACCGGTCGCCCGTCGATCCTGCCGTGCCCGGTGACCACACCGTCTCCGTAGAGGCCCTCGGCCGCGCCTGGTTGTTTCACCAGCGCCCCGATTTCGGTGAAACTGCCCTGATCGAGAAGTATTTCGATGCGGTCGCGCGGGCTGGGAATTCCTTTCGCCGCACGCTTGGCGATCCCCGCATCCCCCGCGGGTTCCCGCGCCGCCGTCAGATTGTCCCGCAGCTCTTGCAGTTTCGCAGCAGTAGTCGACTCCACCACGCACGCCCTTCCTCGTCCTGGTCGAGCTCTCCTCCATCGGTTAGCCAAAGCGTAACGCTGACGGCCGCGCCGGCATCACCGGCACGGCGGATCGATCCTTGACGAATCACGCGTCCTGACTGTCAGTGCTTACTCGTCGATGGCGCAGGAGTGGTCGCCGAAGGCGATACGCAGCTGCCCGAGCAGCACCTTCGCCGCCGGGCCGGGTGGGGGATCGGTGCGCCAGGCCAGGGCCAGCCGGCCGTGGATGGTGGGGTCGACGATGTCGAGGGATCGGACGCCGAAGGCGTCGGCCTCGGCGGCCGTGAGAGCGGGGACGATGGCGGTTCCCAGGCCGCGCGCGGCGAGCTCGAGCAGTAGTGGGGGAGCGGCGGCCTCGAAGGCGATGTTCGGGGTGAAATCGGCGGCAGCACAAGAGCGTTCGAAAACTCCGCGAAGGCCGGTACCTCGGGTGAGGCAGATGAGGCGGTGATCGGCGAGGGCTCTCAAGGCGATGGAGCCGGCCGCTTCGGTGGGGTCGACGGGTGCGTCTCGGGCGACGGCGGCGACGAGCGCGGTCTCGAGGATCACGTGTAGCCCGATGCCGGAATCCAGTGGGGCGCCGGTCAATCCGGTCAGCGCGATATCGAGTTCACCGTGTTCGACGGCGGCGAGCATCCTTTCCGCCGTGTCCTCGGTGAGGCTGATCCCGACCTGGGGATGGTCGTGGTGGAAATCGGCGAGGACGCCCGCGACATCGAAGACTTCCGAGGCCGCCCCCGAGATCATGCCGAGCCGGACCTGCCCGCGCAGCAATCCGGTGAATTCCCCGACCGTGTCGCCGATCCGGTCGGCGGCGGCCAGGGCGGCGCGCGCGTGTTCGAGCACCGCGGCGCCGACGTCGGTCAGTGTCACGGTGCGCGCGCCGCGGTCGAGCAGGCGCTGCCCGAGTTCGCGTTCGAGTTGCCGGATCTGGGTGCTGAGGCCGGGCTGGGTCAAGTGCAGCCGTTCGGCGGCCCTGGTGAACCCGCCCTCGTCGACGATCGTCACGAAGTAGCGCAGCTGACGCAGTTCCATAACTATCGATTATAGGTATTAGAAGAGCTATCTCTTGTACTTATTGCTTTGCCGCTAGCAGAGTGGAAGACATGACCGATATCGCGACGAAGTTCACCGGCCCCGTCTTCACCCCGGATGACCCCGGGTACGCCGAGGAGATCGCCGGATTCCAAACCGCCTACACCCACCGTCCGGCGTTCGTGGTCGGTGCCCAGCACAGCCAGGACGTGCGCGCCGCGGTCGAGTTCGCCGCACGGCGCGGACTGCCGGTGGCCGTGCAGGCGACCGGACACGGTCTGTCGGTAGCCATCGCTGGCGGGGTGCTCATCACGACCGGGCGCATGGACAGCATCACGGTCGACCCGCGGGCTCGTACCGCGTACGTCGGGGCCGGAGTGCGCGCGGGTGCGCTGGTCGAGGCGGCCGCACGGTACGGGCTGGCGCCGTTGAACGGGTCGTCGCCGTCGGTGGGCGTCGTCGGGTATGTGCTCGGCGGAGGGCTCGGGGTGCTGGCGCGCGCATTCGGTTATGCCGCCGATCATGTACGCCGCATCGAACTCGTCACCGCCGACGGCCGGATGCGCTCGCTCGGTCCGGACGACGAGTTGTTCGGGGCGGTACTGGGTTCCGGCGGGAACTTCGGCGTGGTGACCGGTCTCGAACTCGATCTCGTGCCCGTCGCCGAGATCTATGGCGGCCAGCTGGTTTTCGATGCGCCACTCGTCGACGCGGCGCTGGCGGCATGGCGCACCTGGACCGAGACCGTGCCGAGCGCGCTGACCTCCACGATCGCGGTGCTGACCTATCCCGACATCGCACCCGTGCCGGAATCGCTGCGAGGCCGCCACGTCGCCTCGATCCGGATCGCCTTCGACGGGCCGGGAGAAGAGGGGGAACGGTGGGTCGAGCCCTTGCGGCGGATCGGACCTCGGCTGCACGAGGACCTGCGCACGATGCCCTACGCCGAATCGCACACCATCCACAGTGACCCGCCTTTCCCGCACGCTTACGCCGCGACGAACGCGCTGCTCGCGGAGCTGACACCGCAGGGTCTGTCCGCGCTGCGCGCGTTGACGGCGCCGGGGGGATCGGTCGACGCGGTCATCGACATCCGTCATCTCGGGGCCGCCCTCCGGCACGGTGGCCCGGCCTCGATCGATCATCGCGACGCGGAGTACATCGTGCGAGTGATCACCGGTCCCGGCGAGGGTGACTGCGCACCCGAAGGGCTCGCGCGCATTCGAGAAGCGCTGGCGCCGTGGACGATCGGGCACAGTCTCGCGTTCCTCTACGGCGCCGGCGGTGCGGCGGACGAGGCCCAGACCGCAGTCGGCTACTCGCCGGACACCTACCGGTGGCTGGTGGCGGCGAAAGCGAAGTACGACCCGCGCAACATATTCCGCGCCAACCGCAATATCGCCCCCGGTTCCTAGCGCCGCTTGCTCAGCTCCCCGACATCTACTATCTTAGTGATATCACTCAGATATCGGGAGGATGTCATGGAGCTGCGGTCCGCATTCCGCGTCAATGGATTCGTCGTCGTGCTGGGGTGGCTGGTGTTCACCCTGTTGTTCGGGGCCGCCGCCGTTCTCGCGTTCATCGCCGCCACCCAGCACAACGGTGGCGCACTGGCCTGGGTCGGCGCGGTCGCCGCCGTAGTCGTGATCCTGGTCGTCTGGTTGCTCGCCACCGGGCTGATCATCGTCAACCCCAACGAGGCCAAGGTCGTCACCTTCTTCGGCCGCTACATCGGCTCGGTCAGTGACCCCGGGTTCTTCTCGGTGGTACCGCTCACCGACCGCAAGTCGATCTCGCTGCGGGTGCGCAACTTCGAAACCCAGAAGCTCAAGGTCAACGATGCCGACGGCAACCCCGTCGAGATCGCGGCCGTCGTCGTCTACAAGGTGGTCGACAGCTTCAAGGCCGCCTTCGCCGTCGACGATTACGAGGAGTACGTCGAAACCCAGTCCGAGGCGGCGGTTCGCCACCTCGCCACCACCCACCCCTACGACGCCCACGACGACTCCCGCACCAGCTTGCGCGACGGTGCCGAAGTCGCCGAGGAACTGACCGTCGAGCTGCGCGAACGCACCCTCACCGCGGGTATCGAGGTCATCGAGGCCCGCATCACCCACCTGGCCTACGCCCCCGAGATCGCCCAGGCCATGCTCGTGCGCCAGCAGGCCGCCCAGGTCGTCGCGGCCCGCACCCAGATCGTCGAAGGTGCCGTCGGCATGGTCGCCCTCGCTCTCGACCGCCTCGCCGAACAGGGCACCGTCGAACTCGACGAGGAGCGCAAGGCCAACATGGTCTCCAACCTGCTCGTCGTCCTCTGCGGCGACCGCGCCACCCAGCCGGTCGTCAACACCGGATCCCTCTACTCCTGAGCCGCGGCGATGACCCAGCCGAAGAGGGACCCCAAAAAGATCCTGCTACGGCTCGACCCGGCCGTCCACGAGGCAATAGCCAAGTGGGCGGCCGACGACCTGCGCAGCATCAACTCCCAAATCGAATACGCCCTGCGCCTGGCCCTCGACCAGGCGGGCCGAAAACCCAAGCGCGACTAGGGGAAGGTCGTGTCAGCCGACCCCGAGAACTCGGGTGAGGAGTCGCTGGCGGGTTCGGGTGCCGGATTTGGCGAGGATGGCTTTGACGTGGTCGTTGACGGTGTGTTCGGAGAGGAACAGTTCTGCTGCCAGTTCGTGGGAGTCCAGGCCGGTCGCCAGGAGGGTCAGGACCTGGGCTTCCCGGGTGGACAGGGCGTGGGCTCGGGCGAACAGGTCGAGGCGTTCGGCGGCGGTGCTCGGTTCCAGGGCCACGGCGATGTCGGAACCGATGCGGTCGGCTTTGACGGTGAGCCAGCGGTTGCCGCCCAGGTGGACGCGGGAGGTGGCGGGGCCGAGCGGGACGGCGGCCTCGGTGGCGAGGAGGGCGGCGGCCGCGTTGTAGACCGACGCGGGTACGGGGGGAATCGGTTCGTCCGGGGGGAGCAGGCGCAGCAGCGAATCCGCGGCGGCTGCCGTTTGTGAGCGCACGCGCAGGGTGTCGTCGAGGAGTACCACCGCGGGACCCAGTGGCGCGAGCCGGGCGTCGGATTCGACGAAGGTGGCGCCGACGCAACGGCGCAGGCCGGCGGTGACCGGGGTCGCCAGCGTGCTCAGTTCGCCGAGTTCTGTGGTGGTGAAAGGGGATGCGGTATAGCGGAGCAGTTCGAGGAAACCCCAGCAGCCGTAGCGGTCGGCGAAGGTGACGGTGGCCGAGTCGGTGATGCCGAGATCGTGCTGGGCGGTGCGCCAGAGCAGGGAGAGTCCCGGGTCACCGTCGGTAGCGCCCAGGAGAGAGTGGGCGCCGGTGCCGCGCACGGTGTCCCAGCGATTGAGCACAGTGAGATACCGGGCGCGGATCAAGTCGGGTAGGAGCGCGAAATCCAGGCCGGGGACATCGGCCAGCGGCGCCGTCGCGACCGCGGTGACGGGGTCGGTGAGCGCGAAGACATGGCCGGTGAACGGGATCCGCGCACGGATCTCGACCAGGACGAGTTCCCGCAATCGTTTGGCGGAGTGCTCGGCGCGGCACAGACGGCCGATCCGGTCTGCCAAGGTGCTCGGCACACATCCCAGTCTACGGCGGAAAACCCCCAGGATCAGGGATGTTCCGGTGGCCCGGACCGGCCGACCATGGAGCTACCCATTCGGCACGACCACGGAGGTCACCATGACCGTCACCCTGCACATCGACAACACCGTTCGCGACTACGACGACTGGAAGGCCGCGTTCGACCAGTTCGAGCGATTCCGCGCCGACAACGGCGTTCGCGCCTATCGCGTCGGCCGCGTCGACGGCACGCCACACCGAGTCCTCATCGACCTCGATTTCGACGATCGGGCGGCCGCCGAGGCGTTCCACACCGAGTTGGCGACCGTGCTCGCCACCCCGCGCAGCCGCGCGATGGTGATCAGTCACGAAGCCTCGCTGGTCGACCTGGTCGACGAGCGAATTTCGGCCTGATCGACGCGCCGGGCGCCACACGGGGACAACCGAACTCGAATCCGCCGGTAAATTGATCCGGTGCCCATCTCGTTCGACATTCCTGGAATGCAACAGTTGGACGACACGACCTGGGGGAATCCGGCCACTCGTGACGTCGTCGCGTTGAACTATGTCAACGGCACGCCCGACCTGCCCGCCCGCCTGCACGACCTGAAACGGCTGCGCAGGCGGCTGGCCGAGCACCACGCCCGGACCGGCTGCCTGATCGAGGCCTTCGTGGTGTGGGTCGACCAGTTGCCCGCCCTGCTGCGGGTGGAGAAGACCCAACTGCCGGGGCCGCGCGGTGAGCTCGTGTTCGCGGCGTCGATAGTGGTACCCAAGGATCGGTGCTCGGCGGTGTTCCAGGTGATCTGCCCCGAGACCGGTGTGCCCGGGGCGCGCGAGACCTTGATCGGCAGGCAGGTTCGGCGCGACGAGATGTGCCCGCCGCACCCGTACGCGCCCGGCCTGCGCGGACGGTTGCCCTATCTGCTGTCCGATGACGTTCGCTTCGACGTCGAATTCCCGGATCACGCGCTCACCAGGGCGCGCCGCTGGGTCGCCGACACCGTGCCGAACGTGCGCGTGGACCCCTCCTTCGCCGCGCTGCCCGAGTTCTAGGGCTTCTCGGCGACGAAGATGGCGGTTCCGGGGAAGATCTGCCCGCGCAGCGGCGACCACTGACCCCATTCGCGGTCGAGCCACTCCGGCCAATCCGGTTCGACGATGTCGACCAGGTGCAGCCCGGCGCCGACGATCTCGCGGACCCGGTCACCGATCGTGCGGTGGTGCTCGACATAGGTCGGCACGCCGTCGCCGTCTACCTCTACATAGGGAGTGCGGTCGAAGTACGGGATCGTGGCGGTCAGTCCCGCCTCGCCCGGATCGTCGGGGAAGATCCAGCGCATCGGATGGTTCACCGAGAACACCCAGCGCCCGCCCGGGCGCAACACCCGAGCCACCTCGCGCATCACCAGGGCCGAATCCGCGACGAACGGCACCCCGCCGAACGCCGAACAGGCCAGATCGAACGACGCGTCGGCGAAGGGCAGCGCCTCGGCACCCGCCTGAACCAGGGGTACGCGCGGTCCGCCCTGATCCATCGCGGCCACGCCACGCTCCAGCATCCCCTTCGACACATCGAGCCCGATCGGGAATGCGCCGTGACCGGCCAGCCACCGCGAGCACGGCGCCGATCCGCAGCCGATCTCCAAGATCGTCTTGCCGGTGACGTTCCCCAGGAAGCCCATGTCGCCCTCGTGCAGGCCCTCCGGGCACCACACGAACTCACCGCCCGGGGAGTCGACGCCGAGGAAGTCGGCGTGGGTCTGGTGGTACTGCTCGGCGTCGGCGTCCCACCAGCGGCGATTCGCGCGCTCGCTGTCGCGCGAGTCGATCTTGGTTCGGGTGGTTGCTGAGGTACCGAGCAGGGCGTTGGCCTGCGCGTGGCGTTGGTCGTCGGACACGGCCAACAGGGTATCGGCGTGGTGCGGGGGGTGGTTTGCCCGGCTCGGCGCGGGTCGCGTAGGCTGATGCACGCTGTAGAGGGACGCTGAATTTGATCAGCGGCAAGTGCGACGGTCCGTGCGATACTTTACCGGTATCCCTTCGTCGCGTCGTCGCGGTGATCTCGCAGCGTACCGAAAGATCCAATGTCCGCAACCGACCACAATCCGTCCGGAGCAAACCCACATATGCCCACCACCGTCACCTCGCCGCAGGTAGCCATTAACGACATTGGCTCCGCCGAGGATTTCCTGGCCGCCATCGACGCAACGATCAAGTACTTCAACGATGGCGACATCGTCGAGGGCACCATCGTCAAGGTCGATCGTGACGAGGTCCTGCTCGACATCGGTTACAAGACCGAAGGTGTCATCCCCTCCCGCGAACTCTCCATCAAGCACGATGTCGACCCGAACGAGGTCGTTTCCGTGGGCGACGCGGTCGAGGCCCTGGTCCTCACGAAGGAGGACAAGGAAGGCCGCCTGATCCTGTCGAAGAAGCGGGCGCAGTACGAGCGCGCGTGGGGCACGATCGAGGAGCTCAAGGAGAAGGACGAGGCCGTCAAGGGCACCGTCATCGAGGTCGTCAAGGGCGGCCTGATCCTCGACATCGGTCTTCGTGGCTTCCTGCCCGCCTCGCTCGTCGAGATGCGTCGTGTCCGCGACCTCCAGCCGTACGTCGGCAAGGAGATCGAGGCCAAGATCATCGAGCTCGACAAGAACCGCAACAACGTGGTTCTGTCGCGTCGCGCCTGGCTCGAGCAGACCCAGTCCGAGGTCCGCAGCGAGTTCCTGCACCAGCTCCAGAAGGGCCAGGTCCGCAAGGGCGTCGTGTCCTCCATCGTCAACTTCGGTGCCTTCGTGGACCTGGGTGGCGTCGACGGCCTGGTGCACGTCTCCGAGCTGTCCTGGAAGCACATCGACCACCCGTCCGAGGTTGTCGAGGTCGGCAACGAGGTCACCGTCGAGGTTCTCGACGTCGACCTGGACCGCGAGCGTGTCTCCCTGTCGCTCAAGGCGACTCAGGAAGACCCGTGGCGTCAGTTCGCCCGGACCCACGCCATCGGCCAGATCGTGCCCGGCAAGGTCACCAAGCTGGTTCCCTTCGGTGCCTTCGTGCGCGTCGAAGAGGGCATCGAGGGCCTGGTCCACATCTCCGAGCTGGCCGAGCGCCACGTCGAGGTCCCGGACCAGGTTGTGGCCGTCGGCGACGACGCCATGGTCAAGGTCATCGACATCGACCTCGAGCGTCGTCGTATCTCGCTGTCGCTGAAGCAGGCGAACGAGGACTACAACGCCGAGTTCGACCCGTCGAAGTACGGCATGGCCGACAGCTACGACGATGCGGGCAACTACATCTTCCCCGAGGGCTTCGATCCCGAGACCAACGAATGGCTCGACGGGTTCGACAAGCAGCGTGAAGAGTGGGAAGGCCGCTACGCCGAGGCCGAGCGTCGCCACAAGATGCACACCGCCCAGATGGAGAAGATGGCAGCCGACGCTGCCGCCGAGGCCGCCGCTGGTGGTCCCGTCGCGGGCAACTACTCCTCCGAGACCGGTGGCAGCGCGGCTGCGTCCACCTCCGGTCCGGCCGAGTCCACGGGCGGCTCGCTGGCCAGCGATGCCCAGCTCGCGGCTCTGCGGGAGAAGCTCAGCGGCAACGCCTGATTCAGCGGAAACGCCTGAATCGACAACCGCATCACCGAAGGCCCCGGTCCACACGGACCGGGGCCTTCGGCCTTTTCCGGTGGGTGTAGCGTGTGCGCGATTGCTCCATCCCCCTACGGGAAAGGTGCTTCACTCCGATGAGTTCTGGTCCCTTCGCCGGTCTCAACCGGCGACAGTTCCTCGCGAAAGCGATGGCCGCCGGCGCGGTGGGAACGCTTGCCAGCTGGGCGAATCCGATTATCGACCGAGCTTTCGCCGCCGATCCGGCGGGCATGGGCGGGCTCGGCGATATCGAGCACTTCGTCCTGCTCATGCAGGAAAACCGGTCCTTCGACCACTATTTCGGCACCCTGTCGGGGGTGCGCGGGTTCGGTGAGGCCTCGGCGTCCTGGCGTCAGTACGGGTGGTCGCCCGGAATCGGGCCCACCGCAGAGGGTTTCGTCGAACCGTTCCGGCTCGACACCACCCGCGGCGCCACCCTGGACGGGGAGTGCATCAACGACCCCGACCACACCTGGCCGGGCATGCACAAGGCATTCAACGACGGGCGCAACGACGGCTGGATGCCCATGTCGGTGGCCTCGGTCGGGCCGGGGAACGCACCCGCGGCGATGGGTTACTACCTGCCGGAAGACATTCCGATCCACACCGAGCTCGCGGAGGCGTTCACGCTGTGCGACAACTACCACTGCTCGGTGCTCGGCCCCACCGACCCCAACCGGCTGTACTGGATGAGCGCCACCATCGACCCCGACGGCCTGGCGGGCGGTCCGCTGGTGGAGACGCCGACCCTGCTTCCGAAGAACGTCTACAGCTGGCGCACCTACCCGGAGAACCTGTCCGACGGCGGGGTGCCGTGGAAGATCTACAGCAATCGCGATATCGGTCCGGCGTCGTCGATGATCCTGGACGGCATGATGGGCTGCTTCACCCAGGCCGCCGACCCGAATTCCGAACTGGCGCGCCGCGGTATCGCACCGACCTACCCGAACGACTTCCAGGCCGACGTCGCCGCCAACACGCTGCCCACGGTGTCCTGGGTGGTGCCGTCGGTGCTGCACTGCGAACACCCCGCGCTGCCCGCGGCGTTCGGTGCGCTCGGCATCGTGGGGATACTCGATATCCTCACCTCGAACCCGGCGGTGTGGGAGAAGACCGCGCTGATCATCAGCTACGACGAGAACGGCGGCTTCTTCGACCACGTCACGCCGCCGACCCCGCCGCCCGGCACCGCGGGCGAATTCCTGACGGTGCCACTGGACCGGGTGCCGGCCGCGGGCGGGATCACCGGTCCGATCGGACTGGGTTACCGGGTGCCGTGCATGGTGATCTCGCCCTACAGCCGCGGTGGGTTGGTCGCCTCGCAGACCTTCGACCACACATCCCAATTGCGGTTGCTGGAAACCAGATTCGGCGTCGATGTGCCGAACCTGACCGCGTGGCGACGCGGCGTCACCGGCGATATGACGTCGACGTTCGACTTCGCCGCGGCGCCGAATGCCGCGAAACCGGTGCTGCCCGACCCACGCCCGAAGGCCGACGCGGCGATCGCGCAGTGCGGTCCGAACATCGCGGCGGGCACACTCGGACGGGGTGTGCCGTACCCGGTGCCGCCGAATGCGATGCCGGCGCAGCAGCCGGGGACCCGGCGTGCGCCGAGCGGTCTCGTCGGCGTCTGAGTCGGGGGTGGGCTCGGCGTCGCGCCGGGCCCGCCGTCAGCTCGCGGCCGCGGGCGACCAGTAGCCGGTGGCCATACTCGGGCGTTTGCGCACGGCGGCGAAGCTGTGTCTGGCGGGGGAGAGCAGGGTGGTGAACCAGGAGCGCCGGTATTCGGCGAGAGTCGCTGCGACAGCGGGGAATTCGATGCAGTGCACACCGCCCGGCATACCGAGACGGTGGCGAGCCGCCCGGTGGTTCCTGGTACTCATGATCATCCTCCGGTAGTCGTGCGGCCTTCTCGCCTGCGCGGAAGATTAATCCACGCGACGCGCCCGGCCCGGGATCTTCCACCGCTCCGGGCATGGGCGTGTCGGAGGAGGCGTCCCGGCCCGGCGGCCGGGATGCGAGACTGGGGCCATGTTGCGGATCGGCCTCACCGGAGGCATGGGAGCGGGTAAGTCCACAGTAGCGCGGACGCTGGTCGAGCTCGGGGCGGTGCTCATCGACTCCGACGCGATCGCACGCGAGGTCGTCGCCCCCGGTTCGCCGGGTCTGGCCGCGCTGGTCGAGGAGTTCGGTGCGGGCATCCTGAGCCCCGACGGCAGCCTGGACCGGCCCGCGCTGGCCGCGGTCGCCTTCGCCGATGATGCGTCGCGAGGCAAGCTCAACGCCATCACCCATCCGCTGGTCGGTGCCCGCACCGCGGAACTGATCGGCGAGGCGGCCACCGATGCCGTTGTGGTGCAGGACATTCCGCTCCTGGTCGAGAACGGGCTCGCGCCGCTGATGCAGCTCGTCGTGGTGGTCGGGGCCGAGGAACAGACCCGGCTGCGCAGGCTGGTGGAACACCGCGGCGTTGCCGAAGCGGACGCGCGAGTCAGGATCGCCGCCCAGGCCACCGACGAACAGCGCCGCGCGGTCGCGGATGTGTGGCTCGACAACAACGGTGCGCCGGAGGTGGTCGAGGCGCAGGTCCGGGAGCTGTGGGCGCGACGGTTGGTGTTGTTCGAGGCCAATCAGCGCGAGGGCATCCGGGCGCGTGCCGCCTACGTTCTCGTCACCGACCCGGAATGGGACATGCAGGCACGCAGGATCATCGCCCGGTTGCACCTGGCCTGCGGCGCGTCGGCGGTGCGTATCGATCACGTCGGTTCCACCGCTGTCCACGGACTCCCCGCCAAGGACATCATCGACATCCAGGTGACGGTGGCCGATATGGCCACGGCCGAATCGCTGACGGACGCCTTGACCGGGGCCGGGTTCCCGCTTGCCGCCCACGTGACGCACGACAATCCGAAACCGAGCCACGGCGATCCCGAGGGCACCGACCTCACCCGGTGGGGAAAACGGCTGCACGGCAATGCCGATCCGGGAAGGCCTGCCAATATCCATCTGCGCGTGCGTGATTCGCTCGGCCAGCGGTTCGCGCTCGATCTGCGCGACTGGTTGCGGGCGAACGAGAGCGCGCGCTCGGAGTATCTGGCGGTCAAGCGTGGGGCCGAGCTCGCGGCGGCGGATCTGACCGGCGACGCGGCCGGTGATGCCTACTACGTGGTGAAGGAACCGTGGTTCGACGCGGTCTATCCGGTGGTCACCGAGTGGGCAGGCGCCCACGCGTGAACCGCGTACCAATCTGTTAAACACCAATGTTTCGGAAACTGTCCGCACGCTGTCGCGCGCTGTGTAAATTGTGCGAAGTCACTACAGGGTGACTCGATTCACAGGGAAGTTGTAGCGCGTATGACAACACATCACCGTCAGTTCGGCCGTGCGGGCTTCGGCATCACCGCACTCGGCGCCGTCGCCACCAGCCTCGTGCTCGCCGCTCCGCAGGCCTCGGCCTGGGTCGGTAATCTCGGCGTGGCCGGAACCGACCACAAGGTCGGTTGCAGCTACAAGTTGACCGCGAGCGTCGAGGTCGACCGGCTGACCTCGGTGAAGTTCACCGACAACGGCGTGGATATTCCGGGCAGCCCGGTATCGCCGTCGCTGCTGTCGGGCACCGTGAGCATCACCTGGAAGCCGACCACGGCGGGCCAGCACAAGCTCGAGGCACGTCAGCTGCTGATCAGCGACTCGATCACCGTCACCGTCGGCGCGGCGGGCAGTACCGGCAGCGCGTCGTGCGGCGGTGGCCTCGCGGATCTGTTCCCGAGCCTGTCGGCCGGCTGACACCGGCTCCCCGCACCGCCGGACCCCCTACCGAGGTCCGGGCGGTCCGTCGTTTCGGCGCCAGGTCAGGGTCATCCCGAAGGTGCTCAGCCACTCCTCGAGGGAGTAGCCGTGCGCGGCGATCCCGTCGATCGCCGCGGTCGCGTGTTCGATCGCGGCCTGACACTGCACGGCGTCGAGCAGGCCGTCGGTGTGCGCGGCCAGTAGCTCGTCGACGTCGACGAGCCGGACGTCACGCCGGGTGCGGACCAGGACGTCGAGATAGTGATCGACCGAGCGCCACAGCGTCGGCGACTCCCTGGTGAACTCGCCGACATCGACATAGATGTCCTGCCATTGCTCGACGCCGGGGTTGTAGTGGAGCTTCGACGCCCGCAGCGACAGCTCCGGCAGCACCCACGATTCCAGGTAGTGGAAGTGCGCGTGATCGGAGTGGCGACCCATGTACAGGCCCCACGGCTCCACCCGATAGATCTCCACCGGCCGGACGAAGCCTTTGGGATCGGTGTTCGTCCTGGCCGCGACGTCGAAGTACTCGACCTTGGGTGGATGCACGTGCACGGTGGATGCCTGCGTCATGAGCGCAGAATCTACCGGCGCGCGCCGACCCGCGCCCGGTCGCCGGTCACATCCAGGTCAGCGTGATGTCCCGGGACCGCAACCACTGTTCGACGTCGTGGTCGTTGGCCGCCAGCCCGTCGAGCACGCGCGCGGCGCGCTCGAACGCCCGGTCGGCGAGCTCGGTGTCGACATGACCCGCGGCGTGCGCGGCGAGCAGCTCGCTCGACCCGGACAGCGTCGAGGACCGGCCGCGCCGCACCGCGATGTCGAGGAAGTAGTCGGTGGCCCGCCATCGTTTCGGCCCCACCTGGACGCACTCGACGATGTCGAGCACGTAGTCGTGGCTGCGGTGATGGCCGGGCCGGTCGTGGCTGATGGTGGCGCGAACGGCCTGGTCGGGCAGCATCCACGACTCTTGGTAGCGGCCGTGCGGCCGGTCGAGGATGCGGGCCAGATAGAGGCCCCACGGCTGCACTTCGTACCGGTCGACCGGGCGGATGAAGCCCCTGGTGTCGGTGGTGGTCAGCTCGGCGAGGTCGAAGTATTCGACCCGGGGTCTGGCAGCCGGTGAGACGGTCGTCGAAACGGGGGCCGGTGTGTGCGGGTTGCGTATCTCTCTGGCGAAATAGCCGGCGAATCCGGTTACCGCGGGAGCCGCGACGAGCAGGGGAAGCAGAACGCTCATGGCCTTGTCCTTCACCACGTCCGATGATCAGCTCAGGGTACGCCCGCCTCGGCGGATGTGGCGGGGTCGGTTCGGCGCCTCGATCGTCGAATGCCCTTGGTGCAAGGGGCTTTTCGGGCATCGCACGAGGTGCCGGGCATTCGCCGGGCTCGCTTGCGACTGCCTCGACCAGGCGGAACAGGGGTCGCCGATGGTTTGCTCGATGGTGGCTGTTGTCACATTCGCGCAGTGCCGCGACGGCATCGATGAGCAGAAGTTCACCGGAACGACCACGACGCGACCGGCGGTCATCGGCGCGGCGCGGGGTGTGGCGGACGGGCGGTGGCTCGCGGAAGCCGAAACGTGTCAGTGGTCGCGCCTAAGCTGGATCCATGGCATTCGCAACCGAGATCCCGACGGAAGGGTACGAAGAGCGGGGTCACCCGATCGCCCATTCCGAACACCGCCCCGTCGGCACGATCGAGCGCTCGGGCGCCCGATTCGAGGTGGTCAGCGAGTATTCGCCCGCCGGGGACCAGCCCGCGGCCATCGCCGAGCTCGAGCGCCGGGTGAACGCGGGGGAGAAGGACGTCGTCCTGCTCGGCGCCACCGGCACCGGTAAGTCGGCGACCACCGCGTGGCTGATCGAGAAGTTGCAGCGCCCCACGCTGGTGATGGCGCCGAACAAGACCCTGGCCGCGCAGCTGGCCAACGAGCTGCGCGAGATGCTGCCCAACAACGCGGTCGAGTACTTCGTCTCGTACTACGACTACTACCAACCCGAGGCGTACATCGCCCAGACCGATACCTACATCGAGAAGGACAGCTCGATCAACGACGACGTCGAGCGGCTGCGGCACTCGGCGACCTCGAGTCTGCTCTCGCGTCGCGATGTCGTGGTGGTCGCCTCGGTGTCGTGCATCTACGGTCTGGGCACCCCGCAGTCGTATCTGGACCGGTCGGTGCAGCTCGAGGTCGGCGGCGAGATCGACCGCGACGCGCTGCTGCGGCTGCTCGTCGACGTGCAGTACACCCGCAACGACATGTCGTTCACCCGTGGTTCCTTCCGGGTGCGCGGCGACACCGTCGAGATCATCCCGTCCTATGAGGAGCTGGCGATCCGCATCGAGTTCTTCGGTGACGAGATCGAGGCGCTCTACTACCTGCACCCGCTCACCGGTGACGTGGTGCGCCAAGTCGATTCGGCGCGCATCTTCCCGGCCACCCACTATGTGGCCGGTCCGGAACGGATGGAGCGCGCGGTCGGCGATATCGAGGCCGAATTGGCCGCGCGGCTCGAGGAATTGGAGCGTCAGGGCAAATTGCTCGAGGCGCAGCGATTGCGCATGCGCACCGAATACGACCTGGAGATGATCCGTCAGGTCGGCTTCTGCTCGGGCATCGAGAACTATTCGCGCCACATCGACGGGCGCCCGGCGGGTTCGGCGCCCGCGACGCTGCTCGACTACTTCCCCGACGACTTCCTGCTGGTGATCGACGAATCGCACGTCACGGTGCCGCAGATCGGCGGCATGTTCGAAGGCGACATGTCGCGCAAGCGCAACCTGGTCGATTTCGGTTTCCGGTTGCCGTCGGCGGTCGACAACCGGCCGCTGACCTGGGAGGAGTTCGCCGGGCGCATCGGGCAGGCGGTGTATCTGTCGGCGACACCGGGCAACTACGAGCTGGGTCAGGTCGGCGGTGAGGTGGTGGAGCAGGTCATCCGCCCGACCGGCTTGGTCGACCCGAAGGTCGTGGTCAAGCCCACCAAGGGGCAGATCGATGATCTGGTGCACGAGATCCGTGAGCGCGCGGAGCGCAACGAGCGGGTCCTGGTCACCACGCTCACCAAGAAGATGTCCGAAGACCTCACCGACTACCTGCTCGGTCTCGGTGTGAAGGTCCGCTACCTGCACTCCGAGATCGACACGCTGCGGCGCGTCGAACTGCTCCGGCAGCTACGCCTGGGCGAATACGACGTGCTCGTCGGCATCAACCTGCTGCGGGAGGGCCTCGACCTGCCCGAGGTGTCGCTGGTCGCGATCCTCGACGCCGACAAGGAAGGCTTCCTGCGGTCGAGCACCAGCCTCATCCAGACCATCGGTCGCGCGGCGCGCAACGTGTCCGGCGAAGTGCACATGTACGCGGACAAGATCACCGACTCGATGCAGCACGCCATCGAGGAGACCGATCGTCGCCGGGCCAAGCAGATCGCCTACAACACCGAAAACGGCCTCGACCCGCAGCCGCTGCGCAAGAAGATCGCCGACATCCTCGATCAGGTGTACACCGAGGCCGAGGACGAGGTGGCCGTCGGCGGATCGGGCCGCAATGCCAGCCGCGGCAGGCGCGCGCAGGGCGAACCGGGCCGGGCCAGCTCGGGGATCTACGCCGAACGCGATGTGAAGTCGATGCCACGTGCCGAATTGGCAGCCCTGGTCACCGAACTCACCGCGCAGATGATGAACGCGGCCCGCGAATTGCAGTTCGAGCTGGCGGGCCGGTTGCGCGACGAGATCGCCGACCTGAAGAAGGAGCTGCGCGGGATGGACGCCGCGGGGCTTTCGTGACCGTGCCGGCGTCGCGGCCTGTGGGCGACCCTACCTCCGAGCCGCGCGACCGATCGCGCAGCTCGGAGTCGAGGCCCCTGCGGTCGAGGATCCGGCCGGTGAGGTCGTTACGCCTGCTCGGCCATCCAGGCGGCGACACGGCGGTCGGCCTCTTCCCGCGAGACGTCCTCGACCCGGGTGATCACCGCCCAGCGGTGGCCGAAGGGGTCGATCACCACGCCGAAGCGGTCGCCGGTGACGAAGGTCTGCGGCTCCTCGGCCGCGCGGGCACCGTGGGAGAGCGCGCGGGCGATCACCGCGTCCACGTCGGGGCAGTAGTGCACCACCGAGGTGTGCACCCAGTCCTCGGGGGCGCGAACATTGTTGTCGGGGATGGGCATTCCGAGCTGCAGGGTGGAATCCCCGATGAGCAGTTCGGCGTGCGCGGGCTGTCCGTCGGGCAGATCGGCGCGGCTGAGCACCTTCGCCTCGAAGACCGCGGTGTAGAAGTCGATGGCCGCGTTTGCGTCCGGTACGGCCAGGAAACAGGTGATGGAGTGGTAGCCCTCCGGAATGGGCGCAACGGGATTGGTCATGACTACGATCCTGCGCCGACGCCGGCGGGCAGTCTTGTAAGAACGCGACAGATCGGCCGGTGATGACGGCGGCGCCGGATCCCGGTGATGTGAAAGGCATCCTGCACCCGCAGGAGCAGGCGAAACACCGGTCGCTGAACCGGCTGGGGGTCGGGCCCGCGCTGGCCGAGTTCGCGGACCGGTACTGGGCGGTGCGGTGGGATCTGCGCGGTCAGCCCAGTTATTCGGCGCAGGTGCTGTCGTTCCCGTGTGTGAACGTCACCTTCGAACGCAGCATCACCCGTACCGGCGGCTTCGTCACCGGGGTGTGCACGACGAAGTACGTGCGTGAGCTCGCCGGGCAAGGCGAGACCTTCGGTATCCGGTTCGCCCCCGGCGGTTTCGGTGCCTTCACCGGCATGGATGTCGGCGCGCTGCGCGACGATTCGGCCCCGCTGAGCGCGGTGCTGCCCGAAGCCGCGGGGCTGGCCGCCCGAGTGCTGGCCGAACAGTCCGACGAGCGCAGACGCGACGTCGTCGAGGAGTTCTTCGCGGGCCGTGGTCGCACCGACGATCCGCACTACGCGCTGGTGACCCGCATCGTCACCGCCATGGCGGACGATCCGCGGCTGACCAGGGTCGACCAGGTCACCGATCGTTTCGCCGTCCCGATCCGCACCCTGCAACGGCTGTTCCGCCGCTATGTCGGCGCAGGCCCGAAATGGGTGCTGTGCCGGTTCAGATTGCAGGACGCGGCCGACCTGCTCGCGCGCGGCCGCCCTGATCTCGCGGTACTGGCCGCCGAGCTCGGCTATTTCGACCAGGCGCATTTCAGCCGCGAATTCACCGCCGAGATCGGGATGTCGCCGATGGAATACGCGCGCAGCGCTCAGTCGGTGAGCGCGGTCCCCGCCGCAGGCTGAGCGGGCGCGTACAGACCCCAGAAGTAGGGGGTCTGAAATATCGACATTCCACCTTGGGTGCGCGGGGTTCGTCGATAGTGTCACCGCATTCGCAGCGGCCGTTGCTGCGTGGAGACGTCAGGACCTCAACAGTGACAACATCTTTCGACCGGACTTCCCGCCTCGGCGCCGCCCTCGCGACCGCGCTGGCCGCCACGGCTCTGCTCGCGCCGGGCGCGCACGCGGACATCTCGGATGGCCAGCGGGTCAGTGTGTCGAGCTCCGATCCGAAGGCCGGCTGTTCCTACACGGTGGTCGCGGTGAACGTCGTCGGCTACAGCTCGGGCCACGCCGGCGCACCGGTGACCTTCTACGACAACGGTGTCGTGATCGACACGGTGGCGGTCCCGGCGATCGGCGAGACCAAGACCTCCTGGCGCCCCGCTGCCGCCGGCTCGCACCAGCTGACGGCGAAAGTCGACAGCTATCTCAACAGCTGGTGGATCACCCCCGCTACGGTGACCGTGGCGGCGAATACCGGCACCGGCAGCGCGGCATGTGGGTTCCCGAGTTTCTCCGGTTGATGTGATCAAAGTCCCAGCCGCACTACGGCGTTGATCGTGTTGTGATAGGCCACAATTTATTCGAACCGCGGTCTTGTTGCCGCAGGTGAATCTTCTCGACTGTTGCGAAAGCCACCGTGACATCGGGCAGGAGCGCCAACACTCCCGGTGTGATCTGTTGCGATTTCTGATAAATCGGCCTGATTTGGCGTTAGGGTCGAGCCAATTGCCGCGCTGACGCTCGATTCCCGGGTGGTTCGGCGCTGGCACCGACCAGTTGGAGGAGAGATGACCGCCTACCGGACCATTGTCGTCGGTACTGATGGCTCGGATTCGTCGTACGTGGCGGTGGAGAAGGCCGCGGCGCTCGCCGGGGACGCTGAGGCAACTCTCGTGCTGGCCTGCGCCTACTTCCCGACCGACGACCGCGACGTCGCCGCCGCCGCCGATGTGCTCAAGGACGAGGCCTACCAGGTCCGTGGCTCGGCCCCGACCAACGAGATCCTGCACGTTGCCCGGGAAAAGGCCCTGGCCGCCGGTGCGAAGAACATCGTCGATCGCGCGATCGTCGGCGAGCCGGTCGATTCGCTGCTCGACCTCGTCAACGAGGTGGACGCCGACCTGCTCGTCGTCGGCAACCGAGGCCTCAACACCCTCACCGGCCGCCTGCTCGGCTCCGTCCCCTCGGACGTGGCCCGCAAGTCCCGTTCGGACGTGCTGATCGTGCACACCGTCCGCTAGTTCGACGACGAAGGCCCCTGACCGACTGTGGTCAGGGGCCTTCGTCGCGTCTCAGGCCGGTTCGAGCGCGGACAGCGCCTCGGGGAGGTCCTCGGTGTGCACCACGGCCAGTCGCTGGGTCGCACGGGTCAGCGCGACGTACAGGTCGTTGAGGCCGCGCGGGGACTCGTCCAGGATGGCCTGTGGCTCCACCAGGTACACGCGGTCGAATTCGAGGCCCTTCGCGTCGTGGACGGTGAGCACCTGCACGAATTCGCCTGCCAGCGAAGACAATTCGGGCACCAGGGCCGCGGGGGCGAGGACCGCGGAGGTACCGGGTCCGTTCTCGGCTTCGAGTAATCGGGCCACCTCGCCCACGACTTCCGCGGACAGCACCCGGTAGGCGCGTGGGGGATGGCCGGTCTCGCGAACCGAACGCGGCACCTTGGTACCCGGATCGATCTCGGCGAGCACATCGGCCGCGACCGCCATGATCTCGGCGGGGGTGCGGTAGTTCACCGTGAGCTCGGTGAGCTTCCAGCGTTGTGCCACATACGGTTCGAGCACCTGCTGCCAGGACGACGCGCCGGCCGGATCACCGGTCTGGGCCACATCGCCGACAACGGTTATCCAGCGATTGGGGATGCGCCGCATCACCATGCGCCACGCCATCTCCGAAAGCTCCTGCGCCTCGTCGACGATCACGTGACCATAGGTCCAGGTCCGGTCGCCCGCGGCGCGTTCGGCGGTGGTCTGGCGGTTGCCGAATTCCTGGCGCTGGGCCAGCTGGGAGGCGTCGATCAGGTCGTAGGCCATCAGGATCTCGGGATCGAGTTCGTCCTCGATGTCCTGCGGGGCGGAACCGGTGAGGATGTCGAGGGCATCCTGGGCCTCCTCGATCTGGGCCCTCCACCGGCGACGCGAGCGTTCGCGTTCCTCGGTGTCGTCGACGCCGAGCAGCTCGGCCAGCTCGTCGAGCAGCGGGGCATCGGCCGCGCCGAAGGTGCCGTCGTCGGCGCGCACCAGCTCGGCGCGGTCGCCGGGGCTCAGCGTCTTGGCGGCGCGCTCGAGCCGGGCCGGGTCGGCGAGCAGGTCGGCGAGCACGTCCTGGGGTGACAGCACCGGCCACAGCGCGCTGATCGCGGCCTGCACGTGCGGGTCGGCCCGCATCTCGTCGCCGATCTCGCTGAGGTCGGCGGAGCTGAGCAGGCTCGTACCGCCGGACAGGTCGGCGCCCATCGTGGCGGCGAGCTGATCGGTGAGCGCGTCGATCACCGACGACGCGAAGATCGGCCTGGCCAGGTTGTGCGGGCGTCGCGAGGAGCGGGCCCGCCCGCGCGCCCTGGTCGCGATCTTGCGGTCCAGCGTCACCGGATAGCCGTCGAAAGCCAGCCGCACCGGCTCCGACGGCACTTCCTGACGGTCGCGCACCGCCTGCTTGAGCACCTCGAGCATGTCCAGGGAGCCCTTGATCTCCCCGGCACGCAGCGAATCCTCGCGCACCGCCTTCACGCCCGGGTACAGGTCGCCGATGGTCGACAGCAGCACGCCGGTCTCGCCGAGGGAGGGCAGCACCTGGCCGATGTAGTCGAGGAAGGTGGCGTTCGGGCCGATGATCAGCACGCCGCTCTTGGCCAGCTGCTGCCGGTAGGTGTAGAGCAGGAACGCCGCGCGATGCAGCGCGACCGCGGTCTTGCCGGTGCCCGGCCCACCCTGCACCACGAGCACGCTCTTGTGCTCGGAGCGGATGATCGCGTCCTGCTCGCTCTGGATCGTCTCGACGATGTCGTTCATGTGCCCGGTGCGGGCGGCGTTGAGCGCCGAGAGCAGCGCGCTCTCGCCACCGACGCCGTCGTCGGTGCCGACCACGCCGTCACGCTCGGCGGCATCGAGATCGAGGTACTCGTCGTTGATCGCGGTCACCGCGCGGTTGCGCGAGCGGATGTGCCTGCGCCGGGTGACGTTCTCGGGATTGGCGGTGGTGGCCAGGTAGAACGGGCGGGCCAGCGGAGCGCGCCAGTCGAGCAGCAGCGGCTCGTAGTCGTTGTCCTCGTCGAGGATGCCGAGCCTGCCGATGTAGCGCGCCGCGTCCTCGGTGCCTTCCAGATCGATCCGGCCGAAGCACAGGCCGTGCTCGGCCGCGTCGTACTTGGACAGGTCCTCGTTGTAGAGCTGGGTGAAGGACTCGCGCTCACTGCGCGCCTGCGGCGTGCCACCGGATTCGAGGAGCACGGTCTTGAGCCGGTTCTGCGCGTAGTCGCGCATGCCGTCGAGCCGGTCGTAGAGCACCGAGAGGTACTGCTGCTCCTGTTCGATCTCGCTGTTGTGCGCGGCCGGGGAGGCGTCGGCGAGGCGGTCGGGCAAAACAGGACTCCTTTGTCACCGCGTTGAGAACAGAGTTGTCGAGTCTACGTGTCCGCGGGCAGGGCCGCCGCGACCGGGAAGACTTCGTCGCCGAGGACCGGGGTGAAGTGCTCGACCACCGGGAAAGGCTCGTAGAAGTGGTGCAACAGCGCACGCCAGCGCTGATATTCCGGTGACTCACGGAATCCCACCGTGTGGTCGGTCAGTCGCTCCCAGCGCACCAGCAACAGGAAGCAGTCGGGTCGCTCGACACAGCGCGACAACGACAACCCGCCGAAGCCCGGCATTCCCGCGATGATCGGATACGCCTGCGCGAAGGCCGCCTCGAAGGCGGCGGCGGCGCCGGGGCGAACGGGTAACAGCGCGTGTTCGACGATCACGCCGACCAGTCTGTCAGGAGGCGTGGGTGTTGTTCGAGCGTCGATTCTGACCGAGACCGAGCTCACGATGGGCCGCCGGCTTGTCGCGGTACATCGCCAGGTCGGCGTCGTGCAGCACGGCCTCGGGCGTGCGGCGTTCGTGCGGGCCGAGTTCGGTGATGCCGACCGAGGCGCTCACCTCGAGTCGGTGACCGCTGGCGATGATCGGTTCCGCCATTCTCACGCGCAGGCGCTCCACCAGCGCGGGCAGGTCGGTGCGCTGCGGATGACCCGCCAGCAGCACCAGGAATTCGTCGCCACCCAGCCGCCCGACCAGGTCTTCGTTGCGCAGTGCCTGTTGCAGCCGCTGGGCGACGATCTGTAACACCGTGTCGCCGATGGCGTGCCCGAGGGTGTCGTTGATCGCTTTGAAGCCGTCGAGGTCGATGAACAGCACCGTGGTGACCAGTGTGCCGCCGTCGTCGGCCAGCGCCGCGGACAGCTGCGAGAGGATCAGGGAACGATTCGCGAGCCCGGTCAGCGCGTCGTGGGTGGCCTGGTACTCGAGCTGGCGCCGACTGGCTCGGTACTCGGTGATGTCGGAGAACGAGGACACCCCGGACGAATCCGGGCTGTCCGGGTTGAGCAACCGGCAGTTGCACGACACCCACACCTGGTGCCCGTCGGCGCGCTCGACACCGAAGACGAATCCGGTGACCACCTCGCCGGTCGCGAGGGTGTGCGCCATCGGATGCTTACCCGGCGGCAACGGCTGCCCATCGCGGTCGACCATCGTGAGCGGCAGGTCATCGATGAGGCGCCCGAGGATCTGCCCGCCCTCCTCGATGCCGAGAATGCGTCTGCCCGCCGGGTTGATCGACTCGAGGCGACCCCGCCGATCGACGACGAGTACACCCTCCTCGAGCTGGGACACCACGGTCGTGAAGTACGCTTCCGCCTGCCGGGCCGACGCCTCGGCGGCCCGCTGCGCGGTGAGATCGTGCACGACCACCTGGAACGCGAGCTTCTCCTTCCACACCGTGAGCACCGACACGGTCTGGACCGGCACTGTCCGCCCGTCCACCCGGATGAGGTCCATGTCGGTGGGCGGGGAGGCCGAACCCTCGGCGGTGAGCTGATCGATCCGGTCGAGCATGGCCGCGACGGAATCGGGATGGACGAAGACGGTGATCGACAAGCCGAGGAGGTCGTCGGCCGAATCCGCGCCGAGCAGACGAACCATCGCCGGATTGACGTAGACGATCGTCCCGGACTCGTGCACACAGATGGCATCGGGGGTGTGTTCGACCAGCGACCGGTAGCGCTGCGCGAGCTGCTCGGCGCTCGCCGCGTCGGTCCTTCCTTCTCCCACTGCGAAACCCCCGATCTCGGCCTGGTCTGCGAACGGCATACCGGACTAGTCTGGTGATCCTTCATGAAGATCCGCGAGGAGCGATGTGACACTGGATGTGCTCACGGGCGGCATGACCCACCGCCTCGATTCTATGTCGATCGCCGGGATCGGTGTTGTCTCCGGTTACGGGTGGGGTCGCGAACACCTGTGGCAGGGACTGATGGGGTGCAAACCGGCTGCCCGTTTGTACCCCGGTTACGGGCCCGGACGTGATCAGCACGCCTGGGTTGGGCGGATCGGCGACGGTGGTGACCCGGCGTACGGCACCGGGCTGTTCGGGCGTGCCGTGTTCGCCGTGGCCGCCGAGGCGATCGCCGACGCACGGGAACGCGGGTGGCGCCGGGAGGGACGCACCGTCGGCCTCGTCCACGCGTTCACCCTGGGCGACGTCGCCGATTGGCGCGATTTCTACCGCCATGACGAAGGCCACCGGCGCTCGCGCGACTATCTGCGGATGCTGCCGTCGACACCCATCTCGGTGGTGATGCAGGAGTTCGGTTTTCACGGACCCGCGATGAACGTGTCGGCGGCGTGTAGTTCGGGCAATGCCGCCCTGCTGACGGCGAAGATGTGGCGTGACGCGGGTCTGGTCGATGACGTGTTGTGCATCACCACCGACCTGTCGGCCACCCCGGACATGCTCGAACATTTCGTCGGTCTGGGTGCCGCGATCGCCGATGCCGACCCGTTCACCGCCTGCAGGCCCTTTCAGGAAGGCACCCTCGGTTTCACCATGGCCGAGGCGTCGGTGGCGCTGCTGCTCACCGACGCGATCGAGCAGCCCTATGCGCGACTGCTCGGCGGCGCGATGACCAACGACGCCTTCCATGTCGTCTCGGTCGATCCCGGCCACGCCCAGATCATCGCCTGCGTCCGGCGCGCACTGGCCGACGCCGGAATCGATGCCGGCGACGTGGCGTACTACAACGCGCACGGCACCGGGACCAAGCAGTGCGATGCCGCCGAACGCGATGTGCTGAGCACCGTCTTCGACGACCGGCCCGCCGTCGCCGCGCTCAAACCGCTGACCGGGCACTGTCAGGGCGCCTGCGCGGCAGTCGAAGTCGCCACGATCGCCCTGTCCTACGAGCGCGGCCGGGTCGCGTCGGCGCCGATCGTGGCCCCCGCGCACCCGCGACTGCTCAACGGCCCGACCCCGCTGCTCGCGGGCCCGACGCTGAAACTGTCGATGGGAATGGGCGGCAACAACGCCGCCGTGGTCCTGGCCCCGGCCTGACTCAATCCTCGCCCGGCTCGGGTCCGGCGGCGAGGGCGAACCCGCCGGTCGCCGGCGCGTCCTGGGGCAGTGGCACCGCCCAGCGCAGCTGTGTGCCCGACATCTCGGGGTGGTTGCCGTCGGCGTCGGGGCGTTTGGCCGGACCGACCTCGAAGTAGCCGCCCGCCTCCTGCGCGCGCTGCTCGAGATTGCGCAGCCCGCTGCGGATGACGTGGTTCGGAATGCCCCAGCCGTTGTCGGACACCGTGATCACCAGATCGTCGGCCACCTCGATCACGATGGCCACGGTGTCGGCGCCGGAATGGCGCACCGCGTTGCTCACCGCCTCGCGCACCACCGCCTCGGCGTGGTCGGCCAGCTGCGGATCGAGCACCGACAGCGGACCCGATACCTGGATCGTCGCGCGCAGGGCGATGTCGGAGGTCTGGCGCCGGATCGCCACCTCGAGGCGCTGCTGCAGCCCTTCGCTGTGGCCGGAGCCGCTGGCATGCAGATCGAAGATGGAGGTGCGGATCTCCTGCACCACTTCCTGCAGATCCATGATCACTGTCGAAAGCCGTTGCCGCACTTCGGGAACCACCGCCTTGGGCAGGGTTGCCTGCACGGTGAGGCCGATCGCGAACAGTCGCTGGATCACGTGGTCGTGCAGGTCGCGCGCGATCCGATCGCGGTCGGCGACCAGGTCGAGTTCGCGCATCCGCTGCTGGGCGTCGGCCAGCCGCACCGCCAGCGCGGCTTGATCGCAGAATGCCGCCGTCAGCTCGAGCATCTCATCGGAATACGGCGCGAAACCCGGCGGCCGGAACGTCACCAGGACGCCGAGGGTGGCATCGGGGGTGCACAGCGGCAGGACGAGAGCCGGTCCGGCGCCGGGTAATTCGGCCACGGGGAACTCGACGCCCAGCGACACCTTCGACACGTCGTCGAAGCGCAGTGGCGTCCGTCTGCTGAAGGCGTCGCCCACCACCGTTCCCGCGATCGGGATGGTCTGCCAGTCCTGGCCCGCATCAGGTCCGGTCCACTGTGTGACCACCAATTCGCTGATCTCGCCGGGCAATTCGTCGGGCACCGGCACCGAGGCGAGGAACGCCTGATGCGATCCGGTGAGCCCGCGCGCGTGATCGACCACATGGCCGAGCACCCGATCGGATTCGGTACCGGCCAGGAATTCCGTCGCGATATCGCGGGTCGCCTCGATCCACGCCTGCCGGGTGCGGGCCTGCTCGTAGAGTCGCGCGTTGTCGACCGCGATCCCCGCGGCGGCCGCCAGCGCCAGCACCAGGACTTCGTCTTCCTCGGTGAACGGCTGGCCGTCGGACTTCTCGGTCAGATAGAGACTGCCGAACACCTCGTCCCGAATGCGTACGGGCACACCGAGGAACGTGTGCATCGGCGGATGTCCCGCGGGAAACCCGATCGAGGATTCGTGCTGGGTGAGATCGGCCAGCCGCAGCGGCGCCTTGTGTGCGAACACCGCGCCGAGTACGCCGTGGCCCGCGGGTAATCGCTGGATCCGGTCGCGGATCTGATCCGGCATGCCCTCGTCGATGAACTGCGCGACCTGCTGATCGTGGCCGCGCACCGCCAGCGCGCCGTAGCGGGCGTCGACCAGGTTCATCGCGGTCCGCACGATGGTGCGCAGGGTTTCGTCCGGGTCCAGACCCGCGGTGACCGTGAGCATGGCCTCGACGAGGCCGTCCATCCGATCGCGCGAACCGATCATCACTTCGACCCGATCGGCGACCTCGCCGAGCAGGCTGCGCAACATCTGCCGCGACACCGTCTGGTCAGCCGAATAGCGGCCGCCCCGACCGTCATTCGCCATCGCAGTACCCCGTCTTCGCAGCTCCTGGAGTGAGTCCGAACAAGTCTAGTCGGCAATGAGGGGACTTTCGGCCCTTCACTCGCACCGGTGGTAATGGTGGCATTGGGCACCGGGAAATGGGATCGAGAAGTGGGGCACATGATGAATTCGTTGTCGAGCACCCAGCACTGGACGACCGCCGCGGACCCGGAGCTCGCCGTGACCACGCGTGGCGAAGTGCCGGCCCAGGACGTCACCCGTGCTGTTCGCGCCATCACCCGCGTGATGCGCAGGCATCACCTCGACAGCCCGGCCAGGGTGCGCGTCACCGCGCCGCAGGGATACGACGAGCCGACCCTGGTGCAGGCCAATATCCGGACCAACGACACGTTCACCCGTGTCCAGGTCACCGGCCCCGGCGGCTTCGCGGTCACCTTCGCCGCCGAACGGCTCGACCGCCAGCTCGCCCGCCGCGCGGGTAAGGAAGCGCGCGGCGCGTGGCCCGACCCGGCCCGCCGTCCGCTGGCCCAGATCACCGAGACGCGCCCGATCATCCGCCGCAAGGACTGTGCCCTGATGACCGGCACACCGCTGGAAGCCAGCACCGTCCTGGACGCGATGGACTATGACGCCTACCTGTTCACCGACGCCGACACCGGCGAGGACGCCATCGTGACGTGGGCCGACCCGCACGGCGTCTCGCTGGCCAGGCAGCGGCTCACCGCCGCGGCGGACCGGTCGGCCGAGCTGCCGCTGACCGCGAGCGCGATGCCGGTACGGGTGGTGCAGGACGCGGCTCCCGTCTTCGCCGAGGACGAGGCCTCCGACGCGCTGTGCGCGGCCGGGCTGCCCTACCTGTTCTTCACCGACAGCCACACCGGCCGCGGCAACCTGCTCTACCGCCGCTACGACGGGGACCTCACCATCGTCGTCCCGTCCTGAGCCGTCAGGGCTCGCGGAGTTTGGTCGCCAGGACGGCGGCCTGGGTGCGACGTTCGACACCCAGTTTCGCCAGCAGTCGCGAGACGTAGTTCTTGACCGTTTTCTCCGCGAGGAACATGCGCGCGGCGATCTGCCGGTTGGTCAGGCCCTCACCGAGCAGTTCGAGCAGTCGTCGTTCCTGGTCGGTGAGCCCGGCCAGTGGCCCGGACGGTTCGGCGCTGCGGCGCAGCCGGGCGCGCAGGGCGTCGGCGGCGCGGGTATCGAGCAGCGAGTGGCCCGCGCCCACCTGCTTGATCGCGTCGGCCAGTTTCATCCCGTCGATGTTCTTCACCACGTACCCGCTGGCGCCGGCCAAAATGGCGTCGAGCATGGCGTGCTCATCGGAGAACGAGGTCAGGATCAGGCAGTGCAGGTCATCGAACTCGGCCAGCAGGTTGCGGCACAGCTCGATGCCGTTGCCGTCGGGTAACCGCACGTCGAGGACCGCGACATCGGGGCGGGCCTCGCGGATGCGCACCATCGCCTCGGCGACGCCACCTGCCTGACCGATCACAGTGAGTTCTGGATCACCTTCGAGCAGGTCGATCAACCCTCGCCGCACGATCTCGTGGTCGTCGACCAGGAACACCTCGAGCACGCCGGCTCCTTCATCATGTCGAACGATCCCCCCTTGTGGTCCAACATAATCCGCGTAACTCGGTCGTGGGGCTTGTCGGCGAACGAGAAATGTCACGCCCCCTGCACAGCGCCACGGGGCGAGGGGGCCGCTCGCCTGCGGACCGAAACTTGTCGGACCCCCGGCCTAGCATTGACGACGGGGGAATATGTCCGGTCGGCGGATGACGATGGAGAAGGGATTCACCAGGTGGCGGAACGCCTCACTGTGCGCGGAGCTCGGGAACACAACCTGAAAGGTGTAGACCTGGATTTGCCGCGCGACAGCCTGATCGTGTTCACCGGTCTGTCCGGTTCCGGGAAGTCGAGCTTGGCGTTCGACACGATCTTCGCCGAGGGGCAGCGTCGCTACGTCGAATCGCTGTCGGCCTACGCGCGTCAGTTCCTCGGGCAGATGGACAAGCCGGATGTCGACTTCATCGAGGGGCTCTCGCCCGCGGTGTCGATCGACCAGAAGTCGACCAACCGCAACCCGCGGTCCACGGTCGGCACCATCACCGAGGTCTACGACTACCTGCGCCTGCTCTACGCCCGTGCGGGCACACCGCACTGCCCGGTCTGCCACGAGCTGATCGAAAAGCAGAGCCCGCAGCAGATCGTCGACCAGGTACTCGCCATGGACGACGGCCTCAAGTTCCAGGTGCTCGCGCCGGTGGTGCGCACCCGCAAGGGCGAGTTCGTCGACCTGTTCGACCAGCTCAAGACCCAGGGTTACTCGCGCGTGCGGGTCGACGGCGTGGTGTATCCGCTCACCGATCCGCCGAAGCTGAAGAAGCAGGAGAAGCACGACGTCGAGGTGGTCGTCGACCGGCTCTCGGTCAAGGCCGCCTCCAAGCAGCGCCTCACCGACTCGATCGAGACCGCGCTGCGGCTGGCCGACGGCATCGTCGTGCTCGACTTCGTCGACCGCGACGAGCACGCCCACGACCGGGAGCGCCGCTTCTCCGAACGCCTGGCCTGCCCCAACGGCCACCCCCTCGACATCGAAGACCTCGAGCCCCGCTCGTTCTCCTTCAACTCGCCCTACGGCGCCTGCCCTGACTGCACCGGCCTCGGCATCCGCAAGGAAGTCGACCCGGAACTGGTGGTGCCCGACCCGGACCTGAGCCTGGCCGAGGGCGCGATCGCCCCGTGGTCGCGCGGGCAGACCGCCGAGTACTTCAACCGGTTGCTGTCCGGCCTGGCCGAGGCGATCGGCTTCTCGATGGACACCCCGTGGCGCGACCTGCCCGCGAAGGCCCGCAAGGCGGTGCTGGAAGGCAGCTCCGACCAGGTGCACGTCTCCTACACCAACCGCTACGGCCGCAAGCGCTCCTACTACGCCGATTTCGAAGGCGTGATGCCGTTCCTGCAGCGGCGCATGGAGAACACCGAGTCCGAGCAGATGAAAGAGCACTACGACGGGTACATGCGCGATGTGGCGTGCCCGGTCTGCAACGGCTCCCGGTTGCGCCCGGAGATCCTGGCCGTCACCTTGGCCTCCGACGGCACCGACAAGTCGATCGCCGAGGTCAGCGAGCTGTCCATCGGCGACTGCGCGCACTTCCTGAACGCGCTCACGCTGGGGGAGCGCGAGACCGCGATCGCCGGGCAGGTGCTCAAGGAGATCCAGGCCCGGCTCGGCTTCCTGCTCGACGTCGGCCTCGAATACCTGACGCTGTCGCGGGCCGCCGCGACCCTGTCCGGCGGTGAGGCGCAGCGCATCCGGCTGGCCACCCAGATCGGCTCCGGTCTGGTCGGTGTCCTCTATGTCCTCGACGAGCCGTCGATCGGCCTGCACCAGCGCGACAACCGCAGGCTCATCGAGACGCTGCTGCGCTTGAAGAAGCTGGGCAACACGCTGATCGTCGTCGAGCACGACGAGGACACCATCCGCGCCTCGGACTGGGTGGTCGACATCGGCCCCCTCGCCGGCGAGCACGGTGGTCGCGTGGTGCACAGCGGTCCCTATGCGGAGCTGCTGACCGAGCCCGAATCGCTCACCGGCGCTTACCTTTCCGGCCGCGAGCAGATCGAGCTGCCGCTGGTGCGGCGCCCGATCGACAAGAAGCGCAAGCTCGCCGTCGTCGGCGCCACCGAGCACAATCTGCGCAATGTCGACGTGGCGTTCCCGCTGGGGGTGCTCACCGCGGTCACCGGTGTCTCCGGTTCGGGCAAGTCGACCCTGGTCAACGACATCTTGGCCACTGTTCTCGCGAACAAGCTCAACGGTGCCCGCCAGGTGCCGGGCCGGCACACCAGGGTCAACGGTCTCGACAACCTCGACAAGCTGGTGCAGGTGGACCAGTCGCCGATCGGGCGCACCCCGCGCTCGAACCCGGCCACCTACACCGGTGTCTTCGACAAGATCCGCACCCTGTTCGCCTCCACCACCGAGGCGAAGGTGCGCGGTTACCAGCCCGGGCGGTTCTCGTTCAATGTCAAGGGCGGCCGCTGCGAAGCCTGCTCGGGCGACGGCACGCTCAAGATCGAGATGAACTTCCTGCCCGATGTGTACGTTCCGTGCGAGGTCTGCCACGGCGCTCGGTACAACCGGGAAACCCTCGAGGTCCACTACAAAGGCAAGACGATCGCCGAAGTCCTCGACATGCCGATCGACGAGGCGGCCGACTTCTTCGAGGCGATCACCTCGATCCACCGCTATCTCAAGACACTCGTCGAGGTCGGTCTGGGGTACGTGCGGCTGGGCCAGAGCGCGCCGACCCTGTCCGGCGGTGAGGCGCAGCGCGTGAAGCTGGCCGCCGAGCTGCAGAAACGGTCCATGGGGCGGACGGTCTACATCCTCGACGAGCCGACCACCGGCCTGCATTTCGAAGACATCCGCAAACTGCTCAAGGTGATCAACGGACTGGTCGACAAGGGCAACACGGTGATCGTCATCGAGCACAACCTCGACGTGATCAAGACCGCCGACTGGGTCATCGACATGGGCCCCGAGGGCGGTTCGGGCGGCGGCACCGTGGTCGCCACCGGTACGCCGGAGGACATCGCCGGGGTGTCGGACAGCTACACCGGTCAGTTCCTGAAGGAAGTGCTGGCAGCGCCCGCGCCGAAGAAGCCCGCCGCGAAGAAGACGGCGGCGAAGAAGACGGCCGAGAAAGCCGCCCCGGCGGCGAAGAAGGCACCGGCGAAGAAGGCGCCGGCGGAGACGACCGCGGCCAAGCGGTTGGCGCGAAAGGCGGCCGCGTTGCGCTGAGCCGGGCTACCGTCCTTTCGAGACGTTCCGGCAGGGACTTTCCGAAAGCGCCACGAAGTGAAACAGCCGTGGGTAACATTCGCCTCACCGTCCCCGGAATGCCGGGTGGTAGCGGTTTGTCGACGGCTCGATCGTCGTGTAGTTCGAAAGGAACGTCCTCATGGATGAAGCCACCACGGCGCTCATCGCCCAGATTCTCGGTTTCCTCGCCGGCGGGTCATCGTTGGCTTACGAGCCCACCAAGCCGACCGTCTGACCTGGATTCGAAAGGAACGCCTGTAATGGATACCGGAAGCGCGGCGCTGCTCACCGCACTCGCCAACATGATCTCCTCCGGCTCGGCCGTCTCGGTCACCCCCGGCGGTCCCACGCCGACCCCCGTGGTCTGAGTCGCGACATTCGTTCGCAGCACAGAAAAGATCCGCCGACGCACCGCGTCGGCGGATCTTTTCGTTGACAGAACTCAGTGCACCGGGCCGGTGTACTTCTCGCCCGGGCCCGCGCCCGGTGCGTCCGGCACCGAGGAGGCCTCGCGGAACGCGCGCTGTAGCGCCTGCAAACCCTCGCGGATCGGGCCCGCGTGCGGGCCGAGGTACTCCACCGACGCCGTGACCAGCCCGGCCAGTGCGGTGATCACCCGGCGGGCCTCGTCGAGGTCGACGCCCGCGCCCGAATCCGGGTTCTCGCCGGCCAGGCCCAGCTTCTCCGCGGCCGAACTCATCAGCATCACGGCGGCGCGGCTGATCACCTCGACAGCGGGGATGTCGGCCAGGTCGCGGACAGGAGGATCGAGCTCGTCAGTCATGCTGATCAGGCTATAGCGAGCCCGATCGCGGGTGCTCGCGCCCGGGCGATTCGGTGATAGCTCAACGCCATGCTAAGCTTTCCGCTGACGACCGCCCCTGGATGTGTCATGCATCCGTGGGGCAGATAAGTGGAGCCCGACTCCCACCGTTACCGGCGAGCCATCGTTCGGATATACGGTCCCGGTCACCCGCTCATTGTGGTGGGTTTTCCGTGTGCCTGGCACGCGGGGGTCGACGACCGAGCTTGCGAGAGCATCGGCTGTGGGCGATCGGTCGACATCGGGCCCCGTCGCGGAGAAATACCGCAGCGGGGCTTTCGTGTTGAAACAGGGGTTGCAGTTATTGCGTGCGGTCGTTAAGACGACACCGCTTGACCTAGGAGGCCCCATCAGCACTGAGACCCGCATCAACGATCGCATCCGTGTTCCCGAGGTTCGTCTCATCGGACCCGGCGGCGAACAGGTTGGGATCGTGCGTGTTGAAGATGCACTACGCGTCGCGCTCGAAGCCGACCTCGACCTCGTCGAGGTAGCACCCGATGCCCGTCCGCCGGTCTGCAAGATCATGGACTACGGCAAGTTCAAGTACGAGACCGCGCAGAAGGCGCGCGAGTCCCGTAAGAACCAGGTCCAGACCGTGATCAAGGAGCAGAAGCTCCGTCCGAAGATCGACGACCACGACTACGAGACCAAGAAGCGCAACGTCGTTCGCTTCCTCGAAGCCGGGTCCAAGGTCAAGGTCACGATCATGTTCCGCGGTCGTGAGCAGTCGCGTCCCGAACTCGGCTTCCGGTTGCTCCAGCGTCTGGGCTCCGATGTGGCCGATCTCGGGTTCGTCGAGACCTCGGCCAAGCAGGACGGCCGCAACATGACCATGGTCCTCGCTCCCCACAAGGGTGCGAAGACGCGGGTGAAGGCCCAGCAGGACTCTTCGGCGCCGGCGGCGACACGTCAGCCGCTGCCGACCGGTCCCGCGAGCGCAGACCCGGCCGCACCGGTCGAGCAGGCCGCGCCTGCCGAGCAGGCTGCGCCGGCCGACCCGCAGTAAACGATTTCAACGACTAGATAGAGGAATCCATGCCGAAGAACAAGACCCACAGCGGCGCCAAGAAGCGATTCAAGGTGACCGGCCGGGGCAAGCTGCTTCGCGAGCAGGCGAACCGTCGCCACCTCCTGGAGCACAAGTCCTCTCGCCGGACTCGTCGTCTGGAAGGCACGGAGTCCGTCGCTTCCGTCGACGTCCCCCGCGTGAAGCGGCTGCTCGGTCTCGCCTGACCTTCGGGTCAGCCGGACCGTCGCAACCCGACGATTCCGCGGCCGGGATAACCGGACGCCGACAACTACCGAATTCGGGCGCCGCCGCGCCCCCAGATGATCAAGGACTACCAAAGTGGCACGCGTCAAAAGGGCCGTCAACGCTCAGAAGAAGCGCCGTTCCATCCTCGAGGCCTCCAAGGGCTACCGGGGCCAGCGTTCGCGCCTGTACCGCAAGGCCAAGGAACAGCAGCTCCACTCGCTGACCTACGCCTACCGTGACCGCAAGGCGCGCAAGGGTGACTTCCGCAAGCTGTGGATTGCTCGTATCAACGCCGCCGCGCGTCTGAACGACATCACCTACAACCGCTTCATCCAGGGCCTCAAGGCCGCTGGCGTCGAGGTGGACCGCAAGATCCTCGCCGAGCTCGCGGTCTCGGACGCCGAGGCCTTCGCCGGCCTGGTGGCTGTCGCCAAGGCCGCGCTGCCGGCCGACGTCAACGCCCCGGCCACCGCTGCCTGAGCTTGACAACACACAGCGATCTGTCGGAACGACCCGTGGACGCGCTCTCCGAGCGCAATCCGCGGGTCGTTTCCGCTGTCAAGCTCCAGCGCGCGGCCCAGCGCCGCAAGTCCGGGCTGTTCCTCGCCGAGGGCGCCAACGCGGTCTCCGCTGCCCTGGAGACCGGCCGCGTCCGGGAGATCTTCTATTCGCTCGCGGCCGCCGGTCGTGAGAACGCGCTGATCGCCGGTGCCACCGCCGACGGCGTCCGCACCACCTTGGTCAGCGATCGCGCCGCCGAACATCTCGGTGAAACCGTTACCGCGCCCGGCCTTGTCGCGGTGTGCGAACTGGTCGACGTGCCGCTCGGCGAGATCCTCGACCGTGGCCCGCGGATGCTCGCCGTACCCGTCGAGATCGCCGAACCCGGCAACGCGGGCACTCTGATCCGGGTAGCCGACGCGGTCGGTGCCGACGGCGTGGTGCTCGCGGGCGAAACGGTCGACCCGCACAACGGCAAATGCGTGCGTGCCAGCGCGGGTTCGCTGTTCCATGTCCCGGTCGCCCGCAGCCGCGATATCACCGCGACCCTCGACGCGATCTCCGCCGCAGGCGTGACGATCCTCGCGACCGCGGCCAACGGCGAGGTCGACCTCGACGCCGCCGACGACATCCTGCGCGGACCGGTCGCCTGGCTCTTCGGCAACGAGGCCCACGGCCTCGACCCCGCCGTCGCCGCCCGCGCCGACCACCGCATCCGCATCCCCATCCACGGCCGCGCCGAGAGCTTGAATCTGGCTGCGGCAGCGGCTATCTGCCTCTACGCGAGCGCCCGCGTCCAGCACGCGACGTAGTTCTCCCGCGCGCTGATGGGGCTCAGCACGAGGGTGTGGTGGCGCTGCGCAGGTCGGTGAGGATTTCGGTGGCCCAGGGGAGCGGAATCGCCTCGCTGCCCGCGACCTGCATCGCGGTCATGATGGTGAGCAGCATGCCGGTGGCGACGAAGCGGCGCGATTCCAGCGTGTCGGCGCCGGTGAGTTCGCCGATCAGGCGATAGATGCGCCCGAATCGCTCCCGCATGTGGTCGCCGATCGCCGGATCCGCGCTGGCGGCGGCGCCGTGCAGCATCATGAGGGGCAGTTCGCGTTCGGCCAGGAAGACGTCGAAGCCGTGGCCGAGGGTGCGCAGGGCCTCCGCGGTGTCGGCGCCGGGGGCGATCTCGGCGTCGCGGAACACCTGCTCGATGCGCGTGCACACCTCGAGCAGGCAGGCGATGAACAGTTGCTGCTTGGTGCCGAACAGGCGGATCACGTAGGGCTGCGACACTCCCGCCAGCCTGGCGATCTCATCGGTTTTCGTTGCGGCATAGCCGGTTTCGGCAAAGGCATGGATCGCGGCTTCGAGCACCTGGGCGCTGCGCTCGGACGCGGTCATCCGGGTTCTCGTCATGGGCGTCACTGCCTCCTCGTTCGAATGCCTCTTGACATGTTATCAGTCGATGCATAACGATGAGCAGAGAAGTTATCAGTCAATAACAACTAAGGGCTGGGCATGACGCAGACACTCGAATCCGGCGACGCGCGAGCCGCCGTGACGCCACCGACCTCCGGGGCGAAGAACAAGCCGCTCGGCGCGGTGATCGCCGCCGTCGGCATCCCGATGTTCATGGTCACGTTGGACAACCTCGTCGTGACGAACGCGCTCCCGGTGATCAAAACCGAACTGGGAGCGTCGCTGTCGGACCTGCAATGGTTCATCAACGCCTACACGCTGTCCTTCGCCGCGCTGCTGCTGTCGGCGTCGGCCCTGGGTGACCGGATCGGCCGTCGCCGTGTCTTCCTGGCCGGAATCGGGGTCTTCGTCGTCGCTTCCGCGGCGTGCGCGCTGGCCACCGAGCCGTGGATGCTCATCGCCGCCCGCGCGGTGCAGGGCGCCGGTGGTGCGGCCGTCATGCCGCTGTCGCTCACCTTGCTGGCTGCCGCGGTACCCGAGAAGATGCGCAGCGCCGCGATCGGCATCTGGGGCGGCATCGCCGGCCTCGGCGTCGCGGTCGGGCCGGTCGTCGGTGGTGCGGTGGTCGACGGCCTGAACTGGCAGTGGATCTTCTGGCTCAACGTCCCGATCGGTCTGCTGGCGCTGCCCTTCGCCGCCCGCATGCTGTCCGAATCACGGGGCGCCGCACGGAAACTCGACTACTTGGGCGTGCTGCTCTCGGCTGGTGGCGTGCTGGCGCTGGTCTGGGGCGTCATCCACGGCGCCGATGACGGCTGGACCGCACCGCAGGTCCTCACCGCGTTGATCGGCGGGGCTGCCCTGCTCGTCGCGTTCGTCGTCTGGGAGACCCGTGCCACCGATCCGATGCTCCCGCTGCGCATGTTCAGATCCCGCGGCCTGAGCCTCAGCTTCATCGTGTCCTTCGGCTTCTCGTCCGGCGTCTTCGGTTCGATCTTCCTGCTCGCCCAGTTCTTCCAGGTGGTCCAGGGCTACTCACCGCTGGAATCGGGTATCCGCACGATGCCGTGGACGATGGTCCCGATGGTCGTCGCACCGCTGGCAGGCCTGATCGTCGACCGCGTCGGCGCCCGCACCCTCATCGCGATCGGCCAGCTCTGCCTGGCCGTCTCCCTCGGCTGGATGGCGATGATCACCACGGCTGATGTCCCCTATCTCGCCTTCGTCGCCCCGTTCGTCCTCGGCGGCATCGGCATGGGCCTCACCTTCGCGCCCTCGTCCACCATCGTCATGGCCAGCGCTTCCCCCGCCGACCAGGGCATGGCATCGGGCATCAGCAGCACCGTTCGCGAAGTGGGCGTGGCCATGGGCATCGCCGTCCTGGCCTCGGTCTTCGCCTCTTACGGCTCCTACACCGACCCCCAGGCCTATGTGGACGGACTCGTTCCCGCGGTGTGGGTCGGTGCAGCCCTGGTCGCCTGCGCCGCGGTGGTGGCAGCGTTCCTGCCCCGGCACACTCAGCCCGCGCAATAGCCGCTGATCGGTTCCCTGGGCAGGTGGTTGCCGCCGAACGGCACGACAACCACCTGCTCGGCGTCGTCGTAGATGATGGAGCCCGGTGCGGCGGAGTCCAACCGCTCCCACTCGACCCCGTGCGCGTCGAGGATCGCGAGATATCCCTCGACCCGCTCGATCATCGCCACCGCGCTCGCCTTGAACCACGAGGCGGCACCCGGATGCCGTGCGCGGTCGTACACCGCTGGGTCGACGTCACCCGGATTCGTCAGATTCTCGCTGAACCAATCGTTGCCGCCACGGCGAAACCGCACCTCCTCGGCACTCAGCAGCCCCGCGGCCCACAGCCCGTTCACCAGGCCGAACACACCCGGACGCCGGCCGTGTCGGTCAGGGTGCGCCGCCTGGAATCGAACGTAGGACAGGGCGGCGGCCGACGTGATCCGGCGGCCGTCGAGCCCCGTCATCCTACACTGTCCGGGTGCTGGCCCTGCTCCGGCGCCGCCTGCCGTTCGGGCCGGTGCGCGCACAACCCCGCCGCCCGGGGGAACGGACGCCGCCCCACGGGCCCGATCCCGAAGCCACACAACGCAAGCCCGCTCCCCGGAGCGGTGCGTCGAGCACGCCGCCCCGGCGCAGACGTCGGATCGCCGGTCTGTTCAGCCATCGAGTCGTCCTGTTCTCGAGTCGAACACGCTGGTGTGTTTGCTCAGTTGGACGCGCCCCGATCCCATTCGGTTCCCTCGATCCCCGACCGATTTCCGATTGCCTCGAGAAGCGGCGAGCAGGCAGGGGCGACAGTGAAGAAACGACGCGGATCCTCGTCCCGACCTGGACCGGTCAGTCTTCATGGAGACCCCGCCGACCTGCGCTGATCGCGTCGCGAGTAATCCGGATGAATCGCGTCAACCCCATCCCATAGGATTTACGCAGCACCGATGCGGGATGGCAATGACGCGCCCGCGAACCGATCCCCAGGGGAGAGTCGAGAAGATCGTGGCCGACGACAACAGTGGAGTCGAGCAAAACGCCTCTTTGACCGAGGAGGCACTCGCGGCAGCGGCGGCGGAGGCCGAGAAGGCGTTTGCCGCGGCGGCCGATCTGGATGCGCTGGCGGTCGCCAAGACCGACTTCATCGGCGGTAAGTCGCCGATCGCGCTCGCGCAGCGTGGGCTGGGCAGCGTGCCCAAGGAAGAGAAGGCCGAGGCCGGTAAGCGGGTCAACGTCGCGCGTAAGCGGGTGTCGGACGCGTTCGAGGCGCGCCGGGCCGCGCTCTTGGCGGAGCGCGATCAGGCGGTGCTCATCTCCGAGAAGATCGACGTCACGCTGCCCGCCCGACGTCAGCCGGTGGGCGCCCGGCACCCGATCACCGTGATCTCCGAGCAGATCGCCGACTTCTTCGTCGGCATGGGCTGGGAGGTCGCCGAGGGGCCCGAGGTGGAGACCGAGCACTTCAACTTCGACGCGCTGAACTTCCTGCCCGACCACCCGGCGCGCACCATGCAGGACACCTTCCACATCGCCCCGGAGGGTTCGCGCCAGGTGCTGCGCACGCACACCTCCCCGGTCCAGGTGCGGTCCATGCTGGAGCGCGAGGTGCCGATCTATGTCGCGTGCCCCGGTCGCACCTTCCGCACCGACGAGCTCGACGCCACCCACACCCCGGTGTTCTCCCAGGTGGAGGGTCTGGCGATCGACAAGGGCCTGACCATGGCGCACCTGCGCGGTGTCCTCGACGCGTTCGCGCAGGCCATGTTCGGCCCCGAGACCCGTACTCGCATGCGCCCCAACTACTTCCCCTTCACCGAGCCGTCGGCCGAGGTCGACGTGTGGTTCCCGAACAAGAAGGGCGGCGCGGGCTGGATCGAGTGGGGCGGCTGCGGCATGGTGAACCCGAAGGTCCTGATCGCCAGCGGCATCGATCCCGAGGTGTATTCCGGGTTCGCGTTCGGCATGGGCATGGAGCGCACCCTGCAGTTCCAGACCACCATCGCCGACATGCGCGACATCGTCGAGGGTGACGTGCGGTTCACCCTGCCCTTCGGTATCCGGTCTTAGAGAGAGAGCGAAACGTCAAGTGCGAGTAGCACAGTCCTGGCTGACCGAGATCCTGCAGCGCACCACCCCCGAGTGGTCGGTGTCGGCGCAAGAGCTCGACGCGGGCTTCGTCCGGGTGGGTTTGGAAGTCGAAGAGGTCGACCAGCTCGAGCCGATCGGCGGCAGTATCGACAAGCCGCTGGTTGTCGGCCGCGTCGCCGAGATCACCGAGCTCACCGAGTTCAAGAAGCCGATCCGCTTCTGCAGGGTCGACGTCGGCAACCCCGAGTTGCAGGAAATCGTCTGTGGTGCGCGCAATTTCGCGGTCGGTGACCTCGTCGTCGTCGTGCTGCCCGGTGGCGTGCTGCCCGGCGGGTTCACGATCTCCTCGCGCAAGACCTACGGTCACACCTCCAACGGCATGATCTGCTCGGTCGCCGAACTCGGCATCGGCAAGGATCACGACGGCATCCTGGTGCTCGAGCCCGGTTCCGCGCAGCCCGGCGACGACGCGAATGTGCTGCTCGGCACCGATGACACGATCATCGAACTCAACATCACGCCCGATCGTGGCTACTGCTTCTCGGTGCGCGGCCTGGCCCGCGAGCTGGCCTGCGGATTCGACCTCGAATACGCCGACCCCGCCGTGCGCACGCTGCCGGAGGCCGACCCCGAGGCCTGGCCCGTTCGCCTGGAGGACGATTCGGACTGCACCCGCTTCGGCGTGCGCCGCGTCACCGGGATGAACCCGAACGCGGTGAGCCCGCTGTGGTTGCAGCGCAGGCTGATGCTGTCGGGCATGCGCCCGATCTCCCCGGCTGTCGACGTCACCAACTACGTGATGCTCGAACTCGGTCAGCCGCTGCACGCCTTCGACGCCGCGAAGCTGCACGGTGGCCTGGTGGTTCGCTCGGCGCACAAGGGCGAGACCCTGCGCACCCTCGACGACACCGAACGCACCCTCGACGCCGAGGACGTGGTGATCGTCGATGATTCCGGCGTCATCTCCCTCGCCGGTGTCATGGGCGGCGCGAGCACCGAGGTCAGCGCGCAGACCACCGATGTGGTCCTGGAGGCCGCCGTCTGGAACCCGCTGCGGGTGTACCGGACCTCGCGCAGGCACAAGCTCTCCTCGGAGGCGGGCAAGCGCTACGAACGCGTCGTCGACCCCGAGATCAATGTCGCCGCGCTCGACCGCGCCGCCACTCTGCTCGCCGACATCACCGGCGGCACCATCGAATCCGCGCTCACCGACATCCGGGTGCCGCTGGAGCCGGTCGCGCCGATCGCGATGGACATCGACCTGCCCGACCGCGTCGCCGGCGTCACCTACCCGGCCGGCACCTCCGTGCGCAGGCTGGCCCAGATCGGCGCGGGCGTCGAGATCGAGGTCAACGACGCGGGCAAGACCCAGCTGCTGGTGACCCCGCCGAGCTGGCGCCCCGATCTCGCGCAGCCCGCCGACCTGGTCGAAGAGGTCCTGCGGCTGGAGGGTCTCGAGCAGATCCCGTCCGTGCTGCCGACCGCGCCCGGCGGTCGCGGTCTGACCGCGCAGCAGCAGCGCCGTCGTGCGGTGAGCCGGGCGCTGGCCTTCGCCGGCGCCGTCGAGGTGCCGCCGCCCGCTTTCCTGCCCGGCGGTGTGTTCGAGGTGTGGGGGCTCGACGCCGACGACCCGCGCCGCAACACCACCCGCGTCCTGAATCCCCTGGACAGCGACCGTCCCGAACTGGCGACCACATTGCTGCCGGGTCTGCTGGAAGTGGCCGCCCGCAACATCTCTCGCGGTGCGCGCGACCTGACCATCTACGGCATCGCCCAGGTGGTGCAGCCCGGCGCGCAGACCCACTCGGTCGAGGCGCTGCCGGTGGACCGTCGTCCCACCGACGAGCAGATCGCCGAGCTCATAGCGTCGCTGCCCGCCCAGCCGGTGCACGTCGCCGCGGTGCTCAGCGGCAAGCACGACCCGCGCGGGCCGTGGGGTCCGGGCCGTCCGGCCGAGGCCGCCGACGCCTTCGCGCTGGTCGACGACATCGCCGACGCGGCGGGTGTCGTCATCGAACGCCGGGCCGTCGCCTACCTCCCCTGGCACCCCGGTCGCTGCGCGGAACTGCTCGTCGACGGTGTGGTCGTCGGCCATGCGGGCGAACTGCACCCCGCTGTGCTGGAGCGCGCCGGTCTGCCGCCGCGCACCTGTGCGCTGGAAGTGGACCTCGACGCCCTGCCGCTGAGCGAATCCCTGCCCGCGCCCACGATCTCGGCGTTCCCGGCAGTCCTGCAGGACGTGTCGATCAGCGTCGAGAAGACCGTCCCGGCCGCGCAGGTGGAAACGGCGCTGCGCACCGGCGGCGGCGACCTGCTCGAGAGCATCGCCCTGTTCGATGTCTACGAAGGAGCCCAGGCAGGCGAGGGCCGCAAATCCCTCACCTACGCCCTGCGCTTCCGGGCACCCGACCGCACCCTCACCGAAGACGAGGCCAGCGCCGCCCGCGACGCCGCCGTCGCCTCGGCCACCACCGCGGTCGGCGCCGAGCTGCGCGGCTGATCCTCACCCGCCACCCGAAGGCCGCCCGGTTCCGCCGGGCGGCCTTTGTCGTGCGCGGGTGTCTCGCAGATGCGCGGGGAACAGGGGCGAGCGGTTGGGCTCGGATCGGGGGCGGGCTAGGTTGGACGGTGTGTCGATGATGAAAGGCGCCAATGTCGCGGTGCCCGCCGCCGCTGTCCGCGTCGAATTGGGTTGGCAGTCGGGGCCGGGTGTGCCCGATGCCGACGCGTCCGCGCTGTTGCTCGCCGGGGCGAAGGTGCGCTCCGATGACGACTTCGTGTTCTACAACCAGGCCGTGCACCCCTCGGGGGCGGTGCGGCACGAAGGAAAACAGCAGGGGCACACCGTTGTCGACGCGCTCTCGGTGAATCTCGGGCAGGTCGAGCCGCAGATCGAGACGATCGTGCTCGCCGCGTCCGCCGATGGCGGGACCTTCGGGCAGTTCCACGGGCTCTACATCCGGGTGATCGATACCGCGAACGGCGCCGAGGTCGCGCGGTTCGACAGCAGCGGGGCGAGCACGGAAACCGCGTTCGTGCTCGGCGAGCTGTACCGCCGCCAGGGTGCGTGGAAGTTCCGTGCGGTCGGCCAGGGGTACGACAGCGGATTGGCCGGGCTCGCTACCGATTTCGGCATCTCCGTCGACGATGCCCCCGCGCCTCCCGCACCCCCGCCACCGTTCGGCTCGGACCAGCCGACTCCGCAACAGTCGTACGCCCCGCCGACGCAGCCGTTCATCCCCGCGCCCCAGCCGAACCGGCCCCACACCCCGCCGATCCCCGCGTTCCCGATGAATCAACAGCCGCAGTACGCGCCGCCGCCGAACCAGCCCGGCCTCCCAGCTCAGCAGAACCCCCCGCCCTCACCACCTCCGGTCAACCTGGCCAAGGTGTCGCTCACCAAAGAAGCCCCGTCGGTCTCCCTGACCAAACACGGCGCCACCGGCGGCGTCCTGCGCGTGAACCTCAACTGGACCTCGATGGCCGCCACCGGCCGCCTGTTCGGGAAACTCCGCGGCAAGAACATCGACCTCGACCTGTGCTGCTTCTTCGAATTGGTCAACGGCGCGATCGGTTCCGTGCGCGCCCTCGACCGTCGCTTCGGCGCCCTCTACGAACCGCCGTTCATCCATCTCGACCAGGACGACCGCACCGGCGCCAGCATCACCGGCGAGAACCTGTCGGTCAATCTCGACTGCACCCCGTTCATCCGCCGCATCCTCGTGTTCGCCTCGATCTACGACGGCGCCGGCGATTTCCGCAATGTGCACGCCACCGTCACGCTGAACACAGTGAATGCCGCGCCCATCGAGGTGACGCTCGACGGCTGCACCGACAATTCCCGCGACGCGGTGCTGTTCGCGCTCGAGAATGTCAACGGCGAATTCGTGGTGCGCCGCGAGGGCAGCTTCGTCCGCCCGCCCGCCGGTCAACCGGGCGGCGGTGTCGTGGAGATCGCCCGCCTGTACAACTGGGACTTCGGCTTCCAGACGGGTCGCGGCAAGTGATCCGGCATCCCGCGACGCGCGTGCTCAACGCGCTGGTCTACCACCCCGACAAGCATCTCGCCCAGACCCCGGCGGCGCTGGGTCTGGACTACCGCGACCTGACCGTGCGCACCACCGATGGCGTCGATGTGCACGGCTGGTTCGTGCGGGCCGAGCGCCCGCTCGGTCACATCCTCTACGCGCACGGCAACGCGGGCACCATCGGCGACCGCGTCTCGATCATCGCGCTGCTGGTGCACGCCGGCTTCGACGTGCTCGCCTTCGACTACCGCGGCTTCGGCCACAGCACGGGCACCCCGAGCGAACAGGGCACCTACCTCGACGCCAGGGCCGCCCGCCAGGCCCTGCTCGATCAACCCGAAGTCGATCCCGATCGGGTCTACTACCTGGGCAAATCCCTCGGCGGCGGGGTATTGCTCGAACTGGCGGGCGAATATCCACCCGCGGGGATGATCCTCATGTCGACCTTCAGCGGCATGCGCGCCGCCGCCCGCTCGGTCTACCCGTTCCTGCCCGCGCCGCTGATCCCGAACGCGTATCCGAGCCTGCGCCACATCGCGAACCTGCGCGTCCCGGTCCTGATGATGCACGGCGATCGCGACGAACTGCTCCCACTGCGTCACGCCGAACGCCTGTACGCGGCGGCGCGGGAACCGAAACAGCTGATCGTGGTCCCCGGTGCGGGTCACAACGATGTGATCGACACGCTCGGCGCCCAGTGGCCGAAGATCATCGCCGAGTGGGCGGCGCGATAGTTCCGCGGCCCGGGGGTCGCTGATTCTGCGTAGCCTGGCGATATGAGCGAAACGAGCGAACTCCTCGGCCGCCTGGCTGCGCTGCCCGACGACGAGCTGGTGTCGGTGCTGCGCGCCGCGGTCGCCGGACGCCCCGGGCTCGGCGCGGTCGCCGCCGTGCTGGACCGGGCCGAGGTCGGTCATGCCGAAACCGGATCCCCTGTGACTCTGGACACGAACGTCATCGACGCGGATGTGGTGCCCGTCGCATCCGGGCAGGTCGGAGGCGCGATCCCGGTACCGCCGGTACCGTCCGGGCTACCGGTCACCGGCGCACCCACCGCCACCGGCGGGTATTCCACTTCCGGAGTGCCGACATTCGACTCGGTTCGGGATAAGGTCGAGCAGCGTTTCGGCACCGCGCAGGGGATGGACGAGCTCGACCGGCAGACTCCCGCGGGGCGTAGCGTCGACGAACAGTGGGAGGCGCGGGAGAAGGCCGCGCGTGAGCGGCTGGACCAGATCCGGAAATCGGTGCAGGGCAACGATTCCGGCGAGAAGTAGCCTCGCGTCCTCCCCTCCAGCAACGACCGTGATGGGTGGACACACAGATGACGCAGGCGCGCCAGATCGCCGACCGACTGCTCGACGCGCAGGTGGAATTCCTGCTCGCGGAGGTGACCGGTGACCGGTTCGCCGAGGTGATCGCCCGCGACGTGGCCGCTGTGCTGGCCGTCGGCGAGACGATCCGGTTCGGTGACGTGGTCTCCTTGGAACAGGGCGAGCAGACCGTGGCCACCGTGTTCGACCGGATCGGCGGCAGTCCTGTGATCGCCGATACCGTCGGCATCTTCTCCGACGCCATCTACGACCACATCGCCTCGAACACCGAGTACACCCTCGGCGACGTGGTCGACCGCGAACCGGTGGAAGCGTTGCTGGAGAAGATCTTCGGCATGCACCAGGCTCAGGAGCGAATCCTGGACCGGCTCACCGAGAGCCCGCTCGTCGCCACGGTGGCCTCGCGTTTTGTCGACAAGCTGATCGGCGACTTCGTGCAGGCCAATCGCGAACGCGCCGAGAAGATCCCGGGCGTCTCCTCGCTGATGTCACTGGGGCAGTCCGCCGCGAACCGAGCCAAGAAGGTCGCCGCCGACAGCACCTTCGTCGGTGATCTCGCGGGCAAGGGCGCGTTGTTCGCGCTCAAGCGCACCAACAACGCGATCCGCGACATGTTGCGCGACGCGCCCGTGCACTCGGCCGCGATGGAATTCTGGGACCTGCACGCCGACGAGCCCGTCGCGGGACTGCGTGAATACCTCACGCAGAAGGACCTCAACGAGCTGGTCCAGATCTGCTACGAGATCGCGGTGACGACCAGGGAGAAGGAGTACTTCGGTCTGCTCGTGCGCGAGTGCGTCGAGGTGTTCTACGCCAGGTACAGCGACCACACGCTCTCGGCGATGCTGCCCGAACTCGGCCTCGACGCCGACGACATCAGTGCCGAGATCCTGCGCTACGGGCCGGCTGTCATCGAGGCGGCCAAGCGCAACGGTGTGCTGGCCGGGCTGATCAGGGAACGGCTCGAGCCGTTCTTCTATTCCGATCAGGTGCTGGGAATTCTCGGCGGCGAGTAATTCTCGCGAATGCCGTTCGGTAGCGCGAATTGATCGATACGACTTCGCTTCTCGATTTGCGTGACATCGTCGCAACCGGTAGTGATGTCGAGCATTCGAATTGCGGCTTCTGATCGCTCGCGTCAAATGTGCTGTGTGTCACGCTCTCTGGTGACCTGTATGTATCCGGCAGTGAACCGGCCGACCAACTCGCCGCCGGTGCGGCTGTGAGCATTCGGCTACACACAGCCCGCTGGATTTCCGGCATGTTTAGATCAGTGCACGAATTGCTGCTTTACACCGTTCCGCATTGACCGCGCACTGCGCGGAGTGCAAGTTTGCACCTGACTTTCCGTGAGCCACCGTGACCGACGTTGCGTTGGCATTGCCAAGGAGTAGGTGTGCGTGCACGTTCCCGGCCGAACCCGACCGGAACCCGATCGGACGGCGGCGCTCGAGGGCAGCGGGCCGGCGCCGGGCTGATCCGGCCGCGCACCATCTCCGGACAGCTCGCCCGGATCCTGGTGGTGTCGCTGGTGCTGGTGCTCGCACTGCTCGGGCTGACCATATCCACACAGGTCAGCGCCTACCGCCGCAGTGGGGAGACCGTGGACGCCGTGGCGGTCGCGCTGGCCGCGCAGGACCTCGTGCAGCAGGTCCAGCGCGAGCGCGGTCTGAGCAACGGTCTGCTCGGCGGTGATCAGCGCCTGCGCCAGCCCGTCACCGACCAGCGCACGGGCACCGACGCCGCCCTGCATGCCCTGGTGAACGCCATCGTGGGGAACCCGCCCGGTGCCGGGGAGGTGCGCTCGGCGCTGGGGCATCTGGCGGGTCTGCCCGCGATCCGCTCCCAGGTCGACAATCGCACTGTCACCCGGCAGGCGGCATTCCAGTTCTACACCGACGGCATCGACGCGCTGAACCGCCTCTCGCTGGGTCTCGACCAGGCGCGTGACCCGGCCGTCCGGCACGGCCTGCAAGCGCTCTACGCGCTCGGTGACGCGAAGGAATTCGCGGCCCGTGAACGCGGTTTCCTCAACGGCGTTTTCGCCGCGGGGGAATTCGCGCCGGGGGAGTACGTGCAGTTCCTCGACATCCGCGCTGCCCGCAATGCCGCGCTCACCGCCTTCGGCCACGACGCGACACCCGCCCAGCAGGCACGGCTGGACGCGGTACTGGCAAGCGAGAACGCCACGCGGGCAACCGAATCGGAGAACATCGCGATCGCCTCGACGTTGGGACCGCTGGTTCAGCAGGTCGACCCGGCCGTGTGGTGGACGCAGATGACCGCGGTCATCGACGAGCAGCGGATCGTCCAGCAGGTCATCGGCGACGACGTCGGCGCGCGGGCCGAGAAACTCCGCCGCGATGCCGCGCTGATGCTGGCCGCCTTCGGCCTGGCCGCGCTGGTGGCGATCGCCGCCGAGTTCGCGCTCGTGTTCGCCAGCATCAGGGCCATCGTCCGCCCCTTGGCCCAGCTGGCCACCGAAGCCGACGACGTTGCCTCCACCCGGCTACCCGAGGTGATCGCGGCCTGGCACAGTGCCGCCGACGCCCACCCCGATCCGCCCGCCCCGGTGCGCACACCGCCCGGCGCGAGCGTCGAGATCGCCGCTGTCGCGGACGCCTTGGATCGTGTGCAGACCACCGCGTTCGACCTCGCTTCCGAGCAGGCGCTGGTGCGGCGCAACACCACCGAATCGATGGCGAATCTGGCCCGCCGCAATCAGAACCTGGTGCGCCGTCAGCTCGGCTTGATCAGCGAGTTCGAACGCGAGGAACTCGACCCGAAGGCACTGTCGAACCTGTTCGAACTCGACCACCTGGCCACCCGCATGCGGCGCAACGCCGAAAGCCTGCTGGTGCTGGTCGGCGAGGCGAGTCCGCGCCGATGGGCCGAGCCGATCGCGCTCACCGACGTGATCCGGGCCGGGCTGTCCGAGGTCGACGACTACCGGCGGGTGGTCCTGCGCCGGATCGATGACATCGCGGTGACCGGCGCCGTCGTCAGCGAACTGGCGCATATCCTGGCCGAACTCATCGAGAACGGGCTGGCCTTCTCGCCGCCCGATCTCGAGGTGGAGGTGTACGGCCGCAAGGTCGCGGGCGGTTATCTGCTCGCCGTCGTCGATCACGGCGTCGGCATGCCCGCCGAGCAACTCGCCGAAGCCAACGCCCGGCTGCGCGGCGAGCAGGACTTCATCGTGGCCTCCACCCGCTACCTGGGCCACTACGTGGTCGGTCGGCTGGCAGGTCGCCTCGGCATCGACGTGGAACTGAACACGTCGCCGGTCAGCGGCATCGTCGCCCGCCTGCTCCTCCCGCCGTCGCTGCTCGCCGACGGAAAAGCCGGGCAGGCAGCGGATCCGAGACAGGGCGCCGCCCGAGACCCCGCAAGTCTGGATCTGACCGAACCCGCAACGCTGGAGCGCACTGCCACCTCCGTGGCCGTGGGTCACGCGGTGGCCCCTGCACGCACTGGGACCACGATCGGTTCGGCGATACCGGGACAGCACGCGATCCCGGCGGGCCCACCAGGTGCGGACCGCGGCGATGGTCGACCGGTCGGGTTCCTCGACGATACGTCGCACGCCATCCGCGGTGGCTCGGCGTCGACGACCGGCACCAACGGGCGGTCGCGGCACAGCCGGAATCCGGAATCGGGAACCGGCAACAGCGCCAACGGCAGTGGTCCGGCCTCGGTGAACCATTCGTCCACCGGTTCCGTCTACGCGCAGTTCCTCAGCAGTTCAACCGATTCCGCGCCCCTGCGTAACGGTGTGGTCCGCAACGCAGCGTCGGCTGAGGACCACTACGGCGTAGTAGCCCCGCAACGCTCGGAGGGGGCGGTCCGAGGACACAACAGCTCGCCGGTACTGCCATCGGGTGAACTGCCCGCCGTGGAGTCCATCGGCGCACCCGCCGTCGAACGCACCCGCAACGGCCTGGTCAAACGCAGCAAGCGCGCCAAGATCACCGGTGCGCCCGAGCGGCCTCGCCGCGATCCGGCCGGCAGTCCGGACCGGCCCCCGGTCGTCGAACGGACCCCCGACCAGACTCGCAGCATGCTCTCCTCGTTCCGCACCGGCCACGAACGCGGCGGCGAGACCGAATCCTCTTCCGCTCCACTCGATCCCACCCGCTGACCGATCGGACAAGACCCCAGGAGACCCAGTGACCACCCACCTACCGACCGCCGATCCACACACCTTCAACTGGCTGCTCGGCAACTTCGTCCGCAATACCGACGGCGTGCGCGACACCGTCGCCGTCTCTTCCGACGGGCTGCTGATCGCGATGTCGGACGGACTCGACCGCACCGGCGCCGACCGGCTCGCCGCGATGGTGTCGGGGCTGTCCAGCCTCGCCCGGAGTGCCTCGCGCAGTTACGATTTCGACGGCCTCAAACTGATCATGATCGAAATGAAGCGTGGCTTCCTGCTGGTGTCGGCGCTGGGCGACGGCAGCTGCCTCGGCGTGATCGCCGACGGCGGCTGCGATGTCGGCCTGGTCGGCTACGAGATGGCGATCCTCGCCGAACGCGCCGGAGCACTGCTCGACCCGCTGCTGATCAGCGAATTGCGAGAGTCGCTGCGCAGATGAGAGATGTCGATCTCCCGCGGCTGCCCGACCCGCGCATGATCCCGATGAACCAGCCGGTGGGGTGGCGTGGTCCCGTCCCGTCGGTGCCGGTAGCTCCCGCCGGTCACGACGATGTCGACGACCGCTTCGTTCGCCCGTTCGTGGTCACCGCGGGCCGCACCGTCCCGGTGCTGGACGGTCTGCGCATCGAAACCCTCGTCCAGGCACCGCCGTCCGCACTGTCGGCGCCGCTGCGGTTCGAAGAACGTACCGTGGTGCAGCTGTGTCCGACGCCGCACTCCATCGCCGAAATCGCTGCCGCCCTGCGGGTTCCGATCGGCATCGCCAAGGTGATCGTCAGCGATCTGGCGGCGGCGGGGCATGTGACCGTCCGTGACGCGCCGGAACTGTCGACCGCCGCCATCGAGAGGATCCGTGACCTTGTCCGCGCACTGTGAGGCACCAGCTATGCCGTCCTCGGTGAAGATCGTGGTCAGCGGCGGCTTCGGCGTCGGCAAGACCACCTTCATCGGCGCCATCTCCGAAATCGAGCCACTGGTCACCGAAGCGTCGATGACCGAGGTCTCCCTCGGTATCGACGACCCCGGTCGCCGCGCCGACAAGACCGCGACCACCGTCGCGTTGGACTTCGGCCGGATCACCCTCGACCGGTCGCTGATCCTCTACCTCTTCGGCACCCCCGGCCAGGATCGATTCGTGTTCCTCTGGGACGACCTGGTCGACGGCGCCCTCGGCGCGGTGATCGTCGTCGACACCGGCCGCGTCGAAGACTGCTACCCCGTCCTGGACTACTTCGAAGAACACAACACGCCCTTCGTCGTGGTGGTGAACCGCTTCGCCGACGCCACCCGCTTCGATCTCGGCGAAGTCCGCGAAGCGCTCGGCCTCGACGATTGGATCCCGGTGCTGGACTGCGATGCCCGCGACCGCGACTCCGTGCGCGATGTGTTGGTCGCGCTGCTCGAGCAGGTCCTGCTGCACCGCGTCCAACCCCGTCAGCGGGAGGTGAGCTGAACCGTTCCCGTCACGCCGGTCAGCGTCGATTCAGCGTGAGGTCCGACCGGGCCAGGTGGAACCGTCGCCAAGGCGAAAGTCGCCAGTCCGGCGTCGGATTCGTCGACGGCCACTTCCGGGGTGCCGGCGGTACCCATCGGCAGGCACCCCGGATCGGCGACTGCCGCCGATGGGGTGGTGACCCCGGCGAATACCACCCCGGCTGCCGCGATCAGCGCTGTACGCCGGACGGCACGCCCGCGCCTTACAGCCACCCCGCCGCGCCGAACCCGACGAGGGCGAGCGCGTCGATCCCGAAGATCGTGCCGACCACCAGCGCCTTGGTCCGCACGCTCGCCAGATCGTGCACGAAGAAGCATGCCGCGAAGAACGGCACGTACCCGATGATCCAGATCAGGAACGGGAAGCTCGGCTGCCACCATGACCAGTCCCAGGTCAGCACGCCGGCCTTGTTGAGCAGTATCTCGACACCCACCGCCGCGATCGAGTTGACCGCGATCAGTACAGGCCGGTTCGGTAACCCGAAGATGCGGGTTTCCTTCGGCGGCAACATCTTTGCCGCCGCGATGCCCATGATCGCGAACATGAAGCAGATCTCGATATTCAGCCCGATCAGGATCTGGTACGCCGTCGGTCCGCTCGCCGCCCAGACCGGTGCCCGCTCGGTGACGTGGAAGACCAGCGAGTTCCAGATCTCGTTGAACCAGTCCATGCCCCACAGTGCGAGCCCGGCGAACAGCACGTTCCAGTTACGCCGCTCGACTTCGACCGCGTAGATGTAGATGACCACCAGTAGGAGCGGAATGACATACCACTTGAACTGGCTCGCATCGCGAAGGATCTCCAGCGCGGCCCGTGCGTTGTCGGTCACCGGGGCACCTCCTGCTCATGATCGACGAACTCGGCGAGTATGATACAAATCAACATCAAACGTCAATGTGTATCGCCGAGTTGACGACTCAGCTCCCGAGCGGCATTCCGAACAGGGACGCGAACTTCGCGGCGAGCGAATCGCCGAGGAAGTCCAGTGCGCCGGGGGTGGCGGCCATGGTGCCCGCGTCGGAGGTGGTGCAGCCGGTGGGGGCCGGGATGCCGTCGAGGCGGTCGCGCAGCCAGATCAGCGCGGCCGGACCGCCGACCACTTCCGCGACGATGTGTTCGCTGGCGTGGTCGCGGGTGTAGGTCAGCGACGTGTTCGGATCGCGGCAATAGGTGTCGACCAAGGTGTCGGTGGCGGCGAGGGGCAGGATCTCGTCCCACGCGGAATGCCACACGAACAGCGGCATGTCGGGCACGGACTTGCCCATGCGGGTGTCGTCGAGCATCGCCGCGACCGGCGGAGCATCGAGGGGATTGCCGTCGGAGCCGATCATGCCGGTCAGATTCAGGAACGGCAGCAGTGCCGACTGATACTGCACGCACAGCGGCGATTTGATCGCGAACAGGGCCTTGCCCAGCGGGTCGAGCCGCTGATCGAGGTAGGCGGCGAAATCGGGGTACTCGCGGGTGAGTCCGAGAACGGCGGCGAACACCAGGCCCGAGGTCAGCTGATTGTTCGCCATGCTCAAGGCGGCGCCGAGGTCGGCGCCGACCCCGCCCTCGGCCGCGCCGACGATGTTCAGCTCGGGCGCGTAGCTGCGGCGCAGTTCGGCGGCGTGACCGGTCGCGATGGAACCGCCGGAGTAGCCGTAGAGCCCCACCGGCGCGGTCGGACCCGCCTCGAGTGGGGCGAAGCTGGTCGCCGCGCGAATGCCGTCGAGGGTGATCCGGCCGGCCAGCGGCCCGGCCGCGTAGGCCGAATCCGGGCCCTGATGGTCCGGGATGACCACGGCCCAGCCCTGCGACAGCGCAGCCTGCGCGAACAGGAACTCGGCGGGCACCACGATCTGGCCCGCCACCGCGGCCGCCGAAAGATGTTGCAGCGCATAGGACGGCGCGCAGTAGCCCGCGGTCGAGTCCTCGGCCAGCTGCACCGACAGCAGCTTGCGCGGCGCAGGCGCCTGCCCGCGCGGCTTGATCAGGGTGGCGACCGCGGGGATCGCCTCGTCACGGCTGTTGTTGGAGCGATACGACACCTGCCACGCGTCGACGTCGATCGGCAGCAGGCCGAAATCGGCGACCCGCACCTGCCGGACCGCGATGATCGCGCCCGGCGCGGTCGCCGCCACCACCTCCGCGGGCGGCAGGTAGAAACCCGGATCCCATTCGGGCGGTAGCGGAATCACCGGCGGGGGCGTCACCGGCGGCTCGGCCGCGACCGGCCCGGCGGTCACCACTGTTGCCGCCGCGAGCAAACCGGTGGCAAGGGCAAGCCATCGCTGAACGAAGGGAGATCTCATCGCGCACAGTCCTCACGTCAATTGAGACTCCTTCGTCTCAATAGCGGCAACTATGACACGGGTGTGGCGTAGATCGCAATCACGCGCTGGGCGGTGCCGCCGAGATCAGGCTGTTCAGGATGGTGGTGAAGACCTCGACCAGGTCGTCGACCGGTGGTCGCGGGTCGTCCAGGCTCCACTGGTGCACGGCGCCGTTCACGGCCCCGATGAACGCCGCCATCGGCACCCGCCAACCGCCCGGCGGCATCCGCACTCCGTCGCGCCCCGCCGCGATCGCGGTGACCACCTCGCCCCACCGGTCCCTGACCTGCGCCCGATACGCCTCGATCTTGGGGCTCACCCCGACGATGTCGACGAAAGCGACCTTGGCGCACCGGATGTCGTCGGTGATCGCCATCGTGTATGCCCGCACGGCCGCGTCGATGAGTGTGCGCAGTTCGTCGGATTCCGCCGCTGCCAGGGCCGCGGCCACCGCCGCTCCCGCCCTGTCCTGCACGGAGTCGTACACCGCGACGAGCAGTTCCTCGCGCCCGGCGAACTGTTCGTAGAACTGCCGACGTGACAGCCCGGCGGCCGCGCACACATCGGTCAGCGAACTGTTGGCGTACGACTTCTCCGCGAACACGGTCAGTCCCGCGTCGATGAACAGCGCCCGGCGCTCGACCTGTCGTTCGGCGACCGAGGTGCCGGTGTAGTTGTGTCGAGTTCGCCCAGAGGTCACCCCATGACCCTACTGTTCAGGATCCGGTCGAGGCGCCGGCGCCGACGGGTCCGATCGGGACCACCAGCGGGGTGCCGGTGACCGGGTCGTCGATCACCTTGGCGCGCAGCCCGAATACCTGCGCCACCACATCCTCGGTGAGGACTTCGGCGGGCGTACCCGCGGCAACCACCCGGCCCGCGCGCATCGCGACCAGTCGATGCGCGTACCGCGCGGCGAGGTTCAAGTCGTGTAGCACCATCACCACCGTCCGCCCGGCTTCGGCGTGCAGGCGCCGGACCAGGTCGAGAACCTCGATCTGGTGAGCGAGGTCGAGGAAGGTGGTGGGTTCGTCGAGCAGGAGCAGGTCGGTGTTCTGGGCCAGCGCCATCGAGATCCACGCGCGCTGGCGTTGTCCGCCGGACAGCTCGTCGAGGGAACGATCGGCGAACTCGACCATGTCGGTCCAGGTCAGCGCTTCGGTGATGGCGGCTTCGTCGTCGTCGGACCACTGGCGGTACCAGCGCTGGTGCGGGTGCCTGCCGCGGGCGACCAGGTCGGTGACGGTGAGACCTTCCGGGGCCAGCGGAGATTGGGGCAGGATGCCCAGCACCCGCGCCACCTCCTTGGTGGACATGCGATCGATCCGTTTGCCGTCCAGGTGGACATGTCCACCGGTGGGCCGCAGGAGCCGGGCCATCGCGCGCAGGAGAGTGGATTTGCCGCAACCGTTGGGCCCGATCACCGCGGTGACAGTGCCACCGGTGATGTCGAGGTCCAGACCGTCCACGACGGTGGTCGGCCCGTAGCCGAGGGTCAGTTCGGCGGCCTGCAGTCGAACGGTCATCACACGCCCGCTTTCCCGACGCGATTGCGCCGCATCAACAGATAGATCAGATAGGGCGCGCCGAGCACAGCGGTGATCACCCCGACGGGCAGCTCGCCCGCGGGCAGCAGTGTGCGGGCGACCAGGTCGGCGGCGACCGTGAAGGCCGCGCCCAGCACCACCGAGGTGAGCAACGGTGGTTGTGGCGAACCGGTGAGTCGCAGCGCTACCTGCGGCACCGCGAGCGCGATGAAGATGATGACGCCCGCCGAGGCGGTGGCGACTCCGGCGAGCAACACGGCCAGCACCAGCAGCGTCAGCCGGGCGGCGTTGAGCCGCACGCCGAGTGAGCGGGCGGTGTCGTCGCCGAAGTGCAGCGCGCCGAGCAGATGGGTGCCCCCGAGGACGACCGGCACCAGGACGGCCAGGGCGATCGCCACCGGGGTCACCTGGATCCAGCTGCTGCCGTTGAGGCTGCCGGTCAGCCAGGTGACCGCCCGCGTCGCGATGTCGACGTCACCCACGCTGAGGAGCCAGAAGGTCACGCTGGACAGCAAGGAACCGGCGCCGAGACCGACGAGCACGAGCCGGTAGCCTTCGATACCGCCGCGCCAGGCCAGCAGGAAAACGCAGAGCGCGGCGAGTAATCCGCCGAGCATGGACGCGACCGGCACCCCGATCTCGGCGGCGGCGCCGCTGATCTGGCCACGGCTGCCCGACAGTGCGATCACCGCGACCGCGGCGACACTCGAACCCGCAGTGACGCCGAGAATATCGGGACTGGACAACGGGTTTCGGGCAATGCCCTGCGTGATCGCGCCGGACAGCGCCAGCGCCGCGCCGACCAGCGCGCCGGTGAGAATCCGGGGCAGCCGCAGATCCCACACCACATAGGCCAGGCCGTCGTCGCCGCCACCGCTGAGCACCGCGAGCACGTCCCACGGCGTGACCGGACCGCCGTCGGGCATCGTGTAGGTGCCCAGCGCCAGCGCGACGCAACTCGCGGCGCCGAGAATCGCGAGCCCGACGAGCAGGACGGCCGTCGTGCGCAGTCGTAGCTGCCAGGACACCGGTCCCAGCCGGACCGCCCGGACGCTACTCATATGCTCACCAGCTTTCGGCGGCGGACCAGCACGATGAAGAACGGGACGCCGACGAAGGCCAGCATGATGCCCGCCGGAAGCTCGCCCTTGTCCAGAACCAGCCGCCCCGCGATGTCGGCGACCAGCACCATGACCACGCCGAGCAGCCCGGCGACCGGGACCAGCCAGCGGTAGTCGGGCCCGGTGATCCCGCGGGCCAGGTGCGGAACGACGAGCCCGACGAAGCCGAGTGGTCCGGCGATGGCCACGACCGCGCCGGTGAGCAGCACGATCGAGCCGATGCCGAGGGCGCGCACGAGGGAAACGCGATGGCCCAGCGCACGGGCGGTGTCCTCGCCGAGGCTGAGCGCGTTGAGCGTGGAGGTGTTGGCCAGCGCGAGGACGATCCCGACGAGGATGAACGGTGTGGCCTTGCCGAGCAGGTCCAGGTTCGATCCGACCAGCGAACCGGCCTTCCAGAAGCGGTAGATGTCGGTGACGTCGGTATCGAACAGCACCACCGCCGAGATCAGGCCCTGCAGCAGGTAACTCACCGCGGCGCCCGCCAAGGCGAGGGTCACCGGGGTCGGCCCGCCACGGCCCGTCGCGCCGATGACGAACACGGTGACGGTGGCGATCAGCGCGCCGGCGAAGCCGAACCACACGTAGCCGAACAGGCTGGAGATGCCACCGATCATCACCGCGAGGACGATGCCGAGCGCCGCGCCCTGGGTGATGCCGAGCAGCGCGGGGTCGGCGAGGGGATTTCTGGTGTGACCCTGGATCACCGCGCCCGCGACGCCGAGCGCGAGCCCGGCGAGGACCCCCAGCAGCGTGCGCGGCAGGCGAAGGCCGTTGACGATGGCGCCGGTCTCGGTGTCGGTCGTGCCGCCGAGCGCCTGCAGAACATCAAGGGGAGCAATGAATTTGGAGCCGACGGCCAAACTGAGCAGAACGGCCGCGAGCACCGCGGACACCAGTCCGGCGATGAGTAGCAACCGGCGAGACCGCGTATTGGCGAACACGGCTCCGGGTGGTGATGCGGTCACTATCCCTCTTCATAGTTGGTAATTAGGTAAGGCTTCGCTAGGTTAGCAACCCTAAAGAACTCTGAACCACTCGGGAGACCTCGATGAACACCCCACTGAGCCGTCGGCTCGCCGCCGCCGCCGTAGTCGCCGCGGCCGTCCTGAGCCTGTCCGCGTGCGGACAGGACCGGACGACCACCGGCGCCGCGGGCAGCGATTGCGATACCGCGAGCAATCTCGACGGCGGTGCCTACCCGCGCACCATCGACAAGGGGGCGGTCAAGGACGCGGCGGGCGCCGATGTCGGCACCGTGGTCAACCCGGCCACCATCGCCACCCGGCCGGTCCGGGTCGCGGCACTCGACCAGACCTTCGTCGACGCCGCGCTCGTGCTGAACACCGAAGTGGTGGCGTACACGACGTACCAGGCCATGGGTGAGAAGCTGCCCGCGTTCCTCGGTGCGGCCGCCCAGACCTGTGGTGGGCGGGCGGTGAACATCGGCAACCTGCAGACCCCCGATATCGAGAAGCTGGCAGGCACCCGGCCGGATCTGATCGTGTCGGCGAAGGTGCGGCACGAGAAGCAGTACGAGCAGTTCAAGGGCATCAAGCTCGGTTCGGGCACGGTGCCGGTCGTGTTCAGCCAGACCACCGGTGCCACCTGGAAGGAGAATCTGCTGCTGCTCGCCAAGGCGGTCGACAAGGAGAACCTGGCGAAGGCCAAGCTGGCGGCGTACCAGGACCGCGCCACCAAGATCGGGGCGGCGATCAAGGCGAAGAACGGTGGCAACGCGCCGACCGTGTCGCTGCTGCGCTTCCTGCCCAAGGAGGACCGGCTGATGCAGCGGGTCAGCTTCGTCGGCGACATCTTCGCCGACACCGGCCTGAACCAGCCCGACAAGTCCACCGATCCGAAGAACGACTTCTCGATCACGCTGAGCCCCGAGCGTCTCCTCGACGCCGACGCCGACTACATCTTCCTCACCAGCAACGGCGAGGACGCCGCCGCCCAGCGCAAGGCGGCCGCCGAGGCCAACCCGCTGTGGAACCAGCTGCGCGGCAAGGTCACTCCGGTCGACGACCTGGTCTGGCTGACCTCGGTCGGCCTCACCGGCGCCCACGCGGTCCTCGACGACATCGCGAAGACCTTCCAGGTCGACCCGGCCAAGTAGGCCGAACGCGCGCTGTTCGCCCACCCCTACACTCGGCGGGGTGGGCGAACAGAAGCAGCGGATGCTGGCGGGGGAGCTGTATCGGGACAACGATCCGGAGCTGGTGGCCGAACGGCAACGGGCGCAACGGCTGTGCGACGAGTTCAATCGCACCGGCCCGACGAGACCGGGCGGCGGACCGAGTTGCTGGGTGATCTCCTGGGCAAACTGGGGGAGGGCTCGTGGATCATGCCGCGGTTCCAGTGTGACTACGGGTACCTGATCGAGATCGGGGCGAACAGCTTCCTCAACTACGACGCGATCCTGCTCGACTGCGCGCCGATCACCATCGGTGACGACTGCTCGATCGGGCCGCGTTGTCAGCTGCTCACCGCGCTGCATCCGATGGAGGATCACGAAAAGCGCAGGCAGCGCTGGGAATCCGCGGCGCCGATCCGGATCGGGAACAATGCCTGGTTCGGTGGCGGGGTGATCGTGTGCCCAGGGGTGACCATCGGCGACGACGTGGTGGTCGGCGCGGGCAGCGTGGTGACCCGCGATCTGCCGGACCGGGTGTTCGCGGCGGGCAATCCGGCGCGGGTGATCCGGCAACTCTAGGTTCGCGACCCCGTGGGCACCGCCCGCGACCACGGCCGTGCGCGACATGCGGGTGCGGCGTCGGGTCGCGCCCGCGGCCCCGCGGCAATACTGTCTGACCATGGGCGAATCGCGAATCGAGATGGAAGCCGAAGCTACCCGGCCGCTGCGCGAGGACATCCGCTTCCTCGGCGGCATCCTGGGCGACACCATTCGCGACCACGAAGGTCCCGAGGTGTTCGACCTGATCGAGCGCGTCCGCATCGAGGCGTTCCGGGTGCGCCGCGAGGAGGTCGAGCGCAGCGCCGTCGCCGACATGCTCGACGGCACGCCCACCGAAGTCGCGATCCCGCTGATCCGGGCGTTCAGCTACTTCGTGCTGCTGGCCAACCTGGCCGAGGACATCCAGCGTGATCGACGCCGCGCCGTGCACGTGGCCGCGGGCGAGCCACCGCAGGACTCGTCCCTGGCCGCCACCTACGACAAGCTCGACGCGGCCGGACTGGACGGCGCGGTGGTGGCCGACCTGCTCACCGACGCGCTCGTGTCCCCGGTGATCACGGCGCACCCGACCGAAACCCGCAGGCGCACCGTCTTCGACGTGCAGTCCAAGATCACCGAGCTGATGCGTCTGCGCCGCCGCCTCGAGCCCGGCGAGCCCGGCCTCGACGAATCCGAGGCGCGGATCCGCCGCGAAGTGCTCACCCTGTGGCGCACGGCGCTGATCCGGCTGGCGCGCTTGCGGATCCAGGACGAGATCTCCGTCGGCCTGCGCTACTACGACCTGACCCTCTACGAGGTGATCCCCGCGATCAACGCGCAGGTGCGCGCGGCGCTGCGGACGCGCTGGCCCGCCGAAGACCTCCTGCCGCGCCCGATGCTGCGTCCCGGCTCGTGGATCGGCGGCGATCGCGACGGAAACCCCTTCGTCACAGCGGAAGTCGTGCACACCGCGGCCGAGCGGGCCGCCGCCTACGCTTTCGGTCGCTACCTGGACGAGCTGGTCGAACTCGAGAAGACCCTGTCGCAATCGGCCCGCCTGGTGCGGGTGACACCCCGGGTCGCCGAACTCGCGGCAGCGGGTTACCCCGACCCCGGACTGTTCGCCGACGAGCCGTATCGCCGTGCGCTGCACGCGATTCGGGCCCGCCTCAGCGCCACTGCCGAGCTCGCGCTCGGTGACCTGCCCGAACACGGCCTGGACGCGGGCGCCGCGCCGTATCCGACGCCCCAATCGGTCCTCGACGACCTCGACGCGATCGACGAGTCCATGCGTGCCAGCGGCGACGGACTGCTCGCCGACGACCGCCTCGCCGCGCTGCGTCACGCCATCGAGACCTTCGGTTTCCATCTGCAGGGCCTGGACATGCGCCAGAACTCCGAGGTGCACGAACAGGTGGTCACCGAACTGCTGGCGTGGTCGGGTGCGCACCCCGACTATCCGAGCCTGTCCGAAGCCCGGCGGGTGGAGCTGCTCGCCGCCGAATTGCGCACGCGCCGACCACTTCTCGGGCCGAACGCACAGCTGAGCGAACTCGCCACCAAGGAACTCGGGGTCCTGAGCGCCGCGAAAGAGGTCATCGATACCTTCGGTGCCGCCGCCATCCCGAACTACATCATCAGCATGTGCACCTCGGTCAGCGACATGCTCGAGGCGGCGCTGCTGCTGAAGGAAGCCGGCATTCTCGATCCGGGCGGCGCCGACACCGCGCCGAGCTGTCCCGTCGGTATCGTCCCGCTGTTCGAAACCATCGAGGACCTCAGCGCGGGTGCGGCGACGCTGGCCGCGGTACTCGAGGTTCCGGTCTATCGCGAGCTGGTCGAAGCGGCGGGCATGCGCCAGGAAGTGATGCTCGGCTACTCCGATTCCAACAAGGACGGCGGGTATCTCGCCGCGAACTGGGCGCTCTACCGCGCGGAACTGGACCTGGTGGAGGTGGCCAGGAAATCGGGCATCCGGTTGCGGCTGTTCCACGGTCGCGGCGGCACCGTCGGTCGTGGCGGTGGCCGCAGCTACGACGCCATCCTGGCTCAGCCCGCGGGCGCGGTGCGCGGTTCGCTGCGACTGACCGAACAGGGTGAGGTGATCGCCGCTAAGTACTCCGAATCCGGTGCGGCACACCGCAATCTGGAGTCGCTGATCGCGGGCACCTTGGAGTCGACGCTGCTGGACGTGGAGGGTCTCGGCGACGACGCCGAACCGGCTTACGAACTCCTCGACGACCTCGCCGCCCGCGCCCGCGCGGCCTATGCGCACCTGGTGCACGACACCCCCGGCTTCGTCGAGTACTTCCGCGAATCCACGCCGGTCGCCGAGGTCGGTGACCTCAATATCGGTAGTCGCCCCGCCTCCCGCAAACCCACCAATTCGGTCTCGGATCTGCGCGCGATCCCCTGGGTGATGGCGTGGAGCCAGGCCAGGGTCATGCTGCCGGGCTGGTACGGCACCGGCACCGCGCTCGAGGACTGGGTCGGCGACGATCCCGCCCGCCTCGCGCGTCTCACCGACCTCTACCAGCGGTGGCCGTTCTTCAACACCGTGCTGTCGAACCTGGCCCAGGTGATGGCCAAGAGCGACCTCGACATCGCCGCCCGCTACGCCGAACTCGTCACCGACGAAACCCTGCGCGCGACGATCTTCGCCATGATCGCCGAGGAACACGCCCGCACCATCCGCATGTACCTGGCGGTCACCGGCCACACCGAACTACTCAGCGACAATCCGTCGCTGGCCGAGTCGATCCACAACCGCTTCCCCTACCTGGAGCCGCTGAACCAGCTCCAGGTCGATCTGCTGGCCCGGCTGCGCGGCGGTGACGACGCCGAACTGGTGAAGCGGGGCATCCTGCTCACCATGAACGGCCTGGCCACCGCGCTGCGCAACTCGGGCTAGCGGCAACTCGGGCCGGCGACTACAGGCAGACGCTGATGGTGAAAGGCCCGACCGGGATGCCGGTGCAGATCGACACCGAGCCGACGACCGGCTGCGCGGGGGCGGCCGATGCGGTTGCGGCGCCGATCGCGGTCACGGACAGGGCAAGGGCGGCGACGGCGAGCGGGCGGGCGATCTTGGCGAACATAGGCTGATCCTCGGGTAGAACGGGGTGAACACCCCCTGTGCGGGGGCGACCCCATCTCAACACGAAGCGCCGGCGGCGTCCACGACATCGTGGGAATCGCGGTGGCTCAATCGGTTACGACGGCGATGGCGTCGATCTCGACCAGCATCTCCGCGCGCGGCAGGCCGGTGAAAACGGTGGTGCGTGAGGGCAGCACGCCGTTGCTGGTGTGTTTCGTGACGAATTCGCCGTACGCCTCGTTCATGATCGCGAAGTCCTCGCGCTTGGTGAGGTAGACGCGCAGCATCAGCACATCGTCGAAGGTGGCGCCGGACGCGTCGATGATCGCCTTGACGTTCATCAGGGTGCGCGTGGTCTGGGCGGCGACATCGCCTTGGTGCAGGTACTCGTTGGTCTCGGGATCCACGGGTCCTTGACCGGACACCTGGACGAACGGGCCCTTGCGCACACCCTGGGAGAAGGTGTGGGCGGGCGCCGGGGCGTCGGAGGTGCGCACGGCGGTCTTGTCGGACATGGGGTTCAGCCTTTCCTCGCGGTGACGTCTCGGCGGGGGTCCCAGCCGAGTTCGGTGGAGATGGCGTCGGCTGTCGCCCTGACCTGTGGCAACAGCGCCAGCACCTGGTCGTGGTCGAGCAGCACGTCGGGCACGGAGACCGACACGGCGGCAACGACGGCGCCGATCCCGTCGCGCACGCCGACGCCGATGCAGTTGACGAAGCTCTCGTGTTCCTCGTGGTCTTCGGCGAAGCCCTGCGCCGCAACGAGTTTCAACTCCGCCAGGTACTGCTCGGGGGTGCGCAGGGTGCGAGTGGTGAAGGGGTGGTAGTCCAATCGGGCTGCCACCGCGGACCATTCGCCGCGTGGCAGCGCGGCGACGAGCACCTTGCCGACCGCGGTGCAGTGCAGCGGCGCGGGCCTGCCGATCCGCGAGTACATCCGCACCGCCTGCTCGGCGTCGACCTTGTCGATGTAGACGGCATCGCCCGATTCGTAGGCGGCCAGGTGCACGGTCTGCCCGGTGGCCGCGCCCAGCGCGCTCAGATGGGGACGGGCGACGGTGCGCACGTCACGGTTCTCCAGTGCGCGACTGGCCAATTCGAACATGCGGGTGCCGAGCGAGTAGCGGTGCGCGTTGTCGCGCACGACGAACCGATCGGCCTGCATGGTCTGCAGCAACCGCAGCACCGTCGACTTGTGGACGCCGAGCCGGGCGGCCAACTCGTCGAGGGACTGCGAGTTCTCGCCGAGGGCGATGAGAATGGACAGGGCCCGCGACACGCTTTGACTCATGCGCTGATCGTTTCATTCAGCGCCGCGGGATAGCGCAGCGTGGCCCAGATATCGTCCGGAACCAGCGCGAGGCGCTGAATATCCTGGGGTGGCGGCAGTTTCGCCGAGTCGCCGGTCGCGGTCAGCGCCGCTGCCGCGCACAGGTGCCCGTATCGAAGGCGGGTGGGCAGGTCGCCGCCGTGCAGCAGGGCGGCGAGATAGCCGCCGGCGAAGGCGTCGCCCGCGCCGATGCGCTCGGTGATCGCCAGCGTCAGCGCAGGCACCTCGATCGAGGCGGCACCGTCGAATCCGGTGACGGTGTGCTTGTCGTTCTTGACGATCAGCTGAGCGGGTTCGGGAAACAACGCGCGCAGGGCGGCCGGTTCGCCGGTGCCGAAGATCTCCTCGGCCTCGTCGGCGCCGAGGAACACCACGTCGGCGCCGCGAATATGCGCGTCGAGCTCGTCGGCGGCCTCGTCGATGCGCGAACCCCACACGGCCGGACGGTAATTCAGGTCGAAGCTGACCAGCCCGCGACGGGGCCGGGCGAGCAGTGCGCGGGTGAGTTCGGTCGCCGACGCCGACAGCGCCGGGGTGATGCCGGTGCAGTGCACGAGATCGGCGCCCTCGAGCAAGGCCGCGCGTTCGGCGAGGTCGGCGGGCGACAGCGCGCTGGCAGCCGAACCCGTGCGGTAGTAGTGCATGCGGCTGGCATCGGCGCCCAGATCGTTGGCCGCGCCGGAGCCCGCACCACGTTCCTTGACGTAGAGACCGGTGGGTCGCACCGGATCGATCGCGACCGCCGTGACATCCACGCCCTGCGCGCTGAGTTCGCCGACCAGATATCGCCCGAATCCGTCGTCGCCGACCCGCGACAGCCAGGCCGCCGACACATCGAGCTGGGCGAGCACGACGGCCACATTGGCCTCCGCGCCGCCCGCGCCACGGTCGAACCGCGCGGACAGCTCCAGTGGCCCCGCATCCGCGATCAGCACGGCCAGCCCCTCGCCGACGGTGACCGCCCTGGGCTGAGTGGTTGTTGCCTGGGTCACCTTGATCGCCCTTTCGTGCTTGCGGTCACTGCCTTCGAGATGCACAATAACGAGCGGAAACATTCAGCGCAACCACCGTTGCATAATACGCAATGCATAGCGGATATGACTGATCGAGCCGCCACCCCGGGCTCGGTCGACAGAAAGGGATGCTGTGATCATCGACAACGACGTCGTGGACGCCCTCGCCGACGAGTTGCTCGGACCCCACGACAAGAGCGCGCCGCCCGCGGCGTGGGGCAGTGCCGTGCGCGAATATCTCGCGGGCGCACCGCGACTCGCTCAGTGGCAGACGCCGTTGCTCACCCTCGACCGGGGCAGGCTCGACACGAACCGCGACCTCATGGCCGAGTGGACCGCCACGGCGGGCGTCGCGCTCGCCCCGCACGGCAAGACGACGATGGCGCCGCAGCTGTGGCGCGAGCAGCTCGTGGCCGGAGCGTGGGGGATCACCGTGGCCACCGCGTGGCAGGCGCAGCTCGCGCGTACGTTCGGGGTCGGCCGGATCATGCTCGCCAATGCCCTGCTCGACCCGGTCGGATTGGCGTGGGTCGCGGCGGAATCGGCGCGCGCGGCCGACTTCGAGTTGTACTGCTGGGCCGACGGCGTCGCCACCGTCGAACTGATGGACAAGATCTTGCGCGAAACCGCCGCGGGTCCGCGCGTGCGCGTGCTGGTCGAGTTGGGGGGCCCGCACGGCCGGACCGGCGCCCGTACCCGGGCTCGAGCGCGCGCGGTCGCCGCCGCCATCGGTGCGAGTGAGCGGCTGAGTTTGGCCGGAGTCGCGGGTTACGAGGGCGCGCTGGCTCACGATCGCAGCACCGAGGGTGTCGCCGCGGTGCGCGCCTATCTCCGTGAGCTGGCCGCGCTGCACACCGAACTCGTTGCGGCGGAAGCCTATTCCGGTCCGGCGGTGGTCACGGCAGGCGGCAGTGCCTACCCCGAGCTCGTGGTCGAGGAACTCGCCGGACTGGCCGACCCCGAGGGTGCGCGCGGTGTGCCGACCACGGTGGTTCTGCGCAGCGGCGCCTACGTCGTCCACGACGACGGCTTCTACGCCGGAATCTCCCCGCTCGCCGCGCCCGCGAACGAGCCGGGCCTGCGGTCCGCCATGCACGGCTGGGCCAGGGTGGTCTCGCGGCCCGAACCGGAGCTGGCCCTGCTCGACGGCGGCAAACGCGATTTCCCCTTCGACGAGGGTCTGCCGGTGCCCCAACTGGTCGTCGGGGGCACCCTCGCGCCGAACGCGGTGGTCACCGCGCTGAACGACCAGCACACCTTCCTGCGGCTGCCCGGCGCCGAGGCGGCCGACCTTCCGGTCGGCTCCATCGTGCGCCTCGGTCTCTCACACCCCTGCACCGCGTTCGACAAGTGGCGCCTGATCCCGGTGATCGACAGCGCCGACGCGCCCGATCCGCGCGTGGTCGACCTGATCCGCACCTACTTCTGACGGATGACCATGACGCACCTGCTCTTTCGTGACATCGGCATCGTCGACGGCACCGGCGCCCCACGCACCAGCGGCGACGTGCTGGTCCGCGACGGCCGCATCGCCGAGATCGCGCCACCCGGCACCGTCGACTCCGACGCGAGAGTCGTTCCGGTACAGCCGGGTTCGGTCATCTCGCCCGGATTCATCGACATGCACGCGCATTCCGACCTCTACCTGCTCACCCATCCCGACCACTTCCCGAAGATCACCCAGGGCGTCACCACCGAGGTGATCGGCCAGGACGGCCTGTCCTACGCGCCGATCGACGAGGCCGCACTCGCGGTGGTGCGCAAACAGATCGCGGGCTGGAACGGCAACCCGGCGGACTTCGACTTCAGCTGGCGCACCGTCGCGCAATACCTGGACCGCCTCGATCAGGGCATCACGCCCAACGCCGTCTACCTCGTCCCGCAGGGCACACTGCGCATGCTCGTCGTGGGCAGCGAACAGCGGGTGGCCACCGCCGCCGAGATCGACCGGATGTGCGCGCTGCTGGCCGAGGGGTTCGACCAGGGTGCGGTCGGCATGTCCAGCGGGCTCACCTACACCCCCGGAATGTATGCCGACACCGGCGAACTCGCCGCGTTGTGCGCGGTGGTCGCGTCGTACGGCGGCTTCTACGCACCACATACCCGCTCCTACGGTGCGGGGGCGCTCGAGGCCTACGCGGAGATGATCGGCCTGGCGAAAGCCACCGGCTGCGCGCTCCACCTGACCCACGCCACCATGAACTTCGGCGTGAACCGTGGGCGCGCACCGGAATTCCTCGCGATGCTCGCCGCCGCCCGGGCCGACGGCTGCGACATCACCCTCGACACCTACCCCTACCTGCCCGGCTCGACCACGCTGTCCGCGTTGCTGCCCAGCTGGGCGATGTCGGGCGGTCCCGATGCCGCGCTCGCCCGCCTCGACGACCCGGCCGCGCGGGCCAGGATCACCGAAGACGTCGACGTCAACGGCTCCGACGGCTGCCACGGCGTCACCGTCGAATGGGAGACCATCCAGATCAGCGGCGTCGGCGACGACGCGCTCTCGGATGCGGTGGGCCGCACCGTCGCCGAGCTCGCCACCGAGCGCGGCACCGCCCCGGTGGCGGTGTTCTTCGACCTGCTGCGCCGCGACCAGCTCGCCACCACGATCCTGCAGCACGTCGGTCACGAGGAGAACGTGCGCGCCATCATGGTCGACCCCGGCCACATGGGCGGCAGCGACGGCCTGCTCGTCGGCGCCCGGCCGCACCCGCGCGCCTGGGGTACCTTCCCGCGCTACCTGTCGCGCTATGTCCGGGAACTGGGTGTCCTCGGACTCGAGGACTGCGTGCATCACCTCACCGGCCGACCGGCTGCCCGGCTCCGCCTGGCCGAACGTGGCCTGGTCCGGCCCGGTTATGCCGCCGACCTGGTCGTCTTCGATCCGGCGACGATCCACGACACCGCGACCTTCGACCATCCCCAGCAGCAGGCCCGTGGCATCCAGCACGTGCTGGTCAACGGTGAATTCGCGCTGGAGAACGGCACCGCGACCGGCGTGCGCGCCGGTCGCTCCCTGCGCCTGGACACCACGAAGGAGGAAACCCGATGAACCCGTTGCTGAGCTCGTCGTCGGAGGCCATGGACGTGATCCGCGCGGATCGTGCCCTCACGGTGGTCCGCGCCCCCGACATCCCCGACCCGGCCGCGCTGGCCGCAGCGCTCGCGGGCGCCGGTTTGCGGGCGGTCGAACTGACCTTCACCACTCTCGGTGTGCTCGACGCGATCAGCACGGCGAGCGCGGTCACCGACGCCGTGATCGGGGTCGGTACCGTCACCACCCGCGCGCAGGCCGAAGCGGCCATCGAGGTCGGCGCCCGCTTCCTGGTGACACCCGCGCTGCGTCCCGCGGTCGCCGAAGTCGCTGCGGCACATACGATTCCGGTGATCATGGGCGCTTTCACGCCGTCGGAGGTCCTCGCCGCGGCGGAGCTGGGGGCGGCGGCGGTGAAGATCTTCCCGGCGCGCGCGCTCGGCCCGCAGTACTTCAAGGATCTGCTCGGGCCGTTCCCGCACATGTTCCTGATCCCCTCCGGCGGCGTCAATTCCCACAACGCCCGCGACTTTCTCCGCGCGGGCGCGATCGCCGTCACCGCGGGCACCGAAGTGGTCGCCCCGGCCGACGTCGAGGCCGCGCGCTGGTCCCACATCGGCTCCAAAGCCGCGCATTTCGTTCATTCGCTCGATTGAGAGGTTTTTCCATGGGCGCCACCATCGACTGGTTGCGCACCACCACCCCCGGGTTGCTGGTGCTGTGCGGTCTCGCGATCGCTGTCCTGCTCATCGCCATCATCAAGGTCAAGCTGGAGCCGTTCGTCGCGCTGCTGCTGACCGGACTCCTGCTGGCGCTGGCCGCCGGGCTGCCGATCTCCCAGATCGTCGGCACACCGCTGAAAGCCGGTGAGTCACTGCTGGAAACCGGCTTCGGTGGCATCCTCGGCCATATCGCGGTGATCATCGGTCTCGGCACCGTGCTCGGTGCGATCCTCGAAAGATCCGGTGGCGCCGACGTTCTCACCGACAAACTGCTGAAGATGTTCGGTGAGAAGGGCGCTCCCGTCGCGATGGGCCTGCTCGGACTCATCTTCGGCATCCCGGTGTTCTTCGACATCGGCATCTTCGTGCTCGCGCCGCTGGTCTATGTCGCGGCCAAGCGCGGCGGACGATCGCTGGTCCTCTACGCCATGCCGATGCTCGCCGGACTGTCGATGACGCACGCCTTCCTGCCGCCGCACCCCGGTCCCGTCGCGCTCGGTGGGCTGCTCGGGGTGAGCCTGGGCTGGCTGATTCTCATGGGCTTCGTCTGTGGCATCCCGGGTTTCATCGCCGCGGGCATCGTGTGGGGCACCTATATCGGTAAGCGCGTGCAGGTGTCGGTGCCCGAGGAGTTCGTTCCGTTGGAGCCCGAACCCGAGCCGGAGCCGGCCGATGGTTCGGGTGGGACGGCGGTGCTCACGAAATCGCCACCCTCGGTCGCGCTGATCGGCGGCATCATCGCGATCCCGCTCGTGTTGATCCTGGGCGCCACGTTCGGCTACCAACTGCTGGCGAAGGATTCGACGCTGCTGCAGGTGCTCACCTTCTTCGGCACCCCGGCGGTCGCGCTGCTCATCACCGTGCTCGTCGCGTTCTATCTCCTCGGGATCCGGCGCGGTTCGACAGTGCAGGAACTGAGCACCATCACCGCCGAATCGCTCAAGCCGGTCGGCATGGTGCTGCTGGTGGTCGGCGCGGGCGCCTTCTTCGGCAAGGTCATCTCGGCCACCGGCATCGGCTCGGCCCTGGCCGACACGATGTCGGCGGCGGGACTGCCGATCATCGTGCTCGCCTACCTGATCAGCTGCGGACTGCGCATCGCCCAGGGTTCGGCCACGGTCGCCATCGTCACCACCGGCGGCATCGTCGCACCGCTGGTGGCCGAGCAGGGCTATTCACAGATGTCGATCGCGCTGATCGCCATGGCGATCGCGGCGGGCTCGATCATCCTCAGTCACGTCAACGACGGCGGCTTCTGGATCATCGCGAAGTACTTCAACATGACGGTGAAGCAGACACTGCAGACCTGGACGGTTCTCGAAACCATCCTGTCGGTGGTCAGTTTCGCGGTCGCGGCCCTGCTGTTCTCGATCGTCTGACACCTACCACGAAGCCGGGCTGCCCCACGGGTCAGCCCGGCTTCGTATGGCACGTCAGCCGAGGAGCGCGCGTGTCAGCCGGGCGAGCGCCTCGCGCGGGTCCTTGCCTGCTTCCGCGCCGGTCAGCCGGTGGACGACGGCGCCGTCGAGATAGTCGACGAGGATGCCGGTATCGGCCGCGCCCAAACCGACCGAAGCGGCCATCTCGACAGCCCAGGCGCGCAGTCGCTGGTGCCCACGATCCACCGATTCGGCCAGAGCGGGCATCGTCTGCGACTCGCCGAACAACGCCAAACGGGCCTGAGTACGGATACGGTCGATGGTTGTCGCGTGGGTGACGAACAGGGCGAGACCGTCGATCAGGTGGTCGATGGTGGCGGGGCCGAGAGTGCGGTTCAGCATCTCCCAGTCCGCGTGATCGCGCTGCTCGAGGCGTTCGGCCACGCCGCAGAGCAGCGCTTCGCGTGTACGGAAATAGTTGGATGTCGAACCCGGTGGCAGGTCGGCGAGCCGGTCCACTGCGCGGTGGGTGAGCGCCCGCGATCCACCGGTGCCCAGCACCTCGATCGCGGCATCGAGAACCCGCTCGCGTTTGGTAGCCACTCGCTGATACTACGCCCGTAGTGAATCGCACTACATTCGTAGTGTGTTCACTACGGCCGTAGTACCTTCAGGTCGTATCCGAAACAAGGGAGTGTGCGATGTCCACAGCGATCGTTGTCGGTGGCGGGATCGGCGGCATGGCCGCGGCGCTCGCGCTCGCCGGGAAGGGATGGTCCGTTCAGGTGCTGGAACGAGCGCCGGAGGTGGCGGAGGTCGGGTCGGGGATCTCGCTGTGGTCCAACGCCTTGCGGGCGCTGGATGCCCTCGGTGTCGGTGACACGGTCCGTGCGCAGGGTCTGGCGGAAGTGTCGGCCGGAATCAGAGACCACCGTGGGCGCTGGCTCTCACGCACCGATGTGGCGACACTGCGCGCACGCTTCGGTGCTCCGGTGGTGATCCACCGTGCCCGGTTGCTCGATGTTCTGCGCGCGGCGCTTCCCGAAGGTGTGGTGCGCACCGGTGTTTCGGTAAGCGAGGTGACGACCGACGGGGTGGTCGTGCACTCCTCGGGTACCTCGTCCGCTGATCTGGTCGTGGGCGCCGACGGGATTCACAGCGTCGTCCGGCGTGCGGTCTGCGGCGAAGTCTCACCACGCTACGCCGGCTACACCGCCTGGCGCGCGGTGGTCGACATCGACGAGCCGCTCACCGAGTTCGGTGAAACCTGGGGTCGCGGAGCACGTTTCGGCATGGCACCGCTCGCGGACGGACGCGTCTACTGCTTCGCCGTGTACGACGCCCCCGAAAACCTCCCCGGCAGCCTCGCCGAAGTGCGCGATCGCTTCGGCGGCTGGCACCACCCGATCTCGGCCCTGCTCGCGGCCGCGGACCCGAACACGGTGCTGCACAACGACATCTACGACCTACCGGCGCTGCCGACCTTCACCGCCGGCCGCATCGCCCTGCTCGGCGACGCCGCCCACGCGATGACACCGAACCTCGGCCAGGGTGGCTGCCAAGCCCTGGAAGACGCAGTGGTCCTGGCCCGCTCGGCCGACGAGCCCGACGGCCTTGCCCGCTACGACCGAGAACGACGCCCCCGCACTCAGATGATCGTCGCCCGCTCCGCCCGGATCGGCACCGTCGCCCAACTGTCCGCACGCCCCCTGGTCACCCTCCGCAACACCGCATTGCGCCTCACACCGACGTCGACCCAATTGCGCTCCATGGCAGCGATTCTCGACTGGACCTGTTAGCGGTCAGACCTGCTTCCTCCGCGGTGTCTGCGAGTCCTCGCTTCACGCGCACGCCGCCTTGTGGTCGTGACTGGGAATGATGCGAACAGCGCTGCGAATCGCGTGCGGCCGGTGGACAGTTCGCCAGATCTCGGTGTGGTTGTTGTCGGCCGGCCTTCCCGGATAGCCCGACTTCTGCTGTAGTTCCTCGACCCCGCCATCGAGTTCAGCCGGTGGGGTACATCGAAGTCGGCGTAGGTGTCGCGGTATCGGTGTGCCTAGGTGGTCGTCGCGCGGTGGTATCGGGCGAGCACGGCGGCGGCGGTGGCGGTCATGGTCGCGCGGAGTTCGGGTGGGGAGAGGACTTCGATGTGTTCGCCGAGGGGGAGCAGGGCGTGGGCCAGGACTTCGTAGGACTCGGCGGGGATGGTGATCTCGGCCCAGCCGTCGGCGTCGGGGGTACCCGTCGAGGCGAGCGCCGCGCGGACGGCGGCGGGGTCGTTCATGAGGCGCAGCAGGCTCAGATGGCCGGTGGAGATCCGGCAGTGCGCGCTGACTCGCAGCATGGATCGGGCGAACTCCTCGGCGGCGGACTGCCAGTGCTCGGCGAGGTCGAAAGTTGCCGGGCGGGTGAACGAATCGCCGGTGTGGACGGCGGTGGCGATGCGGCTCGCCCGGTACGAGCGGATGTCGGTGTGGTCGCGGGCGATCAGATACCAGGTGCCTGCCTTCATGACCAGGCCGAGTGGGTCGAGAGTCCGCTCCACCGTGCGGTCGCGGCGGCGGTAGGTGATCGCGAGGCGGCGGTCGTGCCAGAGGGCGTCGGCCACCGTGGCGAGGGTGGGGGTGTCGTCGGGGCGCTGGAACCAGCCGGGCATGTCGATGTGGACCCGTTCGGCGATCCGGGTGGCCCGGCCGCGCAGTTCCGGCGGGAGCGCGGCGAGCATTTTCAGCTGGGCGGTGGCCAGTACGGTACCGAGGCCGAGATCGGCGGCGGCGCCGGGCAGACCGGCGAGCAGGACGGCGTCGGCTTCGTCGGAGGTGAGGCCGGTGAGCCGGGTGCGGTAGCCGTCGATCAACCGGACACCGCCACCGCGCCCCGGCTCGCTGTAGACCGGAACGCCCGCCTCCGAGAGCGCTTCCACGTCCCGATACACCGTGCGCACCGACACCTCGAGCTCCCGTGCCAACTCACTCGCGGTCGCGCCGCCGCCGGCTTGCAACAGGAGCAGCAACTGCACCAACCTGCTTGCTCGCATCTCGCGAGACTAGCCGCCAAACCTGACACAAGATGTCAAGGTTGGGTCGTACCGTACGAGATATGACCACGTGGAGCCAGTTCACCGAAGAAGCACCGAGCATCGCGGCCCTGTTCCAGCGCAGGCACCAGGCCACCGGCAAACTGTGCATGCTCGCCACCCTGCGCGCCGACGGATCGCCCCGCATCAGCCCGATCGAGCCGATGGTCTTCGAGGACATGCTGATTTTGGCCGGCATGCCGAACACCCGAAAATTCGACGACCTCGCCCGCGACCCACGCTTCTGTCTGCACACCGCCACCGTCGACACCATGGTCTCCGACGGCGACGCGAAACTCTTCGGCACCGTCACCGACCTCCAGGACGAAGCCGTCCACGCTCGCTTCGCCCAAAAGCTGTTCGACGACAGCGGTTTCGACATCCGTGGCGAGAAGTTCGACCACTTCTACGTGGCCGATCTCACCGGCGCCTCCACCGTCGAAACCGGCGACGACCACCTCGACATCACCGTCTGGAAGCCGGGCGAGGGCGAAACCATCGTCCGCAAGCACTGAGTCGTCCGCGCGAACGATTGATTATGACTGTCCGGTCAGTCATAATCGTGGCATGCCGAAAAGAGTGGACGTGAATGCCCGGCGCACCGAAATCCTGGATGCGGCCGTTCGGGTGTTCGCGCGCAAGGGCTTCGCCGCGTCCCGGATCGAGGATGTCGCGGCCGAGGCGGGTGTCGCGAAAGGCAGCGTCTACCTCGCGGTCAGCAGCAGGGAGGAGTTGCTGACCGCGGCGTTCGACGAGTACCGCGCTCGCGCGCAGGAACAGCTCGCGACTCCTGGCACCGGTTCGGCGCTGGATCGGCTGGCCGCGCTCATCCGGGCGACCGTCGCGATGCTGGCCGCTCATCCCGACCACGCCCGCGTGCTGCTGGATGTGTGGGCCGCGCGCACCCCGATCGACATGGCCGCCGTGTACGCGGAATACCGCGCGGCGATCGCCGAGCTGCTGCGTGAGGCAGGCGCCGACGGGCAGTTGCGGGCGGGGTTCGGGCCGGAGCACGCGGCGGTGATCGTCGGTGCGATCGAAGGCTGCCTGGTGCAGTGGCTCGCCGACGAACAGGTGCGGTTCGTCGACCTGGCCGAACCCATCGTGCAGATCTGTGTGGAAGGCATCCGGCGATGACGATCACCGACCGGCTGATCGCCCCGAACACGACGAGAAGTGAAGCCGCCCTGTGCTATTCGGCGGCGCTGGCGGGCGCGGTGACCGCCGGTCTGCTGGCGCGAAACGCCGGCGGATCCGCGCTGGTGATCATCGTGGTCGCGCTGGTCGGGTTCGACCTGTTCGGCGGCGCGGTGGTGAACGCGACCGACTCGGCGAAGCGCTGGTTCCATCGGCCCGGCCGCGACGCCCGCCACCACCTCGCGTTCGTGGCGATCCACGGCCAGCCGTTCCTGCTCGCTCTCGTCGTGCCCGGGTTCGGCTGGTGGACGGCGGCCGCGATGTACGGGTTCGTCGTCGCGGCCGCCGCAGTGGTCACCTCGACGCCATACCGCCTCCGCACCCCGGTCGCCTTCGCCGCCACCGTCTTCGGTGTCGCGATCACCGCAGCCGTGCTCGCGGTCCCCACCTTCCTGCTCTGGTTCGGACCGGTTCTGCTGATCAAGCTTCTGCTGGCCCACCTACTGCCGGAGCCGGGCGCTGCCGACGACCGGCTGCCGATCACGCCGCGGCCGGTGTGAGCGATCGCCCGCGCGCGGTTTCGGGGATCGGGCGGGCCGCTGTGCCACGATGACCTGCATGGATCTGCTCGCTTCCGAGGGTGTCGGCGATCCCTCGCCGATCGTCTCGCTGTTCTGGATCGCGCTCATCGCGGTGGTGGCACCGCTGCTGTCGCGGCTGGTGCGCGGGTATCTGCCGGATGTGGTGATCCTGCTGGTGGCCGGGGCGGTGGTCGGGCCGCATGTGCTCGGGTGGGCGAGCAGCGCCGGCGGGGTCGATCTGGTCAGCGAGCTGGGACTGGGGATGCTGTTCCTGCTGGCGGGCTACGAGCTCGATCCGCAGTTGCTGCGCGGCCGCTCGGGGCGGACGGCGTGGGTCGTGTGGGTCGTGTGTCTGCTGTTCGCGTTCGTGATCGTCATGGTGGCGACCGACACCTCCAACGGCACGCGCGTCGCGGTCGCCATCGCGTTGACCTCGACCGCGCTCGGCACCCTGCTGCCGATTCTGAAGCAGGCGGGAATCCTCGACTCACGGCTGGGGCGGGCGGTGATGACGCACGGCGCGGTGGGCGAGCTGGGGCCCATCGTGGCGATGTCGGTGCTGCTCACCAGTCGCGATGCGGGCAGCGCGGTGGTGGTCGTCGTGATGTTCGTGGTGGCGGCCGTGGTCGTCGGATTCGTGCCGGTGCGAATGCTCGGCCGCATGCCGGATCTGGGCGCCGGGCTGGCGAGGCTGGGCGGTGGCACCTCGCAGCTGCCCGTGCGCGGGGTGGTGCTGCTGCTGTTGGTGCTGATGGTGGTCGCCGAGGTCTTCGACCTGGACGTGGTCCTCGGCGCGTTCGCCGCGGGCATGATTCTGCGGCGGCTCATCGCGGCGGGGCACCCGGACGTGGACTTCTCGCTCGAGGCCATCGGGTACGGGTTGCTGATCCCGGTGTTCTTCGTGGTGTCGGGCATGGGCATCGATGTGGCGGCGGTCGGGCGGAATCCGGCGCTGTGGTTGTGGTTCGTGGTCACCATCGCGATCGCCCGCGGGTTGCCGGTCTGGCTGAGCGAGCGGTTCGTGCCGCGCGTGGACACCCTGCCGACCGGGCGCGAGCGCGTCGAATTGGCTCTCTATGCCGCGACGGGCCTGCCGATCATCGTCGCGGTGACCCAGGTGGCCACTCAGGCGGGCCTGCTGACCGCTGATGTCGCCTCGATCCTGGTTGCTGCGGGCGCGACGACCGTGCTGGTGTTTCCGCTGGTCGCGCGCCTGATCGGGGCGCCGGAGGCGAAGTCGGTCACACCCGCTCATGAATGAGCTTGCATAGTCGTGCATAATCATCACATGGTTGATTCCGCCAACATAACCCCAGCTCACGGCATTTCAGCCTAAATGCTGGCTGAC